>JBBRQS010000017.1:0-101045 GCA_038226035.1 Chitinophagales bacterium | reverse complement strand
AATAAAGAAGTTGTTTAGTGGGTTGTCGAGCGGGCTATTTATCGCGTATATTGTTGGCGGGTTGAAATTGACACGCTATAAATCGCCGTCTCTACAACCGACTAAATTAAAACGCGCAAAAGTAAATGTTTTTAGAGTTAATAGTTAAATTTTTAGAATGAAATAATTCGTTTCGTGAAAAACTATTTACACTATTTGAATGTGCCAAAATGCCAGAGTATATCGCTTGGGTCATGCAGGAAAAATTCTCATCTCCATTCTGATTCTTTGATAGATGATAATCTAACTTTTGCGTATTTTTCAAGCGGGTTTAATTTTTGAACCGATTTCAAATAATCATCAAGATCATCCATCTCAAGAAAAATCATCGTATTATTCACCCAACCTTCGATATACGCATCTTGTAAATGAAAACCAAATTGTCCGAAAACTTTGAAATAAGACATATTTTTTGAAATCGAAACCTCTTCAAACCTAAGTCATGATAAAAATCTCTTGAAATTTCAAAATTTTCCGAACCGATAAATGGTCTTATTGATTTAATTTTCTGATTTATAACTTTTTTATTGAGAGCAAAATTAAAAACATCGGATGGAACACTAATGGCTAAACATTAAATAAAATAAAATGAACTTCGCAACACAACCCCTATTCAAGCCGTTTAAGTAAAATTACAAACAAGTATAAAATAGAAAATGCTCATCGGAAAATGATTTTACTCGATAATTACGACATTAAAGACATCGGAAATTTGGAACTTTTGGCGAAACAAGTCGTCGAAGGATTTATTATCGGTTTGCATAAATCGCCGTTTCACGGTTTTTCCGTCGAGTTTGCGGAACATCGTTTGTACAATCCGGGCGAGAGTACGCGCAATATTGATTGGCGCGTGTTCGGACGTACGGAAAAACTTTTTACAAAACGGTACGAAGAAGAAACCAATTTGCGTTGTCAAATCGTATTTGATGTGTCGGCTTCGATGTATTTCCCGCACAATGAAAAAACCGCGAAAAAGAAAATCGGTTTTGCCGCTTTAGCCGCCGCTTCGCTAATGAATATTTTGATGAAACAACGCGATGCTTTCGGCTTGAGTATTTTTGATACCGTGGTGCATGAACACACGGGCGTAAAATCTTCGATGACGCACTACCGCTATTTGTTGGGTATCATAGAAAAATATATCAACGACGAAACACCGCTTAATCGTTCAACAGCAACCGTGAATGCTTTGCATGAAATCGCGGAAAATATTCACCGCCGTTCGCTCGTTTGTATCTTCTCGGATATGTTCGACGATTCAGCCGACCAAGAAGCACTTTTTTCTGCGTTGCAACATCTGAAATACAACAAACACGAGGTCGTGCTGTTTCACGTAATTGACGAATCGAAAGAACTTAATTTTGCTTTCGATAATAAACCTACTATTTTTGTGGACTTGGAAAGCGGCGAAAAAGTGCGCTTACAACCGCATCAGGTAAAATCTTTTTATACGGAACAGATAAATAAATATGTGGATGAGCTTAAAGAACGCTGTTTGCAATTTAAAATTGATTACGTACCTTGCGACATTAATAAGGGGTTTAAAGAAATTTTACAAACATATTTAGCTAAACGCTCCGGAATGAACGTGTAATTTTAATGGTAAGTGGCAAACTTGAAATTTATTTACCATCAAAATTTACTATATACCGGTTACCAAAAACAACTAAATGATTAAACTGAATAAATTGTATCCGGTTTTTTTAAGCATCGGGATTTTCGGCTGTCTATCTTATTTTCTTTTGTTTCTGCCGGTGGTGCCTGAAACGTTAAACAATGATATTGTAAAATTTTCTGCGCAGTTACCTATAGAAGATGCCGCACAACAATTAGAAGAACAAGGTTTTCTGACAAATGTTTTCGGATTTAAGCAATGGGCGGGTTGGATAGGTTTGAAAAACGTGCGTACCGGTCGTTTCAAAATAAGACCGAATTGGAGTGCTTATCAACTGACAAAATATTTAAAAGACGGTGAACAAGCCGCATTTAAACTCACTTTAAATTTAGAAAAAACACCGGCACAAATTGCTGGAAAAGTGGCGCGCACAACTGAAGGCGATTCGTTGAATTTTTTGGAAACTTTTACCAATCCGATTATTCTCGATTCTTTGCACTTCACCAAAGATAATTTGATGTGCGTTTTTATGCCCAATACTTACGAAGTGAATTGGCATACAGAACCACGAAAATTTTTAGACCGCATGGTGCGCGAATACAAAAAATTTTGGACACCTGAACGGTTGGCAAAAGCACGAGCTGCTAATTTATCGCCGGAAGATTGTATTATATTGGCATCGCTCGTAGAAAAAGAAACCCGCCGCACCGACGAACGCCCGATTGTGGCGCGCACTTATTATAACCGTTTACAGAAAAAAATGAGATTGCAATGCGACCCGACGGTGTATTATGCCATTCTGCTCACCGAAAACGCCTCTTCGACGCGCCAACTCACAAAAAGCGATTTGCAGTTACAAAACCCGTACAACACGTACACCAATGAAGGTTTACCACCCGGACCAATTTGTATGCCGAGTGCCAACTCTATAGATGCCGTATTGAATATGGACGACGATAATTATCTTTTCTTTTGCGCCGAACCGAATGACGACGGTAAATTACTTTTCGCCGAAACTTTCGAGCAACACATCGTGAATGCCAAACGCTTTCGAGAATGGTTGAGTAACAGACCGAATAAATTGTAAACGTTCATAATTCATGATTCATAACTCCAATAAAATCTTATGCCTCAAATCATACGCCAACACGCCGAGATACAATTTTCGGAAGAAATAGAGGCGATAAAAAAACAAGACACGGCAAAACGTCCGCCGAACTGGTTAATGTCGCCGAATGCTGTGGTGACTTATTTGATGGGTAGAAAACTGAAAAACGGTTTTACGGTATCACCGAAATACATCGGTAATCGGCGATTGATGGAAATTGCGGTAGCAACATTGGCAACAGATCGCGCACTTTTGTTGTACGGTTTGCCCGGTACAGCGAAATCTTGGGTATCCGAACATATTTCGGCGGCAATTTGCGGTACTTCTTCTCTCCTCATTCAAGGTACTGCCGGTACGGGCGAAGAAGCTATCCGTTACGGTTGGAATTACGCGCGCTTACTCGCGGAAGGTCCGAGCGAAAAAGCATTGGTAGAAACGCCTATGTTGCAAGCCATGCGCGAAGGGAAAATTTGCCGCCTCGAAGAACTCACGCGTATCGGCAGCGACGTACAAGATACTTTAATTACCATTCTTTCCGAAAAAACATTACCTGTCCCCGAACTCAACACCGAAATACAAGCCGTCGAAGGTTTCAATATCATCGCCACCGCCAATAACCGAGATAAAGGAGTGAACGAATTGTCAGGTGCGTTGAAACGGCGTTTCAATACCGTCATTTTACCTTTCCCCGAAAATATCAACGAAGAAGTACAAATTGTACAAACCCGCGTGGCGAGTTTGGCAAAAGCCTATCAATTACCCGCAGAAATACCGACATTAAAAGAAATTCAGCGCATCGTCACCATTTTCAGAGAATTGCGTAACGGCGTAACTGCCGACGGAAAAACTAAATTAAAATCGCCTTCCGGCACACTTAGTACGGGCGAAGCGATTTCGGTCGTGAACAGTGGTTTAGCTTTGGCCGGGCATTTCGGCAACGGGCGTTTAAGTGCCGATGATTTAGTTTCAGGTCTCATTGGAGCGGTCATAAAAGATCCGGTCCAAGATAATATCGTCTGGCGCGAATATTTAGAAACCGTCGTCAAACACCGGAGCGATTGGTCAGATGTTTATAAAGCGTGTTACTAAATGCTCCTAAATCAATTACAAAAACGATACGGTAAAGGTTTGCCTGGCAGATCTTTTCAATTAGAAATGGCTTTCAGTGCGCGCATACAAAGCATGGTAGCACCGGTAACCGCAAAAAAATCGGCGGTATTGGTTTTGATTTATGAAAAAAATAATTCGCCACACGTTTTGCTCATTGAGCGTGCCGGTTACGAAAAAGATCCGCACAGTAGGCAAATAAGTTTTCCGGGCGGTAAATTCGAACCGGCTGATGTAACGATTGAAAACTGTGCGCTCCGCGAATGTTACGAAGAAGTAGGCGTAAAACCCGAACAAGTAAACATCATCGGACGCATGACACACCTCTATATTCCCGTCAGTAATTTTGAAGTTTTTCCCGTTTTAGCATTTTCAAATGAACCTCTCGCATTGAAGCTGCAATCTACCGAAGTCAATCTGATTTTAGAAACACCTTTATCTTTATTACTGAATCCCGAAACCATAAAACACACCATTATGAAAGCCGGTCCCGAACAAATACTTTTGAACGTACCGTACTTTGATGTTTTTGAAAAAAAAGTATGGGGTGCTACTGCTATGATTTTGTCGGAGTTATTGGAAATGATGAAAACAATTTAATTCTGTTCAAGTGCAGAAATTCTCAGTATTGAAACTCCTCAAATTAATCCTTTCATTTGTATTAATCAAAAAATATTTTTAGAAATTGAATAAAAATAATAACTTTGTGTTGTAATAAATAAGGTAAAACAACTTTTTTTATGATTAACGAAGCATTCGCGGGACAAATGCCGATTTTGATTGAGATTCTTAAAAAGTATAAACTCTCAACAGCTTATTTATTCGGCTCGGTTATCACTGACAGGTTTAAGCCGGACAGTGATATTGATTTACTTATAAATTTTCAAGAAGGTTTGGAACCCCTTGAACAAGGATCGCTTATGTGGGATTTAAGATTTGATTTAAGAGACACCTTAAATAGAGAAGTTGATTTATTGACAGAAAAATCTCTTAAGAATCCGTATTTCATTGAAGAGTTAAATGAAAAAAAGATAAAGATTTATGGATAAAGATGTAATTAAATTGCTCGAAGATATTATTGAAGCTATACACACTGTAAAGATTTTTGTAGGTGAACCGAAATTATTTTCAAATTTTCAAAAAAATTTAATGCTTCAACACGCCGTTGAACGAAATATTGAAATCATGGGTGAAGCCATGAGTAAAATATTAAAAATAGACCCCGACATTAATATTACTAACGCATGAAAAGTAGTTGTGGCAAGAAATTTTATTATTCACAATTACAGAGCAGTTGAAGAAACTGAAATCTGGAGTATAGTTATTAAACACTTACCAATTTTAAAACAAGAAATAGAAGCATTATTAAAAGCATAAAAAACTTTTCAAAAAAAATGCAGGTCAAAAAAATAATTTCAAAACAAAGTTTCAAAATTTTTTTTTCAAAAATAAAAATTTTTTTTTTTCGCTTCAACACAAAAAAAATTCGCATTGGCGTTATTGCGATTTTATTTTTCTTGTTTTGGTTTTCTCTCCCAAAAAATTTATTCAATACACCCGTCAGTAAAATACTCGAAGATAAATCCGGCAATTTGCTCGGTGCGCGAATTGCAAAAGACGGACAGTGGCGGTTTCCGGATATTGAAAAAATACCGGATAAATACGCGCAATGTCTCATTAATTTCGAAGATAAATATTTTTATCGCCATGCCGGTGTGAATCCTTTTTCGCTGGTGCGGGCTTTGGTATCTAATTTCAAAAATAAAAAAGTGGTTAGCGGCGGCTCTACGATTACGATGCAAGTCATTCGGATGTCGCGACAAGGCAGTGCGCGCAGTATTTGGAATAAAATAATCGAAGCGGTTCAAGCTACGCGCTTGGAAATGACGCACACTAAACGCGAAGTTTTACAACTTTACGCTTCCAACGCGCCTTATGGCGGTAATGTAGTGGGTATAGAAGCGGCATCATGGAGATATTTCGGAAAAAATCCACAACAATTATCATGGGCGGAATCTGCAATTCTTGCCATTTTACCGAACGCGCCGACGATGATACATTTAGCCAAGCACCGCGAAGCATTACTCGAAAAACGTAATCGTCTTTTAAAAAAATTATTCAATCGCCGCATAATAGATAAAACCACTTACGAACTCGCACTAGAAGAACCGTTGCCGGAACAACCGTTACCGTTACCGCAATTGGCACCGCATTTATTAGACCGTGCATTTTCAGGGAATAAGGAAGGCTTCGCTCAAAGCGAAGACTTCCTGAGATCAGTTTCGCGCATCCGCACTACAATTGATATTGAGTTGCAAAAACGGGTGATACAAACGCTGCAATGGCATCAAAATATTTTACTTTCCAACGGTATTCACAATGCGGCGGCTTTGGTGATGGAAGTTGAAACCGGAAATATCGTTGCTTACGTCGGCAACACGACAGCCGGAAAAGAATACGGCGAAGACGTAGATATTATCCGCGCACAACGTTCGACGGGTAGTATTATGAAACCTTTTTTGTACGCACTCGCGCAACAAGAAGGCGAAATTACACCGAACGCTATGCTTACCGATATTCCTACGGATATGGGCGGTTATCATCCTGAAAATTTTAATGAAACGTACGATGGGGTTATTCCGGCAAGGCGCGCGTTGGCGCGTTCATTGAATATTCCTTTCGTTCGATTGCTCGCGCAGTACGGTGTCGAAAAATTTCATCACCAACTACCGCGTTTGGGTATTCATTCGTTCACTCAATCGGCGGAGCATTACGGTTTAACGATTATTTTGGGAGGCGGCGAAAGTACTTTGCAAGAATTGACGAATACGTATGCAAGTATGGCACGTACCGTTTCGCATTGGTACAAATATCAAAACAAGTACGATGTAAGAGATTGGGACGAGGCACGATTTCGGATTTCGGATGCCGGAAAAAAAAGGCAGTCTTCGCTTCAAGCGAAGTCTGCCTTACAAACGCAAACACAAGCTCCCGTTTTAAATGCCTCTTCCTGTTGGTTAACACTTGATGCGATGAAAGAAGTGGAACGCCCCGCAAATGAAGGCAGCTGGGAATTATTCGACAATATGCGCACTATTGCTTGGAAAACCGGTACGAGTTACGGTTTCAGAGATGCGTGGGCGATTGGTGTCACGCCGAAATATGTCGTCGGTGTTTGGGCAGGAAATGCGGACGGTGAAGGACGACCGGGACTCATCGGCATAGAAGCCGCCGCACCGATTTTATTCGATATTTTTAATCTTTTGCCGCCCCAAAGCGAATGGTTTGAGCAACCTTACGACGATATGGTAAAAACCGAAGTATGCAAACAAAGTGGTTTCCGCGCTACCGAACTCTGCGAAAAAGATACTGTCTGGGCAACGAAGAATGCGATAAAAGTAAAATCGTGTCCGTTTCATCAGATTATTCACTTGGATGCGGGCAAAAAATTTCAAGTCAGCAGTGATTGTGAAGCACCGGATAAAATGGTGCATCAATCTTGGTTTGTGTTACCGCCTTTGGAAGCATATTATTTCAGATTAAAAAATCCGTTGCTCGAACCGCCGCCACCCTTTCGCGCGGATTGTCGTATGACGGACAATAAAATGAATCCGATGCAATTTATTTATCCCAAATCCGCTACAAAAATTTTTGTACCCACCGATATAGACGGTAAATTAAGTCCTGTCGTATTCCGAATAGCGCACAGTCATCCGGAAAAAAAAGTTTTTTGGCATCTCGATAACACTTTTGTAGCTACTACCGTAAATTTTCACCAATTATCGCTCACGCCGAGCGTCGGTAAACATAAAATCACATTAGTGGATGAAGACGGAACGCGATTAGAACAAAGTTTTGAGGTGTTGCCGAAAAAAAACGCACAATGAAGTATAAAGTATGAACGATTTTTTACTTCATACCTCATCTCTCCTCGTAAAAACTATCCTTTAAACACATAAAATTTATTTACAAAATAAATAAGCGTACCGACTATAACGGCTGCGGAAATTCGCGCCACCCATGTAGAGGCAGATGTATAATGAATAAAAAGCCAAAAACAGGTGGTGTTTAATATCAATGATGTTGTTTGGGCACCAACGAATTTTAAAATTAAAGTGCGCCGATCGTGCTGCTCTACGTATTGAAAAACCCAACCTGAAAGGAGTATAAACGCGACTATTGATCCCGCAACATGACTTAAAACAGTCGCCAACACTCTTGATATGCTTGTAAGCAAGAAAAAATAAAAAACTGTATAGTCGGCAGCACTGGATATGGATGCAGCAACCGAATATTTACTCAATTCTTTAGCGACAGCATTCAAACGAGGTAAATCCGGCATCGGTGAATTAATAGCTTTGAAGTAGGATAACATTAACGTAAATTTGCTTTGTGAATATGCAGATTGTATAAAGCATATTTTAAAATGCAAATAAATGCCGTAAAATTGTTCGGTGCAACTATTTACGTTAAAGTGAGATTAAGAAAATATGAAGAATTTAGAAAAAGTCTTAGAATTAAAGTCAGAACTTGATGCCCTACTACCTTTAAACGCAGAGGATGAAGCACGCATTATGCAAAAATTTCGACTTGATTGGAACTATCATTCAAATAATTTGGAAGGTAACTCATTGTCGTATGGAGAAACTAAGGCATTGATTTTATTCGGCATCACCGCAAACGGCAAACCGCTAAAAGATCATTTTGAAATAACAGGTCATAACGATGCTATAAATGAAGTCATTGAAATTGTAAAACAACAACGCCCGCTCACTGAAAATTTTATTCGGGAATTGCATACACTTATTTTAAAAGAACCTTCAACAAAGCCTGCAATAACACCGGACGGAAAAGAGACAACAAAAACAATTATGTTGGTGCTTATAAAACAAGTCCGAATCATGTTAAAACTGTCACAGGAGAAATTTTTTATTTCGCTTCGCCCGAAGAAACCCCAGCGAAAATGCACGATTTAATTAATTGGTACCGCATTAAAATGGAAAAAGAAAATGTCAATGCTGTTTTATTGGCATCCGAGTTTCATTATAAATTTGTACGCATACATCCATTCGATGACGGCAACGGAAGATTGGCACGCATACTTATGAATTTTATTTTGATGCAGTTTGGTTATCCGCCCGTTATTGTAAAAACTCAAGACAAACAAAATTATTTCGCTGCCTTGCGTCAAGCTGACGCCGATTTGATTGAAAATTTTGTGGACTATATTGCCGGTAATTTAGTTTCTTCATTGAAGTTAATAATAAAAGCTGTAAAAGGAGAAGATGTAGAAGATGAGAATGAAATTTCAAACAAGTTTGAGGCAATTAAAAGAAAAATTGAACTCAAATAAACTGTAATTATTTTAGAAGTTGAACAACCAAAAATTAGCTATTTTGTTAAAATTTAAAAAATAAATACTATATTTGCAATATTTATGCAAATAACGCAATTAAAATACAGATTATGCTAATTCAATTCTCTGTCAAAAACTATAAAACATTTAAAGACAAAGCTACTTTAAGCCTCGTAGCTTCCAACTCTGATAAAGATACCCGTGAAGAAGACAATATTATTTATGTCGAAAAATTTAATTTGCGGTTACTTAAAAGTGCTGTAATTTATGGTGCTAATGCGAGCGGCAAAACTAAATTATTTGAAGCACTGTACTTTATGCAGAAATTTGTAGTATCCTCGTCAAAAGATACTCAAAAATCTGATGAAATTCAAGTTGATAATTTTAAATTGAGTTCAGAAACTGATAATTTAGGTTCTGAATTTGAGATTGTTTTTCTTTTTAATAATGAAATTTACCGTTATGGTTTTGAAGTAGATAAACAAAAAGTTATAGCAGAGTGGCTATATTATAAACCTAATACTAAAGAGATAGAATTATTTTACAGAGATAATCAAAATTTTGAAATTCATAAAAAAAACTTTTCTAATATTAAATTATTAATTGATAGAGGACTTGTTCGTGAAAATGCATTATTGCTATCAGTAGCTGTTCAATTTAATGATGGAATTGCAAATACTATATTAGACGGATTTGCAAGGAGTACATCAGTAGTTTTCGCAAATGATATTATATATCATAAATTACCAAGTATGAATATGATGCAAACTAGTGAAGGGAAAGAAAAAATTTTAGAATTTATGAAGTTTGCAGATTTAGGAATTGATGATATTCAAAGAAAAGAATCAGAAATAAATCTTTCTTACGAAAAAGAAAAAGTATACAGAGAAATTTGGACTGATATTGTTGATTTAACCGATAAAGTTTATACATCTCATAAAAAATTTGATCAGAATAAAAAATATATTGTGGATATAAAATTTTCTTTAGCTGATGAAGAATCTTTTGGAACTAAAAAATTTTTCGAGATTAGCGGATTTATTTCTGTTGCACTTTTAAATGGATTTTTATTAGTTATCGATGAATTAGATTCCAAACTTCATCCAAATTTAGTCGAAAAAATTATTTCACTTTTCAATTCAAAAGAACATAATCCTAATAATGCTCAATTAATTTTTAATACTCAAGACTCAAACTTGTTAAATTCTAAATTATTTAGGAGGGATCAAATTTGGTTTACGGAAAAGGATAAATATGGTGCTGCTAAGTTGTATTCTTTAGCTGATTTTAAAACAGATGCAGTCAGAAAAAATGAAGCGTTTGAAGAGAATTATTTGAGAGGCAAATATGGTGCTATTCCGTATTTAGGTGATTTTGATTCGTTTACTCCAAATATGCCGCTCGAAAATGAAAATGCAAAATAAAAAAGAAAAACAACAACAAGAACGAGAAGAACATAAAAAGCAAATAGCCGAATCGAAAGCACGAAGAAGTGGTAAATTAAATCTTGATAGACAACCTCCTGTTTTAGAAGAAAGGCAAACGTTTTTAATTTATTGCGAAGGTCAAAATACTGAACCATCTTATTTCAATCAATTTAAAATACTGACAGCTTCAATAAAATCTTTTGGAGAAGGCAGGAATACTGTTTCATTAGTCGAACGGGCAAAACAACTTGCGGATGAAAAAGAATATGACCAAGTTTGGTGTGTTTTCGATGCAGATCCGAAACCGGATAATCCGCAACAATTATCAAATTTTAATGAAGCAGTGCGATTAGCTGATTCGTACAATTTTGGCGTGGCTTATTCCAATCAAGCGTTTGAATATTGGCTGATTTTGCATTTTGAAGATCATCAAGGTGGTTCAATGGATAGAACTTTGTATAACGATAAAATTAATCGTTACATTAATCCGTTAGGTGCAACTTATGATGGGAACGGCAGTAAAATTATATCTAAAAATTTCTTTGAATTGCTATTTGAGATTGATGAAACAGTTAAGTCAACCGTTCCTTCAACAAGAACCGAAATAGCAATCAAACGCGCGAAAAGAATTTACGAATCTTACAACAACTCAAATTCCGGAAGAGAAGAATCTTCTACAACCGTTTTTAGCCTCGTTAAAGAATTGATTAAGTTTATGTAACCTGATTATTTTATAAGAATTCTAAAATCTTTTGCCCTCTTACCAAATCCTCAAAATTCTCGCGTTCTTTAATTAAATAATCTACACCGTTATAAACCAAAACTTCTGCCGGACGAAAACGCGCATTATAGTTTGATGACATCGAATAACTGTATGCACCGGCGTTGCAAATGGCGAGAATATCGCCTTCTTTGACGGTGTTGAGTAAACGGTTTTCGCCGAAAGTATCCGTTTCGCAGATGTAGCCTACAACGTTGTACATATTTTTTTCGGAGTTCGGATTTTTAGAAATATTGATGATTTCGTGATACGCGTCGTACATCATCGGGCGAATGAGGTGATTTAAACCGGTATCAATACCGGCAAATGAAAGCGACGGACTGTGTTTAACAATATTAACTTGCGCCAACAAATAACCGCACTGCGCTACTAAAAACTTTCCGGGCTCAAGTATCAAAGTCAAATCGCGTCCGTATGTTGCACAAAAATCGTTAAACCTTTTCGTAATTTCCGCACCGATGTGTATAATATCCGCTTCTTTATCGTCGGGTTTGTACGGCACTTTAAAACCGCCACCTAAATCAATACTTTCCAAATCCGGAAAATTTTTCGCCGCATCAAAAATAATTTCGGCAACTTCCAAAAAAGTAGAGGCGTCTTTTATTTCTGAGCCGGTGTGTTGATGCAAACCGTCTATTTTTATACCGGTTTGTTGCATCGTTTTTATCACTTCCTCCAATTGATGAATCGAAATACCGAATTTGGACCTATCGTGCGCCGTTGAAATTTTAAAATTACCGCCCGCTTTTACATGCGGATTAATACGCAAACCCACCCCAATGGCATTACCGTAATGTTCACCGAATTTTTTCATCAAAGGAATGGAATCTAAATGAATATGCACGCCTAATGCAACAGCTTCTTCAATTTCGCTCCAACGCACACCGCTCGGTGTATATCCGATTTGGTGCGCGGAAAATCCGGCTTTTAATGCTAATTTTACTTCTTCAATGCTCACGGTATCTACACAAGCACCTAATCGGCGTAAAAAGCTTAAAACCGATAAATTCGATAAAGCTTTCATGGCATAATTAATGCGCAACCGCGGCGCAGCTTGGTAAGCCGCCACAAGTTTTTTATATTGCCGTTCGATAATTGCCGCATCATAAACATAAAGCGGTGTGTCATATTTTTTGCATAAATCTGAAGGATTTATGCCTTGAATTTCGTAGTTTATACCGTTGAAGAACATTTTTTTGGAATTTGGAATTTGGAATTTGGAATTTCAACTTTAGGCTTTGAAAATTAATTATGATTCAAATGCCCGAAGGTGAATGTCTAAAGTCCAAAGTCTTTTAAAAAAAACGCAAATATACGCACCCTAAATCTTTGATTTTGCATCTATTATGAAAAGAGAATAAATTTTGGAATTTTTCGGGTTTTTAAGGAAGCCTTCGCTTAAAGCGAAGACTTCCTTCACCGAAATCCTTCACCGAAATCCGAAATCCGAAAATACATGACCGAAGCACATCTCATCGAACGTTGCCGGCAATTTGATGCGAAAGCACAAAAAATGCTTTATGATCAATTCGCACCCAAAATGTTGGGCGTGTGCCGGCGTTACGTGCGCAACAGAGACGATGCCGAAGATGTGCTGATAGAAAGTATGTACAAAGTGTTTGAAAAAATAGATTCTTTTAAAGCTGAAGGTAGTTTTGAAGGTTGGATAAGACGTATTGTAGTGAACGAATTGCTCATGTTTTTGCGCAAAAAACGTTTACTCACAATTGATTTAGATGTTTCGGATATAGCAGTTCAAAATCTTGAACGCTTACCATGGAGTGAAAACAGGGAAATTGACAGCGATTTTGCGGTAGCAGATATTATGCGCGCACTTGACACACTTCCGAACGGTTACAAAACCGTTTTCAATTTGTATGTTTTAGATGGTTTCAAACATGCCGAAATTGCGGAAATGTTGAACATCAGCGTCAATACTTCTAAATCGCAATTGATTTTAGCTAAAAAAAGACTTCAATCAGAACTTGAAAAAATAAAATAATGACCGATAAAGATGATTTCGATAGCTTGAACGATAATTCGGGCGATAAACTCAGTGACAAGTTACGCGCTGCCGACGAGATGTATATCGAAACTCCGCGCGCTGAGGCTTGGCAACGATTAGAAAAAAAACTTGTCGGCGCGCGTAAACGCAGAGCGCATCGTCCGCTCATCGGTACACCCGCTTATTCTACTGCAATTGTTATTTTACTTTTGTTGAGCGCAACGGCTGCATGGTTTATTATTCACGAAAAAACCCTGCGCGAAAAATCGTATAAAGAATTTTCCGAACTGAAAAAATTACAAGGTGTTTGGGAATGTCGGGACGGAAAAACAATTGATGTCATTCATTGGAATTTAATTAACGACTCGAGTTTGCAAGCAACTAAAATTATCTTTTACGAAAATGAAAATAATAATTTAATTGAAAATAATTTTTCAATTATACACGCGCAAAAAAATAATTTTTTTATTTTTGAAAAAAATATTTTTATTTCAGAGAAAAATTATTTTTTCCAAAAAAATAATTCATTAGAAAAAAATAAAAAAGAAACGGAAACTATATTTTTTTTTATATCGAAAGACAAAAAAAATATAGAAATTTCGATTGACAGTTTGAATAAAAGTTTTTCATTGAAGGTTGATAACGGCGCGTTATTTTTGTACCGACTAATTGATTAACTGATAAAAAAAATTGAACGACAGAGAAATTTTATTGGGTTTTATCGGCTTATATTTACTCGGTACTTTAGCTATCGGTTGGTGGGCATCGCGTTTCGTGAAAACTTCAAGCGATTTTATTACCGCCAGCCGGCAAATGCCGATGATGATAGTTGTGACGGAAATGTTTTCCGATTGGTTCGGATCGGAAACGATTATGGGTGCTTCATCGGAATTCGTAGAAAAAGGTTTGCTCGGCGTTATTGAAGATCCGTTCGGTGCTGCGCTGTGCTTGTTTATTATCGGTATTTTTCTGGCGCGCAAACTTTACAACCTTAATCTCAATACTTTCAGCACTTATTTCCGTAATCGTTTTAGTCCGCGCACCGAAACCATCAGTGCATTATTGATGCTGCCGTCTTATTTCGGCTGGATATCGGCGCAATTTATCGCGCTCGGTTTTATCATAAATACTATCAGTAATTTTCCCGTCAATCAAGCTATTTTTATTTGCGGTTTCATCGTCATGCTGTACACCTATATCGGCGGTATGTATGCGATTGCTTACACCGATTTTATTGAAGCCGTTTTTATTATCGGCGGTTTATTGATTATTTTATTCATCATGCTACACAAAGTCGGCGGTATTCAAAATGTTGTCGCTCACGCGCCCGAAGGGACATTTCGTTTTTTGCCGAAACCGCATTTTAAAAACATCATAGAATATATCGCCGCATGGATTACGGTCGGACTTGGTTCGGTACCGCAACAAGATGTTTTTCAACGCATCATGTCGGCGCGCACGGAACGTATCGCCGTTCGGGGTGCCATTATTGCGGCGTTTATGTACCTGACGATTGCCATGATTCCGCTCATTATCGCGCTTATCGGTACGCAATTGTATCCCGATTTAATTAAAGTCGGTGAAAAAAATCAGAATTTGATACCGATGATGGTTTTGCGTGAGGGTAATTTATTCGTACAGATTTTATTTTTCGGTGCATTATTGTCGGGTATTATGAGTACATCAAGCAGTGCGATTTTAGCCTCATCTACAGTCATCGGCGAAAATTTGGTGCGGCCGTTTTATAAAAACCTTCCGGATAAAAAATTGTTGCGCATCATGCGCATCGCTGTTGTCGGTTTAACGCTCGTCGGAATTATTATAGCCGTTTATACCAAAGATATTTACGAATTGGTCGGCAATTCATCGCGGATCAGTTTAGTATCGCTTTTCATTCCGCTTGTTGCGGGTTTATATTGGAAAAAAGGAACGGCGTGGGGTGCCATCGCATCAATGGTGATCGGTTGTGCTGTTTGGATGTTGTGCGAACATTACGAAACGGAATACCCGACCATTATTTACGGTTTGTCTGCAAGTGCGGCGAGTATGATAGCGTTTTCTTTATTGGAAAGAAATTTAAAACCGAGTTGATTTTCGATTCAATTGAATCGAAAATCAGGAACTCGCAGGTGTAAATTTCTCTACATAAAAATGGTGTTGAGAAATTCCTTCTTTCTCAATGACACTTTTTACGGCATCTACCATTGCCGGTGGACCGCAAACGTAAATGTCGTAAGTTTGCGTACCTAAGTGTTCTTTATTTACCCATTGCGTCACGAACCCGTGCGGATGTAGATTTGATTTTTCGATGGATACACAATTTGAATATCGAAACGGTAAATTAGCTTTAAAATCCGCTAAGCGATCTAATTCAACTAAATTTTCGTCGGTGGTTGCGCCGTAAAACAATTGCACAGGTTGATGCTTCTTATTGTCTTTAGATAATTTTTCCAACATGGATAAAAAAGGTGCAATACCTGTTCCGCCGGCAAAAAATAAAACCGGTTTTTCAATATCTCTTAAATAAAAACTACCGAAAGGTCCGTATAAATGCAAAACACTTCCTACTTTCGCTTCGTTTCTGAGATAATCGCTCATAACCCCATGTGGCAACAAACGCACAAGAAACTCAACCGTTTCCGTATCCGATATGCCACTGAACGAATAAGAGCGCGTGACATTTAGCTCCGGTATTTCAATATTGGCATATTGTCCCGGCAAAAAATGGAATTTATGATGGTGTTGTGCTTTAAGCACCAACTTTACAATTTCAGGCGACAAAAAGTCTATGCTTACAATATTGGCAGTATATTTTTCCACTTTTACCTTACACGCATCAGCACTTGCTAAAATCTCAATTACCATATCCGACTTAGGTACCATTTGGCAGGCTAAGCCGAAACCTTCTGCTATTTCTTCGTTTGTTAAAGCGTCTTCTTCGTACTCACCTAAATCGCAAATACCTGTTTTTATTTTGCATTTACATGTTCCGCAAATACCGCCTGTACAGTCTAGAGGAATTTTTATACGCGCAGCCGTTGCCGCATCGGAAACCGTTTGTCCGGATTTCGATTCAATAATTCGAGTTACACCATCTTCAAAATTTAAAGCTATTCTTGCCATATTCTATTTTACGATTTTCAACACTTTAACGACCTTTCATGGGCATTATAAGAAAATCTATTCGGTTCCTCTACGTCGCTATACTTTTTATGAACATCAATCTATAATAAAGTGTTGCAAAGTTAAAAGGAAAATTTAACTGATATTCATTATGCTATTCGAATAATCAAAAAAATATTTTGAAATAAACACTTTAATGAAAACGGGTTTATATCCGCACAGCTTGTCGCGCCAATAATTTCCAATCGCCGATTACTTTATGAAAAATCAATAAGATCGATAAATTTACAGTGGCAACGCCTTTACCACCGTCGTTGGTTTGTGCGTAAAATTTATGCCGCACTACAGCAGTTTTATCGGTTATTTTAATGCTTTGTTCCGCCAAATCAATTTGCTCGAAATTGGATTTACCGCTTGCGAGTTTTTCAATAAATTCTTCTTTACCTTCAACATAGCCGTTGGAATGACCGTAACTCAAATAGTCGTCTACCAATTTCGTGAGTGCGATCGCATCACCCGATATCATCGCCACTCGTAATTTTTCTACGGTTGTTGCAACTGCTGTTTCTTCTTTCATGAGTTTTGAATTTATAAGGAATTAAATCTCGGTAAGGTACTAAATTGAGTTTTGTATTAAAAAAAAGGGCAACTGAAAAAATTTTTCAGCTACCCTCACACTATGAAACACTATAATTTTTCTTATTGAATTTTAAATACATTTAAATGCTTTCTTAATTCAGAAAGCAAAAATACTGCATTTGTACGAAAATAAAAATATTTAAGCACGAACAAGTAAAAAATAATTTGTACAGAATACCGAAATCATTATTAAATACAGTTCAACCCATCTAACGCCTATTTTTATAACGTTGATAATTGTATTATGTTCAAAAAAATAAAAAAATATTAAGTTTATGTTAATATTTAGAGCTTGACGCAATTTGTTACATAAAGAGTTTTCCGGAATTTAATCGTATTATTTAAAACGTTTTAAGTTCAATATTTATCCGTTTATTCACAATTTTCGGAATAAAAATATTTACTTTGCGTAGTTTTGAAAAAATTTCTTTTAGACTGAGTATAACCTGTTCCAAAAAAATATTAGACTGTACGATACGGTAAATCATTTATTTCTAAACGCGCTTAAAAAATCATACAATGCCCCTCAATGAGGATTTTACGGAAGATATTGAACTTAAAAATTTCGATGAGGAAAATGCCGGTAATTCGGAAGACGAATTATTTGAACACTATCGTTTTGTGGTAGATAAAGGTCAATCACAAATGCGGATTGATAAATATTTGAGCGATAAAATTTCAAAAATAAGCCGTAATCGTGTTCAAAATGCTATTCGAGATGGTGCGGTTTTAGTGGACAATGAAGCCATAAAACCAAATTTTACGATAAAGCCTAATCAAGTTATCAGCGTTTTGTTTCCGAATATGCCGCACGAACGCGGCGTTGTTCCGGAAAAAATGCCACTCGATATTGTTTACGAAGACGACGATTTAATCGTACTGAATAAACCTGCCGGTTTAGTTTGTCATCCAGGCGTCGGTAATCGTAATGGTACACTTATCAACGGTCTGGTATATTATTTTCAAGAAAAAGTTCCGAATTTTAACGCACTCGGTGCCGAAGAACGTCCGGGACTTGTGCATCGAATTGATAAAGATACGAGCGGTTTATTAGTCGTAGCCAAAACGAGTTTCGCGCTCAACCATTTGGCAAAGCAGTTTTTCGACCACACGACCGGACGTACTTATTGGGCATTGGTTTGGGGAGAACCGGAAAAAAAAACGGGAACAGTGACACTGAATGTCGGCAGAGATCCGCACGATCCGACTATTATTATGGCGTTTCCGGAAGGTGATCACGGCAAGCACGCCATTACACACTACAAAGCGATAGAACCGATGTACTATGTGAGTTTAATAGAATGTAAATTGGAAACAGGGCGTACACACCAAATCCGTATTCACATGAAACATCTCGGGCATCCGCTTTTTATGGACAAACGCTACGGCGGCGATAAAATTTTGAAGGGAACAATTTTCACGAAATACCGCCAATTTGCGGAAAAAGCAATGATCACCTGTCCGCGTCAAGCCCTGCACGCCAAAACTTTATCTTTTGATCATCCGACGACCGGACAACGCATGGAGTTTAACAGCGAATTACCGGATGATTTCGCTGCTTGTTTAAAATTATGGGAAAATTATGTGGAAGATAGGAAGGCTTTGTTGTAAAAATTATATCAAACCATGCAACATCTGCGGAAAAATTCCCAAAACCAAAAGAGCTAAGCAACCCGCGATTAAAACTATATTTTGTAGCGGTGAAACATTTATTTTCGCTTCATCGGCTTCGGCAGTATAGGCGTACATCGCTATTATTATTTTGAAATAATAATAAATTCCTACCAAAGACATCGCAATACCCAATAAAGTAAGACCAATATAACCTTGCGAAATCGCGCTCGCAAAAATATAATACTTCGCCATAAATCCGGCTAAAGGCGGAATGCCTGCCATAGATAAAAGCGAAAGACTCATGGCGATTGCTAATAGCGGATGCGATTTTCCGAGACCGTTAAACGCCGAAATACTTGTAGTTTGATGAGCTTGTTGCACAATATACAAAACCGTAAACGCCGTAATAGTCGCCAATGAATAAGCACCCGTATAAAACAACAACCCTTGTTGAGAGTAAGCACCCATACACAACAAAGTGAAAAGCATATAACCAACGTGCGACACTGAAGAATATGCCAACATACGCTTAGCATCGTGCTGCATAACGGCTGTAATATTTCCGACAACTAATGACATTACTATCAAAACCGCAATAATATCCGTCCATACGTTTTGTATCGGCGTAAAACAAACAGAAAACAAACGATAAAACGCCGCCATAGCTGCTGCTTTTACAATCGTTGCCATTAAAGCGGTAATCGGTGTAGGCGCGCCTTGATAAACATCCGGTGCCCAAAAATGAAACGGTGCTGCGGCGACTTTGAATCCTAAACCGATTAACAACATAAGAACACCCAATTTTATTAATCCGAAATTAACGGCAGGACTATTTGCAACGGCACGGCGGATGTCATCTAAATCAAATTTACCGGTGCCGCCGTAAATGAGCGCAATACCGAGTAAAAGAAACCCCGAAGCAAACGCACCCATCAAAAAATATTTGAAAGCCGATTCGTTGGACGATAAATCCGTTTTATTACTGCCTGCTAATGCGTACAAGGAAATCGAAAGTATTTCAATACCGATAAATAACATAGACATATTATTGTACGACACCATCGTTACACTACCGACTAAAACAAACAGCACCAAAGCATAGCGATCAGTTGCGTCCGGTAATTTTTCGAAATAATCTTCCGCGAACATCAACCATAGCACTGCCGTCACACTCATCACCAAAGTAAAAGCGTTGGCGAATTTATCATACACCATCATACCGTACAAGTGTTGATTAATATCTACACTGTAATCGAATATGCACCAAGTAACAGTAGCCGTTAAACCGATTAATGCCAACAGAAAATTAAACTTGCGCAGATTTATAATTTCTGCCAACATTATGATAATACCCGTCAGCGAAAGCGTCAATAATTCTTTCATAAGTTCATTAGTTATGAGTTATGAGTTATGAATTATGAATTATTATGAATTCCAAAAAATAATTCATAATTCATAATTCATAACTCATAATTATCCTATCAATCCTGAATAAAAAACTTTCATTATTTCTTGTACCGCCGGTGTTACCATATCTATAAGCGGTTTCGGATATACACCGAAAAATAAAATAAGTATTGCTATAAGTGATAAAAACAATTTTTCAGGCGCATTCAAATCGGCAAAAATAACGGAAATGCGGTTAACTGTATTTTCACTCGTCGGTGTATTTTCATGTTCGGGTGCATTAGTGCCGACTGCCGAAACTTCATTCGCTGCACCGCCACTGCCCAACATTATACTTTGATAGCTGCGCAACATATACACCGCACCCAAAATAATAGTAAGCCCGGCAAAAAATGCCGCGCGATTATTGTATTGAAATACACCGTTTATCAATAAAAATTCTCCCACAAAACCACTCGTTAATGGCAATGCTATTGAGCCAAGCAGAATAATTAAAAATAAAAGCGCGAAATCCGGTGCTACTGCTCTGATACCACCCAAACTTTCTATATTTCGAGTTTTTGTGCGCGAAAAAATTATATCTGCAATATAAAACAAGCCGACTACCGTAATACCGTGTGCGAACATTTGCAACAAACTTCCCGTTAAACCCTCGCCGTTAAAGGCAAAAATACCGGCAGAAATGAGTCCAACGTGCGCGATAGAAGAATAAGCAATCAGCCGTTTATAATCTTTTTGAACGATGGCGAGGCAAGAAGCGTAAACAATACTGACAATGCTTAAAATAATTGCCGTCATTGCCCATGAATCCCAACCTTTCGGAACCATAGGAATGAGCCAACGAATCAAACCATACGTTCCCATTTTCAACATTATACCGGATAAAAGCATCGTACCCGGTGTAGGTGCCGTTACGTAAGTGTCGGGCTGCCACGTATGAAAAGGGAAAACCGGCATTTTAATGGCAAATGCAATAAACAATGCCCAAAAAATCCAGCCTTGTTCGCTGCGCGAAAGTTCATGACCGGCGGCATATAAATCTTGTATAGCAAACGAATGTTCGCCCGGCGTAGCATAGTACAAATACAACAACGCCACCAGCATGATGAGCGAACCCGTAATCGTATAAATAAAAAATTTAAAAGTAATCCGCGCGCGATTTTCTCCACCCCAACCCAAACAAATAAAATAAATCGGAATTAAAGCCAATTCCCAAAAAATATAAAATAGAAAACCATCCGTCGCCGTAAAAACACCAACGAGTGCGGCTTGCATCAATAAAACCAAACTGTAAAAACGCGCATTATAATCTGCTCGAAAAGAAGCAAAAATAATAAACGGAACTAAAATTCCCGTCAGCAGAACGAGTATCATAGAAATACCGTCCATACCCAACGTAAAACGCGCGCCGAAACTCGACCACGCTGTATCGAAACTCATTAACGATTTACTACCGGCATTGAATGTTGCCGCTATCGCCAATGCACCTTCCGAAACGGCAAAAGCCATAGCGGCTTGCTTAGACCATTTCCCGTCCGGCATAAAAAAAAGCACCGCAGAAAATAAAAGCGGCAGCAAAATAAGTAATAACGTAAGCATAAAATAGTCTATTAGTCGGTTAGTCGGTTAGTTTATTAGTAGATTAGTCGGTGGGAATTCTGTCAAATTTAAGACTAACTGACTAACCGACTAACAGACCACTTAAAACAATTTAAAAATCAAAAGCGCGACAATAAACGCCACCATTGCGAAAAAATATCCTTCTACATTACCGCCTTGCGTCAAGCGCAACAAAGAAGAAGCTCGATGCGTCAATTTGCCTACACTGTTAACAAGCCCGTCAACGATTTTAGTTTCAAAAAATGTATTAAAAAAACCTGAAACTGCATTTACAGGCTTAGTGATAATGGTATTGTAAATATCGTCAACGAAATATTTATTGTAAATTAAATTCGGCACACCCGTCATGTCTTTATCTTCAACAGGAACCGTATTTTTCCCGACGAATAAGTTATAAGCGTATAATATTACCACTGCCAAAAGTGCTACCGTTCCGCTCATCAATGCCCATTCAGTTCCCGTACTCAAAGTACTTTCTTCAACTCTAACGGAGTAACTCAGGAAACGCTCAATATAATTCGGCACGTTAAAAGCTTTTGGCATACCGATAAATCCGCCGATAGTCGAAAAAATTGCCAATACGATAAGCGGAATAGTCATGCTGCGCGGTGATTCGTGCAAATGATGTTCTTGATCATGCGTACCTCTGAAATTGCCGAAGAAAGTCACGAACAACAATCGGAACATATAAAAGCACGTCATCAGCGAAACAATCAACCCTATGGCAGCAACGCCGATACCTTTGTGCGCGTATATTTCAGAAACAATTTGATCTTTCGAGAAAAATCCGGCAAATGGCGGAATACCGGAAATAGCAAGTGTTGCGATAAAAAAAGTAGTGTAAGTTATCGGCAAAGTTTTTTTTAATCCGCCCATTTTCCGAATATCTTGTTCACCACCCATGGCGTGAATAACGGAACCGGCACCCAAAAATAAAAGAGCTTTAAAAAAAGCGTGCGTCAAGACATGGAAAACGCCCGTACTGAATGCTCCCACACCCAATGCCGCGAACATTAAACCCAATTGAGAAACAGTTGAATAAGCCAACACTTTCTTAATATCGTTTTGATACAAACCGATGCTCGCACCGAGTAAAGCGGTAACCAAACCCGTCCACATCACAATATCCATCGTCAGTGGCGACAATAAGTATAAGCCGTTGGCGCGCGCAATTAAATAAATTCCGGCTGTCACCATCGTTGCTGCATGAATGAGTGCGGAAACCGGTGTCGGACCTGCCATTGCATCCGGCAACCAAGTATAAAGCGGAATTTGTGCGGATTTGCCGATAGCTCCGATAAAAAGCAAAAGCGTTGCAGCCGTTGCGATGCCGGGTGTAAATTTTGCCAAACCATAAGAACTGAAAACTTTCTCGTACTCAACACTGCCGGTCGTTTGATAAATAAGCAGGATGCCGAGCAATAAACCCAAATCGCCGATGCGGTTCATGATGAAAGCTTTTTTTGCGGCACTCGAATATTCTTGATTTTTAAACCAAAACCCGATAAGTAAATACGAACATAAACCCACGCCTTCCCAACCGATAAACATCACCAAAAAATTATTCGCCATCACCAACATCAACATAAAAAAGACGAATAAATTCAGGTACGAAAAGAAACGGCGATAACCTTCATCGTTGTGCATATAACCCGCCGAATATTCGTGAATCAAAAATCCGACACCGGTAATTATCACTAAAAACACGGAGGATAGCGGATCAAGTAAGAAATCGAAGGATGCGGAAAAATCGGTGGTGCGTATCCAAGTGAAGAAATGTATATTTTCTGCTACCGGATTATGTATTTTATCTATTAAAACACTCAATGAAAGAAAAAAACTTGCCAGAATACTGCCGCAAGCCAACCAAGTCGTGACTTCTTTGGATAAAGCGCGATTCGCTAAACTGATAATTGCCCAGCTCGCAAGCGGAAGAAGCGGTATTAAGAGGATGTATTGAGACATAATTAACTTTTTTTAGTCAGTTAGTCGGGTAGTCGGTTAGTCAAAAAATTTAACAACCCGGCTTTCGATTAAATCCAACAACAAAGCTATAAAAAAAGACTAACCGGCTAACCGACTAAACTTAAAATTTTAAACGATTTAAAAAATCAATATCCGTTGATTTGGTGTTACGGTAAATCATCATCAAGATAGCCAAGCCGACTGCAACTTCCGCCGCCGCAACTGCCATAATGAAAAACACGAACACTTGTCCGCCACCGTCGTTCCAAAAACGGCTGAAAGTGACGAATAATAAATTCACTGCATTGAGCATCAACTCGACACACATGAATATAACGATAGCATTTCGGCGCAATAAAACACCCGTTACGCCGATTGAAAATAAAATTATACTCAACCAGATGTACCACATCATCGGAATATCGTGTACGATGTATTGATTCATGTCTTGAATTATGAATTATGAGTTATGAATTATGAATTGTGAATTGAAAAAGAATTAAGAATTAATGTCCGGCACAAATTCATAACTCATAATTCATAACTCATAATTCATAATTCATAATTCATAACCGATTATTGTATTTCCTTTTTTCCCAGCATCACCGCACCGACCATGCCGGCTAAAAACAAAATGGCGGAAACTTCAAACGGCAGCGCATAATCGCGGTACAAAACCATTCCGAGATTATTGATCAGACCGATGTCGTCATTTGTTTTATTCGGGCTTCGCATCATTTCCGCACCGCGAACGGATGCGATGAGTACAATCATGAATATACCGCCTGTGATGGTAGCTGCAACTTTGGAAAGCATCGGTTTATTCGGTTCCGTATCGGTACTCAAATTCAGCATCATAATGGTGTATAAAAACAAAACCATGATGGCACCTGCGTAAACGATGATGTGAACGGCAGCTAAAAAAGGTGTATTTAAGAGAAAATAATGCCCGGCGATGGAAAAGAAAGTAACGATAAGTGCCAAAACATTGTAGGCGGGATTGCGATAGAACACAACGTACAACGCGCTGGCAATTGCCATTGCTGACAGTAAAAAGAATATAAATTGTGTAACAGAAGGCATTTCGTTTTTTAAATTATGAATTATTAATTATGAATTAGAAAAATGAACAGTGGTGATTTCATAATTCATAATTAATAATTATTTTAGTGTCCATCATTCATTGGGTCGCTGAAGTCCGTATTCGGTTCATCTTGCCATGTTTGGTTGTGCGTATAAAACTTATCGTGTTTGAATGCTAAAGTTTCAGGTGTTTGGCGTTTTGTGACATCAATGCGTTGCGCAAGCGTTTCATTAAGTTTATCTTTACCGTAAATCATTGTATCTCTGTCGGTATCTACAACTACCATTCTATCCGTTAAAAAAATCGCTTCTTTCGGACAAGCTTCTTCGCACATACCGCAAAAAATACAGCGTAACATATTTATTTCGTAAACAGCGGCATATTTTTCTTCGCGATAAAGATGTTCCTCGCCTGGTTTTCTCTCGGCGGCTGTCATCGTAATGGCTTCAGCGGGACACGATATGGCACATAAACCGCAAGCCGTACAGCGTTCCGCACCCGCATCGTCTAATTTCAAAACGTGTTGTCCTCGAAATACGGGTGCAATATACCTTTTTTGCTCCGGATATTGGATCGTTGCTTTTTTCTGAAAAAAGTGTTTTCCCGTAATCATTAAACCCGTTGCAATAGCCGGCAAATATATACGCTCTGCGAGCGTCATGGTTTTATTGGAAACTTGTTTCGAACGATTCGTTAACATTTTTAAAAATGGTAAATGGTAAATGGTAAATGGTAAATGGTAAATGATTTTTTATTTACCATTTACCATTAAAAGTGAATACCCAATGCTGCAAGAATTTCTGTTCTCATACTGAATACACCCGTTAAAATCAAATTGAGAATTGAGAGCGGGAGTAAAGTTTTCCAACCCAAATTCATTAATTGGTCGTAACGGAAACGCGGAACGGTCCAACGTATCCACATGAAAAAGAAAATAAAGAAAATTATTTTTCCGAATAGAAAACCGAAACCTAGTAATCTTACTAAAGTTTCGCCCATTAAATTTGTAAACCAATCTTCAAAAGGTAAATGATAACCACCGAAATATAAAGAAGCCATCAAAGCCGATGAAATAAACATATTGATATACTCGGCAAATAAATAAAAACCGAGTTTCATCGAACTGTATTCAGTGTGATATCCGCCAACCAATTCCGTTTCCGTTTCCGGTAAATCGAATGGTGCGCGATTGGTTTCGGCAAAAGAACAAATTATAAAAATCAAAAAGCCGAGCGGTTGATATACTATGTTCCACCAGCCTTTTTGTTGTTCTACTATCGTCCCCAAACTCAAAGTACCCGTGGTCATGACCAAAGCCACTACTGCCAAACCCATCGCTAATTCGTAAGAAATCATTTGACTTGATGCGCGCAACGTGCCGAGTAATGAATATTTGTTGTTCGATGCCCAACCGCCAATCATGATGCCGTATACGCCTAAAGATACTAAACTAAAAATGTATAGAATACCGATACTCAAATCCGAAATTTGAAAAGTGAACATACTTCCGTCCGCCATTTTTAAAGGTTTTGCCCACGGAATCACGACGCCCGTCATATTCGCTACAAACATGGCGATACACGGTCCTAAAATAAATAACCATTTATCGGCTGCAGCAGGTATAAAATCTTCTTTCATAAACATTTTCACGCCGTCGGCAATCGGTTGTCCGATACCCCAAGGGCCGGCACGATTGGGCCCGATACGGTCTTGAAAAAATGCCGCTACTTTTCTTTCTCCATAAGTCGCATAGGCTGCTACGCCTAAACTCACGAGAAAAACCAACGCGCAAATAATGAATTTGAAAAATAAAACGCTGGTAAACATAAATATTTTGTTTTGTCGGTTTGTCAGTTGGTCGGTTAGTCAAAACGTTTTGACTAACCGACCAACCGACCAACCGACTGTATAACCAACTACTCAAAATAAGAATTCTTCGCTGTCATATTTTCAGGCAACGACATTTGCGGTTCCTCTAAATTATTCGGATCGAGTGCACCACTACCCAATGTATGCTTCACATTATCTAAAAGCGGATTGACCAAATGTAACGCGCGCGCCAAATGTACCCGTGTATCAAACTGCAAAGATTTTAATGGATCACCGGTCTCATAATGGTTTTGAGTGATGACGGAATGTCGGTTAATCAGGCTTGCACCTTCAATTGTCCAATCCGAAATTTCTTTTTTATGAAAACGACAATCATTACAAATCCAATCTACTACTTCACCGAATTCGTCTTTTCGTCCTGTCACGCGCAAAACTTCATCACCTTTGAACCACAAACGCACTTTACCGGCGCATTTCGGACAATTGCGATGCGCATCTACGGGTTTTGTAAACCAGACACGACTTTTGAAACGAAAAGTTTTGTCTGTCAAAGCGCCTACCGGACAAACATCTATAACGTTTCCGGACATATCATTTTCAATAGCATTTTTTATATAAGTAGAAATTTCTGCCGCATCACCGCGATTAATAACCCCGTGAACGCGACCATCCGTAATTTGCTCTGCTACTTTTACACAACGCCAGCACATAATACAGCGCGTCATGTGCAATTGAACGTAATCGCCGATGTCAATCTTTTCAAATTCGCGGCGTTTAAATTCATACCGAGTGTTCATTTTACCGTACTCATAACCTAAATCCTGTAAATGACATTCGCCGGCTTGGTCACAAATCGGACAATCTAAAGGATGATTGATGAGTAAAAACTCTACAACACCCGCACGCGCTTCCAAAATTTCTTTACTCAAATTATTTTCTACGACCATACCATCTGCCACTGTCGTTCTGCACGACGCGACCGGTTTAGGTATCGGTGTCGGGTTCGCTGCCGAACCTTGTGTTACTTTTACGATACAAGTACGGCAATAACCGCCTGAAGTTTTCAATTTCGAGTAATAACACATCGCCGGCGGAACTACATCGCCACCTATCATGCGTGCTGCTTGCAAAATTGTTGTACCTGCAGGCACGTCAATCATTTGTCCGTCTATTGTGACTTTCGGCATAAATTATTTGAATTAATAATTAATAATTAATAATTATTCTCAATTTGAAAAACTAAGAATTACTAACTCGTAATTATTTTTATTTAATTTAACTTACAGCTTAATTATTAATTATTAATTATTAAGCCATTGCTGCTTCATGCAAACGATAATAATGTTGAACATCAACGATACCGCCCGGATTTTTTACGTATTCTTCAAACTCGGAACGGAAATGGCGAATGGCACTTGCTACAGGCCAAGCAGCAGCATCGCCGAGCGGACAAATCGTTTTGCCTTCTATTTTTTGTTGAATATCCCAGAGTAAATCTATATCGGACAGCGTACCTTTTCCCGCAAGCATTTTCCTTAAAATTTTTTCCATCCAACCCGTTCCTTCTCGACAAGGCGAACATTGTCCGCAACTTTCGTGGTGGTAAAACCGCGCAAATGTAAATAAATTTTTTACAATACTTGTAGATTCATCCATCACAATAAATCCGCCCGAACCTAACATGGAACCCGTCGCGAAACCGCCGTCGGCTAAACTTTCATACGACATCAATCGTGGTTCGCCTTTAGCGGTTTTACACACTAAATTTTCAGGTAAAATCGGCACAGAAGAACCGCCCGCAACTACTGCTTTTAATTTTCTGCCGCCTTTTATACCGCCGCAGTATTCTTTGCTATAAATAAATTCTTCAACGGGCAAGCCCATATCAATTTCATAAACACCCGGTTTATTGATGTGTCCGCTTGCGGAAATTAATTTTGTACCTGTTGAACGCCCGATTCCGATTTTGGAGTATGCTTCTCCACCACCATTTATTATCGGCACAACTGCCGCAATTGTTTCTACATTATTTACTACTGTCGGGCAATTCCATAAGCCGGCAACCGCAGGAAATGGAGGTTTGATGCGCGGATTACCGCGTTTACCCTCTAAACTTTCGAGTAATGCCGTTTCTTCGCCGCAAATATAAGCACCCGCGCCGATTTGCATATACATATTGTGGTCGAAACCGCTTCCATTAATATTTTTTCCGAGCCAACCCGCAGCGTATGCTTCTTTAATCGCTTTTTCCAAAATTTTGTAAATATACGCGTATTCGCCCCGCACATAAATATAGGACGTGTGTGCGCCCAAAGCAAACGACGATGCAATCATGCCTTCGATGAGTAGATGCGGAATTTTTTCCATCAAATACCTGTCTTTAAAAGTTCCGGGTTCCGATTCGTCAGCATTGCACACTAAATAACGCGGAACACCTTCCGGTTTCGCTAAGAAAGACCATTTCAAACCCGTCGGAAAACCGGCACCACCACGACCGCGCAAACCGGAAACTTTTACCTCGTTCACGATTTGATCGGGCTGCATGGTCAATGCTTTTTCTACCGAAGCATATCCGCCTTCTCTGCGATAGACTTCATAACCTTGAATGCCGTCGACGTTGATTTTGTCTAATAATAACTTTTTTCCCATAAATCAAAGATTTTGGATTTTAGGTTTTGAATTTTGAATCAGAATCGGATCGTTTTTATCCGAAATCCGAAATTATATTTCATTAACTGCCAAATACTGCGAAAATTTATCTGAGTACTCCTCTTTGAATTGATTCAATAAAATATCGACTTGTTCAATTGTCAAGTTTTCATAGAATTTATCTCCGACCTGGAACATCGGTGCGTAACCGCAAGCACCGAGACATTCGACAGTCCGCAATGTAAATTGTCCGTCGGGGGTAGTTTCACCCGTTCTAATGCCGAGACGTTGTTGAATATGTCTCACAATATCTTCTGCACCCATCAACCAACAACTGCTCGTTCTGCATACTTCAATCAAACAACGTCCGCGTTTGTGTTCGTTGAACATGGAATAAAACGTTGCCACTTCATACACTTCAATAGGTTGAATGTGCAAAAGAGACGCGACGTAATCCATAACAGGCGCATCTAACCAGCCTTCAAATTCATCTTGTGCTAAATGCAAAATCGGAATCAAAGCCGATTTTTTTTTGTCCGCCGGATAACGCCCTATTATTTCTTGCGCATATTGTAATGAAGCCGTTGAAAATTGAATATCACTCATAAAATAAATGAATAATGGTAAATGGTAAATATTCAATGGTAAATGGATAATGGTAAATGGTAAATTTTATCTTGTCAAAAATATTGATCATTTACTATTTTGAATTAAACATTTACCATTTACCATTGAAAATTTACCATTGAAAAACTATGCGTCTAACTCGCCCGCAATGACATTCATAGACGACATGACTAAAATGGCATCGGATAACATACCGCCGCGAATCATTTCGGGATATGCTTGGTAATATATAAAACAGGGGCGACGGAAATGCAAACGATAGGGTGTACGTCCGCCATCACTTACCAAATAAAAACCCAGCTCGCCGTTACCGCCTTCGACAGCATGATACACTTCACCTACCGGAATTTCATCTTCCCCCATCACGATTTTAAAATGGTAAATCAATGCTTCCATTTGCGAATATACCATTTCTTTCGGCGGAAGATAAAATTCAGGTAAATCGGCGTGAAAATTTCCGGCGGGCATATTTTTTATCGCTTGTTCAATGATACTCAGCGATTGCCACATTTCTTCCATACGCACCATGTACCTGTCGAATGTATCGCCTTGCGTACCGACCGGAATTTCGAATTGAAAATCTTCGTAGCTTGAGTAAGGAGAATGTACGCGCACATCATAATCAACACCGGCAGCGCGTAAATTCGGACCGGTAAAACCGTAATTTAATGCACGTTGCGCTGAAATCGGACCGGTACCGATTGTTCTGTCCATAAAAATCCGGTTGCGCGTTACCAATTTGTCAAATTCTTTCAACGCTTTCGGAAAATTTTTAACGAAATCGTGAATTTTTGCCCAACATTTTTCGTTGAAATCGCGCTCCATGCCGCCGATACGTCCGATGTTCGTAGTTAAACGCGAGCCGCACACTTCTTCAAATATTTCGTAAATTTTTTCTCTCTCTTTAAATAAATGTAAAAAACCGGTCATCGCGCCGGTATCCACCGCGATAACGGTGTCGCAAATAATGTGATCCGATATACGCGACAACTCCATAATGATAACGCGCATATATTGCGCACGTTTGGGTATTTCCGCACCGATGAGTTTTTCAACGGTCATGTGCCAACCCATATTATTTATCGGAGAAGAGCAATAATTCATTCTATCCGTCAGCGTCGGAATTTGGTAAAAAGGGCGACGTTCCGCAATTTTTTCAAACGCACGGTGTATGTATCCGACCGTAGATTCGGCATCCAATATTATTTCGCCGTCCATTTTCAGTACATTCTGAAAAATGCCGTGTGTTGCCGGATGCGTTGGTCCGAGGTTAAGAATTTGATACTCTTTCTCTTCTAACTTTTGTTCAATATATATCGGATCGTTCATTTTAATGGTAAATTGTAAATGGTAAATTTCTTAAATGATACTTGGCATTTTTAAAGTTTACCGACTACCATTTACATTTACCATTAAATATTTATCTTCCAAACATCGTATTATCTTTATCCTCTCTTGAGCCGTCTTCGAGTTTAAATTCTTTACGCATCGGATGATAATTCATTTCATCCATATTCAAAATGCGTTTCAAGTTCGGATGTCCGTCGAAAATAACGCCGTAAAAATCGTATTCTTGTCTTTCTTGCCAATTTGCCGAGGCGAAAAGTGTAGTTGCTGTGCGCACGTGCGGGTCATTTATCGGCAAAAAAGTTTTTACACGGATGCGTTTATTCGTTATTAAATTGTGCAATTGATACATCATACCCAGTTCCGCATCTTTATTTTTCGGATAATGAGAAGCGCAAAGAGTTGTTAAAAACTGAAATTCCAAAGAAGTTTCGTGATAAAGAAAATCCAAAACATCTATTACCGTTTCTCTTTTTACCGTAAACACAGGAAAATCGTAATCAATGGTTGACGAAATCAGATTTTCACCGAAACGGGCGCGCAATTTATCTTCTACAAGTACTTTTAAGTCTTGTATAGCTTGGGTTTGATATTTTTTTTCCGGTTCGACGATATTGGCGTGCATAACTTTTTTAATTATGAGTTACGGGTTATGATTTATGAGTTTGAAATGCCGGAATAACCAACTCATAACTCATAAATCACAACTCATAACTCAATTTTTATTCTATTCCGTATTGGCTCAACATTTTTTTATATTCTTCAGAATCACGGCGACGACGTTGTTCGCCTTGTGCTAACTCTTGTATTTTAATAATTCCGTCAAGCAATTGTTCCGGACGCGGCGGACAACCCGGCACATAAACGTCAACCGGAATTATTCTGTCTATACCTTGCAAAACTGAATACGTGTCGAAAATTCCGCCGCTCGATGCACACGCGCCCATCGAAAGTACCCATTTAGGTTCTGCCATTTGTTCGTAAATCTGGCGCAAAATAGGTCCGAGTTTTTTTGCAATCGTTCCGGCAATGATTATCAAATCTGCTTGCCGCGGTGAAAAACTTAAACGTTCCATACCGAAACGACTCAAATCATAAGTTGCCGCCATCGTTGCCATAAATTCTATCCCGCAACAAGAAGTAGCAAAAGGCAGGGGCCACAACGAATTTTTTCGCGCTAAACCGACTGCCAAATCCAATCGAGTGGCAAAAAAGCCATCACCTGCTACGTGCGGCGGTGTGTTTTCTTGTTTAACACTTAATACGGTTTGTGTGGTTAATAAGTCAGACATTTTATATTATGGTTAAGGAAGTGTTCGTTCAAGGCGAAAACTTCCTTGTTTAACTATTTATTTTTCCCAGTTCAATGCACCTTTTTTAATGATGTAGAAAAAACCGATAAGAAAAACGGCGACGAATAAAAACATTTCACCGAGACCGAAGATGCCGAGTTTCCTGAAATTTACTGCCCAAGGATACATGAATATAATTTCCACGTCGAAAAGTACAAACAATACAGCAACCAAAAAATATTTTATTGAAAAAGGAGATCGTGCATTGCCGTGTACTTCAATGCCGCATTCAAAAGTAGATTCTTTTACTTTCGATGATTTGTGCGGACCCATCCAATGCGTTGCCACCATTGTCAGCACTACGAAGCCGAGTGCAAAACCCATCATCATTAATATCGGCAAGTAGGTAATCATATTTAATTTTTATGACTGAAATAGTTTAAGCAAAGATAATTATTGCAGCGAAATCCAAAAAAATAATTAGCAATAATCACAATTAATTAATGATAATTTACTAACGATCTAAAGGCGATTAAGTTTGTACAGAGTAATTGAGTAGGTTTATTTATAAAAATTCTAAATGATTGCAACGTTTACTATTGCCGGAAAACGATCGGGATGACTAAATCGTGTTAACCTTATAAAATCATAAAAATCGTGTCTCGGCAAAAATTGTAAATCCAAAATCTAAATAAATCCTTTTTTCGCTAACCAACGCTCTGCATCAAGTGCCGCCATACAACCCGTACCGGCAGCGGTAATCGCTTGACGATAAGTTCTGTCCGCCGCGTCACCGGAAACGAAAACACCGGGAACGTTTGTGCCGGCATGACCTTTCGGTTTTATGTAGCCGATGTCATCGAGTTTTAACCAATTTTTAAAAATATCCGTATTCGGATGATGCCCGATAGCGACGAATAACCCGGTGACGGTGAGTTCTGATTCTTCTTTAGTAAGCGTATTTTGCAGTTTTAAACCCGTCACACTTTCTTCACCCAATACTTCTACGGGTGCAGTGTTCCAGTGTACAGTAATATTAGGCGTATTTAGAATGCGGTGTTGCATGATTTTAGAGGCGCGCATTGTATCGCGGCGCACCAATAAATGTACATGTTTGCACATTTTGGAAAGATATGAGGCTTCTTCAGCTGCCGTATCGCCGCCGCCGACAACTGCAACTTCTTGTTTTTTGAAAAAAAATCCGTCGCACACGGCACACGCCGAAACGCCCTTGTTTTTTAATTTATCTTCGTTCGGTATGTCCAGCCACTTCACGCTGGCACCGGTTGAAATAATAACCGAGTGCGCAAAAACTTCTTCACCCGTTTCGCTGATGAGTTTATGCGGCGATTTGGTAAAATCAACGCCGACAATTTTTTCGTATTTGACAACTGTTCCGAACCTTTCTGCTTGGTGTCGCAAATCTTCCATCATCTCCGGACCGGTAACACTGTTCGGATAGCCCGGAAAATTCTCTACATCACTCGTAGTAGTCAACTGTCCGCCCGGTTCACTGCCCGTATAAACAATCGGAAACATATTGGCGCGTGCAGCATAAATTGCCGCAGTATATCCGGCCGGACCGGAACCGATAATAATGCAATGGTGGGTCATAATTTTTTGAATTATGAACGATGAATTGTGAACTAGGAAATGATGAACAGTTTATCGTTTCTCATTTCCTAGTTCTCAGTTCATCGTTCAAATAACTATGCAAAGGATTCGATACGTTTCGAGCCGCGTTTTCTGTCAGTCTCTTCCAATAAAATTTTACGCAAACGTATTGAACCTGGTGTTACTTCAACTAGTTCATCTTCTTGAATATATTCTAAGGCTTCTTCCAAAGTAAATTTGCGGGGCGGAATCAGACGCATTTTATCGTCGGTACCGCTTGCGCGCATATTCGTGAGTTTTTTCGTGAGCGTCACGTTCACCAACAAATCGCCGGGACGTGAATGTTCACCTATAACTTGACCCATGTAAATTTTACTACCCGGCTCAACGAAGAAATGACCTCTGTCTTGCAAATTATTAATCGAATAAGGAATCGCTTCCCCCAATTCTTTCGATATAATTGAACCGTTCATACGGCTCGGGATTTCGCCTTTCCATGTTTGAAAATCTATAAATCGGTGCGTCATTATAATCTCACCTTGGCACATCGTTAATAATAATGAGCGCAAACCGATGATACCGCGCGACGGAATTTCAAACTTCAATAACATTCTATCGCCTTTCGGATCCATAGACAACATTTGCCCTTTGCGGCGCGTAACGATGTCAATTACTTTTCCGGAGTGTTCGTCGGGTACGTCAATATTCAATTCTTCTATCGGTTCGTTGCGTTTACCGTCAATCGTTTTCACGATAACTTGCGGCTGGCCTATTTGCATTTCATAACCTTCACGACGCATAGTTTCAATAAGTACCGATAAGTGCAATACGCCGCGACCGAAAACTTTGAATGAATCGGCGGAATCCGTTTCTTCGACGCGCAACGCCAAGTTTTTTTCCAATTCTTTTGTCAAACGGTCTTTTACGTGACGGCTGGTTACGAATTTTCCTTCTTGACCGAAAAACGGCGAATCGTTAATCGTAAACAGCATACTCATCGTCGGTTCATCAATATTAATTGTCGGAAGTGCTTCCGGATTTTCCCAATCTGCAATCGTATCGCCGATTTCAAAACCGTCTACGCCCACTACCGCACATATATCACCTGCATCAACCGATTCTACTTTTACTTTGTTCAAGCCGACGAAAAGAAAAAGTTCTTTTATTTTCGATTTTTGGAACGTACCGTCGCGTTTACACAAAGTCACGTTCATGCCGGCTTTAATAATACCGCGACTGATACGACCGATAGCGATACGACCGATATAATTGGAGTAATCCAAAGAAGTAATCAACATTTGAACCGTACCGACAATATCTGCTTTCGGCGGCGGAATATGCGCGACAATTTCGTCGAGTAAGTAAGAAATATCAGACGTTTGTTTGCTCCAGTCCGGACCCATCCAATTATTTTTGGCAGAGCCGAATACGACGGGAAAATCCAATTGGTCTTCCGTCGCGTCGAGTGCGAACATCAAATCGAAAACTTGTTCGTGCGCAATATCCGGGGTACAGTTTTGTTTATCTACTTTGTTCACTACCACAATCGGTTTCAAACCCAATTGAATCGCTTTTTGCAAAACGAAGCGCGTTTGCGGCATCGGTCCTTCGAAAGCATCTACCAAAAGTAAAACGCCATCGCACATATTTAATACGCGCTCAACTTCACCGCCGAAGTCACTGTGACCCGGTGTATCAATAATATTTATTTTATAATCTTTATAAATAATTGAAACGTTTTTCGCCAAAATAGTGATACCGCGTTCTTTTTCCAAATCATTACTGTCCATGATGAGTTCGCCGAAAGATTCATGGTCTTTAAAAACATGGCCGGCAAGAATCATTTTATCAACAAGCGTTGTTTTTCCGTGGTCAACGTGCGCGATTATCGCAATATTTCTGATATTCATTAATTAAAATTTTCGTGTTGAAAGAGGCAAAAAACAAAAACATCTTTTCGCGCCGCAAAGTTAATACGTTTTTACGTGAAAAACATTTTTTATGAGATTATGCCAATTTTAATTTTTTATTTTCTTTATAAAAATAACTGAAACGAAAGATTTGTTTGGGAAATTTATTTTTGGCGTTTGGTAGAGACGCAATGCTTTGCGTCTCACGTTCGATTGGAAATTTTTATAAAGCAAATGTTTTTTGCTAATTAAACTTTAGACGTTACAGTGTAACGTCCATACAAAAATTAAAAATCAAGTATTCGCCTAATAGAACTAATTTTGCGTTTCTAAATTTCAATTTAAATTATAAAAAATGACAGAAAAACAAGAAACAATTATTGAATTTATTAACGGCAATCAGAAAAAAATTGATGCTTTGATGAATAAATTGACACCTGAAAATTCTATGTTCAGAATTTCACCGGAATATGCGACTGCCGGATTTTATATGCGCCATATCGGAGAAGCTATGCACTCTATAGCGAATATGGGATTTCAAACCGGCATGAGTTTTCAACCGCAAACTTTGCGTCAACCTGCCGATCCGGGTCATGCTTTAGATTTGACTGAAACAAAACAGTTTGTAGATTCCGGTTTCGACTTGTTGAGAAAAATTGTAAATGAGCGACCGAATTCAGAAATTGATATAGTTTTTTCATCGCCTTTCGGTGATCAAACACTTTTGAGTATGATGTCGTTTACATTAAATCACAATTCACACCACGCCGGACAAATTGAATTGACGATAAAGAAAGGGAAAGTATATTAATCGACATTTTGAATTTTGATTTAAGACTTGAAAGCAAAAAGCAATTTTTAGTACATTCTAAAAATTGCTTTTTTTTTAAAATTGAAATTCGTAATTGATTAATGACTTTACGTTTCGTATTTATCTTTTTTAATGTTATCTTTCTTTTTGATTTTGTTTGTTAATTTTTTTTATTGATTTATCATTATTGGCACATCATTTTTTCTTATAACTTTGCATTATTTTTATTATTTTAAATATTGGGTTTATGGCAAAATTAAATCATTACGATGTTTTTGAGGTAATTGATACTTTCAATATTGAAAAAAATAAATCCTGTACACAACTTCAAAATTGGGTAACTGCAAAAGGTATATTCACTGCTCCTGAAGCGCAATTTATTGAGCAAGCGCGTTTAAAACTTGATCTTAAATGGGATGAATGGAATGAGGAAGAGTTAAAAATGAATTTTATCAGTATTGTTTTTTTTATTGCCCAGTTAGAAATTCCTAAACTTATCAATACTTATTACGAACGAAAACTGTCGGGAAAAGTAAATGATACACACATTTCCGTGATCGTTGACTGTATGTTGGCATCACCTACCAATTCCGGTCGTCCGAAATTTCCTTATTTCTTTTTGCAAGAGTTCAAGCGGTCACTCGGCGATAACCACGATCCGGAAGGACAAATGTTAGCAGCTATGATATTGTCGCAAGAAACAAATCAAGATGGTAAAATTTTATACGGCAGTTGGATTCAAGGACGTTTTTGGTATTTTACCACTCTCACACACAAAGAATATTGTGTAAGTAAACCTTTTGATGCCACTGATCCGGAAGATATTTTGAAGATTGTTTTTATTTTAAGGAAATTGAAAGACCTGATTTTAAACAGATAGAAAATTACAGTGATTAACTTGACTTCTATGAAAAAAAAAATCATTGTAGGGACTATGATTTTGGTTATATTTTTAATGTGGTTGTTTGGTTTTCCGCGCCATAAAGAAATTTATTTATTTCAGAATAATTTTCAAGAAGAGGTGTTGATTTTATATGATAGGAAAAACTTCAAAGAAGTACCACAAAAATTTTTAAGTTCATTTTATGTAATGCCACGATCTGGCATTATATCAACAGGAACTATACATGAATATGCTTGGAATGAACCTGAATGTTATTACATGGATACCATTGAAAATGCGGATAAATATGTTCTCAACAATACATGGAAAAGCCATATCATCAGAAAACTCATTTACAATGATTTTAGTGGGATGATTGCAGGAATATATGGTAACACTAGTGATCCTAACTCAATAAAATTTATTCAATTTGGTATTCAAAATGAGTATTCAGCGGAAAATATTTACACAACAGAATACAAAGCTAATTTCAATAAAACTGCACAATTAATAACTGGCGATAGCAGCTATAAGCCGATTCACAAGTAAGGCAATAATTACTGATGAATATTCTGATTCAGACAAAAAAGAATATTTGCTCCTTTAAAAGCGGAAATTCGTAATTCGTAATTGATTAAAGACTTTCCGTATCGTACTTATCTTTTTTGCTATTATTTTTCTTTTTGGTTTTCTTATTATCGGGAGTGAGTCGCGGCATTTTATCCATATTCCTATCGCCGAAATTTTTGAATAAATCGCCTTGCATCAATTTACTTAAATCCATGCCGCCGAAATTTCCGAAAAGTTTATTCATTTCATTCATTTGAAGAGAATCTCCACCGAACTGTTGCATATTTTTCCCGTCAAAGAAAAAACTGAACGATTTCTGCATCATCGAATCTATGCCTCCAAAACCTTTCATACCGTTCATTCCGTCAAAAGGCGACATCATACCGTTACCAAAAAACTTTTGAAATTCCGGTGGCATTTGTCCCATTTTACCGCGTAAATCCTGCATATCTTTTGCCGGAACAGTATCTTTTCCGTTCCACATTTTACCGTTTTTACCGTCAAAAAAATAACCGTAAGATTTATTCATGGATGAATCAGCATTCAGTGATTCTGGATTTTTCTTTCCGTAAAGTGATATATCAGAATCCGTAGCGGTTGAATCTGTTTGAGAAAAACAAGCAACCGACAATATTAAACAATAAGATAAAAGCAATATAGAGCGAAACATGGTAAAATTTATTTTATTTCATAAAGACATAATAACGAAAAAAAAACGAATTTTGTGACTAAAAATTTTAAATAAAGTAACGATTTTACAAAAGATTAACTCAAATTCTTATGTCCTCAAATTTTTTATAAATTTAATCGCACCCCGATATTATGTGTACCACCCCACGGATTGGAAAACAAATAACCGTAATCAATTGAAAAAGTACGGTCAGAATTTTTGGCAGTCGGTACATTGACCGAGAAACCCATGCTCGGACCGGTATAAACAGAATGATTCAAGTCACTACTCGATAAACCGACTTCATATCGGTAGGCGGCGCGTAAAACAAAAATTTCATTCATAGAAAATATAAGCGCGGCACCGATTTCATCGCGCGAAAAAGCATTGGATGTAAAATTTGCGGAAGCTGTTAATTTCGATTTTTCCATAGGTATTATATCATAAGACGCACCGATGAGCAATTGCGATGGTAATTCAAAATTCGCGGCGTTACGCGCTACACGTATAACGTAAGGACTCGCTGCATTCGTTACTTTTGCTTCATCGCTCAAACCTTGACCCGTGAAGTGCATAGGTGAACCGATATTGCGCAATGCCACACCGAATTGAAAACGTTTTTTGTAAACATCATCGCCCGTAGCATATTGCACACCCGCATCTAAAGAAAATCCGCTCGCCGATATATCTGCTAAAGACTCATTAATAAACCGAACACCAATACCGACAGAAATTTTTTCTTCGAATTGATAGGCATAACCTAAACAGACATTGAAAAAGGTAGGTGAGTAAGTTGCACCCGTACCTTCCGGTTGTGCGGTAGTTGTTACCGGAATTTTTCCGAAATTGAGCGCATTTAAGCTCACACCGAAAACGCCGTTACCCACTTTTTGCGCAAAACCCGCCGCATTCACACCCAAACCACTGCCTTGATATAAAATAGAATGACCGATACCGAGTTCCATACCTTTGGTGCGTCCGAGTCCGGCGATATTAAGGTTCATGGCTTCGACACCACTCACGTAAGCCGTGTTCGTTAAATGTACACCGATCGTTCGCGCCCAAGGATTGAGCAGCAATTCGTATGCGCCGGCTTGCCCTTGCCTGTCCGGATTGCCGGCAGAAACTGAATTAATAATTAATAATGAAAAATTAATAATTATCAAGGCGATAAAAACTTTATTTTTCATTTTTTGAATTAATGACTTACTCAATATTGACATTTTAATTGTTAATTATTAATTATTAATTATAATCTTGACGGATCGAATGCTCTATTGACGGCAAAAAATTTCAACGTTCGATGTCCTTGCGGTGAATCTACATAAAATAAGTACACACCGCTTGCGACCGGAATACCTTTATCGTTTTTCAAATCCCACTCCACATCCGGTGTGATTTGTTGCGTGCGCACACCGAGTTGTTGCGTGGCAGGATATTGATACGGTACTTCGTCGCGTTTGAATTGACGAATAAATTTGCCGTCGAGCGTATAAATCGTTGTCGTGGATTTTGCCGGTAAATTGGTGATTTTTATCGTCGTTGAAAATTCATTGACTTCGTACTGAGAATAACCGTAGTACGGATTCGGAACAATATTTATCAGGTTGAGCGACGAATCTGTTTGCGCTCCGGCAAGTGCGGAAGGTGCTTTTCCGGCAACCGAAAATTTATACGTCGGACGCGATTGATTGGTACCTTTGCCTGTAAAAACCGCATAAGGATTATTCACACGCATTTTTACGGTTACATCATTCGGAATTAATCCGGCGGCGTAAGACAATAATTTAGTAGTCGAAAGCTGAATACCTGACCAAGTAACGTTGCGTAAAGCACCGACTTTACGCGCAGCAATACCGGTAAACCGGTCTCTGAAAAATTTACAACTGTCGTAAGGCAAATTTGATACATACACAAAATGTTGTCCACCTAAAAATGCGGAATATGCCGGATCGAAAACACCGACAGTCTGTAAAACAAGTTGATTTGATGGATTGAAAGCCATATCGCGATTAATACCTTTTGATTCCGGTGCGTAAGTACCGATAGTCGGGTCAAACGCAGAATTTTCACCGAAGAAAATATTGACGCGCTGCCCGGTTTCTACGTCCACAGCGTAACCCGGAAACCAACCCATGCCGGTACCGTCACCATCGGGTTTCGGATTTCCATTAGCATCAGCGTCTTTTCCGACAGAGGTATGCGCGCGCAAATCAAACATTTTGGCACTGCCTTCGGGTAGGGCGCGCGGTCCGTTCGGCGCATCATAATAATAAGGTGATGCCGTTTCTACGACTACACACCGACTCCATTTTGATTTATCTTTCGTGTAAACTATATCAACATTATTCAAATTGGCTAAACTGTTGTTGTTGCGTACGGCAGTACCCAAAGTATTTTGCCACGCCGGAGATACAAAAAAGTTATTGTAATCGCTTGTCTGGCGATAATCTTGTAAAAAATACGGTGTGAACAACGGAGAAGTATTCGCCAAGGCGCAATTCGGATCTAAATTAAAATCTATTTGCCCTGTCGTGCATTTTATATAATCCAAAGTATTCAAGCCGTTGTATAGCACAAAATTATTTTGTATGCCTGCCAACCAATTCACACCGGTTGCGGCGTATTCGATACTCGTACCAATGTAACCGTTTGTTTTATCCACGAAGGGTTGAGTACCGACATCAGCTACTTGATTAATGGCAATAGAAAACCCGAATTTAGCAATAATTTGTTCGTTCAATTTGTCAATAGATCTTTCTGAGCGAATAATACTGCCTGTGCTATCACTCAATTCCCAAAATCCGGTTGTTGAACCGATTACATCACCGATGTTCGGCGTTGCATTAGCAGTATCTCTGAGTGTAAGCGTGTATTGTCCGTTGATAACATCTAAAGGATTGACAATTTTTACATTTATCGGTCCACCGCCCGGTTTATACACAATGCTTCCGTCGAAAGTGCCATCAAGAATTTTTTGCAAGGTTTCCGCAGAAATATTTAAAAAATTATTACCGGTTCCTACACCATCGAGGCGCGTAATAATAGGACCTTCACCATAAACGGTATTTAAGTTCACATCATCAATCGGTCGCGGTAAAACGGTATAGGGTGAGCCGCCGTTGCGTTGGTCGCCTATATTTTTTCTGCCAATAACATACGGTTCTCTTTGTCCGAAACCGGCAGCTGTTTTTTCATCGAACTTGTTATAATTATTATAAGCAAATGCTACGGCAACGAAATAATATTTTTTATGGTTGGTGAGCCGTTTATCATCCGTCGTAGCAAATTGATCGGATTTGATGCTGAATGTGTGCCGAATACCTTTATTTTCTCCATCTAATTTTAAAACCGGCGTAAATATGGTGCGTCCGCCAAAATTCGGATCGGGAACAGGTGTAAAATTATATACTTTTTGAACAGAATCTTGAACATCTACTTCCCCCACCAAACGCGATTTGTCGGGATTTTCCAAATCCGCTACACCCACATTTCCGTCGTGTAATTGATAAATTTTATACCCTTGAAAACGGTACAAAGAATCATTGGTGAATTTCGGAATGCGCAACCCTTTTTCTTTATACAATTCTTTGTAATTATTGGATTCAGGACGATTAGATAAAACCGCAATAATTTCTTTATCCAACTCTACAAAACTCATATCCGGTGCATCGGGTCCGTCAAAAATTTTGAAACAATTATCGAACAGTGATTGGGCTATATCGTCTGCTTCCTGCATATTTGTAATGCTCGGACAAGGATATTTTTGGTCTGCTACCCAAGGCAAACCCACAATGAGCTCGTTTACAGCACCCGGTTTTAGTTTAAAAGGACCGGAAGCTTGAATGATACGTCTATCCCCACTCGGTAAACCTTGACTGCACATAGACCAGCCCGACGGATTATTAGGCGCATCTATAAATGCATATTTTACTTTTTTCCCGCCCGAACCAGGAGCATAACCGCTACCGCCGAAAGTAAATGGCGTACCGTCTTTCCAACTACCGCTCAAATAATTATAATATTCGGTTGCCGTTGCCGGATCGGTTGTACCGGCTAACGGATTGCCGACAGTTGCATTATTGTAGTAAGTGAATGAACTCATTCCAAGTTCTTTACCAAATTCATTATTCGGACCTCTGAAATAATCTACTCCGATTATAGGAATTTTATCGCAGTAGGTATTTACGCCTCTATCGCAAACGCAACCGATTGTTCCGTCCAAAGCATCTTGGTTGTAGCAATATACTAAACTCCGAGTGGTATCGCAACCGACATAATCGTCGGTATAACAACCCAAATCGAAATCAATCCACATTGCAAAAAAAGTAGAATCAATATCCGTTTTCGCACGATTGATGAGTTTATACCGTTGAAAAGTCATATCGTTCAATTCGTCATTCGATTTATAGGCGAAAGCTTGCACTTGCACTTCCATTTGTATCGCCGTCGAACGGGCGGATTGTGTATGCACACCGCCGTTGTCGTTATAAATCCAGAAAACCATGTGGTCGGGATGCACGTCTATATTGCAGCCTTTTATATCAATGGTCGGATAATCACCGGTACATGGGTCATAAAGTCCGTCGCCGTTTTCGTCATGAAATTTGGCTAAACCTTGTGCATCTTTAGGTAAAGAAAAACGATGCACCTCAAAAAAATACGGATTGCCGGTAGCGGGCCACCCTTTAATTGAAATAGGAATGCTGTTACAATCAATGACCGGATTATTCGGATTGAGTTGTCGTGCTTCCGCAAATTTTTTTAAAAGCGTATCCACATCCGAACCGAAAACTTCAAAATGTTGATCCCATTTTTGGCACACATCGGAACTTGTCGTGCCGTTTTGTGTGAGCGGACCAGGCCAAAAATCCGTATGCGTCGCATCGCGATAAGTTTGTACCGCTACTTTTAAATTACCTGCCGGATCCAGACCACCCAACCAAACTGCGCCTGCAAATATTGAAGATACCGGTAATGCACCCGTTGTTCTATCTACTTTCGGCACCACGTAACCGGCAATATTCAAATCCCACCAAACATCACCGCTGCTTAATAAAGTGGCGCGCACGTTATTAATTTCCATATCCAATTTAGAAGCGCCTTGCGCGCAATCGGAACGCGTAGACACTTCCGTACTCTTGGATTTTATTCCCGCTTTGAATGTATCCGGATAACGGGCGAAAGCAATAGTAAATGTTAAATGGTAAATGGTAAATAATAATAACCATTTTCTATCCACCAAATTACATTTAATCGTTTCGAGTGAAGAAAATATTTTTCTTAACATGAAATTCAGTTTTATTGTAAATGCCTTTTTAAGACAAAAATCGTAAATCGTAAATTTTTTAAAATCCAAATGTACATCCCAAAAATATTTGGCGCGGCAGAAAATAAAATCCCGGATTAAGTTCGCGCTGAATATACGAATTAAGATACGCATTGACGGCAGCTTGTGAATTGCCGTAGGACGTATAAGTACTCGCTAATACACTTTTTCCAATTGCGGAAGTTAAATATCCGTCATCTTCCGCAGATCCGCTTGCTTTGTATACATTTGCAATGTTTCGAATATCTAACAGATTTTGAACGCGCAAATAAATATTCATATCCAAAGGATTTTTCGGATTTTTTGAAAGCGAAATCGTTTTATCAATCCTTAAATCCACGTTAAACGTCCAAGGCAAACGCGAACCGTTGATATCACCTGCAATTTGCGAAGCACCGAACGGGTTCGGACTTGCATAAGCTGTGTAAGGGCGACCGGAGACGAGCATCGTTTGCAAATTGATACCGGCGCGTTTGAAAATATCCATACCAAACAATTTCGGACCGTCGTATTTACTGTCATCGTAACGATAATCCATCGTGAAAGCAAAACGGTGGCGTTCATCATTATTCAACGGCGACAAAACGCGTATATTTCCTTTTATATTGATGTCGCGTTGTGATTGCGGATCAGAGCCCGTACCGTCGGCAAATTGAAGCGTATAATTGAATTGTCCCGAAAAATGATGAATTGGGCGCAAATCGTATTGAAACGTAAATCCTTTTACCGTGCCGAAATCTAAATTATCATAACTCACATATTGTGTCGTATTCAGAGGCGCGGGCAAATATTTGTAATAACGCAACTGAATCATATCTCTCAAATCTTTATAATACGCCGCTATTTTTATACCCGAATAATCATTTACTTTTTGTTGAAAGCCTACTTCGTAATCAACTGTGCGTTCGGGTTTTAAATTCGCGTTATTTTCAGGCGTGCGTCCCAAATCATCGAAATAATAATAATTGAGTGCCGTGACGATATTATTGGAAGTCGGACGAGAAACTAAGACATCATAATGCGCAAAAAAGTTAGCGACATCGGATATCGGAAAAGAAAAAGCCAAACGCGGCATTAAATTGACTGAAGCTTGATAGTCAGTAAAAGAAATACTCGGATCGTAACCCAATTGTTTTATGGTCGCAAAAGTATCTACTTTATATTTTGCGAAAGTTTGCGTTCCGCTGAAAATTAATTCAGGCGCGCTGGGTTGTCCGCTTTTTGTGTACCATTGATCGCCGACGCGAAAAGCCTTTACATCATTAGCGGTATAATTATAAGACGTTTTTCCGAAGTTATTGGAGTTAATATACACTTTGTAATCGTCGCCGATATTATCCGGTTTAGGTTGTTTTATGAGCGCGTAGTAATCTTTTGCCGTCATAATATCATACAGCGAATACGGGTCTTTCAGCACTTTCGTATTCGCATCGAACCTGTCCACGCGCAAACCCGCACTGATGATGAGGTCTTTGATTCTGAATTTATCTTGAATATACCCGCCGAAATAAATCGGTTGCAAAGCCGCCACCGGAAAAGTGCGCGTACCGTTTACGTCGCGCGCCGTAAAAAAATCATTGAAGGTAACATTTGTACCGAGCGGTTTACCTAAATAATCATAACCGTAATAATCAATTAAATCTTGGTCGTTGAGTTCGCGCGCCGTGAATAAATCCAAAGACAATTGGTCGGGCGTTAAATTATTGACGTTACCGAAAGAGGTTTCAGGCAACCCGAATTTATTGCGATAGTTTTTATAAAAGCGATTATCTGTCAAAGCATCAATACCTGCGGTTTTCAGAGGTGCATATATTTTTACGGTTTGTCCGTTAACTACCGTATCGCGCAAAGGTTTTGTCGTATCAATAGCTGTACCATTTAAGTTTTGATTTTGCAGATTTTCAGCTAAACTCCATAACGAAAAAGGGTTTATTTGGTATTTGCGGTCGTTGCGCTGTTCATAAATAAACCCGGCTTCAATATTATGCGCTTTGGAGCGATCACCTTTAGGTACAATATCAAAACTTAAATCGAATTTGCCGGTAATTGTATTTGTTTGCTGTTTTTCATAATTGTTATACACTGAACCGACATTTTCGTGGAAAGAATATACTTTGGGCAGATTACTTTGGTAATACAACCCATTCAAAACATTCAAATTCGTGCCGCCGTTATTAACATCAATACCGTTATTAAAGTTAGCGAGTATCGGATTTATTTCTGAGCGCGTATAATTAATTAATTGTTGAAGATATCCGGTTTGGTGCGTACCCGAAGCATCTGTTGTAAAAGTCGGTAACTGATTGTAATTAAATTTGCCGACATATCCGTAATCGAATAAATTATCTTTATGCTGTGCATCTGCTACACTGTAATTAAATTGCTCGTAACCTAAAATTATTGTGTATTGTGCATTTTCTATTAAAGAACCGCTTGCTTTTTCTCCTGCAACACCGTTTAAACGTTGGCGCAAGCGAAAATTACCGCGTAAAGTATTTCTGTATTCGGTCGGATTGTAATCGGAATTAAAAACTTGCCAAGTGTAATAAGTCGGAATACCCGTAGATGAATTAGTTTGAGGATCAATTTGTCTGTTATTATTGTTGTATTTTCCACCGATGGAAATATCTATGCTTTTGCTAAGTCGCGCATCAATTTTTCCGGTTAAATCATAATTCGCAGATTTTTGATCGGGATGAATTGTGAGTTGATTGAAATCAGATGCTTGCAATAATTCTGCCGCAGCACGCGCTTGACCCGTGCTGTTGTAAATAACGGGTTGCGCTTCCAATTGTTTTTGAACGTCCGGTTTTACTTTAAATACCGGAATTGCCGGCGGACTATTATCATCGGCACCGCGATATTGACCGCTGAACCTGAATCCGATAATTGTTTCTTTTTGTTTAATTCCCGAAATGCCGACCACATCTTTTTGCCAAATCGGACCTGCCAAGTTGGCGTTGATAAAATTATAATTGTAATTGTTAAAAGGTTTTGATGTTTCTAATTCTACGCCACCCGTCAGTTTACTTGCGGGACCTTTTGTAATAATATTTATGACACCACCCGTTACATCACCGTATTTAGCATCCAAACCGCCGGTGATGACTTGCAGTTGTTCAATATCTGACACCGGTACTGATGGACCACGCACCAAAAAACCATCTTCATAATATACTGTAGCACTTGAACGCGACCCCTTTATGAAAACTTCACCTTTATTAGCACTCGTAGTTACACCTGCCGCCATACCGACGATGGCATTAATATTTTTTATCGGCAAATTTTTTATTTGTTCCGACGTAAATACTTCGCCTTGTTGCGTTTGATCTACTTTTACAATCGGCACTCTGTATTCTTTAATAATAACGGCATCCAAAAGTTTTCCGTTTTCAGTCATTTTAAAATCAACGGCAAATAAACCCGAAGAAATAGGTACATTGTTTTGGCGCGAAGGAATAAAGCCCACAAAAGAACACTCTACATCATAATTGCCGGGTTCAATGCCCGTGATACGAAATGCACCTTTATCATCACTTTGTCCGCCCGTAACGAGAATACCTTTTTTTATAACTGAAACGTTGGCACCCGGCAAGGATTCACCTTTATCGTCAGTTACTTTACCGGTGATAATGGCTTGCGCGAAGAGAAAAGAACACAATATGGAAAAAAAGAAAAGGAGTAGTCGTTTTTTCATACACAAGTATATAATACTACGAATTTAAATGAACACCTTAAAGCTTTAATCGGAAATCTAAAGTACTAAATTGAAATTAGACAGCAATAATACAGTCTGTTTTTTTAACGGCAAAATAAATGCGTGTTAAATTTTTTTAAATACATAGTTTTCCAACGTACAGTCGTAGCATTACAACGTCTAACAGATGAACCCTGAAAACACAAACCCGAAAATAAATTTGTTTTATTTGAGATAGTTTATTTATCTTTGTATTCCTAATAATTCGAGAAGGTTTTTACTGCGTGTAGAGACCTTCTCGTTTTATTCTTTTTACTGTAAATAAAATTACGTTTCGATTCAGTTAAAGAGAACAATGTGTCGAAGACAAGTTTCTGAAGTAATTTTTAATTTTATTTTTCGAAATAATTTTTTTTTTAGTGCAGAAATTTTTTTTCGAAAAAAAATTTTAAATAAAATTCAGAGAATTATTCGGAATTTTTTTCCGGAAAATTCTTTTAAAAAAACTTAAAATAATTTTTCGGAAAAAAAATTTTAAAAAATTACCGCACGAAATTTTTTTCGTTGAAAAACTTCACATTCCATCATTAACGTATAATTCAAAACAATTTTCAGAAAAAACTTTGCCGGAATCAAGTTATTCCGGTGATCTAAAAACTTTTGTCGCTTCCGGACAGTTTGGAACACTGCAATTTAATAAAAGTCTGTAAAACAAAAAAAAATGTCACAATATACCTATCTGACCCAAGGCGGTTACGAAAAAATAAAAATACAATTAGACGACCTGCGCAGCAACGGACGTAAAGAAACGGCGCGAGCCATCGCTGAAGCGCGCGAGAAAGGCGACTTATCGGAAAACGCCGAATACGACGCGGCAAAAGATGCACAAGGAATGCTCGAAAAAAAAATTGCGGAGTTGGAAACTCAATTAGCAACGGTGCGAATTATTGACGAATCTATGTTGACAGACTCGAAAGTAGGCATACTCACGACCGTAAATTTGGAAAACGTGAAAATGAAAAAACAAGTCACGTACAAACTCGTACCGGAAGCGGAAGCGGATTTAAAAAACGGCAGGTTGTCTGTGAGTTCACCCGTTGGTCAGGCTTTACTCGGTAAAGTTATCGGCGATTTGGCTTATGTTGATACACCAAACGGTAAATTGGAATTTAAAGTGCTTAAAATTTCACTGGATTAATCGTATAAAAAACTGTAACAAAAAAAGCGTTTGAAGTTGATTCTTCAAACGCTTTTTCTATAAGCCAACACAAGAATAAAAAGTTATTAATTATTAATTAAATTTTATTGCTCAGCGTCGTTGCCATAAGTTTCTTGTTTATACACTGCTTTCAAAACTTCCGTTCTGCGGACGATGCTAGGTTTTACGAACGCTTTACGGCGGCGCAATGATTTTAGAGTACCCGATTTCTCGAATTTTCTTTTGTATTTTTTTAACGCCTTGTCAATCGTTTCGCTGTCTTTTACATCAATAATAAGCATATCGGAAGCCCTCTTATTTTTAAAGTTTAATGAAATTTATTTTTAGAATGCAAAGATAAGATTTCTTTCTGAAAAAGGAAATAAATTTTAAAAAAAATCTTTTCGTAAAAAAAAGTTACAATCGGCTCTCGAGGTGAAACCGAACCGACTACGAAAAAAAACTATTTCCCTATCCGCTCACCTAACTCTACTAAACTTTCAACAATCCCAATTTCAACATACTCTCAGCAGTTGCAGTAATAGCGTCTTCGTTCGAGCGGGGTGTCCAGCCAAGCAACCTTTTTGCTTTTGCGTTGGTACCGTTTTTGGGTTTTCCGAGTTCGGGTAGGATTAATTTTACGGACGGATCAAACAAAGAAACGAGTTTTACAATCCAATTCGGTAAAACCCTGGTTGGAACACGTTTTGCAGCATCACCCATTCGCGATTTTAAAACCAATGCTATCTGTTGCATCGTAAAGAAATCTTCGCCGACTGCTAAAAACCGTTCACCTCTTGCTTTTGAATCAGTCATGGCGCGAATATGTAAATCCGCAACATCGCGCACATCTACAATTCCAAAAGATAAATTCGGACAGCCGGGGATAGAACCATCCATTAAACGTTGAACAAGCAAAATAGATGTAGAATAATCAGGTCCTAATACGGGACCAAACACGCCCACGGGATTTATAACCGAAAGTTCCAATGCTCCACCTTCATGAGCGACAAAATCCCAAGCAGCACGTTCCGCAATCGTTTTTGATTTTACATAAGCTCCCAGACCTACTTCATTCGGATTCGTCCAATCTTCTTCGTTAAAAGGTTGGTTTGAATTTTTAGATGTATAACCAATCGCTGCGAAAGAAGAAGTTAAAACAACACGTTTAACACCTGCATCTCGTGCTGCTTTCAAAACACGCAAAGCTCCTTCACGCGCCGGAATTATTAACTCATCTTCATGTTTTGGTTCGCTTGGTGGAAAAGGAGAAGCTACGTGCAAAATATAATCGCAGCCTGTAACAGCTTCTTTCCAACCCGCATCCGACATTAAATCGGCAGCGAAGAAAGAAAGTTTATCTCCAGGTTCAGCACCACCGGTTTTGAGCATTGAACGCACTTCCGTTTCTTTAGCAAGCGAACGTACCGTTGTTCGCACGTTGTAACCTGCCTCTAAAAGTTGAAGAATGCAATGCGCACCAATAAATCCGGAACCGCCGGTAACGAGCACTAATTCGTTTTTAGTATTTTTGTCTATATTTTTCATTTTATAGTTTTATTTTTATAGACGAACTATGGAAATAAATATTTGGAGAGTGGAAAAAATTATTATGCCAAGAAGCTAATGGATTTTAGCATGATGCCCTGACTTTAATTTAATATTCTACCCCTCAAAATGCAACGAAATAGTAACTGTGCGCGATATCAATTTTTCTATCACCGAAGACTCTTGCAAACCGTTTTGGTAAATAAGTATATTACCCAAACCGGTAGAAAATTTAATTTCGGGTGAGAAAATAAAATACGGAAAAAACATTTGTACCCCCGCGCCGATTTCGAATTGGAAATCAGAAGGTGCAATATGCAAACCGTTAAGCACCGTGCGTTGTCGGCTTTTGCTGGTAATATCGAAATCGTATTTGATACCGCTCGTCACGAACAAACGCTTGTCGTGATACGGTGCGGATTTGTAGCGGATATGAAAAGGTAATTCAACGAACACGGGTTCTATTTTTTGTATGGGTAGGAGTTGGTTCGTTTTAGTGGACCGGTAAGAAATGTTGCGCTCGGAAAAAGAAAACCCGGGTAAAAACCGTAAATCGAAATAATCACCGATACGCAAATTCGTTACCACTGCCAAATTAAATCCGGGACCTTGCACACCCGCCAATCCGGCAATACTGTCGTTGACGGAAGGCAAAAAGTTTTTGCTTTTCACTACCTTATAATCCGATTGATTGTAGCCGATCGTGATGCCGAAATAAACATTTCGCCCGTTATAATCCAAAAAATTATAGTTGCCTTTACCCAATTGTGCGAACGCGCTTTGCGGTGATAAAAAAAACAAAAAAATACCCGCAACTATAAAGGTTTGTAAGTAACGTACAGCGAACAGATGCCGAAAGAAAGTGGTTGACATGAGGTTTTTGTATAACCGAGTTTATCTAAAATATGCACGAAAGCCTCGCCGGAAGGAAAAACTTGCACGGATTCAAACAAATATTTGTATGCGCGATTGTCTTTTGAAGTTAATTTTCCGATGGTCGGCAATATATGTTCAAAGTACAAATTGAAAGCCTGTTTTACCGGAAAACCTGTCGGCTTAGAAAACTCAAGCACCAGCAGTTTTCCACCCGGTTTCAATACCCGTTGCATTTCGGCGAGACCGCGTTCCAGATTTTCAAAATTGCGCACGCCATAAGCAACGGTAATTGCATCGAATTTATTATCCGGAAACGCTAAATTTTCGGAGTCTCCGTCTGTTAACGTTATATTTTCGTTCATTTTGCGTTGCACAATCTTTTCGCGCCCGACCGCCAGCATTTTCGGCGAAATATCCACACCGATGATTTTCAAATCCGGAACACGCAATTGTTTGAATGATTCTATCGCCACATCGCCTGTTCCGGTTGCCACGTCAAGAACTAATTTAGGATTTACGACCGCTAATTCGCGTATCATTTTATTGCGCCAGAGTTTATCAATTCCGAGCGAAAGAAAATGATTCAGAAAATCGTAACTGCCCGCGATATTGTCGAACATCTGAGATACTTGTTCTTTCTTGCTGCCGTCCGATGAATAAGGTGTGACCACTTTTGAATTATGAATTGTGAATTATGAATTAAAATATTCGGGGTAATTAAATCTTCAATCGAAACACGCCAAATATTTTATTGTTTAAAAAATAAAATTTATGTGTATGAGAAAATTACTGAATTTGTGATCTAAATACTTTACAATGACAAAAAATTTCATCCTGCGCATTAAAAACTTCTTCAAAAATCATAAAAATTCTTTATGAATATTTTTTTATATTTTTATGTTTGTTTTCGGGCATTAATCGTCCGGCTTTATAAAGTGTTGTTCAATTATTTATTGAACAACACTTTCTTTTTGCCCGTTAAAAAACCGTGTTTCAATTTTATCACCTGTTTTTAATTTTTTAGCTGAATTTATTTCCTTTCCTTTTAATTTAGTAATCGTAAAACCGCGTTTCAAAGTTGCCTCTATGCCGACGAGATTGAGCGCATTTTCCATGCGCGATAATTCAAAGTTTTCGGATTGAATTTGCCGATCTATTTTATTTTTTAGGTTTTGAGAAAGAAAAATCAGTTCATTTTGTGCTTTATCAATTATACGGGTCGGATACATTTTTAGTGTGTTATCAAAATATTTCAATTGCGCTTCCGCTTCACGGGTTGTTGATTGTGCATAATCGGAAATAAATTTGCCGATGTCTACGATTTGTATTTCAAATCGCGTATTGTGCATCAAAATAAAATCTGCAACGGCTGTCGGTGTTTTGAGTGCTGTATGCGCCACCATATCCAAAACACTTTGGTCGGTTTCATGACCGATGCCCGAAATTATCGGCAGAGAAAATCCGGCGACGCGCAAACATAAATCGCGATTGTCGAACACACTCAAATCCAATTTAGAGCCGCCGCCGCGAATCAATACGACCGTATCAAATTCCGCGCGCCGCAATTCAATAATTTCCAACTGTTTTAAAATATCGCGCTCCGCATATTGCCCTTGAACTGCCGCCTCGAACAAAAAACACCGGAACCGATAACCGAAACTGTTATCGGCAAGGTGTTTCAAAAAATCTTGCAAACCCGCCGCACCCGCACTCGAAATAACGGCGATGCGTTGCAATACCGGCGGCAAAGGAATGGTCGCATTTTTATACAACAAATTTTTAGCTTGCAATTCGGTTATCAGTTGTTGCCGTTGCAACGCCAAAACGCCGAAAGTATACGCCGCATCAATTTCATCAATCACCAACTTCAAACCGTACCGTTCATGAAATTCCACGCGCACTCGACAGCGCATTTCTTTTCCCGCCGATAAAATTACGTCAATCGTTTCACCCGTTTTCTTTTTTATGCGATTCAATTCACCTTGCCAAATTACTGCCGACATTTGCGCAATAACATCATTGTCTTCTTTTTGCAACAACTCGATATAAGTTTGTCCGCGCGACGTATTAATTTGTGCAATTTCTGCCGTCACCCACACATAATCGCTGAAGTTGAGCGCGATGACGCGGCGTATAAATTCATTAAGTTCGTAAAGAGAAAAAGTAGTCAAAAGAAATTCGATTTTGCGGGCAAAAGTACAAAAAATTGCTTATTGAAATTATCGAAAGTCTGATTTAAATGCTTACTTTACTTGACTGCAAAACACTTTTGAATCTAAAAATGATCATTTTTCTATTTTTTCGAAAAAAAAAAATAATTTTGCACCAGCGACTTACTAAAAGAAAACTTTAATGGAAGAAAATAAAAAAGAAAAACCGCACCAACCGCACGACGCGCTTTTCACGGGTGTATTCCAAGAAAAAGAAGCGGTTATTGATCTTGCGCTTTGCGCTTTCCCTAAAGAATTACTCGATTTAATTGATTTGGATAAAATCAAACAAGATACCAACAATTACGTTTCTTCGGAACTGGCAAAAACTTTTTCAGATGTCGTATGGCGTACTTCCCAAAAAGGCGGCAACAGCAAAGTGGCAATCGCACTGCTTTTCGAACACAAAAGTTATCAGCCCAAAGACATTTTTGTGCAATTGATACACTACATGTCGTCAATTTGGTTGCGCGATGTTGCCGCCCGCAAACCGTTGACGATTATTATTCCCATCGTATTTTATCACGGAAAAATAAAATGGAAGAAAAAGCTGTTTTCCGAATCCTTTAAAAACTTATCTCTGGTCTTCAAAAAATTTATTCCGGAATTTGAATACATTCTTTTCGAAGTATTTCAAACACCCGACCGAACGATTATCGAAATGAGTAACGAGCATTTGTTGGGTGCTTTGATGCTGCAATTCAAAAAAGCGGGCGATGCGGATTTTATCAGGAAACATCAAAAAAATCTTTTTAAATATTTCGATAAGCATCCCGAAAAACGCGAACTTTTGCGTATATTTGTATCGTATTTATTTTCGCAAGCACCCATGGAGAATGAAGAATTTATAGACCTGATTAACAATAGCCTTTCATCTGAAATTAAATCTGAAACAATGACAGCTTATCAAAGTACTTTAAATAAAGGAAAAGCAGAAGGAAAAGCAGAAGGAAAAGCAGAAGGAAAAGCAGAAGGAAAAGTAGAAGAACGTAAAAAAGTGATAACCCGAATGCTTGTGCGCGGGTTACTTACAGTTACTGATATCGCAGATGCAATGGAAGAATCGGTATCTTTTGTGGTCGAAATACGTGATGCGCTTTTGCAAGAAGGCAATAAACTTCCTGCTTTGGTGCGCGATTTTAAAATTCAATAAAATTTATGTTGATTTCAACGACTTACCTATAACCGTAATTCTACGGTGTATAAGTTGTGTTCATACAAAAAGTATAGAAACCGCGATGGGAATTTATCTCAAGTGCGGTTTTTTATTTTTAAGTTAAGATTTAATTCCAAATTTTAAAGATAATTCTAGAAACTAAAATACCGGTTATTGTTTTCCTTTGCAACTTAAAAAAAATTAACATCTTCAAAAATGAAAAAAATTGCAGTATTCTGCGGCTCGAGTGCCGGTAACGATGTCGCATTTGAAAATGCGGCGAAAGCAGTAGGCGTCTATTTCGCCGAAAATAATATAGAATTGGTATTCGGTGGCGGGAAAGTCGGTATTATGGGCATTATTGCCGACAGTGTTTTGTCGCACGGCGGAAAAGTGACGGGCGTGATTCCGGTTTTTTTGGAAGTGAAAGAAATTATGCACCCGAACGTGACTAAAATGTTTGTGGCAGACACCATGCACGAACGCAAACAAATTATGTACGATATGTCGGATGCGATTATTGCGTTGCCGGGCGGTTTCGGTACTTTGGACGAATTGTTCGAGTCTTTAACATGGTCGCAATTGATGTTGCACACAAAACCGGTGGGCATACTCAACGTTGCGGGATTTTATGATCCTCTTTTTGAAATGGTGCAAACAATGGTGGATAAAGGTTTTCTGAAAAAAATTAATCGGGATTTAATGATTACAGATACCGATATTGATGCGTTGTTAAAAAAATTACGCGCTTTTAAACCGACAACGGAAGGAAAACACTTTTTTAAACAAGAGAAGAAACTCCGCGCACGGCGTTGATAAATTCCGAAACTGTTTCATCTATTCGTTGTCCGCGTTCGGCACCGCGTTCGAGAGTGCGAATAAAAGCGGAGCCGATAATCGCACCTTGTGCGTGCGCACAAGCAATATCGAATGTTTTTTTGTCTGAAATACCGAAACCGATAAGTCGCGGATTATTCAATTTCATGCACTTGATGCGTTTAAAATATTCGATTTGTTCGGGTGTGATACCCGTTTTCGCACCGGTAATAGCGTAACTCGAAACCACGTAAATAAAACCGGTTGTGAATTTATCTATCAATTTAATGCGTTCGACGGGCGTTTGAGGCGTGATAAGAAAACTAAAGGTTAAGCCGCTTTCGGCAATTAAAACTTTAAATTTTTTATCATAATCGGCAATCGGTAAATCAGGCAGAATTAATCCGTCTACACCCGAAGCGGCACACATTTTAAAAAATTTTTCTTCTCCGAACTGCATTACTTGATTAATATATCCCATCAAAATAATCGGTACGTTACTGTTTCGGCGCGCTTCTTTGATCTGTTTGAACAAAATTTCCAAACTCATACCGTTCGCCAATGCTTTTGCGCCGCTCAATTGAATAGTCGCACCGTCCGCCAACGGATCGCTGTACGGCATTCCGACTTCAATTAAATCAACACCGTTGTTGCCGAGTGCGCGAATAATTTCACCCGTATCTTCCAAATTCGGAAAACCGGCAGTGAAATAAACGTTCAGTATATCGGATTTTTTATTTTGAAAAAGTGAAGACAATCTGTTCATCTTTGAGTTTTATTTTTAATATTTCACCTTTTGTGCTTTATTCCGTATTAATTGTGCTTTCAATGCAAATTCATAAACACCGAACAATATCGCTGAAAATAATAAATCACCGGCAAGCGTGTTGACGAAAAAAGGAACAGCAGCAACATAGCAAGCCAACAGTCCGGCAAAATTACGGGGATACATACTCGAACCGATCCAGACCCCGAAGTTACTGATAACGAAAAATAAAACAGAACCAGCTAAACTCGCTAATAAAACATTTTTAGCGGAAATTTTTTTCAAAAAAACAATACCGATTAAAGCGATTAAGGCAAATGAAACATAAACCCATAAGGCACCCGAATAAAACAAAGTGAAATTCGGGTTAAAGGCTTTGTAGGTGACATTATTCAAAAATAAATCACCGATAAATAATGCCGTTAACGGAATTAAAATAGATTGCCAATTTTTTTTCAAATTTGCACCGCCGAACAAAGCGATAGCACCAATAGGTGCCACATTCCAAACATGAAAAGGCATGATTCGATACACTGCCGCAACGGCGATGAGTGTTAGTATTAAAATCGTACGTTGTCCGGTTGTGGTGGTATTCATAAAAAATTTTATTGTAACGATGAATTTTCGGAACTGTGAACTTTGAAAAAGAATTTCGTGTGTCTTTTATCCGATTAAAAACGCAAAGTTACAAGAAATTTTAATTCTTGAATGCGATAAGAAAAAACGAATCGAAAAAATATTTTTTCAACGTGAATAAAAAATATTTTTTTTATTTTACCTTTACTTTTTTTAAAATAATTTCGGCTCATCGAAGACTTTTATGGGTGTTCAAACAGGACCCTCCTGACGGAGCTAAAAAATATCCGGATTTATTTTCTACTGACAGGAAACTCCTATCGGAATTTTTTAAAAGCATAGAAATAAACTTCACTTCCACAAAAATCTTCGACGAACTAAAATTTCTCTTATTTAATCTTTAATCAAAATGAAACAACTTTTATTCGGTGCGTTTTGCATCACCCTTTTATTTTCGAGTTGTGATACCAAACCGCAGTCCGCAGAAAAAATAGCGGATACCAAAATTTCTGCACCGACTCCGGCATCCGCTACCGTCACGCCACCGGACGCTACTGCAACCTCTACACCGACAATTGTTGCCGCCGCACCCGTCGCCATGCCGCTATTCAGTGTAAAATTTGTCGGTAAAAAAGGTTTTTATATTAACGGTAAATTTATCGGCAATATGTCGGGCGATAAAGCCTCCAAAACTATTGCCGATGCGATGTTCGCGTACAAAAAACAAGGCGGCATTGTACCGAAAGATTTGAATTTGGAAATCGTACACGATACGAAAACCGATGAACCTTTAATGGGACAAACCGGAGATTTGAGAAGCGCATTCGCCAACGCTCGCGCGCTATATAATGGTGTGCCCAAAACATCCGAATCAATAAGCAACGGAACTACTTGTTATCAAAAAGTTGAAAATAAAGTAGATTTTACGAAATGCCAGCTCATTATTAAGGGCGAAAATGTGACCGGAAAATATAATTGGGAACCTGACCAAAAAGATGGTGCTACCGGTAATTTTAAAGGAAAATTGAAAGGCAATATCATTACAGGCATCTACACTTATATCATTGAAGGCAGTACGCAAAAAGATGAAATTGCTTTCATGCTCAATAAAGGTGTATTGAAAGAAGGTGTCGGTGAACACGGCGGTCCGCAAGCAGACGGTATATCTTATTTTAAGGATAAATCTAAAATAAAATTCACCAAAATTTTTTCTGCCGGCGATTGCGCGAAAATTTTTAAGTAGTCGGAAGGGCATTAATTAATGTGAGTTCGGAGATTTTATGAGTCAACTGCCCTATCGCGGTTGATTTATAAAATCTCCGAAATCACGTTAATTTATCAAATATACTGATTAATCAAGTTTTCCAACCATTCTTGTCTGCCGCTGATTTGTTGCGGTTCGTTACCGGAAATACCTGATTGATATAAATCCTCTAAAGACAAAGCACCTGTTTCAAATTTTTTACCGTCTCCTGTATCGAATGAAGCATATCGTTGTGTGCGCCAAAATTTGTATTGCGAGCGCGTCAAGACGGCTTCGGCTGCCACCAGAGCGCGCGCGAAAGTATCCATACCGCCGATGTGCGCATAAAAAATATCTTCCAAATCAGTTGAGTTGCGCCGCGTTTTAGCATCGAAGTTAATACCGCCCGTAGTAAATCCGCCATCTTCAAGTATCACGAGCATGGCTTCGGTGAGTTCGGTTAAATTGTTCGGAAATTGATCGGTATCCCAACCGTTTTGATAATCGCCTCTATTAGCGTCCATACTGCCCAACATACCCGCATCGGCTGCCGTTTGCAATTCATGCTGAAAAGTATGACCCGCCAAAGTGGCGTGATTAACTTCGATATTCAGTTTAAAATCATTTTCCAAACCATGCGCTCGCAAAAAGCCTATGACGGTTGCCGCATCATAATCGTATTGATGTTTGGTCGGTTCGCACGGTTTAGGTTCTATGAAGAAATCGCCTTTGAAACCGGCTTTACGCGCATAATCGCGTGACATTATGAGAAAACGCGCCAAATGTTCTGTTTCCCGTTTCATGTCAGTATTCAAAAGCGATAAATAACCTTCTCGACCACCCCAAAAAACATAACCTTCACCGCCGAGTGCAATAGTAGCATCTATCGCATTTTTTACTTGAACACTCGCGCGTGCTAAGACACTGAAATCCGGATTAGTGGTCGCACCGTTCATGTAACGCGGATGCGAAAATAAATTCGCTGTACCCCAGAGCAGTTTTACGCCCGTACTTTCTTGTTTTTGTTTCAAGTAATCGGATACGGCATGAAAATTTTTTTCGTATTGATGCACGTTTTCGCTGTCATCAACCACATCAACATCGTGAAAACAATAATAAGGCACACCGAGTTTGGTAATAAACTCGAAAGCAGCATCTGCTTTAGCGAATGCGCGCGTCACGATATCATTACTTTTATCCCAAGGAAAAATTTTTGTATTTGCACCGAACGGATCGCCGCCTTTTCCGGTAAACGTGTGCCAATAGCAAACCGCGAAACGCAAATGTTCTTTCATGGTTTTATTTCCGACGATTCGGTTTTCGTCATACCATTTAAACGCTAAGTGATTATCGCTGTCGCGACCCTCAAAATTTATTTTTGAAATGTTTTTGAAATATTCAGTCATTGTAAGGAATAAGGACGAATGAATAAGGATGAGATTAAAATTAAAAATCGAATAACGAGTTTTTAATTTTTAGTTTTAATTATTATTGAGTTTATATTTACGTTTGAAATCTTAAAACGCAGAAAATTAAAAGAACATTTTATGAGCGCGTCCAATAAAAAAAATAAATCGAAACAAACCACAATCAGCAAACAAACGCCATCAAACGATTTTCAGCAGCCGGTTGAAAAAGTGCCGACGGGTTTTTGGCAAAATACGCGCTTGCAAATGTATATCATCGCTGCTGTCGGTTTTTTGTTGTACGCCAATACACTCGCCAATGATTTTTGTCAAGACGATGCTATCGTCATCACCGACAATATGTTTACCACTCAAGGTGTATCCGGTATTTCCGGTATTTTGCAATGCGATACCTTTTACGGTTTTTTTAAAGAAGCCGGTAAATCGCAATTAGTTGCCGGCGGGCGATATCGTCCTTTTTCGCTCATTTTATTCGCTTTTGAATATCAAATTTTCGGAAAAAACGCTTTTGTTTTTCACCTTGTAAATATACTTTTATTTGCCGGTTTGTGTGTTATGTTGTACAGCTTATTTCAAAAATTATTCAGTTATAACCTGTCGGCTGTCGGTGGTAATAATTACTCCCGACTGACTACTGACCTCCGACCCCTGACCACCAAAAGAATACCGACCACTAATACAATTGCTTTTTTTGCCGCACTTTTGTTCGCTGTTCATCCGATACACACCGAAGTTGTTGCCAATATAAAAGGTGCCGACGAGATTTTGGCATTGCTTCTGAGTGTGTGCGCTACCTTATTTTCTTTAAAAGCGTTTACCTCAAAAAAGATTCCGGATTATTTAATTGCCGGCGCATTATTTTTCTTGGCTTTACTTTCAAAAGAAAATGCGATTACGTTTTTATTTATCGTGCCGCTCATTTTTTCATTTTTCATAACAACAGACGTTTGGACGGCGGTAAAACAAAGCATACCTTACTGGGTAGCGAGTTTAATTTTTTTGAGTATTCGCAGTGCGGTTATCGGTACACAGTTTGGCGGCGAACAATTGGAGCTCATGAACAATCCGTTTTTGAAATTCGTAAACGGCGCGTATATCCCTTTTGACGTTTCGGAACGGTTTGCTACTATTTTTTACACACTCGGTAAATACATTTTACTGCTGGTTTTTCCGCAACCGCTCACCCACGATTATTATCCGCGCCACATCGGCATCATGACTTTTTCGGATGTAGGCGTTTTATTAAGTATCATTTTATACGCCGCTCTGTTTGTAATTATGATTAAAGGTTGGAAAAAACGCAGCATTTTTAGTTTTTCGATTGCTTATTTCTTCATTACGCTCGGGATTGTTTCTAATATTATTTTTCCGGTAGGAACAAATATGGCTGAACGTTTTGTATTTATGCCTTCTGTCGGTTTTTGTTTGGCTTTGAGCTATTGGCTGATAGCCGTTAGCCCAAAGCTAATATCCAAAAGTTATCTGCAAATTGCTTTAGGTATTTGCATTTTGCTGAGCATTAAAACTTTTATGCGCAATTTTGCTTGGAAAGATAATTACACGCTTTTCACGACCGATATATCGGTGTCCGAAAATTCCGCAAAATTGCAATGTTCGGTCGGCGGAGAAACCTTAGAGAAAATGCGCAACGAACCGAATGAAAATATCCGAACAGCCGGTATTCGCGATGCCATCGGGCATTTAAAAAAATCTTTGGACATTCATCCGACGTATAAAAATCCGCCTTTACTGTTGGGTAATGCGTATTATTATTTGAATAATCCGGACTCAGCCATTTATTGGTACAAAGAAGCCTTGCGCTTCGACCCCAATTTTAAAGATGCCCGACAAAATTTATCTTTAGCTTATCGTGAAGCCGGAAAAAATGCGGGACAACAGCAAAATTTACAAAAATCTATTACCTTACTTAATCAATCCTTGAGTTTAAACGCCAATGACGGTGAAACGTTTTCTTATCTCGGAACGGCGTATGGTATCGCCGGACAAATACCGAAATGTATTGAATCGTTTGAAAAAGCACTTTCTATTCGCTACAATAAAAACGATGCTGATAATTTAATTACCGCCTATAAACAATCCGGCAATTTAGAAAAAGCGCGCGAGTTGGAGTTGAAAAATAAATAGTTGGCGGACTTTGAATTTTGGATTTTGGAGAAAATCATACGTCAAATACATTTGTACTCTACGTTTGCATTTTTAATGGAAAAAACAAAATTTTAGGATATCGAACTTTTCAAGGCAAAAGTGTATATTTGCTTTTATTTTGTTTAAAAAAACGTTTTTTTGCTATCTACTTTACTTTCGCATTGGTACTTTGTGACAGTTTTTAATTTTCGAATATTCCAACCATTTTACAAAAGCTTTATGAGACGTATTATAACTGTATTTGTGTTTTTTATACCGGCATTTGTTACTTATGCCCAAACACCCATTGGTGTACAACTTTATAGTTTTCGCAATCAATTTTCAAAAGATGTACCGGGCACTTTAGAAAAAATTAGCGAAATGGGTATCCGGCAGATAGAAGGCGGTAGTACTTATGGAATGAAGATGGACGAATTTAAGCAGTTGCTTATAAAAGACAAATTGACTTTAATCAGTTCCGGCGCAGATTATAAAGAATTAGAAGCCGATGCGCAGAAGGTAGCTTTAAAAGCAAAAGAATGGGGGGTAAAATATGTTATGTGTGCATGGATACCTCACAAAGGAAATGATTTTACAATTGATGATGCGGATAAAGCTATTGCTGTTTTCAATAAAGCAGGAAAAATATTGAAAGAAAACGGTATTTCGCTTTGTTATCATGCACATGGTTATGAGTTTCGACCTTACAATAATGAAACATTGTTTGATTACATGGCTAAGCAAATGAATCCTGCCTATGTGAATTTTGAAATGGATGTCTTCTGGGTAAAACACCCCGGACAAGACCCCGTGGCATTATTGAAAAAATATCCTAATCGTTTTCCGTTAATGCATCTTAAAGATCGAAAAATCGGTACACAAGGCAATCAATACGGGTCAGCTGATGACGAAACCAATGTTGTGCTTGGAGCCGGAGATGTGAACATTGCCGCTATTATGAAAGTGGCAAAAAAACAGGGCGTTAAATATTTTTTTATAGAAGATGAATCTTCCGTATCCATGAAGCAAGTTCCGCTCAGTTTAAAGTATTTAAAAGAGTTGAAATAAGATTTTTTTTCTTTCAGTAGTACTTCACTGGTCAAAGAATATTTTCTTTGACCTTCCATCAAAATGTCTCCGATGTGTTTTACTTAGTGAAAACAAAAAAGTTGATTAAAATCAATGCTGTGCAACAATCTTTCACGTCAGAGAAGTGAAAATAGCTGGTAAAAACTTGAAAATTTATACCAGCTATTTTGTTTTAAAAATATTATAAACACGTTTATTTTCATTAATCTACTTATGATGCATAAAAATTAAAATTAAATACGTACTTTATGTTAACTGACCCTATTTACTACTAATTTTTGGAACAAAACAAGGCATGGAATCCTCCCAAATACTATCTGTTAGTGGATGTTTATTAGTACCATCAGCATTCATCATAAAAATAACGCCGTAGGGTTGAAAGGTATTGTCACTTAATGCTGCTTCTTCTTTAAAACCAAAATAACCACAACTCCACATTATTTGTTTACCATCCGCAGTCCATGTAGCATGTGCATCGTTTGCCGGGAAAGTTGTCAGTTGCTTTAAATCAGTGCCATCGGGCTTGATAGTAAAAATATCAAAATTATTGCCGTCATGTTTTCGAGTGAATAATATTTTACTGCCATCCGGTGACCAATAAGGCACATTATCATATTCCTTAGTTAAAACTGTCACCGTACTATCCGCTAAATTCATGATTCGTAAACCACCTTCCTCTTTACTCCAGACTCTGTAAACTATTTTTTTACCATCCGGCGACCAACTTGGAAATCCTGCATTAGGTGTACCGCTTGTAATATCTTTCAGTCCTGTTCCATCCGGTTTTACCATCATAACTTTTGCAGATTTTGTTTTCCGTCCTTGTAAATAACCACCGTAACCAAAAACAACCCATTGACCATCCGGCGACCAGCACGGAGAAAATGCTTCACCTTGCTCGGCATTAAAAATGCGCTTTTTATTACTGCCGTCTGCATCCATGATAGCAATAGAAGAATTATCATCTTTTTCGGTGAGTAATAATTTTCCTTCTACCGAAAAACTCGGGAACACATCGGTGTATCTGTATTCGTAATCAGAATTCCAACTGTAAAGTAATTGGTTCTGTTCCTTGTGTTTCCAGTTTTGTTTTTCGTAAATCACAAGATTACCATCCGGCGACCAAGACGGTGAGCGCAATTTTCCTTTTAAAGCTTTACCGTTAGTGTAACCAATTCCTTCATTAACACCTGCTTTTGCTAAATATCCGATATTATCGGCGGAAACATATTGGGGTAATAATTTTAAACCTACTCCTGATGTATGCACTTTTCTTTCACCTGTACTAATATCAACTGAAATAATTTGAGAAATTGCTTTGGCGGCTCCAAAAGAGGTTCTGGCATTCCAAGTATCTTCGACTTCCATTTCATAGAAAATTACCCGCTTACCATCCGGTGACCATTTTGGAGAACCCGAACACAAGCTATCTTTTGATATTTTTCTAAGTCCTGTACCATCGGGTTTCACTAAATAAATACCTAATTCCTGTACGTGTTCCCAACCGGATCCTTTCCCGTGTCCTTTCCATTCCGTATTTCTGTCCGATGCAAATGCCAAAATACTTCCATCCGGCGACCACGAGGGTCTGAAATATCCGTTGGGTTTCATGGGGTCTCCTTTTATATTTGATTGTCCTGTTAAATTAACAGTTTTTTGGGTTTTGAGGTTTAAAATCCAAATATTGGCAATTCCGGTTTCACGAGATGAAACAAAAGCGAGTTGAGTCCCGTCGGGTGATAAAGTTGCTTGGTCATCAAATGCAGGATTATTCGTGAGTTGTTCTAAACCTGTACCATCCGGATGAACCCGATAAATATCTGATTGCCCTAATCCGCCGCGTTCCGATGTAAAAACTATCCATTTGCCATCAGCAGAAAAAGACGCATGATAATCAAATCCGGATTTTTCAAAAAGTTTACGTTCATTTGTACCATCTGCATTGGCAATAAATAACTCGGAAACGGATGGACTTATCCGATTCATCAACATGATTTTTTTCGTCTCTTTTTTAACTTCTTTGTAAACCAATGCTGTATTTATGCCTTCGGTACTTACTATTGTTGCATTTTTAAACGAGTTGCAACTAAAAAATAACACGCTGAGCAGAAAAAGGGTGTTAATAAAAAGTGGTATTTTCATAACTGTTTTATTTTATTTTATTTTAAAACGTGAAGGTATGAAATCACTTTTATTTAAATATTGCTCTACCGCAACGTTTTAAAGCATTTTACGAATGCTCCTTAAAAAGCTCCGCCTTTAACCGACTCAATGTATAAGGTGTGATGCCTAGATATGATGCTATAGCTTTGTTTGAAAGTCTTGATAATATTTTAGGCTGACGTGCAACCAGCGATTTTAGTTGTTCCAACGCACTCTTCCCTTGAAAACCGTAAATTCTCATTTGTGAGGTTTTATAAGCCATTTCCAAAATATCTCTGTAAATTAAATTCATTTGCGGTACTGTATCTACAAGGAAGAAAAAATCTTCTCTTGAAATCATTAAAACTTCAGAGGGTTCAAGCGCCTCAATATACTCACATGAAGGTTTTTGGTCTATAAAACTAGCTAAGTCCGTCCCGAATTTAACTTCAAAAGCAAAATATCTTGTGAATTCCTTTCCATCTTTATTAATGGAATAAAATTTAAGACACCCTTTATTCACAAAAAAATTATATTTACAGGTATCTCCTTCCATTAAGATTATTTCATTTTTCTTTATTTTTTTTAGTTTGAAATAATAGCAAAATTCAGAAAAAGCCTTTTGGTCAATTCCTGTTTTATTGTGGATATATTTATAGAGCAATTCGTACATCAATTACTTTTTACAAATGTAACTCATAGTGTATATAGAAGTATAATTCACACTTAAAAATAAATGTTTTATCTACTTTCCTCTTTAAAAGTTACGATACAACTGCTTGTGATAAATTGTCAACGTGAATTTTTCTTGAAGTTTTAATCTGCTCGAATACGAAAGAATTAAAAACCGCTCTTTTTAAACCTACTGAATAATACTTTTATTACCATCATGTACCGTACGGTAAGCGAATCCTCTTTCTATGATGTCAGATTTAATGATTTTTTTGCGTTGGTGAAAATTTTTCTCCCAACCGATATCTTCAATATGCAATTAAATAACTTAAGTTTTTTACTTTCCCCATTGCTTTATTTTTTTCTCAAAAACATTGAATTGTATTTCTAAACGCCGTTTTAAATCGGTTTTTACTTCCGGTTCTTTTATAAATGAATAATCAATGCTGTTGAAAACAAATTGCTTGATGTCTTTATAAGAAATATTTTTGTATGACCGCGCTAAAAGTACGAATTGTTCCGTCATATCGGTACGCAAAATGCCGGCATCATCGGAACTGATGACAATCGGCACGCCGGCTTTTTTATACAACATAATCGGATGCGCGCCGTTTTTCACGCCCAAAATAAATGCGTTGCTCACCAAATTTAATTCAACGGCTATATTGTTGGTGTGCATATAGTTCAATAAATCGTAAGCATTGCGTTCTGTTGCCATATCAACACCGTGACCGATTCTGTTTGCTTTCGCAACGCGCACGGCTTCGTTAATATGCCACGTTAATTCTTCGGGTTTTACCATGCCCATTCGCAATTCACCGGCGTGCATCGCGTATTTGACGTTCGGAAAAAGTTCGTGACAAAACTTAAACATGCGGCAATGCAACCAATAATCTTTCATAGATACCTCTTCATGTTCGGGTGCGACAATATTAACTCCGACAATTAAATTGCTGCCGGAAGCCAAATAAAAAGCATTGAAAATTTCATTAAAGATGGCTACCGGCTGTTTGTAACGCACCACAGAGCAGAGATAACGCATCGTGAAACTGCTATCATCTATATTATTTTGTTGGTGTATTTTTTCAAATTCTTTTATAATCTTCGTATTGTCTTCGTTAAAATTTGGTGTTAATGCTAAAATTCCGGCTGTCAGCGATTGCAAAGAATCGCCGATTGCTTTCTCGTCGCGGCGATTTTGTAAATCGTGCAGAATGCCATTGAAGTAACCTAAAGCAGAATCAACGGATCTTGTTCTCGGGCGAACTAACATCGTTTCTATGTATTGCACGTTTTCGGATTGTGCGCGTTTTTTGAGTTCATTTAATCCGATTACTTCATCTAAATTGGAAGACGCAGGCGAAAAATATCCGAACGCATCGAAAAAATGTTTGTATGATGGTTCTTTTGTAGCATCAAAATCTTTAGTCGACCAGAGTTGCAAAAGTTTTTCTTTGTAGATGTCGAGTATTTTTTGGTTTTGCAACTCGGAAAATTGTTGCCAAGTCGAATCAACAAAAACAGGTTTATTTTTTTCGAGTTGCAATGTTTTCGTGTTGAGCCAATAATTTTTTTCAAGTACGAAATCGAAATAAGTTTCGGCGTAAACGGAACCGGAATAATGATGGTGCAAATCTCCGCCCTTCGGCATTTGTTGGAAAAAAGCCGTCAACTCTGCCGTGTTATCTCGAATAGTATTAAGATAATTTTGCACAAATTTTTCATTCGATTGTGCAAAAGAGGTTTCAGTTCCGAATAAAAAAAATAAAATTATCGTCGCGAAAAAAAAATATTTTTTTTTGTGATGATAATATTTTTTAAATTTTACTTTTTGAAAAAATATTTTTTTCATTTTAATTGTAGAAATTTTCCAAAAATAATATATTCATACGAAACGAAATACTTTTTAATTTTTTTTTGAAAAATTTTTCTTTATGTACCCAAATTTTTGTTTGGTTTTAGAATTTCAAAAAAAAATTATTTTTATCCGATAATTAAAATCCGCTTGGCATAGGTATGTCTTAAAAAATAAAAAAATGTATCGCCGGTCAAAGTTTTGAAACAATGTGGTCGAAATTAATTATTTGCGATCAGGTCATAAACCTTAAAATAGTAGGTGTAAGTTTGAAAACTTCCACCGGCGATGCGTCTTTCGGGAACAACCTTAGGCGAGCGGAGTTTCAAAATTAAAATAAAAATTTCTTGACCTAATAGATTCAACACAAGACTTTCAGATCAGAAAATTTTAAAAATTACAAGTAAAAGTTTTCAAACTTTTACCGGCATTCGGGTTTTTGGGTGAAACTCCGACGAGCGGGGCAAGTTCGGCAAAGCCCTTTTAACTATCGCTTAGCAAAAAAAAAGAGAAGTAACCCCACCGCACACAAACCAACGCATCGTTGCTTCACATTTTATTTTGCCCCGACGCACTCACCACTTAGTAGCAAAAGTTCTCACTAATACAAAATGTGCGAATTATGTAACTTATTGTCAAAGTTATGTAACGATTTCCTTGGCTAATGAACCCAACTTTGCCATAAATAGATTTAAAATGAAAAATAAACAATTCTTCCAATTCTATTTGCATCAGCACTAATTTTCAATTCAAATTTAACTCCTGACCAACATCTGCAAGACGAATATCATCGTAAAGACATTGCTTTTGCGATAATTCGCCATCAACAATATATGACGTGGATGATGCATAAAATGACGAACAGCGGCAGTTGTAAACAATTGATGATGGACTACATGAAAAAATAATTTCAATATAAAACTAAACCATTAATAATCACAATATAAAAACTAAAATTATGAATATGTATTACGGTTATCACTTTTGGGGAATGCACCTTATGTGGTGGATTATTTGGGTTGGATTTATTTTCTGGATTTTCGCTACACCCTACTACATTCCCGGACAAATGTATAGGAAAGATTCTCCGTTTGATATTTTGCGGAAGCGTTTTGCTTCCGGGCAAATTACCAAAGAGGAGTATCAGGAGTATAAAGCACTTCTTGAAAAAGATTTGTCAAAATAGAATGATTAATAATTAAATAAAGACATTAAAACATTGAACAAACATTCCTTTTGGATGATAATTAGTTGCATCGTTCCGCTGTTGTTTATTTTCCTGTTGCCGGCATTTGGCATCAATAGAGAATATACAATCTCTGCGATTCGTAAGAATCAGTGATTTTAAACGTCTCCGCCCGGCATAAGTATGTCTTTAAAAAATAAAAAAGCGTATCGCCAGGCAAAGTTTTCAAACTTTGATTCTGTATCAACAAGTCTCTGAACTGTACGTAATGTGTTTACAATTAATTATTGGCGTTCAGGCCATAGACCTTAAAATAGTAAGTGGAAGTTTGTAAACTTCCACCGACGATTCGTATTTTGGGAACTCTTAAACTAGCGGGGTTTTAGCCAAATCAATAGAATTAGTAAGTACTATAGTGATGCCAACAGTAAGAATGAAATTGAAAAAATGGAAAGTATAACAGCGTAATTAATTATCAATAAAAATAATTTTCATAACAATTAAACAAATATTAATCTATCTACACGCAATGACAAACCAATAAAATCGGCAGTATGAATAATTTAGTAAATTTAGATTGAAAATAATTTCTGAAACCAAGTAATAGAATAGAGGACTTTAATCATGGCAAAAATTACCAAAGGGAAAATTATCCGGAAGGGCAATAAATTACTTAAATGCCTTACCGGCATCACAGGTTTTGACGAAATTACCGAAGGCGGGCTTCCGAAAAATGGAACTACTTTAGTTTCCGGAAATGCCGGCTCCGGCAAAACGCTTTTTGGAATTGATTTTCTAATCAAAGGTGCAACCGATTACAATGAGCCGGGGATTCTCATGTCATTTGAAGAGACAGAAGGTGAACTTTACAAAGACGTGGCTTCTCTCAATATGGATTTGCCAAGCCTTGTTTCGCAGAAAAAGATTGTGCTCGAAAATGTTGTTTTAGACCGCAAAGACATTCAGGAGACCGATTTTAACCTTGAAGGAATATTTGTTCGTTTGGAAGAATCCATTGATTCTATCGGTGCCAAACGTGTTGTTTTAGATTCTATTGAATCTCTGTTTGCAGGCATTACAAATCTTGGCATTCTTCGCTTAGAGATAAAAAGACTTTTCCGATGGCTTAAAGAAAAACAGGTCACGGCAATTGTTACGGGCGAGCAGGGACAAAACGGTTCATATACCCGTCATGGTCTGGAGGAGTATATCTCCGATTGCATCATTCTTTTAGATAACAGAGTAAGAGACGAAATGGCGACCCGAAGAGTTCGTGTCATTAAGTATCGGGGGTCACGTCATGGAACAAGCGAATATCCATTTGTTATTGATGATGAAGGACTTTCAGTAATTCCCATCACGTCCGTAGGGCTTAAACAACCAGGCACAGACAAGAAGGTTTCGACAGGCATTTCATCGTTGGACAAATTGTTCATGAACCGTAAAGGTTATACCAGAGGTAGTACAATATTAGTTTCAGGCACAGCAGGAAGCGGAAAAACAAGTTTTGCGGCGGCATTTGCACTGGAGAGTTGTAAACGTGGGGAACGCTGTCTCTACTTCTCTTATGAAGAATCATCAGGGCAACTCGTTCAAAACCTTCTTTCAATCGGTATTGATTTAGCACCTTGGGTGGAAAAAGGATTATTAAAGATTGTGGCTCTTAGACCTTCCTTTCTTGGTTTGGAACTGCATTTACTAAATGTTTATAAGCTGGTTAATAGTTTTAAACCAAAGGCTGTTGTTGTCGATCCCCTCACAAGTCTTGTTGGAGAGGGAGATAGTCGTGAAGTTTCATCAATGATTACCCGTATGATTGATCTCTTTAAATTCAATAACATCACTACGTTTTTTACAAGTCTTGTTTCTGTCACCTTTCAAAGTAGCACAAGTGGTGAAATAGGTGTTTCATCTCTAATTGATACTTGGATTGTTGTGAGAATGGTAGAAGATAATGAGGGCAGAAAACGCACCCGTGAGGTGTTCATTGTTAAGTCTCGTGGCACTAACCATGATAGCGATGTCCACAAATTTATTTTGAGTGATGATGGAATTAGTGTGATACCTTATGCTGAATCTACTTCAAGCGGCAATCAGGAAAAGAAATTTGATAAAAATGTTGCTGAAGATAAAAAAAATAAATAACAGTCAATGAAAACAGTTCAGCCTACATTCATTGTAGGTATTGGTGGCTCTGCCGGCGCACTTAACGCCTATAAAGCTCTGCTGGATGCACTGCCGCCTGATACAGGTATGGCATTTATTATTATTTCCCACATGAACCCCACCGCCCATAGTCAGTTGGCTAAAATACTAAAGAGGCATACGAAAATGTCAGTAAACGTGGCTTCCGATGCCATGCCAATCCTTACGAATCATGTATATGTAATTCCTCCAGACTCAGATCTTACTATTGAAAACTATTACTTCAAAGTAATTTCGCCTCGCATTAGCAGGAACAAACAGGTAGATATATTTTTTATTTCCCTTGCAGAGGCAATGGGTGTCCGTGCGGTCGGTATTATCCTTTCGGGATATGATGGCGATGGCACTGAGGGCTGCAAGCATATCAAAGCCAATGGAGGAACAACTTTTGCTCAGGATATGTCTGCCGAAGTTGACTTCATGCCGCTTAGTGCTCAGGCATCAGGCTGTGCTGATTTCGTTTTACCCCCTAACAAAATTCCGGATAAGCTAAAAAGCTTGGCAGTTGCACTTAAAATTTAGAAACGATTTACAAAATCAGAACGTATTGAAGTGCAATCCGCTCGGCAAAAGGATGGCTTTTAAAAATAAAAAAAACACATCGCCGGCCAAAGTTTTCAAACTTTGAATTTGTATCAACAGGTCTTTGACCTGTGCGTAATATGTTTATAATTAATTATTTGCGTTCAGGTCACAGACATGAAAATAGTAGACGGAATTTTGAAAATTTCCACCGGCGATGCGTTTTTCGGAAATAATCTTAGGCGAGCGGAGTTTCAAAATTAAAATAAAAATTTCTTGACCTAATAGATTCAATACAATGCTTTCAGGTCAGAAAATTTTAAAAATTACAAGTAAAAGTTTTCAAACTTTTACCGGCATTCGGGTTTTTGGGTGAGACTCCGACGAGCGGGGCAAGTTCGGCAAAGCCCTTTTAACTATCGCTTAGCAAAAAAAAAGAGAAGTAACCCCACCGCACGCAAACCAACGCATCGTTGCTTCACATTTTATTTTGCCCCGACGCACTCACCACTTAGTAGAAAAAGTTCTCACTAATACAAAATGTGCGAATTATGTAACTTATTGTCAAAGTTATGTAACGATTTCCTTGGCTAATGAACCCAACTTTGCTGTAAATAAATTAAAAAATAAAAAAATGTCAACAAGAACAGAAGAAAAGACAATCTTGAAAAAGGAAAAATCAAATCTCGAAAATGAAATCTCATCCTTAAAGAAAGTGATGAGTGATTATAAAGTAGAAAGGAAAGCCGATTGGAAAACTTTCAAAAACAAAATGAGTGATGATATTGATACGATTGAAAAATCATTAGGCAAATTGACTAATCATAAAAACAAATAAATACTCACTGTTTTTTTCACTAAAAATAAAAATTAAAAATCATGGAAAATTCAATTAAACATACATACCATATTGGCGGTATGAGTTGCGGCGGATGCGCTGCAACCGTTAGAAATAAATTATCAAATGCTATAGGAGTTACCTCTGTAAAAATTGACTTGGCAAAGAAGGAAGCAGAAATTACTTCGGCAAAGGAAATTAAAACAGATACACTTCAATCTGCATTAAATAATACGGGTTATACAATTACCGAACTAAGTGCTTAAATCAGCAGATTGCCTAAAAATAGAATAATTTAATTTTTAATTCAGACTTGTTGAAGTGTTGACAAACCCTTCAACAAGTCATTGTTCTATTATTTAATTAATTAACAAGTAAACTTATCTTCATTTGAGGAAGAATAATCATTACTGAAAAGTAAATTAAACACTAAAATAAACAAAATGATGCATGATAATTCTTGGGGCATGGGTATGAGTGGGGGAATATGGATTATTCCGATTGCCATCATTCTCATTATCATATTTTTTTGGAGAGGCAAAATTAGAAGGTGAAAATTAAAGGTTTGAAAATCATTAAAAAAATGAAAAATATCAACGGTATTTCCACCAATGCCCCTGACGATTTTGAAAAATCAAAAGCGAAAAAACTTTTGTCAAAATTACAAACGCAACTATTTACCCTGCAAAATTTATTTTATGCGGAAGCAAAACATGCGCTGCTTATCATTCTTCAGGGAATGGATACTTCCGGCAAAGACGGTACTATACGCCATGTTTTTTCCTGCATTAACCCTCAGGGATGCATAGTGAAATCTTTCAAAACACCAACCGAAGAAGAAAAATTACACGATTTTCTTTGGCGTATTTATGCTAACCTTCCTGAAAAAAGAATGATTCAAATATTCAACCGTTCACATTACGAGGATATTTTATTTCCTGTAGTTCACGGCTTGCTTAATAAGAAAGAAATTAAGGAACGCCATGAGATGATTAACAAATTTGAAGAACATCTGCAAAAAAGCGGTACCATCATTATAAAATTTTTTCTGCACATTTCTAAGGAAGAGCAGCACAAGAGATTAGAAGAACGATTAACAAATCCTAAAACAAAATGGAAATATAATGCCGGAGATAAAAGGGAAGCAAAAAAATGGGATGATTATATGGAGGCTTATCAGAATGTGGTGGATGGATGCGGCAAGCACAACCCATGGATAGTGGTTCCTGCGGATAACAAATGGTATCGCAATTATTTAGTTGCAACTACCATTGTGGAAACACTTGAAGAATTAAAGATGAAATATCCAAAATAATTTTTTTAACAATAAAATTTACTAATATGACAAACATCACTGCCCACTCTGGTTGAAGTACGTTTTTTGCTTTTCTAAAAAAACGACAACGCTTCCCGCTCGGTATAAGTATATCTTTTTAAATAAAAACGTATCGCCGCAATGATAGTTTAAATAAATAAAAATCATGTCCAAAAATGTATCAGATTATTTAGTAGAAATGCTCGTAGATGCCGGTGTTAAACGCATTTACGCAATTACCGGCGACAGTTTAAACCCTGTAAATGATGCTATACGAAGAGATGGAAGAATACAATGGATTCATGTAAGGCACGAAGAAGCCGGCGCCTATGCCGCTTCCATGGAATCTGAGTTAAATGGTATCGGTTGTTGTATGGGTAGCAGCGGTCCCGGACACGTACATCTGGTCAATGGACTGTATGATGCCAATAGAGCGGGCAATCCGGTAATAGCCATTGCCTCTACTATAGTTACGGATAAAATGGGGCTTGATTATTTTCAGGAAACACGACCCGAGTCTTTATTTCAAGACTGCTCTAAATATGTATTTATGGCAAATACACCTAAACAAGCCATGAATGGGTTACAAACAGCCATTCAACACGCTATCAGTCAAAAAGGAGTGGCGGTTTTAGGCTTACCGGGAGATGTAGCGAGTTCCAGCGTTGAACATGTATATTCGGCAGGCAAAAATTTTTATACTGAGCCAAGGGTAATACCGAGTGAAGCACACCTTAAAGAATTAGCCGGTGTCATCAATTCCCATGAAAAAGTAATGCTTTTTTGTGGTCATGGATGCCGATATGCAGTAGAAGAGGTGATGCAATTGGCTGCAAAATTACAGTCACCGTTGGGATACAGTTTTAGAGGAAAAATATTTTTTGAACGCAAAGACAATCCGTTTGCCATTGGCTTAAATGGTTTATTGGGTAATAAATCGGGTTTTGAAGCGATGAATGAAGCTGATGTGCTGGTTATGCTCGGAACTGATTTTCCGTATAGTGAATTCTTACCCGAGAAATGTAAAATTATTCAAATTGATACCAAGCCGGAAAGACTTGGACGCAGAGCCAAAGTGGATTATGGTTATTGTGGCGATATTAAATCCACCATCCATGAACTTTTGCCGGTGGTGGGGCAGAAATCCAAAACAGATTTTTTGGATAAAATGCGTAGTATGCATCAGGAAATTGAAGAAAAATATGATAGCTACGTTACGCAAAAAGGCAGTGAGGAACATATTCATCCGGAATATGTGGCTTATTTGATAGATAAAATTGCCAATGATGATGCAATTTTTACTGTAGATACCGGCATGAGTGCCGTATGGGCTGCACGCTATTTAAAAGCCGGGAAAAATCGTTATCTCACAGGTTCATTTAATCACGGCTCTATGGCTAATGCTATGCCGATGGCAATAGGAGCAGGTCTTTCACATCCAGATAGGCAGGTAATTGCCTTCTGTGGAGATGGCGGCATTACGATGCTTTTGGGCGATTTAATGACTATCAGCCAATATAAAATACCCGTTAAAATCGTTATTTTTAATAACAGATGCTTGGGTATGGTAAAGTTGGAAATGAGGGTGCAAGGCTATATGGATTGGCAAACCGATATGGTAAATCCGGATTTTGTAAAATTAGCAGAAGCCATGAATATTGCTGCATGGGAAGCCAAAGAACCCAAAGATGTAGAACAAGCATTGCGTAATGGTTTTAATCATGATGGTCCTGCCATTATCAATATTTTTACGGACCCGAATGCTTTGGCTATGCCTCCAACTATCAAGTTTGAACAAGTAAAAGGGTTTGTCAATTCAATGGCTAAGCTAATATTGAATGGTAAAACCGCAGAGATCATTGACACCGCTAAATCGGATTTAAAATATCTCAGAGAACTTATATAGTCAGTAAGTCTCCTCATGGCATTCGAATAAGCAAATTCAGTAACCAAAAAAATATAAAAATATGGAAACATCTATGGAAAATAAAAGCGACAATATTTACCGTAAATTCTTCATTGTATTAGGATTGTCTTTTACGGCTATGTATGGTACTATGTACCTTAATACTTATGCAATAGATCATGTGTATTTCAGTATGACCCGTTTGTACATGGCTTGTTTGGGAATATCAGTAATGGGTATTATCATGTTAATCATGATGAGAGGAATGTACACGAACCGAAGAAAAAATTTGGTAATTTTGTTGGGTTGCGGGCTGCTTTTCAGTTTAGCTTTGTTGCTTGTGCGAATACAAAGCCCAATAATAGGTGATGTTTTATATATGAAAGGTATGATTCCTCATCATTCAATTGCCATTCTTACAAGTGAACGGGCTGATATTAAAGACCCGGAAGTTAGAAAATTGGCTGATGGTATAATTGAAGCACAAAAGAAAGAGATTGAGCTAATGAAAAATATGATAATCCGTTTAGAAAATGAGAAATAAAATAGTGGCAGCCATAGATTTCAAATACTCATGCCCTATCGGCACAAGTATGTCTTTAAAAAAAACGTGTCTCCTGTAAAAGTTTTCAAACTTTGATTCTGTATCCACAGTTATCAGACCTTACGAGTCAATATTATATGCCGGTTCCTACTTAAATTTGGCACAAATGCGGGTAAGTGGTTATCGGATTTCTTTATAAGACATATCCAATACATTAATTGAAAAATTAAAAACTCATCAATGAAAATAGAATAATGGAAAATAAATCGACCGATGCTACTAACTTACGTCCTGAGGGTGAACGAATGTTGAATGCGAAGTTAGTTGAAATAGACCTGAATAAATTTATTGCTGAACTAAAACAGGAAACTACTTGGGCAGGTAGTGATCATAATGCCATCACCGTATTCAAATCTGAAACTTCGACCATAGTATTGATCGGAATACATGAAAATGCAGAATTAAAAGAGCGTATTGCCGTTGGAAATATTAGCGTGCAGGTACTGGCTGGTGAAATAAACTTCTGTGCTGAACAACGAACACTTTCATTGGGAAAAGGACAAATGATCTCTTTAGAGGCAAATATTCCATACAGTGTAACTGCATTGAAAGAAAGTTTTTTTTTGCTCACTCTGGTAAAATCTTTCAAACTTTGATCCTGTATCAACAGGTATCTGATCTGTGCATAATGTATTCATAATTAATTATTGGCGTTCAGGTCAGACACCTTAAAATAGTAGGGGGAAGTTTTCAAACTTCCACCTGCGATGTGTTTTTGGGAACACTTAAACGAGCGGATGCAGTTTAGTTTTCCGTATTCTTCTTTTCCGTGAATAGGTAGAGTAACATGTGTGTCTTCTTTTTAGAATTTAATTCGTCAGGTCCGGTATAAGCATAATTGATTTTTAGTTCCGGGTGTTTTTCTTCAAATGCGTTAATCGTTTTTTCCCATACTGTTTTGTCTGCCAAAAATGGAAAATCAAACTTATAAACTCCTTGAACTACTTCTTCGGACTGCACAGGTAAGTTTTTGTTTGAAAATGTACTTTTTGAAAAGTTTAGAATGGAATAGGAAGTAATGACAGTCAGGAAAATGCTTATCAAAAATGCTATTTTAATGTCTTTGGAAAAAGAAAATTTTATTAATCTTTCCTCGTTTTGAGTATCATATTTATAAACTACCCAAGAAACTATCAATATCAACCAAAATATTCCGTGTTCAAGCAACTGATTTCTATCTCCAAAAACTTGGTCACCTATTGAAAATAAACTGAACAATAACACAGAAAATAAAATGCCTCTATAGAACCACTGTTCAGAGCTTTTGTCCTCTCCTTTATATAGGTTGTATAAAGAAAATAAATAACAAACAAAAACCAAAATTTCTATAGAAGAAATACCGGCTAATGCTATCGTAGCGAATATCGGATTACTGAGACCTAATGAAGCAAAAAACTTTATGAATAGCGTATAAAAATCTGCTCCCACCCAATATGGATATACATCAGGAATGATTTTATCTATGACAGTTAATACTCCGAAAAATGTCCAATAGATTAGGATAAAGTATCGAATTATAATTTTCTCTTTCATTTTTTGTTATCAGTTTGAATGTAAATAATAAGACCATCCGCTTCTCCTAATCTCAAAGCGGTGGGTGCAGTATAAATATAATTTATACTTAAAGTTGGATTATCCTTTTTAAATTTTGCAATCGAGTTTTCAAATGCTTTGCTGCCTGCAAGAAAGGGAAATGAAAATTTGTATCTGTTTTCGCCTACTTGTATGGCGTTTACTGCTTCGGTTCGTGCTGTAAATGAAGTTTGATTATGCCGAAATATTGAAAAAGTAGTAACAGAAATTAGTATTATAGTCAGAGCAATTGCAACTAAAAACTGTTTTTTTTCTATTGAAAAATTATCGGGTATTTGAATTTTATCTGTGCGAATAAATATAACCCAAGAAAGAAGCGTTATAAACCAATATATACCGTGTTCCAAAAGTTCAATGTGATCTCCGAAAATTTGGTCACCGATTGAAAAATAGGTAAAAATGATGAGCGTTAAAACAATCCCTATAAAAAACCACAAACGAGCGGAATCAATATTTTTCTTTATAAAATGATACAAAGCACCGGAAAAAAATACAAAAGCAAAAATTTCTAAACCGGCAGTAATAATCAATGCAACACTTGCAATGATTGGATTGCCAAGTCCAAGCGAATCAAAAAATCTTTCTAACTGTGCAAATCTATCCTTACCTACCCATAAAAAATGGCTTCCTCCAATTATTTTATCAAGGATATTTAATAACCAAAATAATAACCAATAAATAAGAATTAAATACCTTATTAATTGTTTGCCCATTATTCTGTTATTTCCAACTAAAATTTTATTCTCCATTTTTCAATATAGTTAATAATCCCGTTTATCAATGTCCGACTTTAAAAATTTGTACCTACTTGGCATAATTATGTCTTTTAAAAATAAAAAAATGCATTGCCGTTGGAAGTTTACAAACTTTGATGCTGTATCAACTAATCTCTGAACTGTGCGTAATATGCTCGAAATTAATTATTTGCGATCAGGTCATAAACCTTAAATTAGTAGGCGGAAGTTTGAAAACTTTTACCTTTGATGTGTTTTTTAGGAATACTTAAACGAGCGGATAAATAAACGATTTTTTTTATGCATCTTAACATCGCTTTATTTTACTCAATCTTGCTTTTTATAACCACCCGATACCGCACAGTAAGTGATTCTCCTTTCTTTAATGCCAGATTTAAAGATTTTTTTCCGTTAGTGAAAATTTTTTCGCCCAACGGATTGGCGGCAAATAAACCGTAACCGCGTGCGTGCCAATACGTCGGATAATTAATATTTTTAGGATCGTCGTATATCGTGATGTCAATATTTTCGGAGCCTATTTTTCCGTAAAGTCCCATCCATTTAGCGCGGGTAGACCAAACGGCTTCTCCGGTTATACCTTCCGAACTGTGATATTTGCCGGTAACGCCTTCATTATTCATCATGGGTTCAACCGTTTTATTACCTTTTGCATCAGAATAAAGTACTTCAGCTTTATCGGAAGGATGTTCCAATTCTCTTGTCACGCGCAACGCCAATAAACCGTCTTTAGCATCTTTGAATATAATATCGGTTTCAAACGCCGTAAGCGTTGTTTCGCGATCAATAATGCGCGTGCTGTCGTTACCTGAAAATGTGTAGTGCGTTGTTTCTTTTAAATCCACTTTGCCGGTTCCGTCTTTCTCAACCCAATCGGCGGTGACATATAGTTGTCCTGTTTTTCCGTTTTTAATTTTTGTTATGCCGGTGTGTCGGATTAATCCGTATTTTTCCAAGCGTTGTTGCGCATCAATAGCAGTTGAATTATTCCAATAATCAAATCCATTTACCGATTCATAATTCAACCACAAACCGGTGTGGTGCATATGGTCTGTTCGTTCGCCGGTACGAGGTGCTAAAGGATAACCGCGTGTAACGGTCGTACCGTAGGCTGTCATTATCGGAAAAAGCACCGGTTTTTTTAAAACGGCTTCATCCGGATAAATATAAGAGGTAAATAATTTTCCGCCGATCAGAATGTCTACTTTTCTATCGGCATCTTTGCGCACGATTTGAACGTTTTGCGCGTTTAAAGAAAAAATTAAGAAGAGATAGAAAAATAAAAAAAGTAGATTTTTCATGTTTTGAATGGTAAATCCGTAAAATCTTATACTGATATTTTAACAGTAGCCGCGCCCTTTAGGGCGTGGTACTCTGATTAAATTTTTTTATGGCTTTAGTCCTTTTAATACGATACAAGTTATTTTGGAAGGACTAAAAGCCCTAAAATATTTTTTGCTTATTTATCCACGCCCTTTAGGGCGTGGATACTTCCAAATAATTGTAAAACTAAATAACTTTATATTGGTTGCACGTAACGAACTGTACATTAATATTGAAAAACTTTCCCACCCGCCATCACTTCTTGTGTTTTTTCGTCGAATACTACTTTTAATCCCGTGCGATATGCAGCATTTGCCATAATGCAAGCAATAGAATGATTGTATCCGGCTTCGACGGGTGCATTCGGTGTTTTTCTGCTGCGCACACAATCCATCCAATTTTTAACGTGTGCGGTAGTGAGCGCATCGCCGCCGGTATTCGCGCCCGTGAGAACTTTTGCCGTCGAAAGATTTTTTTCGGGTAAAAGATTCGGTTGCATACCCATTTCAGCGGCTTCATTTTTTTGCAAACCACCGTTCGAAGAAATTTTATTGGTATCAAGATTCATTTCGCCGCCGTTGGAATAATAAATTTCTTTTACACCATTGGCGGAATTATGGAACCGCGACGCATATAAAACCTGAAAACCCGTTGCCGGATCGGCAGCAGGTCCGTAATCCATAACTACGGTGAGTGTATCCGGATTTTTTCGTCCGTCTTTCCACATATAAATACCACCGTTAGCTACTACGGAACGCGGGTGAGACAAACCGGAAAACCAATGCACCGTATCAATTTGATGCGACATCCACTGACCCGGAATGCCTGACGAATAGGGCCAAAACAAACGGTACTCCAAATATTTACGCGGGTCAAAAGCTTCAAACGGACGGTTCAATAAAAAACGTTTCCAATCCACGTCCGATTCTTTTAAATCTTTTACGAGTTTCGGTCGCCGCCAACGTCCCGGTTGATTCACGTTCCAAGTCATTTCCACCATAGTGATATTACCAAATTGTCCGGATTTTATAAAATCGTTGGCTTCGTTGTAATTTTCACCGCTTCGGCGTTGCGACCCGATTTGTACAATTTGTTTCGAGGCTTTTATGGCTTTAAAAGCCGCGCGTGCATCGGACATGGTTTCGGCAAAAGGTTTTTCGCAATATACATCGCAACCTGCTTCAACAGCTTCTTTGGCGAGTAAAGCGTGTTGAAAATCGGCAGTAGAAATAAATACGGCATCAACGGATTTGGAAGCGTACAATTCTTCGCTGTTCCGAAAAACATTTATGGTATGTCCTAATTCTTTCTCCAAAAATACTTTGCCCTCCTCTCGACGGCGGTTCCATAAATCCGCTACGGCTACTATATCGAAATTCATTTCTTTATAATATTGTTTGAAAGCCGGAAATAAAGAAAATTTAAACCGGTCGCTGAATCCGATAATGCCGACGCGCACCCGATCATTCGCACCGATGATACGCGCATAAGAAGTCGGACCGAAAGCGAATGCACCCGCAGAAACGGTAGCCGTATTTTTTATAAAGGTTCTTCTTTTCATAATTATGCTAAATGCTGAATGCTGAATTTTTTAATACTAAATGCTGAATGGTATATTTTGCACTAAGGGATTTATCATTTATCATTTATCATTTAGCATTAAAATTTTAATATTTTTAAAAGAAACGGTATTACCATGATCTTGTAATAAAATCGGTGCGCGATTTATCATACCGAAATCTGCCCAATCTTTGAACTTTGAACGCGCTACGAGTGCCGCAAAAATATTGCTACCGCGCTCATACTCCACCACTTTAAAACCGTTGAGCCAATGCTGAACAATGTTATCCGGACGCACGACAATTCGTCCGTATTGCCAATCGACGACTTTTCTTTTATATCGGTCTTCGAGTTTGTAGGACGGTATGAGATCATAAAGACTTGCTAAAGTTCGATTGCCGGCCGCACCGAGTTTGGCATCCGGATGGCGTGCGTCGTCCAATAATTGATATTCAAGACCGATGGCAGAACCTTTGGAATCATAATTTTCGTTGACAAAATATTTTACGCCTGAGTTAGCACCTTCCGTCAATTGAAAATCGAAGGTCAATTCAAAAGTTTTAAAACTATCTACAGTGACGAGATCACCGAAAGCTTTTGCTTCTCGTCCGTCGGTACCTTGTATTTTCAATACACCGTTTTGTACGGACCAACCGTCTGTCGGAGTTGTAGTTTTAAATGCCGTGCGCCAACCTTCTAAATTATTGCCGTTGAAAAGTAATTTCCAACCTTGTTTCACTTCTTGTTCGGAAAGTGTATTGAGCGTTAAATTTTGAACGGGACAATCGTTTAACGGTCGCGGGTTCATATTTTTACCGGTTTGAATGCGTAAATTTTTCCACCGACAGTGCCGCCCCGCTTCCGATTTAGAACCGATGGCGTGAACTTGCAAACCGAAAAAACCTTTTTCCGTTAACGTATCTATTAAATACGACACGGACACATCGTTCACGAAAGTACGAATTGTGTTGCCGACCGCTTCAATCCGATAATGATTCCAAATATTATTACCGCGCCAAGCTTTTTTACCTGCAGGATTGATATTCGGAACGTATAACCATAAGCGTCTTTGTTCGTCATAAATACCGCCCGAAAAACCGCGTGCTGTATTATCCGCTTCCATTTGATAACCATGAACGACACCCTCCCGATAAACCGGCGTACTGTGGCTGCGAAATTGAATACCCGAATTGACATCCTCAATGTAAATATCGCACTCGAAAATAAAATCGGTGTATTCTTTTTCAGTAATCAAAAACGAATTGGATGTACCGAACACGGTTGAGCCAACAATTTCACCATTTTCAACTTTGTATTCTGCTTTACCACCTTTCGGTATCCACCCGTTTAAAGTTTTTCCATCGAAAATCGGTGTCCATTTTTCGGATTGAGCAGAAATAAGATTTACAAAGCAGATAAGATAAGCGAATACGTAAATTCCTTTTTTCATTAAGTTTTTTAAAAGTTTGGTTGATCGTATTTAGAAATATTTTTGAGAAAATACTTTTCCGAAAAATATTTTCTCAAAAATAAAAAAAATCGTATTAAAAAATATTTTTTTCACGCGATTTTTTTTATTTTTATTTATTTTTACAACCCTATTTAAAAAAATAAAAAAAAAATAAAAAAAAAATAAAAAAAAAATAAAAAAAAAATAAAAAAAAAATAAAAAAAATTTACAAATAATTCATCTCTCTTTTCCGGTTCCGGAAACACTATCAACATGACAAAATTCTTATTACCTTTTGCTTTTTACTTTTTACTTTTTACTTTTTACTTTTTACCTTCTACTTTGTATGCACAAAATACCTCCGATTTTACGGATGCGCAACGGCAGATAGCCGGCGATGCAGCTGCGCAATTAGCCGGCGATACGAGTTTGCAATTCGGCGATGTGGGTATTTTGGTGCAAGATTTATTGTCAGGTGAGATAATATGCCGACACAACGACATAAAAAGCCTTATTCCGGCTTCTAACATGAAAATTATCACTACGTCGGTAGGTTTGGCAATTTTGGGTGAAGACTATAAGTTTAAAACGGAACTACAGTATGACGGTACGATTAAAGATTCTATTTTGCACGGTAATATTTATTTGAAAGGCTATGGTGACCCGACACTCGCCAGTCCGGCTTTTGACAGTACAATGCTGATGCCTAAAGTATTGGATTCTTTGGTTTTTATCATAAAAAATACGCTCAAAATAAATAAAATTGACGGAAAAATAATCGGCGATGCGTCCGCTTGGAGCGAAGAAACGGCGGTGCCGACATGGTTGTTTGAAGACATCGGTCAATATTACGGAGCAGGACCGTGCGGATTGAGTTTTAATGAAAATCAATTTAAACTTTCGTTTTTGCAACAACCGCAGGTTGGTGCGCGTCCGGTATTAACCGAAATGTCGCCGTTTGTTCCGGAATTTCAATTGCAAAACAGCACCACATCAGTTATGGGTGGTGGCGAAGACGCTTATATTTATTTGATGCCTTACGGAAATACGGGTTTCGTGAACGGTACGTTGCCGGTAGGAGACGGTTATCAATATGCATACGGTGCGGTGCCTGATCCGGCTTTGTTTGCGGCGTGGCATCTGCGTAAAACGCTACTCCAACAAAATATCCCGGTGACGGATTCGGCAACAACCGAAGCTCGACAACTACAAAATTTTGTACCGGCTGCACCGCGAACGACTTTTTTTACGTGGTTTTCGGCACCTTTAAAAAAAATATTATCCTATACGAATGCCGAAAGTAATAATTTTTGCGCCGAAACGATTTTGCGCGCTATTGCTTATAAACAAACCTGCATCGCCGACAACGCCAAAGGTATTACCGAAATCTTGAAATTTTTGAAAGATAAAGGCATTGATACACGCGGAATGTTTCTTTTAGACGGTTCCGGATTGTCGCCGCGCAACGGGGTATCAGCTTATCAAGTCGCACAAATTTTACGCACCGCTTCGAGTGATTTCGGCGGAACGTTGCCGCGTCCGGGTGAAAAAGGTACTTTAAAAACTTTTTTGAAAGATTTTCCATCTATACAAGCGCGCATTCGCGCAAAAAGCGGCACTATATCGCGCGTAAAATCTTATTCGGGTTATTTGACGACACTCGGCGGACGCACTTTAGTTTTCTCGGTTATTACCAATAATTTTACTTGCTCGCAACCGGTGATTCGGAAAAAAATAGAAATTTTTTTGGTGGCGTTAGGGGAGATATAATCAATTACTAATTACTAATTAGGATTCGCGTTTTTTTCTTAATTCGGAATAGGTAAAGTGAATTAAATATTCTATTGTTTTAACGAACGGTTAACGTTAAATCATAAATTTATGATGCAAAATTACGGAGCGCAAAATTTTCCATTCAATTTTCAGTTTTCAGTTTTCAGCATTAAAAAATTCGGGTCTCGGCATTTAGTATTTATCATTATTTATTTACTATTTTGCATTGAAAAAGTACACGCCGCATCCAATACTTTAGATGCAATCGGCGGCGAGAAGAATTTTGAATATCTCACCCTCGTTGCCGTTGCGCGCCAAAATACTACCGTAAAAACTTTACCTACTGCTATTAATACGAACCGTTCCGAATGCGAGTTGACGACGGGCGGTGGCATTGCCACTTTTTTTCTCACCAACCTCAATGCGGAAGTTACGGGTAATGCCGGCGGTGTTTCTGTTTCTTATCATGTCACTTCAGCCGATGCAGTTGCCGGCAAAAACGCTGTCAGTACGCCCTATAATTCGGTTTCCAAAACGATTTATACGCGCGTCACAGATAATTCGACGGGAGATTACAATACGGCAACCGTGAATTTGAAAGTTTTAAGTTTACCCGTCGCAACACTATCCGGCGGCAATATTGTTTGCGGCGGCACGCCCTTACAGCTGACGCCTCATATTGTTTTCGCGGGTGGTGATGCACTTATATCCCAAAGTTGGGGCTTCTTAAACAGTTCGGATTATAAAATTGCAGCCATAGATGACAACGGCGTTGTAACCGGAAAACAGGGCGGTACCGCTACTGTATTGTATAATGTTTATGATACGCAAGGTTGTAACGTTTTTGCGTCGCAAATTATCACGGTTACACCTATTTTGAAAAAAGTTACTTTCGCCGGTGCAATATGTAGTCGTGACTCGGCTATTGTTCAATTACCGGGATTGGCACAGAATTATACTTTCAATTTCAGTTATTATATCAATAATTCTTCGACATTCGATACTGCAAAAAATGTGGCCTCCAATGCCGTCGGCAATGCGCAATTTAAAGTGAGGCTTTTCAGCATCAATAACGGGTCATTTCCCGCCAACACCCAATATTTTACCATAAATAGTATCAGCGATGCTTTCGGTTGTCATGTTTCTACATCTAATCATACACAAATTATAGTTTACCCGCTTCCGATTCCGAATTTCATGGGTCCGACCGCAGTTTGTTCCGGAAACAGTATATCGTTGACACCTTCATACATTTTGCCGATCGGCACAAGTTTTAACGCCGAATATTGGTCGAGTTCAAATACAAATGTAGCTACGGTCAACAACGGAATTGTTACGGGTATTTCCGGCGGCACAGCCGATATTTCGTATCGGGTTAAAGATTCCCGTTTATGCGACAGTACGATGACAAAAACAATTATCGTTACAACTTCCCTTACGCCATCAATAAATATTTCAGTAAACAAGACAACGATATGTACCGGCACGAATGTCATTTTTACATCAACACCTACCAACGGCGGATCAAATCCGGTTTATCAATGGCAAAAAAACGGCGTAAATGTCGGAGTAAACAGTGCTTTGTACGCTGATAATACACTCGGAGACAATGATGTTATTATTTGTAACATAGTCAGCAATGCCGGATGTTTAACCACATCCAACGCCGCTTCAAATCAAATTACAATGTCCGTGATGAATAAACCTACACCGACGATTACCGGATTAAAAAAATCTTATTGCGAAGATGATTCTGGCGTAATACTTTCGGCAACACCGAGCGGCGGTACTTTTACTGTTGATGGTGCTGTTACAACTACATTTAAACCCTCAGTTTTGGGTCAGGGCAAGCATACGGTGATGTATAATTACACAGGTGCCTCAGGTTGTTCGAGTTCTGAAAAAAGTATTGTCAGCATAGACGGTATCGGCACGCCACTTGCGAACGCCGGCTCCGACGGTATAAGCCAAAACGGAATTTTTGTTTTAAAAGCGAATAAACCTGCGCTTGGTGATTCAGCAGTTTGGACAGTTCTCAACGGTGTTTCAGTCAAAATAGATAATATTCACGCGCCCGATGCCGTGCTTTCAGAATTGCCGGACAGTGCAAAAATTGTTTTACGTTGGACAATTTTTCATGGGGCTTGCATCAGTTACAGCGACATCACGATTTTTCCGGCGGGAAAGACGCATTTCTCTGCGGAAAAAAAGACCGAAAAAGTAGTATTAAAGTGGATAACATTTTACGAAAAAGACAATGACTATTTTGAGATTGAACGCTCGCAAGACGGTTTTTCTTTTACAACCATAGGTACCGTAAAAAGTATCGGGAACAATACAGCCCAAACGCAATATCAATTTATTGACAACGCACCACCATTTGGGAAAATTTATTATCGTTTAAAAACGGTAGATAAACAAATACGAACTTCTTTCAGTCGAGCTGTTGAAATTGAATTTTCTATCGAAAAAAAATTCGCCCTCTTTCCTAATCCGTTTCAAGATTATATATCTTTTAACGCGACAACGGATACACTCGAAGATGTAAAAATAATAATTACGGATATTATAGGACGTATTTTAAAAAATTTAAAAATTTCGTTAAAAGCAGGCGTTAACGATAAAATTATTGATACGGGCGATTTACCGACCGGCATTTATTTTTTTAAAATTCAGAGTAACGACAATTCACCCGTTACGAATTTCGAACAGCTAATTGCGAAAATATAATTTTGGTAAATGGTAAGTGGTAAATGGTAAGTGGTAAGTGGTAAATGGTAAATGGTAAATGGTAAATGGTAAAATTTTTCGATAAAGATATTTAGCATTTAGCATTTAGCATTTACCACTTAGCACTTAGCATTTAGTATTTAAACTTAGTGCCGTAATAATCTCAAACTCTTCCCGTGTTACGGGTTGAACAGACAAACGACTGATTTTGAGTAAAATCATTTTTTGCAATTCGGGATGTGTTTTTATTTCAACTAAAGATACTTCTTTTTCAAAAATTTGCGTTAGTTCCAACTCGACGGACAACCATGCTGGAATATCCGACGTAGGATCTTTAAAATGCTCGCGCACCACGCGACACAAAGCAATCGCTGCAGGTTTCTTAACGCTTCTGTAAAAAATGCAAATATCATCCATTTGCATGGCGCGCAAATTATTACGCGCCGTATAATTACGCACGCCATCCCAGACAACAATTTTTTCTTTCCGGAAATCTTCAATCGAATAAGATTCAGGTTCCGATTTAATGAGCCAGTAATTCAAAATTATTTAAAAATTAAAAAAACGAAAAATGAAAATTTAACTAAAAACTAAAAACTAAAAACTAAAAACTAAAAACTAAAAACTAAAAACTAAAAACTAAAAACTTACAGACACAAAAGTATAAATTTTAGGTTTACTCTTACGGATTTGCATTTGTAAATTTTTAGTTTTTAATTTTTTATAAATTTAGAAAAGGTCTAATTACTTTTACGCACTCAAAACAAATTTACGATTTACGATGTCAAAAATAATGAGTTTGAAATCCGAAATCCGAAATCCGAAAATGACAGTAGACAATAAAAAAAAATATAACCTCGCCCTTGTTGCGGGCGGCTATACGGGCGAATATGTTATTTCGATAAAAAGTGCGGCGGTTGCGGAAAAACATATTAATGCCGACCATTTCAATACCTTCAAAATCATTGTCGAAAAAGATAAATGGTTTCATATAACGGCTGAGGGTAAGGAAATTTTGGTGGATAAAAATGATTTCAGTTTAAAAGCAGCTCGTAAAAAAATAAAATTCGATGCTGTTTTGCTCATCATTCACGGTACACCCGGAGAAGACGGTAAATTACAAGGGTATTTCGATATGCTCGGTTTACCTTACACGGGATGTGATGCAATAACTTCCGCACTTACTTGCAACAAACGTTGGACGGTGGCAACGGCAGCATTTTCCGGTATTCATGTCGCAAAGTCTGTACATTTGTTTAAAAATTCGGCGTATGACAAGCATAATATTACTGCACTCGGATTTCCGATTTTCGTTAAACCAAACAACGGTGGCTCGAGCATCGGCATGAGTCGCGTAGAAAAAGCTGCGGATATAGAGGTTGCACTGGAACTTGCTTTTAAAGAAGATGATCAAATTTTGGTGGAACAGTTTATAAAAGGGAGAGAATTTACAATCGGCGTTATGCACACACGCGGCGAAACGGTTGTGTTGCCGATTTGCGAAGTGCGCTCGAAAAAAGCTTTTTTCGATTATGAAGCCAAATACGAAGGCGCAAGTGAAGAAATTATTCCGGCACCAATTGACGAGCATCAAGCAGAAGTTTTGCGTGCAACGGCAGCAAAAATTTACGCAGTTTTTAACTGTAAAGGCATCGTACGCATTGATTTTATCTGGCACGAAACCGAAAACGTTCCGTATTTGCTAGAAATAAATACAGTTCCCGGACAGACCGAACAAAGTTTGGTACCGCAAATGGTGAAAAATTACGGTTGGACAATGACCGAGTTTTATACAAGACAATTAGAGAATTTGGTTTAATTGATAGTTGTTGGTTTTTAATTATTGGTTTTTAATTGCCGGTTTGAGGGTTTAATCGCAATTATTTACAAACTACAAACTACAAACTACAAACTAACTGATCAACTAATCAACTAACCAACTAACCAGCAACTAAAAATGATAGAAAAACTTAAATATTTAGCGCGACAAACTTATTACTTCCTGACGAGTCGCATTTTTTTGATAAATTTCGGAAAGATTTTGGGGATTACTGCAGCAGCTTTGATACTGATATTTTTGTCTCTCAAATTTTATACGCGGCACGGCGAAGCCTTGAAAGTGGGTAACTACGTCAATAAAAATTTACACGAAGTCTCACGCAGTTTAGAAGATGCCGGTTTCAATTATATTGTCACTGATTCTATTTACAGAGAAGGAGTTGCTGCCGATTTAATCATTGACCAAAACCCGGCTCCTAATTCTTATGTAAAAGGCGGGCGCACGATTTATCTGAAAATTACGAAAGCTGCCGGCGATTTAATTACGCTACCGGATATTGCCGGACGCGATGACATTAATTTTTACCGCAGTAATTTGGAACAATTGGGCATTAAAATAGCAAGAATTGACACTGTTTTAGATGCCAATTTATCGGATGGTACGATTTTGAAAGTTATCGTGCGCGGAGAAGATGTTACAAACGCGCTTAAACAAGGCATTAAGGTACCGCAAGGCAGTACAATTGACGTTGTAATTTCCAAAAAAGAAACTGATGATGCTGTTGTGCAAGATGTGTCCTGCAAAACTGCAGACCAAGCTTCCATTATTTTAGGCGCCGTTGGCATAACGATTGGTACGGTTGTCCCGGATGCCAGTGTTACAAACCAAAATACGGCTTATATTTTGAAACAAGAACCGGATGCGGGCATTACCATAAAAAAAAATATGCCCGTTACTATTTATATCACGCAAAAAAAGCCGAATAATTGTCCGAATATCGGTTTTCCGGAACACTAAATCCTTCGGAAATGGTAAATGGTAAATCTCTTTATGTAAATTTACCATTTACCGTTTACCATTTCCGAAGGATTTACCATTTATAAAACATGTTTTTCGGCATGATAACTTGAGCGCACCAACGGGGAACTTTCGACGAAACGAAAACCCAAATCAAGACCAACTGCTTTATATTCGGCAAATAAATCCGGGTGAATAAATTCGGCAACATTGAGGTGCATTTTTGTCGGTTGCAGATATTGTCCGATTGTAAGAACGTCGCACCCGTGCGCGCGCAAATCGTGCATCGCCGCAAAAACTTCTTCTTTTGTTTCACCCAAACCGACCATGATACCGGATTTCGTGCGCTTGCCGTAGGTTTTCGTGCGTTTTATCTGCTCTAAACTGCGCTCGTATTCTGCTTGCGGACGTACTAATTTGTATAAACGCGGAACCGTTTCCAAATTATGCGACACCACTTCTTGTCCGCCGGAGATCATGGTGTCTAATGCTTCCCAGTTGGCTTTTACGTCCGGAATCAATGTTTCTATGGTCGTGTTAGGGCTGAGAGCTTTTACGTTTATCACAGTTTTGAACCAAATTTCCGCGCCTCTATCTTTCAATTCATCTCTGTTGACGGAGGTAATAACAGCGTGTTTTACTTGCATTAACCTTATCGCTTCCGCTACGCGATAAGGTTCGTCGGTATCCAATTCCGTCGGTCGACCGGTTTTTACGGCGCAAAAAGAGCAGGAGCGTGTACAAACATTGCCCAAAATCATGAATGTTGCCGTACCGGCACCCCAACACTCACCCATATTCGGGCAATTGCCGGACTGACAAATGGTGTGTAATTTGTGCGTGTCTACGAGCGCGCGTACTTTTTTGTATTCTTCGCCGATAGGTAATTTTACGCGCAACCAATCCGGTCGGCGTGTTTTGGCTGAAAGCTGAATGCTGGCAGCTGATGGTTGTTGTTCAATCATTCTCTTTTTCCGAATTGAAATGAAATATAAAAATTAAGAAAGAACGGCTTATTAATATCTGTTGTGCCAATTCCGGAAGCACTGTCCGTATTCACCATAATTGGTAATTTTTTTACGAAAACGTCGAGCATGATACCTGCTTCCGCCGCTTTTAAAAATTCATCGAACGCCCCCCAATCTAAATGAAGACCGGCTTGCAAATGAATGCCGGGAATTATTTTTGTTTCACCTATGCCTTTAAAAAAATCTGCTTTGCCGTGAATGCGCGTAATATCCAAGAATTGATCGGCTGTTTCAGGGGCATATTTTATGACAATGGGCTGTACGTCTTGTCCGTTACTCAATTCGAGATAATACGGTTTCATTAAAGCTAAAGTTAAACCGCCGGAATAAGATACCCCTAGAGCAACTCCGTTTACTGCAGCTTTTTCTGTTAAGTAATGTTTTATACCGTAACTCAATCGCACCGGAAAACAATAATTTTGTTTTCCGAAAGTATACGAACCGATACCCGAAGTCGGGTAAAGCGTAACGCCATCCAGCGATTTTGAAAGTTCTTTATAATGCTTTAATTCGCCTACACCGATGCGGTAAAAAGTAGTGGTATAATAGTTTTTAATATCGCCGAAAAAGTAATTCACATCCCACCCGTTTTGCGTATGCAAACGAATGTCCCCACCTTTTTCTTTATTATAAATAAATCCTTTATCGCCGTCATTGTATTTGGTTTGTGCCGAAACCATGGAGGTGTAAAAAATACAACCAAGTATGAGTAAGTGCTTTTTCATTTTTTATAGTAGCTGTTAGTTGTTGGCTATTGTCTGCTGGCTTTCAGCAAATAGACAACAGCTATTTTTCAAAAATTTCACTTGCCGGCAATACAAAACATTCAAAGGCTTTTTCTGCACTGCATAATATTCCACTTCTACCGACCAAAAATCTCCTGTTTTTGGCAGAATATTTTTTTCAAAAAAACGAGATAAGGCTAAAATAATAAAGATTTCATTTTGTTTCGTAGACTGAGTTTTCTCAATAAAACCATGATTCCATTCGTATTTAAACCCGTCCTCTTTATCATTATATTCTTTATAGAAGGTATCGAAAGAAACGTAAATTGATTCTTGTGTTTCGGCAGGTTGCGGTAAAACGGCTGCATTTGTACTCATATCAATTAATATTTGAAAAACAAATTTAAGGAAAAAATTTGAATTATTTACAAAGCTCCGCGAAAAACAATCGGCAAATATTGAACACGCAATATTTACCGATTGTTTTAAAAAGATATAGTATACAAGATGTAATAGATAGAATATCGGATGTAGGATACTCAAGATATTTATCTCAAATATATTACATCTTATATCCTCCATCTTTTAATTTGCCATCGTAATTTTTCTGTTCAAAACGCCTCTGTCGGATTCAATGCGCAGAATAAACATACCGTTTTGCAAATTCGATAAATCAACGTGGTCAGTTGTGAAACCGCTATCGAAATGTTTTTTTTCTTGACTGATAATTTGTCCATTCAATCCCACGATTTTAATGACCGCATCCAAAGGCTTTTCCAAAGATAAAGTAATTTCAACGGATTTAGAGTTCGTTATCGGATTCGGATAAACATTAAAATCACTTACGTCCGGAATATTATTTACGGCAGATACGCCTGACGTTGTCAGAAATATACCCGATGCAAAACTTGTACAATTTTTGTAGGAACTCATACCGCGCACGCGCCAGTAATAATACGTGTCGGGTTTTAAAAACCCGGCAGGCATATTCGTACTGTTTATATTAAAACTTGTACCTAAACCGGTTAATAAAAAGTGTGATTCATTTGTTGAGTAACTCGCACTTGAACTCGCTTGTAAATAATACCCGGTAGCACCATCCGTTGGTGTCCAAGACACCGTAATATTATCAAAACCGTTTACGGTGCCTTTGTAGGCGGGTGAAACAATATTAGTTGTACCGATTTCAGTTAAACTCGGCGTTATATTTAAGTCACGCAAATATCGGCGACCACTGTTGTACAAATAATTATTAATAATAGCTTCTTTCTGCTGTGCCGAAAAATTATTCAAACACCCTACAAAATAACCCATAATATTTTTTTCCGAAGGCATAACCGGTGTACAAAGCGGATCTTGTGCAATACCCGACCAAGTGCAACCGCTGAAACCGAAACCGAAGTTATAATCTTCGGGCGTATCACACATTAAATCGCCGGCATCGGCACAATTTCCGTCGCTGCCCCGACTGTGTTTTTCGGTGAGGGTAACATTATCTGAGGCGTAAACCGGTGCGCAAGGTTTTTGAGCAGTGGCTACGAATTGTTGCGGCTCCCAACCACTGAAAGTATGCAGCAAACTAAATAAATGTCCCATTTCGTGTGCAATCGTGAACGCACTGGTTCCGCCGCCCACTTGCGATTTTATCATCACAATCCAATCGTTGGTATAACTCGGATCGTTCGTGTATTGACGGTTGGAATAGTAAGCCAAAACTGTTCCCTGACCGTCTTTAGCAGCGGCACTGTTGGTAATATAAATATTGGCGCCGTCGGCTTTTTTGTTCGTGCGCACGGCATTATCGCCGGTTAGACTGCGCGGATAGTTATAAGCCGCGTCGTTGTTGATGTAATTAAAGCCTTTCAAATAAAATTGAAGGGCAATACCGTTTGCTTCATAAGCTTTATTCCAGTCGCACAACATATCCAAAACTTTCCATTCCGGTATACGACCTGTACCGTCCGATTGTGCCACCAAATGAAACCAAACCGGCACATAAGAAACTGCACGTGGCTGTGAAGTTGTACCCGAAGGATATTTCACACGCATTTCTTTGATAGCTGCAGCATTGGCGTACAAATCTTCGACGGTAGTACCGCAAAGATTTTGAGATTGAAGAAAATCGGCTGAAAAAAAAACTAAAAAAAGTAGAAAAACAGCGCGTAAAAAAATATTTTTCATGAAATTTTATTATAAGTGAAATCCGGAGTGACGCAGCCATAATGAAGTTTTGTCGCTTCAATTGCGAATATAACCAAGACGCATAATGTACGCAAAACAATACGCAAACTTAATCATAAAATTGTAAAATATAACAGAATTTTGAGAATTATCAGAATTTTATGGATAACAAGGCTAAATAAATTTGAATGCGGTTACATACACGCGAAAATTCATCAAATCTGAGTCATAGGCGTTCCTTGCGTACAATTGTAATGCCTGTGGAATGCGGAAAGCTCGGATGCAACGGATTTTGGTAACTATTTAGCAATTATCGCGTCCTTCAGACTGCTGTAATTGCTAAATAGAGAATTTTTTAGGGCTTCAGCCCTTTTTATGTGCTATCCATCACTTTGGAAGAGCTAAAAGTCCTAAATTTCTTATTTTTATCTATCCACGTCTTAAAGGACGTGGCAACTACCAAGTAATTACGAATATTGTCGAATACGGTTATACATTGCTAAACCCAAACCGAACAGCATCAAAATACAACCTATCCACACTAAATTAATGCCCGGATTGACGGTGGCTTCCAAAACAATATAATCTGTGCGCGGAGCGTCTTCCGCAATAGCGACCGGAAAAACGACGGATTTAATATCGCGTTCCGTAATTTTTATCACGAATTGGCGAGTTTCCGGTTTTACTTTTGAAATAGTGAAATTCAAACCTAATTCGCGTACGTCATCGGTTATCGGAATCGGTTGTGTGCCGCGAATAACATAAATCGGTTTTGCCAAAAAAACACCTTTCGGCGATTCAATCGTCAAATTTGCGCCGAACGCTAAATCACCGGCTTGCAAAGTAAAATTACCGACGTCCGGTTTGGCATCAATACCGTTGAAAATAATTGTGCTTTCTCCGAATTTTTGTTTCTCTCCTTCCGTAAAAGTGAGTTCTTGTGCGGCATTTTTACTGGTAGCAGCCATCATGCGCTGAAAAACTTCGGGTTCGATTTTCAATCTTACACCCAACTCGTTGGCAGTTGCCGGCAGCTGAAAAGCGTTATTTTCGCGCACCAATACAATCGGCATTATATGACTCACGATTTCGGATTTCGGATTTCGGATTTCGGATTTTGTTTTTATGGAATCCGAAATCTGATGCCCGAAATCTGAAATCCCATGTAATGTCATATAAACACCCAAAGCAATATCCGATTTTTCGGGCTGATATTTTAAAGTTTTCGGATGCTCCGTGATGCTGTCAATTGTAACCGTAAACGGCGGTGTTTTTTTTGTCAATTTATTCGGCGTAAAGGCTTCGCCGATGTGCATGTCGTACTTTTCGTATTTCAAACTGTCTTCTTCGCGTTTTGCGATTTCAGGATCTTGTTCGCTCGGCGGCAATGCGGCAATATGGGTGAAAATATCGTAAGCCAAAGTATGCCGCGTATCCGGATTAGTGGAAGCAATTTTTCCGGTTTTTTTATCATAAAGAATATACGGATGCGTCGTAAAAGTATCCAAGATTATTTTTTGCGCCGAATCGCGTTTGGTAAAGTGCAGCGTAAAATCGCGCCGATTACCGTTTACGGTATCCGATGCGTACACCACTTCGTAATTGCTCATGAACATCGGCAATCCGCGCATCAATAAAACATTTTTATTGAATTGTTCTTGCGTAAAATTGAATAATCCTTCCATCGCGAATCTGTTCGTAGAAATCCAACGCTTGTTTAATCCTGAAAACATTATTCCGACTATCAAAATACCAAAACCCAAATGCGAAAATGCCGAACCTGCTGCTTTCAAATTTTTCCGCATAAAAACGACAAGATATTCCCCGTTAGCAATCAGTGTGAATACACCGGCAAACATCAAAAGATAATGTTGCCAAGTAGTCATCTCTAAAATTTTGGCAGACAAAAATGTCAACGCCAATGCTGCTGCTGAAACGATGCCGATATGTTTTAAAAACTTGGATTGATAAGCCGCAAAATTATTTTCTTTGAACCGCAAAAACTGCGCGCCTCCGGAAAGTAAGCCCATAAAAACGCCGATCCAAAGTTGCGTTTTATTGTAGTGTTTTACGGGCTCTAAAGGTGCAGTGAAATGAGGTGATTTGAAACCTATTGTTTCACCCAAAAATCCGGATATTTTATTGTACACCGGAATTGAAGTAGTAAAAGAAATAAAAATCACGCACAATAAAAGCACCGACGCTCCTATCAACATCCAAAATTCTTTACTCGCAATGCTTTCCTCTTTATTATTGGTAGGAATAAATTTTCTGTTTTTAAAATAAAGCCAACACGCGGCACCGAGAAAAAAGAATTGGAAAATAACCAATTGCCACTCCAAGCCCATTTCTGTAAATGCGTGAGCGGATGTATCGCCCAGAATACCGCTTCGCGTCAAGAAAGTAGAGTACAAAACCAACAAAAAAGACAGCAAATAAAAACCGAAAGTCGCGCGCAAAGAATGCCCGGTCGTGCGCGTAATGAGATGCGTATGGATACCGGCAACCATAACGAGCCAAGGCACGAGCGACATATTCTCGACAGGATCCCATGCCCAATAACCGTTAAAACTCAATGCTTCATACGCCCATGCGCCACCCATTAAAATACCCGTACCGAGAATAGTGGCAGAAAAAAGTGCAAAAGGCATCGCAGGTTTCAACCAAGCGGTGTATTGTTTTGTCCAAAGTCCGGCGATAGCAAAACAAAAAGGAATCGTCACGGAAGCAAAGCCGAGGAATAGAACCGGCGGATGAATCGTCATCCAATAATTTTGAAGTAAAGGATTAAGTCCGCGCGCGGTGTTGGCAATTTTTTCAATGTAGTCGGCTTGCGCGAAAATCGGTGCATCGTTGGCTTCGCGCAACAATAAAATCGGATTACTGCCTAATTTATACAAATGTTCCCCCCAACCGATGTGAATACCCAAGATCATGGAAGCCAAAAAAACTTGCACAGACGATAAAACGGCAAGTGTCGGTAATTCCCATGAAATTTCGGATTTCGGATTTCGAGTTTCGGATAAAGGATCTAAAGAAGGCTTCGATTTAAGCGAAACTTTCCTTATAATATTGAAATCCGCATATCTTAGCATAATAAAACTGCCCAACACAACGTGCCAAAACATCCAGAGTAAAAAACTGCCTTCTTGCCCTTCCCAAAAAGCGGCGAAGATATATTTGAATGGTAATTCTTTATCTACGTGTGAATGCGCGTAAAAATATTCAAATTCTTTACTGACCATAACGTAAAAAATCGTCCCGACGACGGTCAGAACGGACAAGGCGTGTGTGCCGAATGCAAAGCGCGCAACGCGCGTCCACTGTCCGGAAAGCATCGCATCGTTTCTTTTCTGAGTGGCTACGAAATAAGCTACTGTTGCGAGCAATGCCGAAACAAAACTCAAAATAATAGCGATATGTCCGACTTGACGCGGTAATAAATGTTCTCCGATATATTGAGGCATGTATTTTTGAACGATGAACTATGAACGATGAACGATGAACTTTCGGAACGATAAACGATGATTTTAAATTGGTTCATCGTTCATAGTTCATCGTTCAAAAAATTAATTTGCTTTCTTCTTCATGTAAAGTTCTTCGTCTTTGTATTTCGACGGGCATTTCATCAAAATATCCGATGCGACGAACGTATTATTTTTCACTTCGCCCGTAATGACAACTTGTTCGGACAATTCAAAATCTTGCGGTTTGGGTTTCATCAATTGTACTTGCATTTCTTTTCCGTTGGCATCTTGCAACGAAAACTGAAATAAATTGGCATTTATTACCGGATTATAAACCATTGGTTTATTTTTACACAGTTTTCCGGCAACTTTTACTTTTTCGCCGGTTTGCTGCGCCAACGAAAAATTACCGTAAGTGGCAACGTCTTTTGCCTGCATCGTAAGCGCGCCGATACCGCAAACCATTAAAAGAAATGCTACGATATGAATGGGTTTCATAAAAATAAATTTAATGCCATGTAGAAAAATATTTTTTCAATGCACAAAAATACGGTACAATGTCGGATATTGATATAAAAACATTGCAGTTAGGAATTAGTTTAAATTATAGTTCAACTTTCATCATCCATGCAAAAACCTAAAATGGAACCGGGACGTTTGGAGGCTTTCAGCGACGGGGTATTAGCGATTATTATCGCGATTATGGTTTTGAAAATAAAAGTACCACACGATGCGGATATATTTGCAGCCTTAAAACCTTTGTTTCCGATATTTTTAAGTTATATCCTCTGCTTTGCGATGATTCTCATTTATTGGAATAATCACCACCATTTGTTTCAATCCATTGACGGCGATACCGGTCGCGATGTAGGCGCATCACATCAAACCGGCTGGACAGGATTGGTTGCGGGATTAATTTAAAAGTTTTTCGTAATTATTTACCACATAGTTCGTATCAGGCTGTGCATAGACCACATAGGCACTTTGGGATATTTTATAATAATGGCTATGTAGTCTATGTACAGCCCGATACGAACTATGTGGTAAAATTCAGCAAACCATTTATATAAGGGTACAAAGTTATTTTTTGCCGTAAAAAAGCATATATTGCCAAACACTGCCGTAGGCGTTGCGTACTTCCGTTTTCAATTCCGTAAAATTATTTTTCAGAGAAGGCAAAAGATGACTGTCCATGCGCACGTGTTTAAAACCCATCCAGCGTTTAAATCCGGCAAAACGCGAATTATGAAAATCAACGACGGCAATTATTCCATTCGGTTTTAAATCGTGAAGGGCTTGGGTAATTAATTTTTCAAAATCCGGGTTGACCATTGTGAGGCAATACGAAAACAAAATGACATCGGGTTGTACTTTTAAATTGATTTTTTCGCCACCGTATGGCATTTCTAAAAGTTTTGTACGCACCGCATATTGATGCAATTTTTTTTGCGCTTGAGCGATCATATTTCTCGAAATATCCACACCCGTCATTTGTGCATTCGGAAAACGGCGCGCGATATATGCCAAGTTTTTGCCGGTTCCGCAACCGATTTCCAAAACATTCAGTATCTCTTTTTCATGAAAAGGCAAATTATCAATAATCTTTCTCCTGCCGAAAAGAAATGTCCAACGCGATAAATCGTAAATTTTTGCATGAAAACGGTAATAATCGTTCATGCGCTCCGCTTGATTTTTTATTTTGATATTGTCGGTTGTAATTATTTCTGAAAACATAATTTATTTAATAGTAAATGGTAAATGGTAAATGGTAAATGGTAAATGGTAAATGGTAAACTTTCAATGGTAAATGCAAAATGGTAAATTTTTAATCGACAATGGGTAATCTTCAAGTGAAAATTTTGTAATTACCATTTACTATTGAAAGTATACCATTGAATTAACTATTGCACAATCCCGAGATAAACGCTGCCGTATGTACCGACTCTGTCTTTTTTATGCGTTTGAACGGTTTTTTCTTTTTCAAAATAAACTTTCTCTTTTACGAATTCCGGAAAAAAACTGATTTGATATTGTGCCGAACGCAACAAAATGCGTGTACCACGTCGGCTGTTGTTCAATATCGTTTCCCATTCTTCGGCTAAAGCGGTACGATTATTCGCCGCCAACCAATCTTGATGATCAAGCAAAACGTAATGAGAATACGTGTCTGAATTTGTTTTCAAAAAATCTGTAATCGTAGTCGTGTGCGTTTTTATCGTTTTGATTTGTTGACGCAAAGTATCGAAATTTTCGGCTTTTAAATAATTCGGTGTAACATTGTTGTCGTATTTTCCTCTGAAATAAAGTTGCCAAAAATAATTATCGCTCAACGGCAAGTCCATGAATACATGGCGCAAACATTTCTGAATAAATCCCATCGTATCGGTATGTCGTCCGTCATCGTAAAGCATTTTTTGTTGAATGTCCGGTACACCCAACATACTCATTGTGAGCGGACTGTTCATGATGCGTTTCATAAATCCGGTTATAATCCGTTTTTCGAGTTGCAAATAAAAACCGCGTTGTTTTTCCAAATTTTCGGCATCGAACATTTGGTTGAGCAGTTTGGAGTTTGTCCGCCCGGATTTGATGTAGTTGATAAAAAGCCACGCAAAAATACCTGATGTTCCGTGCTGGTAAAAAGAAGTGCGCAACCCTTTTCCGGAAAAATAATTAATATTTTTATCCCAAAAGTCTCGTGCATAGTCCGGTAAATTATCGCGCAGGGTATCATTGTACATATTTTTCACTTCGCGGTGCTTGCCTTCACCGAACATGGCGTACAAATCCGACCAACCGGTTTTTTCGAAAGTGGCTAATTTCAAATCGAGTAGTGCATTTTGTCGCGGATTCATATCCACGCAATTTATTTCTGCCGGTTTATCGAGTGCGTAATCAAGTGCGTTACAACCTGCCGAAGTAATCATTACCATTTTACTGTCCGGTTGTAGTCCAAGCAAATCGCGGTCGCAACGCGGATCTTCCCAACAAGTATTGTAAATCAGGTTGTTGGTGTGAATATTTTTAAAAAGCAAATCTGATATTGTTGACATTTTTTTTAATTACGAATTACGAATTATGAGTAGTCAATTATGAATTGCGAATTACGAATTGAAAAATAAATTTCTTTTTGAATTTCTTTTTGAATTTCTTTTTGAATTTCTTTTTGAATTTCTTTTTGAATTTCTTTTTGAATTTCTTTTTGAATTTCTTTTTGAATTTCTTTTTGAATTTCTTTTTGAATTTCTTTTT
>JBBRQS010000016.1:0-106083 GCA_038226035.1 Chitinophagales bacterium | reverse complement strand
TATACCGAAAGTTGAAATACCGAAAGTTGAAATACCCGTAGTTGCTGCTGCTATACCGAAAGTTGAAATACCGAAAGTTGAAATACCCGTAGTTTTAGCAGCAGTTGCTGCCGCTATACCGAAAGTTGAAATACCGAAAGTAGTTGTACCGCCACCGGTAGTAGTAATACCTAAGATAGAATTGCCGATAGTAGAGGTTCCGAAAATAGAATTACCGAAAGTTGCCGTTCCTGTTGCTGCCGCCGCCGCAACCATTATTGTCGCAGCAGCAATGCATAAACCGGAAGTGAAAAAAGAAGAAGTAAAAGTAGTACGCGAAGAAATAAGAAAATCGGTAATTCCGCCGGTATACGTAGCACCGGTGGTCGAAGAAGCTAAAGCCGGATTTAATTGGTGGTGGTTGAGTTTGTTACTATTACCGTTGTTGTGGTTAGCTTATAAAAGCTGCAACCAACCCTTAGCAATGACAGCGCCTGTTGTTGCACCTATTGCAGTTGAAGCACCGAAACAGGTTGCCATAACGCCTGCTGCTGCACCCGTAATAACTGCACCGAGTTGTGATTTGAAATGGATTTTCTTTGATTACGACAAATCAGATATTCGTTCGGATGCTACTGCTTCTTTAGATCATTTGGTTACATTGATGAAAGAAAATGCTGCTTCAACTACTTTATTGAAAGCATTCACGGACGGAAAAGGTACGGACGGTTACAACGAAGCTTTATCGTCGCGTCGCGCGACGGCTGCAAAGGCTTATTTAACGGCACATGGCATTGCCGCAGACCGCATCAAAACGGATCACTTAGGTAAAACAGATTCGATTGCATCTAACACAACCGACGACACAGGTCGTAAATTCAATCGCCGTGTTGAAATATATTTGAAAGATAAAGACGGTAAAAATATTTGTCAATCAGTGGAACCCACAATTCCAACTAATTTGAAAAAATAACTTTATCGGTACTCGTTAAAAAAAATACACCACCGGTTACCGGTGGTGTATTTTTTTTATTTTGATTATTGCTTTAACTTTTCACCCGTTTTTTCTCTGCTTCAATACCCGTTTCGTGGTTACGCGCTCCTTTAATTTGTTTACTGCCGAAACGATAACCGAAGTTTAATTTCACGCGCTGACCTTCCCAAGTACCGCTTCCCTGTATCGTCAGATTACCGATTGTAGAAACAGCTGTCCATTTGGAAGTATGAAATACATCATCGAAAGCGAATTTCAAAGAACCGTCACCGTCCCAAAATTTTTTCATAACGGCAACGCCCATTGAACCTTGAGGTTTAGCAACAAAAGTTCCCCAATTTCCACCGGTACTCCAATTACCGTTAGCTTCCGCCGTCCAACCTTTTCCGAGTGTGAATGTATGCTGCATATAAAAACCTGCCTCCGGTTTTTCTATATCCACGATTTTTCCGCCTCCGAAATCTGCTTTTACTAAATCGTAATTAAACCAAGTATTCAAATAAATGTTCCACCATTTTTTTACGGGTATAGGCGTTTGCATACTCACGTAAAAATGATCGAAAGTAGCTAAATTTCTTTTCGTAACGAAGAACCGGTATTTATTCAATTGCGCATCGTATTGTTGGTCGGTGGTTTCAGTAATATAATCGTTGGTACGTGCATAACCGACAGATAAAGTGGCAGCTTGATGATAAGTGTAGGACAAATCAAAACTATGTGAATACTGCGGACGCAAAAACGGATTACCTTTTTCAAATAATAATTCGTTCAATTGATACTCGAAAGGATTGAGCGATTGATATTCCGGTCTGTCAATTGAATGACGGTACGTTAAATTGAAAGCATTATTTTCGTTTTTCGTGTAACTCAATGCTACACTCGGGAAAAAATTCAAATAGCTTGTATCCACATTTTTATCATTAATGGGTTTCATGGCGGTTAAATTACCCATTGAGTGCGTATTTTCTGCTCGTAAACCCAATTGTACACCGAATTTTCCGTAAGAATGATTCCAGTTCACGTAACCCGCTACCACTTGTTCTTTATAAACAAATCTGTTGGTACGGTCGATATTCAAAACATCATTACCGTTAAGGACGTTATAAAAATTGAGTTCATTATCGGTTACTACATCAGAATATTTGGCTCCGAAACCCAATTTCCCTTTTCCGAGTTTTTGTTCGTAATCTACTTTTAGAGTTTTTATATCCACATTTACCGGCGTATTGTTTCGGTAAATATTAGTCGTCAGTGTTTTCAAGCCTGTTGCATCTACATAATCATTCGGCAGGTAAGTTTTATTATGATTTTTAAAATTCCCGTAATCGGCATCAATACCCAATTCATGTCCACTCGTGTCCGCAAAACGATAATTCAAATTGTAATTAATATTCGAATTGAAGCCTATACCATATGAATAAGCATTTAATATGGAATCCGTTTTGTTGGAAGCGGTGCGTGCAATAACGGTAGAGTTAGAGGATATATGATTATTGTCATTGTAACCCCCGTTAATAATAAAACCTAAAGTATTTTTCGAATTAATAAAGAAGTCGGCACCTAATTTAGCATTATTGCTGATTTCTTCATTTTGTTGATCGCCGATTTGCGTGTAAGTCGTATCGCCTGTAATTGTTTTTAAGTACAGTGAATTGTGATAAATACCGCGATTGTAACTATAACTTCCAAAAACATTTACTTTACTGTCGCGGTAATTCAAATTTATAGATGCGTCCCCTTTCGGCGTAATGCCTTGTTGAATACCCAAAGAAATATTACCGTTGGTACCTATTTTTTTATTTTTTTTCAACTTGATATTAATAATGCCACCCGTACCTGCGGCATCGAATTTTGCACCCGGATTGGAAATAATTTCAATCGCCTCTATATCATCAGAAAGTAAACTTTTTAAAAACGCTGCTAAATCGGTTCCTGAAAGCGGACTGGGTTTGCCGTTTATCCAAATCGCGACATTGTTTTTTCCTTTCAATATCACGTTTTCATCTTTATCTATCGTCACTGAGGGCGAACGGCGCAATAATTCTAAACCGTTTAAACCCGTCGCGCTTGGCGAAGCATCTACATTGAACACAATGCGGTCGGGTTTTACTTCAAACGTCGGTTTGCGTGTGGTGATGGTAACGGTTTTGAGTTCTTCGTCCAAATTTTTTAAACCAATGGTTTCAATAACTAAATCATTTTTTGCGTCTAAAACCAATATTTTAGTAGTGGCGTTTTTAAATCCGACCATACTTGCATTGATATAGTATCTGCCCGTATCAATGTGTTCCAGTACGAACGAACCATCGTTTTCGGTAACGGCACCTTTTTTCATGGTGGAATCCGGCAAGTGCATCAGCATGACGTTCACGAACTCTTGTGGTTTTCCGGCGGCATCCATTATTTTACCGGATATTTTTTGTGCATTGGCGGCGGAGATTAAAAAAAACAAAACCGCGATTAATAATAGATTAATTTTCATTAGAAAATAAGATAAAGACTTTGTTTAAAAAAACTTTAAAAATGTCGAGTGATTTATTGATTTACTTTGATGTGACAAAGGTGAGTTAGTCTTGGCGAGTCTTAAATTTTTTTAGATGAAAGTATTGTTTTGTACGACGAATGGTACTTTGCAATACACGGTATTAAAAATTTCAATTCCGAAAATTTAAAAACCGGGAATTTTCAGATAAAACTTTTTAATGACAATGAAGAGACAATCGAAAAACCGGAAGGTTGCACGATAAAAAAGACAAAGGACAAAAGATAAAAAATCCTTTGTCCTTTGTCTAAAGCCCAACGTCCAAAATCCGGTATATTAAATTCAACTTCCGTTAAAAAGTAAATTGCACGCCGATACCACTTGCTTGACCGAGTAAAGGAATGGACTCTATACTTGGTTTTATTTTAAAACCAATATCATTTTTAACATCGAAGTGGGCAAGATGCGCTGCGGTATATGCTTCTAAACCGGTCAGTAAATAACCTATCGTCGTAAAAATATAAGATTCCTGAAGAGATTTGTAATACAAATCTCTGTTTTGCTTAATCGCATCTTGAGAATAACTAGCGATATTAGGATATAAAGTAGCGTCGAGCGTTTTGTGGTTGACGCTATTATGGTAATTGAGGTTCAGGTTATTGTAATGAATGGAATTATCCCGGATTTGATAAATGCCGAAAGCCAAGGCACCGTACACAATCGGGAGTTTAATGTACCACAATTTGCGGTTATAAATTTGTCCGCCCCCCGGAATAATGGCATACAATAAAGCTTTGCGCGGATTCGGAAAACTGTCTTGATAGGCAAGTTTTTTTATTTTTTTTTGCGTCGCTAAGCTGTCTTTTTTTATAACAGATGAATCGGTGCGTTGCGCTATCGCGACAGTGCATAAAAAAATAAAACAAAATAAAATCGAAAATTTCATAAAATTAAAACGGTTGAACGCCGAAAACGTTGTTTGATAGTACCGATAAAATATATCTTCCGGTGCAAACATAAAGATAAATAAACGTTTCCGGAAGATTTGAGCGCGCGGTAGAAATAGTAAAACCCAAATATTATTTAATCAGAAAATTATTTTATCGAAATTGCTGTATTAAAACAGAATAAGTTTTTATCTTTGGTAAATAATTAAAACATTTTTAATTTTTCATTCCTTATGACTACAATAAGACTCGGCTCACGTGATGAAGATGTTTTTGTACTGCAAACCCTTTTGTACCAAATCGGTTATGATTTAGATGTGGATGGAAATTTCGGTCCGAATACAGATAATATCGTAAAAAATTTTCAATCCGACCATAGCTTGACCGCAGATGGTATTGTCGGCACTAATACTTGGAACAGTCTGTTTGATAATGCTTTCGATCGCGGAGAAATTTTGGAAGGTATTGATATATCGCATCATAATTCCGATGACTCACCGATTATCTGGAATGACGTGGCTTCCAATTATTGGTTTTGTTTTGTTAAATCATCGCAAGGTAGCGGTTATCGCGATCCGAAATTTTTAGAAAACATAAAAGCTTTGGGCGATTATCATATTTTGCGCGGCGCATATCATTTTTTCAGATTAATGAATACCGATGTGCAAGGTGAGATTGATAATTTTTTAAACGCCGGCATAGATTATCGCCAAAAAGGAATTTTGCCACCGGTTTTAGACGTTGAACCTTTGCCATCCGAATTTAGTAATTCAACTACTATCACTCAAAATAAAGAAGCGATTGTTGCGCGCATGCATACTTGGTTAGAAGCCGTTGAGAATGCAACCGGAAAAACGCCGATTATTTATACATCAAAATTAATTTGGGACGATATTTTAAAAAGCCCGACCGGATTTGAACGATACCCGTTGTGGGTGGCGGATTACAACAAAAACTCGGATTTACCGCGTATTCCCGTCAATTGGAAAAATAATTTCATGATTTGGCAATACACCGAAAACGGCGTTTTGAACGGAAAAGACAGCTTCGATGTCAATCGCCTGAATATTTCTTACAAAGATTTATTAACCTTAGCGGGATATTAATTTTAATGGTAAATGCAAAATGGTAAATCCTTCGAAATGCAAAATAGTAAAGTAAAAATTTACCATTTACCATCTACAATTTACCATTTCCGAAGGATTTATTCTTCAATTGCAAAGCGCACGACAATACTTTCGGTGAGCGACATTTTCCCGTTATTGTTTTTAGTTTTATTGAGCAAGCTGCTCGGATTAAGACCGATACCGGACATTTCTTTCACAACACCGGCGATTAGACTGTTGAGAGGTGGTTGTTCATTTATCTGAATCACTTTGCCGAGTTTCACGTTCATCTTAGCCGCAATTTTTACGGCTTTATCTTTTGCATTTGTCAGCGCCTTCATTAGAGTTTCTTCGCGCAAAGCAATCAGATTAGAGTTATCAATTTTATTAATGCTGCCTTTGCAACCTTTCACTGTTTTCAGTTGCTTTACTAAAACATCTAATTTTTTTAAAATAGGCACTTTAACGGTTATTTCTTCATCTGTACTTCCGCTTGTGTAATTGAAAATATTCTGTTTGTTACCTATCGTGTAATTTTTGGCATCCGGATCCCCTTCTTCCGTCAATTTTTGCTGACCGAGAATTTCGCGGATTTTTATCCACTTCAAGTTATTATCCTCATTTATTTTCCGTTCGACCGTCACATCTACACTGTCTTCTTTTGCCAATTCTTTATCTTCACTCGGCTCGGTTTTAGAGTTGGGCAAACTGATGTTGTAATAAATTACATCAGGCTCCACTGCAGTAATACCGTAACCCGTAATTTCAATAAATTTCTGATTATTCAACGATTGAGCATTTCCGGTGAACAAAATAAATAGTAAAAAGTAAAACGAAGCGACGATTTTTTTCATTTAAAATTTTAATTTAAAAAAGGGCTACACACCGTATGTACAGCCCTTAACTAAAAACCAATTAATTATCAAACATTAATTTTATTTATTTCGGTACGGACACTTTGAACGCCAAAAGTAAATATTTTTTCTTGAAAACGACTGTAAATTATCCTGCTGTTTTTAATTTGTCTTTAAAATTTTTTCGAAATTTCGCCAATTTAGGCGAAATAACAAACTGACAATACGGCGCGTGTCCGTTGAGTTTGAAATATTCTTGATGATAGTCTTCTGCAATAAAAAATTTAGTGAGCGGCGATACTTCCGTCACGATTTTATTATCCCAGAGTTTTTCATCGCTTATTTCTTTAATGATTTTTTCGGCAGCATTTTTTTGCGCATCGTTGTGATAAAAAATAACCGATCGATATTGCGTACCGACATCATTTCCCTGTTTATTGAGCGTCGTCGGATCGTGTATATGAAAAAAAACGCGTAACAAATCCTCGTAACTCAGTAACGCCGGATCGAATGCAATTTGAATCACTTCGGCATGACCGGTGTTGCCGTAACACACTTCCCGATACGTCGGATTATCTTTAGCGCCACCGGCATAACCGGAAGCGGCATAATCCACACCGCGCAAATCGTTGAACACCGCTTCGGTACACCAAAAACAACCACCACCTAATGTAGCTAACTCGTGACCGGGTTTCAAAGAATTTTTAATTTCAGTAGTCATATTTTTATTAGAATTTTGATTGACGGTTACTGCTCCTGTTTTTATGTCCTCTTTGCACGCATTTATTAAAAGCGTAAGTGAGCACAAAAACGGTAAGATAATTTTGTAAGACATGATTTGATATGTTCTGATGATGTAAAACACTACAATAATACACGCTAAATTATCACTAAATTGTTACGTTTTTCAATGTATTATAAATAAAATTTTTAGAAAAAAGTTTGGCTCTTCAACATAATTTTACGGGTGCAGGTGATTATTTGCGATAAAAGTCTTTCATATTTGTACAGGTACAAAAATTCGACCTTTTTTTTATCCGCTCCGGAGGAGCGGCAGTTAAATATACATTAGCACACGCAACCGGCGATATTTATGAGGCTGTGCGTAACATCAGTTAAGTTATTTATTCGATGCTTCCACAAAAATTTTCAAAGAACCAAAATAGTTTTTTTAAAAATTAAATTTATTATCGTATTTCTTTTCCAAAAAATCTTCTCTCGCAATTTTTTTTTTTAAATTCAGAAAAAAACTTTTATTCGTGTATTTTTGCGAACTTTTTTAAAATAGTCGGTTAGTCGGTTAGTCAAAAATTAAAAACTAACCGACTAACCGACTAACCGACTAACTGAATAACTGACTCACCGATCAACTGACTTTCCGACTAACCGACTAAACTATTTATGCGCTTACGCTCGCTCGAAATAAAAGGTTTTAAATCTTTTGCCAACGAAACGGTTATTCATTTCAATGAAAACGTTATCGGTATAGTCGGACCGAACGGTTCGGGTAAATCCAATGTCGTTGACGCCATTCGTTGGGTTTTGGGCGAACAAAGAAGTACGGAATTGCGACTCGATAAAATGAATTCCGTTATTTTTAACGGTACAAAAAAAAGAAAACCCGGACAATACGCGCAAGTAACACTCACGTTCGACAACACTAAAAATCTTTTACCGACCGAATATACATCTATCGCTATTTCGCGCATTCTATACGCTTCCGGTGAAAGTGAATACCGTTTGAACGGCGTAACGTGTCGTCTGAAAGATATTTCAACGTTGTTCATGGATTCCGGTATCGGTTCCAACTCGTATTCCATCATCGCATTGAATATGGTGGACGATATTTTGAGCGATAAGCTCAATTTTCGTCGTTCGATGCTCGAACAAGCTGCAGGTATCTCTAAATACAAAGCACGTAAACACGAAACGACGAATAAACTCGCTGCCACCGAAGAAGATTTGAATCGCGTCGAAGATTTACTACACGAAATAAAAGCCAATCTGAAAAAATTGGAAGCGCAAGCCAAACACGCGCAAAAGTATTTCGATATTAAAGCGCAATACAAAAATTTATCCTTGGATTTGGCTGCAATAAAACTCACTCAACTCCATATCGGCATCACCGCTACCGAAAAAGAACTTACCGGTACAACCGATAAATATCGTCAAGCGGACATCAATACCCTTACATTAGAAACACAAATTGAACAAATAAAAAAAGAAAATATTGAGTTTGAACAAAAACTTTCCGAAAATCAGCGCGATTTGAATAAAACGGTATTCGAACTTCGGGAAGCCGAAAACGACAAACGCGCCACGACTCAAAAAATAGATTTTACGGACCAAAACCTGCGCCGGCTCAACGAACAACGCAACGCCGCTTTGCGGAAAGCCGAACAAAGTCGAACCGAACTTTCGGGTTGTGAGCGCGAATATGCCGCTGAAAAAAATACGGAAATGCAACTCAATACCGATTTGTCGGCAGCGAGATCGGCTGTGGAAAAAGCGCGCGCTGAACAAAATAATTTCAGGTCGGAACGCGATAATTTTATTGCCGTTCAACAACACTCGGAACGTGCTATTTTCGAGTATGAAAAACAAATTGCTATTCTGCATAACCGAATAGACGGATTGAAAAATGAAATTTCTATTTCTTTACAAAAAAATATACAGCAGATTGCCGAGCGCGAACGCCTCACATCTCGACTTTCGGATGGGCAAACCGACGAAAGCAAACAAACGGAAATAGTAAAGAAAATTGAAACCGGTGAAGAAAATAGGTTAGCGCATATTGAAAAATGCCAAAAACAACTTGATGAACTCGTGAAACAAGCGGCACAAATTCACCGCCGTTTGGATGCCAAACGCAACGAGTTTAAACTGACTTTGAGTATGGTTGAAAGTTTGGAAGGTTTTCCGGAGTCCATAAAATTTTTGAATAATCCTAAAAACGGGCAAAAAAATTTGCCTTTACTCGGCGATTTAATTTATGTGCCGGAACCATACCGCACCGCAATAGAAGTTTTTTTAGAGCCTTATTTGAATTATTATGTCGCCGCGAATGCGGAAGAAGCTTGGGCATCTATAAATTTATTGAAAACCGCGCAGAAAGGAAAAGCGAATTTCTTTCTGTTGGACATGATTGAAACACGTAGAGACGCGATTTATCGCGTCTCACAAACGAGCGGCAAATTAAGTGGGGAACAAACGGGTGACAAATTAAGTGGGGAACAAACGAGCGGAGACGCATTGAAAATCGTTGGAGGCGAAATTGCAAGACGATTGGTGCAGGCGGATGCAGTTTATTCTACTTTATTTGATTTTCTGCTTCAGAATGTTTACGTTATTGAAGATGCCGATATTAATCAAATAGTTGTCTCAGACGAGACAAGTGTGTATATTTCTAAATCCGGTTCTTTACAAAAAAAGCAATTTTCAATCGGAGGTGGTTCGGTGGGTTTGTTTGAAGGCAAAAAAATCGGACGCAAGAAAAATTTGGAAATTTTAGAACTCGAAATTAAACAAGACGAAACCGAAACGGCAACACTCGATAAACAAACTGCCCTGACACGGCAGGAACTCAACGCTTTAAAATCAAACGATCAGCGCGCAGAACTTCAACGCCAACAAGTGCGACTTAATCAAATTCGGCAAGATAAAATTCGAGCCGAATCGGAAATGAACCGCATTACCAATTCATTGACAGAAGCCGATGACAAACAAAAAATGTCGGAGCAACAACTCAAAAAATATTCCGAGGATATTAACGGCTTAACCGAAAAACTTTTTGACGGTAAACGCGCCGCCGACACAGAAAAACAAAAACGCGAACAAGCCGATGCCGCTTTCCGAAACATCAGCGATGTATCCGGGCATTTGGCGGGTGTGTACAACGAAAAAAATGTGGCTTTTATACGGCAACAAAATAAAACGGAAACACTAAACAGGGAAACCGTTTTCAGAAAAAAACAAATCGAAGAAGCACAAACGGCTTTGGATATCGCGCTCAAACAGTTATCCGAACAAGAAACTGAACGTACTGCACAAAACGAACATTTAATAGAAATTGAGACGCAACTGGATTCGTTTTATAAATTGCGAAAAGAAAAACAATCGAGTTTAGGAGAATCCGAGCAAGCATTTTTTCAAAAGAAAAATCTAATCAATACTTTTGAAGATGATTTGAGAAAATTGAACAGAATAAAATCGGAGTTACAAGTGCGCGTCAATCAATTAAAAGATAAATTTAGCGATACGAAATATCAAGTTAATTCTATTAGCGAAAGAGCGGAAGTAGAATTTTCTGTGCAGTGGCAAGTTAGTAATAATAAATGGTCAGTGGTTGGTGGTGTAGGTGTTCAAAATTTTGAACCCAACTATACGGACAACCAACAAACGGCAATTAACCAAGAAGAATTAGAAAAAAAAGTATCCGCTTTAAAACGCCAATTAGATGGTTTTGGCGAAATAAATCATCTCGCCGTATTAGCATACAACGAAATGAAAGAGCGTTTTGATACCATTATCGCACAACGTGACGACATCAATAACGCTAAAAAAGATTTGCTGCAAACGATAAAAGAAATTGAAGAAACAGCTACTGCACAATTTTTAGAAGCTTTTAATTCCGTCCGCCTGTCGTTCATAGAAGTTTTTAAAAGTCTTTTCGACTCCGAAGATACCGCAGATTTAATACTCACCAATGCCGATGATCCGCTTGAGTCAAGTATCAGTATCGTTGCTAAACCTAAAGGAAAACGTCCGCAAAGCATTGCGCAACTTTCCGGCGGTGAAAAAACTTTGACGGCAATCGCTTTTCTTTTTGCACTATATTTATACAAACCCGCGCCGTTTTGTATTTTCGATGAAGTAGATGCACCTTTAGATGATGCCAACATAGAAAAATTCAATCGGGTTATAAAAAAATTCTCGGAATATTCTCAGTTTATCGTCATTACGCACAACAAAGCTACGATGTCGGCAGTAGATGTTATATATGGTGTGTACATGGCGGAACAAGGTGTGTCTTCGCTCACGCCCGTAGATTTCAGGCATTTTGAAAATGTGAATCAAATGCAGGTAATGAATTGAGTTTGAATTTGGATTTAGGTAATAATTTTTGAAATAAATCGGTATAAATTAACCACATATGCACACATCAGGTTGTACATAAGGTCACCTAGCCGCTCGTGATTTTTATTAAAGTAACGTGAGTTCTGAGATTTGTGTAATGATTCGTTCCTAATTTTATAAAAAAATAGCACCGTAGGTGTGAAATATTGGTAGCGGCGGGTTTCCAACCCGCCGTAAATGCGAAAAACAAAGAGAGTTCCATAGGAACGGCATATTTCACGTCGTTATTGAATCAAAATATGCCGTTCCTACGGAACTCAAAAAACATGGTTAATTTTACGGCGGGTTAGAAACCCGCCGCTACCAATATTTCGTGTCTGACGACACTTTTTATGTACGGCTATATTTTTTTGCTGGAAAAATTCGGACTGTATCATATTTCAAAAATCTCCGAACTCACGTTAAAGTAAATATCCAAGTTTATGTGAACTTATGTACAACCTGATGTGTGCATATGTGGTTAAAAATTACTTATAAAAACTATAAACTTGTCATTGCTTCGTAAAAAAAAATCAACGAATGTCATTTGGTTTTGTATCTCTTGAAAATACACCTAATATTGTTTCAAATTTTATTTTGTAAAATTCATCCTTTATCGTTTCGGCTTTAATGAGTATTTATTAATTTGCGCCGGATTTACTTTTCTTTTCACTATTTTAAATAATTAACTCTTTTCGAGAATGAAAAAACTTTATATTTTATGTCTTGCGTTTCTTGCTGCGAACATACTTTTTGCACAACAAACGGTAACTATCAACGCGCCGGCTACTATTGCAGGACCCATATTTGGCGTAGCTGCAGCTGATTTTGAATTTAAACTCTCACCGGGGCAAAAGATTACGGGAAATGTAGCCATAGGTATTGATTCTACGGTAACGGATTCCACGATGCGCCTTATCGGTTGTAACAAAATTTCAAATAATGTTGCCGGAAAAATTGTGCTCATTCGGCGCGGTACTTGCAATTTTTATAATAAAGTTATCAATGCTCAAACTGCCGGCGCGATAGGCATATTAGTTTATGTACGTTTAGGCGAAACACCTTTTCAGACAGGCAAAACAGATACTGCTGCCATAAAAATTCCTTTCGCCATGATTGGCTATGAAGATGCGCAAAAAATGGTAAAAGCCATAAATGCCGGAACAATTACGACGGTGACTTTCGCTATACCATCACTGTATAATTCCTCAACTACTTACAATTATGTTTCTCCGCTCAAAGATTCTGTGCCGGTACCTTTAATTGTAACAATGTCTAATACTACCACTACTCCATATTTAAAGGTTTTAGTAAAAGCAAATGTCAAATCTCCGAGCGGTATCTTATACATAACGACTGGCACAATTGATACTGTTAAGGCTCAAAACAGTTCGGGCGTTTCAACCGCGCCGCTTTTTTACCCTAACGAAAAAGGAAGATATACAGTTGCGTACTCGAACAGCGTAAATACCGATACGCTATTTGACAGTTTTATTATCTCTGATTACATATATGCACAAGATAACTTGAAACCGACCGGCTATACAGCTACGGACTCCGCAACATTTTTAAATAGCGGTCTAGTTTTTGACGTAGGACACTTTTTTCAATCCGGTAGCCAAGCTACAACAATTACCCATTTAGGTTTTGCCATTCATAATTGGGCAGATATTCCTAAAAAAGATACTTTCGGTATGCAATTAGCTTTGTTTCCTGATGACTATTTTAATAATTACGATAAATTGGATTACAATACCATTAAAGCTACCACTAAGGCTTTGCAGGGATATAAAATTACAGGATTTGAAAAACCGGATTCAATGGTTTATTTGGAATTGAAAACACCTGTAAAACTTTTGAATGACACTACTTACGCCGTTATTGTGCGTTATGATGGTTCGGGGTCTGCCAATACAAAACAACCGCAATATACATCTACTGCACCAAGGGTAGAAAATCGGATTTTTCAAGATTTAATTTACGGTTATAACCCAACCACACAAGCTAATCAATTTTATGCAAGATGGAGTACTTCCGAAAAAAATACGGTTAGGGCTTATACTATTGGTTTTATACCGCCAAAAACTTCCGGTATCAACGATTTAGCAGCATGGGCAGAAAACCAAGTAACAGTTTTTCCGAATCCGATTTCAAATAATATTTTGTCGCTTCAATTCGATTTGGCTCAAAACAATAAAGAAGTGAATTTGTATATTACGGATCAAATCGGTCGTTCCATTATGCAATCAAAACTTACGAACGTACAAAAAGGCGTTCAAGAAGTGAATATAGGAAATTTGGCAAACGGTACGTACTTCGTTACTGTTTATGGTACAGATGGTTGGAGAACAAAATTATTTCAAGTTGTAAAATAATTTTTTCAAGAAATTCTTGAAAAATATTTTCTCAAAAATAAAAGGGCGCGTGTTTTAAAAAAAACGCACGCCTTTTTATTTTTATTTTGGTTTTGCTTCACAAAATAAATTTATCTGAACGCAAAAAAAAATAATTTTTAAATCAATGTAGAAAAATTTATTTTTTCATAACAAAAAAAATCATATTTTTACACAAAATTTATTTTTGGCTTTTAAAAACAAACTTCTTCATGAAAAAACGCTACTTACTCCTTGCAACGCTTTTCGCATTTTGCTTCAAGTTATCGGCACAACCTAATTTTACTGCCAACGATGTCATAAAACCGTATGATGGCGTTTTTCGTCCCGGTGTTAACTTTGATATTTATCCCGGATTTACTGATCAAGATTTAGCATCTCTTGCTGCCGGTGTTGCAAACGTCGGCGTAGATGGTATCGGTGCCAAAGCATTACGTCCGTCGTTACCCGAATCTTTTTTGGAACAATACGGTTACGATATTCGCCTTGATGCTTTTAAATTTTACGATTCTTTGGGTTTAAAAGATAATACGCTCATTGTCGGTTTTCCTTCGGATGCACACCGCGACCAGACTTTTTATTGTCCGACCGAACAATCCACGGTTTTCAAAAATATGTACGAACCGATTTGGGATAACGGCGAAAACGGAACTCCCGTCAACGACAATAACTATATGGCGTTGTATATTTGGAAACTCGTAAACAAATACAAAAATTACGTAAAATTTTATGAAATCTGGAACGAACCCGGTTTCGATTTTACGGGCAATCTCGGTTGGCGAAATCCGGGCGATCCGGTCGGCAATTGGTGGGATAGAAATCCGGCACCGTGCGAATACAAATTGCGCGCGCCGATATTTAATTATATCCGCATTTTGCGTATCGCTTATGAAGTCATTAAAACCGCAGACCCGAATGCGTATGTCGTAACTTCCGGTTTAGGTTATGCGTCGTTCATGGATGCGATTTTGCGCAATACCGATAATCCGGATAACGGAAAAGTAACGGCACAATATCCGTTCGGTGCCGGTGCTTATATAGATGGAATCGGATATCACGTTTATCCGCATTTCGATGATGCTTTGCGTGCATACAATGTACAACGCGGCGCATTCGATTATTTCCGCCACTCTGATGCGGCGGGAATTGATCCGGCACGTACAAAAGAACTTTACGATGCCGTTTTAAGAAAATACGGTTACGACGGTCTGAAATATCCTAAAAAGAATTTCATCATCACGGAAGCTAACTTGCCGCGAAAGCAATTCGGTGATTATATCGGCAGCAACGAAGCTCAAAAAAATTGGATTATAAAAGCCTATATCAATTGCGTTCAGAACGATATCTGGCAAATGCACATTTTCAAAATAGCCGAAGAAACGACCTATGATAATGCTCAACGCGAATTTGATGTCATGGGTTTATATCAAAAATTTGATGCGGCTAATAAATACGGTGCAAAAGTGAATGATGAGGGCATTGCTTACGGCACGACGAGTAAAATTCTATTCGGAAAAAAATATGATGCCGCAAAAACCGCATCCTTGAATTTACCTTCCACCATAGGCGGTGCTGCTTTTAAAGGAACAGACGGGAAATATACTTACGTTATTTGGGCAAAAACGACCGTTGATTTAAGTGAAGCAGCATCGGCAGTTTATTCTTTTCCCGGCGGTGTTACTAATGCCGTTTTAAATCGTCAAGATTGGAATTGGTTTAAAACAAAAACGGTCGTCACTACTTCTACTCAAAACATCAGCCTTAATGCTACACCGATATTTTTGAGCGAAGGTACGGCTTCAAATGTGTGTGATAACGATACTCAGCCACCGGTTTTTTCGGGTTGTCCACTCGATATTACCATTGCCACTACCGGCGCTGCCGTTACGGCTAATTGGACTGTACCGACCGCAACGGATAATTGCAGCACGGCTACGGTGACAAGTAATTATACACAAGGCGCAACTTTTAACGTCGGTACTACAAATATTTTATACACGGCAGTAGATGCAGTCGGCAATAAATCAACGTGTACTTTCAATATTATTGTAGCACTGTCTCAATCTTGCGACAATGATGTGATTCCGCCGATAATTATTGGTTGTCCGCAAAATATTCAATTAACAACTACAACCGGAACGGCAACAGCCACTTGGACAGCACCGACAGCTACGGATAATTGTGGTGTACCGACGCTTACAAGTAATTACGCTTCGGGTGCAACATTTAATAACGGTATCACTAATGTCATTTACACGGCAACCGATGCTAAAGGCAATAAAGCGACGTGTACTTTCAGCGTTACCGTTTCGGCTCAAACTTCGGGTGCTGTTTGTAAAAGATTTAACGGCTCGAATACGAATAATTTATGCGGATGCGATGACAGCCGAAACGCGCCTTACGGTATGTTTATAGAATCTGCTAATGTTTGTCCGGGAAGTTTATATCAAGCCGGAACGGATGTCGTTTTCCAAATGTACAATGACGGTACTGCTTCCTTACGCGGTACTTTCAATGATGCTACCGGACAACCGGTTGTGGCGGATATTACGCTTTCGGGTGGCACAACAACCCCGCCGACTGCCAGCCCGTATTTAATATTGTGCCAATTCGGAAAACCGGCGAGTGTTGCTGCGGGTTGGAATTATTATACAAACTTGAACGGTACTTTGAAATTCGGTACAAATGCAGCCGTATCAGTGTCGCGCCGGAATGAAGCATTTCAAGTAGGCTTAGGTGCGAACGGACAAAATACCGACAAACTCGGTGCAAGTGGTGCATACCTGACAAGCGACGGAAAAAAAGGTGATTTCAAATTGGTTTTAAGTAACGAACAAACTATCACTTGTGCCGGCACCGGCAATCCTTGCGACAACGATACAATTCCGCCGACTTTCACGGCTTGTCCGCAAAATATTGTTTTAACAACAGCTGCTGCTGCTGCTACTGCAACTTGGGTGGCGCCTTTAGCTACCGATAATTGCGGCACACCCAAAGTTACTTCAAATTACGTTGCGGGTGCAAGTTTCAATTTAGGTTCTACTAATGTTATTTATACGGCAGTGGATTTAAAAAATAATACGGGTACTTGTGCTTTCACAGTCACTGTTAATTCGCAAAGTGGTGGAACGGCTAATTGCAAAAAATATATCGGTACCAATGTATTGAATTATTGCGGTTGCTCGGATTCTAAATTGCATCCCTACGGAATGTTTTTTGAAACAGTAATTACCACTTGTCCCGGCAATTTATTATACGCCGACCAAGATATTACTTTTCAATTGAACAACGACGGAACGGCAAAATTGAAAGGTACTTTCCGAGACTCGACTTGGAAACCTTATATCGTAGATATTATTTTTTCGGGTGGAACTACAACGCCACCGACAGGCGCCAGTCCGAATTTATTTTTGTGTCAAACCGGAAAACCGGTAAGCGTGGCAAACGGTTGGCAATATTTTACGAGTATGACGGGAACAGTGAAATACAATAACAATTCGGCTCTAACCATTTCGCGCAGAAACGAAGCGGCACAAGTAGGTATCGGTGCCAATACGCAAATTACGGATCAACTCGGATTGAGTGCGCCGTTTATTTTAAGCGACGGCACCAAAGGCGATTTTAAATTGAATTTAGTAAACGAACAAATAGTAGCTTGCAGCAATACTACGAATTGCGACAATGATACCATACCTCCGGTATTTAATAGTTGTCCTGCAAACATCGTCGCATTAACTCCCGGAATAACCGCCAATGTCACTTGGGTAATTCCGACGGCTACTGATAATTGCAGTGCAACCGTCAGTTTAACCGGCAATTATTTGAGCGGCTCGTCTTTCCCGTTCGGCAATACTACCGTTAAATACATTGCAGCCGATGCAAAAGGCAATAAAGGCACCTGTAGTTTTGTTGTAACTGTGATACAACAATCAGGATCAAGCGGAGCAGATTTATCCGTTAGTTTAACTTCAAGTCTCACGAGTTTCAAACAATACACGCCTGCGGATTTCAGAATTACGCTTAAAAATTTAGGGACTACGGCTTTCACGGACGTAAAAGTTATGCTTGCAACACCCGCCGGATTAGTCGGCGGCAATACAGCAACTGCGAGTATCGGAACGTGGCAGATATATTGTCCGGGTGGCGTGAAATGTGCGACTTGGAATATTCCGACTATCGCCGGCGGTACAACAGCAACGCTTGATGTATCGTATTATGTTTTAGATGTTGCTGTACCGATAGTGGATACTGCTACTTTAACGGCATCTACACCTGCGGATACCAATACATCGAACAATCAATCGAGTTTAACATTGACACAGGCATTGCAACCGACCGAACCTGCGGCGTTATTAAGTCAGTATCAATCGGTGGCGATTCAAAAAATTGTACCGAATCCTACGCTTGATTATACCGAAATGGAAATTGTCAGTTCGGAAGCGCAAACCGTTAACTTTGTATTCTACAATGCTGTCGGCGTTTTAATAAAAACCGAAACACGCGCATTAGAACAAGGTGCCAACCGTTTACATTTTGATGCATCGGAATTAAGTACGGGTATTTATTTCGTATCGCCGGTAACAAAAAATTATCGTGTTGTTCCGACAAAATTTGTAAAAATGTAATTATTTGATACCGGAATTTGATAGGGTTAACTAAAAAAAGCCAAACCGAATTTATTTCGTGTTTGGCTTTTTTTGGTTTCCGAAAAAGTTTTAACTCAAACCTAATATCTCAAAATTCCTTCGGCAGCAATCAAAGTATTTAACATGAGTGACACTACCGTCAATTGCCCGACTCCGCCGGGAACCGGCGTGATGTATTTACATTTCGGTGCGACGTTATCAAAATCTACATCTCCTACCAACCGCGAACCGGATTTTTTCGTCGCGTCTTCAATCCTGTTCATACCTACATCAATTACCGTAGCACCGCGTTTAACGAAATCCGCTTTTATAAAATGCGCGATACCGATAGCGGCAATTAAAATATCGGCGCGTCGGCACACTTTCGCCAAATCTTTTGTGCGCGAATGCGCGAGCGTGACCGTACAATCCCAACCTTTACGCGACAATAAAATACTCATCGGTGTGCCGACAATATTACTTCTACCGACCACAACGCAGGTTTTTCCGACAGTTTCTATGCCATACCGTTTCAACATTTCCAGAATACCTGCCGGTGTTGCGGGTAAAAAAGCCGGCAAACCCTGCGTCATTCTACCGAAATTTGTCGGATGAAAACCGTCTACATCTTTATTCGGATCAATCGCAAGCGTTATTACCATATCATCAATATGTTTCGGTAGCGGTAACTGAACGATAAAACCGTCAATATCCGGATCATTATTGAGTTGATGCACAATATTTAAAATGTCTTGTTGCGATACGTCCGTATTTTTGCGAATAAGCGTAGAAATAAAACCGACTTCTCCGCACGATTGAATTTTATTGCGCACATAAGCTTCACTCGCCGGATTATTTCCCACCAAAATTGCCGCCAAATGCGGGCGTTTTTTGCCTTCGGCTATCCGTTTATCTACTTTTTCTTTTATTTCCGATTTTATGATACCGGCTAAATACTTTCCGTCTATTAATTTCATTTTTAAATAGTTTATAAAGTTTTTGGCTGTCAGCTTTTGGCTTTTGGCTTTTTTTTGGCTACCAACTAAAATCCAATCGCCAAATTTACTATCGGCGCAATATCCGAAGCGCAAAAATCTTTTTTCAAAAATTTGTTATGTGCAGCTATGCCTATCATGCCTGCATTATCGGTACAAAGCGACATCGGCAAAATATGGATAGTCAGGTTTTCTTTTTCAGCCATAAATTTCAAACCGTTGCGTAAACCGGAGTTAGCGGAAACGCCGCCAGCTATCGCAACTTCTTTTATGCCGGTATCTCGTGCCGCTTTGCGCAATTTTTTCAAAAGAATCGTAACAATCTTTTCTTGTACAGAAGCGCAAATATCGTTTAAATTTTCGGAAATAAAATTTGGATTTTCAGCTACTTGTTTTTGCAAAAAATATAAAATTGAAGTTTTAAGTCCACTGAAACTGAAATTGTAATTCGACATTTGCGGTTCGGGGAAAGAAAAACGCGGCGTACCGAGTTGCGCTAATTTATCTATGATAGGTCCTGCGGGATAATCCAAACCCAAAATTTTTCCGGTTTTATCAAAAGCTTCACCGGCGGCATCGTCGAGTGTTTGTCCGAGTAAAGTCATAGCATAGAAATCATCTACGCGCACGATTTGCGTATGCCCTCCCGAAACGGTTAAACACAGAAAAGGAAAAACCGGAAAAGGTGTTTCCGCAAAATGCGCCAATATATGCGCTTCCATGTGATTGACTTGAATCATCGGCAAACCGCGACTCATGGCAAACGCTTTCGCAAACGATACACCCACCAACAACGAACCCGGCAAACCCGGACCAATCGTAAACGCCACGGCATTAATTTCATTTTTTGAAACATCGGCGCTTTCAATTGCGTTATTAACAACGTGAACAATCAGTTTTTGATGTTGTCGGGAAGCTAACTCCGGAATTACGCCACCATATTTTGTGTGATCAAGTTGAACGGCGGTAACATTACTCAAAATTTTTCCGTTCCGGACTATTGCAGCAGAAGTGTCATCACACGATGATTCTATTGCTAAAATGATAATGTTTTCCGAAATCATGGATATATAAAAATTGAGTTTGCAAAAGAGATGTTAATTTTTAAATGGTATGATTTATTTTTATAACTTTACACACTCAATAAACAAATTAACGAAAATATTATAAAACGCAGCAAATTTACTAAATAATGGCTATTTTTAAGAACGAAAAAAAAACAGGTGAATCATCTTCTTCTAATCTAACAACAACTTTGATTAATGACACCGGTTTAACTTGCATTATCGCAAAAGGTACGGTTATTGAAGGTAAATTGCGTGTATCTGAAAATATTCGGGTGGACGGTAAAATTATCGGCGAATTGTTTTGCGAAAAACGTTTAGTCATGGATACTGAAGGTATTGTCGAAGGTAATATTTACGCCGGCGAAGCGACTATTAAAGGACAAGTTTTCGGTACCATTGAAGTTATTAATACTTTACATCTACTGGAAACCTCGTACATCAAAGGGGATATAAAAACTAAAAAATTACACGTCGAAGAAGGTGCGCGATACGACGGTAAAGTTGTGGTCGGAGACGTGAAATAATCGAATTATTTATCTAAATGAAATATTTTTATAGTATTATAATTTCCGCAATATTGCAAACAGGTTTGTCCGCACAAACCGAAAGTATCGGTATACAATTTATTCACGATAATTTGAAAGAAGCGATTGCAAAAGCGAAAGCAGAAAATAAAATTATTTTCATAGATTGCTTCACGACTTGGTGCGGTCCGTGCAAAATGATGGCGAAACTTACCTTTACGGATTCGAGTGTGGCGGCATTTTACAATTCGAAATTCGTGAATTTGAAATTGGATATGGAAGCGGGCGATGGACCAATTTTACAAAAAAAACAAGGTATTATGGCATTTCCGACGCTGTTATTTTTAAACGGCGACGGCGAAGCCGTACACAAAGCTATCGGTTTTCAAGATGCGGAACAGTTTTTGGATATTGGTATTAAAGCGTATAACACCAACGACGGCTTATCGGCATGGACAAAACGATACGAAAACGGCGAACGTGAATCGGGATTTTTAAAAACTTATGCTTTAAAATTACAAGAAGTGGCGGATTTGCGCCGCCAAACAGTTGCGGTAAATTATTTTCAAACTCAAACCGCTAATGCATACGCACCCGAAAATTTAGATTTTATTTACAGCTTTGCAGAAAGTGCCACCGATACTTTTTTTTACACCATCGCACACAACCGAAAAATATTTCAAACCCGATTTACACCTGCCGAAATTCAACAAAAAGTAAAAACTTTAGCGGACGAACGGTTGTACAACAACCAAAATCTGCCTACACTTACTGAAGCAGATACGCTTATTGCGCTTTCAAAACCCGAAAATTTTGCGCGTACTGCTTTGTTTTATCGACTTACATTTTATCGAATGAAAGGCGATAGAATAAATTATGCTTCGTCCGCAGTTCAATATTTTAAAAAATATAACGATCGTGCCGATGAACTCGCCGAAGCCGCTTTCACATTTAATGAACAAATCGAAGATAAAAAACAATTGAATACTGCTTTAAAATGGGCGAAACGTTCTGTTCAACTCGAAAAAAATCTCATCAATGAAATGAACGTGGTGCATCTGTACAAAAAACTCGGCAAAAATAAAAAAGTTGTGGCTGCTGCAAAAGAAGCTGTAGAAATCGGGAAAAAAACGGGAGAAGACTATTCGGAAGCCTCGGCGTTTTTGATACCGGAGAAAAAATAATGTCGCCTTTTAACGTAAAATAAAAGCAACTGCTTCACTTATAGTGGGCAGTTGCTTTTTTAGTAGTCGGTTCTTTTTGATTAATTATTTTAAAAAACAGAAGTAAATCCCTTTAATTCAAAAGCTATAAATTAATTTCAATCTTATTGTAATTCCTTCTTGAGAAGAATACGTTTTGCGGCTTCGTAAATAGTGGTGTCTTTTACATTAATAACACCACCATCCGGTCCGGGTTCTAAATGCCAATCATTTGAAGTACCTTTTTGCGCACCGAAAAAATTTCTGACTTCCTGCTCGTTTCTGTTTAATTCTTGAGCAATTTTGGAAACACTACCGCGCGGTAAACTGTGTTTAATTTGTCGCAACTCGTCGAACGTAATATTCATCGGCTGAAAATTTAAGTGAAGAAATATGATTGAATTAAAAATGATAACGCAAAGTGCACACAATAATTGAAAAAAAATAAAAATTTTAATTATTTAACTAAAATTTTTTTATTGCTACAAAAAGTTAATTTTTGTAGCGAATTATGACCCTAAGATAATGTTAATTATTGAGCTTACAAACTTTTTAAATTATTTTTTTCATTTTTTTACATATCGTAACTCGAATATGGAAGTAAGCCGAAATTTTATAAGAACACTGCCATATTTTATTTACAAAACAAATCTCTGTAAGTTATCTTCGCACAAGTATAGTAACCTAACGTCCAAAATCCAAGGTACAACGTCCAATCAATGAAAAAAATACTTGTTGCCAACAGAGGAGAAATCGCTTTACGCATAATGCGTACGGCGCGCCGAATGGGAATAAAAACCGTAGCAGTATATTCGGAAGCGGATAGAAACAGCCCGCACGTTTTGTTCGCCGATGAAGCCGTATTATTGGGTCCGCCGCCTTCGAGTCAATCGTATTTACGGTCGGATAAAATTATTGAAGCAGCAATAAAATTAGGTGTGGAAGGTATTCATCCCGGTTACGGATTTTTGAGCGAGAACGCCGCATTTTCGCAAGCTGTAAGTGATGCGGGAATTATTTTTATCGGTCCTTCGCCATACTCTATTAATATGATGGGATCTAAATTGTCGGCTAAAGCGGCGGCACAAAAATTTAATATTCCGATGGTACCGGGATCAGACGGTGCTATTTCGGATATTCAATTGGCAAAAAAAACGGCGGCACAAGTCGGCTATCCGATACTGATAAAAGCATCAGCCGGCGGCGGCGGAAAAGGAATGCGCGTCGTGGAAAACGAAGCGGAATTTGAAGAACAAATGCAACGCGCCGTGAGTGAAGCGCAATCTTCGTTCGGTGACGGGGCAGTGTTTATAGAAAAATATGTTTTGCAACCGCGACACATCGAAATTCAAATTTTGGCGGATAATCACGGAAACGCGGTGCATTTATTCGAGCGCGAGTGCAGTATTCAACGCCGGCATCAAAAATTAGTTGAAGAAGCACCTTCGAGTATTTTAACAGCATCAGTCAGAGAAAAAATGTGTGCCGATGCAGTGAAGGTGGCTTTGGCGTGTAATTATTCGGGAGCGGGAACAGTAGAATTTTTAATTGATGACAAACTGAATTACTATTTTTTGGAAATGAATACGCGCTTGCAAGTCGAACATCCCGTAACGGAATATATTACCGGTCTGGATTTGGTAGAGCAGCAAATACGAGTAGCCCGCAACGAAAAATTAAATTTTACTCAGAGCGATATGAAAATTAACGGTCACGCTATTGAATTGCGCGTGTGTGCCGAAGATCCTCTGAATAATTTTTTGCCGAGTGTCGGTACGCTCACTCAATACCAAACGCCTGAACTTTCTGATTTTACGCGGATTGACAGCGGCTACGTAGAAGGTATGGAAATTCCGGTATATTACGATCCATTGATTGCGAAACTTATTTGTTGGGGCAGCACGCGCGCTGAAGCGATACAAAGTTTGATTACGGCGATTGATAATTTTCATATCGAAGGCGTAGCCACAACGCTTGGTTTCGGAAAATTTGTTTTGCAACACGAAGCATTTATTTCAGGCAATTTCGATACGGGATTCGTGAAAAATTATTTTATGCCTGAATTATTGACACAAGAGGACGAGGCACAGATTGCGGCGCGTTTTGCATTAGCCTATTATTTGAAACAAAAACGCAAATTGGTAGTGTCTTTAAATTGAAAATTGAAGGTTATAGAACTATTGTTGCAAGCGGTTCAAAATTAAATCCATATCCACGTTGGCATTTATCATTTCAACGGCGCGTTGCACTTTCCAAGGTGTATCCAAATTAATTTTTACTTCAATTCTATCTATTTTCACAACTGCACCGAATGTTTCGAGCATCGTGCGGATAAGCGGAATTTTAAAAGATTGTATAAAATCAATAGTGCGCCGATTGTATTCACCGAAACCCGTAGAGATAATACCGGAAAACGGCGGCTTATTCCAGCCTTTTTGTTTCATCACGTAGAGCGTATCGTCAACAGCTAAATCTAATCGCGATGCACCGACAACCAAAAGTAAATGCTGGCCTTTGCCTTCCAATTCGTCGCTTGAAATGAGTGAACCGGCAATCGAGCCTTCTACCATATTGTTCAAATATTCCGGATTGTATTCAACACGTCCTTTCACGCTTTCTACCACTGAAATAAGCGTCGGGAATCCCATTGTTTTATCGAAAGGTAAAATACCGAGCAAGGGTATTTGTTTTATATCTAACCATTTTTTTACGAAATACTCAATGCGGTCGCGTTTATCGGCTATTACTTTATTCAAAATAACACCGATAATCGGTACTTCTAACCGATTGAATTTTTCAAAACACAAACTCAACATATCAATCGTGTTGCCGATGCCGCCTTCCGCAATCATTATAAGTCCGGAGTCCGTAAGTTTTGCTACATCGGCATTCGACAAACCAACAGTTGCACCCACACCCGGATGTCCGGTGCCTTCATAAATAATCAAATCGTGTAAACGTTTAAGGTTATGAGTTGCCGAAATTAAATCGGTGCGAAAATTAAATTTATCCGGATTTTCCAAGTATTCCGAAGTCGTACCCTGACCCAAAATAACCGGACTGTGGAGCGTCGGATCTATCTGAAATTTCAGTAAATCTGCAAATAATACAACGTCTTTATCTACTTTTAAACCATCGCTCAATACAAATTTTTGTCCAACCGGTTTACAATAACCGATATTCATGCCTCGTGATTTCAGCACAGATGCTAAACCGAGCGTGGAAGTTGTTTTTCCGACGTGTTGCGAGGTGGCGGCGACGTAAAGGCTTTTGAATTTCATGAGAATTTATGGATAGGAGGTGCTTGCCAGAAAATTATTCACCGCTTGCCAAGACAATACCGCACACGTTTTTCTTTCCGGATAATTTTTAACGGCATTAAAGGCTGATATTTCTTCTTCGGTAAAAATATTTTTTTCGTTGAAATTGTTTTTCAAAATATTTTTTTCATGCAAATTTATTTTTTCAAAATCATTTTCTAAAATAAAAAAATAATTTTTTATAATTTTTTTTGCTTCCGAAATATTTTTTTCAAAAATTTTTTTTAATAAAATAGAAGTTGCCGCTTTTGATACCGCACAACCGTAACCGTGAAAAAAAATTTCGGAAATAAATTCATTTTTCAAACACAAATAAATTTTGAATTTGTCGCCGCACATTGAATTATACGCTTCCAAAATAATCGGTGCATCCGACTTCTTTTCAAAATGAAAAGGCGCGCTGTTGTGCGATAAAATAATTTCAGAATACATTTCTTATGATTTTGGGTTTTGGATTTTGGGTTTTGGATTTTGGGTTTTGGATTTTTTTGTAAGAATACGATTTTTACAAAAAAATTATAAATCCAAATCCGTAAATCGTAAATCAACTCATTTCATTCAAATCGCGTAATTTCGGTGCGGCAAACCAAGTTGTGGTCACTACAATTAAAGTCATCACACCGCCGAAAATGACGGAAGGTACTAAACCCATAAATCGCGCTGCAACACCGGATTCAAAACCGCCGAGTTCGTTTGACGAACCGATAAAAAGCGCGTTAACAGATGACACGCGTCCGCGCATATCATTGGGTGTATAAAGTTGCAATGTAGTACCGCGTACAACCATACTGATATCATCAAAAAATCCCGTACCGGCAAGCATGAGTAATGAAAACCCGAAATTAGTAGAAACCGCAAAAAATATAGTACAAACACCGAATCCGGTAACCGAAAATAAAAGCATTTTTCCGGCATTTTGTTTTATCGGAAACTGGGTTAAAATCCAAGCCATGATTAAAGCACCAATTGCAGGTGCTGCGCGCATCATACCCAGCCCTTCCGGTCCTTGATATAAAATATCTTTCGCAAAAGCGGGTAGCATCGCCACGGCACCGCCGAATAAAACCGCAAACATATCTAAAGTAATGGCACCCAAAAGTATTTGATGGTTGAAAACGAATGTTAGTCCCGATTGAATGCTTGTCCAAATATTTTCCTTGGCGCTATCCGAACTTTTTTCTTTCTCTACATGACGACTCGTAATGGTATTTGCCAAAAAAAAACCCGTAAATACAAACAGCACCACCAACAAATAACTGGGCCAAGCTTGACCGGTAATGGCATAAATTATTCCACCGACTGCCGGTCCGCCGATATTAGCGATTTGCCAACTCATGGTAGTATAAGTGGCGGCTTGCGAAAACAATGTTTTAGGTATAAGTTGCGCGCCGAAAGCAGTATTTGCCGGACTATGAAACCCGCGTATTAAACCCGTGAAGCCAACGACACAATAAATAAAAATAACACCATAGTTTTTTATAAGGAACTCAAATTTAGTAGAAAGCAAAAATAACGAAAAAGCAGAAATACCCAATAAAAAAATACAAGTCATCATAATTTTTTTTCGGTCAAAATTATCTGCTACGTGTCCGGCTGCCAAGCCGACTATAAATGCGGGAATAAATTCTGCTAATCCGATTAATCCGAGAGATAAAACATCATGTGTATAGGCATAAACTTGCCAACTTACGACGGTTGACATTATAGTGACACCGAAACTTACAAGCGTGCGGGCTAAAATATAGTGCCTGTAATCGCGTATTTTTAAAACATCATAAGCGGAATTGTCTCTTGCAAAGGTCATAGATTATTTTTTGGCCTGTATTCGGTTAATCGGTGGTTAGTTCTTCAAAACGTTTTGACTAAAGACTAAATAACTAACCGACTAATTTCGCTTTCAACGCTTTTACGCGCCACTTATGTTCGCCTTTTTCTACGATTTGTTGGTCTGAAATTGTAAACAAATCATCAACTGCTTTCCATATTTCCTGACTGCGTTTGTGTTCGTGCATACTTACGATAAAAATACCGTCTTTAGCTGATAAATTTTTAATCGCATCGGAAAGTACTTTGTGGCAATCTTTGGCGTAATTAATTGATTCGTTGAATAAGACGACATCAAAACGATCATTAATCGCAAGCGCATTCATATCCCCTTGTTCAAAATGAATATTTTTTGTTCCGACTCTTTTTTGTGCCGCGTCAATCGCTACATCCGACAAATCAACCCCGAGATAGCGCGAAAAATGTTTTTTCTCAAAAACGGCATCTACTAAATGCCCTTGTCCGCAACCTAATTCGAGCAGACTTCCACCTTCTTTGTATTTAGTGAAATAACTTTTCACGACTTTTTGGCGGATGAGTTCCGAATCATTGCCCAATCCGTCCCAACGACCTTTTTCAAATTGATAGTTCCAACGTTCACGCGGGTCGCGCAAAATTTTTCGTTTGATAAATGATAAAAGCGACATAGAAGTTTATAATTTTTATTTGGCTATTGACTGATAGCTAATGACTGTCAGTACATACTTTTGACACACAAAAATAGGTTAAAACCATCATTGCGCGTTACATTTTCAGAATCTATTCTTGAATAAATCATTCAGGCGGGAGTGAATACGGGTAACAAAAAGTTTGTCACCGGTTAAGTTATAACCGCAAAAGTGTTCCCTTATTCAAAAACGGGAATGCCGGCGCAAGTTTATCAACCTTCGCTCGCTATGGTGCCGGTCTCATGTCCGGTGCGTAAGTTTATTTAAGAAAAACGTTTTTGAGAAAACTTTTTCCGGCACGTTTTTTTATTTTTGAACTTGAAAAATAATTTTATGCGAACAAAAAAACATAGATGAGTATATGCTGCTAAAAGTAAAAAATGCCAAAAGCGGATCGGGTTATCAAAAAGCGCACAAAAAAATCAAATTTTCTTTGCGCGCTTTTTTTCATACTTCATACTTCTTCCTTCATATTTTCAATTTCGCTTTCTCCAGCGCATTTTCTAAACCGCTCGCATCCGTTCCGCCTGCTGTAGCAAAAAATGCTTGTCCGCCGCCGCCGCCTTTAATTTCTTTTGCTAATTCGCGCACGATTGTGCCGGCGTTGAGTCCGCGTTCTTTCACCAAATTTTCGCTGATGCGGACAGTGAGTTGCGGTTTGTCGTCATTCACGGTTCCGAAGACAATAAACACGGATACACCGATTTCTTTTTCCAAATTATACGCCAACATTTTGATACTATTTGCATCATGAATCGGCAGCATCGTGATGAGAGTTTGCACACCGTTGATGTTTTTGAATTGAGTGCGCAATTCTTTTTGCAACGATGAGGCTTTCTCCAACATCAAAACCTCCAATTGTTTTTGCAAATTTTTATTTTCTTCTTGCAAAGCATTAATGCGCTCAACTATGCTTTTCGGGTTTTTCAATGTTGCTTTCACGGCGTTCAGTTCGTTAAGTTGTTCGCTGACATATTTTTCAGCAGCATCGGCAGTAACGGCAGTGATGCGTCGAACGCCGGTGGCAGACGATTCTTCCGATGTGATTTTAAATAAACCGATTTGTCCGGTTGTATGTACATGACACCCACCGCATAATTCTTTTGAAAAAGCCGGATCAATCGTCACCATGCGCACACGGTCGCCGTATTTTTCGCCGAAAAGCATCATTGCACCTGATTCTCGGGCTTGTTCAATCGTGATGACATCGGAAGTACGCGCAACATTTTCTCTGATTTTTGCATTCACGATCGTTTCTATTTTCGCAATTTGTTCGTCCGTTACTTTTTCGAAATGAGAAAAATCGAAACGTAAATAATTTTCATTCACTAACGATCCTTTTTGTGCAACGTGCTTGCCCAGTACTTTGCGCAAAGCCGCGTGCAATAAATGCGTAGCCGAGTGATTGTTTTCAATCAATTTTCTGCGCGGTGAATCCACGATGCTGCGCACGGTTTTGTCTTCTACGAAATGCGGCAGTTTATCTACATAATGAAAAATGGTTTCGTTTTCTTTTTTTGTATCGAGTACCTGAATTTTTTCACCTTCAAAATACATCACACCGGTATCACCTACTTGTCCGCCGCCTTCTGCATAAAACGGCGTGCGACTTAAAACGATTTGGTATTGTTCACCTTTTTTATCTTTTACGGTGCGGTATTTCAAAACGTGTGTTTTTTCTATCTGCAAATGGTCGTAACCGACAAATTCTACATTCGGTGTTTCGTCTAAAATTGTCCAATCGCCGGTTTGTTTTTCGGCATCCGAGCGCGAGCGATTTTTTTGTTCGGCGAGTGCTTTTTCAAAACCGGCTTCATCAACCGTGATGCCGAGTTCCGACATAATCAAGCGCGTTAAATCAATCGGGAAACCGAAAGTATCGAATAATTCAAAAGCAGTTACACCATCGAGGATTTCGGATTTCGGATCTGCGATTTCGGATGCAGATAGTTGATTTTCCGGAATCCGGAATCCGAAATCCGAAATCAAGTGATCTATTTTTTTTAAGCCTAATTCAAGTGTGCGCAAAAAAGCTTTCTCTTCTTCTAAAATCACTTTCTTCACAAAATCTTCTTGCGCAATAAGTTCCGGAAAAACATTTTTAAAATTTTCTGCTAAGGCAGGAATTAGTTTGTGCAAAAGCGGTTCGCGCACATCCAAAAAAGAATAATAATACCGCACGGCACGACGTAAAATTCGACGAATCACATAACCCGCACCGCCGCTTGACGGTAAGCAACCGTCGGCAATCGCAAATGCTACGGCGCGAATATGATCGGCTACAACGCGCATCGCTACATCGGTTTTCGCAGTGCGATCATAACTGCCCGTATATTTTTTGCCGGTTTCTTGTTCCAACCAATGAATCGTAGGCTCGAAAATATCTGTGTCGTAAGTATAATTTTTATTTTGAAGTATCATACACAAACGCTCGAAACCCATACCGGTATCTACGTGTTTTGAAGGCAACGGTTCAAGATGACCGTCAGCTTTTCGTTCGAACTGCATGAATACGTTGTTCCAAATTTCAACTACTTGCGGATCGTCTTGATTGACCAAAGTTTCGCCGGCAGTTTTTGCGCGTTCCGAATCGGAGCGCATATCGAAATGAATTTCACTGCATGGACCGCAAGGACCTTGCGCACCCATCTCCCAAAAATTATCTTTTTTATTGCCATATAATATATGATTCTCAGGCAAAAATTTCAACCACAATTGTTTTGCTTCGTCGTCCGGTTCAAGCCCTTCTTTCGTATCTCCACCGAAAACCGTCGCATACAATCTATCTTTCGGCAATTTTAAAACTTCCGTCAATAATTCCCACGACCAAGCAATAGCTTCGGGTTTAAAATAATCACCGAAAGACCAATTGCCCAACATTTCGAACAGCGTGTGATGCGTACCATCGAAACCGACATCTTCTAAATCGTTGTGTTTACCGCTCACGCGCAAACATTTTTGCGTGTCTGCAATGCGCAAGGCAGGCGGTATTTTATTTCCGAGAAAATAATCTTTAAATTGCACCATACCACTGTTAGTGAACATCAAAGTCGGATCGTCTTTTAAAACCAACGGTGCGGACGGAACAATTTTATGCTGTTTGGAGGCAAAAAAGTCTAAAAAAGCTTTGCGAATTTGTTGAGATGTCATTCTTGAAAAATTTTCGCAAAAATAGGGAGTTTGAATGATTTAATTTTAGGTTTTGGATTAGAATGTTTTTCAAAGTATCATTATTTTTTGATGATGAAATATTTTTAAGGAAAAATCAAAACCAATTCTTCTTCATCGCCACCCGAACTGCTTGCATTTTTGAAGTCACGTGCAGTTTTTTGTAGATGTTGTAAATGTGTGTCCTCACTGTATGGCTCGACAAAAACAACCGTTGAGCGATCTGTTTATATTCTAAGCCTTCGACTAAAAGTTCTAAAATCTCCATTTCACGGGGGCTGATTTCGGTGGCATCTTCTTTATTTTTTTTAGGGTTCATAAGAAGTTGTAAAGTGCGTCGCGCAATCGTCGGCGACATCGGCGAACCCCCTAAACGCACTGTCTCAATGATGCTTGACACGATAGTTTCGATGCTTTCGTCTTTCAATAAATAGCCGACCGCGCCTGCTTTGATGGCTTCAAAAATATTATCATCGTCGTCGAAAACGGTCAGCATGACGAAAGATACTAATGGAACCTTCTCCGTCGCGATTTTCACCGTTTCAATGCCGTTTAAAACGGGCATATCAATATCCATCAGCACCAATTGAATTTGGGTTGCGCGCGGATGATTTTTCAGTTTTTCCAAAAAATCCTGACCATTTTGTGCAGTAAAAATGATTTCAATTTCGCCCGAGAGCGGTAGCATTTGCATAAATGACCGGCGATTTGTCGGATTATCATCTACTAATGCGATGTAGATTTTAGTATCCATATTGGCTGTTTGAACATTATTGTACAGAATGAAGCATAAAACACAAAGATAGGTTCAGTGGCGTTGTTAACACAATCAGTCATTTATCGTATTTAGTAAATGTTTAAGCGAAATGACCGTCCCTTTTCCGCTCCCACTTTCTACCAAAAATACCGCGCCAATGCTCTCCGCACGCCGCGTCATGTTTTCCAAACCGTTACCCAATCCTTCAGCCGTTTTTACGTTAAAGCCGATGCCGTTATCCGATATTTTACAAATAAAAAACTGATTTTCAATAATTTCTATTTCTATTTTGATTTCGGAAGCACGAGCGTATTTCAGAGCATTATTGAAGGCTTCTTGTATAATGCGCAAAAAAGCGAGCGATTGTTCAGGCGTTAAAATGCTGTTTTTTTCTTTACATTCTTTAAAGACTAAAGTCGTTTGAGGTACTGATTTTATCTGTTGATATATCATCTTCTTCAGTCTTTCGATAAAATCATGTACCGTTATTTGTTCGGTATTGAGCGTCCAAATACTTTCACGGAGGAGAGAAATAGACTCTTTTGCCGTTTTTTGGATGCTGTCCAAAAGCTGATTTTCGTTGTCACCGTTCGCTTTTTTATGCGTCAAAATCCACTCAATACTGCGGACGATATGTGACAATTGCGCGCCCAAATTGTCGTGTAAATCGCGGCTGATACGGATTTTTTCATATTGAATTCTCTTTTGCGTGGTCAACTCGTTCAGTTTTTTGCGGTACTGCGTTTTAAAATAAAGTTGAATCATCGCCCAAATAAAACTGCATGCTGCCAAAAAAGCCAATAAAATAAACCACGACGTTCGCCAAAAAGGAGGTTTGACGACGACTAAAATGCGTCTGATCGGTTTCGCGTTCGGGTCAAAACTTCTTGAAGCGTATAAATCAAGCCAATATTCACCCGCCGGCAACAGGTAACGCACCGATTTTGCATTGAGCATATTGATCCAAACCGCATCGTACCCTTCTAAACGGACTTGATAATTATAGTTTTCGGTGGCGTACAAGCCCAAAGCGGCATATTCAAAATCCACAATGTTTTGGGTATAATCCAACTCAATACGCGGCATTTGCCAAACCGCTTTGTCTTGCCAAACCGGTTCACCTTTAATGCGGATTTGGGTCACGGATATTGAGGGGGTATCAGCCAAAGCTAAAACGTCATCGGGATAGAAGCTGGAAATGCCGTTCACGCCACCGAAGAACAACTCACCATCGGGCGATTGTGTGACGGCAGCTGTATTAAACTCGTTTTCCTGCAAACCATCCACCTTGTTAAGATTTAAAACAGAGCCGCTGATAGCCGATATACCCTTGTTGTGGCTGACCCAAACGCGGTCTTTTTTGTCTATCGCAACGGCGTAAATATTGTTGTCGGGCAGCCCGTTTTCGGTCGTCCACATTTTTTTTATATTATATTGAGGCGGGGATAATTCGAGCAAATTATGTTCATTTGCGACCCAAATTGTACCTTTTGTGTCTTGTGCAATGTGGCGGAAGTTCGTTTTACCGAGATATTGTCGGGTATATTTGCCTTCTCGGTAAAAGCGAATTGAATCGTCCTCACCCCAAACCATATTGCCGTTTTCCTGAATGATACCCGAATTACCGGATACGTTTAAAACTGAATCAACAAAATATAAATGTTCGTTCTTGTAGCTCATCCGGTAAAGTATATTCATTGATTTGGACAAATAGAAAAAGCCGTTCGGTGCGGGTATTATGAGGCTGTAATAGCCCGCAGCCAAGTTTTTGAGCGGAACCGGCAATGACAAAACGGTAATTTGACCGTTTATTTTATTCAAAATATAAAATTTGGGCGAAGAAAAAAGTCTTAATAAACAATGCGCAGTATCCAAATCTGCCATTGTCGTCACGATATTTTCGTTGATGATCTGAGGATCAACGACGGGTATCCGTTTAACGAGTTTTTGCAGCGTATCAAAAATCAAAATCCCGTGTCCGTAAGTGCCGCTTATTACGCGGTTACATTTTTTATCGACCAAAATACACTTTGTAAAATTCAGTTTCCGGTCAGCCATTCCGTAATATTTGATGGCACGGTTAAGACTGTTTACCCGCAACAAACCGCTTAAATTAGAGGCAACCCATAACGTTTTTTTTTCGTCAACAAACAGCTTCGTGTAGTACCCGATAGAAATAAAGTCCTGTCTTTCGCGGTTCACAAAAACGGTCGAAAAATTCTTTTTTACGGCATCAAATTCCATCAATTTATTGCCAAATGCTACAATGATTTTGCTGTCGGATACCGTTTGTATCGAAGGAGTTATACCTGAATTCGGGAGTTTGTATTTGTCAGGGTAGGTATTTACCGAACTCAACGAGTTAGTCGTTAAATTCCATATGTGCCAACAATTTTCACGTAAAATTAAAACATTTTGGTCATCAATAGGGTGTAAGTCCAAAACATTATTGAGAAAAGGCAGCGTTTGAATCACCTTTTTAGCAGTAAAATCAAAAACATTGAGCCGATTTCCCGTAAAATAAAAAAATAGCGTTTTGATTTTATCTACACCCTTTTTTAATGCGTAGTTGGAAATTTTACCAACGGGATATTGTGCTTTTTCAATCCCTGTTTTTGCATCAAAACTAATCATAAAACCGTCCGGATTGTAGCAAATTATTTCGGCACTATCAGCAATTTCGCCAACGGGAATTAATGCTTGCGTTGGGGCAAAATTCCTTTGAATAGGGTGCGTAAAAATATTTTGTGCCGGGTCATAAAAGCTGATGCCTTTGCTGTGCGACATCAATAATTGTCCGTTTTTAAGATTAAAAAAATGTACTGAATGATTGTCGGGCAGCCCTTTCGCGTCATTGCTGAGCGGTATATTATAAAATTTATTGCCGTCAAAACGCTGCAAACCAATACGGGTGGAGAGCCATAAAAAGCCTTGCGCATCCCTCGCTATATCTGTAATCGGACTCGTCATAACGTCCTTATCAGCGCCATAATTAGAACTGTTGAGTATCGTCAAAGTTTGAGAAATCACCGGCAGGCAACACATTATGCACAAAAAAAGAAATAAAATATTTTTCATAGAAAAAAAGTAAGAGGGGGATATGCCTGCGGGTATTAAACTCGGTATCAAGACAGGAGTAAAATTATTTTACGTGAGCGTAGTGTAAAACGTCCAACCCGCTTTGCACCGGTAAAAATAAGGCATTTATCGTATTGCGTACTACTTCAAGAGTCCGTTTTTTTGCACTTAAATTAACTATATAAAATATAAAAAAACCAATTTTAATGAAAACTGATTTTAAACAGATTATAATTCCTATTTAATTGTGTGGGTGTTGAGCTTCGCTTTTAACTCAACACTCCACAATTTATTTCAACATTTAAATTATCATAAAATTTGGTTACGGAAATTCAGTAAAGCAAAAATAGATTTTCTAATCTTATCACAATAAATAAATCATGACCGTATTAAACCGTTTTCTACCATCCGTCACCTGCTGCCTCTTGTCTGCCGCCTTTTGCTTACTTTTTACTTTGCCGCTTGGCTCTTGCAAAAAAACGACAGACGGATCCAATAACCCTTCCGGTAATTATGCGGAACCCCTCCTTCCCGAAAGCAGCGGCTGGAAGCGCGTAGGAACTGTTAAAAATACCTTAATTTTATCCAATTATAACTATATGATTGGATACGATTTGACCGTGAATAATACTAATTTTCAAGTATTGTATACCTCGTACAACACAGGAAGTGTGAAGGTATTATACAAAGCGACCAATTCGCTAAATAGTAGCGCGGAGACGGTACTTACACCACTTACTAAAGCTTTTTTGGGTTTCTCCGATCAAAATTCTCCAAGCAGGCAAGGTTCTCTGTTTTATTTTCGACCAAATACCTACAATATGGAATCCGCATATATTTACAGCGTCAATAATTTTTATGATAATTTAAACTTGTATGGCGAGACAAGCTCTTTTGGTAATTATATTAGTAATACCGGTATGTCCACGAGTTTAACCAGTCTTAAAATTTATCCGGATGGCGATATTATTTGCGGTTCCCTTGATGCGGGTTATGCAACCCGTTTGAATTACTACCGCCGAGCTACCAATGTTTGGACGGATAGTTATTCCCGTAATTATGCAGACAACGATATTGCTTGCGCGCCGTTCCGATTGGATGACGGCACCTTGCTAGCTTGCCGCCTTAACTACAATTCTCTATACAAAAAAATGTACCTCTCAATTACCGATACTGTACCCGCAAAACTTCCCTATAACACATTGTATCCGGAGCGTTGTAAAGAAGAGCACAAAGAGTACGCACCGGATGGAGTAGGAAGTAATGGGGTTACACCCACTTATACAAGCAAGGCTTCTTTCGGCTGTTGGACTACAGAAGGAAACAGCATAATCGTAGTAATAGCATACACAGATACCAAAACTAATGTCAACACACTAAGTGCTTATAAATGGACTAAAGGCAATACATCTTTTCAAAAACTGTACAGCGGTATAGTGATTACTTCTGCATTAGCCGTTTCAAACGGGGGGATTACAAATAATAACGTGATATGTAATATTGATGGAACGGTGTCAGCGTTGATTTTAGAAAACAAAAGTTACCGTTTGGCGGTAATAGGAGCCGGAGGAGAAAAAAGCTATGGAATTTCCCCTAATACTTACGATCGCTATGTTGCAACAATGAGTTGCTTGCGTTACTTCAACGGGAGTTATTATGCTGTAGTTTCCCCCGAATTTTTCGGTGAAAATGGTGAAGGGCAACATTTGGATATTGTGAAACTAACGCTTTAGGATTGTAAAACAGTAGTTATTGTTATTGATAGCAGTGCAAGATAATCTTTATAAAAATATAAAAACCAGTATTTTAGCATGAAAAAGAAAAACTTATTCTTACTTTTATTTTTAGCATTTGTTCAAACCATTTTTGCACATAAAACGAAAGTTGTTTTACCGGCAGCACACACAGAGCATTTAAGTTCAACCGTTTTTACGTTTGGTAACTGCCTTTTAATAACGAGCGAAACAAGTTGTATTAAAAAATACGCGGCAGCCGGCTTTCACTTTAGATCTGGTACACCTGGCGGCAAAAAAAACTCAACTTTTGATGAAATGAATATATCGAATCGCCAAAAAAAATCAAATCAGAAAACCAAACCCGACTCCAAAAAATCAAATAATACAATCCATACCATAGGCGATTATGATGTTGCGCTTGTTTCAATTGTAAGCGTCGTTTCGCTCAAAAAAACGACTGCCGACTCCCTATTATATTTTCTGCCTAACGCTACCAAAACGAAAGGTGGTGATGACCAAACCGAACAATTCCGCCTCACCGACCCTGAACACGGTTTGAAGGAAGTTCTTTTTAACTTCAGCACCAAAGATGAGCGACCGTTGTATCAAATGATTTTTAACTTCGACAATGCCGATACCGCTCTTGCCTATATTATCAGAGACTTAGGCAGACAAAATCACCCAACCCTTGACGACCATTGGGTAATAAAACAAGGAGATAACAACTTGAACGTTTTGGCGTGGATTGCAGGTAGTAAATTGGTGGTTGCCATCAATTTGCCTAACTCACCGCTCGCCGACAATCCGGATTTTGTGCTGCCTGCCGATTTTGTTTTGAAGCCCGACGAAAAAAAACAACCTGATAATAACGATAAGGACCAAGATACCTCCGTAAATGCCGATATTACAGCGTCCCTCAATGCTTATTTTGCCGCTGCTAATACTGATAATAACCTTGATGACCTTGTTAGTACTGACGGTGTGCCGCCCGGTAAAGTCGAAACTTATTATTCCAAAATAAAATATTCGGGTTCCGAACAAACCTATATCCGTAAAAATACGGCGGGAAAATGGCGTGTCGAAACCCTTTTTACGATTACCAACAGTACCGAGGCAACGATAGAGTACGACAAACAACTGACCACTATTCAAAATCTCGAAGGCTTAAATTATCGCCTTATTAAAAAGTCCGAACTCAGCTCAGTTCAAGGAAAATCCTACCTCTGGAATGTCCAAACCGCTGACGATAAAGCTACGGGTATCGTCCTTAAACTCCAAATGTATCCCAGCACCAACGGTATGTTTGGCATAAAAATCGAAATTGGCAAATAAAATAAATTCAATTATGAAAAAAATATTTTTTCACTCTTTTGCTATTGCAACCTTGTTGATAGCTGTCAGCCAAATATTTGCACAAACGCCCGAACTGATTTTTCCTGCTACCCACAGCGTGGGTACGGTGGTTGTTTCTGCCGATGATACTTGGCTTGTGTCGGCTTCGGGTAATACCATAAAAATTTGGGATAATGCCACCGTGCATTTACTCAAAAATATTGAGTTGCTCCGTATTGAAAATACCGTTGCGCAACTTGCTATCTCGCCCGACTCCAAAATGTTGAGCATACAGTACAGCGATTCGTTGTATTTGTTCGATCTCGATAATTTTGTTTTTCAGAAAAGAATTAAATTGGCTGACCCGATGAACGCCTTTGCTTTTAGTCCCGACGGCAAAATATTATATTGCGCGGGTCACGTAAAAGAGAAATACGACGATATGTTGATGTACAAAATCAACATCGCCGATGGTACGGCGCTGTTGTTGCAAAAATACAAAACCAAAACTTTAGCCACGCATTACATCAATCACTTGAGTGTCTCGGCGGACGGTGCGCAGGTGCTATCGTATGATGCCATTTTGGGTAGTCGTTTGGTCGATGCTAAAAACGGTAACACGCTCAAATCATTTGAAAAAACGATTTTCCCAGCTTTTTTTCTATCTAATGGCAATTTATTGGCGTATTCAGGAGAAAAAGAAAAAGGATTGTTTTTGGAAGAATTGGATGTAAAAACTTATAAGTCGCTCCGCAAAACATCCCAAATTTTTACCGACCTCAATGAAATATCCGCACAAAGTAATGTTGTCTCGTATCCCTCGATAGCAGGCAAAATTGCGTTAGAATATCAAACTGAAGTTAAGGTTTTTGATACCCAAGCGTTTGCCATTATGCAAACCTTTAAGTTCAAAAGCCCTAAAATGAGTACACTTGATGCTAAAGATATTTGCTTTGCGCCCAACGGAAAATATTACGTTCAAGGCTTAACCATGGAGCGTTTTGATTTAACTACCAATAAATTACAACGCAAATACGGACAATTTCCCGTTTCGCCCGATGTGCATTTTCCCTTAATGCACACAGACGGCGTTTGGCTTGGTGACCGCGTACTGACATTCCAAAATGGCGGGTTCAAACTCCGCCGTTTTGCCAAACCCTGCGCCGATTGCAATTTCTTAGTACGGCTGACGGCTGACGGCAAACGCGGTTTCATCATTTCGGGCGGCGGCTTATACGAGTTCGACCCAAACGCCAAAAGTCTGCTATATTCCGGCATCGAAAGCGTACCAAAGCAAGGCTTAATTGGTTTGCGCATTTTCGACTCGCTCGGCTTACTGTCAGTTGTCCACGAAGGCGGCGCATACATCGTGGATTTAAAAACGATGAAACTGCGCAGCCAAGTCAAAAAGCCCGAAAACGCTCCCCCTTATATTCTCTTTGAACGCGGCTCGAACTACTTTTCTGACCTTTCGCCCGACAAGTCAAAACTGTTGCTTTACGGCGGCGGCACGGGTAATGAAGAAATGTTGTACTGTTATGATTTGGTTTCCAAGCGTTTACTTTGGACGTTTACCAAAAATTTTATCGCCAATATCCGTTTTTCGGATAATGGCAAAACCGTGTTACTCTCTGCTAATTATGACGTGTTGGCACTCAATGCCACGACGGGTAACATCGAAAAAAAAGTCGCCACCGTTTATAAAAATGCCGATTGGGATTGGCGTACCAACGTTTCACCGGCTGCCAAACGCGCTGTAACGATTATGTATAGCGCACAAATGAACGGTTTGGGTCCAGACTTAACCGTCTTTGACATCCAAAACAACAAACAACAAACCATACTGAGGGGTCAAAGGCAAGAGTCTAATGTAGGAATCGTACATTTTCTCCGCAACGAACGCTATTTAGTTGCCGAAGAATACGGCGGCTTGCGGATTTGGGACTTGGAAAAAAACCGCGAAATCGCTAAAATATTGATGTTTGAAGATTCCGACGATTGGCTCGTTATGGCTCCCGACGGACGGTTTGATGCATCGCCCGAAATGATGAAAAAAATGTATTTTACGAAAGGTAAAACCATAATTGCGCTCGAAAGTCTCTACGAAAAATTTTACGTTCCCAACCTCTTATCACTCGCTTGGGAAAACGATTTGCCCAAAAAAGATGGTGTCGACCTTCATAAACTTAATTCGCCGCCGAGCGTCAAACTCACTTACGCGCCCTCCAAAACATATAAAGATTTGTTACTTGAAGGCGAAATTGCCAATATTCCTATAGAAAAAAATAACATCCAACTCACTATAGAGGCAAGTGCCAACGGCGATGAGATTGAAGAAATCCGCCTTTATCACAACGGTAAACTCATCAGCAACAAAACCCGCAATCTTTTAGTAGAAGACGATAAAAGCAGCGTCGAAAACAAAACTTTTGACCTCACATTGGTTGCGGGTGAAAACCGTTTTCGCGCCATAGCCATCAACTCGCAACGCACTGAATCTAAGGCGGATGAATTGATTTTGACTTATACGTCCCCTAAATCGCAGCAAAAAGATGTCGTCACGATGCATTTAATTGTAGTCGGCATAAATGCTTATAAAAACCCGAAATATACGCTCAACTACGCCCTCGCCGATGCCACAAGTTTTCAAGAGGCGATGTCTAAAAATTGCGGTACATTAATGGGAGCTTGTCGCCAACATTTCATCACTGATGCCAATGCAACTAAAGCAAATATCGTTGTCGAGTTGGAAAAAATTGTTTCTGAGGCTCAACCTCAGGACGTTTTGGTGTGGTATTATGCGGGTCACGGAGTGGTGGCGGGGGAGTCGAAAGAATTTTATCTTGTGCCGCAAGATGTAACACAACTCTACGGCAACGACGACGCGTTAGCGCAAAAAGGCTTATCTGCCACTGAACTTCGCAGTTATTCGCAACGCATTAAGGCGCAAAAACAGTTGTTTATTCTTGATGCTTGCCAATCTTCCGGCGCGTTACAGACGGTAGCAATGCGCGGCGCGGCGGAAGAAAAAGCTATTGCTCAACTTGCCCGCGCCACCGGAACGCATTGGCTGACGGCGGCGGGTAGCGACCAATTTGCTTCCGAGTTTACGCAACTCGGTCACGGTGCGTTTACTTACGCGCTGCTTAAAGCCCTCTCCGGAGCCGCCGACCAAGGCGCACATGACGGCAAAATTACCGTCAAAGAACTTGACGCATACCTTCAAGAGCAAGTACCCGAACTGACTACTAAATATAAAGGAACGCCTCAATATCCGGCAAGTTACGGATTCGGCAATGATTTTCCTATCAGTATTTTTCGGAATTGATAAGTGTTACCGTTTGGTAATCGGGGTAAAATAAAAATGCTGACAAGCGATTTACAAAATAAGTATAATTCGGTTTTCAATTTTTTTAAATAGTTTTAATTCATCCTTTAAAAAAAGTTAAAATGAAAATTTCAGGCTTTGTTTTCGTATTCTCATTCCTGATTTCCGCCTGCACAACGCCTCCCGCAGCGGTTAAATCTACATTCGATTTAGAAGCCGCCAAAGTTGCTATCAACGAAAGTAACAAAACGTACGGCGACGGTTTTGTTAAAAAAGACTCCTCGTTGTTTCTGGGTAAATATACGAAAGACGCTTGTCTGTTCGTAGCAGGTATGCCCAAATTATGCGGCGCAGAAGGAGTCGGCGGTTTTTTTAACGCGGCGTATATGGGTATGGGTGTAAGAAATGTGTCCGTTAAGATGGAAGAAATTTTAGGCGGGGCTGATGGTTTAACTGAAGTCGGCGTTTACCAATTATTCGGTGCAGGCGATAAATTGCTCGATAAAGGGAAGTACATCGTGGCGTGGAAACAGGAAGACGGCAAATGGAAAATGCACCGCGATATGTTCACAACAGATATGCCTCTTGCTGCTGCCAAGTAACCCGAAATTTGAAAATTGCGGTTTCCGGGCACCTAACTGCTTGCTGAAATATTTTTTAGAAATATCAGTAAGCGGTCTTTTTTACTTTCTTCGCAAATTAATTTTTTTAAAAATGCTGGTATCAATTATCAAAAACCTCATCGAAACTGCCGTACAGTCTGGGATAAAATTGCCAAGCGCGATAGCTTTATTACTCACGACATTGGGCGGTGTGGTGTATTTATCTAGACGTCAACTGCGCATAACGCGACACCAATTAGTATGGCAAATGTTGAAATTGTCGCTTCATAAAACCTTTCACCGCAGGAATTATTTTAAAAGCAGTAACGATGGATTGTATAATCTCGGCTATATATTACTTGTTGTATTTTTATTATGGTTAATTTTAGCAAGTCCTGTTTGGGTAAAAATCCTATTTTTAGGGCTGTTGGTGTTGGGACTAATTTATGAAATTTATTTATTGATAAGAAAGAAAATGTAACGAATTAATAAAATCAGGATTTATTGATTTTAAAGTTGCAAATAAGACCGGTTTAGTAGTTCACAACATTATTATTATTTTATTAAAAATTAAATTTCTGCATTACAATTAATTTAAAAACGAAAAAATATATTTTAATTACCTTTTTATGGCTAACCCAATCCATTTTTAGCTATGCTCAAAAAATGGAACTAATGATTCAAACAGGTCATGCAGCGAGCATTTATTCTATGTCAATTTCGCCTGATGGGCAATATTTGCTCACTAGCGATGTTGGCCACACGAGCATATTTTGGGATGCTGTTACCAAAAAACAATTACATATTATTCCAAAAACCTTGGCAGCCGAGTTTTCGCCCGATAATAAATTTTTATGGTTGTCACGACTGATGCATACGTTTTAACAATGGATTATGGAGGTAACGTACCTAAGGTTGACGGTGAAAATACTTTCAAAGCAATTACCTTAAATACACAAAGGCAGCGACAACAAAATTACTGTTAAAGAACTCGACGCTTACCTTCAGGAGAAAGTACCCGAACTAACCGCCAAATACAAAGGTACTCCACAGTATCCGAGCAGCTACGGTTACGGAAATAATTTTCCGATTGGGGTAGTTAAACAGTAAGTTGGGTCGCCAAACAGCGATTACCGAAAAGATAATTAAACTTTGTAAATCGAAAATTTAAAATGAAAAAAAACGGTTTTCTTGCCTTGCTTTTAAGCATTACTACATCCGCACTTTTTGCCCAAAACGAACGGGCAACGGGCTTGGATTTTGATCCCGCCATTACCAAATTAGCTTCTAAAAAAATTGAACTGGCTTCGGCGAGTTATCGCGGTATGCCTTCGGCATATTCGCTCGAAAAGTGCGCTCCCACGGTTGGCGATCAAGGTGATTTCAGTACTTGCAATGCTTTTGCTTGCGCTTACGCGTCGGCAACGATGGTTTTTGCGCAAACGCACAACATTACAGATAAAGTTGCCATAAATAAATGCGTTTTTTCGCCGTCTTATCTCTACGAAAATATGATGAAAGCGGGCAGCGACAAGTGTTTAAAAGGCTCGCATCCGGTAACTGCTTTAATTTTTATGAATGAGCACGGGCTGCCTTTTATGAAAACGGTACCTTATACTTGCGGCTCAACTTGGGATAAAAATGCTGAAGAAGAAGCCGAAAATTACAAAATTGCTGATGCCGCCATACTTTTCGGCAAAGATAATGAAGTTTTGACTACCGATTTTAAGGTCGAATCAACGAAAAAAGCCTTACTCGAAAATACGCCTGTCATCATCGGTTTTGACTTGCCCAAAAGTTTTTATCAAGTCCGTACCGATACTTGGAACCCTGACCCTGCCGAGGCATCCGGCAATTGGCAACACGGAAAACATGCCATGACAGTCATCGCATACGATGATTACAAGGCGGGCGGCTCGTTCAAATTGATGAATTCGTGGAGTTCTGCGTGGGGCAGCGAGGGTTGTGTGTGGGTCAAATATGCCGATTTTACACGCTGCTGTTTTATGGCTTTTCAACCCTTTGGAAATGCCAAAACACCGTTACCGAGTTTCCTTTCGCAACCGAAAAGTAAAAACTTTACCCTTTTTATTTTTATCTTTTTAACGGACTATTGTTATAAAAAAATTATGAAAATATTTGAAAAATTTGAAGAATAAAAATACTTTTCACAAATTTTTTTCGTGACTCATTTTTTTTATCTTAAACTCGTTCAAAATTAATTTACAAAAAGGAATTTTTCACGCTCGTTGATCTCGCAATTAAATTTTTCATTTCGCCAACCAGTCCGCCGGATTGAGGTGGTTGCGTTCCTGCCACAATTCAAAGTGCAATTCGGGTTCGTTGCTGATCGGATTGACTGCAACTTTTCCGATGGTTTGTCGTGCGGAAACGGTTTCGCCCTTTTTAACGTAAGCAGCAGATAAATTCGCGTAAACAGTATAATAATTTCCGTGCTGAATCAAAACAATTTGTCCGACTCCGGGTACTGACGAGACTATTGAGACCGTCCCGGCGGCTACGGCGCGTGCATCGGTGCTGCCGTTGGTACGGATATCTATACCGTTATTGATGGCGGTGACTTTATCCATCACACGTTGTTTGCCGAATGAGCGAACAATACTGCCGATTGCCGGCGGCGGTAATTTTCCTTTATTGCTTCTAAAATCGGAAGAAAGTTCGAGTGTTTGAGGTGAATCGGTGAGCGTCTCAGGTTTTTCGCGCAAAACAGTTGCGTTATCAAATTTGTTTTCTTTTTTATTTGTCAAATTTTCTTTGCTTTTTTTAGCTGCTTCTTCGACTTTTAAACGGCGTACGACTTCGCGTTCTTTGCGACGTGCTTCTTCTTCGGCGCGTTTGCGCGCGGAAATTTCGGCGGCGATGATGTTTTCTATACTCCGACTTATTTTCGTGCTTTGTTTTTCCGCAGATTTTATAGCGCCAGTAAGTTTTGTTTCTGTATTATGCAGTTGTTTGATAAGTTGATCTTGTTCGCCTCTTTCAGTTTCCAAAATATCGGATTGTCGGGTATAAATGTTTTTCAAACTGTCTTTCAATAATCGCTGGCGCGCGAAAAAAGTATTTTTATCAGTCAACGATTTTTGAGTTTTCAGGATCAATTGCACTTCGCGTTTTCTGAATTTTTCGTATTGACGGAAATACTGCCACCGTTGGTAGGATTGTTTAAAATTTTGGGAAGCAAACAGAAAAACAGTAGCGGTATTCGGTACGCGCATTCTGTAAGCTTTGCGCAGCAGGGTACCGTATTCTTTTTTCAAATCCGCCAAATCGGATTGCATTGCGGTGATGACCGATTCGGTGCGTGTAATTAAACTGTCGGTATTTTCGAGTTCATCTCCTAAATTCAGAATGAGCGATTGGCGATCTTCAATTTGGTTTTGAAGTGCTTCGGCGCGTGCATCGGCATCGTTTTGTTGGCGTTTTGTTTTTTCGATAGCCAACGTATTGGCTTGAATATTTTGTAAAATCTTCTGCCGTTTTACTTCCAATTCCGCGCGTTTATCTTGAGCAGATAAAGTTACGGCTGCAAACAGGAGAATAAAAATGATTTTGGATTTTGGATTTTGGACTATAGACTTTGGACCTTGAAGTTTATTTTTCCAAAGTCCAAAGTCCAAAGTCCAACGTCTAAAGTCCAATTTAAAACTTAATATTTTTCGGCACATCAATTTCTACGCTTTTATTATCTACATCAACTACGATAACTGCTTTTCCGGTTTGCGGACTGTTAATGTTAATGGTGCGAAGATACGAAAATTTTTTATCTCCTAAAACATCAGCATTACTGTTGATGATATTAATAGACCGTGAGGCGGCGGGTTCTTCAATAGTCATATCTTTGAGTTGAAAATCGGCAGCATCGAAATTATAGACAGCATTACGTGTTGCATCGCTGCCGGATAAAGTTAAAGTTTGCTGAGCGGCGTTATAAAACGGTTTCAGATTTTTTTTATCGGTAAGAAAAACCGGCTGACCGAACAAAATTTTCTGTACCATATCGAAGTTACCGGGAATACCGAAACGCGTTTCGATATAAGAAAGCGGTTCGGCAATTTGCGTGCCTTGCAATTGATTGTGAATGAAAATGGAATCGCGCGTAACCTTTGCTTTTGCAACGCTGAAACCGAATTTTTTGATACTTAAATAAATTATGCTGTCCCGCCGCCAAATAATATTCGATGAAGCGGAAACACTCATCGGTTTACCTTTATAATCGATTCCGGCATTGCCCGAAAGCCATTGCACCGTTACTTGTTGATTTTCGTTGAACCGAATAATATCCGACGCCGACATTTTTGCCGCATCATTCATCATCACAGTACCCGTGCCGGTGGAAACTGTTTTTTTAGAGGTACCGCAAGCCGATAAAATCAATACCGGTACGAGCAGAAATACGAATGTTTGTTTTTTCATTAAAATAAAATAATTGATACAGAATTAGTTTTCAGAGTACAAAGTTAAAGCGAATTTGACTTTCAGGTGTAACTCATTTTTTTTAGAATTATTTCGTAAATCAATCGCAAATCAAAAAGCTGTATCAACTGAAATCCAATTGTCGGGTTGTTCAACTTCTTTTCTGCGGTGTTTTAGCGGTGCGATAAAACCTTTTTTTCCGGATAGGGTAGAGGTCGGAGCAGTCTTTTTTTCTTTCACAACTTCCAACGAAATAGGCTTTGCTTCGTCGGTAAGGGTCGTATTACTTTTTAAATTTCGGGTGGTTATACTCGAATTGCCAACATAGTTTTCAACGGACGGCTGTATGGAATTTCCTTGCGGCTCAACGTTTGATGGAACTCCTACCACTGACGACTGACCATTTATGACCGGCTTCGGATTAAAAATATCGTTTTCCATTAAAATGTTCATATAATGAATACTGCCTTTTTTATTCGCATGCTGGTAATCGCCTAATTCATCGCGTTGTGTAAGGGCTTTTGAAAAATCATGCACCGGCAAACCGGTTACATTTTCTACGTAATTTTTCAACGGCGATAAAAAAGAATCGCGTACAGTTTCGGCAAACGGCGGATAATACGGATTGATGACTAATTGCACTTTTACGCCATGCGCTTGTGCTGTATCAATCATTTCTTTTAAATGCGCAACCATGTTCGGAAACATACGCACTTGATAGCTCAAAAAAGAAGTGTCATTCACTGCACCGTCGCTGATAACTCTGTCAATCAACCAATCATTATCGGTTTTATTGCGGTGATAAAGTACGCGCTGGAATAATTCGGTATTATAACGATACAAATGACTCAAGCTGCCACCTAAAACTATTTTTCTGCCCGACCATTTGTCCGGTACATGAATGCCGCGTATGAGTGTATCCAAACGGTGTGAATATGGAGTATACATATTGAAACTCGATTTAAGCGCGTCGTTTTCGCGGTCGCAAATTGTCGCATCTATAATCATCAGTTTCGGTGCCGGATTGCGTTCAAGATAATCGAATACTAAATTTTTTGCTAAATCTGCCGGCATACCGTTGTAACTCAAATTCATGGTTTTCATGCCCGTAATGCGTTCTGCTTCCGGCTGATAAAACGTTAAACCGCGCGAATTGCCGACAAATAAAATATCCGCCGAATCCGGTTTGTTACAGTATAAACGTGAATAGCGGAACAAACTCTTCTGCGTCATGCGCGCAAAAATATAACCGACCAATCTATCGCCGAGTAAAGCGACGAGTAGAAATGCAAATATCCAGAAGAAATGTTTTAACATGAAAATTTATTAAGTTGTAGAGACGGCGATTTATCGCGTCTCCGCTCTATTTTGCCGCAAATGATATTAAAAACGGCGATTTATCGCGTCTCCGCTCTATTTTGCCGCAAATGATATTATAGACGGCGATTTATCGCGTCTCCCGCTCTATTTTGCCGCAAATGATAATAGAGACGGCTATTTATTGCGTCTCCCGCTCTATTTTTCCGCAAATGATAATAGAGACGGCTATTTATTGCGTCTCCCGCTCTATTTTTCCGCAAATGGTATAGAGACGGCGATTTATCGCATCTCCCGCTCTATTTTGCCCTAATCGATGATAAACGTAAAAAAACTATTCTATTTTTGATTTGTACTAAGAAGTAGAGACGCGATAAATCGCAGTCTCTACAAATACCCGCAAATATTTTACCGAATAATTTTAAGACAACATTCCGGCTATTGTTGCCGATAAATAGGATGTTAAAGTACCGGCGAGTAAGGCTTTCAATCCGAGTCGCGCTAAATCAGTGCGGCGTTCCGGAACAAGTGCGCCGATACCGCCAATTTGAATGCCTACGGAAGCAAAATTCGCAAAACCGCACAATGCAAAACTCAAAATTGTTACTGTTTTCGGTAAAAGTGTAGTGAGTTGATCTTTCAACTGCGAATAAGCAACAAATTCATTTGCTACTAATTTCATGCCCATAAATCCGCCGGCTTTAATAATATCTTGCGAAGGAACTCCCATCGTCCAAGCCAGCCCGGAAAAAGCGTAACCGAGTACATTATTCAAACTCAATCCCTGAAAACCAAAGAGTCCGCCGATTTTTCCGAAACAAGCATCAACGAGTGCAATCAGTGCCAAAAAACCGACCAACATAGCCAATACATTCAACCCTACTTGCAAACCTTCCGTACAACCGGATGAAATAGCATCTATCAAATTATCGAATTTTTTTGATATTGCCACTTTCACCACACCTTTTGTTTGAGATTCTTCGGTCTCAGGATAAATTATTTTAGCAATTGCCAATGCGCCGGGTGCTGCCATGATGCTAGCCGCTATCAGAAACTGCGCCGGAATGCCGAACGTGATATAAGTTGCCATAACGCCGCCGGCTATACACGCAAAACTACCGGTCATTGACGACATTAATTCGCTCATCGTCATTGTGCGCAGATACGGTTTTATCATAATTTGCGCTTCCACTTGACCTACAAACGCGCTCGAAATATTCGACAAGGCTTCCGCACCGCTTATATCCATCAACCATTTCATGCCGCGTGCTAAAACCTGTACAACTCTTTGCATCAAACCGATGTGATAAGCAATGTTTACTAAAACGGCGACGAATAAAATGGTGGGAATAATTTTGAAAAAGAAAATAAAGCCACCCGGAATTTGAAAGGCTTTATTGACGAGACTTTCGTTCGCTAAGGGTCCGAAAACGAATTCGGCGCCTTTATCCGAAAATTTTAAAAGTTTTGTTACCGAATCACCGACGACTTTGAATATTTGTTGCCCTATCGGTACTTTTAATATAAAAACAGCAAAAAGTAATTGCAATCCTAATCCCGTGCCGACGGTGCGAAAATTAATTGCTTTTCTGTTATTCGATGCTAAATAAGCAATACCTAAAATAATAATAATCCCTAAAATACCGGTCAATCTCTCCATTTTTTAATTTACTTTTGCGGAATAAAACTGCTGATAGCCATTAGCTATTAACTAATTCGCCTCAAAAATACATAACTAACATAACTAACTCTACTAACTCAATAAAACTTTTTTGTTTCGGATTTTTTTATGACAGCAAAACCTTTTATCGTCGGTATTACGGGTGGTTCGGGTAGCGGAAAAACGACTTTTATTCACCGTATGCGTGCACAATTCAGCACGTCGGAATTATGTATTATTTCTCAAGATGAATATTATCGTCCGCTTAAAGAACAAATAAAAGATGAAAACAGTGTAGAAAATTTCGATTTACCGCACAGTATCGATGACGCATTGTTTTTCGCCGATATTCGGAAATTGATAGCCGGACATTCGGTTGAAAAGTTGGAATATATTTTCAATAAGCCCGATGTACAACCCGTCATTAAAATTTTTTTACCCGCACCGATTATTGTTGTAGAAGGTTTATTCGTGTTTCATTTCGAGCAGCTCAAACAATTATTCGATTTGAAAGTGTTTTTTCATGCCGAAGATCATTTGAAACTCACACGGCGGATTTTACGCGACCAAATCGAACGCGGTTATCCGATGGACGACGTGTTGTATCGTTTCGAACACCATGTAATGCCGAGTTTCAAAAAATTTATTGAACCTTATATGTATGAAGCCGATGTGGTCATCAATAACAATCAAAATTTTGAAAAAGGTTTAGATGTTATTTGCTCGTATCTGCGCCGAATTTTAGATAAAAAATAAAAAAAACCGTCGGTTATCTGAATTGATAACTGACGGCTGATGCATATCGAACTATAAAAATAATACAAAAGATAATTGAAAAACTAATTAGCCTTGATTAAGTACCTTATTATAGTTTCGTTCCTAAGCAAAATTACTCGAAATAAAATCGCGGAGATGGCTGATGGTTTGTTTTTGGTCTTCAACCACCTCATGAATTAAATCCGTTACCGAAATAACATCTTTTAAAACGCCGTTTTCAAAAACCGGTAAATACCGCACATGATTTTGATCCATGATTTTCATGCAATATTCAATCTTATCTGTCGGACTGATGTGCGGTAGATCGGTTGACATAATCTCACCGACCGTTGTTTCCGATGATTTTTTTTCGGCGAGAATAATTTTTCGAGCATAATCCCGCTCGGTCATAATGCCCATATAAGCACCTTGATCCAGTACAACAACGGAACCGATATTTTGTTCCTCCATAATTTTCAGCGCATCAAGTACACTCGTTGAACTGGTGACTGTGATAATTCTATGTGATTTTTTGTCCAATATTTTTTTTACGGTATCCATAAGCGGTTGGTTTAATTAAATTTTTTTTGAAAATTAGGTTCTTTATGTAAATCTAAATCAAAAAATCCGATATGCAAATAATTTGGCGAAAAATTTAAAAATAATTTTTAAAGTGCGCCATAATCCGTAAAAAAGAATGATTATTTTGAAAAATGCTCAAAATTAAATTGAACTCAACACAGCATTCGTAAAAATTTCTAAATCTTTTTCATCATTATAAATATGAGGAGAAAAGCGCACAAACTCGCCTCGCACACTCACGAAAATCTTTTTTTCTTTCAACGTTTCCCCTAACGTTACCGCGTTGGTATTTTCAGGCAATCGAATACCGACTAAATGATTTGCGGTATAAGGTGCGCGTTCAATCGTACAACCGGCATTGCGCAATTTTTCTAAGTACGGTTCGGTGAGTTTTTTTAAATAAGTTTGAATATTTCCGGTTCCCCAATCCAAAATTTGCGTGAGTGCAGCAATACCCATCGGCACGTTGATAAAATTGGAACGCTCTCCCATATCAAAACGTTTGGATAAGGGTTGATATTCGTCGCGGTAATTCACGAGTTGCGTAAAATCTTCACTCCCTTTTCGGTTTATCCAATTTTCTTCTAATGGTTCGGCATTATCGAATCGTTCACCGAAATACGCATAGCCGAGCGTGTAAGGTCCCATCAACCATTTATAACCGCCGCAAACGAGTACATCCGGTTTTATTTTTTCGATATCGAAAGTCAAAGCACCTACACTTTGCGTACCGTCTATTACAAATATGGCACCGACTTCACGCGCCCGCGCACCGATGCGTTCCAAATCGTATTGAATGCCGTTAGCCCAATGTACGTGCCCGAGTGCCACGAGTGCGGTATCTGTATCAATTGCGGATAAAATATGTTCCGTCCAATCTTTTCCACTCGTTTTTGTGTTCGGATAGGCGACTGTTTTGATACTCAATTTTTTTTCATTTGCTATTGTCTGCCACGGATAGACATTGCTCGGAAATTGCGCATCGGCAACGACAATATTTTGTCCGCTTCGGACTTTAATATTTTTTGCGACAATAGCCATTCCGTAACTCACCGACGGAATTATTGCCACGCGCTCAGCGACTGAAACGTTGATAAGGCGGGCAAACAAGCCCCGCAAAGTTTCAACATCATCTAAAAAATGTTTCATAGTCACATTGTTCGGACTTGATTTCAGTAACAATCCGTGTGTGCCGGCATCTGAAACGCTCCGCAGCGATGGCGACATGTACGCACCGTTGAGATAATGTATATCAGCATCAAGATTGAATAAATGTTTTTGACAGGTCATGGTCAAGTGATTTTTAGGTTAGTTAATTTATTCGTTTAAATTCAATTCATCGCAAAAGCCAATGCGCGGCGTTCCGACCAAGCAAAGATTTTATCTTTCGCAGAAATGAATCCGCAATGACCGCCGGAAGCCGGAGTTTCCAAAAAAACATTTTTCAAATTTTTTACCATATCAAAAGGATAACATTTTTTGCCTAGAAACGGATCGTTTAATGCATTCACGATGAGCGTCGGTATTTTTATTTTATCCAAAAAATTATTCGGTGACGCGCGTTTATAAAATTCTTCCATAGAGGTGTAACCGTTTACTTTGCAAAAAAACACGGCGCATTTATCAATCCAATCTTTGGTATCCAAATCCGTTACCGAAAGTTTATCAGGAAACATCAATGCCTTCGCCGCAATTTTTGCCGCCAAATTTGACAGAAAATGTCGTCTGTAAACAAAAGAGGAACGTTTTGTGAGCATCATCAAAGAATCTTTCATATCCAAAGGCGCGGAAAAAGCGATTATTTTTTTTACTTTTTCGTGTGCATTATACGCACCGTAACGCAAACAAATATTGCCGCCCATACTGTAACCCACTAAAACTATGCTGTCGTAATTCTTTTTTTGCGCAAAATGATTCACCACTAAAGAAATATCGTCAATTTCGGCGTGGTCATACATCCTGAAAACGCGGTTCATTTCGCCGCTGCATGAGCGGCAGTTCCATGCCGCTACATCCCAACCGTCTTCGCTGAAAATTTTTGCAGCCCCCATTGCGTATTGTTTGTGCGAATTACCCTCGAAACCATGAGTAATAACGACTAAATTTTTAGAATTATTATCAATCGTATCCACATCTATAAAATCGCCATCGGCAGTATTGATGCGTTCGCGTTGATACGCCACGTCCGCCACTTTCCGAAAACTCGGAATAATGGTTTGAAAATGTTTACTTATTTTTTGAAGCAACGGCGGGCCGTCGTATGTGCTTGTTTCTATTAATGGCATTTTGATTTACAATGAACGATGAATAATGAATGATGAACGATGAACGAGATTTATTTAGATGTTCATTGTTCAACGTTCGTAGTTAATAGTTTTTGACTTATTTTTTTCAAATCCAAACACATAAAATTGCCGGAACTCATCATCAGCAAATTGGTATTTTTGAAGTTTAATTGATTCAAAAACAGTTCTAAGTCCTTAATGGTTGTAAAAACTTTTAAATCTTGTTTATCGAAAAATTTTTTCATGTCTTCAGAATTTAACGGCGGCATTTTTTTCATTTCGAGTGTATGTTCGTTGAAAAAAACAACAGCAATATCGGCTTGTTTTAAAGTGTTTTTATACTGCGGCAAAAAATCTTTGCTCAAACTGCTGTATGTATGCAATTCCAAACAGGCTACGAGTTTTCTTTCGGGGTATCGATTTTTTACCGCATCAACGGTTGCGCGAACCTTTGACGGCGCGTGCGCGAAATCTAAAAATACAATATGAGTCGGCGTTTCGTGTAAAATTTGCAAACGTTTAGCCGCGCCGGTGAAAGAGCCGATATTTTTAAAAAAATCTTTTGGCGGTATATTTAACCGGCGACATACCAAATAAGCAGCGCGCATATTCGCCAAATTATGTTTACCGAAAACGGAAATAGGGACTAAATTTTTACGGGTATCGAAAATATAATTCGTTTCGTTTTGTAAAACATTTTCAAACGATTTATAGCTTTTTCGATTACAGAGAACATTTTCTGCTATTTTTTTCAATTCACTGTCACCATCGGCATAAAATAATATGCCTTCGGAGTTGATCGTTTTTATGAAAATTTCGAAAGCATCGACATAACTTTCAAACGTTGGAAAAACATTTACATGATCCCAAGCAATGCCGGTGATGACGCCTATATTCGGTTTGTAGTGCCAAATTTTCGGTACACGATCAATAGCCGACGATAAATATTCATCACCTTCGATAATTATTATCGGTGCATCGGAAAGGCGCACCATATTATTGAAACCATCGAGTTGCGCGCCAACCAAATAATCAAAATCAATACCCGCATTTTTCAATACGTGCATTATCATCGAAGTCGTCGTAGTTTTTCCGTGACTGCCGGCGATAACAACGCGCGTTTTTTTAGCACTGTGTGCGTAAATATATTCCGGAAAAGAATAAATTTTTAAGCCCAAATTTTGCGCTTTCTGCAATTCCGGATTATCGATGCGCGCGTGCATACCAAGAATAATACACTCTATATCCGAAGTAATTTTTTCGGGAAACCAACCGTCTTTTTCCGGTAATATACCGACCTTTGCCAGCCGTTCGCGTGCAGGATTATAAATTTCATCATCCGAACCGCTTACTATATTTCCGTTGACTTGTAAAGCTAAAGCCAAGTTGTGCATCACGGCACCGCCAATCGCTATTAAATGTATGCGCATGAATTATTTTAAACTGCAAATTTACGACACCGAATTTTACTTGAATGTTAAAAATTTGAAATTATCTTAAAAATGTTGAATTACGAAGAAGCCCTCGCTGTTGTTTTATCTTCGGCAAAATCGTTCGGACATGAAACGATAAAACTCGACCAATCATTAGGACGTGTACTCGCCGAAGATATTTTTGCCGATCGCGATTATCCGCCGTTCGATCGCGCTTCGATGGACGGTTATGCCGTGCTTACTGCCGATTTTGAAAACGGTATAAAAGAACTATTCTGTATTCGCACTATTTTAGCCGGGCAAATTTGTACGGATGTACTTCAGTCCGGTGAATGTTTTAAAATTATGACCGGTGCAGCAGTACCCGATGGTGCAGATGCGGTTATCAGAGTAGAAGATTCTGCGTTTGCCGAACTTGCTTATAGGGTATCTTTCAATGTTTCCAATGTAAAAAAGTTTCAAAATATAGCTTTGAAAGGTCAGGATACTTTGGCGAATACGTTGGTTTTGCCGAAAGGAACGCGGGTTACACCGCAAGTTATCGGTACATTGGCATCGTTCGGAAAAGGAAAATTCTTGGTTGAAAAACTGCCGTGCATCACGATAATTTCTACCGGCGATGAAATTGTCGGAGTGGATGAACCGATTTCTGATGTTACCATTCGCAACAGCAATCAATACGTGTTGCGCGCTATGTTGCAAAAATTGGAAATAAGTAACGTGAAATTATTGCGCGTGAAAGACAGTAAAAAGCAATTGACCTCCACTTTGAAAAAAGCTGTAAACAATTCGGATATTCTTTTGATAAGCGGCGGCGTTTCTGCGGGTGACGCGGATTTTGTTCCTCAAATACTGCAAGAAGTGGGTGTAGAAAAAATTTTTCATAAAATAAATATCCGTCCCGGAAAACCGATTTGGTTCGGAAAAAAACCGGATGGTTGCACTGTTTTTGCATTGCCGGGCAATCCGTTGTCGTGCCAAACTACTTTCAAAATATTTGTTGAGCCTTTTTTAGTAAAATGTTTCGGTTCATCACCGCCCGAAATGTTCCGGTTTCCGATGGCAGCACAACGCATAAAAAAATCGAATTTTGACGAATTTTTTCCGGTCGTATTGTACGGTACTCCGACCCAAGCACATCAAAAAAAATTCAACGGTTCCGGAGATATTACCGCCGGATTATTTGCGGAAGGTATGGCGTGGCAATGCTACGATAAAATGATTTTGGAAAAAGGGGATAGTGTTAAAGTTTTTTTATTTTAAATTAAAAAGCCCACGTAATTCCCGTTGACCAATGGGTTTGCGTGCTGATAATTTCGTTTGGAGCACGGTTAAAAGAAATGCGCGAATGAAGAATAATTTTATTGAATTGCCCTGATAGTGTTAAATCATCAGAACCCGTAAATTGAAGAGATCTGTTATAAGACGACCAATGTGATGCACGCGCATATTGAAATTGCCAAATACCGAAATTTGGTGTTTTATACCTGAAACCTGTCGTGACATAAATACTCATCGGTGATATAGTAGAACCGTAATATCCTTTTAACTTTAGAGTATCTTTTTTATCAATCTCGGAAGTATAACTTCCAAATTCACTCGCTAAAGTTAAACCCGCACCAAATGGGTAAAATTCTAAATTCCGATTAATTTTGAAAACAATATTATTTTCGGCTCTGATACCAATACCGTAATAAGGTAAATTTTTTTGTAACGTATCTTGATAACCACCGAAATAACCGAAAATGCCGTAAGACATTTGAAAATGAGGAAAGCTTGCTGAAAAATGAATCATGCCTTCTCCCGCCAATTTATTTTGTTCGCCGGCGAGATACGTGTAAGGTTTTCCTACTTTACTGGTTAAATAAAATTGTTCTTTATCGCCTTCACCCTCTTCTAACCACGGTTTTACCATCAAAGTATTTTCCTGACCGGAATAAGCTGGACCGTGCGTAGCGCATCCGCAAATAAAATACATAATCGGCGCGCAGATAAAAAGAAATTGTACTTGAAATTTCATAATTAGGTTTAATTTTGTACCAAAGTTAAGTTTTTAAAATTCTGTATGATTAAAATAGGTTTTAGTGCGAACGGTATAGAAGAAAAATTTATAAGAAGTACATTCAAAAGGTATATTCACAGATACCATAAAGATACCGAATTGCTGAGTTACTCAAAAGAAATTTTTTGTTATGCTGAATTAGAAATCGGCAAAGAAATAAATACTTTTGCAGTGTGCGCGGAAAATGTGCCGACGACTTTACCCGAAGGTTTAGTTATTGCTGCACTTTCAAAACGGAGTGCTTGCCATATCAGTCTGCTTACTTTTCCGGCAACTAGTTTTAATGATGCTCTCTTCAATTTACCGAAAAATCCGGTCATTGCAGGCAGTGCAGATATTATTTTTGAGCAATTTAAAGAAATAATACCGACCGCAAGGTTTGAAAAAAAAATCGATAACGAAGAAGTTTATGCGCATTTAGATAATTTAATCGGTGCGGAAAATAAAACTTCGGTGTTTGGTAATTTGAACGGCGGATTAATTCCGCAAATGTATTTGTCCGCAAACGTTCGAATTGATAATGAAGAATTGGAAGCCGTTACATTCGATCCGTCGGAAATAACGGCGTTGCCCGGAAGCGGCGTGGTAACGTTTTTGTGTAAAGCCGACGATTTGGAAACACGCCGTTTTTTTAAAGACATTCACAACGCGGAAACAGGAGAGGTTATAAATATTGAAAGAAAATTAAAAAAACTGTTCGACGACAAAGATATCGCCGCGTTTTGCGAAAAAGATGCGAACGAAAATTATCACCTTTATGCGGCAGCTATTGTTAACGGTAAATTAAAAAGATGTCGCGTTTCGCAATCTACTTTTTTTGAATTGGCGGAAACGGCATTTAAAAAACTAAATAATTGAAACAATGAAAGAAATAACTTACATCAACGGAAATTTTGTTCCTGCAGAAAAGGCGTTGATACACGTCACCGATTTAGGTTTGATACGCGGTTACGGCGTTTTCGATTTTTTCAGAGCGATAAACGGTTCGCCGATATTTTTGGAGGACCATCTCGACCGATTTGAATTTTCAACGGGTATGCTGTCGTTAAAAATTTCATTATCGAGACACGAACTCAAAGAAAATATTTTAAAAATTATCGAACTCAATCCGCACGATTTACTTGGTGTAAAATTGATTTGTACCGGTGGATATGCCGAAGATGGTTATACTCCGACTACGCCGAATCTTTTTATGTTGGCAAAACCTTTTAAATTTGCCGAATACCATGCACCGTTAAAACTTTTTCCCGTAGAATACTGCCGCGATTTGCCGCTCATAAAATCTTTGAATTATCTGAAACCGATTTCGGTTATTCAAAATCAACACGCAGCCGGCGCCGATGATGTGTTGTATTATAAAAACGGAGTTATCACCGAATCGTCGCGCAGTAATATTTTTATCGTGAAAAAAGGTGTCGTCATCACACCTGAAAAAGACGTACTCGCCGGCGTTACGCGCAAAAACGTTTTGCGGTTAGCGAAAGAAAATAATTTTCAGGTTGAAATTAGAGATGTAACTTTTAATGAAGTAAAAACAGCCGACGAAGTTTTTATGACAGGTAGCACTAAGCGCATTGTTCCAATCACACAGGTGGGTGATTGGAGATTCCCCTCCGGAAAAATAACGCACATGCTTTACGAATTGCTTTTGGAAAGTGAGAAAGTATTTAATTCAAATGTCTCTAAGGTAAGAGTATGATTTCGGAAAAAATTATAAAATCTTTGGTATTAAACGTCGAAATATACTTTACCTGATGTGACAAAGCAATGGAAATTATTTCGAGATCATAAATTTTATTCCCGCGAGGTTGATATTTTTGCATCAACGTTTCGAAAACAGAAAGACTTTTATGGGTAGGAAAAAGAATAATTGTGTTGTTACAAAATTGTTCGTAAAAAGCAAAAGCCTTATCAAATTCAATATTCAACTTCGAAGCTACTGCAAAATATTCACTTATATTTTTTGTTGTGGTGTGCTTTAAATATTCATGATCGTATAAAATTGCTTTAGACTTTGAATGATAAATATTCTGATCATCCAAAGCGTATAAAAAAACATTTGTATCCAAAACAATTTTAGTCTTCATACGCATAATCTCGTAAATTGGATATATCGTTTAAATTCAAGCTGCCTTTTAAACTCACTGAACCAATAAGAGACCAGTTTTGAGACGCGGTTTCTAATACAGGTTTAGGTTCCTCTTTTTTCTTTTTGTTGGGTTTAAATTTGATTTTCTTATCTAAACCGTATTTCTTGAAGATTTGGAGCCATGTTTCCAATTCCGTAACGTCATCGAATTTTAAAATAAGTTGTGCCATTTACGATTTAATTTATTAACGCAAAAATAAGAAGATTAAATCGTTTTGCTGAATTTTTGTTCAAAATTTATCGTTCCGATAAAACATCTTCTACTTTTACAAGTATTTTATGTTCGGAATGTTTGAAATTTTTATTCGGATTCACCATTTTAAATATACCTTTGAATTGCCGAAACGCAAATTGCGGCAAAGAAGTGAGCGATCGAAAAACTGCTTTCGGTGCGTCGGACAAATATAAACTCCAAAAAATGGTACCGACGAAAACCAAATCCGCAAAAAAAATTGCAACGGCGATTAACGGATTGAAAAATAATCCCGCAAAAAAGACAATCGCCGATAAACTTACCAAAATAAATAACGGTGGGGATACCGTAACTAAGCCGAATAAAAATTCATTCCAATCAAGTGTTAATAAGCCCTTTAAAGTAAAACCTATTGAATTGGGAAGATTTTGAAAATAAGAGTACAACCAACGGCTGCGTTGCGTTTCTACGGCATCTGCACTCGTCACTTTTTCGTCATAACAAATAGCATCTTTAGCATAAACGATGCGTTTTCCGGCACTCATGATATGATTTTGGAGAATCTTATCTTCCTGCATCATTTTTTTCCAAAGGTATTGCCCTTTCTGAATCGCTTCGCCGTATAAATACGATTTATATAATTCCGTTTCAACAGCCATACCGCTTCCGGAAATTACCGATGAGCTGCCGATGCGCGGCGGCAAATAGCGTTCGATATAGTTTTTGTAATACTCGCCAAGAGCATCTGCTGCCGCGATTTTATTGTCTGTATTTTTTGCAGTGCGTTGCCCTTGAATCGCCTCAAATCCGGCGGAGGCATAAGCATTTATAATTTCCAAAAACTTCGGATGCGCTAAATTATCCGCATCCCATATAACGATATAGTCGTGAAGTTCTACAAATCGCTCTGTTGCATGAATTATGGATTTTACTTTTAAATCCAAAGCCGGTTCGGGATGTAACAAAGTAAATTTCCGATGTTGAAAAGTCCAGCCGGAAACGTCGGCATTGTCCGCCACTAAATAAATATGATGATTCGGATAGGATTGGTTAACGAGTGATTGCACCAAAGGCACCGCAATATCGGCGTTTCGATACGCCGTAATAATATTGGCGTAGCTGTAATTTTCTATTTTGGTAATGCGTTTGCGCAAAATCGGGTCGGTTGATACAAAACCCATTAACACAATAAAACACGGGAGGAGGAGAAAAAAAATAATAATTACTGCAAAAAAGTAGAAAAAAAACATTTGGATTTACGATTTACGATTTAAAATTTGCGATTTTGGATTTACGATTTGGTTAATTTTCGGGTTTAAACAACTCTGTTTTAGATGTTGATTTGCCGAACATATCTTTTATATTCCAACGCACGGCTTTTATGAATGCAGAGATGTGTTTGAAACGACCGGTGATAAAAAAAGCGTATAAATTTTTCGGAATAGTAGCGAATACCAAAAATGCCGAAAAGCCTATGAGGTGGTTGTTGGAAAAATTGCGGCGCATAAATAATATACGATTTCGGTTCAAATAATAAGTTTTAAGTGTAGACGATTCACCGACCGAAGCGGATTCTTTGTGATAGACGCGCGCATTCGGCTGCACAAAAATTTCATATCCGGCTTTCCGGATGCGCTCACACCAATCCAATTCTTCATAATACAGAAAAAAATTATCGTCCATCGTACCGACTTTTTCAATAATTTCTCTTTTCACCATCATCGCAGCCCCATGTGCATATGGTGTGGGTTTTGGGGTATGAAATTGTCCGGTATCGCGCGTTTTTTCTCCAATGATTTTGTTTCTGGCGGTTATAGGATTTACGGCGGTCATACCCGCATACTGAATTAAATCACCTTTCGTTTTATCCGATTCGGCATAATAACAAATGAGCGGTGATACTACTCCTAACTTCGGTCTTTGATCGAACATCAATACCAATTTTTCTAAACACTCTGCGGTTATTTCCGCATCGTTATTTATAAAAAAAAGATATTCTCCGTCGGCACGAGCTATAGCTAAATTATTACCGCCGGCAAAACCCAGATTTTTTTCGGAACGTATAAACCTGACTTCTGGATAAAAAATTTGAAAATATTTTTCCGGATTTTCTTCGGAAGCATTATCCACGACGAAAATTTCCGTATTCGGATACGGAAAGCGGCGAAAAGAGTTCAGCAGTTCTACCGTATCTGTCATTCCGTTATAATTCACGGTAATGATACTGATTTTAGGAAATTTTCTCAAAAGACTATATTATTTACGATTTACGATTTACGATTGCCGTTTGTGAAAAATCGTAAATCGTAAATCATAAATTTGCTAAACGTTTTCTTTTTGAATAATGGCAAACGGTGTTTTTGCCAAAATTTTCATATCATACCAAAAACTGTAATTTTTGGCGTAGATAACATCCAAATTAATGCGCTCTTCGACGGACATTTCGTTACTGCCACGTTTCATAATTTGCCACAAACCTGTCAGTCCCGCCGGTGCTAAAAAACGGTACGCAGCTTCTTCTTTCGTCAATCTTTCCGCTTCGTACAAAGGTAAAGGGCGATTGCCGACCAAAGACATATCGCCGCGCAGAATATTAAATAACTGCGGCAGTTCGTCAATACTTGTTTTTCTGATAAAACGACCGACGCGAGTGATTCGAGGATCGTTTTTAAATTTAACGAACGTCGTATCGGTGCTGCCGTATTGGTTCAAATGCTTCATTTCTTCTAAACGACGGTCAGCATCTTGATACATCGAACGAAATTTTAAAAAATTAAACACCTGAAAACCCGTACCGCTTCGTTTTGATTTATAGATTATCGGACCTTTAGATTCCAATCGAATCAGTAATGCCGTCGTTATCAATATCGGACTTACAACAATCAAGCCGATACCGGCTACCGAAATATCCAAACCGCGTTTCCAAGGAGAAATTTTTATGGATAAGTCTTCGTTTTTTAATTCGACGGCATCTACTTGCGCTTTGTATTCGTGTAAAAACTCAACTCTTTCTTTCAAATCTAAACAGTCGAATGGCATTTTGTAGCAATCATCTACACCCGAATTAACGATATTAATATCCACTATTGTGCCTTTTTGGGCAATGGCGATGACAGGTACCGCTGCTAAAAGCGGATTAGTACGTATTTTTTTTATAAAAGCAAATTTATGTCCCGCTAAAATTTCGTAATCAGCAACAATTGCATAAGGCGTATCCTGCGAAGTTTTCAGGTGCGTGATGTAATCCAGATAAGTATCCGCTAAATGTGTTTTGATAACATCAATAACATAAGGAGTGTCGAGAGACGTAAACTCCGATAAACAAGCATCGGCATTTATGAAAACTAAATCTTGTGTTTTAGACAAACGTAGATTAGGTAAGGTTTTTATCATAGTAAGATTCGTTTAAACTAATTGTTTAAGTATTAATTGTAAGATTCTAAGATTATCTTTTTATAAGTTTATCATCCTTATCTAAAAAAATAATTGGCGTTAAACGCTTACTTCACTGTAGACATTCTCTAAAACCATGTGAACTTTTTCTTTAAAGCTAATGATGTTAAAAGGTTTTTTTACAAAACCCGAAACGCCCAAATCATAAACACTTTGCATTTCTTCGTGCGTAAAACTACCGGAAACCAACAACACCGGCAAATTACGAAATAATCCACTCGAACGAATTTGCGTCAGAAATTTAAATCCGTCTACCAAAGGCATTTGTAAATCAAGAATAATTAAATCCGGCAACGCAGCAGTTTTGGAAAGCCAAGCTAACGCTTCTATTCCGTTGGATTGCGTGATGATGTTAAACTCTTTTTTAAGCGATAAACCCATCAAAATCCGCATAGCGCGATGATCTTCAATAATGAGCAGCGTTGGTTTTTGTCTCTGAATGTCCATAAAAAAAAGTTTTAGTCAGCGTATGTTAAAAAAATGATTACAAAAATGCCGAAAAGCTTTGAGCGATTAGAGACAATGCAAATCAACAACAGGGGGAAATTCAGTAAAAGTGTAAAATGTGCAAGAGTTCTCTGTACAAATGTCTTATCAAGTATGCTTAGGAAAAACTAAATCCTTGTTAGGGTGTATTCGATAGTATGTTTTAAGATCGCGGATAATTAAAAATTCAATTCAGACACAAAATTAGGAACATGAATGATGAATAGCAATAAATTTTACGTTTTATCGTCACATTTTATTTGTTTTTATCTTTCAATAGTAGTGCTTGTTTGACGAAAAGTTTTTTTAAAGTGACTTTTTAAAGTCTTTTTTTAAAGGTATTTTTCAAATTTTTTTTTATCAAGTGATATAATATATTCTTTTTCAAGCAAATGATTTAATTTTTATTGCGCCGGATTAAATTATATTATTAGGAAATACTGAAAATAAAAATCATTTTTATAAAAAAAGAGTTATCACGTCGCTACCAAAAATTGGATTTAAAAAATTTCAAATTTTTTTTTTTTGTTTTTATCAAAATTGTGACATTGTAATTATGATGAATAATTTTAGTGAAAATCCTAAAAACTTGAACACTTAAACCGGTTTCTATGTTTATTTTTTTGTTTGTTTCAAATTAATATTCAATCATCTTAAACCGCTTCTTACATGAAAAAAATTATTTTTTCCGGCTTTTTTTTATTTTTACTTTTTTCTTCCTGCAATTCTCGATTCAAAGAATTGACAGTCGGTGATTCCGCTCCTGTATTTTCTTTGAAAGACCAAGACAATAATACTTTTGAAGTTAAAGATTATCTCGGAAAAAAAATACTGGTTATTTACTTTTATCCCAAAGACGAAAGTGGCGTTTGCACCAAAGAAGCCTGCGCTTTTCGTGACAGCTTTACGGAATATTCAAATGCCGGTGCTATGGTGATAGGTATTAACAACGAAAGCGTAGAAACACATAAAAAATTCCGGACGCACCACAATTTGCCGTTCGTTTTATTGAGCGATCCGAATAAGCAAGTCATCAATATGTTCGGTGTGAAAGATAAATTTTTTATGACGGGCAGAGAAACTTTCGTCGTGGATTTAAGCGGTAAAATTGCTTACGTTTACAACTCTTTTATGGAAGGCGAAAAACACGCAACCGATGCCCTTAATTTTATCAAAAGTAAAAAATAACAGCATTGATCATTTTTCGGCAAAAGCTGTTGTTCAATGTTTTCCGAATGACGCAGGTGCGTATTTTTGTCACTAAAATTAAATAAATGAATAAATTATTGCCTGGTTTTATTTTTTTATGTGCGATTGTTTGTATCAATATTGCAAATGCGCAAGAGCCGCATCTAAAAAATATTAAACAGTTAACTTTTGCCGCCGACAATGCAGAAGCGTATTGGAGTCCGGATAATAAATTTTTAACCTTTCAATCGAATAACAAAAACTGGGGCGTGAATTGCGATCAGATTTTTAAACTCGATATTAAAAGTGCGTTGCGCGACACGGCGTACCATCCGCCGATGATTTCAACTAATAAAGGACGCACGACTTGTTCGTATGTAATGCCCGACAAAAAACATATTTTATATGCCTCCACACAAAAAAACGGAGACTTATGCCCTGTAGCAACAAAAACGGATGGCTCGAAATACGTTTGGCCCGTTTTCAAAGATTACGATATTTTTGTAGCAGACCTTAAAGGAAATATTACGCAGCAACTCACCCACTCGCCCGGATACGATGCCGAAGCAACGATTTCGCCGGACGGAAAAAAAATCGTGTTTACATCTACGCGCGGGGGCGATTTGGATTTGTGGATAATGGATATTGACGGAAAAAACCCGAGACAAATTACGCACGAACTCGGCTACGACGGCGGTGCGTTTTTTTCGCCGGATTCCAAAAAATTAGTTTTTCGCTCAAGTCGCCCGACTACCGACGCGGAAATAAAAGAGTATAAAGATTTATTGGCACAAGATTTAGTCGCGCCGGTGAACATGGAAATTTATACGGTCAATATTGACGGTTCTGACTTGAAACAAATCACGCATTTAGGAAAAGCGAATTGGGCACCGTTTTATACGCCGAGCGGCAAAAAGATTATTTTTTCATCGAACCACCATTCTAAACGCGGTTACGATTTTCAATTGTACTTAATCAATACTGACGGAACGGGTTTAGAGCGCGTAACCAATGAAAGTTATTTCAACGCTTTTCCGATGTTTTCGCCCGACGGGAAAAAATTAGCGTGGTCATCGAACAGACATAATTGGGGTACGCACGATACGAATGTATTTTTGGCGGATTGGAAAGATTAATTTCATTCAGAAAACGCGGCACCAATAAGTGCCGCGTTTTCGCCGAGTGCCGCTTTTCGGATATGTATGTTCGGAAATTCTTTTTGTAAATTTTTTTCCATTTCCTCAAAAGAATCCGTCAAAGTATTGGCAATGTTGCCGCCCACTATAATGATGTCGGTTTGTTTTTCTTTTCGGATAAAAATCGTTAAAAATTTTTCTAAATTTTCTTTGAATTCTTCAAATATTTTTTTCGCGCGCACATCTTCTTTCATTATTCCGGTAAACTCTTTTACGCCGCTTATTTTTTTTCCGGACACTTCAAACCAACGTTTTACGAACCACCGCGTAGAAATATAATCTTCGGCAACGCCGTCTGCTAACGGCGTATTTACTCCCAATTCTACATCTATGGTTTTACTGTTTGTATGCACTGCCGTACCTAAGCCGGTTCCTATAGTAATACCGATCGCGTTATTGTAACCACGTGCGGCACCGCACATCACTTCGCCGGCGAGAAAAGCTTCTGCATCATTTCGGAAAAAAATATGGTCGGGTGGAAAATTTAGTTTTTGCGATAATTTTTGTTTTATATTAATACCGTACAGGTTTTCAAATTTGTTCATGTTGTGCATCCAAGAAATACCTTGCGCATAATCGAAAGGTCCGGGCATAGCGATACCGATATTTTTTATATTCTCAGGACTTGATTTCCGGACTTGCTCAATTGCTTGGCACCATGTTTCAAAGATTTCTTCCAAAGTACCGTCCGCATTCACGGATTTTCTGATAAGCGTATCCTTAATCAGTGTACGTTGATCAATATCCACCAAGCCGACAGTAATATGCGAACCGCCGATATCAACACCCGTTACGAATTTGTTTTCTTTTGAATTAAAATCCATGACAACAAGTTTTTTTTACAAATGCCTTAATAACGAAGGCGCAAAATTTTTGCGCCTTCGTCGTTTTATATACTTTATTCGAAACGAACCGAATTATTTCACGAATTTACCGTTGCTGAAAATAATGCTTCCAACTTTTTTAAACCGATTCTTATGTCGGCTTCGTATTGAATGCTATCATTGGCGGTTTATATTTTGGATACATCAACGATTTTTGCAGTCGGATATTTTGCAATAATTCCGGATTTTACATTTTCCGGCAATTCGGAAATTTTTACTGTAGTTTCCGTTTCAACCCATTTACCTCCGGTTTTTATAATCGATGACATTTTGACGCCGCCAAGTACAAAACCGGATTCGTATTCCGTCGCATTTTCTTGATTCCAAGCTGCTTTTTGTGCGTTCGGAAATTTTTGCACGAAAGTATTTTTCACTGCTTGTGGTACTGCTATTTGTGCTATACCTGAAAAACCTAAGAACAATGCGATAGCACCTGTAAGAAATAGATTTATTCTAATTTTTAATGAAAAGTGAACAATTTTATTTTGATAACCGTTTAACGCCGGAGATTTGAAAATTATTACAGTATTTATAACTTGATTTCTAAATTCAAATAAACACCGTTTTCAACATCAAATTCGGGTCTTGAACTGCGCTCGCTTCTGTTGCGCATATAATAAAGTTCGATAGAAATTTTTTGAGAGCCGGAGTAAACCCAACCGGCGGCAAACCAGTTTTGGTCAAAAAAATTTTTCGGACGATTGGGCGGCATCGAAAGTTGCAAATCATCCCAAACGGCTATTTTCCAATTTTTAGATACGGCATATTGAACGGTGTTCTTTAAACGCAAACGTCCGATTGGTACATTATTCAGCGATTTAAGAAAACGATATTCATAAGTTTGCTTTTCCTTGAAAGTAAATTTTGCGTACTTTTGCGTCAATTCCGTTCCTATTGCAGTACGCCATTCTATATTATCGGGCTTAGTATAATCTGTTTCTTTCCCGTAAAAAGGTTTTACGTGGTAATATGAAATCGGATTGAACTGAAAAGTAACGTTGCCGTTTAGTTTATAATAAATCCAGAGTCGATACAGTTCCGATAACTCGACATTCAAAAGATTGTTGGCAGAAAGGTGATAATCATTTTGCCTTCGGATAGTGGAGTTGGCGTAAATATCCCATTTATCATCCAACGGTTTTGTAACACCGATATGTAACCAAGATGTGGCGTGAGGATAAATAATATTTTGTGCTGTGAGTAGATGAACAATACTCAATGAAATAAAAAAAAGTAATTTTTTTTTTGGCATAATTTTTCTTTAAAATAAAATGCAAATCTACTAATTAGATAGAATTAAAGCAATTTATTTTTTAAAAAATAATTTTTTTTTAGTTAACCTTGTTTAGCTGCGAAATTTTTTTTAAAATTTGTTTTCAAAATTTTTATTTTTCTTGAGAGAACTGAAATTTAAAAAAAAATAAAATTTTTTTATTTTTTTTAGCACCGATTATTTTTTTTTCAGTAGCATTGCACCTCGAAGAATTTTTTTTGATTTTTTTTTCGTACTTCATAAAAAAAAATAATTTTTCGTAAAATTTTCAGTAAAAAAATTTTTACAAAAATTTCAGTAAAAAATTTCAGCAAAGAAATTTTCAAATACAAGTCAATGAGATTTTTTTTATCACCCGTATTCTTTTTTTTATTTTTTATTTGTTTTTCATCTGCTCATGCGCAAAATAATTTGTCACTCGACGAAGCCATTGCGCGTGCGTTAAAAAACAACTTAGGTATATCCATTGCTATTAACGACTTTCAGGAAGCAAAAAATAATGTAACGCGCGGCAACGCCGGTTTTTTGCCGAACGTGAATTTGGTTGCAAACGAAACGCCGAGTACTGCTTACTCCAATCAGTCGTATTCAACCGGACTAAAAGTAGATAAACCTGTTTTTGCCAATAACTTTAACGGCGGTGTACAATTGTCGTGGGTTTTGTACAATGGCAAACGCGCGAGTTTGGAATACGATCGGTTGAAAGAATTGCAAACACTCGGAGAATTGGGTATTCAAACGCGCGCCGAACAATTGGTGTACGATGTCATGCGCGCTTATTACAATGTCGTGCGCCAACAAGAATTGTATAACGGATTTAAAGATCAGTTAGACTTGTATGAAGAGCGTTTGCGTATAGCGCAAACACGATTAGATGTCGGGCAAGGCAACCGACTTGATTTATTGACGACGCAAAGTGATTTATCTGTACAAAAAACGCAATTGCTGCGCCAACAACAACTCATAAAAACCGGGGAATTAATTTTAAGTCAATTAATGACCGAGCAGCCGGAAATTAAATACACCATCACCGATACGCTTGCTGTGCAAACGGTCTATGACATTACGCAATTGAAAGCCGATGCGGTAAACAACAATCTGCAAACCGAGGTGTTGAAACACCAGATAGGCATATCTGTATTGGTAGAAAAAGAAATAGAATCTTTTAAAAAACCGCTTATTACGTTTAATCCGAGTTTTATTTTAGGTAGAACGGATAATACTGCCGGACAATTATTGCTTAATCAAAATGCCGGGTTGAATGCCGGATTTTCATTTTCGATGCCTATTTATGATGGGAAAAATATTCAGAGGCAAGTTGATAATGCTAAAATAAGCATCGCGTCCAATAAATTTCGCGAACAACAATTGGTGTTCGACTTGAAGGCGAACGTTAATTTGGCGTATGAAAATTATAATAATGCCGTTGCGGTCATTCGAGCCGAAGAAGAAAATTTACTTATAGCGAAGCAAGGTATCGGTATCGCGATGGAGCGTTTTCGTTTAAGTCGCTCGACGATTCTGGAATTGAAACTGATACAACAAGTGTACGAATCCGGCGTCAATCGTGTAATATCTGCGCGTTTCGATGCAAAAATGGCAGAAATAGATTTATTGCGTTTGAGCGGATTGCTTAAATTAAAAATCAAAAATTAATATTTACCATTTACATTTACTATTCACCATTTGATTAACTGCGCCGGTAAAATTTTAGATATTTCCCGCCCCATCGTTATGGGAATTTTAAACTTAACGCCCGATTCGTTTTACGACGGCGGACGCTATACGAACTCTGAAAAAATACGTGCGCAACTTGAAAAAATGGTTTACGAGGGCGCAACAATTATTGATATGGGCGGTGCATCTACAAGACCGGGAGCGGATCCGGTGACACCGCAAGAAGAACTCAAGCGCGTTTTGCCGGTTATAAAATTAACAAAAAAATATTTTCCGGAAATAATTATTTCCGTTGATACTTTTCATTCAAGTGTTGCGCGGGAGGCAGTTAATGCCGGCGCGCACATAATAAATGATATTTCGGGCGGACAATCCGATGATGAAATGTTTAAAACCATAGTCGCTCTGGAAGTTCCCTATATTTTAATGCACAGTAAAGGTACGCCGCAAACAATGTCGAAACTGAATCAATACAACGATTTAACGCTTGATATTCTCGATTTTTTTATCGAACGCATCGGTAAACTGCGCGCGTCGGGTGTGAAAGATATTATTATTGATCCCGGATTCGGGTTTGCAAAAAATATTGAGCAGAATTTTATGTTGTTAAAATCTTTACAAAATTTTAAAATTTTAGATGTACCGATTCTTGCCGGACTTTCCCGAAAATCCATGATTTGGCGCACATTAAATATTCAACCGGAAGAAGCATTGAACGGTACGACGGCATTAAATATGATAGCATTACTAAACGGTGCCGATATTTTGCGCGTACACGACGTTAAAGAAGCCGTGCAAACGATAAAAATGTTTAAAGAAACAATGAACAATGGATGATGAGCTTAAATCTGGTCATCGTTCAACTTTTACTTTTCCTCGTTTCTTTAAACATTTTTTTGTTTAATTCCTTAAAACATCTTAAATTGCGAGCGTTTTTGAAAGGTTTTGTAAATAAAGTAACATACTCAGAGAAATTAATTTAAAATGAATAATTTAAAAATCAATAATTGAACAACCTCAATTTTGGTTCGGGTTATTGATTTCAAATGGCACGATGTAAATTAATTATTAATTATTAATTTTCAATTGATTTTAATGAGTCTCATAAACATTGAACCTGTCAGCGAAGCTACCATTAAACGCGCTATGCTCGCGTTTATGAAAAGCTATTATAAATTCCGTCCGCGAACCGGCGAAACGATTGTAAATACCGATAGGATGCATCCGACGGGTATTATAGTAGATGGTTATTTAGAATTTCCGAAAGAAGACGGCGCGCCTTTTGTCGCTACATTTGAAGCTACGTCGGCAGCAACAGCTAAAGAGGTAAAATATACGATTCAGACGCAACAACTTACTTGGGATGCGATAGCAGCCGGCAGTATATTGACGGTCGTTGTTATGGCAATTTTGTGGCGCGCCAATATTATTACTGTTTTTCAAACCGGTTGGACGGGTAGTATCATAGTTTTGGTGGCTTTGTTTGCGACACTTTCAGCTTTGTGTTATTATATCGCACATCCCTTCATTCGGTACAGGTACATTCCCGCCGTTGAACAATTCAAACAATATCATGCAGATGAACAATGGATTGCATTGAGCAACGATGTTTTTCCGAATAATGAAGATCCGGAATTTTTTGAATTGCGCAATCAGTGCGTTCATTTCGGTTTCGGTTTAACATCCGTGAATAGCGACGAACACGTCAATTTACTCATCACTCCCGCACGTGAAGAATTGTTCACACATCACCGCCGTTCGCTGAACTTTACGGATAATCCGGCAATGGTGGGTCTGAAAAATTCCATACCGATTAATCTCGACCGTTTTCGCAGGTCTTACATGACGCAAGTTATTATTTGCAGTATTTCCGTTTTGGCTGTGAGTGGTTTATTTTTCAAACAATGGTCGCAAAGTTCGATACAATATGTGGGGAGTGAAAGCAAACGTTTTCAAGATTTAGAAAATAAATTAGGCGATTATCAACCGGAATCAAACGAAAAATATATCAATCCGAAAGATGTAGTACCCATAAAAACAAGCGGCAGAGATTATGTGCCGGTGAGTAACGATAAATCGGAAGTTGGTCTATATGTTTATTCGCCTTCAGAAGGTTATTTGACTTACGATTGCGCGCGCGCCGGAGTACGCGGTAGAAAATATGTTGTGCAAGATCAAATTTGCGAAACTTTTGATGAAGCGCGCAACCGCATTATAAATTTGAAAGCCTTCGGGCTTATTGCGAACTGTATTTCTCTGAAATGCACCGAAAATGCCACGAGCAAAGGTTATTGCGTTTACTACGAATTGATTTATAATGACCAAAATTCGGCAAATAAAAAAGCGATTTCGATTAAACAATCACTTCAAAGTTTGAATTTGCCGAATGAGTTTGTGAAAATTCGGATTTTGGATTTTTAAAACTAATTGACTTCACTCATTACCGAAACATCCGCTTCTTTGGACGCCTTAATCGCCGAAAATATTTTTCAATGTTTAACGGGATGTTTAAGTGTGTAAGTTTTATATTCATTTTTGCCCGAACCAAACCGGCCTCTTTCTCCATTAATAAGTAGCCCGAAAATCCGCTTAAGAATCAGTATGCCAATTATCTGTCTCTAAAACAGCTTTTGTTTTCAATACAGCGTAAGTCAAATCTTCTTTTAATTCAACAGAACATGAATCGCAATCAAGGTAATTTGTCAAATAATAAATACCAACTGCTTCTAAGTTTTCTTGTCTGCGGTTTTTAAATTGACAAATTTTTAACCAAACGATTAAAACAACGAATATCAAACCGGCAATTGAACTCAATATTTTACTTGTCTACTCAGTAGAAATATAAGCGTTTGCCAAAAAAGAAAAGCCTGATAAGCGGGAATAAAATAAATAACGTACACGAGTAATGCTCCAATTGACCACATATTATATTTTTAATTTTTAAGCTAGACTTTGTCTTGCCCAATCCCGTATTTCAATATTTTAGAAACTATCATTGCGATATTAATAAATTTTGCTTTGACTAAAAACGAAATCAAAGATTTATTGAACCGTTGCGCAATATTCGTTGAGTTTTAGATAAATTTGCAAATAATTACAATATCTTACAAAATTTATGGAAGAAAACCTTTCTTCGGAAAATACACCGCTTGACAATCATTTTTTATCAGCAAATAATCCAATTGATTTAACGAAGCCGGCTGTTTGGCTTGTTATACTTATTATGCTCGCGCTATTTGTTTCAGGACAATTAATTTCGTTCGGACTCTCCGTCTTCGTCGGAAAAGTAACCGGAATAGATTGGACAATATTAGCACGAAATTCGGTAATAGATCAGAGTTTGGGTTATAGGTTATTTTTAAGATTTGCTTTGTTTACGAGCCATATTTTTTCCTTTATTTTACCCGCAATAATTACGCTTCGCTATTTTTATAAACGCGACTGGTTGGCTGCAGTGGGTTTAAATAAATTTCCGAGTTGGAAATTAATAGTTTTGAGTATTTTATTTCTGTTGGTGAGTATACCTTTGGTTTCGTTTTCGTCGGAAATAAATAAAATGATACCTTTACCGCCGATGTTGAAAAGTATGGAATCTTCGACGGATCAAATACTTAAAACGATTTTGAAAAAAGATTTTTTCTTTGAAATCGTCTTAAATGTTATACTCATCGGTATTATTCCGGCAATCGGCGAAGAGTTGATGTTTCGCGGTGTATTACAACAACAATTCGGTCGGTTTATACGTAATCAACACGCGATTGTTTGGTTGACGGCTTGCATATTCAGTGCCATACATTTTCAGTTTGAAGGTTTTTTGCCGCGCGCTATTTTGGGAGCCGTATTGGGTTATTTATTCGTTTGGACAAAAAGTATTTGGTTGCCGATGTTGGCGCATTTATTCAATAATGCCGCACAAGTAATTGCTATTTATGTTTTAAATATTAAACCCGAAGATGCCGATAAAATCGGCACCGATACGCCCGTACATTGGTCGTATGCTTTAGCTTCGTTGTTAATTATGATTTTAGTGGCAAGGATTATCCAGATGCAAAGCAGTGTAAAAATCGAATAAAAAAATGAATAATTTTCAAAAAAGGGTATTGTCGGCAATAGCAATCGTGAGCGTTACCCTCTTCGGATTATTTATGAGTCCGATGAGTTTTAAAATACTTTTTTTTATTATCACTTTGGGGTGTTGGTGGGAATATATGCAACTCACGCTCGAAGATGCTGCTTCGAGGCGTGTTCTGGGTGTGGTTTTGTGTTCGGTTATTTATTGGACGTGGCCTAATTTGCCGGATAGCTATCCGGCTATTTCGGTTTTGTTTTTTACCACACTGATAATTGTACTGCTCATTTTAGAAGTTTTTTTGCAATCGGATCATCCTTTTAAAAACGTGGCATTTTTTGTTCTGGGTGTTTTTTATATCATTTTACCTTTCACTATGCTGAACGATTTAACCGTGGATCATTTTCAGGGTAGAAATACATTTTCTCCGCGTTTAGTTGCCGGAATTATTTCTTTGACTTGGATTTACGATACGTCGGCATATCTCATCGGTTCGCGTTTCGGCCAAAATTTATTGATTCCCGGCGTATCACCAAAAAAAACTTGGGAAGGTACTATCGGCGGTGCGGGTGTGTGCATATTGGCGAGTTTATTGGTAGCGCCGCTCGCCAAAACTTATACTACTTTAGACTGGTTCATTATCGGAATTATTGTTTCGGTAGCCGGTTTGCTCGGTGATTTGGTAGAAAGTTTGTTCAAACGCAGCGTCGGCGTAAAAGATTCCGGCATGATTTTGCCTGGTCACGGCGGCTTTTTAGATAGATTCGATTCTTTCGTAGTCATCATTCCGTTCGTTTATTTATTTTTGGTGATAAAAAGCGCATATAATTAATGGTAAACAGTAAACGGTAAATGGTAAATTTTTTCACGGTTTTATAACATTACACTATTTACCATTTACCATCGAAAGATTTACCGTTTACCATTGAAAGATTTAAAATCTATAACTTACTATTTACAATTTACTATTAAAAGATTTACCGTTAAAAATTTACCATTATAAAATTTATGTTTCGTTTTCATAAAGAAGGCATTTCAATTGTTATTTCGACACTCGTGTTTGCGGGAATTTTTCTTTTTATTGCATTGCGTTGGTTTCCGGCTTTGTACGGAATCAGTAGCGCGTTGATGTTTTTATTGATTTTTTTTGTAGCACAGTTTTTCAGAAATCCTGTGCGCATAATAGATGTACCGGATAATAATGTCGTGTACGCGCCCGCAGATGGAAAAATTGTGGTGATAGAACAAACCGAAGAATCGGAATATTTTCACGATATACGCATTCAAGTTTCTATTTTTATGTCGCCGTTGAATGTTCACGTGAACCGGTATCCGGTATCCGGAATCGTGGAATATTTTAAACATCACGCCGGCGGTTATTTACCGGCATGGAATCCGAAATCATCTACCTCAAACGAACATACTACGATTGTAGTGGATACCGGAAAAAATAAAATTTTATTGCGCCAAATAGCCGGAGCTATGGCGCGGCGCATCATCGCTTATTCAAAAATCGGTGCGCAAGCCGTGCAGGGAGAAGATTTGGGTTTTATACGTTTCGGTTCGCGCGTGGATATTTTTTTACCTTTAGATGCACAGATAAATGTAAGAATAGGTGAAAAATCCGTAGGAAATAAAACTGTTATTGCCCGATTGAGTTAAATTTACTTTTAAACCGGAACTTTTTCCGGAAAATTGCGTGTATAAGTGTTAAAAATGCGACAATGATTTTATTTAATATTATTTTTGAACTTATCTTTGGATTTCTGACAAGAAAAGTTTAAAATCGTAAATCGTAAATCCGTACACCATAAAAATATAAAACTTTGAAGCGATTATTACTTTCAGTATTAAGCATATTGATTTTTACCGGAATGAAAGCGCAAGATATACACTTCACGCAATTCGGTTTCGCACCGCTCAGCATCAATCCGGCGCAAACAGGTTTGTTCAGCGGCACTTTTCGCATCAGTGGTTTGTACCGTAGTCAATGGAACAGTGGCGTGAAAAACGGGTATAAAACGCCGGTTTTAGGTGTAGATCTCACGATAAAAGGTTTTACGAAAACGCAATGGATCGGTGTCGGTTTCAATTTGCAACAAGATAAAGCGGGAGCTGCCGCACTTACGAATAATTTAACTTCTTTAAATCTGGCGTATCACATCGGGTTGAATCCGAAATTGACGCAAGTTATTTCTTTCGGCGTGCAAGGTGGTTTCGCGCAACGCAGTTTGAACACGGACGCTTTGCGTTTTCAAGACGCGATTCAGTCGGGCGGTTCGAGTTTGGATTTGCCGCTCATCACGCCCAATGCAAAATCTTATATGGATTTTAGTTTGGGCATTAATTATAAAGCAGCCATCGGTAAACCGGTAAATAAAAACGGTTATAATATCGGGTTAAGTGTTGAACATGTTGCGGGTCCGAAATTAAATGTATTTGAACCAAACACCGGCAAAGTTGGTGCATTGCCGCGCAGAATAAATGTGTATACTAACTTTGATTACCGCTTGACTAAATATTTCCGTTTGTATCCGGCAGCGATTGTGCGCAGTGCCGCCGGCTTAACGGAAATAATGGTGCAAGGAATGGGCGGATTTGTGCTGAATGAAAAAGATAATATGATAATTCGCGCCGGTATCGGTTACCGCGTGAACGATGCGGCACAAGCACTCGTCGGTTTAGATTTCGGCGATATTCGCGCCGGCTTAGCTTACGATTTTACGACTTCAAATTTGCGCTCCAACACATCCGTTAAAGACGGTTTTGAATTAGCGGTATCTTACATCGGTAAAATATTTAAAAAACCGACGAGTGTGCCGGTAATACTTTGTCCGAAATACTAATTTTATTAATGGTAAATGGTGAATGGTAAATCTCTGAAAATTGTTTGCTTTTCACTATTTATTACTTAGTATTTAGCATTTACCATTTAATTTAACATGAATTCGGGGATTTTAAAAAAGCCTACCCCTCTCTTATGAATATCCGAACTCACGTTAATTTACCATTTATCAGTAATAAAAATGCGTACTATTTTCTTTTTACTATTAATAAATAGCTGTTTTGTAATTTCCGGACACAGTCAACCGATAAGTGGCGCACGTCCCGAATATCTGTTGCAAGCCGCAGAAGAGCGCAAAGAAGCCAAAGATTATTACAACGCGCTCAATTTTTACGAAAAATATTACGAGCAAACCAAAGATCTTGCCACTGCATACGAGATAGCGCAAATGCACAAAAATTTGAACGACTATGTCAAAGCGGAAACTTGGTACAGTCGTGTTTTGCAACGTTCGAAAAACACAACGACTATTGAAATAGACCCTAATGCGCGTTTTTATTATGCGCAAATGATGAAAATGAACGGTAAATACGACGAATCAATCATAGTTTTTGAAGATTTTTTGAAAGAATCGAAAGATTCCGTAAAAAATGTCTTGGCTGCCAATGAAATGCTCGGTGCGAAACAAGCCATGAGTATGAAAGAAAATTTACAAATCGTAGTGGATAATGCCGGCACGAATATCAATACACCGAACAATGAATACTCTCCTGCCATTACCGGCGACGGAAATACTTTATATTTCACTGCGTTTCGGTCGAAAGGAATTATAAAATTAGACGGAAAAGAAGATGACCCGTATGTAAAAGTATATAAATCCATGCGCGATACAAGCGGTGAATGGTCAAAAGCCATGGCATTAGATGATAAAATAAATCGCGCAGGTGCGCATCAAGGCGGTGTGGCACTTTCAGCCGACGGGAAAATCATGTATTTTACGCGCATCGGTTTGAGCGGTAATGAAGTAACGGAAAGTAAATTGTATTTTTCTAAAAAGCAAGAGGACGGAACTTGGGGAAATTCAGATGAAGTAAAAAGTTTGAACGGAAATTATATCATCAAACACCCGAATATCGGTGAGATGTACGGCAAAGAAGTTTTGTTTTTTGCTTCCAACATGGATGGTACAAAAGGTGGTTTCGATATTTATTACGCCAACAAAATAGATGAAAGTACGTTCGGTACACCCGTCAACGCCGGTAATGTCATTAATACTTTGGGTGACGAAGAAACACCGTTTTACCGCGACGGAAAATTGTATTTCGCTTCTAACGGTTTGCCGGGCATGGGCGGTTTCGATATTTTTGTTTCTAATTGGGACGGCAGCACGTGGTCAACACCGAAAAATTTAGGAACGGGTTACAATTCTTCCGCCAACGATCGCTATCCTTCTATTGACGATGACGGAAGTATTTATTTGGTCTCCAATCGTATCGGCGGGCGCTCACTGAAAAGTGCTACTTGTTGCGAAGATATTTATATTGCCAAAAAAGCACCGATTAAAATAGATTTAATCGTCAATGTTACCGACGGAACGAGTACGCTCAAAGGTTTAACTTTTCTTCTAACGGATATTACGGGCGGAAAAATTTCCGGTACCGACGCAAAAACTGCAGATACATACACTTCAACTCTCGGACGCGGACGCGGTTATTCCGTGATAACCACAAAACCGGGATATTACAACGATACGTTGCAATTCAATACTGTTGGCATCAGTACTTCTTCGCTCATAAAAAAAGAAGTAAAATTACACCCGCTGCCTATTATCGTCGCATCGTTACGTGCAGTTACGATGGCGGCAGGTGAGCAATTAAAAGGCGTAATGTACAGTTTAACTGAAGTGGAAACGAATAATAATGATACGCGCACACTTGATATGTACATCGCAAAATTGGGTTTACGCAAAAATTATTTGCTCACGGCGACTAAAAGTGGTTATACATCGGATACGGCGCGTTTCAGTACAGTGGACATAAAAACGACGACTACAATAGAAAAAACGTTGTATCTGAAAATAAAATTAATTACAATTAGTCGTTTAGAACGGATTAAATTGCAAGATATTTACTACAAACTCGACAAATACGAAGCGAATGAAGAACACATGGATAATTGGGTTTTGGCACAACAATCCTTGGATTATTTGTTCGGTATCTTGAAAAAATATCCGGATATGGTGATTGAGTTGAGTTCGCATACCGATTCGCGCGGTTCGGATAATTATAATCTCGAACTATCACAAAAACGCGCAGACGGTATCAAAAAATATTTAGTGGAAAAAGGTATCGATACTCGTCGTATGATTGCCAAAGGTTACGGCGAAACAAAATTAGTGAACCGTTGTAAAAACGGCGTGAAATGCAGTGAAGAAGAGCATCTGAAAAATCGCCGCACGGAATTCAGAATCATTTCCGGACCGGAAACGATTGAGATTTCTGAACAAAAACCGGCAGGAAATTAATTGCGAATTCAAAATAAGTACATTCGAAATTACAAAAGTGAAAATATATATCCTTTTGCCGGTTATTTGCATTTTTACAATCGGCATCTCGTATTCTCAACCGCGTTGGTCACAAGAAAAAGCAAATGGATGGTACAAACAATACGATTGGTTGGTCGGTTGTAATTATACACCCGCTTATGCCATAAATCAATTAGAATTTTGGCAAGTTGAAACATTCGATACGGCTGCAATTAACAAAGAATTATCTTGGGCGCACGAGATAGGATTTAATATGATGCGCGTTTTTTTGCATGATTTGTTATGGAAATCAGATGCAAAAGGATTTAAAAAACGTATTAATTTGTTTTTGACAATTGCCGAGAAGCACAAAATTAAAATCTTGTTTGTACTCTTTGATTCTTGTTGGGATCCGGTTCCAAAACCCGGCAAACAAAAAATGCCGACACCTTTTGTGCATAATTCAGGGTGGGTGCAAAGTCCGGGTAAAAATGTCTTAGAAAATTTAGAGAAAAATAAATATCTCAAGCAATATGTTACGGGTATTTTAAAATCTTTTGGAAATGATTCGAGAATTTTGGCTTGGGACTTGGTGAATGAAGCCGATAACACCAACAACGATGCTTATGGGAAAATAGAGCCGATAAACAAAGCAGCATTGGGATATAAACTTTTGAGTCTGACTTTTCAGTGGGCGAAAAAAGTAAATCCTTCTCAGCCCTTAACGGCTGCACCTTGGTCAGGAGATTGGAGTGATACCGTAAAAATGAAAGCCTTCGATAAACTTTGTTTATATAATTCCGATATTATTTCCTTCCATAATTACGGTAATGCCGCCTATTTTTCTAAAAGTATTAATGCACTGCAAGTTTTTCATCGCCCTGTAATTTGCAGCGAATATATGGCACGACCAACCGGAAGTACATTTCAAGCTATTTTACCGCTCTGCAAAGAAAATAAAATCGGTGCTTGTAATTGGGGATTCGTTGACGGCAAAACCCAAACAAAATATCCTTGGGATTCTTGGACAAAACAATATAAACATGAGCCTGCTCTTTGGTTTCATGAAGTATTAAGAAACGACGGTTCGCCCTACAAACAAGAAGAAGTTGATTTTATAAAAAAAATTACAAACCGTTTTTGAGCCAACAGATATAAGCAAGAAGGTATCAATTTTTCAATACTTGATACATAATTACCGGTATCTCATACGAATTTTTCAACCAACTAAAATTTATCATGAAAAGCATAATTGTTTTTTTCCTTTCTTTATGTTTATTTATAAGCGCTTGCAAAAATGCCGATACCAAAAACAAAACAATCCAAACCGAAAGTATTTCGAATGAAACTTCCATTGAAAAAACGCCGTTTGGTAATTTGAAAACGGGAGAGCCGGTTGAACTATACACGCTTAAAAATAAATCGGGAATGTCAATTGCTATCATGAATTACGGCGGCACCATAATTCGTTGGACGGCACCTGACCGAAACGGAAAATATGAAGATATTGTTTTGGGTTGCGATTCTTTGTCGGGTTATTTAAAAGGTGTGCCGTATTTCGGTGCCATCGTCGGACGGTACGGAAATCGCATTGCAAAAGGCAAATTCAGTTTAGAAGGGAAAAACTATACATTAGCGATTAATAATATCGGCAATCATTTGCACGGCGGTCTGAAGGGGTTTGATAAAGTAATTTGGCAAGCCGAACCTATTACGAATGCAGAACCCACACTTAAACTTTCTTATTTAAGTAAAGACGGTGAAGAAGGTTATCCCGGAAATTTAAACGTTGAAGTGACCTACACGCTTCAACAGGACAACGCTTTGCGAATAGATTATAAAGCAACCACCGATAAACCCACCGTTCTGAATTTAACAAATCATTCCTATTTTAATCTGACAGGAAAAAATACCAATACCATTCTCGACCATGAATTGACAATAATTGCCGACCGATTTTTACCCGTCAATAAAACTTTAATTCCCACCGGTGAACTGAAACCGGTGTTCGGAACAAATTTCGATTTTATAAAGCCGCATAAAATCGGTGAAAGAATAAACAATTCCATTAACGATATTCAACTCAATTACGGTTTAGGTTACGACCATGCTTGGATTCTCAATAAAAATGAAAAAGATAAATCACCTGTTGCACAACTTGCAGCAAAAGTTTATGAACCCGTAAGCGGCAGAGTTTTAGAAGTTTTCACTACCGAACCGGCGATTCAATTTTATTCCGGCAATTTTTTAAATGGTTCGGTTATGGGAAAAGGAAAAATAGATTATGCCAAACGCACAGCTTTATGTCTTGAAACGGAACATTATCCGGACGCACCCAATCAACCGAAATTTCCTTCAACCGAACTTAAACCCGGACAAATTTATAATTCAACAACCATTTATAAATTTTCCGCACAGTAGATTAAAAATTTTTTGAAAATTATTTTTGAAAAAAAAATAATTTATCGTCGACAAAAATAATTTTATTCAACTTTAAGAAAACTTTTTTCTGAAAATAAAATCCCTCAAAAAATGTTAGTCGCTCGACGTAAATTTATTAAGCGCACAGCTGCCGTGAGTAGTTTTTTATTGCGCCGCGTCAAGTACCTGTAAAGTAGAATTTAATTGCGAATGACGAATTACCATTTTTAAAAAAGCGTATTGAAAAATATTTTCGGCGCGCTTTTTTTTATTTTTTTAAAATTAAGTAGAACCGTAAGGCGAACCTTCTCAGTAAAATTAGTAAACAATAAGTTTTTCTTAAAAAATTAATAAATAATATCAAACTACACTGAAATTTTATCGTAAAATTCGTTTCTTAACATGTTTTTTTATAGTTATCATGCGGATTCAATTATATTATTGACTCATTTTTCAATGAAAAGCGACAATGCTTATTGAAGTTTTCAAACTTTGACGCACTATCAGCCGGTTTATCACCAGTATTGTACATAAAAAGAGTCACTGTTATTCGATAGAAAGATTTTTCCGAAAATTTTTTTACCCGCTGAATTATTCTGAATCGTTCATCTAATTTTGCACCATGCAAATAACGGCAAAAGAATTGGCAGCATTTTTATCCGGTGAAATTATCGGCGATGCAAACGTAACGGTTACACAAGCCGGAAAAATTGAGTCCGGTAAAAAAGGCGATATTTGTTTTTTGGGAAACAGTAAATACGAACCCTTCGCTTACACGACCGAAGCGTCCGTGTTGTTGGTAGATAAAAATTTTGTAGCCAAACAACCGATTCAACCCACGCTTATTCGTGTGGCAGATGTATATGCATCAGTGGCGTTGTTATTGGAAAAATTTGGCGAAAAAACAGAAACCTTGGTTTCGGATATTTCACCCCGCTCGAGTATTCACCCTTCCGCGAAAATAGGCGAACGCGTTATCGTCGGTGATTTTACGGTTGTCGAAGCGAATGTGCTTATCGGAAATGATTGTACGTTACATCCGCAGGTTTATATCGGAAAAAATTGTTCCATCGGTAATCATGTCACACTTCATGCGGGCGTGAAAATTTATGCGGGTAGTATTTTGGGAAATAATATTGAAATTCATGCCAACGCTGTAATCGGTAGTGACGGTTTTGGTTTTGCGCCGCAACCGGACGGATCTTACAAAAAAATAAATCATATCGGCAACGTCGTTATTGAAGATAACGTTGAAATCGGTGCGAATACGACTATTGACAGAGGTTCTATCGGCGCAACGTTGATCAGAAAAGGCGTGAAATTGGATAATTTAATTCAAATTGCGCACAACGTAGATATCGGTGAACATACAGTTATCGCGGCGCAAACCGGCATAGCCGGTAGTACGAAAATCGGAAAATTCAACCGTATCGGCGGACAAGTCGGCATCGTCGGGCATATAATTATCGGCGACCATGTACAAATTCAAGCGCAATCCGGCGTGGCAAGTAACGTAACCGACAACAGCAAATTATACGGTTCTCCCGCCATTGAGTATAGAAATTATCTTAAATCGTATGCGATTTTTAAAAAAGCGGGAAAATAAGAGATGAGATAGGAGAGATGAGTTAGAAGACATGAGTTAGGAGATAGGAACGATGAGTTAGGAGATAGGAACGATGAGTTAGGAGATAGGAACGATGGAATATCAAGTTTAAAAAAATACTTCAAATCTCAAATCTCATCTCTCCTAACTCCTATCTTCTAACTTCTATCTTATTTAATATCCAAGTATTTTCATCATGGATTCCGCGTCTTGCTCAACGGCTTCGAGCCAATGAACAAAATTTCCATTTTCATCTTTATCCACTAAAACCCGTTTCGGAGAGGGTAGGAGACAATGTTTTACGCCACCGTAACCGCTCAAAGCATCTTGATACGCGCCCGTGTGAAAAAAACCGAGATATAAAGGTTCTTCACTCTTAGAAAATTTCGGCATATAAAGCATATTCAAATGCGCTTCGGAGTTGTAGTAATCCGCATTATCGCAACTTAAACCGCCGATGTTTACTCGTGAATATTCTTTATTCCAGTGATTGATCGGCAATAAAATATACCGCTCGTTGATTGCCCACGCATCCGGTATCGTCGTAATGAGAGAATTATCAATCATATACCACAACTCGCTGTCGTTTTGTTGTTTTTGTCCGATAACGGATAATATCACGGCACTACTTTCCCCGACTGTGTATTTACCGAACTCGGAAAATATATTCGGTGTCGGTACTTCTTCATCGTCGCAGTATTCTTTAATCGTGCGCACGATTTCTTTTATCATGTACGCATAATCATAGGTGAAATTAAGAGAATTGGCTATCGGCAAACCGCCGCCTATATTCAGAGAATCCAAATCCGGACAAAATTGTTTGAGCTGGCAATATAATTTTATCGCTTTGCGCAACTCCGACCAATAATATGTTGTGTCTTTTATACCCGTATCCACAAAAAAATGCAACATTTTGAATTTGAATTTCGGATTCGTCAGAATTTTATCTTTCACGAAATTTACTATCCGTGAATGTCGGATACCTAAACGCGACGTATAAAACTGAAAATTCGGCTCTTCTTCTGTTGCAACGCGCACGCCGATATTACAAGTGCGTGCAAAATGTTCGTCGTACAAATCTATTTCGTCGCGGTTGTCGCAAATCGGAATGACATTCGTGAAACCGATACTGTTTACCAAATGTGCAATTCTTCGGATGTAATTAATATCCTTGTAACCATTACAAATAATAATTTTATCTTTAGGTAATTTATCGCTTTTGTGAAGTTTCAAAAGCATATCAATATCGAATGCCGAAGAGGTCTCTATCTGAACATTATTTTTCAGGACTTCATCTAATACGAAACGGAAATGCGAACTTTTGGTGCAATAGCAGTAAAAATACTCGCCGTTATAGTTCAGGTCATCAATTGAGTTGTTAAACCATTTTTTGGCATTTTGTATTTGCTGAGAAATTTTCGGCAAATAAGTTATTTTTAAAGGTGTGCCGTATTTTTGTATTATTTCATATAAATCAATGCCGTGAAAATGCAGGCAATGATTTTGAAGCGTAAACTCTTCTTGCGGAAAATCGAATGTCTGGTCAACTAAATCGAAATACGTATTTTTCATTAAAAGTGTGTCGGAGAATTAAACAAAATTTATTTTTGCGGGGCAAAGATAAGACTTTGTGATTTACGGTTTATTAATTAAAATTTATGATGTAACATTTTTTTTTTAATTTCTGTTCCGCTTTCTCTTTAAATAAAACAACCTGTTTCTGTGTATCAGAGACAGGTTGTTTTATTTAAAGAGAAAATGTAATTATTTCAAAATCAAAGTTTGATTCGGAATAATTATTTCGTTCGGTTCCAAGTTATTCAGAGCCATTAATTGTTCTACACTGACACCGTATCTTTTTGAAATGGAATACAAAGTCTCATTATCGGTCACGAGGTGATATTTATGTTGTGTTGCAGCTACATTATTTCCACCGTCATTTTCTGCTGCAATACTGTGATTTTCAGCATTCACGGATTTCGACCGCATATACACACCGGCATAGGATTGCGGTACGACGGATTTTGCGGTTATCGTCGGAACATCGGCAATGTCGCAAATACAACTTTTTTGAATGCGCACGACTTGCCCTTCCGATAATTTTTCGGTTTTATCCAAACCGTTCAATTCCCGAAAATAAGTTTCTTTTAATTCAAAACGTTTAGCAACCATACCCACTGTTTCGTTTTTCTGAACGACGTGTAAACCGGTACCTCTTTTTACAGACGCGTTTTTTGAAGAAACGTAAACGCCTTCTTTTACACGTACCGATTGACCATCAAATTGAGGAACGGTTTTAGTTTTAGTGCTTTTTTTAGTCGGCACCAAAGATTTTACGCGCACTTTTGTATTATAAGACATCGGAACGACCGAAGCGTAAGATGCAGCAGGGACGGAAACTTTTAAAATCGAACAAGGATATATTTTAGAGCCGGACATTTTGTTCCACACCAAAAGTTGTTTGTCCGTGATACCGTAAATACGCGCTATACCGAACAAACTTTCACCGCGTTGTACAACGTGTTCGCCTTCGCCGGCAATAGTTGTACAATCAGGCATATTATCAGGCGTTATATTTTGCGAATTATCGGAAACGTTATTTGATTCAGTCGGCTGTTCAACGTAAATCGGCGTTTTTTTTGTAACTTGAATGTTATAATCGGTGGGCATTGTTGAAGCGTCGCGTATATTGTCGGCAGCCGTAATATCTGTTTCTTGCGGCGCAATTTTTAAAGTCATGCAAGGTCTAATCACATTGCTCGTCATGCCATTCCATTTTTTTAACTCAGCGAGCGTGATGCCGTGTCGGCGCGCAATAGACAATAGATTTTCGCCTTGAATAACGATGTGTTCATCATCTTCGGCAACCAAATCGCAGGGATTATTCGTCAATAAATTGGCACTACCACCGGTCATCGTGTTGTAATATTCGGATGACGAAACATTATTATCTTGCACAACGGGTAAATCATCGGTATTTTTTGACCGCACGGAGATGGTAGAATAATCCGAGGGAATATCATTTACGATAACGCCGTTTGTATTCGGCACCGACGCAACCGTTGAACCGGAAGCCAAATACGAACAAACGTCTTTACCGTTTACATTAGTCAGTTCAAAAATTTTTCCGTCCGGTGTTTGATTCCGAATAACGCCCAGCGCAGGCAATATCAATAATTCCGATTCGTCCAAACAAGTTTGAGACGGGCTTTTTTTTACGTGATACGCCGTTGTATTACAAGCTTGTGTTTGACCCAAATAAAAAACATAACACTTCACTGATTCTTCATTGGCGTAGCGTGTAGATACGTGATCTCCTGATTTTTGTGATAATGTATTTATACTAAAATCCGTGTCGGGACCCAACACCGAAATATTACCGCTCGTATTGACAAAGCGTTCAACGGAGCCGATTTGCAATAAAGCCCATTGATTATTGTAAGGGCGGCATAAAAACAGCGTGGTTTTACCTTCATTAATCTGTTTAATAGAATTGGCATCCAATCGTACAGAACGCACGTCCACGGGATTAATGAAAGCGTTGTCCACAATTTTAACATTTTCGATACCGGCTTGCAAAAACACTAAAGCACCGGGTTCGTTAGTGAGTCGGTAGCTGCTGTAAATAGCAGTTGTGGTTGCATTCGGTTCAACGTATTTGTACTCCAATTTGTCCATTACCAAATTGTCGTAACGAATGTAGATGACTTGGGCAGATAAATTACCGGCGAAAATAATGGCGATGACCGAAAAAAATAAATGTTTCATATTAAAGTGTCGAATTTATAGTGTAGAAAAATAGTATAAAAATGAGAGTTAAAATAAAATCTGACTGAAAACAAAACAAAATTAATTAAAAATTTTGAGAAAATAAAATTTTGATGCCGTATGGTGTTCATAAAAGTATAAAAAATCAATTTATCTGAAATTTCTAAAAAAAATACCCGATTTATTTTTCCGCGCATAAAAAAACCACCTCAGTGCCAATGCACCAAAGCGGTTTTTTTTCGTGTATTCCCTTCAAAAAATTAATTCACTTTTAAGTGATTTTCTTTTTTGAGATATACTTTTTTGCCGGCTGCATCAATATAATATTGTCCGCCTTTTGGACCCATATAAATAGAGCGACCTTTTGCGTCGTTCCCTATCATTTTACTTGTACTCGTATTAACGCCCGTTGCCGGTTTGTTGTACGTAGTATTCGGCTGGTTAGTTGTCGTAGTCGGTGCAGTTGTGCCGGTTGTTGCAGACGGTCTGCGATATCTGCGCACTTTTGTTACCGGTGCGGTTGTGCCGGTTGTTGTCGTTGTCGTTGTTCCGGTTGTTGCAGTCGGCATTGTTGCTGTTGTAGTCGTTGTACCGGTTGTTGCAGTCGGAGTCGTTGTCGCAGCAGTAATTACCTTGCGTGGTCTGCCGACGTGTTTTTTCACGACGGGTGTTGCAACGGTAGTAGTGGTCGTAACTACCGGAGCCGTTTGTGCGGAAGCGAAATCTAAAGAAATCAACATGAGTGCCGCAGCAATTAAATTTTTCATTTTCGTAAATAGTTTGTGATTTAAAAATTAAATAAATTACGGTGTTCCAATAATCTTTCCGTAAAAATAATACTGTACAGACGTTTTAAAAGTAAAAAAAGCACTTTTTATTTCGTTAATCTAAGGTTAATACAATCTTAAAGGATTCGTAAAATTTAAAACTGCCAAACGTCGAGATGTTTTACGAATATTTTTGCCAAGTTTTGCGCATCAGAAATACCGCGATGGTGTATGCCCGTAAACTCGAAACCTTCTTGTTCTACTACTTTTTTTAAACCTATCGGTGTGCGCAAGCGTTTGTGTTTGTGGTATTGTTCTTTCAGATTAATATGTTTTTCCAGCCACTCGGTTTCTATTTTGTGCAATTGGCAATCGGCTATCAATTGCCGTTTATCGAAACCGCCCCACGAGCAGAGTAAAAAATCTTCATCGTCATACAATTCACCCCAATCAATAAAATCTTTTATCACGGCAGGAAAAGTAAACGAACGATTCACATCTATTTGAGAAATGCTCGTCAAGCGACGACAAAAATCAGATAATACCGGATGCAAAATCGGGCGAATGAATTGGCAAAAATCACTTTCCATTTCACCGTATTCATTTAACAGCACTGCACCGATTTCTATGGTTTCGCGTTCCTTGTCCAACTCTTTTGTTTGCCAACAGGTACATTCTAAATCATAAACAATGTAACGCATTTTTCCTATTGACTGATGAGCAATGTGTTTTGGCAAAGTTAGCGGTACATTTTTACGAATAAAAATTTTTTGCTTTAATTCTCGCGCGTATCTTCTACCTGCACGTTCGGATATTTCGATTTATCGAACACGAAATAAGTTGTAGGATAAGTTTTGTTCACTACCGGAGCTTCCAAAGATAGTTTCATACGCGATTGATCTCTGCCCGATGCCGTTAAACTCACTACTTGATTTGTTTTTTGGTCTATTGCAACCCGTATTTGAGTAAACTCGTTGCGGCGATTGTTGGGTTTGAAAACAATAATCGTTGCTTTTTTGCTCCAACCTTCTGCCGCTTCATCTTGAATAGCGTAAGAATATTCTTTGTTTTCATAAATTTTTATCAAATCGCGCGGCGATAACAACTCCGACGAACTTTTGTTATTGGCTTTTTTGATGAATACAGTATTATCTATTTTTTGCCACACCGTTTGCCCGTCCGAAATAAATAATTGTTTACCTACTTCCGCTCGGTATTTATCGCCTTGCTGATAAATTTTCCCTTTTTGCACATCGTCTTTTTTTTGTTCGGGCAGTTTAACCGACATCTCAAAATTAGTTTCCAGACCGGAATAGCTTTCATACATTTTTTTTACTTTATCCAAAAGCGCCTTAGCTTTCGGATCGTTGACGGTCGTTTTTGAACTCGTCGTTTGAGCCGATACCATACCGAAAAATAAAAACACCAACGCAAATAACACTGATAATTTTTTCATTGAAAGTTTTTTTAAATGAATGGGTTAGTAATTGGGTTAGTAGTGGGTTAGATCGTTCGAGGATACCGAAAAAAAACAAACTTACTCAACAACAACCTATTCATATCAACAATTCTTTTTTCAAAACGTTTAACGTTGTTTAGACGTCGGTAATTTCTTTAGGGCATATTAATTTGTGTTAAATTAGGGTTAATGTTACAAACATCACCGCAATAAAGTTACGTCACCCGTTTTTTCATAAATTTTTCCGTCGCGGGTGCTATACAATATATGAAAAACGTATACATCCGGCGGATAATTACTGTCCTTATTTTTTCCGTTCCATGTGCGTTGCGGAGTATCCGTTGTCTCAAAATTTTCGGCATTAAACACCAAAATACCCCAACGATTGAAAATTTGAAATACGATAATTTTATCTACATTAAAAGTCGGAAACAATTGCAAAACATCGTTGATGCCGTCGTCGTTCGGTGAAAAAGCGGTCGGTACATACATGTAATTACAAAAATTAAAAGCTATATTTATAGAGTCTATACTTCTGCCGCATTTATTATCCGCTAACAAATAGTATTTATCCGCAAAATTAACGGTAATGTTCGGTGTTGTTTCGCGGGTACTCCACAAAAAACTGGTGCTTTCAGTCGGTAAACCGGATTTCAAAATAAAAGCCGGTGAATTATTTTGAATGCACACCACAGTATCCGGTCCCAGATTAATTTTCGGCGTATCTAAAAGCGTTACTACATAATTCACATCCGTGTAACATTTTCGGTTGTAAGCGGTAAGATTATATTTTCCGGATTTCGTTACGTCGAAGAAATTTTCGGTGCTGCCATCTTGCCATTTATATGCGCGCACACCCGTCAAATCCGGAATAATTCGATACGGCAATCGACAAACCGTAATATCGAGCAGAGGTTTTGTTTTTTGCAGATTGAAAACAGCAACGTGCTTTTGTAAAGTTGTATCGCAACTGCCCAACGAAATGCGCAGTGTGTATAGCCCGGAATCTTTGACCGAAAAAAAAGTATCGTGCGCATTGTTTTGCCATCGATAATAATATGCCGCATTGTTCGGTACCCGCAACACAATCGTATCGTTGGCGCAAATACTCGTATCGTTACCCAAACTGTAAGCCGGAGAAGGGAGTGTATTTACGAAAGTAGTGTCGTAACTCACGCATTGTCCGTTACCGATAATGACGTTGTACATTCCCGAATCGCGAACGGTTATCGAAGACGTGCTATCGTCGGTACTCCAATAATAACTTGATGCATCGGGATCGGCGGCATTTAAAACGATGGAATCTTTATCGCAAAGTGTTATCGAACGCGGTAATTTCGAGCGGATAATATTTCCTGCTCTTACGGTATCTGTCGTACTTGACGTGCAACCGTTGGCGTCGGTAACCGTAACTGAATATTTTCCGGCTTCGTGAACCGTGTTGGCATTTCCGGTCACACCGTTCGACCAATGAACGGAAGCATACAGTGTATCCACAAAAATTGTAGTAACGCCTTGCGAACAAATAAACGGCGGACCTTGAATCTGCGGCGGCGGCGGATTGTCGTAAACCGGTACATAAATACTGCCGATATATTTTTGCGCGTCGGCATCTGTCACTGTGACTCCATAAGTACCGGCAGTTTTTACAATGATACTTGACTCGCTTGCGCCCGTTGACCAAGAATAACTTGAAAAAACTTTAGCGACTTTTAATGCAATGGAATCACCGGCGCATAATTTATTTGAACCATCTATTAAAATAATTTGAGATTGAGCCGAAAAAATTATAAAAATAAAAACCGAGCTTAAAATTATTTTTTTTGGAAAGAAATTTTTTTGAAAATTAATTTCTAAAAAAAAAATATTGAAATTTATTTTAGAAATTAATTTGAATTTGATTTCAAAAAAAATAAAAATAATTTTTTGAAAATAAAATTCGAGCTTTAAATTAAATCGGTTAAAAAAAAATATCATTGCAGTATTGTTTCCGAATTTTCGCGACGGTATTTTTTAACGCTGAAATAAAAAATAAATTTTTGAAATGAGGTGAATGTAAGTTGTTGCATGGAAATAAACGTTGTAAAGTTTTTTGATAAATCCGTGTATAAATCCTTTGCAGACGTGTTTTGATCATAATTTTTAATAACTACTCAGGTTGTTTTCTAAGCAAAAGTATTGATAAGGCATAATTATCGGTGTAGGGCAACGCCGTGTGCTAATGATTATGCAGCTTCAGAGTTTTTATAGCCTAATAATAACCTGAATAGTTACAATTGTTGGTTTCAAAAAAGCCGGTCAACATTTTAAAAAATATTACGTTCAATCAAAAAATTTATATCAATTTACAACCCGTTTAAAAATCAGGAAAATGAAATTCTCAATCCCGTTAATTATTTTTTTTCTTGCTCAGTTTATTGCTCGTGCCGGTGATCCGTTGATGTATCCGGTTTCGGATATTCCGGACAGTTTGCGTAAAAATGCTTCGGCTGTTGTAAGAGAAGACATCGGTCGTTTTGAAGTAAAATCGCCGAGCGAAGCGCGAAAATTTATGCGCATAGTCGTGACGATACTGAAAGACGATCATCCGTTCGGAGATTTTCCCATGTTTTATAACAAATTTACTAAAATAAAAAATATCAAGGCGCAGTATTTCAATGCCGAAGGAAAACTGATACGAAAAGTTGAAAAAGCGGAAATCATTGATCACGCGCAAAACGATGGTTTCAGCGTACTTTTAGATGAGCGTGTTAAGTTCATTGAAAATAAATACGGTACCTATCCTTATACTTTTGCTATTGAATGGGAAGAAGAACAAACTGCAACTTTTCAATATTCCGATTGGTGGTTTTTAAGTAACTTTAATGTTGCCGTTCAACACTCGGAATACACGGTCGTGATGCCGAAAGATATTAAATTATTTCACCGCGAAATGAATACGCCGATAAAACCCGTCATTTCCACTACCGAAAATGGTAAAATTTATAAATGGATACTCGAAAACTTGCCCGTTTTTAAAAAAGAACCGCTTATGCCCGCCGGACGGAATATTTTTCCGCATTTGGAATTAGCCCCGTCCGCTTTCAGTTATGATAATTGGCAGGGTGATATGAATTCGTGGAATAGTTTGGGTAAAGCGTGTTACGCGCTCAATAAGGACAGAGATATTTTATCCGTAGATATGGCGGCAAACGTACAAGCCATGACGGCAAATGCAAAAACCGACCGCACGAAAATTGATACTTTGTATCATTATTTGCAAAAAAATATGCGCTATGTGAGTATTCAATTAGGTCTCGGTGGTTGGCAAGCGTTTGATGCGCAATACGTCGGCAAAAACAAATACGGGGATTGTAAAGCACTCTCCAATTTCATGCGCGCGATGCTCAAAGCAGCAAAAATTCCTTCGGATTTAGTAAATGTTTATGCGGGTGAAACCGATTTTTACAATCCGGATAGTACCTTTTGTAATCCGGCTTTTAATCACGAAATTTTGTACATTCCTTCCGAAAATATGTGGCTTGAATGTACAAGCGATATAAATCCGACCGGATATATGGGCAGCTTTACGCAAGACAGAAATGTTTTTGTAAAAAGAGAAACAGGCGGCGTACTAATGCACACGCCGATTTATACTTCAAAAGATAATGTGCGCACTTTGGTATCGGAAATAAAAATAGATGAAATGGGCAATGCGAAGTTCAATAATAAATTAATCAGAACGGGTGTTTTACAAGACCGACCAAGGGGTTTAATAAAAAATTTATCTAAAGCGGATTATCAAAAAAAATTTGGTGAAGGGTTGCAAATTCCTTCCTCGAATTTGGAAAGTTTAGATAATGAAGTGCGTGCGGATACGCCGCTCGTAACTGTTACTTATTCCGTGAATGCAGAAAAATATGCTTCCAAAACCGGTAATCGTTTATTTATTCCCGTCAATATTCAAAATGCGTTTACCAATACGCCTTCGGCAACCGGCAAACGTATTTTGCCCGTAGAAATCGGTGAACCGGATTACAGCGAACACGATGAATTCACTTTCATTTTACCTGAAGGCTACAACATTGAAGCCGTAAATACAGAACCCGTTAAATTTTCATCGGATTATGGCAATTATTCTGCTCAACTCGAACGCACCGGCAGTAACATTGTCTACAAACGCACGCTCGAAATAAAAAAAGTAATATTACTGCCCGAAAAATTTAATGCCCTCCGCGATTTCTATAAAAAAATTCAACAATCGGATAACCTGAAAATTGTGTTGAAGAAAAAAGAATAGGGGTTTTATAGATGTTTGGGTAGTTTTAAAAGTTCTTTTAAAAAAAGCGTGTCGCTGGTTTCGGTTTATTAACATAACAAATTGAATAACACGCATTTCAGGTCAAGAGACCTGAAAAATAGTAGATAAAAGTTTAGAAACTTTTACCGGCGATATAGCTTTTTAGCTAAAACTTAAACGAGCAGGCAGCATATCGGAGATTTGACTGTTTAATAAATTAATTTCAAAAGCTACAATCAAGTAGTTGAAAATACAATCCCCTTAAATAAATAATTTTAACTTTGCCTAAAATATGAAGACATGAAATTCGTAGATATAAAAAATGATATAGCCTTTCGGAAGATTTTCGGCAACGAAAACAAGAAAATCATTCTTATTTCATTCCTCAACGCCGTGATGAAGTTAAAAGGAAAGGATGCTATCGAAGATGTGGAAATCCTCAACCCGTATCAACTGCCCATTATCAAAAATTTGAAAGCATCTATTATTGATTTAAAAGCAAGAGATAAAAAGGGCAAAACTTACATCATTGAAATGCAAGTAGCTGAACTTGACGGATTAGACAAACGTTTGCTTTATTATGCGAGTAAAGAGTACTCGCAACAAATTGAGAGTGGAGAATTGTATATTAAACTTAGACCGGTAATATTTATCGGAATTTTCGATTTTAAATTTACGGAGGGGGGTAAGTATTTATCTCACCACGCCGTTTGTGATGTTGAAAATGGTGAACGAATTATAAAAGACATGGATTTTTATTTTATTGAACTTCCGAAGTTCATCAAGCCACTTCCCGAGTTAACGGAAATAACAGACAAATGGATATATTTTTTCAAAGAAGCAGAAAACTTGGATGTAATACCGGAAAATATTGACGACGAAGGCTTAAAAGCAGCATATCAAGATGCAAACAAATATTCTTGGACAAAAGAAGAATTAGAAGCCTACGATTATGCTGCAATGAGAGAACAAGACGAAAGAGGAAAAATAGAATTTGCAAAGAAAAAAGGAAAAAAGGCAGTAGCGAAAAAGATGAAAGAATTGGGAATAGAAATTAAATTAGTCTCACAATCATCGGATTTGAGTGAAGAAGAAATTAACGATTTATAAAAAAGAAAATTCGCGGAACAAACATTTACGCTTGTTACAAAGCGGATATTTTTTTCTACTCAAACGACAGTGTCCATTTTCCTATTCCTGTATTCTTTCATCTTTTATAAACGTACAGAGCAAAGCCGCCAGCAATAAAAAAACACCGCCGAGCATAACGGCACTCACACGGTTGTTATCCAATACATGATCCATGACCCAACCGAAAAATAACGCCGCTAAAATTTCGGGAATTACGATAAAAAAATTAAATACACCGACATATAAACCCCTGTTTCCGTCGGGAATATGTTTTACCAACATTGAATAGGGCATGGTTAAAATACTCGCCCACGCAATACCGACACACGCCATCGGAAACAACAGCATATATTTATTGTGAATAAGACCGACGGAAATTAAACCCAATGCACCGATCGTTAAACAAACGGCGTGCGTCCATTTACGCCCTACCCGTTTTGAGATAACCGGTAAGAAAAAAGCAAAAAAGAAAGTGATAAGCGAATAAAATCCGAAACAAATACCGCCCCATTCCGTCCCTTCTTTATACAATGCGGAATGAATATCCGTTGCACCCAATACATTATAAGCAACTGCCGTACTGAAATAAAACCACATTAAAAATAATCCGGGCCAAGTGAAAAACTGCACCAATGAAATTTGACGCATCACTTTCGGCATGTGGAAAATCAAATGTGCAATTTCCGAAACGGAATGTGTGATTTTATCCATAAAACCCTTGGCACTCATTGTGTTTTTTTCCGCCATGAATTTTTCCATATCTGCCGGCGGATATTCTTTCGTTGAAAAAATAGTCCACAAAACGGCTCCCAAAAAAGCAATGGCTCCTAAATAAAAAGACAAACGCACGCTCAAAGGAATTACACCGGTTTTGCTTTCATCAACAATTCCGAAGACGTGTGTAAAAAGCCAAGGCAACGAAGAAGCAATAACTGCCCCCGCACCTATAAAAACCGATTGCATCGAATAGCCGCGTGTTTGCGCTTTTTCGGGCAACATATCGGCAATAAATGCGCGAAATGGTTCCATCGAAATATTTATCGAAGCATCTAACACCCACAGCAATCCGGCAGCCATCCAAAGTGTACTGGAGTTAGGCATTAAAATTAATCCTGCCGAAGCTAAAATTGCACCCAATAAAAAATAAGGTTTTCTTCTGCCGAGCGGTGTCCAAGTCCGGTCGCTCATATAACCGATTACCGGTTGAACGATAAGTCCTGAAAGCGGTGCGGCTAACCAAAGCATCGGAATTTGATCCGCTTTCGAGCCGAGATATTCAAAAATCGGACTCATGTTCGCCATTTGCAACGCCCAACCGAATTGAATACCGAAAAAGCCGAAACTCATGTTCCAAATATCCCAAAAACCGGACGGTTTTTCTGTCGGATTATTTATTATTGTTGACATAAAATTTAGTTGTTGTTTGTTTAGTTATTAGGTTTCAATTTTAATTTAAAATGAGTTCGGAGATTTAAAAAAGAGGCTTAGCCTCGACAAATATTGTAGCAACGGATTTTAATCCGTTGAAAAAGCGATAAAAACCTTTTGAGTTCCGTAGGAACGGCACATAATTAATCCGATATTTATCGTTCCTACAGAACTCAAAATAATTTGGATGCATTTTACCCCGAAATAAATTTCGGGGCTACAAAATCTTTCGAGCCTAAGGCTTTTTCTGAAATACCTCAACTCACGTTGATTTTATCAATTAAATAACTGGTTTACTTGAAATAAAATATAATCCCATAAAAGTAAGAAAACCGTTTAGAAGAAGCAATTCAAATCCGAATTTATAACCGAAAATTGGGTTTCCTAAATAATTATTGTAAACATAAACACTCGCCGTTAATGCAACAGCAATTAAACACACCGGCAAAGCGTATTTATCTATTATCCGGCGGTTGGTGTAAAAACCGAAAGCAAATAAACCGAGCAAAGGACCGTAAGTAATACTCGCCGAATCGAAAACCAATTTTATGATTTCACCCGAAGCAATAACGTGAAAAATAAGAATCATAATAAAAAACAATACCGAAAAACCGATATGCACATAATGCCGCATACGCGAATTGGAACGTGAATTAACATCGCGTTTTTCAAATCCTAAAAAATCTATACAAAATGCCGTCGTTAAAGAAGCTAAAGCAGAATCCGCGCTCGCGTAACTCGATGCCGTGATACCCAAAATGAAAAGTACGCCTATTAACGGTGTCGCATAATGCAAAGCCACTGTCGGAAAAAGTAGATCCGTATCCGGTACGGATTTTAAAGTACCGATACCGTTGGAGTAGGCGGTTATGGTTTTTATCGGAATTTCGATATGGTTTTGGGCGGCGTAAATAAAAAGTAAAATACCGAGCGACATGAACAGTAAATTTATCAGTACCAACAACGATGAATACGAATATATATTCACTTGCGCGCCGCGAATATTTTTTACGGTCAGAATTTTTTGCATGATGTCTTGATCCAAACCGCTCATCACGATGGCGATGAATGCACCCGAAATAAACTGTTTAAAAAAGTTTTTAGGATCACCCCAACCGCCTTCAAAAAAGAAAATTTGTGAGCGCGGATCATTTTTTACCGTAGAAATTAATCCGCCCAAATCAAGGTGCATTCTTTGACCGAGTAAATAAATGGTCATCACGAGTGAAGTAATCAAAAACAAAGTTTGAAAAGTATCCGTCCAAATTATCGTTTTTACGCCGCCTTTGTAAGTGTAAGTCCAAATCAATAAAATCGTCACTGCCACCGTCATCCAGAAAGGTAAACCGAAAAGCGGTTCAATCACGAAAGTATGCACCACTTTGGACATCAAAAACAACCGCAACGACGAGCCTACCACACGACTTAAAATAAAAAATCCTGAACCGGTTTTGTACGCCGTCGTACCGAATCGTCGCTCCAAATAAGTATAAATGGAAATCAAATTCAAGCGGTAATACATCGGCAGCAATACCAAAGCGATCGTCAGGTAGCCGACTAAATAACCGAACACGACCTGCATATAACTCATCGCCGATGAACTCACATAGCCGGGTACACTGATAAATGTTACTCCGGAAATAGAAGTCCCGATCATCCCGATAGCAATCAACCACCAAGGCGATTGTTTATTCGCGGAAAAAAAACTCGTATTATTTGCCCCTCGACTTGTGATAAAAGCCACGCCGATAAGAAATAAAAAATAAAAAACAATCAGCGTTAAAATCAGCGACGGCGAAAGAGATGACATTGGTTCTCGTTTTGAGGAGGCAAGATAAGTTTTTTGGGAATAACTAAAAAGAATACCTGAATTTATTTGTAAAACACGATCGGAAATCAGGGAAAATTAGTCAGGGCTTTAAAAAAAATATTTCGGAGATTTTCATAGTCCTATACTACCATGCATTGAATAGAAATAAAACAATATTTAAGACTGTTTCACACTATCCTCGAAATGTCACATGACAAAGAGATTTTTATAGTGCGAGGTTTCTTTTTCTAATTTTTTGTCTCCGGCAAAAAAAATTATAAAAAAAACTTCGCACCAAACCGGTACGGCTTCGCTCGTTTATGCAATATTCTCATTCAGTGCGCGGCAGTAACGCTTATTTTAAAATTTCCGATCTCATCTTAATTAGGGCGCTTGTACTTAATGGGCGCGGGTGGCTCGGGTTTCAACTGTATGCTTTGTGTTTTCATCAAATTCAAGACTTCTTGCACACCGCGTTCTAACTGTGGGTCTTTGCCTTTCAATACATCTTTAGGATTTTGAAAAACTTCAATATCCGGTGAAACACCCACACCTTCAATCGCCCATTTACCATTGACATCGTAAAAACCACCACGTGGTGCAACTACGCGACCCTTATCAATTAAAAGCGGCGTATCCCAAGTGCCAACCAAACCACCCCAAGTTCGCATACCAATAAGGGGTCCTATTTTTTGTTCGCGAAATAAATAGGGCATTAAATCTCCGCCCGAACCCGCGCGCTCGTTTATGAGCATCACTTTAGGTCCCCATATACCGCCATCGGGTACCGTAAACGGTTTGTGTCCTTCAACGCGACTATTAAAATAACCATGCAGTTGTCTTGCCATTACATCTACCATATAGTCTGCTGCGGAACCGCCACCGTTGTTGCGCTCGTCAATAACCGCTCCCTTTTTGTCCATTTGAGAAAAATAATAACGGTTAAAGTAATTATAACCCGGACGTCCCGTATTCGGAATATAAACATAAGCCAACTGTCCATTTGATAGAGAATCCACTTTGCGGCGATTACCTTCCACCCAATCGCGTAAACGCAAACCATTTTCTTCGGTAACGGGAACGACAGTTATAAGTCTGCTTCCTTCAGTTTTTGGCGTACTATTTACAGCCAATTTCACTTGTTTGCCGGCTTTCTCTTCAAAATAGCTGAAAAAATTATCACTGACATTAAGCGGTTTGCCGTTAACATTTACAATATAATCCCCGACTTTTACATCAAGATTCGGTAAACCCAAAGGTGCTTTTAAGTCCGGATTCCACGCCTCGCCGGTGTAAATTTTCTTAATTCTGAATCCACCGTTTTCTGCTGCAATATCCGCACCCAATAATCCCACTGAAACTTTTTTTACGTCCGGGAAGTCTCCACCGCTCACATAAGAATGCCCGACAGAAACTTCACCGCTTAAAATATCAATAATATAATTCAAATCCGTTCTGTGCCTGCAATCTTTTAACCAAGGACTGTACCAATCGTAAACCTTTTGCCATGGTGCGCCGTGCACATTATCTACGTACAGATAATCGCGCATATATCTCCAACTTTCTCTTAACAGTTGTGCCCATTCTTCTTCAGGAACAATTTTCATTTTCAAATCAATTGTCAATTTGCCATCGCCAATTTTCGGTATAGCATCTGTTTTAACAATACCCCACATATCTTTACTCTGATACAGTAGTTGTTTGCGATCCTGAGAAACAGTGGCACCAGTGATAGGCGATAAAAAAACTTCAGTTTTTTTATCTTTGAAGTTGTAACGGTGCAAGGTTAAGCCTGTTTGATTCTGTACATTTTCAGTATAAAAAACATAGTCTTTCGGCGCATCAATCAATGATGTATAATTGTGTAACGGAATGTTTACAGCTACAATACGTTGGCTGATGCCGTCTAAATCAATGGTTACAACAACAGGTTTTGTACTGTCTTTACTATCTTTATTTTCTTTTTTTTCAACCGTTCCTTCTTCTTCATCGCTTTTCGGTAACAGTGGTGACGGATCTTTTTTGTTTAAAACCACAGCATACAAGCCGCGCGTTACTTGCAAATCATAAGTGTTCATATCGAGCCAAGCGGCAGATACTCCATAATCGGTACTCGCTAAAAAGTAGAGATATTTACCCGAAGCATCCCAAACCGGATCAATTACATCGGCTAATCCATCTGTGATTTGCGTTTTTTGCCCTGTTTCAATATTATAAAAGAAAACAGCTTTAAACTGATTCTCTAATAATTTCACGTAAGCTATCCATTTACTGTCGATTGAAAACGAAGGATTCATTGTACGATTTGGATGAGCGAGGCGGTCGGTATCTACTTTTTTTATGCTGCCTGTTGCTATATCAACTATCCAAATCGTATAATCTGTATCGCTGAATGAAATATATTTTCCATCCGGCGACCAAACCGGTTTGTAAAAAAAAGTCGGTTTAGTGAATGAAATGACTTTCGGTTTTTCCATGCCAAACTGATCTCCAATCATTAATTGATATTCACCGCTTACATCTGAGAACCAAGCAATTTTTTTTCCGTCAGGCGACCAAACCGGTGACCTGTCCGCCACGCCACTGGTATTAGTGATATTACGTCCATCGCCGTTTTCTTTAGGAACCGTGAAAATGTCACCGCGATATTCAAACAAAGCCCTTTGACCTGTTGCCGATAGAGAGGCATTGAGCAAATCAGCCGCAGGTACATCTTTCCAACGCGGGCGCGCCCAGTTAAAATCACCTTTTACATTTATAGCTAATTGTTTGTTTTTGCCGGTTGCCGGGTCATAAAGATGTAGATAGCCTCCTTGTTCATACACAATTCTATCAGCACATGCGTCAAGTGTTTTGCAATCAAAATCTTTATGAAAAGTAATCTGCTTGAGTTCTTTAGTTTTTGGATTAAATTTCCAGACGTTATTTGCATAATCCCGTTCCGAAAGAAAATAGACTTCGTTTTTAAACCAAACAGGTTCAGTGTGTCGCTCACCATTAAGTTGCGGTGTTTGAATCAAGGAGGAATCTTGAAGATTTAATATCCAAATCGGTTGTGCTTGTCCACCGCGATAGTTGCGCCATTCCGGATCCCAAAATGTAATAGGAGTGTACGCCACATACTTTCCATCATCAGATATATCGCCATAAGAGGCTTGCGGAATCGGCAATCGCGTTTCATTACCGCCTTCAGGACTAATCGTAAAAAAATGGTTTGTCATAGTTGGTACACCTTCCCTCGCCGAACGGAACATGACTTTGCCATCGGGTGTCCAACCTTGTACAATATCCTCTGCCGGGTGATAAGTCAAACGTTTTGGTTCCCCTCCTTCAGAATTCACGACAAATACATCTGTATTACCATCGTACTGCGCCGAAAATGCGACCATTTTTCCATCCGGCGAAAAATGCGGATAACTCTCCGTGCCTTCATGGCTAGTCAGGCGTTTAGCATCGCCACCCTCTCTATCTACAATCCAAAGGTCATCAGCATAAACAAAGACAATTTTTTTATCGCTTATAGTCGGTTGACGCAACAGGCGAGTGCCTTGTGCAGAAATAATAATGTGTGAAATAAAGCAAGCAAATACGATGAGGAGATTTCGTTTGATCATGATAATAAAGTTATTTGATAAGTTATTTATTCTATAAAGGTAGAAAACTCTTTTTATATTGTGTTTCAATTAGGTATTTTGTTAGATTTAAGATCAGCGTTAAAATCAGCGACGGCGAAAGAGATGACATTGGTTCACGTTTTGAGGAGGCAAGATAAGTTTTTTGGGAATAACTGTAAAGAATATCCGGAATTTATTTGTAAACCACACACAAAGCTCTAAAAAAGGCGTGTCCGACAGATAAACAGGGTGTGTTTAATCTACCGGACACGCTCTAATATAATTGGTTATTGCTAATTATTTCTGAACGACAAACTTCTCGACAGTTTTGCCTGATGCCGTTTCGAGAAAAATAAAATAAACTCCGTTCTGATAGTTAGTCACATTTATACCGATTTTATAATGCCCTTGTTGTTGTTCTTCCGGTTGTTTTACGGTTTGTACCACTTCACCGGTTATATTTATTACGCTTAAACGTGTCGTACTTGTTCCGGACAAATTGTAATTAATAAACAATTCGCCTTTCGTCGGTGAAGGATATACCTTCAAAGAACTTTTAGTATTGTCGCTTGTCTCTTCTTGAGCTTTTACGGGATTCACATACGCAACTGAATTCTGCGGACTTTTACTCGGTGCCGCAATTAAACCTTGAATGGCATCGCAAGTATAAGGTCTTGCAATAAATGTTGTACCCAATTTTACTTCGAAGTTATGGGTTGATGTGACATTAGGCGTGACATTTACTGCGGTATAAGTTGTTGAGTTTAACGTAATATTAGGCGCTTCATTTATAACTGTTCTATTGCCATCTATTATTGCTGATGAAACTATTGATGAACTTGCAGCATACAAATTCAATGGAGAAACATCTAAAAATAAAGAAGGACTGATTTGACTACAGTCTATCGCACAATGATCAACATAAGGAGATAAGTAACTTTCTAATCTATCTTGTATTCGACCAATTTGACAAGGTGAAAGCGACTCGTTGTAACCACCTAAATAAGACATTGTATTATTTGAGATTTTGTCATATGAATTACAGTTGGGATCATTTGTGTCTAAATAATTAAAACAACCGCCATGAAGCGGAGTATCATCACATCCATCATTCTCGAAATCATGTTCAAGTCCTAAAGTATGACATAATTCATGGCACAGAAGATGGCCCGGACCATCCCAATCCGGATCCTTTTGATAAAAAACATCTTGAGCGTCCCAATCACGTACTTTGATAATTAAAGCGTTTTGGCTGCTGTAAGGAATGATATTCCCTTCACCCTCCGCATAGCCGGGAAGTCCAATATAATAAACATTAATGGCACTTCCTCTGTTTACGCCATACACTTGATCTACATCTAAATCGCAATTCAAGCATAGAAGAGTACCATTATACCATTGATCAGAATAATGAAATTGAATACCATCTTGATTAGTCGGATTATTTGGATTACTCGGTGGAATAATAAATTGTACTCTTTTTGATAAAACAGGAGTCGTGTTAATCCCCAAATTAACATTGGTACTAGTTAATACACCCAAATTAGGTAAAAACATTGGGTAGTTTTGAGCCATCTTCGAATTAAGCCAACCCAGAATTCGTGCTGCTCTATTATAACCTGTAACATTGGCTATATGTGTAGGAGAACCAATTAATCCATCGTCATGCGGTCTGAAATTACCTGTACTGTCACTTTTAAGTAGATAATGGATGTAAATTTTTATATACTTGATACTTGCCGGTGAAGTACAATTCACAGGAGGGGACGGTATAGAAAGAGTTGTTACAGGCTGTGAAGCATTCTGTGTTTGACCGGCATTTCCGCATTTAAATGTGTAATTCGGAATAGTGTGTATCTGACCGATTAGGTTTTGTGAAAGAGCTAAAAAACATAAAATAAAACAATAATTAAAAATTAAGTTGTATTTTTTCATTTTAAAAGAATTTAAAAAATTAAAAAAAGATGTACAGTTTCAAGGAAATTGTTTTGAGTTATTTTACTACTTCAAATTTAGCAATAAAACGCTGCCCGTCTTTACTTACAATTTCAATAATATAGTTTCCGGAATTCAACGGAGAAGTTTCGACCGAAATTACATTGTCCGAATACTTATGTTCTACTTCAGACAAAGTACCGTTAATACCGTAAATGTTTACCGTGAAAGCTCCCCTTTTTATGTCGGGTAAAAAAATATTTAATTGTTCCCGACAAGGATTCGGGTACACTTTATTTATGGTTTGTACTAAGTTTTCGGTAGGTGCCAGTGTGCTGCCTTTAAACTCAAACAAATAATTAGCCTGAAGCGTATCTTTTTTACCGTCAGTATATGTAATTGCGGTATTTCCCCCGGTATAATTAACACCTGGCTTTAAAGTATCGGGATACGTGGGACGGATTAGTAATGAATCCATCAAAAACGAATCTTTACCTAACCAGACTGTCTCACTTCTTGTTTCAGGTGGAGAATCTTGTGTAAGATACTCGGACAGGATAAGATAACTTAATCCTACACAACGATTAGCATATGCTCGTTCAAATTGCTTTCTATCCCAATACAACTTCATCGGCGGATATTTTACTTTCATCAAAACAAATCCTTTATTGCTTAATCCGTAAGGTAAACAAGTAGTTGAACCGTTGTTAGAATAGTATAAAGTAAGACGTTTCGATACGCCATATAGATTATATTTAGACGGGCTCGAGGCTTTCAAATATGTACTTTTGTGTACGCGCATTTCAAAAACACTATCAAATTTAATATCGGAAATGTTTTTGTCACCGTAAGTCGTGTCCAAATATTCATCAATTTTTGCATCATGTGCGTAACCAATAATAACACTATCCTTATGCCCCCTGCTGTCTTCGCCGTACAAAGTAAACTCAAATTCCGGTTTTTTTGTTTGCGAAAAACAGATGGCACAATAGAGAAAGAAAAATGCAAGTGCAACTTTTAATTTCATGTTGAATAAGTTTTAATAATGACTAAATTAATAAATTTCCTACTTACTGTACCTTATCAAACTTTGCAATAAAACGTTTATTATCATTGGTAACAACTTCAACAATGTAATTTCCGGTATTTAGGGATGAAGTTTCAACAGAAATAATATCATTGGCGTATTTATGTGCTACGCTCATTAGGATACCGTTAATACCGTAAATGTTTACCGTGAAAGCTCCCCTTTTTATGTCGGGTAAAAAAATATTTAATTGTTCCCGACAAGGATTTGGATAAACTTTATTGATAGTTTGTGCCAAATTTTCTGTTGGTGAACCTAAACCACTGTTTTTAAATCGAAATTGATAATTGGATTGAAGCGAATCTTTAGACCCGTCAGGATAAATTAGTTTAATATTCTGCAATGTATAATGAGGTCCCACATTATGAGGTTGCGGATAATATATTAAAGAATCCACCAAAACTGAAGTTTTATACATATAAACAGTAAAAGGATATTGTTCAGGCGTCAATTCTTGAGTCACATACTCATTATCAACTAAATAACTCATTCCGATACAATAGTTGGCATTGGATTTTTCAAAAACATTCTTATCCCAACTAAGTTTAACGGGTGGATATTTTACTTTCATTAAAATAAAACCATACCCGCTTACACCATAAGGTACGCATCCCGGCTCATTTTGTTGATTCCGATAACTTAAAGTTATATGCTTAGATGTGCCGGACTGAAGCAAGAATGGATAACTATCATTGTAAGCTCCAGCATATGTTAGCTTATGTACCCGCATTTCAAAAACACTGTCAAATTTTGTATTGGTAATATTTTTATCTCCGAATGAAGTGTCAACAGAAAACGCAATGGCATTATGGTCAAACCCGATTATAACGCTATCCTTATGCCCTCTACTATCTTCTCCGTACAAAGTAAATTCAAATTCCGGTTTTTTTGTTTGCGAAAAACAGATGGCACTATAGAGAAAGAAAAATGCAAGCGCAACTTTTAATTTCATTGATTGGAAATTTATGAGTTAAATAAAATTTTTCCAACCGTGCAATTCTTATAAACTACACGGTTGGAAAATTTGCTTGGGAAATTTGATACTACAAACCAAGTTTCTTTTTTATGGCTGCAATATCTTTTGCTTGAGCATCAATGGTTGTCTGTTGAGCATCAATAATTGTTTGCTGGTCTTTGATGGCTTCAACCAAAATTGGTATTACAGCAGTATAATTTACGGAAAGAAAACCTTTGTCGTCAGTTTTTACAATTTGAGGCAATACTTTTTGTACTACTTGAGCCGAAAAGCCGATTTGGTTATCGGGATTTGCAATTTTATAAGCCAATTCTTTTTTAGCCTTTGCCAAATCATTAATCTCTTTTTGGTCTGAAGGCTTAATATTATTTAGAGAGGACAGATGTGCTTGAGAACTGTCGGTCTGCATATAGTAAGAAATGGCAGCCAGTTTTTTGATGTACGCCAAACCTCCGGTAAAAGGTTTTATATTCCTTTTCAATCTTTCATCAGAATAAGTTAAAGTTTGATAACCCGTGATTGAACCGGTAGTCCAAAAATTTCCGTTACCGTCAAGTCTCATCGCTTCACCTTTATATAATTCCGCTCCAACCGTAAACCGTATGCCGTTTTTTCCGTGCAGTTCTAAAGCGTCGGAATCATAATTACCTAATTCTCCAATGAATACATTACAACCGTAAGTACTTCCATAATCTCCGAAACTCAATTTCGATCCCGGACGATACGGATCGGTTGTGTTACGACCGTAAAGCCCGAGCGTTATTACATCATTACCGTCATCAGAATTACCTGCGGGTACTAATTGACCAATTTTAGTTCCGCCGCTCGGAATTACTTTAATTTGAGCAAACATAAAAGTTGCCGTAAAAAACGACAGAGAAAAGACACATAGTCTTTACAATTTTAAGAAATTCATTGTAAATTTATAATTAGTTAAAAAAGTTTTTATTACTGATTCTTTTCGGCATTGTCGGCAGAGAAAAAGACATAAGAACTACCGTTATACTCGATATACCTTGCATGTCGAGTATTTTTTTTGAAGCATATTACATGGACTTTATTTTAAAAAGTAAAAATAAAACCTAGGCTAAACGCAGTGCGCGGATAGGCAAAAAAATTTTTAAGTAAAAATAATTAAATAATGAATGAAGAGGAAAAAGTTCAGTCTGTGCGTCTGTGCGTCTGTGCGTCTGTGCGTCTGTGCGTCTGTGCGTCTGTGCGTCTGTGCGTCTGTGCGTCTGTGCGTCTGTGCGTCTGTGCGTCTGTGCGTCTGTGCGTCTGTGCGTCTGTGCGTCTGTGC
>JBBRQS010000015.1:0-111694 GCA_038226035.1 Chitinophagales bacterium | reverse complement strand
GCGAGGGGGAGACGCGATAAATCGCCGTCTCTACATGAACAAATTTTTATTTATTTTCATTGTACGTGCTGCCACCGCCCATATTTATTTGGTGTTCTATTTTGGTGACGTTGCCGTAAATAATATCGCCATTATGCGTTGTCGGTTGTACAGCCGGCGGCGGCACATCGGAATCTGCGGAAACTGTTTTTCTCAAAATATCAAGCAAAGACAGTCTGATTTTACTTCTCTCTACACGTGCCGTTGCGTCATCAATAATGTTGAGCATTAATTCGCGGTTAACAGCGTTGTGGCGGGACATCATCAGAACGACGTCATCGGACAAACGTTTGTTGGTGATATTTTTTTGCATTGCGTCTAATGCTTCGTCTATGTCATCTTCGGCGATTAATTTTTTAATGGCGGCGATCACTGATGCTTGCATATTTTATCGAGTTAAATGGAATTATAAAAAATAATTTATTTTATCTATGCTCTAAAGAACATTGCAATATTAAATTTTTCAATTATTTTCCTTCGTTGTACGTGCTGTTGTTGCCCTGATTTATTTGTCTGCCAATGGTTGTTTTATTACCCGCGACGTTATCGCCCGTTCCGAAATGAATTTGAGTAACGTTTGGTGCAATTTTACTTTCTTGCAATTGTTTTAATAAAGGTTCGAGTTGCTCCAACAATTCCGGGTTGCGCGCAAGATGTTTTTTAATTTCAATTGTAACTGCCTCCTGATTGAGTTTATCATCAGGAGCAGCTTTCAATTCAAGAAGCGCGTCTTTTTCCGTCACTTTATCATCTTTTAAAAAAAGCGGACGCACCCAACGCACCAATGCGCCGAGAAAATCGTTTCCGAATTTGTTAAGTTCTTTGTTTTCTTTAATGGCGTGAATCAAATAACCGGTGGCTGCAAGTGCGTATTGTTCCATATTGTTTTTTTTGAGAATGAGCTGACAGTAAAATATAATTAGGAACAAAAATAATAAAAATTGCTAAACAATCAAATATTAAAATTTTAAAAAAACCTTAAAAAGGTAAATAAATTTAGTAAAACAAATCACTGTGTAAATAAATTAATCGTAATAATTGCGTTCCATAAATAATAACACGCCAATCTACTTTTAATACAATTTGTAGCGTAAATTTGCCGATGAACGCAACGATGAACTATGAACGATGAACTATGAACTTTTTTGTTCATAGTTCATCGTTCATAGTTCATCGTTCAAAAAAAATCTATGTCCTCTTTCTTAGACGAATTAAACGAAGTACAACGCGCTGCCGTTACGCACGAAAACGGCGCGGCGTTGGTAGTAGCCGGACCGGGTTCCGGAAAAACGCGTGTACTTACCTATCGCATTGCCAATTTAATCGAGCAGGGTGTTGCGCCTTGGAATATATTGTCGTTGACGTTTACGAACAAATCGGCGAAAGAAATGAAAGAACGCATCGCGCTCGTGGTCGGCGAAGCGCGTGCCGTGCGTGTTTGGGCGGGTACGTTTCACTCCATTTTTGCGCGATTGTTGCGCAGCGAGGCGACTAAAATAGGATTCACAAGTAGTTTTACTATTTACGACAGCGAGGATTCAAAAAGTTTGTTGCGCACGATTATCAAAGAAATGAATTTGGCGAAAGAAACCTATAACGAAAATGCGATTTTGTCGCGAATTTCGTCGGCGAAAACCAATTTGATTTCGCCGAAGGCGTATGAGCAAAACAACGAATTAATGGTGCAAGACCAATCCACGAAACGACCGTTCATTCACAAAATTTATCAGGAATACATCAACCGTTGCAAACGCGCCGATGCGATGGATTTTGATGATCTGTTGTATCAAACTTTTATTTTACTGCACCACAACGAAGATGTTTTAACGAAATATCGTACACGTTTCACGCATTTTTTAGTAGACGAGTTTCAAGATACTAATTATCTGCAATATGCGATTTTGAAAAAATTGGCGAAATATCCCGGCAGTGCCGAAAATATTTGTGTTGTCGGCGATGATGCGCAATCCATTTATGCTTTTCGGGGTGCGACGATAGAAAATATTCTGAATTTCGAGAAAGATTTTTCGAGTTTAAAAGTTTTTAAACTCGAACAAAATTACCGCTCTACTCCGCATATCGTAGGTGCCGCGAATGAAGTGATTACAAATAACCGCCGACAAATTCAGAAAACTATCTGGACGGAAAAACCCGAAGGACAACGTATTAAAGTTATAAAATCACAGAGCGACCAAGAAGAAGCGAAGCGCGTAGCGGATTTAATCATTGAACAAAAAAATCGCAACCATTTACTCAACAGCGATATAGCAATTTTGTACCGCACCAACGCGCAATCGCGCACGTTTGAAGAAGCGTTGCGGCGCGGTAATTTGCAGTACCGCGTTTACGGCGGTATGTCTTTTTATCAGCGTAAAGAAGTAAAAGACGTGATTGCCTATCTGCGCCTCATCACCAACTCAAACGACGATGAAGCTTTGCGCCGCATTATTAATTTTCCGCGCCGCAGTATCGGCGATGCAACCGTTGATAAACTAAGCGCGCTCGCGGGTGAAAAAAATCAATCGCTTTGGGCAACTTTGCCGATGTATGAAGGTACGCCGCGCGAAAAAAACGCTCTGCAAAATTTTATCGCTTTGATGACGACCGCAATGCAACGCGCTCAAAAAGCAAACGCTTACGAAATGGCGCAGTTTATAGTTAAACAATCCGGTTTGCTGGATACTTTAAAATTGGATACCACTCTCGAAGGTATCGGCAGATTGGACAACGTGAACGCTCTACTCGATGCGGTGAGTGAATTTGTAAACAACGACGAAATAATAGACGAAGCCACTGTTCCGGACAAATTATTACCGACGTATCTTCAAAATATTGCGCTGGTTGCGGATTTTAATCAGAATGACGGCGAAAATAAAAGTACTGACGTGATTACGCTCATGTCCGTACACTCTGCGAAAGGTTTGGAGTTTAAATCCGTGATAGTTGCCGGTATGGAAGAAGGTTTATTTCCGTCGTTCATGTCTCAAGATACGCCCGAAGGTTACGACGAAGAGCGCCGGTTGTTTTACGTCGCGATTACACGCGCCGAACAATATTTAGCCCTCACGTATGCCACGAGTCGTTACCGATTCGGACAAATGAAATTTGCGGAACCGAGCAGTTTTTTGAATGAAATTGATGCCAAACATTTGGAAGGCATGGGATCACTTTCCGGTTTCAAAAAAGCGGATCCGGTCATTGAACGTGCGCGCATCACCGGTAATTTCAAACCGTTGAACCGAACGAGTACCGTACCGATTAACGATAAAGATTTCAAACCCAGCCCGACCGAAAAAATCAAAGAAAAGCAAAACGTACTCCACCTCCGTTTCGGTAAAGGTGAAGTGCGCAGCATCGAAGGCGGAAAAGATAATCCGATTGCCGCCATTTATTTTGAAGATACGAAAGAGGTGAAAAAAATTGCGTTGAAATTTGCGAAGTTGCAGATATTGGAGTGAAAAATTATGTTAATTAAAATGTACCCGCCCTTTATTAATAACGCCTTCAATTTTCAAAGGTAAAATTTTTCCGATGAGCGGCGAATTTTTTGATTTTGAACGAATGTTTTTCCGTTCATATACCCAATCTATATCCGGATTAAACAAAGTTAAATCAGCTTTTTCTCCGACGGCGATGGAAGGCAACGGCAAACGCAATGTTTTTCGCGGTGAGATTGTCCAAAGGGATATAAACTTTTCGAGCGATAGAATATTTTTTAAATGTTGATAGCTTAATGACACGGCGGTTTCAAGATTAATAATTCCGAAATCGGCTTCCGGAAATTCAAGATGTTTACAATCATCATCAATCGGTGTATGCTGAGAGGTTATGAAATCTATTGTGCCGTCCAATAAACCTTTTTTCAGTACTTCAATATGTGAAGCATCGCGCAACGGCGGAAAAACTTTGTATTGTGTATCGAAATCCGAAAGGGCATCATCGGTAAAAGACAAATGTAAAGCCGTTACACTCGCCGTCACCGGTAAACCGGATTTTTTAGCTTGCCGAATGGCTTCAACTGCTTCCGATGTTGTAATCGCGTAGACGTGCAAACGCGATTGCGCGTACTCCAATAAAGTTAAATCGCGTTGCAACATCAATGCTTCACTGATTGCCGGAATACCCGTTAAGCCGAGTTGAACGGAAATTAAACCTTCATGGATTTGTCCGCCGGGTGCAATCGTGGTATCTGCCGGCGTATTAATAATAAGTCCATCGAAAATTTTAGCGTATTGCAAACCGCGCATCAACAAGCCCGCATCTTGTACCGGATGATTCCCATCGCTGAAAGCCACCGCACCCGATGTGTGCATATCCACGAGCTCCGCTAAATCGCGTCCTTTACAGCCGACCGAAAGCGCGCCGATCGGTAAAACATCTACCAACAAATCGCGTGTTTTGTTTTGAACATAATAAATATCCGCACGCGATTGAATCACAGGACTCGTATTCGGAAACGGTGCAATTTTCGTAAATCCACCCGCCATTGCTGCGGCATTCAAACTTTCCAAATCTTCGCGGTATTCAAATCCCGGATCGCCGAAATGCGCGCCAATATCCATCCAACCAATACTGACGCAAGTACCGGGTTTATCGAAAACAATATCTTTTTTGTGTTGCGGTTGTAAATCGTCGCCGATATTTTCAATAATACCTTGTGCATTGACAAAAATATCTGTCGTTTTGCCGTTCAAATACGAATCTGCATCAATGATGATGACGTTTTTCAGTAGGATATTGTACATCAGAAATTATTTGGCGGTAAATTTAGGGATTATTCGGAAAGTTTATTCGGATTTACTTTATTTAGGGTTTAGATTAAAAAAAATCCGCGCGGAGATATTTTTTCTTTACGCGGTTTTTACAAAAGGTTATACTTAATTAAGCCTACGCGCTCGTCTTACCGAACTCTTCGTAGAACCTTTCAAAGTTTAAAGCAAAATGTAGGATTTTTTATCGGAAATATTTAGGTACAGAAAATAACTCGCGAAAACAAAAAGAAAATTTCTAAATTTGCGTAAATAAATTCATAAGTTAAAATGAAAAAACAATTACTGTTTCTACTTTTCGTGTTAATATCAATTGTTGCGTCTGCGCAACGTAAACCTATCGGTAATTTACTCGTCGAAAATATTCCGGATATTCCGGCGGCATTGAAAGAAAAATGGGAGCAATATCAAAACATACGCGGTGCCAATTTTTCCGATTGGGATGCTTCCGGCAAAGGCATCTTTATCGCCACGCGCTTCGCGGATGTGGCGCAAATTCACCATGTCAATAATGCCGGCAGTTACAGAGAGCAAGTGACTTTTTATAAAGAACCGATCGGTGCGGCAAAAGTTTGTCCGAACCCGAACAGTGACGGTTTCTTGTTTTCAAAAGATAATGGCGGCAACGAAAATTTTCAAATTTATTATTTCGACCGCAAAACCGGTAATACAACGCTCATTACTGACGGCAAAAGCAGAAACGGTAATGCGGTTTGGAATAAAAAAGGCGATAGATTGGCGTTTACGTCGAATAAACGCAACGGAAAGGATATTGATTTTTATGTCGCCTCTTTATCGAATCCCGGCGATGCGAAATTACTTTTACAAAACACAGGTGGCGGTTGGGCTATAACGGATTGGACTGACGACGAAACTAAAATGATTGTCCGCAATGGTATTTCTGCGAATGAATCGAAATTGTTTTTGTTGGATGTTGCCACCAATCAAATCACGCCGATTAGTTTATCGGAAAAACAAATCGCATACAGCGATATAAAATTTTCAAAAAACGGCAAAGGTATCTATTGGTTGAGCGATAAAGATTCGGAATTTTCGGGCTTATGGTTTTACGATTGGACAACAAAAAAAACCAACAAAATCGTGAATTTGAATTGGGATATAGAACAGTTTTCAGTTTCTGATGACGGCAATTCGTTGGTGTTTATCGTAAACGAAGGTGGTTATTATACCGCCGATTTATTGGATACTAAAACCAATAAATATGCACCGTTAAATATTCCGAAAGGTGTGATTTCGAATGTGGATTTCAACAAAGATAATAAGCGCATTGCGTTCACACTATCCACTTCAACAGCGCCGACAGATGTTTATGTTTATGATATTTCAAAAAATAGTTACGAGCGTTGGACATTCAGTGAAGTGGGCGGATTGAACCCGAAGAATTTTACAGATGCCGGTCTCGTCACATTTCCGACTTTCGATAAAGACGCACTCACCGGAAAAACGCGCATTATTCCTTCCTTCATTTATAGACCGCGAAACGCGAAAGGGAAAATTCCGGTCATTATAGATATTCACGGTGGACCTGAAGGTCAATCTTTTCCGAATTTTACGGCACGCCGTCAGTTTTGGGCGAATGAATTAGGTTTCGCGGTTTTAGTACCGAATGTACGCGGCTCGACCGGTTACGGAAAAACTTATTTAAAACTCGACAACGGAATGTTGCGCGAAAATTCCGTCAAAGACATCGGTGCTTTATTGGATTGGATAGCCACTCAACCGGATTTGGATACGTCACGCATTGCGGTTTTCGGCGGCAGTTACGGCGGTTATATGTCGTTGGCGTGTATGACGAATTATAATAACCGTTTGCGTTGCGGTGTGGATTTGTTCGGCATTTCTAACTTCGTGACGTTTTTGAAAAATACTTCAAGTTATCGCGCCGATTTGCGCCGCGTTGAATACGGCGATGAACGCGAACCGGCAATGGCTGCGTTTTTGCAAAAAATCAGCCCGCTCACCAACATCAATAACATCACCAAACCGATGTTTATTTTTCAAGGCGAAAACGATCCGCGCGTACCGCTTTCAGAATCGGAACAAATGTTGGAGCAATTGAAAAAAAACGGTGTAACGAGTTGGTATGTTCGGGCAAAAGATGAAGGTCACGGCATCGCTAAAAAAGCCAACGCAGATTATACTTATGCTGCGATTGCGCTTTTTTTAAAAACTTTTTTGTAGGTTTATTTTAATTTCTAATTTCGGATAAGTAATTTTTTTGTCAACGAATTAAAACAGTTATTTTAATTAGTTGACAAAAAAAATAATTTTGAAACTAGAAAACGCGACCGAATTTTAAAAATATTTTTTTTTGAAAAAATTTTCAAAAAAAATTTTCGTCTTGAAAATTTTGAAAACTGTTTTAAAAAATCGTGTGAAAAAAAAAATTTCTCTCACGATTTTTTTTTAAAAGAAAAATAAATATTGCACTTCATTTCAAAAAAAAATAGATGTTCGAGACCATTCAAATAAATTCTATCGGAATTTTTAATACCATGAAACTTTCCCTCAACGGAGAAAAGCAAAACTATAAGGAAAGCAGTTTGCATATCGCCGTTTTTCATTTAGCCATTCCGATGATTTTCGCGTCTCGACGAGTGCGTAGGCTTGTTTAAGTATAACCCTTCAGCAAAAACAATTTGATTTCAGAAATTTATTGCAACAAAAATAGAATTTCCTGTCCTGTTCACCATTATTTACGGACAAGTTTTTTAGTTTTACGAAAATTTTTTAAATGAGTTGGAAATCAAATATAGTAAAACCTTTTGCAAAACAAACGGCACGACGAATCGAAAAACTTTCGCAATCAAGCGTTGAATGTCAACGTAATGTTTTTAAAAAATTAATTGAGGGCGGTAAAAATACGATTTTCGGACACGACCATCATTTTTCAAGCATAAAAACACACGCCGATTTTACAAAAAATGTACCTATTCGCGATTATGAAGCACTGAAAACTTATATCGAGCGTATAAAAAACGGCGAATCGAATATTTTATGGCGCGGAAAGCCGGCATACTTTGCTAAAACAAGCGGTACGACTTCCGGCGTTAAGTATATTCCTATAACGAAAGATAGTTTACCAAACCATTTCGGATCGGCACGCAACGCTTTGTTTAATTTTTCGGTAAAAACCGGTAATTTCGACTGGCTCGACGGTAAACAAATTTTTTTATCCGGCAGTCCCGAACTCGAAAATAGGGGCAGTATTCCGACGGGCAGATTATCCGGTATTTCAAATCATTTAGTGCCGTCGTGGTTGCGTTCAAGCCAAATGCCGAGCTACAAAACGAATTGTATGGATGATTGGGAAAAAAAATTAGATGCCATCGTGCGCGAAACGGTGAGCGAAAAAATGACTTTAATCTCAGGTATTCCACCTTGGGTGCAGATGTATTACGAGCGGTTAATTGATTTTACGGGTAAAAAAACGATATTGGATATTTTTCCGCATTATTCGGTGTTTGTTTACGGTGGTGTGAATTTTGAACCTTATCGCGCAAAATTGGAATCACTTGTGGGTGGAGCGATTGACAGCGTAGAAGTTTTTCCGGCTTCGGAAGGTTTTATCGCTTTTCAAGATGAACCGAGTGAAAAAAGTTTGTGGTTGAACGTGGATTCGGGTATTTTTTATGAATTTGTGCCGACTTCGGAAATTTTTAAAGAAAAACCGATGCGGTTATCGTTAGAAGATATTGAAATCGGTGTAAACTATGCCCTTATCATTAATAATAATGCCGGCTTGTGGGCATATAATATCGGTGATACTGTCATGTTTACCTCTAAAAAACCGTATCGTTTGTTGGTAACGGGGCGTATTAAGCATTTTATTTCCGCTTTCGGCGAACACGTTATCGGTAAAGAAGTGGAAACCGCTTTATTGTCTGTTGCGAAACAAGAAGACTTGCGCATCATCGAGTTTCATGTTGCCCCGCAAGTAAATCCGCCGGAAGGTGGTCTGCCGTATCACGAATGGTTTATAGAGTTTGATGAAATGCCGCATTTTTTAGGAGAGTTGGCGGAAAAAGTAGATAAAGCGATGACGGAAGAAAATATCTATTACGACGATTTGATAAAAGGCGGTATCTTGCAACAACTCATTATTCGCCCGGTAAAACGCAATACTTTCAGAAATTACATGAAAAAGCAAGGTAAACTCGGCGGACAAAATAAAGTTCCGCGTTTATCGAATGACAGAAAAATCGCCGATGCGTTGGTGGAGCACATTATTTATCCGCAATAAAATGGATTTACGATTGACGACAGATGATTTACAATGCTTAATAAAGAAGGTCTTCTCTTTGAGCGAAGACTTCCTTAGAAATTTTAAAATTTTAAATCCCAAATTCATTTTTTTTTATCTTTCGCCTTTCGTCTTTTATCTTTTTACTTCCCCGCTTTTCGGTCAACAATTTTATAATTATGAAGAATTTTTTAAACAACCGGAATTTATAAAATCTCATAAAATAAAATCGGTAATTATGCGCGTGCCCATGATGGAAAAAGATACCGGCAGCGACATTTTTACTTTTCAAAAATTGGGTTTCAATCCGGACGGACAATTGGCATGGTACGAACACGACAAGCAAGACAAGCGCGGTCTGAAAAAATATTATACGTGGCATTTTTACGATGCCCAAGCGCACCGCTATTTATCCAAATTAATGGAACGGTGTGATGGACAGGATTCGTTGCGAGAGTTGTCAAATTATTTTTACGACGAACGTGGTCATTTAACACACGAAGAGCATTATCAAATGAATGAAATAAATTATAACGATTGGACTGTAGAGTATGAATGGGTGAATGATACCGTTCGCGTGCGGCACAGTGAAATCAATAAAAAAGATACGACCTACTTCGATTTACAGGGGCGCATTATCGGTTTTGAAGAAAACAGTTGGAAATATAAAATAGAATATGATGCACAAGGCAAACTCAAACGGTCGAGTTATTATTGGCTCAACGCGCCGACCGTTCAGGATAATTATATCGATGAACGACTGTATCATTACAACAAAGAAGGCAATTTGGAGCGCATTGAGTCCGACGCTTGGGAAGTTGTTTTTAAATTGGATTACAGCGGTTTGCCGATAAGCAGTCACGTCACGGATAAAAAATCCAGCAAAAGTTTAGGTTGGGAAATGGTGTATGAGTTTGAAATGCGCTGATCATTTTTCCATTGCCGGCACTTCAAGCAAAACGCTCACATCGTTTCCGACCGTAAAACTTTTTCCGCCAATGCCGTAATCAATTCTGTTAATCGTAAATTCGCCTTTGAAAACGCCGGTTTTTCCGTTGCGTTCAAATGTAAACGGGAAACTAATCGGTTTGGATACATCTTTTAAAGTCAAAATGCCGTTGATGATGAAACCTTCCGGTGTTTGGGAAAAAGATTGCGATATAAAATGAATCAAAGGAAATTTTGACGCATCGAACCATTCTTCTTTTTTCAAATGTCTGTCGCGCATATTATTGCCGGATTTTATCGTCGTAGCGTCGGCTGTAACATCTACTTTGGAGCCGGCAAGATTTTTTTTATCAAAATTAATACTGCCTATCAAATTTTTGATCGTACCGTTTACGGTACCGAAAGGTCCTTTTATTTTAAAACTCATTTGTGTTTCGTCATTGCTTATTTTCCAATCACCCGCAATGGCTGCAAAAACGGAAAAACAGATTATCAGCATGGCGCAAATTGTTATTTTTTTCATTAAAATTAAATTTTAGTATTTTTAAAAAGTCATCCGGAATGAAAATATTTCGTCAAACTCGAAAGTTTATAAAATATAACGCAATATTCCGGTGTAAAGTTTACGTTTGTGTAGATAAAATTTCGTTCCGGAGTTTATCTTTGGGCTTTATCTGATTAATAATTATAATCGCAATGCTGCAAAATTTTCTGAAAACGAACGCCGATACTATAAAACTTCTGCGCATCCCTTTTTCGTTTTTTTTGATGCCTATTTTCTTTTTCGCTATCAGTCAAGCACATTCAATAGATTGGACGAAAGCAATTTTAGTTTTTTTTGTACTTCATCTGTTTATTTTTCCGGCGAGCAACGGTTATAACAGTTTTATGGATCAAGACGAAGGCAGTATCGGCGGTATAGAAAAACCGCCGAAAGCGACAAAATCATTGTTTTATGCGTCCATCATTTTCGATTTAATCGGGTTGATTTTGGCTTTAATAGTCGGAAAAGTTTTTTTCTTTTGTGTTTTATTATTCATGTTAGTGTCTCGCGCTTACAGTTTCAAAGGTATACGTTTGAAAAAATATGCCGTTATCGGATTTTTAACGGTGGTGGTTTTTCAAGGCACTTTTATTTATTTTATGGTTTATAAAGCCGTAAGTACTGATTCTATCGTACATGATTCAGTACTCGGTTTGGTTTTGGTAGCTTGTTCTTTTTTAATGGGTGGTGTTTATCCACTGACGCAAATTTATCAGCACGAAGCGGATGCGGCGAGCGGTGATTTTACGATAAGTTACCGATTAGGTATTACGGGTACTTTTATTTTTTCGAGCATCATGTTTGCTGTTGCCGCAGTGCTGTTGTTTTTGTATTTCAACAAAACGGGTAAACCGATGCACTTTATTCTTTTCCAGCTTTTTTTATTGCCTGTAATTATCTATTTTGTTTTGTGGTTTTTGAAAACGCTTAAAGATAAATCGCAAGCGAATTTCAGTAACACGATGCGCATGAATTTTATCGCCTCTGCGTGCATGAACCTATATTTTATTCTATTGTTGATTTTAAACAATAATTAAAATTTTAAGTACGAATGCTTAAGCATGAAAATCCTTGATTCACTTCCTACTTCCCGCAAAACACTTTTATACTTTACATTCCTTAATTCGCATAAATAAATGAGTTTAATAACCAAGATTTCAACAGTAGTTCCACAATACAAACTAAAACAAACCGATTTAGCGCATTTTACGGCAGATTTATTTGAGTACACGCCTCTCGAACGTCGGAAAATAGTTTTGATGTATGCAAAAAGCGGTATAGAATCGCGCTACTCCGTCATGCCGGATTATTATTTGCCAACCGAAGAGCGCACTTTTTATCCGAAAACGCGAGACTTGGAGCCGTTTCCGAATATTGAAAAGCGAATGGAATACTTTGATAATACCGCAGCGCAATTATGTATCGAAGCCATTGAAAATTGTTTGGAAAATACCGTCCGTAAAAATCAAATTACGCACCTTATAACCGTTTCCTGCACCGGACTATCCGCGCCGGGTTTGGATATTGATATTGTTCAGCAATTGGAGTTGAATGAAAATATAAACCGAACCTCCGTCAATTTTATGGGTTGTTATGCGGCATTGCACGCGCTCAAACAAGCCGATTATATTTGCAGAAGTGATGCCGATGCCGTCGTGATGGTGGTTTGCGTAGAATTGTGTACGCTGCATTTTCAGAAAATAAATGACGAAGATAACGTTACGGCGAATTTGCTTTTCGCGGACGGCTGTGCGGCGGCTTTAATTGTGGGAGATAATTTTGCCGCAAAAAATAATTTTCACGGCTTCGGAATGAAAAATTTTCATTCGCAATTGGCTTTGAACGGAAAAAAAGATATGGCTTGGCGCGTTTCTTCAACCGGTTTTCTGATGACGCTGAGTTCGTATATTCCGAGTTTGATTGAACGCGGTATAAAAGATTTGTTCGATAACGCCATCAAACCTTTAAATTTGGGTTGGAGTGATATTGCGCATTGGGCGATTCACCCGGGTGGTAAAAGAATTTTGGAAGTGATTCATAAAGAACTCAATTTAAAACCCGATGCGCTCGAGAGTTCTTACAAAATTTTAAAAAGCTACGGCAATATGTCTTCTCCGACCATTTTATTTGTTCTCAAAGATATTTTAGACAACAAAGTAAGTTTATCGAAAAAGGAATACACGTTCGCTGCCGCTTTCGGTCCCGGACTCACCTTAGAAACCGCCATTTTTGAAAATTCTTAAGGCGATTATTACGCTAATTGTTAAGTTTGGTACAAAAATAATGCAGATGGAACAATCCGTTTTTCCGTCTGCATTTGCTTTTTTAGGAATTATGGAGCGAGCGGGAAACATTTTTTTTGTTTTTCACTTCAATATCGTAAAAGTAAATATACTTTCGTATGCGTGAAAATTAGACCGTATCAGTCCGTTTCGGTCTGAAAAGATTGGAACGAGCGAAGTTGTTTGTTGGTAAAAGAGGGAATACTTGTAGCGAGCGATGCGGTTTTTTTATGTAAATTTTTGACTCCAACGCGCTTAACTGAAAGATAATATCATTGATTGTTACTGCCTTTAAAAAATCCGAGTACCAACGGTTTCCAACTTGCTTTTATCAATTTAAAGTGTTGTTTTTCAGCATTTTCTTTTCTGAAAAAAACCAATCCGCACCAAAACAAATCAATCGTTAGCGTAACGGAGCTATGATTTTTAATGTCGACCCAAGCGCGTTTCATATCTTTCGACCAATAAATATCGTCGAAAACTAAAACGGTGTAAGCATGAGTGTATGGCAGAATAGTATGAAAATAATTCATAGTGGCATCGTACCGGTGATTACCGTCAATAAAAGCAAAATCAATTTTGCCTGTTTTTTTTAAAACCGGTTCAAAAGTGTCCTCAAAACGCCCGACAACTAAATTAATATTAGAATTTTTTTCTCGTAATTCGTAGTTCGTAATTCGTAATTGTTTTAGTGTTTCGGGTTTTAATAATTTTCTGTTATAACGAATGAAATCCGGTTTAAGCACTTGATCGTGAAAAGCGTCGAAAACTTTTTGTGCGATTTTCGCTATTTCGGGCGCACCTTCCAAAGTATAAATAGCGGCATTTTTCGGCGCGGCTTCACTCAAATACAACGTAGAAATTCCGAGCGATGTACCTAATTCAATCAAATTTTCGGGTGCGTACAATTGTACGGTCTTAAATAACCAACGACATTGAAACGCCGGTGACAACGCGGTTCGGGCAATATCCTTAACCCTGCGCATTTTTTTAACGCCATCTACGTGTGAACCGGCACCAAAATCCGTTATTTTAATTTTGTTGTTGTTAGTAAGCAAATCGGCGCGCAAACTTTCCGCGCGCTTAAAAACGTAAAAATTTCTGTCGTCTTCTACAACTTCTTCGGTGAAACGGTATACAAAAGGCGAGTGAATGCGATAGCGCGTATCGGCTTTCCAATAAAAACGCATAAACTCTATGACCGTAAAAAAAAATTGTCGCATTCGTTTGTTTAAAATTTTCAGTTTAATGGGTGCGAAATTAGTTGAATAAGCGATAATTTTTTTAATTCGCCGAAATCAGTTAACACAGATTTAAGTTTATATTAAAATTTTGTTGCGTACTATCTTGTTTCATTAATCGTTTTAAACTAAAACACAAGCGCATGACCGTGTTCAAAATTACTTCTATTTTATTTTTTATCTTATTCTGCTCAAAAAATATTTTTTCTCAAGCCTACGGAACGGCTATCGGTTTGCGCGTAGCAGACGGTATCGGGGTAACTTTGCAACAACAAGTGGCATTGCACACGACAGTAGAAGGTATTTTGCAATCGGACGGTGTCGCAAAAAAAGATGTAACGTTATCGATTCTGGGCGAGCAACACCACAGTATTTTATTCAAAGGATTTAATTTTTATACCGGCGGCGGTTTGTATTACAGTTGGTTGCAACAAGACAGTAATTTGAAAGTACAACCCGGAAATCCGGTCGGGTTGACCGGTATTGTCGGACTTGAAATAAAATTAGGCAATCTCGTTTTTTCTACCGACGTTAAACCAAGCGTCCGCGTTTTAGGAAGCGGCGGAACGGCTTTTGAATGGCATACCGGCTTTTCCATCCGTTATGCATTAGCCGATAGGATTTTCAGAAACAACGGCTGGATGTTTTGGAAAAAAAAGAAAAAATATTTTCTTTAAGAAAATAGGATAACGGTTTATTTCGAGACGCATTCCGCCTATTTTGCCGATACCTAAAACTCCCCTAAACCGAAATCGTTTTTCTTATTCATCCAGCGACCGCGCGTATAGTCCGGAAAAGCCTGCGGCGTACTGCCCGTTGCAATACTCGCCTCCGAAAGTGCAGTAATAGATAACCAAGTTGCCGCGTCATATACATCAATCGCCGGCGGTAACTTCCTTTTTACGCCTTCGATAAAGCTGTTCAAAACAAAAAAATCCATACCGCCGTGACCGGCACCTTCGGCTTCTTTCTCGAATTTTTGCCAAAGCGGATGATCGTATTTTTTCAGATAAGAATCTGCTTGTTCCCAACGATGTGCTTTTGCGCTTGTGCCTTCAATGTACAATGAATTATTTACGTCCATCCAAATACCTTTCGTGCCTTGTACTCGAAAACCGAGCGAATACGGGCGCGGAGAGTTGGTGTCGTGACTTAAAATAACGGTTTCGCCATTGCTGCATTTAATCACCGTTGATATGATATCGCCTAACTTGAATTCAACTTTTGCATTCGGATGACCTTCGCCGCCTTTCGGATGGTTGAGAATATAATTGTGCAAACCGCGCGATTTTGTTGCCGTTGAAGTGAGGTACATAAAACGATTACCTCGATTAATATCCATCATCATCGCAACCGGACCGATACCGTGTGTCGGATACAAATCGGCATTCCGATGCACCGAATGGTTTGTACGCCAATGTGCTTCACTAAAACCTTTTTCACCGAATTCTACGCCGCCGCCGTAAGGTTGGATGCCGTCATTGAATTTCACTTCGCGCAAATCGTGTTGATAACCGCATTCTGTATGAATAAGTTCGCCAAACATATTTTGCCGCACCATGTTCATGATTGCCATAATATCGCGTCGGTAACACACATTTTCTAAAAAAAACAAGTGCGTACCGGTAGCTTCATGTGTATTCACTAAATTCCAACATTCGTCGAGCGAAAATGCGCCCCAAACTTCGGTTGCTACATAAATACCGCGTTTCATACACGCCAATGCCGGTTCACTGTGCCATTCCCAAGGCGTAGCAATGATAACGGCATCCAATTTTTCTTTATCCAACATTCTTAAAAAATCGCGCTCATTCGTGCCGTATTCGTTCGGTTTGGGTTTGCCGGCTTTTGCAATATCTTTTTGCGTTTCGGAGAGTGCTTTAGGGTCGGTATCGCAAATGGCGGTGATGATGCAATCCGTTCTGTTCAAAATTAAACCCGCATGATCGCGTCCGCGTAAACCCGTTCCGATAAACCCGATTCGGAGTTTATCATTCAATCCGTTTTTCAAAACAGCCGGTGCGGAGGTATTTTCTTTCGGTAAAGCGAGGCTGATACCAGCCATAGAAGAAAGTTTTATAAAATCACGACGATTGGAATTTTGAGACATAATACTCGGGTTTGAGAAATAGGAATAATTTACGGATTCAGGCAGTAAAATAAATAAAATGTAGAAAATAATTATGATTAAAGGATATATTTTCTGCAATTTTTCAAAAAAAATACAATCTTTCATTAAAGAGTAATAATTTTGCACATAAAAACTAAAACACGGAATTAAAAATACCTTATGCTATTCGATGTGACCATAGTAGGTGCCGGCCAGTTTTTTTGCCTCTGATTGCGTTTTAGAATTTAATCATGTTTCAAGCACTCCAAAGAAAGGAAAAAAAAATTGCCGTTATCGGCTTGGGTTATGTCGGTTTGCCTTTAGCTTTAGAGTTTGCAAAATCATTTAACGTAATAGGTTTCGATATAAATGCCGAAAGAATTAATTTGATGAAGCAACGTATTGATCCTTCAGGAGAAATGACTGCTGAAGCATTTGATGGGAAAAATATAGAATTTACGGCAAATGACGAGGATTTAAAAAAAGCACATTTTTACGTTGTTACAGTTCCGACACCTGTTGATGAATATAAAGTACCTGATTTAACGGCACTTATTAAAGCGTCAATCGTTATCGGTAAGTGCCTGAAAAAAGGCGATTATGTCGTCTATGAATCTACGGTTTATCCGGGTTGCACCGAAGAAGACTGTATTCCGGTAATACAACAATATTCCGGTTTAAAATTAGGAGAAGGTTTTAAAGCCGGTTACTCTCCCGAACGTCTTAATCCCGGAGATAAAGAACGTTCGATTGATAAGATCTTAAAAATTGTAAGTGGTTCCGACGCCGTTGCTTTGGATAATATTGCCAAAGTTTACGGGCAAATTATTACGGCAGGCATTTATAAAGCAGCAAGTATAAAAGTAGCTGAAGCAGCAAAAGTCATTGAAAATACGCAACGCGATTTGAATATTTCTTTGATGAATGAATTAGCAATGATTTTCGATAAAATGGGTATTGATACGCAAGCCGTTTTAGAAGCCGCCGCTACAAAATGGAATTTTATAAAATTGAAACCGGGTTTGGTGGGCGGACATTGTATTTGTGTGGATCCTTATTATTTGACGCATAAATCCGTTCAATTGGGTTATGATCCTCAGGTAATTTTGAGTGGCAGACGAATAAACGATGGTATGCCGGCGTGGATTGCAAAAAAATTGACGCAATTACTTATTCAAAGCGGTAAAAATCCCGGAAAAAGTAAAGTGCTGATGCTCGGGCTTACTTTTAAAGAAAATGTGTCGGATATCAGAAACTCCAAAGTAATTGATTTAGTACACGAATTGGTACAATATTCAATAAACGTACATACTTTTGACCCGTTAGTATCGTCCGATGATGGAACGAAAGGACATAAATTGACTGTTTCGGAAAAAATAGGTAATGATTATGATGCAGTTGTCGTTGCGGTTGCCCACGACGAATTTAAAAAATATGACTTAGCGTTTTTTAAATCCATCATGAAAAATGACCCCATTCTCGTGGATTTAAAAGGTTTGTATCATTTCGATAAATCTGAAATTTTGTATTGGAGATTGTGATTTTAATTTAGAATTCAGAGTGTATCCGGTTCTTCGAGTTGATTTCTACCTCTTGAATAATTTTTTTTCTTCAAAATTTATAACTGACTTATGAACGCTACACAGACGACGCACGAAAACCATTTATGCGATAAAGAATCAAAATGGTTTGCCGTGCATACGCGCTTTAAAAGCGAAAAAATGGCTTTAAAATTTTTGTCTTCTAATGAAGTCAATGCATATTTGCCCGTAAAAAATATGTCGCGCAAATACGGCAATCGTGTTCGCGCCATTGAAATGCCGCTCATCAGCAGCTGTATTTTCGTAAGAATAAAAAAATCGGAGTACATCAAAGTATTGGAAACCCCGTATACTGCCGGTTTTTTTAAAATCGGTAAAAATTTATTGTCCGTAAAAGATAAAGAAATAGAACTTATTCAAAAATTGATTGGCGAAAATATCGACGTGGAAGTAGAAAGAAAAGAATATTTATCAGGCGATATTGTAGAAATCAGTGCCGGACCGCTTATGGGTTTACAAGGTAAATTAATTACTTTCAACGGAAAACAAAAAGTCGCCGTTGAATTAATCAATTCCGAATTTTATTTAAAAATAAGTATTGAACTTTCGCTTTTAAAAAAAATAGGGTAGGGGGCGTATTCAAAAAAAACCGTTACAAAAGTTCGTCACCTGACGGAAAATTTTATGCGGCAATAATTACAGGATATGGAAATACAAATGGTTGACTTGAGAAAACAATACAAGTCAATAAAAAATGAAATAAATTCGGCTTTGAAAGAATGTATGAGTAATGCCACTTTCATAAACGGACCACAAGTTAATGAATTTCAAAAAAATTTGGAAAACTATTTGGGTGTTAAACACGTCATTCCGTGTGCAAACGGAACAGATGCACTTCAAATAGCTTTGATGGCTCTGAATTTGAAGCCGGGTGATGAAGTGATTGTTCCGGCTTTTACTTATGTCGCTACTGCGGAAGTTGTTGCACTTCTTGGATTAGTACCTGTTATGGTAGATGTGGATAAAGATACTTTCAATGTGACGGCGGAGATAATTGAAAAGGCGATTACACCTAAAACAAAAGTGATTGTGCCGGTGCATTTATTCGGTCAGAGTTGCGATATAGAAGCCATAATGCAATCAGCAGAAAAACATAAGCTATTCGTGATTGAAGACAATGCGCAAGCTGTAGGCGCCGATTATACTTTTTCGGATGGACGGAAACAAAAAACAGGTACTATCGGACATATCGGTTGTACTTCTTTTTTTCCGGCTAAAAACTTGGGTTGTTACGGAGACGGCGGTGCTTTAATGACCAATGACGATGATTTAGCACAAAAAATTCGAATGATTGCCAATCATGGGCAAAATAAAAGATATTTTCATAAAATAGTCGGCGTTAATTCGAGATTGGATTCGATGCAAGCTGCAGTTCTGGATATTAAGTTGAAGCATTTGGATAAATATTCGAATGCAAGACAAAAAGCGGCAACATTTTACGATACGGCTTTTGAAAAAACAGAAGAATTAGTTGTACCGAAACGTCAAGCCAATTCAACCCATGTTTTTCACCAATACACCCTTTTAATAAAAAACGGTGAACGCGATACGCTTCAAAAATATTTGAGCGATAACGGTATCCCGAGCATGATTTATTACCCGATACCGCTTTATAAACAAGAGGCTTTTAAAAATTATTATTCCGGTAATGATTTACCTGTAACTGAAATACTTTGCGCCGAGGTATTATCTTTGCCGATGCACACGGAACTAACAGTCGCGATTCAAAAATTTATTGTAAATAATGTATTAGCATTTTTTAAATAAAGTTGAAAGAATGAAAGAGTTCTTTGCACACGAAACCGCCATAATTGATGATAATTGCATAATCGGAAAAGGAACAAAAATTTGGTATTTCAGCCACATTATGTCAGGTTGTATTATCGGCGAAAATTGTAACATTGGGCAAAACGTAGTGGTGTCGCCGCAAGTAATTCTTGGCAACAATGTTAAAGTACAAAATAATGTTTCCATTTATACTGGTGTTGTTTGTGATGACGATGTTTTTTTAGGTCCTTCAATGGTTTTTACAAATGTAATAAATCCGAGAAGTGCGATTAATCGTAAACAAGAGTTTATGCAAACCCATGTCGGAAAAGGCGCGACTATCGGTGCGAATGCTACGATAGTATGTGGACACGATATCGGTGAATATGCTTTTATCGGTGCCGGTGCTGTTGTTACAAAATATGTTAAGCCTTTCGCTTTAGTTGTCGGAAATCCCGCCAAACAAACCGGATGGATAAGTGAATACGGGCATCGTTTGATTTTTAATGAAAAAAATGAAGCGGTCTGTCCGGAAAGTAATGTCGTTTATATTTTAAAAGGTAATCAAGTGGATAAATCAGGATTCAATAGATAAGAAGGGCAATAATTTTTGCCAGCTAATTCCATTTTCAAACTAAAAACTATGTATGCAGTATTACTCAGTTTCATTACGGCATTTGTAGGAAGTTACACAATAATCCCGTCCGTCATCAATGTCGCTGTTAAAAAAAAATTAAACGATGAAATTGATGAGCGTCGAGCGCACAAAGCCGTTACACCTTCTTTAGGAGGGATTGCTATTTTTGCCGGATTTATTTTCTCTCTCACGTTTTTTACACCGTTCAGTGTTTTCAGCGATTTGCAATATACGCTTTGTTCATTCATCATAATTTTTTTGGTGGGTGTAAAAGACGATATAATACCGATGTCGCCGTACAAAAAATTATTGGGAGAAATAATGGCTGCGTTGATACTTTTTTTTAAATCGGGCATAAAAATTACGAGTTTGTACGGATTTTTCGGCATCAATGAAATTCCGGATTGGTTCAGTGCATTAATCACTATTTTTACAATAATCGTTATCATCAATGCTTTTAATTTAATTGACGGGATAAACGGTTTGTCCGGCAGTATTACCACAATTATTACACTGACTTTAGGTTCTTGGTTTTATTTGGTAGACCAGATCTCGTTATCTATCATGGCTTTTTCGCTTGCAGGAGCTATTGTAGGTTTTTTAAGATATAATTACACACCGGCTCAAATTTTTATGGGTGATACCGGGGCTTTATTACTCGGTTTGGTGTGTTCTATTTTAGTGATAAAATTTATTACCGTCAATCAATTAATAGTCGGACAGCATTATGCTATTGAAGCCAGTCCGGCAGTTGCTATCGGCATTATTATTTTACCGTTATTTGATACCGCACGGGTTTTTGCGATGCGTATCGCAAGCGGTCGCTCTCCTTTTATACCCGACCGTTTGCATATTCATCATTTGCTGCTCGATTTTGGTTTAAGTCATACACAAGCTACAGCGGTTTTGGCACTAGTGTCTATTGCTTTTACGGCATTCGTTTTCTTTTTTCACAGTATGAGTACTTTCAAGTTATTATTTATAATTCTTTCTCTTGCAGCTGTATTAAGTCTTGTATTGCAAAAAGCAGTTGAAAAAAAATTAAAAAAAGAAACATTACAAGTTGCAAATTGAATTATGATTTCTAAAGTGTAAATTAAAGACTGATTGCACGAAATGAGTGTATAAATCATAACTTCTAACTCCGAATTGTTTTTTATGAATAAAACAGATAAAATTTATATTGCCGGACATCGCGGCATGGTGGGTTCGGCAATTCTTCGATTGCTCCATCATCACAAATTTGAAAATATTGTTTTTCGCCGCTCTAACGAATTGGATTTGAGAAATCAGGCAGAAGTAGATACTTTTTTTACGAAAGAACGGCCGGATTATGTTTTTTTGGCGGCGGCAAAAGTTGGCGGCATTATGGCGAATAATACTTATCGTGCCGATTTTTTGTACGATAATCTCATGATTCAGAATAATATTATTCATGCCGCGCACACCTGTAACGTAAAAAAACTTTTATTTCTCGGTTCGTCGTGTATTTATCCGAAATTGGCACCGCAACCAATGAAAGAAGATTCACTCCTTACCGGTTTGTTGGAGCCGACTAACGAACCTTATGCTATTGCAAAAATTGCGGGTATAAAAATGTGTGATGCTTTTCGTGCGCAATACGGATCGAATTTTATTTCCGCCATGCCGACTAATTTGTACGGACCGAATGATAATTACGATTTGCAAAATTCGCACGTTTTGCCCGCGTTGATTCGAAAAATTTTGACCGCAAAAAAAAATAACGATACGACCGTAACTGTTTGGGGAACCGGAAAACCGCTCCGGGAATTTATGCACGTCGACGATTTGGCGGAAGCATGCTTATTTCTGATGCAAAACTTTGATGAAGCCGGTTTTGTTAATATCGGTACGGGTGAAGATTTAAGCATACTTGATTTGGCGAAACTCATAAAAAAAATTGTCGCCTATTCGGGCGACATCGTTTTGGATACTACAAAACCCGACGGCACACCGCGAAAACTGATGGATGTAAATAAAATTCATGAAATGGGATGGAAACACCGCATCTCTTTGGAAGAAGGTATTACAAATGTAGTCAATGAAGTACGAAATTTATTCTAAATGAAAATCGGATTATAGGATAATCCGGTTTTAATAACACAGTAATCAAGGGTTTTCTTACAAAAATTGTATTCCTTTATAGAATTCTCTAGAAGTACAGCTTTTTACGAAGCAAAATCAGTGGGTAAATAATTCTTTTTTGCTATTTTCAGTTTCATCGTATCTTTATAAGAAAACCGTTCAAAGTAATTCGAATAAATATGAATCCTAATCAATACGTTGCCATTATGGCGGGCGGTGTAGGCAGCCGATTTTGGCCGGCAAGTTTGGAAGAAAAACCCAAACAGTTTTTAGATATAATGGGTACCGGTGAATCACTTTTGCAAATGACATTCAATCGTTTCAAAACGATTATTCCGCTCGAAAATATTTTTATCGTCACCAATGCTGCTTATGTCGGGCATATCCAAGACCAATTACCGGAACTTAAAGCGCACCAAATTTTAGCCGAACCAAGCAGAAATAATACCGCGCCCTGTATTGCATATATGGCTTTAAAATTGAAAAAAATGAATCCGGACGCTGTTTTTGCTGTTGCACCATCCGACCATCTTATTTCAAATCCGAAAGAATTTATCCAAACTATAGAAAAAGCATTTGATTTTTGCACTTCGCACGATGCACTTATGACGCTCGGCATCATGCCGACACACCCGAATACCGGTTACGGATATATTCAGTATAACCAACATCATGCTGTCAGTAAAGGTATTTATAAAGTGGATGCTTTCAAAGAAAAACCGGATTTGGAAAAAGCTAAAATATTTTTAGCGGCGGGCAATTATCTTTGGAACGGAGGTATTTTTGTTTGGTCTGTAAAAAAATTATTAGCATCTTTTGAAAAAAATGCACCGGATATTTTAGCTGTTTTAGAAAAAGGGAATGAGTTATATAATACACCGGATGAACAAAAATTTATAGATACTTTTTATCCGACAACGCCGAACATATCCATTGATTACGCTATTATGGAAAAAGCACACAACATCTATACTATTCCGTGCGATTGCGGTTGGTCGGATTTGGGAACTTGGGCATCGTTATTCATGGAATCGGAAAAAGACGACAACAACAATGTCATTCAGGGAAATAGAATTTACGTTACCGAAACAACAAATTCCATCATCCGCGTTCCGAAAAATAAAAAAGTAGTCGTTCACGGATTAAATGATTTTATTATCGTCGATGAAAATGACATTTTACTCATTTATCCTAAATCAAAAGAGCAGGAAATAAAAAATATTTCGCAAAAAGTCAAGAAAGATGATTAAGAGATAGGGGATATGAGACGTTTTGAAATTGTTGAAAATTTTGCCCATCTCCTAATTATTATCTGCTAACTTTTTATCCCTTTTTTATAAGCTTCCAAACACCTTTCCCGCGCAAATTTATGCTCGATTATCGGCTTCGGATAATCGGGCGTATCAATTTCAGGGACCCATTTTTTTACGTATTTTCCGTCGGCATCAAATTTTTCGCGTTGTGTCTGCGGATTAAATATCCTGAAATAGGGTGCTGCATCGGTGCCGCAACCTGCCGCCCATTGCCAACCGCCATTGTTGGATGCCAAATCGAAATCGAGTAATTTTTTTGCAAAATACGCTTCGCCCCAACGCCAATCTATTAATAAATGTTTAGTTAAAAAACTTGAAACCGTCATACGCACGCGATTGTGCATATACCCTGTGGCATTTAATTGGCGCATACCGGCATCAACGAGCGGATAGCCGGTTTTTCCTTCACACCATTTTTCAAATTGCTTTTCATCGTTCAACCATTCTATTTTTTCGTATTCCGGACGAAAAGCATGACGTTCTACTCGCGGAAAATGCTGCAAAATCATGGAATAAAAATCCCGCCAGATTAATTCGTTCAGATAAGTTTCGTTGAGCGATTGTGCCGCTAATACTTTTTCTCGAATAGAAATAGTACCGAATCGAAAATGAATACCGAGTCGGGTTGTACTGTGTTCTAATCCGGGAAAATTGCGGGTTTGGTCATAGTTCGCCACGATTTTTCGTGCAACTGTTTTGGAAGGAATAATAATTGAAGACCGACTGAAAGACATCTCTTCTAGAGTAGGGATAATTTCTGATTTAATTTTTATAAAATTATCGAAATATTTTTCGGTGTGGTAGGGTTGAAGGTAAAATGATTTTGGATTTCGGGTTTCGGGTTTCGGATTTTGTAAATCAGAAGAATTCTCTGAATCCGAAATCTTGAAGTCGAAATCCGAAAGTTTTGCTTTCCATTTTTTTGAATAAGGTGTAAAAACCGTATAAGGTTTACCGTCATCTTTAACGACATCGTTATTTTCAAAAATAACATGGTCTTTATATTTTGAAAATCCGGTATTATTTTCTTTTAATAATTTTTCAACCGCATTATCGCGTTCAATCGCGTAAGTTTCATAATCACGATTGGTAAAAACGTGATTTACATTGTAAGACTTTAAAATTTTTCGCAAAATTTCCACAGGCTCTCCGTAAAAAACACGTAATGTGGAACCGAGTGCTTCCAATTCTTTTTGCAAATCCGTGATTGTATCGTGCAAAAAAGTAACACGACTGTCAACGCGGTCTTCCAATTTATCTAAAATATTTTTATCGAAAATAAAAATCGGCAACACCGGAATTTTGCCTTTAAGCGCATTATAAAGCGCTGCGTTATCATTCAATCGCAAATCGCGACGAAACCAATGGATGTTAATTTCGGATTTTAGAGGCTTGATATTAAATCAGGTTATGTGAATAATACCGGTAACAATTTTGAAAGCTGAGTTGTTCAATCAATGCGCGTGTTTGACCTCAAGTTTATGGGTTATTTCGCGCATGGTGCGGACATCGGATTCGCGGACAAAAGTTAAAGGCTTGGCTATGATGAAAGTTTTTACGGTTTGTTCTTGTTCAGCCGTGATTATAGTTTCAGCAAACATACAAGACGGTTCGCTGCATAACTGTTCTTGAATTATTATCTTGGAAGTATCATTCAACAATTGTATTTTCTTTACCCAATTTTCGATCATGATTTTGATACCCTCATTTTCGGGATCAAATGGATTTGTAAATTTATTCATTGAGTAAAGTGTTTATTTTTAGTTTTCAATCGGTTTTTAGTTCCGCGATAAAACACTGCATTTAATTATTATCCACCGGAATAGGTGGTTGATAATTATCGCTATCCGAAACAGCTTTCTTTTTTTTGAAATCACCGTTTTTCCAAGCTTGAAAAAATTTACCCCAAGCTATCGGATTAAAAATATTCATCGGCGGTGCTTGTCCGTAATAGTAATACGTACTGGCTTGTTGACGCAGATACATCGAACCCGTTTCCCTACCGTCGTGCGGTGTTACTTCGCGCACTTTATCCATCGTTTCTTTCGCTAAATTTTGCATAGCGCGTTTTTCCATTTCATTGGTGACGTTCATCGCCAAAAAATCGATTTTCAAATGATCGCGACTTGGCCAAGGAAAAATAACCGCTTCGTCGAGCAAAATAGTATCGCGTCTTAGTATCTGCACCATCGAATAGCGGTCATCGCGAAGAGTATCCGGTACTTTGAAATTCTTTTTGTGAAAACCCAATGCCGAAAAACTTACTTTTTCACCTTTTTCGGCTACGATACTGAAAAACCCCTGATAGTTGGCGGTTGTTCCTACTTTTCGATTGGCAATATACACGCCGGCGTAAGGCACAGGCACCATTCTGCCGGCTTCTTCCGTAACTATTACACCGCTGAATTGTATTACGTTATTATCTTTTGCGGTCGGCGGTATTTGTTGCGCATAAGTTTTTGAACAAAACACGCAAATACAGGTTGTTAGTATGAAAAATAAAATATTTTTACGCATATTTCAGTTTCGCTTTTAATTACCCCCAAATATACGGACAAAACGTTTGATGCGCATAAAACGCGGTTCTTAAAAATAAAAATTTAACGCAACTTTAAGATATTGCTACAAATTATAGTTGCACACTGCCGACGAATACGCTTTAAACGTATCTTTGCGGAAAATTAGTTGGTTTTTTGAAAAACGCAATTTAGAATTTATGAACAATAAATACGTATGTATTCACGGGCATTTTTATCAACCGCCCCGCGAAAATGCTTGGTTGGAAAGTGTCGAGTTGCAAGAATCCGCCGCACCTTTCCACGACTGGAACGAGCGGATTAATTTTGAATGTTATGCTACAAATACTTCGGCACGTATTCTCGATACCGAATCCAAGATTATAAACATCGTCAATAATTATTCGCGTATCAGTTTTAACTTCGGCGCCACTTTACTCTCGTGGTTGGAATTAAAAGACCCCGAAACGTATGAACTCATTCAACAAGCCGACCGAGACAGTGTAAAAAGATTTTCCGGTCACGGTTCGGCAGTGGCACAGGTTTACAGTCATTTAATAATGCCTTTAGCAAACCATGAAGATAAAGTTACGCAAGTTATTTGGGGTATAAAAGATTTTCAGCACCGGTTTCATCGTTACCCGGAAGGAATGTGGTTAGCGGAAACAGCCGTGAATACTGAAACATTGGAAGTTTTGGCGGATCATAATATTAAATATACGATACTGGCACCGCGACAAGCCAAAGCGTTCAAACATTTGAATGCGCACGATTGGGTTTATACGAGCAATAATTCGATTGACACGCGCAGGGCTTACACCATAAAATTACCTTCCGGCAAATCTATTGCCGTTTTTATCTACGATGGTATTATTGCACAAAGTGTCGCGTTTGAAGGTTTATTGACGAGTGGAAAAGATTTTGCTAACCGGTTCATAAAAAAATTCGACAATAACGACGACCCTCAACTCTCGCATATAGCCACCGACGGTGAAAGTTACGGACACCATCATAAAAAAGGAGAAATGGCATTGGCGGATGCTTTAAATTTTATTGAAGAAAAAAACGATGTCAATCTCACGAACTATGGTGAATTTTTAGAAAAATTCCCGCCCCAATATGAATTGCAAATTCATGATAACTCTTCGTGGTCTTGCGTACACGGTATAGAGCGGTGGCGCAACAATTGCGGTTGCAACGGCGGTCATGCCGGTTGGCAACAAGAATGGCGCGCACCTTTACGTTTCGGACTGAATTGGTTGCGCGATCAATTGACAACCGTTTTTGAAGAACAAGCCGGCAGATATACCGACGATATTTGGGCAGCGCGCAACGGATTTATAGATGTGATTTTAGACAGAGATAATGAAAACGTTGATAATTTTTTTAATAAATACACGCGCAGGCAGTTAAGTAAACGTGAACAAACGCATTTTTTGCGCATTTTAGAGATGCAACGCAATGCCATGTTAATGTTTACGAGTTGCGGTTGGTTTTTTGATGAAATTTCGGGTTTGGAAACGACTCAGATTTTACAATATGCATGTCGCGCCATTCATTACGCGCAACAAGTTTCTGAAGTTGATTTGGAAGAAGAATTTATTTACCGGTTGTCTATGGCGCCGAGTAATTTGGAACTTTTCGGTACCGGAAGCGGAGTATACGAAAAAAATGTTTTACCGGCAAGCGTTTCTTTGACGCGCGTAGGTATGCACTATGCGGCGAGTTCTATTTTCGTAAAATATCCGCAACGGTATGAATTTCATAATTATATCGTTACCAGCGAATTTTCGGAGCGGATTGAAGCCGGCAGACAAGTGTTGCTTTTGGGTAGCGCGGTGGTACGTTCAATTATTACGCATTCGGAAAAACGTTTCAGTTTTGCGGCACTTTATATGGGGCAATTGAATTTGATAGGCAGTATTATGCCGGATATGCCCAAAAAAGATTTTGCCGAAATGTGTGAAGAAGCAAAAGATGCCTTCAATCACGTGGATTTAGCCGGTATCATCAATGCGATGCAAAAACATTTCGGAAATGAAAAATTCACGATTTGGCAATTATTTAAAGAAGAAAAACAAAAAATTATTAATCAAATTACCGAAAATAATTTAGGTGACGTAGAGCATTCGTTCAGAAATATTTATCAGTCGAATTACATTTTGATGAACGGTTTAATGGTGAGTAAAGTGGCGATTCCGGGTGCTTTCAGAGATGCCGTGCAACACGTACTCAACTTGGATTTGCGCAGTTTATTCCGGTCCGAAACAATTGATATTTTGGAACTGAACCGAATTTTGAATGAATTTAAAAAATGGAACGTATCCATCACCGACGAAAAAGCGTTTAAGCTCACTGCAAGCGAACGTATATTCACGGAATTGCGCCGAATGGAAAAATTCAATCCGCCGATAACGCGCTTGAATGCGTTGAATGATGTTTTTTCGGTTTTGCAGGAAATGAAAATTAAACCCGACATTCGCAAAGCTCAAACCGAATATTTTAATTTATGCAAAGCGTTTGAAAAACAAGACCGGGCTTATCCGAGTATGGAATGGAAAAAAGAGTTTTTGCAACTCAGCAAACCTTTGGATGTAAAAATTGAAAATGAGGTTTCGGTGGAATTGACGAATTGAAAATTTCAAACCGTACAATTTTTCCGGAAAATCAGGGATTGATGTTCATACCTGAAGTTGTAAAATAAAAAAAACGTTTTAGAAAATATTTCTAAAACGTTTTTTTTATTTTTTGTTGAATTTTAATAAATGACTTTAAAAAATTAAAAATTAAAAAATAATATTTTTACTTAAAATAAAATCCGTAAAATTTTAAGAAACGAAATTAAGTTTTAAGTTTAATTTTTAAACTAACTACCATATCAAGTTTACAAATGTTTGTCGCAGTTTTGCAGTACGAAATTCAATTTTAAATTTAAGGTAGTCAGATACTTTAATATAAAAAAAAAATTCGTTTTACGTTCCAAATTACTTATTACCCAAGTCCTTTTAAACTATAAACCAGTTAATTTTTATGAATTACTTAACAAAAACATTTTCTTGCATTTTATTATTCAGTTTATCGACAATTTTTTGTCAAGCGCAAACACCGGCAGCAGTACCGGCACCCGACACCGCAAAAAAAGATGCACCCTTAATTATCACGGGCGGCGTAGATGTGTTTTATCGCGGTTCGACTAACGGTACGCCCTCTCTTACCTCTTACACGAGTGCCATCAATTCGTTTCAATTGGGTATGATAAATTTACAAGTTTCAAAAGATTTCGGAAAAATCGGCTTCATGGGTGATTTGTTTTTCGGTCCCAGAGCGCAAGAAACGAATTATAATTACGTCAACACTGCCGGTTCCGCAAGTACATTAACGCTCATTAAACAATTGTACGTGTATTACAAACCGACGGATAAATTGAAATTTACTTTCGGTAACTTTTCAACTTATTTCGGTTACGAACTTATAGAATCTTACAATAACTTGAACTATTCGACTTCATATATTTTCACTAATTTTCCGTTCTTTCACACCGGCATCAAAGCGGAATACGCTTTTACGCCTAAACTGACGGGTATGATCGGTGTTTTCGATTTAACGGATTACAAAAGTTTCAGCGGACACAAACACGTCGGTGCGCAATTAGCTTACGTGGACGGACCTTTCAAAGGTTATCTGAATTTTTTGAACGGTACGGGTATAGATTCGCTTTCGTCCAACAACACGACGCTCGATTTTACGGGAAGTTATCAAGTAACCCCGAAATTCGGTTTAGGTTTGAACCTTGCGTATAAAAACGCATCGCCGGATGCTAAATTCAGGACCACAAAATCAACGAGTGTTACCGGAGTTGCGCTTTACGCGAATTATGCTGTCAGCGATAAATTTTTATTGGCTTTGCGTGCGGAAAATTTCGATGACACAAAAGGTTTGGTAGGTTACGGCACAACTATGAATGAATTTACGCTTTCCGCAAACATTAAAATGGATGCGCTTACTTTTATTCCGGAAATTCGCTACGATGCTGCCGGTGACGGTAAAAAATTATTTATTGATCCCGTCACACAAATCGGCTACACATCGGATTTCACTTATTTATTAGCGGCGGTTTATAAATTTTAAAGATTAATTTGATGGAAATTCAACTTTTAAAATAAAATTACCGCATTGGTAAGTATTTTTGCCGCAACAAGGATTAAACATGAAAAGAATTTTTAATAATCAGATTATTTTTGCTTCGTGTACCTAAAAACTTTTTATTGGAATTGAAATCTGAACCAATACAAAATTAAAAAAATTACAATAATCTTTTCAAATTATTTCAACCATGAGTTTATCCAGGTTTAACGCATTAGATACAATTTTTAATCGCTCTGAGTACGATGTGAACCCTGTAGAAATGCCTGCAGATAAAATTGCGGATTTTTATGGCGAAAGCGTTTTTAACGACGCTGCCATGAAGCAGTATTTGGATGAAAGTACTTATTTGAGTGTAAAAGTCGCCATCCAAAATGGTACAAAATTGAGCCGCGAAATAGCAGAAGTGATTGCAAAATCCATGATGGCTTGGGCGCAAGAAAAAGGCGTAACGCACTACACGCATTGGTTTCAACCTTGGACGGGTAAAACTGCCGAAAAACACGATTCATTTTTCACGCTCACACCGGATGGTAAGGTGATGGAAGAATTCAGCGGCGATGCGCTCGTTCAACAGGAACCTGATGGGTCTTCATTTCCTTCGGGCGGTATGCGCGCAACTTTTGAAGCGCGCGGCTACACGGCATGGGATCCGTCATCACCGGCATTTATTTTTGAAACATCTTCGGGTAAAACCTTGTGCATTCCGACCGTATTTTTTACGTACTCCGGTGATGCAATGGATTTCAAATTGCCTTTGTTGCGTTCGCAAGACTATATGAATAAAGCTGCCGTACCGGTAGCGCAATTATTTGATACCAACATCACTAAAGTAAGTGCTACTTTAGGTTGGGAACAAGAGTTTTTTTTGATGGATGAAGCACTTTACAACTTGCGTCCGGATTTGATTCTGACGGGTAGAACCTTGGTCGGTAAATTGCCGGCTAAACACCAAAATCTCGAAGATCATTATTTCGGCTCTATTCCCGAACGTATATATGCTTTCATGCGCGATTTGGAAACCGAAGCGCATAAATTAGGTATTCCTTTGCGCACACGCCATAACGAAGTAGCACCTGGTCAGTACGAATTTGCGCCGATGTTTGAAGAAATAAACGTTGCCGTAGACCATAATAATTTATTGATGGATTTGATGGATCGCGTTGCGCGCCGTCATAAATTAGTGGCATTGTTGCACGAAAAACCTTTTGCCGGCGTAAACGGATCCGGAAAACACAATAACTGGTCTTTGGGAACAAATACAGGCAAAAATTTATTGTCACCGGGCAAAGAACCCGGTAAAAACTTAATGTTTTTGACTTTTTTCGTCAATACCATACGTGCCGTATATGAACACGCGGATTTAATTCGCGCTTCCATCGCCACTGCCAATAACGATCACCGTTTGGGTGCAAACGAAGCACCGCCGGCAATTATTTCCGCTTTTTTAGGTGAAACAATGTCTGATTTATTGAACGACTTAGAGAAAAAAGGTGTTTCCGATGCTTCAGGTATAAAAACGGCTATGGATTTGGTTGAAAAAATTCCGATGATAGAAAAAGATACTACAGATAGAAATCGTACTTCGCCTTTTGCTTTTACGGGTAACAAATTTGAAATTCGTGCAGTCGGTTCTTCACAGAATTGCGGTGGTCCGATGACGGTGATGAACACCATTGTGGCAGCACAATTAGTAAAATTCAAAACCGAAGTAGATAAATTAATAGCGAGCGGAAAACAAAAAGAAGAAGCTGTACTTTCAGTCATTATCCGTTATATCCGCGAATCTAAAAAAGTGCGTTTCGAAGGTAACGGATACAGTCAAGAATGGAAAGAAGAAGCTGCAAAACGCGGCTTGAATAATTTTACGACTACACCCGAAGCTTTGAAAGCACTATCGAGCAGAAAAGCGATTGATTTGTTTTCAAGCACCGGCGTTTATTCTAAAAAAGAATTACACGCTTATCAAGAAGTACAATACCACAATTACGCCTCTAAAGTACAAATCGAAAGCCGTACTTTGGGCGAAATGGTGGCAAACTTGATAATTCCGGCGGCAATAACTTATCAAAAAAAATTGGCTGACAATATCGCCCAATTAAAAAACATCGGAATGGATGCCGGTTCTTATGCCGCGCAGATGGAAATCGTTGTAGCTTTGAGTGCCGCTATAAACGGTGCCGCGCAAAATGTAAAACACATGACAGAAGCACGGCGTAAAGTTAACGAAATGGAAAGTATTGAAGCGCAAGCTGAAGCGTACTGTAACGAAGTAAAACCTTTGATGGAAGAAATCCGCGTACATTGCGACAGGTTGGAATATTTGGTCGAAGACAACTCTTGGCCTTTGCCTAAATACCGCGAAATATTTTATGTCCGTTAACAGTAAGGCAAAACGGTAAATAGTAATTTAAAAGGTATTCCGAATTTATTTTCGGAGTGCCTTTTGCGTTTTTGTTAAACAATTTTTTATTTGTTTTATCGGACTTTAAAATTTTTCTTTTGAAGTTTTCGTATCAATTTTTTTTCAAAAAATTATTTTAAAAATAAAAAAATAATTTTTTTTTCTTTTTAGAAATCGTTTTAATTTTTTTTCTTTTTAATTGCTAACTTTGTTCACCGAAAAAATAAACATCAAAAAAAACAAGAAATGATTAACGTACGCATCGAAGAAAGCTGGAAAAAAATATTAGCCGAAGAGTTTGAGCGACCGTATTTTAAAACATTAGCGCAATTTCTGCGCAACGAAAAAGAAGCCGGTAAAATTATTTATCCGCCCGGACCACTTATATTTAATGCTTTTGACCTCACGCCGTTCGATAAAGTAAAAGTAGTTATACTCGGACAAGATCCGTATCACAATCCGGGCGAAGCGATGGGTTTATCTTTTTCGGTACCGAAAAATGTGCGCATTCCGCCTTCATTAAATAATATTTATAAAGAAATAAATGCCGATTTAGATTTGCCGATGCCGACGCACGGCGATTTAACGCATTGGGCAACGCAAGGTGTTTTTTTATTGAATGCTATGTTGACAGTAGAGAAAGGTAAAGCCGCATCGCATCAACAAGTCGGTTGGCATTTATTTACGGATGCTGTTATCTCTAAACTGTCCAAAGAACGCGAACATTTAGTTTTTATGCTTTGGGGAAGTTACGCGCGCCGAAAGGCAGAACTTATAGACGGTAATAAACATTGTATTTTAGAAGCAGCACATCCGTCGCCCTTAGCGCGCGATGCGTTTAAAGGTTGCAAACATTTTTCTAAAGCAAATACTTATTTGGAATTAAACGGGTTGCCGCCGATTGATTGGCGCATTTGATAGAAATTAAAATTTACTTTTTATATAAAACCGGTATCGCATCGCCGCGCAACCCCTCCAATAATATCCCACCTTTTGCCCAATCGAATGCAAAAGGAATATCATTGTCTTTGGCTAAACTGCGATAAAAACCCGTTGAAAATTCGATGGCTGTCGTGTCCGGAATCGCCGTATTCATACCGATAACATACGGAATACCGGCATCGAAAATAGCTTTGGCTTGCTCTTCGGAATAGCAAGCGTTCAATATCACCAAGTCAATTTTAAATTTTTGCAGGCAGATTTTAAATAAATTCGCTAATGCCGCTCCCGAAACAAATTTTTTAGCCCCGTTTGTATCCAACAAATATATCCCCGCCAAGTTGGTGTCGTCGGTCGGAATTTTTCCGATAGCGCGTGCATCATCTTTCGGATTTTCAATTTCGTTTTGGGTAATACCGATTTTCGAGGCTTGTGTGGCATTTGCCGACGTACCATGTCCGGAAAAATGAATAAAGCGCGGTTGATAATCAAGTAAGGCATCTCTCAATGATGCAGAAGTTGTAGCCGGTTGCGTTCTCACTTCCAACTTACTGTTCTGGACGTTCATAAAAATTTGCACAAATTCTTTATTCAAATTCAATTGCGGCGCATCGTTCGGGTTAGCAGCTAAAAAAAGAATGGTATTGTTTTGAACAACCGGCGGCGGCGGCGGATTATTTTGCGGATTAATATTAATAAATGGAGCCGGAATACTCTCTGGTATTTTTCTTATCATTTCCATCAAACCATAATTTAATTTTGCTATACCTGTACTGTAATCACCACCAGATAAAATACCGATGGTTTTATCACGCTGTAAAGACGTAAACTGACCTTTCAGTAAAATAAGTGTGCTAAAAACTTTTACATCATTCGTTTCAGCCCAACTCGAAAAATTGTTGAGGCAATCTTCGGTTTCACCTTGTGCTATTAATTGTTGCAAATACGCTTTGAGCGTTGTCATAATTTTTTAATTTTTTATTGTTTTTTCCGGATCGAAGATTAAAATTCGTTTGATTTATCGTTTAAAGTTTTTATTTTTTGCCAAACCAATTCCGATTCAAACCCGCGTCCGATTGCAAAATGCGCTAATTTCTGAATTTTTTGTGCATCACCTTCATAATCGGATATTTTATTTTGGAGAACCGTTAATAAAACATCTGTATAATTTCCTTCCTCGTCAATAGTTTTTAATCCCTTAGCGATGTGATCATCGCCGATATATCGGGACAATAATTCTTGTCTGATGCGTACTTTCCCCCATTTATTTATTCTGAATTTTCCGCGCGCATACGCTATTGCAAAACGCTCTTCATTCAAAAAGTCATCTTCGTTGAGTGCTGTTAGCAGTTTTGCGGTATCCGGCGTATTTAATCCCCATTCTCTACATTTCAAAAATAATTCCTGTTTACATCTTTCCTGATAAGCACAAAAGGATTGTGCTTTACGCAATACAGTATCAAAATCCAATAATTTAGCAGTCATTCGTATTTTGGTTCAAAAATACAAAACGGACGAAGATAAACAATATCTTCATCCGTTTTTTTTATTTGAATGTTGGCTTTCGGGTTTTATTTTTCGGATAAAAATTGCTAAAACTGAAACCCGAACGCAGTCCTATAAATTCGTGATCGTATTTATTTTCAAATTATTATTTACAGAAGTACCTTGCAAAACGAAAGTATAGATTTTCCCTGCCAACAGATTCGCGTTGGAAATAGTTGTTACAATATTTATAGTCCCGCTTTTTTTTATTATTATATCTTGTACACCTTTATCGACCTCCACAAAATTTGAAACGTTTTTGAAACGCAAATTAGATAAATCATTTCTCGCCGTAGGTTTACTGCCCGGAGTGGTACTTTCTATATCCAAACCGTAAGTAAGAATATCATTGACCAAATGCGCGATACGGATTTTTGATTTGCCCGCACCGGGTACGCTTAAATCATCCGTGATAATTTCATAACCCGGTTTTTTTACTGAATTTGAATCGCGGTACACAAAGAAAGTATATCCGACTTTGTCGCTCATCAAAATAGAATCCGCGAAACTTAATGCAGTAGTAGCGGATTTTACGGCAATTACTGTTTTCTGCGATCCCGTAATTTTTACATTGAAATACGAACTGTTGGTACCGAAAGAAACGGGAGCAGTCGTTTGTTTTGTTCCGTTAATATAAAAATCCAAATTAGATGTGTCTGCGCCGTTCACGAGCATGGATTGCGCAATGACATCCGAAACGATAACGGTGTCATCTTTTTTCTTACAAGCATTTGCAAAGATACAGATACCGAAAATTGCGAAGAGTATAAATTTTAAAAAAAATCTTATCATAAAAATTAATAGGTTATATTATAATAAAAATTGAATCAAGTGCTGAAATGTTTTCACAAGCATCCATGAAACGAATTCTTTTGAGCAAAATTATTGATTATTGATTATTGATTATTGATTATTAGTTATTAATTGTTAATTATTAATTGCCTCAAATTCTGTTCACCAAAACTTTATCTATACGCATTGCATCCATATCTACGACTTCGAAGGTAAAATTATTCCAACTGATGGTCTCGCCGGTTTTCGGTAATTCTTCGAGAATATGCAAAATAAAACCGCCGACGGTTTGAAATCCTTCTTTTTGATGCGTGGTATCTTCGAGTTCAAATTTTTTCAAAAAATCATCCCAAGGATATTGCCCGTCTATGAGCCAAGAACCATCTTCACGTTCAATGACTTCATAACCGATAGAACCGTCTTCTTGAGAAATATCGCCGACCAACGTATCAAAAACATCATTAATCGTAACGATACCGACAAACGATCCGTACTCATCAACCACCAAACCTTGATGAATTTTCGATTCTTTAAATTTTTCCAAAGCCGTGTAAGCATTCATCGTTTCAGGAAAATAATTGACTTTACGCACCAATTGTTTCAAATCAATTTTATTGCCGCGCAACAATTCAGCTAAAATATCTTTGACGCTCACTACACCAATTACGTTATCAAATTCATCTTCACAGACCGGATATACGGCGTGGTTATATTTTTGTATTTTTGCTAAATTAAAATCCAAAGAATCGTTTATATCCAACCAAATAATATCGGCGCGGTGTGTCATCAGCGTACCTACTTTTTTATCGCCGAGATGAAATACGTTTTCTACAATATCTTGTTCGATGCCTTCAATCGTGCCGGCGGTCGCGCCTTCGTCAATGATGGCTTTTATTTCTTCTTCTGTTACGCGCGAATTGTCGGTTTTTACGCCGAATATTCGAATAAAAATATCCGTCGTAGAACTCAATAACCAAATAAACGGACGCATGATCCGCGACACCCACGTCATCGGTATTGAAACATACTGCGATACGGCTTCGGGTTTTGCCATGCCGATACGTTTCGGAATCATTTCGCCGAAAGCAATCGCAAAAAAGCCGGCGAAAAGAATGTTTAATATTTTAGCACCCGTCAAGGAATACTCTGAAACAAAAGGAATATGTTTTAAATACGGCTCAATTTTATCCACGTAAGCCTCTCCTCCGACCGAACCGATAATGATACCGATGAGCGTAATACCGATTTGCGATGTAGATAAAAATTTGTTTGGCGAATTAATGAGGTTCAGTGCCGCTTTTGCACCCGGATTATTTTTGCGTGCTGCAAGCTCCAAGCGTACTTTGCGCACAGAAGTTAACGCCATTTCCGACATAGCAAACAGTCCGCTAATGAGAGTGAGGATGAGAAGAAGTATAAAACTTTCCATTTATTGAAGATGAACATACCGGCAAACGAAATTCCTTTTATCGTGTTTTTATAAATTAAACAAACGAATTTCATCACGCTTTAAAAAGCGAGTCGGTATTCAGCCACAAAATTAATAATTTTGCATGAACAATACTTAATTTTGTTCAGATTTTATGAAAATCTATGAATTTGCTTGAAAAAGAACGTTTTTTTTATGTTGAAAGAAGATACAGCTTTAATCGAAATTCAGTACTTACCGCCTGTGACTTATATGCAAATGTTCAAAAATTTTAAGCGGGTACAAATTGAATCGCACGAAAATTATCAGAAAAACAGTTTCCGTAATCGTTGCATTATTGCTGCTTCCGGCGGTGTACAAACGTTGAGTATTCCGCTTAAACAAGGAAAAAATGCGCGACAAAACATAAAAGATGTTCAAATAGCGAACGAAACGGCATGGCAACGCCATACTTGGAAAGCTATAAAAACAGCTTACGGTTCGGCACCATACTGGATTTTTTATGCCGATAAAATAGAACCGCACTACTCAAAAAAATATGATTTCCTTTTCGATTTCAATATCGCACTCCTCCAAACCGTACTAGATTTGATGAAAAAAAAATTAACAGCCGATATTTCTTTCACCGACAAATATATCGAAAAAGACAAACTACCGCTACAAGGCAGTTTAATTGATTACAGAAATACGATTACGCCCAAAAATTATTCGAGTGCATCCGTCGGCAAATACCCCCAAGTATTTTCGGACAGAAACGGATTTATTCCGAATTTAAGTATTTTGGACGCGCTTTTCTGTAACGGCAGTTTTTAAACGATTCGGCAAAATAAGCGTTAAAAATAAAAATTTTTTAAAACCTCATATTTTCATTAAGGCAATAGAAAACGCCGAATATTCGAGTATGGTAAATACAGCGATTAAAACTCGAACGTTGGTTGTAGTAATCTTATTGGTTTCCATTTTTAATTCGTTTTTGCTTGTGAAAAAAAAATACTGATTGAATCCAATGTCTTGAAAATTCAGGACATTGAATACTTGATACGCTACAAAATATTAAATGAATTGCAGCTTAAAAATTGCGTGAGGTGATTATGAAAAGAATACGCTTTCTCTAAAAATTCTGAAATAGATGTTTGAAAAAAAGTGCTTTCATTTTGGTGATTTACTTAAAAAGATAATTAAAATTATTAGTACAAATTTATAAATTAGTTTTAATGATTGCATTTTTTTTTGATTTTTTTTGATTTTTTAAAACCCTATTTAAAATAACGTCGTAAACCGTAAAATGCTAAATATTTGTTAAGGGTAATAACTTTTATACCGGATGAGCGTCCAAAGGGCGTTAAACATTCATTATAACACGCCTGTTGTTTCAACAGGTAAAAATTTTAAAGTTTTAGAACATGAAAAAAGTATCATTGTTATTTGCAATTATGTTTGCAATATTTTCAGCTTCATTCGCACAAACGGCACCGACTACGACAATGACTCCTTCTGATAAAGGTTCAATGCCGCCTGATAAAATGATGAAAGGCGAATATGGTGGTCATCGCGGAGAAAGTTTGATGAAAAAATTGGGTTTAACTGCCGATCAAGGCGCAAAAATGAAAACAGCTCATTCGGATTATAAAACACAATCCGAAGCCATTCGCGCCAACACTTCTTTATCGAAAGCGGATCGCAAAACGCAAATGAAAGCGTTGAAAACTTCACGCGAGCAAACTATTCAGGGCATATTGACACCGGCTCAATACACGCAATACATGCAAATGATTGCCGACGGTAAACAAAAAATGAAAGAAAAACGCATGGAGAAAAAAGCGGCAAAACAGTAATCCGTTAATTAGCAGGAATAGAGTTTAAAGGAAAGTAAAATGAACGGGGCTGTTCGGTAATCTGTATTAAAGGTAGTAAATAATTATCTTTAGCACACATTTCCGAGCAGTCTCGTTTTAGTTTAAAGGTAAATTTTTGCAACAATTTAGAAAATTTGCGGCGACTATTGAAAAGGACATTCAACCGTTTATAATTATCACGACTTTAATGTCCTGTATCACTATTGACCACTGACTAATGATCGCAGATTAAAACAAGTCATTCAACATTTCTAAATCGTAAGAAACAAAACATTTTTTACCGCTCGGACTTTTGTGAGGCATCGCGCAAGCGAACAGACCTTCAACGATGATTTGCATTTCTTCAATACTCAAAATTTTTCCGCGTTTAACAGCAACACTGCGCGACATGGAAGCGGCTAATCTTTCGCGCGAATTCAAAGAAAATGAGACATCGTTTTTGTATTGCTCCAATAATTCTTCTAATGCTTTTTGTTCATCGCCCACACCTTGCCAATCTGCCGGCAAGCCGTGAACGATAAAGGTGTCGTTACCGAAAACTTGAACATCAAAACCCAATTTATTAATATCGGTCAAAATAACTTTCAGCAATTCCGCGTCCGTTGCTCCGAATCGAACCGTGCGCGGAAAAAGCGTCGTTTGCGTAGCGGGTTTATTAACGGTAAGTTTTTCCAAAAAACGTTCATAACAAACGCGCTCGCTCGCAGCTTGCTGGTCAATCAATAAAAATCCGGCGGGAATCACGGAGATAATATAGGTGCTATGAATTTGGTAAGGTAGTTTTTCCGATGGCGCGCGCGTAAAAAAAGTCGGAACTATTTCGGTTTCTTCAGACTTTGTCGCATAATGAGTCGAAAAACTATCAGCTTCATGCGACGAAAAATCTTCGTTTTTCGTTTTTTGCCCATCTACCGAATTTTCTTCTTCCAATTTTATATCCGCAATACCTTCGTAAAGTTTTTGCCAATGCGCTAAATTGGATTTATTGACGTTCGGACCGGTTTGTTTTTGATACGCCGACCAATCAGTTTTATCTGAGTTAGTAGAGTTAGTTGTCTCATTGCTATCGTTATGCTCGTCATTTGTAATTCGCAGCTCGTAATTAGTTTTAGTGCTTATTGCGTGCATCATACCCGTATCGACTTCAAAATCTAAAGTCGGCGTGACGGCATTTTGCCCGAGTGCATGACGCACGGCTGCTTTCAGATAATTATACACCAACCGTTCGTCTTCAAATTTTATTTCTTGTTTGGTCGGATGCACGTTTACGTCAATTTTTGCGGGATCAATTTCTAAAAACAGAACGTAAAACGGAAAAGTATCTTTCGGCAAAATATCCTCAAACGCCGTACAGACGGCGTGGTGCAAATATCCGCTTTTGATAAATCGGTTATTGACGAAAAAAAATTGCTCGCCGCGCGTTTTTTTTGCAAATTCCGGTTTACCGACAAAGCCGTTAATATCTATCGCATCCGTATTTTCACTGACCGGCACTAATTTTTTATTCGTGTCTTTGCCGAAAATCCCTACCAAACGTTGACGTAAATTACTGCCGGGTAAATGAAAAATTTCTTGCCCGTTGTGGTGCAGAGAAAAGAAATTACTCGGGTGCGCAATGGCGATGCGTTCAAATTCATCAAAAATATGGCGCAATTCAACGGCGTTTGATTTCAAAAAATTACGACGTGCCGGCACATTGAAAAAAAGATTTTTCACCGAAAACTGCGTTCCGGCGGATGCCGCTTCCAATTCGTGTTCCTTTAATTCAAAACCTTCAATCACGATGCGCGTGCCGAGTTCGTCGGTTCGTCTGCGCGTCCGCAATTCTACTTGCGCAATAGCTGCGATGGATGCCAACGCTTCACCGCGAAAACCCATAGTGCGAATCTGAAATAAATCGTTAGCGGTGCTGATTTTGGATGTCGCGTGCCGCTCGAAACTTAAACGCGCATCCGTAAAACTCATGCCGCAACCATCATCAATAACTTGAATCAAAGTTTTTCCGGCATCTTTCAAAACCAATTTGATGCTGCCCGCACCGGAATCAATGGCGTTTTCCATGAGCTCTTTTACCGCAGAAGCCGGTCTTTGAATCACCTCACCCGCAGCGATTTGATTAGCAATATTATCCGGCAGCAAGTGGATTACGTCAGTCAAATTGATTTACGATTTACGATTTTGGAATCCTTTTACGATTTACTAATACCGGAAATCGTAAAAATTAGTTTCTGTAAACATAAAGAGTCACAAAGTAATAAAAACTTTGTGACTCTTTGCCGGTGCGAAAAAATAAAATAATTATGATTTATCCGGAAAAAATTTAAATACTGCTGTCAAACCCGTTAAAGCTTATCAATAAAAATTTCTCTGTCATTTTCGTTGCCTTCGAAACCTTTAAACGGTGCGGTCAATGTAATGCTGTCATCTTTTTTTCGGCGCGCTGAAATGGCGCTTACATCAACTTTCGGATCTAAAGGGAAGTTGACAAAAAAATACGGAATTTCCGCTTCTCCTTCCAAAACGCGCATCGGGTAAGAAATCGTGAAACGATTGTCTTTGGTTTCTATTTTTATTTTATCGGTATCGAACCCCGGTGCTTTTACGTTTAAGCGATAACCGTCCGTGTCCTGCCATGCTTTAATGGTCGGAAAAGCCATACCGCCGTTGACGGTATTCATGAAATCTATATTCGCTAATAATTCCTTTGGAATTGACAATTCGGTTTTCATGACTTTTATTTTTTAAATGATGTTAACTTCATACTTTAAACATTGTAAATTAGAATTTGGTTTATTATTTTTTCTAAATCCGAAATTCAATCTACAACCTACAACATCATTATTTCAATATTGATGCCGTTGATTTTTTTGCGCCATAATGGCGTGTTTCTAAATTCAAAGCAAATTTTTTTCACGAATAAATATATTTTGCATGACATTATGTCTAAATACAATTTACTTACTTATTTTCATACACGATTTTACCGCCTACATACGTGGCTATTACTTTTACGTCTCTAATTGTTTCTGGAGAAATTTTAGTCAAATCTTTTTCCAAAATAACAAAATCAGCTACTTTGCCTTTTTCTAAACTGCCTTTATATTTTTCTTCAAAGCCGGCGCGCGCTGCATTTATAGTATAACAGCGCAGCGCTTCTTCTACAGTAATTTTTTGTTCCGGAATCCAACCGTCCGGATTTTTATCGTCCAAAGTTCGGCGCGTAACGGCAGCATAAATACCTTCGAGCGGCGTTGGCGGTGCTACTGACCAATCGCTGCCGAATGCGGGGCGCACACCTGAATTTATGAGCGACCGGAAAGCGTAAGTTGTTTTGGCACGTTCGTGACCGATAATTTTTTCCGCCCAACGTCCGTCATCTATACAATGATAGGGTTGCATACTCGGCGTTACATCTAATGCGGCAAAGCGCGGCAGGTCCTGAGGAGAAATATGTTGTGCGTGTTCAATCCGGAAACGACGGTCGCGCGCACCGTTCTCTTTTTCTACGCGCTCGTAAATATCCAATTGAGTGCGAATCGCTTTATCGCCGATGGCATGTACCATAACTTGCAAATTATTTTTATCGGCATTTAATGTATAAACATAAAGCGAATCGGGTGGTGTAATAAACAAACCTGTTCCTCCTTTCGCATCAGAAAAAGGTTCCAACATAGCGGCAGTGTGCGCACCGAGCGAACCGTCAACATAACCTTTTAATCCGCCGATATGTAACCACTTATCACCTTTTCCGTTTTTAGCCACTTCATCGCGCAATTGCGCCCATTTTGCGAGTGGCGTAACGGCATAAATGCGCGTAATCATTTTATTTTGATTGTTTGCGCGACGAAAAGTTTCTAAATCGTCGAAATTATGGCCCATATGATGAACACTTGTCACACCTTTCGATGCTACAAAATTCATCGCGGCTTGAAGGGCATTATCCTTCAAAATTTCAGACGCGTCCGGGACTACTTTATGAATTAAACCTTTTGCATTGTCTTTGAAAATACCTGTCGGATTATTTTTAGCATCTCGTGTTATTTCTCCACCATAAACACCTTTTGTTGAACTGTTGAAGCCGGCTAATTTCATGGCAGCCGAATTAACTAAAGCCATGTGACCGTCTAAACGGCTGATAAAAACCGGATTGTTCGGCGTAACGGAATCTATCCAAGTTGCCGTCGGCATTTCGCCTCCCCATAAAGTTTGATCCCAATCACCATTCAATATCCAAGTGCCGTTCGGAATTGTTTTTGCATACGCTGCAATACGTTTTATAAATTCTTCTTTAGTATTAACCCCACGTAATTGCACCGACGTTAAACCGAATCCCGCATCTACGAAATGAACATGAGCGGCAATAAATCCGGGGGTAATCATTTGTTGTTGCGCATCTATTATTTTAGTTGAAACATCTGAAAGTTTTTGACATTCAACTGTAGAACCGATAAAAGCAATCGTATCAGCATTTATCAGCATCGCTTCAGCCCAAGGTTGTTGTGCGTTGCCCGTCCAAATACGCGCATTGATTACGGCGAGCGAAGTTTTAATTTTATCGTTATTTTTATTTTCAGTTGGTGTATTGCAACTATAAAATAAAAAAATAAATACCGCGAAATTTATTTTAAGAAAAGAAGTATTTTTTTTCATTATGATTTTTAATTTTGAAAATAAATTAAGAGACAGAAAAAAATGCGCTTTAATTTTAAAAAATATGATTAAACGTTTTTCACAAAGATAAATAAATCCTTTTAAAAGATAAAAAAATGCCTGTCGTAAAAATTATTTTATTTTTAAAGTTAAAATCAAATTTTTATTTTATTTTTTTAGAGATAAAAGATACTTTTCTCTTTTTCGTGAAATTTAATTTTATAAAAACAAAATAAAATTTGTTAAAAAAAAATTCTGACTAAATTTGCTTGTAATATTCGAAACTGAATTTTTAAAAATTATTTATTTCACCTGCAAGTCTTTATACTATGGCATACGATTTCACTCCGTATACTTTGCAGCAAAACTATTCGCAGTACACAGCCGAAGATTTTGAAGTGTGGCGTATTTTATTCAATCGGCAAATGCAAATTTTACCCGCAACGGCATCTCGAGAATATTTAGATGGTTTGAATCGCATCGGTTTCAGTCCGGAAAAAATTCCGGAATATGCACAAACGAATGAAATTCTGAAAAAAGGAACGGGTTGGCAAATCCATGTTGTACCAGGTTTGATAGATAATAGACCTTTTTTTGAGTTGATGCAAGCCAAAAATTTTTGTGCTTCAACATGGTTGCGTCACCGAGATCAATTGGATTATTTGGAAGAACCGGATATGTTTCACGATATTTTCGGTCATGTACCTTTGCTTACAAACCAAGCGGTTTGTCATTATTTGGAAGAATTGGCGCGTATCGCTTTGCGTTTCGTGGAGCGTGAAGTTGCCGTTGAATACATTGCGCGGTTGTATTGGTACACCGTTGAGTTCGGTTTAATCCGCGAAAACGGCGCGCTGAAAATTTATGGCGCGGGAATTTTATCGTCGTCCGGAGAAAGCGATTACAGTTTGAACAGCGATGTGCCGCAACGTTTGCCTTACGATATCAAAAAAATATTCGACACGCCTTATATAAAAGATCATTATCAAAAACAGTATTTCGTGATTGATTCTTATGACGCTTTGTTCAATTCTATTCCTCAAATTGAAAGTGAATTGGAAGCACGAATGGAATTCATCAATAATTAAAAGCAATCTTTAAGATATTTAGTATCTTTCTGAAAAACTTTGCCAACTTTGCATCGGAATTGTTTATTTATTGTACCGATTCAATTATTAATTAAGATGTTTGAATACTCTATTTCTTCTTTTGGTAAATTTGTTAAACATAGTTTTTCTGACGAAAACGGCAATGCGTTTTCTGTTGTTCCCGAATTCGGTGCGTCATTGATTGAGTTAAAATTTAAAGGTATTTCCGTTTTGGATAGTTACGCTACGCCTGAAGCACTGATTGTAAATAAATGGTCGAAAGGTATTTTTTTATTTCCCTATCCGAACCGGCTCCGCGACGGTAAATACGAACACCTCGGCGAGCATTATCAATTCGATATTAATAACAAAGCCACCGGAAATTCCATCCACGGTTTCGGGAAAAATGTGCCGATGCACGTTTCGGACACTCGGATTTCGAATGCCGAAAGTCCGACTGCTTTTATAACTTGTAGTTGGCAACACGACGGCTCTACAACCGCTTATCCGTTTCCTTTTCGGGTGGATATAAGTTTTGAAATGGGTCAGAAGCACAGTGAAAATAAATCCGCGTTGCCTGATAATCATTCTTCTTATCTTACCGTAACCATGAAATTCAAAAATTTAGCGAATACATCTGTTCCGGTAGGTTTAGGTTGGCATCCGTATTTTATTTTAACGCCTTCGGTCAACGATACGCAATTGCAAATGCCGCACGGCAGCCAAATAATAGATATTGATAAGCGGATGTTACCGACGGGCAAAAAAGAAACTTATACTACTTTTGATACGCTCAAACTCATCGGTGAAACCGTCTTAGATAGCGGTTTTTATTTGAAAGATGCAAACAACGGTACGCAAGAAACCATCATTGCGCATGACACACAAAATCACATTCGAAAACTTAGTTTTTGGCAGGAAACGGGACCATGTAAATTCAATTTTTTGCAAGTGTTTACTCCGCCACATCGAAAAAGTATTGCGATAGAACCAATGACTTGCAATATTGATGCGTTTAATAATAAAGATGGATTGGTTTTATTATCGCCGGATGCGGAATTGGAAGGAAAATTCGGAATTAATTTTGAGCTAAAACTCGGTTAAAACACATACACAGATTGAATCGAAAAAAAATAGCCGCGCAAAACCGATAACGATGAAGCTACAGGATCGGATTTATATTTATCAGGATCAAATAGATTATTGACGGAGGTAGTGAAACGGCAATTTAAACCCCAGTGTGGTGAAAAAAAGAATTGCATACCGCCCGTAAAAGCAAAATCGTCTTTATTGAATTTATCCACAATTGCAGCATGATTAAAAGCAGTGTTGGAAGTAGCACTGAATAATTTGCCGTAACAAATACCCGCACCTAAACTTACTTTATAGTACGTGGCTCCGTTTTTTGTGGTTTTTTGCCAATCTCGATAATGAACCATCACGGGTACTTCCAAGTAATTGGTTGTAACATTTTGTTCGATAATGGCTTCATAACTTGCAGTGACAGCACCGCGCTGACTATATAAAATATCTGTCGTGATTTGCCATTTACCTTCCAAGTTAATAATACCGCGAATACCTGCCGTCGGTGTCCATTTATTATAACCCGCTGAAGCGTCACCGTCAATTTGAGAAGCATTTAAACCCAAAATCAATCCGCCGCCAAAACGGTTTTCGGGCGAAACTGCATCTTGCGCCTGTAATTTCGCTAAAAAAAGAAAAAAGAAAAAAAATTTAAAGATGGGGCTTTGGGCTTTGGACTTTGGACTCCTGGAAATCACAACATCTAAAATCCAACGTCTAACGCCCAAAGTCCAACATCTAAAACCCAAAATCCAAAGCCCAAAGTCCATAAAATTATCGAATTATTCCCAACGGCATATTCCAATCGAAATTACCGCTAATGGTAGGCGTTTGTGCGTTTGAAGTATAAATACGCACGTTTTTGTAAACGAAATCATATAATTCGCGCATTGTTATTATTTTATTGTGGTCTTCGTCCGCATCGCCTTTTAAACCGCGAATGAGATAATGACTGAAAATACCGGAGCGCAAACCTTGATCTTCGAGAGAAAATTCTTCTTTTTGCGACGACATGAACAATGCGATACCACCTTTCGTATCTTCAAATGCTTTGTAATATTGTTTCATCGCATCAGCAAAAGGTGTTTTCATCGCGATTAATGAACCGCTATAACACGCATCTGCGATACAAATTTTGTGTTTAGCATGACTCTTTTCAAAAATAGCTTTCACTTCGTTGTGATACAATTTATTATTCAAACCATCATAATCTTGCGGAATAAATGCACCTTCCAATCCGTGACCTGAAAAATAAAACATGATTACATCGTTTTCATCAGCTTGTAAAAGCGTTTGTCGCAATGTTTGCAAAATATTACTGCGTGTCGCATCTTCATTCACCAAAACTTTTACTTGTCTGTCCGGCAAAGCACCGCCTTCCGGGCTTTTCAAGAATGCGTAATAGTGGTATGCATCGTCTACGGTATATTTCAACGCGGGCATGGTGGCATACCTGCCGACACCTACTACGACTGCCCAAATTTTCACTTCGGGATCGTGGTCAATCGGCACTTCGGTTTCCGTCACTTTATTATTGGCGGGCATTTCACCTATCGGACGACCGTATTCCCAAATTGCAGACATAATTCTGCCATCTAAATAATACATACTGCCTTCGCCGTGCGGTGCGTGTTTCTCGAATTTGCCGACATACTTATCGCCGTTTGCATAAAAACATGTACCTGCACCATCCGGCATACCGCTTTTAAATTCGCCTACCCATTTACTGCCGTCGCGGTAAGTAAAAGTACCTCTGCCTTCCACGCAATTTTGTGTATTACAATTGCGCGCGTATTCATCCGCAGTAGAAGTTGTATTAGAAACTAAAACCGTGTGGGCTTGCGAACCGTTATTTTTGTCAACTGTTAACACGCCGTTTTCCCATTGTCCGGTAAAAGTTTCTCCAGTATTTTTTTTCAAAGTACCGAAACCTTGACGTGCATTGTCTTTCCATTCTCCTACGTAAGTTTCTTTTGTATTGTAATACATAGTGCCTGTACCGTTAAATTTTCCGCTCACGAAATTACCTTCATACCTATCACCGGTTGTAAAATAATAGATACCGTTGCCGTTCGGTTGGTCGTTTTCCCACGAGCCGACGTATTTATTACCGCTCCTGAAAGTCATCGTACCGTCGCCGAAAAATTTATTTTTACGAAAACTGCCCGTGTAAACATTACCGTTTGAAAAAGTATAAATACCTACACCTTCGCGCATACCGTTCATCCAATCGCCGTTGTAAGAATTGCCGTTAGTGAGTACGAGCGTCCCTTTGCCTTGCATTTTACCGCGATGAAACGATCCGGAATATTTATTACCGTTGTCGGACTGAATAATGCCCGTGCCTTCTTCACAATCACCTTCAAGGCATTGCGCCCCAATAAAATGGATAAAAAAAACAGAAAACGCAGTAGCGAACAAAAATTTTTTCATGGTAAAAAGAGGGACTTAGATGTGAGAGCGATCATTAAATCGCTTTTTCAATAATGTTAAATGCTGTAAATGAGTACGATTGTGCGCCCTATAATCCCTTTTTTTTGTGTGGTAAAATTTAATTAAATAACACCGGAATAATGTAAATATTGTTGTCAGATAGTTAAAATTACCATAAAATTCACAATCTTCAAAATTATTCAGTAATCGGTATTCAGTTTCTTATTTCTCTTTTCCGTGAATTTGTTCTAATATTTTTTTGAGCATATCAGGTGTTAGGTGTTTGGCAATAATTTTTTTATCTTTATCCAATAAATAAACAACCGGTAAACTGAATGCCGCATAAGATTTTTGAATATTAGAATTGGTCTGAGTATCCAAAACATTTACCCAATCGGATTTGTTTTTTTCGATGAAAGGCAACCACGTTTCGCGGATGCCGTCGGTACAAACCGCAAAAGTTTTTATAATGCTTGAATCCGTAAATTGAAGCGCGTCTCGGAACTGCAGTATTTGTTCTTGGCAATGCGTGCATTGCACACTGAAAAAAATAAGCAACGTATAAGCAGATGAAAACTCTTGAAAATTTCTCGACTTACCCGTCGAATCGGGTAAAGAAAAAGCCGGAGCTTTTATACCGATTAAATTTGTGCGGAAAGTATTGGCTTTATAATCCAACAGTTCTAAAGTGTATTTATCCGTTCCGCTCGCCGTATCACGGTGATATACGTCTACGATATGCACCAATAAATTTTCCGAAAGAGCATTTTTCAAATTATCATCGCACAACTGCGTGATGTAGCGCAGTGTATACTTGAAATATTCGGGTGTAATTTTCGTACGCGACAAAAGAATATCAACGTAAGCGTTTAAAGAATCCGGCTGTTTCGGAATCGTGTTTTGCAAATATTCATCTACTTTGGTCGTATAAAAAGGCGCGTGCAAATAACTCACATTCGAAAAATCGAAATTATCCCAAAAATGTCGGCGATAATAATAACCATAATCGGGATTAAACCGATTAGAGGCTGTATAAGGTTTTATATTTTCGGGCATCTGAAGCGGTTGGTGCGCTTTCAGTAATTTTGTAACGAAAAGGGTAGGGTAGGCGTTGATTAAAGCGCGTGATGTACTGTCCGAATTTTTGTATAATTGTCGAATTTTACCGGCTTGTTCCGCCAAAACTTTTTTATCTTTTGTAGCGCGGTTGAGCATTTTCGCCATCGCTTGTACGTTTTCAACATCAAGCGCCGTTTTATTTGTTTGGCGCATGTACTCAAAAAAAATGCTGTTTTCCCGACTTTGTACAACGGCACTGTCGTAAAGATTTTTGAAAGTGGTGTTGATGATTATGTTTTTTTCGCCGGCGATAATAAAATCAAATAAACGCATATCTTTTGTGGTAATGAAATACATACCGTTCGGCAATTTTTTTCGCGATTTAAAGTGCATAAATCCCGCCGGACTATCCACCGTAACCGAATCTAATAAAAAAGTTTGATTGCCGTAATAGTAACATAAATATGCTTTCGATGCAGGAAAATTTTTTATAGTCAGTTCTATATTGTGCATTAATGTATCCTTTTGCGCAAAAGCCGATGCGGAAATGAATAAAAAAATACTGAAAAGGAAAGAAAATTTATTTGTCATCGAAAATCGGAAATTATAAAAGGGATTACCGGTTATGCGAATTTGTAATTCTTTTAGCTGCATCATCGGGAAACGCAACCGAACTTGTTAAGTAACTGAATTGAAATAAACGAGGTTGTGGCGCGAATTAAAGGTTAACTTTATTCAAGAAAAAATAAAGTCTGCTCGAAAAAAATATAACTGCTCATTAGAAAATAAAAAGCATATTTGCCCTAAATATAATTTCGACACTCTGATTTCAAACAGCAAATCAAGACGGCCTGTTCAACAGTATCGCACAACTTATACCAATAGAAGTTCTGCCTGAATATTATTGGCGTAATTGTCTTCCAATTCAGCTAAGATTTCAAAAATTTGATCTAATTCGGTCACGGTTACTAATCTCGAACGGTAGGGTTTGATGTGCGGTAAACCGCGCAAGTAGTTCGTGTAGTGTTGTCTTGTTTCATAAATAGCCAATCGCTCGCCTTTCCATTCAACCGCTCGAAGAATATGCTTGCGGATGGCATCTACGCGGTCGTGAACAGTGGGTGGTTCTAAAATTTCACCGGTGGCAAAAAAATGTTTGATCTGTCTGAAAATCCAAGGATTGCCGATAGCGGCACGACCGATCATTAAACCGTCCACACCATAACGATTTTTATATTCTAATGCTTTTTGGGGTGAATCTATGTCGCCGTTACCGAAAATCGGAATTGTCATGCGCGGATTGGCTTTTACTTGAGCAATCGGTATCCAATTCGCTTCTCCTTTATACATTTGTTGGCGCGTGCGACCGTGAATAGAAAGTGCTTTAATTCCGACATCTTGCAAGCGTTCGGCGACTTCCAAAATATTTATCGTACTGTCGCTCCAACCCAATCTTGTTTTTACGGTCACGGGTTTATTCGTTGATTCTACAACCGCTTTTGTTAAAGCCACCAATTTCGGAATATCTTGCAGCAAGCCCGCACCCGCCATTTTACACGCCACTTTCGCCACCGGACAACCGAAATTAATATCAATCACATCCGGATTAGCGGCTTCTATAATGTGCGCGGCTTTAATCATGGATTCTAATTGTCCGCCGAAATATTGAATACCGATAGGGCGTTCATCATCAAAAATATCCAATTTTTTCAGACTTGATTCAGCTTCGTAAATGAGTCCATCGCTCGAAATAAATTCCGTGTACATCATGTCCGCGCCTTGTTCTTTACATAAAGCGCGAAACGGCGGATCACTCACATCTTCCATAGGTGCAAGTAAAAGCGGAAATTCTCCGAGTGCGACGTTACCGATTTTTACCATAAATATTAATTAACCTTTAAATCTGCCTTCGTTTAAAACAAATATTTTCTTGAAGCTGCAAAGTTAATCGCTTTAAAGAAATGATTTTTACTTTTTATTTTTGAAAACCGAAACCGATAAAGATTTTTTTATTAAAAAATTTCAAAAAAATAAAAAATATTCCCCAAAAAATTTGCCGGATGAAATTATTTTAATAATTTTATGTGTTTTATTTGCAAACTCTTTAGTTTTCACAAAACAATGGCAATTCGTACAATGAAATCAGATGACAATAATGCACCGGAAACGGGTAACAAAACGTCCGGCATGATACAACCACAACAAATGCCGGCAACGCCGCCGCCAACAATTCAACGCTCGTTCGGACAATCCCCTGCCGCATTAACTATACCCAATACGACAGATCCCGTATTCGTTCGTCTGACTCCACAACCGGAAAAAGATCGCGGCGTCGGTATCGGCGGACAAGTACTTAACAGCAACTCAACGAACGACGAAGAAGGTTTTACAGCCGCTTACGCCGAAGATTTATCGCCCTGGTTCAAAGACGATAAATGGGCAACTTCTTCGTGGCTCACACGAGAGTCAACGCCGATGAGAGCGTCAAGCAGTTCGAACTACGAATTGTTTGTGACAGATAATTTGCGCTGGCGTTATTTGCGTTTAGAAACCGATTTCCGTTCGGCGCTCAATAATTTTTATAATTCTCCTTATTTCGATAAAGTCGTAGCACGCCGTATCATCAGTTTATTGCAATCGGCACAAACAGCGTTAGATCAAACCTCTTGCGACCAGATGAATGTGCAATCCATTCTTGATTTAGCGGAAGAAAACATTCCTTGGATTTTTCCGCCGCATTACGTCAAATCTTACGCCGCTTCCTTGATCGCCGATTTGAAATCGCAACACAATATGTGGGGCGTTTTTCTGGAAAATGAACTCAACAGAGACAATCAAACATTGGGCGGTTTGCGCGCTGCCATAAATTTGGTGAACGAAAAAACGAACAGAAAAGACCGCGACAATCAAGTCAGTAACAGTTTGCAAATAGATCGGTTGCGGATGTTAATCAATTACGGTTTAATTGTTTTGTTGGTGATGTTGGTAGGTTTACCTTTATTTTTGTATGACAAGTCGTCGGATGTAATAGCAAAAACTTTTTTAGGTAGCAGCTATATTGCAAAAGGTTGGCAGTGGATATCCGTCGTATGTTTTGCCGCTATCGGCGCTATTGCTTCTTTTTTGAGCGGCTTGTTGCAAATTCGGAGTTCACACGTAACGCTCGGCGAGTTCAGAGAAAGTATGATACAATTTAAGTTGCGTCCGATTGTAGGTGCTTTGATTGCAAGTTTGGCTGGGGTGCTTCTCATTACTAAAGTTTCCGGCGTTTCCGTTGACGGCGTAGGCGGTTTTATTTTAATTATTTTTATCTGCGGGTTTTCCGAAAGGTATTTCTTGAACCTTTTCAAAATCAGTGATGATGCCTACGCACCTGCTGCTCCGATACAACCGCCTTCGGTGGATATTCCTTCCGACGCGGCGCCGGCGCCGGCGCAAGCCGCCGAACCGACCGCCGTAAAACCGCGTAAAGCCGTTGATAATATTTCAGACGTGAATACCCGTAAATTATAATCTGACAATTTGTTTTTTTTATTTTGGTATGCCGAAAACGTCCGTGATGAAACCCGATTTTGTCACGGGCGTTTTTAACTCATAATCAAAAGAAGTAAGGCGGTGACGAGAATGGATAAAAAAATCATGACTTGTATTATCGGCGAAAATTTTCCGATAAACGGAATGTCTTTCGTAAAATTGAAAATAATACTTTCATATCCCTGCGGTTCTTCTTTGGGGTTATAAGTTTGAAAACCTAACATTGTGAGTATTTCTTCCGCTTTTGCGTAATCATCATCGCGTACAATAACTTTAACACCGCCGATCGCGTTACTCAAATACGGCATTGTTTGTACCGAATATTCATCTTTCAGTTGCGCATCAATATTATGTTGTGCCAATGCGGTCTGCATCAGATGTGCTTCATTGACGTTGGAAGGTTTGGCAATAATCATTTAGTCAATTAATAATTAATAATTAATAATTAAATTTTGAGTGATGAATGATGAACGATGAAATATTAAAAAATCGTTCATCGTTCATCGTTTTAAAAGTTCATCGTTCAAAAATAATGCAAAGTTTTTCCGCAAACGGCAAATTACTCATTACTGCCGAATATTTTGTAATTGACGGTGCAAAAGCATTAGCTATACCCGTTAAATTCGGACAAGGCTTACAAATAGTAATAAACAAAATTATACCGGAACTTGTTTGGCGCAGTTTTGATGATGAAAAAAATTTGTGGTTCAATGCAACTTTTGACGCAGAAACTTTCCGAATTTTGCAATCATCGGATGGTATGGTCGCCGAAACTTTATCGAAAATTTTATCGGAAGCACAAAAGCTACGTCAAATTTCGGATGTCGGATTTCGGATTTCGGATTTCGGAAAAAGCGAATCTGAAATCCGAAATCCACTTCTATTATCTCACAAAGTCATAGAAACACACTTGAATTTTCCGCGCCTTTGGGGACTCGGCACAAGTTCGACGCTGATTTATTTAATCGCCGAACTGTTTGAAGTTAATCCGTATTTGTTAAGCAAAGCCACGCTCGGCGGTTCGGGCTACGATATTGCTTGTGCGGGTGCGCAATCGGCAATCATTTATCAAATATCCGCAACTGAATCCGCGCCGATTGTTACGCCCGTCGTTTGGCAACCCGCTTTTTCAGAACAATTATTTTTTATTTATTCCGGTAGAAAGCAAAATTCTCGCGAAGGAATCGCGCATTATCGTGCCATCGCCAGAAAAAACAAAATATTAATTGATACCGCTACACAGCTTACTGCCGATTTTTTATCCGCCGCTACTCTATCCGATTTTGAGAAATTAATTACCGAACATGAAAAATTAGTACGATCTGCCACGCATTTACAACGTGTGAAAAATGCGTATTTTTCAGACTATTGGGGAGAAATAAAATCTTTGGGAGCTTGGGGCGGCGATTTTGTTTTGGCAACATCCGACCGCACGTTGAGTGAAACAAAAAATTATTTTTCCCGAAAAGGGTGCAAGACTTTTTTTTCTTTTACAGAAATTACAGATTTTTGATGAAAACAGCGCGAATAATTAAATTGTGAATTTTTCGTGATAAATTCTTATTACATTTGTAATTGTTGCGGATTTTCAGAGAATTCTAGTCACACCTGAATTTCTGTAATTTTTTTAACAAATATTTCTATTTAACATTTTAATTATTTTTTTCAATGAGAAAGATATTATTTTTATTCGCCGTTTGCGGCAGTTTATTTATGGCTTCTTGCGATAACAGTGCGGAAGCAGCGAAAGAAAAAATGGCAGCCGACAAAGTAACCGCCGATAAAATGGCAGCCGACAAAATGGCTTCCGATAAAATGGCAGCCGACAAAATGATGAGTGACCAAAAAATGATGGCCGCCGATATGGATACTAAAATGTCCTCTGAAATGGATATGATAAAAGCCATGCCTGCCGGTGCCATGAAAACTAAAATGAACGATATGATGACGAAAATGATGACTATGGAAACCGCTATGAAAGCGATGCCGGACGGCGACATGAAAACCAAAATGATGGGCCAAATGTCAATGATGTTGGATCAAAACAAAGCTGTAATGATGGAAAAAGATCCGGCAAAACAGAAAATGATGATGAACCAATGCAGTATGATGATGGACAGTTGCAGCAAAATGATGCCGCATAAAATGTAATTAATCTTTTCCTTAAATAATTTATGGCCGGAAGTTTTCGTTCTGTGTGACTCACGAAAACTTCCGGCATTTTTTTTTGAATTATGTTGATCTTATTTTCAATAAACACCCGATTGATTTTGATGAGCATAATTCGTGATTGACTTAAATATACTGATTCATTTTTATTTTATCCATTTTGTATGAAATTGCCCACCATTAAATCTAACTGTATCCGAATAATTTTTATAATAGTCTGGATTCTTGGTATTTTTGACAAAGGTTATATCAAAAGTACCTTTAACATCGCCGGAAATCGAATCATATGATGCTACTGTTATACTACTTTCAACACTGCGCAATCTATCATATAACCCTGCTATTGCATCTCCATCGGCTGCTTCTAAAGCTAAAGAGGCATTAGGAACAGTTGTGCAAGCAACAGTATCTATACCCGTCATAATAAATTTTCCGGTTTTAAAAGGAATTCCTGCCATACCGATTAGTTCTCTTTCATACGAATCTTGAGTGAAAGATTTAATACGAATTACACCATAGTTAATATTACAAGTCGGATCAGCATAATGTACAAAGCCCAATGCTTGTGCATACCAACCTTTAGGTAATACCCAAGCCGTATCGTTAAACATCAATCCAGTGATTTCTCCGGGATAACCGTTAAGAGCGTAATTGGTACTATCTTTTTTACAAGAAAAGATAAATATGCTAATAAAAAACACGAACATTAAGAAATTTTTCATGAGTAAGCATTTTAAAATTAAAAAAATAGAGTCTGCCGTTTGCACAGCAGACTCTTTACAAAATTATTTAGAAATACTTAATCTTTTAACTTTGGAAACGTTACCAGTAACTAAGTGATATAGATAAATTCCTGTTGACAGAGATTCCGTATTAATTGTATGCTGATAAGTACCAGCATCAAAATCACCATTTTCGAGTAAGCGAATGTTCTGTCCTAATTCATTTAGCAGTTCCAATTTAACATTTTGACTTTCCGGAACGGTAAATTCAAATGTTGTACTATTATTTGCCGGATTCGGATATGGATCTGACAGTGAAACACCTGATATTTTATTGTTTACTACACTCCCGCTATCTGATTTTAGGTAATGAATATTACTTACTCCCGCATATTTATAAGCGTAAACCGACTGACCGTCTGATGAAGTAAGATATAATCTGACATAAACATTCCCGGATTGGGAGTAAGAAGAACCTGGGTAAACACCAACTGTTCCTGTACTACCCGAAGAAATATTTGTGTAGTTTACTATAAACAAATGTAATGAATATATTTACACAAATGCAAACTTATTTTAAAATGTTGTGCAAATTGACAAAAACTTAATATTAGCAATACATTCTACAGTACCAATTCTACACCAAAAACAATTTACAGTTTTATCTTCGGTTTTTATTTTTCGCCAAAAAAACCTTAACTTCGCGCCGTTTTACCGAAAATAAAAAATTATGTTAGATAAATTAAAAGCCATAAAAGACCGTTATGTTCACATTGAAGAACAATTGAGCGATCCGGCGGTGATAAACGATACCGAAAAATCGAAAAGAATCAATAAAGAATACAAAGATTTGATGCCGATTGTGGCAGGATATGAAGCGTATAAAAAAATTTTGAATGATATAGAGCAAGCAAAAGAAATGCTCAATGATTCGGAAATGCGCGAAATCGCAAAAGAAGAATTGAATACTTTAGAACCGCAGCGCGATGAACTCGAAGCAAAAATAAGACTTTTAATTGTTCCTAAAGACCCAGAAGATACCAAAGATGTTTTGTTTGAAATCCGCTCCGGCACAGGCGGCGATGAAGCCGGTATTTTTGCCGGTGATTTGTATAGAATGTACACGCGTTATTTTTCAACACGCGGTTGGAAAGTTGAACATATAGAAGCCACCGAAGGTATGCCGGGTAGTTTTAGTAAAATTGTTTTGGAAGTAGCCGGCGATGAGGTTTACGGTAATTTGAAATTTGAATCCGGTGCGCATCGTGTTCAGCGTGTACCGGAAACGGAAGCAAAAGGGCGCGTACATACGTCAGCTGCAACAGTTGTCGTGATGCCTAAATTGGAAATGGAAGATGTGCATATTCGCAAAGAGGATCTAAGAGTTGATGTATATCGTGCGAGCGGTGCCGGCGGACAGCACGTTAATAAAACGGAATCTGCAGTGCGTATTACGCATTTACCGACGGGTATTGTATCAGAATGTCAAGACGGGCGTTCGCAAATTCAGAATCGCGAATTGGCGATGCAACGTTTATATCAAAAAATGTATACCGCACAAAAAACGGTGCATGACAACGAGCAAGCCTCTAAACGTCGTTCATTGGTCGGTTCCGGCGACCGTTCGGATAAAATCCGCACCTACAATTATCCGCAAAATCGTATGACCGATCACCGCATCAATCTTACTTTGTATTCTTTAGACCGCGTTATGGAAGGCAATATCGGAGAAATTATCGAAGCGTTGCAATTAGCGGATAATGCGGAAAAACTGGCATTTGATATAGATAGGAGTTAGGATTGCGGAGTGTGGAGTTAGAAGATAGTAGTTAGAAGTGCGGAGTTGGAACACGATTTATAAATGTATGTTTTTCTGAAATTTAATACTTATTTTTTATCGCTCTCTAAATTCATATTTTTTCTTGTTGTGATGATAGAACTGATAATCATTTTGTATAACTCTAAAGCATCTGAGTTTAAACTTGAAAATTCATTTTCTTTTAATTCTTCAGAGGCGAAAAGCAATTCTAACCAAAAAATTGTTTCATCACATTCTTTTTGAGCGATAGCTAATTAATGGATAAAATCTTTTTTGCTTTCAGTATTTTGCGCTTCACGAATCAAAGCGCCGAATGCTGTTCCGCTTCTTAAAATTTGTCGACTCAATTCAAAATCTTTCTTTTTAATTAAAAATCTATGCAACTTCACAATTCGAATTGCAAATAAAAAACTTTGGTTCTTTAAAATGCTTTTTCGTTCACCCATAGTTTAGCTAATTTAAAAAAACAAAAACCTTAAAGTAGCTGTAAACAACTAACTCCAATCTCCGCACTCCGCACTCTTAACTTATTTCCCACATATCTCCCCACAAACGATTGCCACCATCAATATAAATCGTTTCGCCGGTGATGTATTGCGCATGGCTCAAAAACAAAGTCAGTTCCGCTACTTCTTGCACGGTGCCGAGTCGCTTCATCGGAATTTTATCGGATAAACCTTTTACTAATTCTTCCGGATAATTCTCCAAACCCGAAGATTGAATAATACCGGGTGCAACGCAATTAATAGTAATGCCTTTATTTACCCACTCGATTGCTAAAGTTTTTGTCAGATTCATCACACCCGCGCGCGCTGCAGCAGAGTGACTCATACCCGGAAAACCTTTGTAATTATTCAATACAATATTTACGATACTGCTTTGAGTTTGTTTGAAAAAAAAACGCTTCGCCATTTCTTGCGTTACAAACCACGTACCGTTTAGATTTGTATTTACGACTGCGCGCCAGCCATTTTCAGTAATAAGTTCGGCGGGAGACGGAAATTGTCCGCCGGCATTATTAATAAGAATATCCAATTTACCGCTTTGCGATTCAATAATATCCGCCAAATTTTTGATGCTTTGAGTTTCTCTAATGTCAAGTACGTAAGCTTTTGCTTGCGTATCGCCGTTACGGTGCAATTTCAACATGGCAGCTTCCAATTTTTCTTTTTTACGTGAAGCTATATAAACTTCCGCACCCATTATTAAATACTGCTGGGCAATCTCAAAACCTATACCCGTGCCGCCGCCCGTAACCAATACGGTTTTACCTTTAAATAAATTTTCTTGAAACATTTGTTGAATTTTAATTTAAAAGTGGTTTTAAAAATTAATCGTGAAGATAATACGACACAAGTTTACAAACTAACATCCTTAAAAAATCATTCTGATCTTTTTAAAAACATTCCGCTTCATTTTTCCGTTGTTTTGATGATACCTTTGTGTTGTTGAAAATAAAAAATTAGGCTGAAAATATGGATACGCTTTTTTATAGTCTTGAAGTCAATAAAATAGTCCGTGAAACCGAAGATGCCGTGAGCATCTTTTTTTCTGTTCCGGAAAACCTGAAAGAAACTTTCGCTTATTTGCCCGGACAATACATTACGCTGCGGTTTATGTTGGGCGGTATAGAACAACGGCGCGCTTATTCAATTTGTACAAGTCCTGTGCATAACGAACTTGCAATTGCGGTGAAACGCGTTGAAAAAGGATTAGTATCTAAGCACATCGTAGAAAAAGTTGAAGTCGGTCATACGCTGCAGGTGATGCCGCCGCAAGGGCATTTTATCGCCAACCCGAATCATGAGCAGCGCAAAACGTATTATTTGTTCGGTGCCGGCTCCGGTATTACACCTTTAATGTCTATTTTGAAAACGGTTTTGGAACGCGAACCCGCTTCGACAGTACATTTATTGTACGGCAACCGGCATGAAGACAGTATCATTTTTAAAAAAGAACTCGATGGACTACAAAGTCTGTACGACGGACAATTATTCTTGGAGCATATTCTCAGTCAACCGAAACGCGAAAAAGCCGGCGGTTTAGGTGGTCTGTTTTCAAAAGGAAAAATAAATTGGAAAGGTGCTGTCGGGCGCATAGACAAAACTACGGTTGAAAAATTTTTGGAAAATCATCCGAAACGTACTGCGGTATCGGAATATTATATTTGCGGACCGGCAGAGATGATGATAACCGTTGAAGATGTACTGACGGAAAATAAAATTGACAAAAAAAATATTTACCTCGAATATTTCAAAGTACCTGAGACCGCTACGATTTCCGAAAATGCAATCGGTGTGGCACAAGTGACGGTTTCGCTTCGGCACACAAAATACAATGTGCAAGTCGGAAAAAACGATATTATTCTCGATGAACTCATTAAACGGAAAATTGATGCGCCATACAGTTGTACTTCGGGTGCTTGTTCGACCTGCATGGCGAAACTGACGAACGGCACCGTAAAAATGCGTGCCTGTTTTGCCCTCGACGACGACGAAGTAAAAGCCGGTTATATTTTGGTTTGTCAATCCGTACCGACATCTGATATCGTAGAGTTAACGTTTGATATTTGAGATTTTTCAAAATAAATAACACAATAATTTTGCTTAGTTTTAGTTAGATAGTTTAATTTGCGGATTAAATCAATCCTCATAGAAAAACCATGTCAGTTAAAGTAAAAAAACATATTGCGGTTTTAGCCGGTGACGGCATCGGACCCGAAGTTATTATGCAAGCGTTAAAAGTGTTGCGCGCCATTGAACAAGTTTTCGGTCATCAGTTCGAGTATGAAGAAGCACTTGTCGGCGCTGCAGCTATTGATGCTACCGGCGACCCGTTGCCAGCCCAAACAATTGCAATTTGTAAAAAAGCAGATGCCATATTATTCGGTGCGATAGGCGATCCGAAATACGACAATGATCCGAATGCCAAAGTACGCCCCGAACAAGGACTTTTAAAACTACGCAAAACAATGGGTTTGTACGCCAATATTCGCCCGGTAAAAGCTTACGACAATTTGTTGCACATCTCTCCTTTAAAAAAAGAAAATATTAAAGACTGCGATTTCGTGATTTACCGCGAACTCACGGGCGGTATTTATTTCGGTAAAAAAGAACGTTCAGCCGACGGTCAATCCGCCACTGACGAATGTACTTACTCGGTTGCCGAAATAGAATTGATTGCCCATAAAGCCTTTAAAGCAGCACAATTGCGTCGAAAAAAATTAATGCTCGTAGATAAAGCTAATGTACTTGAAACTTCCAGACTTTGGCGCGATACCGTAAAGAAAATGGCGACGCAATATCCCGACGTTGAACTTGATTTTTTATTCGTGGACAATGCCGCCATGCAAATCATCATCAATCCGAAACAATTTGATGTTATCGTAACAGAAAATATGTTCGGCGATATTATTTCCGACGAAGCTTCTGTTATTACCGGGTCGCTGGGTTTGTTGCCGTCCGCTTCCGTCGGCGATACTTCGGCAATGTTTGAACCTATTCACGGATCGTATCCGCAAGCTGCCGGAAAAGATATTGCCAATCCGTGCGCCACCATTTTATCCGCCGCCATGATGCTCGACTATTTCGGTTTGTACGAAGAAGCCGGTGTAGTGCGCAGTGCGATTGAATATTTGTTGAATCACCATATAGTGACAAAAGATTTAAACGCGAAAAAATTTTATTCGACTTCAACCATCGGCGATTTGGCGGCGGAAGTGATTATTGAAAAATCAAACTCTTTCGTGCATAAAAAAAACGTGGAGTTGGGTACGAGTACTATTATTTAATGGTAAATTTTTTAACGTTAAATCGTAAATACTAAATGCTGAATTTTCGGGATGCGATTTTAAAATTACTATTTCATAAGTTATTTTACGCAGAGGTGCAGCGCGCCGTAATATTTGTAATAAGGCTCAATAAAGTTTTTTGAGGTGCAAAGCGTCGAAATATTAAACTCCATAAGCGGATCTAATATTACAGTGCGCCGTACCTCTGCTTGACATCTATTCATAATTTTATTTTTTAAAAAATTCAGGCAAAATTTTTCTTTCAGATGATCAATATTTTTTCAAATATTTTTTTAGAAAAATTTTCAAAAAAATATTTTATTTTTTTCATTTTACTTTTTCAAAATATTTTTTATAATTTATCAGCTAATAGTTATCAGCCGACAACTTTTGTTCACGCTTTTCATTTAACGAAAACGGAAATAAATTTCGATGAAAAAAATCATGCGTTGAATATGACGCTGCACATTTTTATTGACGATTTAGAGCGTGCAGTGCAAAGTACAAACAATGAAAAACTTTTTATCGGTACCGAAAAAGAAAATAAAGAAACCGATAAAGCGATAGATGCGTATTTAAATAAAAAATTTTCGATAGAAATTGACAACAAAAAAATAAATACGGTGTGGGTCGGAAAAGAAACCGCACACGATATGCAAGCGATTTACGTTTATTTATCGGCAGAAAAAATAAAAAATGTGCAACAAATGCGCATCAACAATAATTTACTGACTGAAATTTTCAGCGATCAAAAAAATATTGTTCAAGTTAATCTTCCGAACAAACCGCAAGGTTATGTAGTTTTCGATAAAGTTAAAACGAATTGTGATTTAAAATTTTAAAATTACTATCGTAAATCATAAATCCAAAATCGTTGTGTCTTTCATCTTCATCCATATTATTCGTTTCTATCAAATTTTTTTATCGCCGATGCTCGGTGCGAGTAAGTGCCGTTATTATCCGACGTGCTCCAACTATGCAATCGAAGCGATTCAAGAATGGGGTTTTATAAAAGGCAGTTGGTTAGGTGTGAAAAGAATTTTCAGATGCCACCCGTTCTCCAAACACGATCATTTTGACCCGATACCGAGGAGAATTAATAATTAATAATTAATGTTACGCACAAAGGTGCAGCGCACCGAGCTATTTGTCACGATTAGAAATTAGTCCAATGCACTGCACCTTTCAGTAACATAAATTTTTAATTAATTATTAATTTTTAATTTTTAATTCCACGAAATGCGCGACATCACACACAAGCAAATTACTTTACGCACGGCTCAAGCTATTGCGATTATTTTTTGTACGCCCGAAACCGTTTCGCTCATTGAACACGATGAATTGCCGAAAGGAAATTTATTTGATGTTGCGCGTGCGGCGGCATTTATCGGCGCGAAAAAAACGCCGGATTTATTGCCGCATTGTCATCCGGTAACGATTGACGGTATGGACGTGCAATTTGAATTTTTGAGCAGTGAAAAACATGCCCCGTATTTTCCGGAAGAAGTTTTGCGGCGCACCGGTATCGTCATCACAGGTCAAGCGAAATCTATCGGCAGAACCGGAATTGAAATGGAAATCCTGACGGGTGTTTCGGTAGCCGCACTCGAAATTTACGATATGCTTAAACCGGTGGATAAACATTTAGAAATAGGTAATATTCGACTTTTGGAAAAAAAAGGCGGCAAAAGCGACCGGCAAAAATTTTTCTCCTCGCCTCCACCGTGTGCCGTTTTGGTGTGTTCCGATTCAACAGCAGCCGGTACGCGCACCGATACGAGTGGTCTGATGATAAAAAAAATACTCGAAACTTTTAAAGCGGAAGTAAAATATTATATCATTGTACCGGATGATAAAGAAAAAATTCAAAAACAAATACGTGAATGGGTGCGCGAAGATGTACATTTTATTTTCACGACCGGCGGCACGGGTTTGGGTCCGCGCGATAATACGGTAAGTGCCGTAAAAGAAATTTTAGAACGCGATGCCGACGGTATCACCGAAGCGATGCGCGTATTCGGACAAATGCGCACACCCTTGGCAATGATGAGTCGCGCCGTTGCCGGTTCGATTGCTCAAACATTAATCGTTACTTTGCCGGGAAGTACCGACGGCGTTCGCGAATGTTTGGAAGCTATTTTACCCGCCGTTTTTCATGCCCGCAAAATGATGAAAGGTGGAGGACATTAATTTTTAAATTTAAAATTGTAAATTGAAAATTGTAAATGCCAATTTTTCTGCATTTAGATTTACCATTTACCATTTACCATTTATCATTTACCATTTTAAAAAAAACTGTGATTAAAGAAATATTAACCCTTTTACAAAAAGATTTTACGATAGACTTTCGCCAAAAATATGCGTTAGGCGGTATTTTATTGTATGTTTCGTCTTCGGTATTTGTTGTCTATTTGTCGTTCGTGAAAGCGGAGCCGTCGGTTTGGAATACGCTGTTTTGGATTCTTTCTTTGTTCGCATCTATCAATGCCCTTACAAAAAGTTTTGTGCAGGAAAATAACAACCGACAATTGTATTATTATCAAACAGCAAATTCGACGGCGGTGCTGCTGTCAAAAATTATTTATGGTTTTTTGAATTTAATTGTTATTAATTTACTCACATGGCTGACGTTGTCTTTGATGCTGAACAGTCCGGTAAAAGACACGGGCATTTATTTTATGACGGTGTTGCTCGGTAGTTTGAGTTTCGCGATTACTTTCACTTTTATCGCAGCGATTGCCGTTAAAGCACAAAACGCCGCGACGATGATGGCAATTTTAAGTTTTCCTGTCATTTTACCAATCCTTATTTTATTGATAAATTTATCGAAAAATGCTTTAAGATTGTCATCTAATTCGGCATGGGCAAAAGATATTGCAATGCTTTTGGGTATCGATGCTATTTTACTCGCCTTGTGTTTGGTTTTATTTCCGGTTTTATGGAAAGAATAAATTCCGATTTTAGTATATCGAAATTCCGAATTTAATATTGAAATTATGTAAATTGAAACTATTTTTTGAAATGTACGTTAAAATTATCAATATTATTTTTTTGTTAATTTTTATGTTGTAATTTTATCCTAAATTTTTTTTCTTAACTCAAAATATCTTATTCTATGAGTAAATTTGATGAAGCCATTGAAAAGTACAAAAAATCAATGGACGCTATGGGTTTGAAAAGTATCAATGAATCGGCACTGAAAGGTGTTGCAAAATCATTAGGTCCATCTATTTATTTGGCTGATGCATCCTTGGTATCTTGTTCGGAACAATCTGAACTTGATCGCGTAAAAAACAATTTCCTTATTAAAAAATTAGGTTTAACCGAAAGTGCTGAATTGGACAAAGACATCAAAGCGGTTTGCACTGCGATGGGAACTTCCAATCGTTCAAAACACCGCGCCATTTTCTATTATTTGCTTGCCGAAAAACATGGCAGATTATCGGATTATGAAGTGAAAGCCTAAACGGAAATGCGAATAAATAAAAAAGCGGCTTTGAGAATATACTCAAAGCCGCTTTTTTATTCGGTGGTTTTAAAGTTGTTCACCACATCACAAACATACTCAACATCCGCTTTGGTGTGACAAAAAGAAATCGGCAAACTTAAATTGGTTTCGTGAATTTCTTGAGCGATTGGTGTATCCGTGCCTCTGAATACGTCTAACATCGCTTGTTGTTTATTCGGGGCGACCGGATAATGTATTTCAGTTTTTATGCCGTTTTCGAGTAAATATTTTTTGAGCGCATCACGTTCGCGGTGGCGGATACTGAAAATATGATACACGTCAAAATAATCCGGTTCTACTATCGGTTTAATAACTTTATCGGATAATTTTTTTAAATAAATCGCCGCTAACTTTTGTTTGTGTGTATTTATAGTATCTAATTTTTCGAGTTTAACGTTCAGAAATGCGGCTTGTACTTCGTCTAAACGAGAATTGTAGCCGACTATATCGTTATAATATTTTACCGTGCTGCCGTAATTGCGCAGTTTACGGATGGTTGCGTCATAAGCATCATTGTTCGTTGTAACTGCACCGGCATCTCCGAGCGCGCCTAAATTTTTTGTCGGATAAAAACTGTGTGCCGCGGCATCGCCGAAATTGCCGGCTTTTACGCCTTTGAAAGTTGCACCATGTGCTTGCGCGCAATCTTCAACTATTTTTAAATTGTATTGTTTCGCTAACTTTCCTATACTTTCCATATCGCAACATTTACCGTACAGATGTACAACAAGTATTGCGACGGTATTTTTAGTGATTTTTTTTTCGATTTCAGTCGGAGAAATATTATAAGTACGAATATCCGGTTCAACCAAAACCGGTTTCAGTCCGGCTTGAATAACCGATAAAATAGTAGCGATATAAGTATTTGAAGGTACCAAAACTTCTTTTCCTTTTTCTAAATTCAATGCCATTAAAGAAAAAGTAATAGCATCTAAACCGGATGCTACACCGATGCTGTGTTTTGTACCGCAATAGGCTGCATAATTTTTCTCGAAAGTTTTTACTTCATTGCCTAACACAAACCAGCCGGAATCCAATACATCCGAAAATTTTTTCTTGTATGCTTTGAAAAACGGTTTATTGAGTTTGTATAAATTTTCGTAATCAATAGATTTCATAAGTTAGAAGATAGGAGTGCGGAGTTAGAAGTGCGGAGTTAGGAATTAGGAGTTAAAAATTTTTTTAAATAACACTCCTATCTCTGCACTCCTATCTCCTAACTAAACTAATATGGTTCATAGATGTAATCAGCACTGTCAAAAAATTCGGAGGCGAAAACCATTAAGATAGCATCCGGTGTAAAATCTGTCATCACGTGCCAATCGCGCGGTTCAATGATTAAACATTTATAGGGCGCATCCAGCGAAAAAGTTTCCGCTTTGTGTCCGTCGTTGTTTACAATTTTACAAGCTCCTTGGATACATACTGCCGCTTGCATGGTTTTATGATGCCTGTGCCCGCCGCGTTTTGAATCGTCCACGCCATAAATATAAAATACCCGCTTTATCTCGAAAGGAAAAACTTTTTCAACGACGGTCAAGTTGCCGCGCTTATCCGTAAAAGTTTTTAGGTTTATTGTATGAGCCATGGTTTAATTAATAATTGAAAAATAATAATTAATAATTCTTTTTTCATCAGAAAATTTAACTTTTAATTATTAATTATTAATTGACTTCTAAATAATTAAGATCTTTGCCGTATGTTTCTTCCAACATGAGTATAGAATAAAATGCGGGAATTAAACACGCGGCACCGACAATAGCTGCGGCATTTACTGTTCCGTATGTCAAAGATAATGCTGTAACGCCCAGTGTAATCGGTATGACGGCACCGCGCACGAAATTCGGCGAAGTGATGGCAACAGTAGCGCGAATATTTGTGCCGAATTGTTCAGCCGAAACCGTAACGTATAACGCCCAATAACCGGACATTGTTCCGGCAAGAAAACAAACAACATAAAATGCTTCGATGGTTAAATTTTTTCCGTATAAAAATATCAAACAAACAACGGCATTCAGAATAATATATCCGCCGATAACTTTACGTCGGCTTTTCAATATTTGACTGAGCCAAGCACTGATTAAATCGCCGACAGAAATACCGATATAGCAAAACATGGTCGCGTAAGACACATCTACCGGACTTGTAATACCGTTTATTTTTCCGATTTCGATGGAACGACCGATTAGTAATGCAACAACAAACCATATCGGCAAACCCATCAGAATACAATACAAATATTTTTTGAAGGTGGCAATATTTCTGAAAAGCATAAAAAAATCTCCTTTTTTTACAGTGTCGTCCTTTTTTATTTTATCGAACATACCGGACTCGAACGTTTGAAAACGCAACAGCATCAAAATCAAACCCAAAACGCCGCCGACAATATACACCAACTGCCAAGGTTGTAAACCTAAATCGAGCGCCAACCAATTCAGTTTTTTACTGATAAGCACCGCGAACACCGCGCCTAATGTGCCTATTGCGACTATCACCACCGTACCATATCCGCGATTTTCTTTGGTCATTATCTCGGACGTAATCGTAATTGCCGCACCTAATTCGCCGGCTAAACCTAAACCGGCGACAAAACGAAAAAATGCGTATTGTTCAATAGTTGTAACAAAAGCATTTGAAATATTAGCGAGCGAATACACAATGATAGCTCCGAACAAAACCGAACGCCGTCCGAGTCTGTCACCCATAATTCCCCAAATCAGTCCGCCGACGAGCATACCACCCATTTGCCAATTATAAAGTACGTCGTTGAAATAATGCGGAATATCCGCAGCCGGTATTTTCAAACCGTCGCGCAAGCTTTCTATACCGATAATTCGGAACACTTGAATGTCGTAAATATCAACGAAGTAACCGAGCGCAGCAACGCCAACGGTCAACCAAATTTTGTAAGAAGACTTGCTTTGCATTTAGCTGGTTTTTAGCTGAGCTGAATTTTCCTACAAATTTAATTCACTCTCCGATGATTTATATCGATTTATTGATTTGTTTTCTCCGGTCTTTCAATTTTCGGCAAAAGCGAAATATGAACATCCGTCATGCTCAAATAATTCGGTATCGGTATTTCATAAGTTAAGAAGGCGGTAAGGATTATTTTTTGTGGTGTGCGATGCAGAAAAATATCATCATTCTTGGATTTTATTAATTTTTTTACGAACAAGAGTGCTGCTTCACTTTCATCTGTCGAGCCTTGTACCGGTTGCGTAGTATTAATTAATTTTTCTAACCTGTCAAAAATAAAACCTGTTCCGGTGGATTCGATATCTAATTTTACCGTGAGTTCATCACCGATTATTTCGGAACGCGATAAATTAACGCGCACCATACCTTCAATCATCGGTTTCGATAAACCTTTGATACTTTGGGATATTATCTGACTAAGGCGCATACCGTTTCCGATGAGCAAACTCGGCAATCGTGCATCTAAATTATAAGTAACAGCAATGCGCGGCGGTACAAGGGTTTGTTCTTTCACGTAATTAAAGACATCATTCGGCGCAAAAAAAGTTTCGGTGTTCAGGATAGTTGAATCCGTTAGCCGCATAGAAGTATGGATACTTTCTATCAGTACTTGTAATTCGTAAACACAATTTTTAAGATTGTCGAATGAACCGCGGTATTTTTCATCCGATTTTTTGTCGGATAATTCTTTCTGTAACCTTTTAATTTGTTCGATATGCCCCGAAATTAAATCTAAAATTTCTTTTTGCGAAGCATTGATTTTTATTACCTTAAAATTCTCAATTACTTTACGTTCCGGATCGGGTATTTTTACAACCGGCGGTGCCGTTAATACTTCCGTCGCAATTTCTTTTTGCGAAAGTATTATCTCTTTTTCCGGTTCAAACGATGGGCGTACTGTCCGGATTTTTTTTATACTTTTCGGTTTAAAAACTTTATATTTTTCTCTGAAAAATTGAAAACCACCTATTAATAAAGTTCCGAGCATTAAAAAAATACCTGCAATACGGAAATAGTTTTGTGTTTTATTCTGTCGTGTTCCGAATTCGTTTTTTATCTGCACCGGCGAAAGTGCAGTCGTTTCAGTTTGCACTTCATCATAATTTAAAATATTTTCTTTAACTGTTAGCAGATCTTTTTGTTTTTGTAAATATACGGTGGCAGCGGCAAATAAACCGTAAAATTTAGCGGACTTATCCTTATCGCCTAATGTTTCGTAACTGCGTCCGAAAATCCCGTAATTTTTTAAAACCGACGATTTATCCGACAATTGATTGATGAGTTTTTCGGCTTTATCCAGATATTCGTAAGCCGATTTATTATTTTTAGTTACCGCATACAACCAACCCAACCAAGCACAATTTTCAACCATATCGGCAGTATCCTTGCGGGTTGTAAAAATCATCAAAGATTTTTCAGCGGTGTTAATGGATAAATCCGGTTCACCCGCAGCCTCTAAAATATGCGATAGATTGAAAATATGTAATGCCACGTAACCGGTATCCGTCACCAGATTGAAAAAACGAGCCCCAATATCAAAATAAGCCAGTGCTTCTGCCCGATGATCCATTCCGAAAAGTATATTACCGATATTTACGGCAGTTTCACCGGCTTTTTTATTGTCTTTCATAATATCCGAGTAAACTCGAATAGCATTATCATATTCGTTAGATGCTTTATCGAGCGCATCTAAACGGCAATAAACGTCGCCCGTTCTTTTGTGTATTGCCGACAATAAATTATCGTCAATAATGCCGTTATTAAATTGGTTTAACGCTTCTTTGTAACGGGCAAGTGCGGAATCCAATTTATTTTCCATCAAACACGCATCGGCATTCATCGTCTCGGCACGCGAAAAATTGAGTTTGTCGCCGGACGCACGAAATAATCCGGTGGCTGTTTGAAAATGAATTTCGGCTTCGACGTAAGCATTTTTATTGTAAGCTATTTCTCCTAAATGCACCTCGGCTTTAGCTTTACCGAAATTGAATTGTGTTTGCTCGGATAATTTCAGCGCGTTTAGAGCGGATTTTTCGGCAAAAATAAGATTCTCTTGTGCTAACATACGTGCCGAATAATCGTTCAACCAACGAATTTTATCCGATTCCGTCCAATTGTTTTGCATCACAACAACGGTACTGTCAACAAGCGCACTTAAAGTACTCTGAAAACTTATCAGTAAAGCAACGATTATATAGAATCTACTCATTCATCAGGCAGGAATGAACCGACGATTAAAAAATTAAAATAAAATATTAATTCGGATTATACTTAATTCAGCGTTTCGGGTTTTAATAATTACTCGTTTCTTTTTACGGAAATTTGATGCAGATGTTGTTGGTTTTTTTTGTTTTAGAAAATATTTTATCAACTGTCGTTATTGTTAATTTTAAATTCCGCTCAAAAATAATAAAATTATTTTTAAGATATCCGGATTCGGTAAAAAATTTATGTTAAATTAAAATCACAATTTCCGGTAATTAGTTAATCTTTATTTAAACTGCATTGTCCGAAGAGGTTTGAAAAAATATTTACGTTAGCTTTGTATTATTATTTTTTCAAGATTTAGGTTTCGATGTAAAAATCTTGAAAAAAAGATTTATTATTTTTAAAAATTAAAAAAAAATTGAAATGAAAAAATTCTTTTTTTTGTCGTTATTTACTTTTTCGGCTTTCACATTCATTCGTGCACAACGTTTTTACAGTAAAGATGCGCACGTTTTTTTCAGTGCAACAGCTTCGGCTTCTCCCGAAAAAATTGAAGCCGGCAATACCAAAGCAGTTTGTGTTATTGATGATAATACCGGTGCAATAGAAATGGCAGTTTTAGTTAAAAGTTTTCACTTCGAGCGAGCACTGATGGAAGAGCATTTTAATGAAAATTATATCGAGTCAAACAAATTTCCGAAAGCTACTTTCACGGGCGTTATCACTGATATTAAAAACATTGATTTGCACAAAGACGGTAACTATACCGTTAACGTTTCCGGTAAATTAACGCTGCACGGTATTACTAAGGATGTGAAAACAACTTCCGTTATCAACGTATCGAATGGTGCATTGAGCAATGCTAAAACTTCTTTCAATATTAAATTATCCGATTTCGGTATAGATATTCCAGGTGCCGTGCGCGACAAAGTAGCTTCCGATGCTAAAATTGATGTGAATACTGCTTTAGCGATTTATAAATAAAGTGTGCAAAAGTCCGATCGGGACAAATAAAATTAAAATCCGTATAAAATTCGTTGCAGTCAGCGAAAAATTTTATACGGATTTTTTTTGGTCGTTTTTATCGGTATATTCACTGCACTTTATTTTTTCAATAAAATTTTTAATACCGAAATTTTATCTACTTTTGTTATGCGAATTATTTTTTCTAAATGTGCTATAAAAAATGACAATCGAAAACGACAAAATAAAACCGCTTTCTTATCAATCCGCGTCCGACGAATTAAAAGAAATAGTTAATTCAATAGAAACAGGACAAATCGGAATTGATAAACTGTCCGAAAAAATCGAACGTGCTGCCGAACTCTTGTCATTTTGTAAAAATAAATTGCGCGACATCGAAGAAAATATAGTCGATGCTAAATGGTAAAGGCTGAATGTAAACCGGTAAATCATAAAAGATAAGTTTTTTTAGAAGTATTTCCTATATCTTCTTTCCTATATCTTATTCTTTTTCATCATTAAATAAAAAAACAAAATGGAAGACAACGTACTCGAGCAAGGTTTATCATCTGACAGCCACTTGTCCAAACTTTCAAATCAAGATTTAGCGTACCTGAAAACGGCAGCTACTTGGACAAAGTTTTTAGCGATTTTAGGTTTTATTTTTTCGGCACTCTTTATTTTGGGTGGCATTAGTGCAGCATTTCTTTTAGGCTCTTTTACCGGTCAAACTCAAATGCCCGTGATATTCGGTCCGGCATTGGGTAGTTTTTATGCCGCTATCGGTGTTGTGTATGTTATTTTATCTTTGTATCTCAACCGTTTCAGTAATCGAATTACAAAGGTTTGGCATACTAATTCATCAGTTGATTTATCGGAAGCCTTTAAAAATCTGCGCAATTATTTCAGATTTACGGGCTGGTTGATTCTCGGTTTCATTATTCTGTACATAGTTTTTATAGTGATGATTGGTACCGGAGCGGCAACCGGTATGTTCGGGCGTTTCAATTAATTGAAAGGATATTTTTTACGCGCATTTTCAGTTTTGGCTTAACTTTGTATCAAAATATACCATCCATGCAAAAATTTATTTTTCTTTTTTTATCGCTTATCGTTCTAAGCAACTGTAAAAATGCCACCGGCACTACAATATCCGGCACCGTAAAAGGCGCGCAACAACTCGACGGCACGCTGGACGAAACTATGCTGCGCCAAAATTTAACGCTCGCAAAAATTAAATTTGAAAACGACGGCAAATTTTCGGTCAATATTCCGGAAAGTTTAAAAGCCGGTTTGTACCGCATAAAAATAGGCGCAAAACAAATAAATTTGATTTCCGACGGTACGGAAAAAAATATTGTTGTTACGGCAGATTTAGCAACGCTCGACAAAACCAATTACTCTGTTGAAGGTTCCGAAGATACTAAAACGTATATAAAGACCTTCAACGACGTACAGAATCAGCAAAAAAAATTGCCCGAACTGCAAAAATCAATCGAAGAAGCTAAAAATCCGATGTTGAGTATGCTGATGATGATGCAAGTACAAGCATTTGCCGGACCGGAATATGTTGATTTCAGAAAAAAAATTGCAGAAAGAATGACTGCCGCGTATCCGAATTCATCTTATACAACCGATTTTAATCAAATCGTAAAAGGTTTGGAAAAGCCGGCGGAACCTGTTGCGGAAACAAATATTACTGTCGGACAACCGGCACCGGATATAGCGCTACCGAATCCGTCGGGGAAAATAATGAAACTATCCGATTTGAAAGGTAAAGTAGTATTACTCGATTTTTGGGCGAGTTGGTGCGGACCGTGCCGTGCTGCAAACCCGTCAGTAGTGCGTATGTACAATAAATTCAAATCAAAAGGTTTTGAAGTTTACAGCGTTTCGCTCGATAAAACAAAAGAGGCTTGGCAAACCGCCATTCAACAAGACGGTTTAATTTGGCAAAATCATGTCAGTGATCTTAAATACTGGCAAAGTGAAGCCGCAGGATTATATAACGTAAGTGCCATTCCGCAACAATTTCTGATAGACCGAAACGGAAAAATTGCAAACATCGCACAACCCGGCAGTTCAATTGAACAACAAATTGAGAAGTTAGTAAATTAATTTATCTAATACTAAATCTTTTAATATTAAATGCTAAATGCTAAATCTTTTTGCGGTTTATACCATTAAAATATTCAGCATTTAGCATTTAGCATTTAGCATTGAAAATTTACCATTAATACGTATCTTTGCGGCGCAAACTCAAATTTTTCAAAAAACTTATTTCAGACAAAATTTATGGCAGGGAAAAGAACCTTTACGATGATAAAACCGGACGGTGTTAAAGACGGACACATCGGCAATATTTTAAAAGATATAAACGCGGCGGGTTTCAAAATTGTCGCAATGAAATATACTAAACTTTCAAAAGAAAAAGCCGGCGAGTTTTATGCCGTCCACAAAGAACGCGGTTTTTACGGCGAATTGGTTGATTTTATGTCGAGCGGACCGATTATTGCAGCTGTTTTGGAGCATGACAATGCAGTTGAAGCATTCCGAAAACTTATCGGTGCCACAAATCCCGCAAATGCGGAACTCGGTACTATTCGCCAAAAATATGCTAAAAGCATCGGTGAAAATGCTGTTCACGGCTCCGATTCCGATGAAAATGCCGCCATAGAAGCTGCGTTTCATTTCGCCGGAACAGAGATTTTTTGAAAAATAATAATTAACAATTAAGAATTAATAAATTTTAAAACAAATTATTAATTCTTAATTGTTAATTATTATAACTCCCTCACCCAAATATTTCTGAACTTGACCAAATGTCCGTGATCTTGGAGTTGCAATGGTCCCTCAGAATGCGCATCCGGATAATAATGCAAACCGATATACTGCGTCAAACCCTGAATTGTCGTGTTATTTTGTACCAAAACGCCGTTGTGCAATACTGTAATGCGGGCGGGTAAATCCAATTTGCCGTTTTTCTTGAATTTCGGTGCCGTATAAATCACATCATAAACATTCCAATCATTCGGCGGGCGCATAGCATTCACTAACGGCGGCTGATCTTTGTAAATACTGCCCGCCTGTCCGTTGTAATATGTGTTATTTTTGTACGAATCGAGTACTTGGAGTTCATACCGATCTTGAAAAAAAATGCCGCTGTTCCCCCGATCTTGCCCTTTAAATCGGACGGTGTCTAATAAAGGTTCGCTCCATTCGATGTGCAATTGAATGTCGCCGAATTTTCTTTTAGTTTTTATTTCGCCCGAACCGGGTTTTACTTCAAAGTATCCGTCATAAACAGTCCAATTAGCGACTTTATTTGTATCTTTTTCGCTCACCCATTCATTCAAATTCGTATTTTTGCCGAAAAGAACGATCGCATCGGAAGGTGGATCGGAATTGGTTTTGCCGGGCGTAACAATCGGTGGCGGTGTGGTATAAATTTCCGTCATTTCGGGTTTCATCGGCATAACACCCACCGGTAAGCCTTGAATTTGAGCCGATAATTTAGCGGAAGAAAACGCCATTAGGCTGAACAAACATAAATAGATCCTTTTCATAAAAAATTTTAGTTCGATTGATTTTTATTTAGAAAGCCCGAAAATACAAAATTCTTTTGATTTACGATTTACGATTTACGATTTAAGATTTAAAACGTAAGAAAAATCGTAAATCGTAAATCGTAAATCAAATTATGCTTCCTGAGGAAATTTTAAAAAAATATTGGGGTTACGATACTTTTCGACCGTTGCAACGCGAAATCATTGCTTCCGTTTTAGAAAAAAAAGATACTTTAGCACTTTTACCGACAGGAGGCGGTAAAAGTATTTGCTATCAAATTCCGGCTTTGAGCAGCGAAGGTATTTGCGTCGTCATTTCTCCGTTGATTGCTTTAATGATTGATCAAGTAGAACACCTTAATCAAAAAAATATTTCTGCGGCGGCTGTGCATTCCGGTATGCACTTCAAAGATATAGACCGCATTTTCGACAACGCCGTTTTCGGCGGCTATAAATTTATTTTTCTTTCGCCCGAACGTTTAACGACCGAACTCGCTATCGAGCGCATCAAACGGATGAATGTGAATCTGATTGCCGTTGACGAAGCACATTGTATCAGTCAATGGGGTTACGATTTTCGTCCATCATATTTGCGCATCGCCGAAATGCGTGAACATTTACCTCAAGTACCGGTGCTGGCACTTACCGCTACTGCCACACCGGAAGTAGCAAAAGATATTTGTGATAAACTGCAATTCCGTAAAGGACATCAAACTTTTACCGGCGATTTTTCGCGTCCGAATATCGGTTATATCGTCCGTAATGTGGAGGATAAATACGGTAAACTCATCGAAATTTTGACAAAAACGCCTGGTTCTGCCATCGTTTACGTGCGCAACCGCAGACGAACAAAAGAAATCGCTTCAATACTTCAAGAAAAAAAACTCAATGCCGATTACTATCACGCGGGTTTGAATTTTGAAGAACGGTTGAAAAAACAAACGGATTGGACGACCGACAAAACAAAAATTATCGTCGCTACAAATGCTTTCGGTATGGGCATAGATAAACCGGATGTGCGAACGGTGGTGCATTTCGATATACCGGAAACTTTGGAGGCATACTATCAAGAAGCCGGACGCGCCGGACGCGACGAAAGAAAATCGTATGCCGTCGTTTTGTTTCAAAACCATGATGCGGTGATGTTGAATGAAAAGCATCAAGCCAATTTTCCGCCGATGAAAGATATTCGGCGCACTTATGAAGCACTCGGAAGTTATTTACAATTAGCCATCGGCGGCGGACAAGGAGTAAGTTTCGATTTCGATATTACGGATTTTACCCAACGTTTTAATTTTGATCTTTTACCGACTTACGCGATTTTCAAAATTTTGGAGCAAGACGGTTGGTTGACACTCACGGAAAGTGTTTATATTCCTTCAAAAATAAAATTTTCGGTATCGCGAGAAACGATTTACGATTTCGAGTTGCGCCACCGCGATTACGAGCGCGTGATAAAAGGTTTGTTGCGTTACGCGCAAGGTATTTTACAAGATTTCGTTAACATCAGCGAATCGCGTTTGGCGACTTTGATGAAAATGTCGGTAATAGAACTCGAAAAAATAATTCGCCTTTTACACAGAGAAAACATTTTGGAATATCTGCCGCACAAAGAAAAACCGCAACTTACTTTTCTGCGTGACCGCACGGACAGCGCGCGTTTAGAAATTGATTGGACGGCGTATATGTTCAGAAAAAAACGAGCCGCTTTTCAATTGCAAAAAATGCTTGAATATGTTGAACTCGATTTTTGCAGAGCGCGGCAATTAATTGAATATTTCGATTCTAACGATGAACGCAAAACGATGAACGATGAACAAAAAACCGGTTCATCGTTCATCGTTCATCGTTCATCGTTCAAACCTTGCGGTACTTGCGATGTGTGTGTAGAAAAAAATAAAAACGATTTGTCGGCAGAAAATTTTGACAATTTTTCAAAAAAAATTTTTGCTTTACTCAAACGCGAAACACTTACAACAAAAGAAATTTTAGAATCTTTTTCGGAAAAAAATAAAAAAAATATTTTTTCAATTTTAGAAATTTTGATTGACGAAAAAAAAATAATTAAAAGCGAAGAAAAATGGATTTTGAAGGAATGAAATTTACAATCCGTATATTTCTTTTTTAAAATTTTTTCTTCCTGTAAAAAATGCAGTGATAACCGCGTTCAAAGGCGAAACCGGATTAATAGGAGCGACGCGAGAAACAGCCCGGAAATAATTATCAATGCACTTTTTACACGAAGATTTTTTTTATCCGCCAAAACCGTCATCCGGATTATTTGTTTTTTTCTTCGGTGCCGGCATAGTAGCTTTTGGTTTCTGTAAACCGGGTTTTGGTGCAGTGTTGTTCTGACCCGGCATAGCAGGTGCTGCTGTTTGCGGTTTTGTCGCCGTTTGTTCTTCGTCTTGAAAACGATTCGGATCAAATTCGGTATGTCCCGCATTCGGATCGGCGGTGGCGTTACTGTCTTTGTACTGACTGCAATCCAAAACGATACCGATATTACCGGTCATTTCTTTAAACCGTTCTGCCGGATTATAACTCGGACTGTTCGATTTTTCCAATTTATCCATAAATTTCGAATAAAAAGGGCGTGCCATTACCGCTCCTTGTCCTTGATCGAGCGATAAAAAATGTATCCAAGTATCTTCTCCGCCAACCCATGTACCGATGACTAATTTCGGTGAAATGCCCATAAACCAACCGTCCTTGAAATCATTCGTCGTACCGGTTTTTCCGCCGACATCGCTTTTTAAATTCGATATACCCGGTGCTTGTTTTACATTGTACTTTAACATTTTTTGCATGACGTAAGCCGCGTTTTCCGGCAAGGCTTGATGCGTTTCAAACAAAGATTGATATAATAGTTTGCCGTGTTTGTCTGTTACGCGGCGCAAATAAATCGGTTTATGATAAATGCCGTTGTTTGCGAAAGTGGAATAAGCACCTGTCATTTCATACACCGTTAAATCGGCAGCACCCAAACAAATAGCCGGACTTTTCGGAATGCGCAATTGTCCGTTAGCGTATTTTGCATCTGCATCAATCCCCATTTCTCGCACAATATCGCGAATCGGCTGTACGGATTGCATATCCTTTACTAACCGAACAGACGCGGTATTTTTTGATTCTTTGAGCGCATCCCATAAAGTCATATAATCGCCGGAAAAACCGTGCGAATTTTTCGGCGTCCAATCAAAAGATAAACCGAAACTGCCTTCACCGCGACTTATGGTTTGCGGCACATCTTGAATAGTCATGCACGGAGAAACACCGAATTGCGCAATCGCCGCCGAATAAACAAAAGGTTTAAAAGTAGAACCTACTTGCCTATCCACCCGCACGTGATCCACCTGAAAATATTTATGTCCGATACCGCCCACCCAAAAACGTACAAAACCCGATGTCGGATCCATACCCATCGCACCCAATTGCATTTGCATTCGGTGATACCGAACGGAATCCAAAGGCGACATAACCGTATCTTTTTCGCCGATTGAATTGTGAGCAAACACGCGCATTTTTACGGGTTGATTAAATACCTTAATCACTTCTTTTTGCAAATTTTTCCAGCGATCTTTCAATGGTGCATAAGCCTCACTGCTCATAATTTGTTGAAGTATGGCAGCACGACCGTCGTCTAAATCATCCAAAACTGCCGGTTGCGTTTCGGCGCGTATCATGTATTTAATATCATTATCTTGCAGACTGTATTTAGTAAATTTTTTTTCGATTTTTTCGGATACATCATCTAAAAATCGGCTGCGCATGATAGCGTATCTATCGGAAATGCGGATGGACGCATCCAAAGCTGCTAAACGTGCCGGTATTTGATCTTTATCGCCGTACCGCCACGGATCTTTTCCTTGCCATACTTTAAAAAATTTGGCTTGCAATTGCGCCATGTGTTCGCGCATGGCATCTTCCGCCAATTTTTGCATTTCGGCATCTATAGTGGTATAAATTTTTAAGCCGTCGCGGTACACGTCGTATAAAGTACCGTCCGATTTGGTGATATTATTTTTTTTGATGAGCGATTTCAGTTCATCCGCCAAACTCGTTCTGAAATAAGTAGCTAAACCATCGTTGTGCGAGCGCGTTTTGAATTTGGAAACATCTAAAGGTAATTTTTCGTATGTAGCAGATTTACCGGCGGCTAAATAACCGTTGCGTTCCATACGTTCTAAAACTAAATTGCGCCGATTTTTGGTGCGTTCATTGCGTTTTACGGGATTGAAAAGCGATGAATTGTTGCACATACCGATAAGCGTTGCGGACTCTTCGAGCGATAATTGATCCGGCGACTTAGCAAAATAAATTTCCGATGCAGCGCGAATACCGTAAGCATTGTAACCGAAATCATATTTGTTGAGGTACATCGCCACTATTTCTTCTTTTGTATAAGCGCGTTCGAGTTTTATTGCCGTTACCATTTCGCTCAATTTGCGGTAATAATAACCCAAGGCTTTTTCAAAAACATTCATATTTTTAAAATCACGGTCGCTGTACAAAAGTTTCGCTAACTGCATTGAGATAGTTGAACCACCGCCTTGTCCGTGTTGAAGGAAAAATGCACTTTTAAAAACGCGCAACAAAGCGCGCGGATCCACGCCGGAATGTTCGTAAAAACGTTCATCTTCCGTAGAGACAAGTGCTTGGACCAAATATTTAGGCATTTGGTCGTAACTCACCGGCGAACGATTTTCGATATATAATCTGCCCAAAACCGTTACATCATCTCCCGCAATGACTTCCGATGCTAAATTCAAAGAAGGATCTTCCAATTGTTTGAAAGAAGGGGTTGTAAAAGAAATGATAAGGCACGATGCAACGAAAAGACCCGCCGCCGCATAAAATCCGCGCCATAACCAACGAATCAATTGTTGGTATTTATTGTAGTGTGCTGCACGTACATCGGTATTATTGTCCGGCATTGGATCCGGTGTAGCTCTGAAGTCGGTCATAATTATTTTTAATTATTAGTTTTTTCTATTTCCATTCCCAAACGACGATATCCCATTCTTCGCCGTTTTGAGCAGTGTAATTGTAAACGGATTTAAAGCCCAAGCGTTGATGCGCACGCATCGAGCGCGTGTTGCGGGTGGCAATTTCCGTAAAAATTAAATCAAATTCGATTGAAAATTGCTTTTTCATTTCGGCGTATATTCCATCGAAAACCCCTTGACCGCGATAAGATTCCGCTACACAAACTTGACCGACCGCGAAAGATTTATAAGCGTTAAACGGTTTATTTTTATATTCTATTGTGTCCAACAAATCGAACATTGGTGCTATTTCAGGCACGTCGTTTCTGAAATCCGAAAGCATAACGAGTGCATAACCCGCCAATTTATTTTTATCTTTCGCGATTATACTTCCGCGTTTTTGGTTCATGTCCGATAAAACTTTATGTTTGTGTTCCACCGTTACAAAACCCTGGCTTGCAATAGTGACAGCATCTAAATTTTTAGATAAATTTACTTTTTGCAATCGCAGTATTTGTCGAACCTCGGTTTGTAGAGTAACTGATTTATATTTTATGGTAACAGGTAAATTTCCCACGCAATTTTTTTTTTATAGTTTTCAAAATTCTAATAAAAATACCTCTTGATTAGGATTTACCATTTTACACTTACCGTTCATAAAACAATTCTTCCGTTGTACCATTCCGATTCAATATCGGCTTGATTTTTTTTATAAAAATTAATTGCCGGCATATTCCAATCCAAAACTTGCCATTTGGTGAGGACGCATTTTTTTTCACGTGCCACCTCCAAAAATGTATCAAATAATTTCTGACCGATACCGTATTGACGATACGTTTCCGTGACTACAAAATCTTCGAGATACAACATTTTACCTTTCCAAGTCGAATACGCCATGTAATACAGAATCATACCCACAATTTTTTCGTTGTCGGTATCTATCGCAACGTGCGCTTCAAATATTTTATTTTTAAAATCTTCGTTATAGTCCGCAACCGTTGCGGTGTGTGCTTCAGGTGCTTTCTCAAACACCGCCAGTTCGTACACCAAGGCATGAATATGCGGAATATCTTTTTTTGTCGCTTTGCGAAGGGTGATGTTTTTCACGAAAATCAATTTATAATTAAATCACAAAGTTAAATAGAATAATTTGGTTTATCCGTGAAGAAAATAAAAAATAATTTCGTTGTTTTGATGCCGATTTGTAGCGTGAAAGTATAAATTTTATTTGAAACTTGTTTTTGTTCTTAAATTTTAATAAGGCTAATCGTAAATCTAAAATCTTAAATCCAAAATTGTGATTATACTTATTGCCATTTTCTGCATCGGTTATGCTGCTATTATTTTTGAAAATATTATCGGCATCAGCAAATCTGCGACTGCCATTTTAACGGGTGTTTTATCGTGGTGTGTGTACTCTTTTTATATTTCGCCCAATCCGGAACATACCTCCGAACAACTCAATCATCATATTTCAGAAATTACCGGTATCGTATTTTTTTTGCTTGGAGCCATGACCATCGTGGAAATTATTGATGTACATGAAGGGTTCGATATCATTACGGATAATATAAAAACGCGCCGAAAAATTATTTTACTTTGGTTAATAGGCATACTCGCTTTTTTTCTCTCTCCGCTTCTCGACAATTTAACCACTACTATTGTCATGGTGTCAATCCTTCAAAAAATAATTCCGGACAAAAAAGATCGTTGGTTATTAACAGGCATAGTGGTAATTGCCGCAAATGCCGGCGGAGCATGGTCGCCGATTGGCGATGTAACCACTTCTATGCTTTGGATTGGCGAACAAATCAGCGCAACAGCTATTGTAAAAAATATTTTTTTGCCGGGTTTTATTTGTATGTTGGTACCGCTTATCGGTTTATCTTTTCAAATGAAAGGACATTTTGAGATTAAAAAAAACGAAAAAGCTTTTATTAAAAATACCACCCGATCAGAACGCAACCTTGTTTTTTTTATTGGTATTTTCGGTCTTTTGTGCGTACCGATTTTTAAAACGGTAACGCATTTACCGCCCTTTATGGGTATGCTCATGAGTTTGAGTGTAATTTGGCTGATAACGGAAATCATTCATCGCGGCAAAACAGAAGCGGATAAAGAGTTGCTTTCCGTTTTAAATGCGTTACGAAAGATAGATATGCCGAGTATTTTATTTTTTGTCGGCATCCTGCTAAGCGTTGCTGCTTTATCTTCGAGCGGCGTTTTAATGTCTTTAGCAAACATTTTAACGGGTTTTATTAAAAACGATAGAATAATCGTTTTCGCGGCGGGTATATTTTCCGCAATTGTTGATAACGTGCCTTTGGTAGCGGCGTTTCAAGGTATGTACTCGTTACAACAATTTCCGACCGATCATCCGTTTTGGTTATTTTTAGCCTACACAACCGGTACAGGCGGCAGTTTACTTATCATCGGTTCGGCAGCCGGCGTTGTGGCGATGGGCATGGAAAATATTTCTTTCGGCTGGTATTTGAAAAAAATTGGTATTTGGGCGCTGTTGGGATTTTTGTGTGGCAGTTTGGTGAGTTACTTATTATTCTAACTGTTCTGATACTTTGGATAGTACTGTGTCTGCTTAACAAAGTAAACTTTTAACGTGGATATAATTTTTGTGAACACTTTAACGAGCGGGGATAATTATAATATTATTTTTGCAATTCAAAAAAAAATTCGTCAATTCAGTAGAGGTACAACGGAATATTTTTATATTTATAAATATAGTGCAACTTCCGGTAGAAAAAAATATTCGTAAAGTTGCAATTTATACACTCAAAGTGTTTATTTAAAACTCTCTTATATGATTAAAGTCGGTAACAAAATAAAAAAATTGAGAGAGTTGAAAAACTTTACACAATTATGTATAGCAACCTCACGGAATTTAAGATCGAACGGTTACGGAAAAATTGAACGCAACGAAGTAGGGAAGTAGATGTCACATTCGGCAGGTTGGAAGAAGTAGCAAAAGAGTTAGAAGTAGATCATCAGCAAATACTTAATTTTGACGAAAAGCAAATTTTTAATCTCCAAAATAACAAAAATACTTTCGGATTTGAACAAACCCAAAATAATGCTCGCGACGGTACCTTTCATTTGTTCATCACTGAACTGAAAGAAGAAAACAAACACCTGCGCGAAGAAAAAATGCTTTAATGAAACTGTTGCAAAAACGGTTTGTTTGAAAAAATCAATAGCTCCGTCAGGAGCGACCTGTCAATAGCTGTTAATAGCTGTCAATAGCAGAATAAATCAAAAATAAAATAGCTCCGTCAGGAGCGACCTGTCAATAGCTGTCAATAGCTGTCAATAGCAGAATAAATCAAAAATAAAATAGCTCCGTCAGGAGCGACCTGTCAATAGCTGTCAATAGCTGCCAATAGCAGAGTATATCAAAAATAAAATAGCTCCGTCAGGAGCGACCTGTCAATAGCTGTAGAAAAAACAAAATAAATAAATATTAAACCTCGTAGAAGCGACCTTTTTGTACAATAATCATTAAGTTTGCCTAATATTTTTGAACTGTGAGATTTAACGGGTCGCTCCTAACGGAGCTTATGTTTTATGATTGCTGCTGTTGTTGCTGCTGCTACTGACGGGTCGCTCCTAACGGAGCTTGTGTTTTATGATTGCTGCTGTTGCTGCTGCTGCTACTGACGGGTCGCTCCTAACGGAGTTTATGTTTTATGATTGCTGCTGTTGTTGCTGCTGCTGCTGACGGGTCGCTCCTAACGGAGCTTATGTTTTATGATTGCTGCTGTTGCTGCTGCTGCTACTGACGGGTCGCTCCTAACGGAGCTTATGTTTTATGATTGCTGCTGCTGCTGCTACTGACGGGTCGCTCCTAACGGAGTTTATGTTTTATGATTGCTGCTGTTGTTGCTGCTGCTGCTGACGGGTCGCTCCTAACGGAGTTTATGTTTTATGATTGCTGCTGTTGTTGCTGCTGCTGCTGACGGGTCGCTCCTAACGGAGCTTGTGTTTTATGATTGTTGCTGTTGTTGCTGCTGCTACTGACGGGTCGCTCCTAACGGAGCTTATGTTTTATGATTGTTGCTGTTGTTGCTGCTGCTGACGGGTCGCTACTGACGGAGCTAACATATTTTGAGAACAAAAATAAACTTATACTATGCCGAATACTTACTCTCAAATCTATATTCAAATAGTTTTTGCTGTACAGGGCAGAAAAAATCTGATTACAAAAGACCATCGTGAGGAATTACATAAATATATTACCGGTATTGTTCAAACTCGCGGACATAAATTGTATTCAATATTTTGTATGCCCGATCATGCTCATGTTTTTGTAAGCATGAAACCTTCCGTTGCTATTTCCGATTTAGTAAGAGACGTAAAAGCGGGTTCGTCCGGTTTTATCAATGATAAAGGGTGGATGCAAGGTAAATTTAATTGGCAAGAAGGTTTTGGTGCTTTCTCGTATGCTAAAAGCCAGACAGCAGCAGTTAATAAGTATATTTTGAATCAAGAAGAACGACATAAAAAGAAAACTTTCAAAGAAGAATATCTTGAAATTTTGCAAAAATTTGAGATTGAGTACGAAGAGAAATATTTGTTTGAATGGATATAACTGTAAATAAAACAATTGCGCTAACAGAAACGAACCTCCATTTGCTTAAATAAAACGCGCCAAGAAACTTTTTTCTTGGCGCGTTTTATTGTTTTTATTCTTACCAATTTATTTATTCTTCAATTTTTTAGCTACAGTAGGTTCCGGTTTTTTTACCGCAGGCATTTCAGTTTTAACTTCAACTATTTTTTTAGGAGTAGATGACGACTGACGGCTAACATTCGAAAGTTGTTCGGTCGGTAATCTGTCAGCATTTTCAAATTTATTTTTTCGATAGTATAAAAACAAACCACCGAAAAATGCTAAAAGCGTGAGTGCCGACGCTATAAAACTAATCGTTTCACCGGTATAATACGATTTCGGTGCGAACGTCATCACGATTTTGTGCGTTCCGGCGGGTACTTTTGCACCGCGTAAAACATAATCTACTTTTGTAAAAGTTGTCGGTGTACCATCAATGCTGATGCTCCAACCTTTTTCCATAGGATAATAAATTTCAGAAAAAACGGCGAATTGATCCGTTTTAGCTGTGTACTCGTACTCCATTTTATCCGGATTGTAACTTGTCAATCGAATAGTTGCCGTTGAATCGAATTGCGGCGTGAAGCCGGTGACAGTAGCGGCATATTGTTTTTGGATAACAACATCGGTTCGCGGATTAATAGTACCGACGGCAGCCAATTCCGCATCGGCATTATCTACTATTTTCAAATTTTTTACGAACCACGCATTGCCGAGTGCCGAAGGGTTAGGGATTACGCCCGCATTGTCATCGCTCAAAATAATATACTTGGTGTTGAGCATACTGTATATCGGCATATTTTTTTGTTCGAGAATCGGACGATTTTTTTCAAAATCAGCTAAGTATTTTTCCGTTAATTCCTGATACCGCATCAATTTCGCTGCATGATAACCACCGACGGATTTATGAAAAGCAGAAGTGCTTGCATTCGTAAAAGGACTGCCGGCACGCAAATCCAATACGCGGAAATCCGGATCTTTATCCGCCATTATGATTTTATCGGCAGCTTTAGGTTCCAATGCCGCTTTTGCTTCTTGCGGTGTTTCAAATTTATCGGCATTCAATATGCGTTTTGCCATTGTCCAAGTATCAAATAGAATAAGTACACCGATACCGGCAACGACAAAAATACTTTTAATTCTGCCCTGCAAATAAAACCAAATTAAACCTGCAGAAATTAAAATTAATCCGAGAGAACGCATTACGTCCGTTTTTGCCAGTGACGATCTATCGCTTTGTAACAACGACACTAATTCCGGTTGCATTTGTGCGTCATTTGGACCTTTTTCGCCACCGACGGATATAGCGATTAAACACAACAAAACCGTTATTCCGGTGCTGAAAAGCAAGGCACGGCGTTTTTTCTCTATCGGCGCGTTATTATTAAATATTTCTTGCAACCCGATCATCCCCAAAACAATCACTAACAATTGTCCTAAACCGAGTGCTTGCGTCACGGCGCGAAATTTATTGAACAATGGAAAAAAATCGAATAACGCCGGTGCAATCGGCGAGTTTTTTCCCCATGAAATCATCAACATGATTAAAACAGCACTACCGAGCCACCATTTTAAAGCGTTTACTGAAGGCATATAACCCATAAATAAACCGAGTATAAATAAAAATACCGAAATTGCTCCCCAATAAATAGATACACCTACAAAAGGTTGGTTGCCCGTATAAAATAAACCGGACACTTGACGATCTACATTTTTATTGATTTGATCTGAAGGTACATTGCTCTGAGATAATTGTTGTGCGATTTGCGGACGCAATTTATCAAAAGTCTCCGTATTTTCATGTGTTTGAGAAGCGCCGCCACCCATTACATTTTGTGCAAGTAAAGTAAAAGATTCCGCTATACCGTAACTCCACTGAAAAGCATAATCCGGATCTAAACCACCAGATTTCGGTCGTGTCGAATTCGATAATTCTGATTTGCCACGAATGGTTTCAGTTTGATATTCATTGGTCGTCCAAATAGCCGTCATGTTCGATAAAATACCCAAAGCCGTACCGACAATTAAAACAGCAGCAGATTTTCCGAACGCTATCCAAGCACCCGTTCTGAAAGCAGAAACGAGTTGAACGATACCGAGAATCAAGAGAATAATAAACGTATAATAAGTTACCTGAAGATGGTTGGCATACAATTGCATGGCTACGGCAAGAACGAAAATACCGCCGCCGAGCAAAAATTCTCCTCGAAAAACGCGAATAGCACCCGCAAAAATAAGCGGTGCAAAACCCAAAGCCACTGCTTGTGTCGAGTGTCCTGCCTCTATAATATCCATGTTAAACGTACTTAAACCGAAACTGACGGCTCCCGCCAAAGCAATTCGCCAATCAATGCGCAGCGTGAGCAACAAAATATACATACACAACATACCGACCAATGCGTTTGTGTGCGGCGGTACAACGTTATTTCCCAACAAAAATGTACGGAAAACGGATTGCGTCAGATTGCCTTTCGATACTTGATATATTTGCGTTGACGGCATTCCACTGAACAGTGAGTTTGTCCACAAAACGGGTTGTCCGGTTTTTTTATAGTAATCTTTAATTTCGGTTTGTATCGCACTTGCTTTTTGGTTATCACCTTGTTGCAATACTTTTCCGTTGAAAGTGTAAGGTGCAAAAAATACAAAAGTGAGCGCAAGCATTACCGAAACGGCTATTAAATGCGGCAAAAATTTTTTTAATAGAGGATTCATTATTCGCTTTGGGTTGTAATATCAATTAATGGTTTGTTCTACGATTTCAAATTGCTTTTGTTTTCCGCTTACTTCATCGCAAAATTACAACGTAAAATTTTTTTTTAGGCATTTTCGGAAAAAGATTATCGGTGCAAACCGGATTCGTTATTTCGGGGAACGCTTGAGGATGCGAAACAGGATCAAACAATTATGAAAATTGACCAAAAAAACATAATTTTGCCTATTAAATAACTCAGCATGATATTTTGCCCGAAATGCCACAATCCCGTCATAGATAACGCTAAATTTTGTCACCATTGCGGTGCCAACGTAGATGTGCCGATGGTGGAGTGTGTGCATTGCGGTAAAAAAAATCCTTTAGATGCCAAATTTTGTTACCATTGTCATTTGCCGGCGCGTGTGTTAGAATTATCGCCGATAACAAAAAGCAAATCGCGTTATCTCTTGAATTTCGAAGATGTAGTTGCGTTGGAAGGACAAATTAAAAACCTTTTTTTTGAAACCCTTAAAAATCTTGCCGGTTGGATGCAACCCAAAAACGTAGAGGCATATCTGCAAAACATGATAACATCCGGCTTTATGGAAACCGTAGATACGCGCTCCAAACAATTAGCCCTCGATTGCGAATTAAGGTTTATGAACGAAGGTAAACCCGCGCGCGAAAAATTGGAAAAAGAAATTCAGAACGGAATTTATTTTTTGGCGTTGTATTTTATTGTTTACAATTGCAAAGACCTGAACCCGGTGCAACTTTCCGAAAAAATTTTTCAATACGAGCGCATCAATTTTACTAAAAAAAGTATCAAAGATATTGTCTTAGATTTTTTGGACTTAGACAAAGAAAAAGAAAAAATTTATTTTGATGCGTTTAATATTCCCGAAGATAAACTCATTGGGGCGTACAAACAATTTTTGTTTACGGCAAAAGACGAGTACCCGATATTTATTTGCGACCAATCTTGGCTCGGCAACAGCAAAGAGGGTTTTGCAATGACGCCTTTTGCACTCTATTGGCGATCAGCAATGCACCCGCCACAAAAAATTTATTATCATCACCTGACACAATTAGTAAGAGAGAAATCGTGGATTACGATTAACAAACATTTTTTTAACGTCAATCCAAACATTAATATTAAAATGTTGATTTTATTGGAACGCTTGAAGAATTTGTATGTTTATGAATAAATTTTTAGTCGGTTGGTCGTTTAGTCGTTTAGTCGGTTGGTCGTTTAGTCGTTTAGTCGATTGGTCGTTTAGTCAAAAATTAAAAATAAATATTAACTTAATGTGAGTTTAGATATTTTTGAAAGAGCCGTTAGGCTCGGTTTATATTGTAGCAACGGATTTTAATCCGTTGAAAAAAAATAAAAAATTAATTCGAGTTCCGTAGGAACGGCACATATTGAGCGAAAATATGCACCGTCCCTACGGAACTCGAATTAATTTTTGTAACATTTTCCACGGATTAAAATCCGTTGCTACAAAATTAGTCGAGGCTACGCCTTTTTTTGAATCTTTCAACTCAAGTTAACTTACAATAACCAACCAACTAACCAACTAAAAAATGCGCCACACTTTTTTCAAATTATGGGTACACGGCATCATAAAAGTACACGAACAAAGTGTGCTGATAGAAGATACCGTGTCCGATTTGTTTTGTGTTCAAATTGAAAAAAATTTGAAAATACAAGGTTGTATCGTTAAATCCGTCAACGGCAAAAGCGATCATGTTCATTTTCTGTTTGAACAAAATCCGCTTCAATCCGTGCATAATACAATTCAATACGTACAAAAAGCGACGGAACAATGGTACCGCGATCGCGATTTTAATACGGTTTGGGCGCGTTTCAGTTGGCAAGAAGGATATTGCGCTTTTTCCGTAAGCCCATCAGGTTTAGAAAAAGTAGAGGCGTATATTGCGCGTCAAAAAGAAATTCACGAAAATATCGGCTATGATGAAGAAATAAGAGAATTGTGCCGCGTACATGAGGTGGATATAGCAGGTTGAAGTTGCTCCAATTTTTAAAACATTTCAACCTGCTATTTCAACCGCAAAACAAGCATGTCTTATTTGAAACCAAACTTTGTCAAGCCTTCTTTGCTTATTTTTAAGGCTTCAAATGGTTGCATACCATCATACATTTGGTCTTGCTCTACAATATAATATTTCATTCCTGAAAGTTTTTTATTAGCTAAAATCCTTTTGAAATCAATAGTTCCTCGACCTACCGGTGCAAAACGACCTACCGTATCCATATCTTTCACATGCCATATTTTAAAACGACCGGGGTATTTTTTAAAATAAGCTACAGGATCAACTCCTGCTTTTGTAACCCAATACAAATCCATTTGAAAGTTTACGTATTTTTTATCCAAATGCTCAAGCAAATAATCATAAGGAATAATGCCTTGTTTATTAGCTTTAAACTCAAAATTGTGGTTATGATAAAGAAATTCAAGACCCGCAGCTTTTGCTTTATGCGCTATTGTATTAAGGATATTGGTTAATTTCTCTATACTATCCTGCATAGCCATCGATTTTGCTGCCACATCGTATTTAGACATACCCATTGGCGGCACAGGGGCAATGAAATATTTAAAACCGGCAGCTTTTACATCAGCTATCAGTTTATCGGCATTATCTAAAGTCATTGAACCCATGTGAACGGAGAGAGGTATAAGTCCTAAACTTGTTACATAAGTTTTAAACTCAATCGGAGTCATCCCATAAAATTTACCGGCTTTGTAATCAACTGCTTCAATATACTTGTAACCCAAATCGGCTACTTGTTTGAGCGTAGCTTTAGGGTCTTTTCCCATTTCATTGCGAACGGTATAAAGCGTCATGCCACCCCACTTCTTTTGAGCAAAAATGGATGTGCCTACTGAAAACATAAAAACTACAAAAAGTAACTTCGCTAAAAGATTTTTTTTCATTTTGAATTAAATTGATTTAAACAATATTTATTTTACACAAACTTCCTAAAAAAAAGTAAAAATATGCAGAAAATTTGATTTTAACTCATTCTTTAAAGGAAAATTCGATTTGCCTTTTGATTTTTATTACTGAGGCATCTCAAATATACTTTATCCTATATCGAAATTTTTTTTGGTACAAGCAAAGCCTGAACAAAAACTGTTTGACCGGAGGGAGCTTTTTTGTTCAGGCTTTGCTTGTTGCTTTTTTGTATCAAGACAAAAAAGTAAATAAAAGGGCGGAAGTTTTTTTGCTTGCACTTATGTGTTTCCCCGCGTGAATTTTCTTTCTTTTTTCTTGAAAAAAAAGAAAGAAACAAAGAAAAATTCAAGAACAAAAAAACTCGCTCCGCTCAAACAGTTTTTGTTCAAGGCTCGGCTTGCCAATTTTTTTTGAATTTATTTTGCGATAAAAAATAAAAAAATTACGCGCAAAAAAAGTTTTTAAATTTTTTTTGAAAAAGTTTTTATTTTTTTTGAAAAAAAAATATTTTGAAAAAAAACCGCGCAAGAAAAAATTAATTTCTTGCGCGGTTTTTTTTCGTTTCGACCGGCGTTTTCATTTTTATTTTTATGTATCAGGTGCAAGGGGAGACCTGTTAATAAAGCTTTTCGGTTTTCAAACCGGAATGAGCGTTGTGATTTTTTATTTGAGTAGGTAAATACTTGAGCCGAACGATAATATTGAATTTTAAAAAACATTTCAACCCAATAATTCAACCGTTGAGCGTTTTCAAATGTTTTTATTCAAGTAAACCCCTTAAATTTGCAGCATAATTCATCAATTAACAGAAATGAAAAATGAATAAGTATTTCTTTATTCTGCAAAATGTATCCACGCGGTATGCGCTTGTAGCGGGTTTGGCTTTTGTAATTTTTTATCTGCTTTTTAAAAATAAAACGGGATTCAGAAAAATTCAAGATAAATTTCCTAAAAACAGTGATATTCGACGCGAAGTATTGTATTCCGCATCAGCCATGTTAATTTTTGCTATAATACCGGCAATCGTTATTTTTGATCCGTATGTTCGTCCGCACACTTTAATTTATACCGATCCGCGGCAATACGGTACGTTTTATTTATTTTTTTCGTTTGTGCTGATGTTCTTCATTCACGATGCTTATTTTTATTGGATGCACCGTTGGATGCACCAACCTAAAATTTATAAATATTTTCATTTAGTACACCATAAATCTACGAATCCGTCGCCTTGGGCGGCTTATTCATTTCATCCGCTCGAATCTTTTGTTGAAGTCGGTATCTATCTTATCTTTGCATTTTGTTTTCCGGTGTACATTATTAATTTCGGTTTATTTTTCTTATTTCAAATCGTTTATAACGTGTACGGGCATTTAGGTTACGAGTTGTATCCGCGTAATTTCAATCGGCATTGGTTCGGCAAATGGATAAATACTTCGGTGGCGCATAATCAGCATCACCAATATTTTATTGGTAATTACGGACTTTATACGCTTATCTGGGACCGACTTATGCACACTTTGCGCGAAGATTACGATACAAGATTCGATGAAGTAAAATCTTAAAGTACGAAATATGGCTAATCCTTCAGTTTTATACAGTATTCTGGCGATGAAATGCCCGCGTTGTCATACCGGTAATTTATACGAAACACCGACGTTCAGTTTCAAAAAACCCTTTGAAATGTACGATGTTTGTCCGCATTGCGGACAAAAATATATGCTGGAACCCGGATTTTATTACGGTTCCATGTTTATATCTTATCTCATTTCGGCTTTTTTAATGTTCAGTTTTTTTGCGATTGCTAAATTTGTTTTGAACATTGATATAACAACCGCATTTGCGATATGTGCCATTATTATTTTTTCATTATTGATTTGGATTTTTCGTATATCTCGTTCCGTATGGATTCATTTTTTCGTGACTTACAATAAACGGTACGCTGAATAAATGAAAAATTATTTTGTTTACCGCCTGATTTTTTGCGTTTTTTGTATAATGATTTTTTGCGCCGGCTGTAAAAAAAATGAACCTGCGGACACAATTGTATTTTCAGAAAAATATACCGTTGAATTTTGCGGTAAAGAAAATGCCGGTGAAATTATTTCGACAGATACCACCGAACATTTTTTTGATTATGTGACGGAGGCGGATATGGATTTGCAAATGAAAATTTTTTTTTCGCCCGAAATTTTTTTGCACGCTGAAAGTAATTTTCAGAAAATTTTTTTTTATAAAAATTTTCTGAAAAATTTACCGGAAAACTTTTCAGAAAAAGAAAAAAATATTTTAAAAAATATTTTTTCCGAATTGTTTTCTTTGTGCGAAAAATGCGGCGTTAAAACTTTACCCGAAAAAATAAACCTGATAAAAACCAAAATTGCACCATATGGCGAAAATACTTTTTTTACGCGCAACGATGCGATCATTATTCCGGAAAAATCTTTGATGCTCGATCGCACGTTTCTTTTGCAAACGATGTTGCATGAATTGTGTCACATATTGTTGCGTTACAACCCGGCACTGAAACAAAAATTATTTTCTTTGATTGGTTTTGAAAAAAAATTTTCAGATAAACTTGTTTATTTTTCCGACCGAAAAGAATTAATTACCAATCCCGATGCCGTCGGATATCAATACTTTTGGCGCGTATCGAAACAATTAAATACACCCAATACACTTCTGAATTTTTATTTGTATTGCGACACGGCAGTCATTCGAAGTAAAAAGACCGTCGAATATTTTGAAGTTCTGAAAACCGGAGCAACAGACGAAAATTTTCAAGAGGTTAAAAATTTCGATTTGCGACCGGTCAATACTTATTTCGGTACCGATTATTTATTGCAACCCGATGAAATTATTGCCGTTTATTTTTCAACATACATTTACGGTACCAAAAATCCGGAAATCTTAAATGAAGCTTCGCCGTTTGTTGTACAAATCGGTAAAACGTTTTGTACTTTTTAGTCGAAAAGAAATATCAAACTTCGCCCAACGACAAACGCCTGCCCGATTCAATCGGGCAGGCGTTGTATTATTGAACCGAAAAAATTAGTTTACTTTAATTTTAGCCTTAGCTTTAAGGTAAGTTTTTGTACCTTCTTTGTTGATGTAATATTCTCCGCCGTTCGGACCCAAATGAATATCATGTCCGGCAGCATCTTTAGAAATCACTTTGTCACGTGCAGCTGATTTTGCAGCAGATGCTTGTTCTTCAGCAACCGTTTTTTTCGGATGTTGACCTTCCGTACGTTTCATCGCTCCCGTAGCAGCAGGTTTAGTTGCAGTTGTAGCGGTAGCAGGTTTAGTTGCAGTTGTAGCGGTAGCAGCGGGCATAGTTGCAGTTCCTGTTGTTGCAGTTCCTGTTGTTGCAGGCGTAGTACTCATTTTACGACTCATTCTGTGTTTTTTCTCCATTTTTGGAGCAGTTGAAGTCGTAGTAGTAGTCGTCGTTGTCGTTGCAGGTGTAGTTGTCGCAGGAGCTTGTGCGCTTGCAAAAGTGGCGAAACCTAACATTAAAGCAGCAGCTGATAGCATTTTCATTGTCTGAAAGAATTTAATTAAATTTAAGAATAATTGACTGATAATTGTTTTTGTTCAAAACTTATAAATAAGTAGAACAAAGGAATGAAATTCTGACGATTGTTTTTGTACACTGTCACATAAAAATTTCGTTAAAAATATGTTAAAGATAGAATCCATTCAAAATCACGCCGTTTTTTCCGAAAACTATCGGATTTTTAATCTTTATCCAGACTTTTATTGGGTGAAAAAAAATTGAATTTTGTCTATTATTCCCTTTCGGGTGATTTTACCGTACTTTTATTAATGACTTCAACACGAAAAAAATTTGATAAAAAGGGTTTTGATGAAAAGAATTATTCGCTCTATTTTTATCAATACGGTCTTGAATATATCCGCTTGCGCTTACGCTACATTAAACTGTTTGGGGGAAGGAAAAGACTTCCCTTGGACAGCACAAACTTTCGGTATTCATATTCAAAGTTGCCGTAAATATTTGAATATTTACCTTCTCGGCGGTTTTGAATTACTCTATCAATCTTCTTTACGTTCACAGCCAAGTGCTTTAAATGCGGAACAGCAAGCCGCTTCTAAAAAAATTTTGACTTGCGACCGGTCAATACTTATTTCGGTACCGATTATTTATTGCAACCCGATGAAATTATTGCCGTTCATTTTTCAAGATACATTTACGGTACCAAAAATCCGGAAATCTTAAATGGAGCTTCGCCGTTTGTTGCACAAATCGGTAAAACGTTTTGTACTTTTTAATCGAAAGGAAATATCAAACTTCGCCCAACGACAAACGCCTGCCCGATTCAATCGGGCAGGCGTTGTATTATTGAACCGAAAAAATTAGTTCACTTTAACTTTAGCCGTACTTTTAAGGTATGTTTTTGTACCTTCTTTGTTGATGTAGTATTGACCGCCGTCCGGACCCAAATGAATATCATGTCCGGCAGCATCTTTAGAAATCACTTTGTCTTGTGCAGCTGATTTTGCAGCAGATGTTTTTCTATGTAAATCGTCCATTGCACCATTGAAATTATTCGCTTCAGTAATTGCAGGCGATACTTTAACAGGCGATTGCATATCGACATCCATTCTATCCGGATGTTGACCTTTCGCGGGTTTCCTCACTCCGGAAGCGGCAGGTTTAATTGTAGTTGTACCGGTAACAGCGGCAGGTGTTGTTGCAGTTCCTGTACCCGGTTTATGACTCATTCTCTGTTCTTTCTCCATTTTAGGAGCAGGTGTAGTCGTAGTCGTCGTAGCAGGTGTAGTCATTGCAGGTGCTTGTGCGCTTGCAAAAGTGGCAAAACCTAACATCAAGGCGGCAGCTAAAAACTTTTTCATTGGCTGAAAGAATTTAATTAAATTTAAAAATAATTGAATAATAATTGTTTTTGTTCAAAACCTGTAAGCGAGTAAAACAAAGGAACGAAATTCTGACGATTATTTTTGTACGCTGCCACATAAAAATTTCGTTAAAAATATGTTAAAGATAAAACCCAATCAAAATCACGCCGTTTTTTCTGAAAACTTTTGGATTTTTAATCTTTACTCAGACTTTTATTGGGTAAAAAAAATTTAATTTCGTCTATTTTTGGGTGGACGAAAAATTATAACCTCGTTTATTTTCATCCACCCATTTGTATACAAGTTTTTGCATACCAAATGAATTAGATTTTTAGAAATTTATTTTTGCCCCGTTTTCTTGCTCCCGTAACGAATTGTAACGTATTCCGATTTAAATATAAGAAGTTTTATAATTTTTCCACGCGAATAATTTCTTTTTTCTGCCAATTCGTATACTTTTTATTTGAATGTCAAACGTAAATCAGTATCTTTTTTTGTTCGAAGTACATAAAAATTGGTAAATTCAACAATTGCAAAGGGATTCGGATTTTGTATTAATTCTGCTTCATTTTGCCGAGGTACTTAAATAGGTATTGTACGTGTAGGATAGTTTAGTTCCATAAGAAAATACTTCATAACGGTCATTTATTTTCGGAACTGATAAACCTGTATAAATGACTACAGCTGTTATTTCTATCCGTACTTATCATAAATTTGATGATAATACCTGAATATTCGCTCACAAATATCAGCCTTAGGCTCGGTTTCAGATTCGATGTGTACGTAAATCCATTTTTCCTTTCCGTTTTTGAGTTTTACTTGCACTAATTTATCAGTAACTCTGTTAGTTTTATCGGCTATGGCTGCTTACGGTTCTTGCTCCAAAAATTTCGGCGGAATAGTTAAATCACAATCGACAAAAAGATCGGGCATAAACATTGCCAAAAAAATCAATAAAAAAGTCTGTAATGACGCTTTTCCAAGTTTTGTCGTAAAGTATTCTCATGTTAGTTACTTTTTGTTTTGTTTCTCAAAAGTAAAAATAATAAGTTTTCTCAAAAATTTTATTTTTTTCATCACAACAACATTTTCATACCGTAAATTTGCAAAAAATTAAAAATGATTTTTCAAAAAGTATTTTTAATTTTTAATTTTTAATTTTTAATTGAAAAGTTATGTTTGAAAGTTTAAGTGATAAACTCGACTCCGCCTTTAAAGTCATTCAAGGAAATAATAAACTCACGGAACTCAATGTTGCCGCGGCGATAAAAGATATACGTCGTGCTTTGGTCGATGCGGACGTGAATTTCAAAATTGCCAAAGATTTTACGGATAGAATACGCGATCGCGCGTTGGGTACGGAAAATGTTTTGAAAAACATTAGACCCGGACAACTCATGGTGAAAATCGTACAAGACGAGCTCACGGACTTGCTGGGCGGTGAAACGGTCGGTATCAATCTGAAAGGAAATCCGACGGTGATACTTATTGCGGGTTTGCAGGGTTCGGGTAAAACGACTTTTACGGGTAAGTTGGCAAATTATTTAAAAACTCAAAAAGGTAAACGTCCTTTGGTCGTCGCGTGTGATGTGTATCGTCCGGCGGCAATTGACCAACTGACGGTTTTAGCCGGACAAGTCGGCGTACCGATTTACAAGGAAATAGAAAATAAAAATCCGGTAGAAATTGCACTCAACGCGATTGCTGAAGCTAAAAAAACAAATCGCGATGTCGTTATAGTAGATACTGCCGGTCGTTTAGCAATAGACGAAGCGATGATGAATGAAATCGCGAAAGTAAAAGAAGCTATTTCACCGAATGAAACACTTTTTGTAGTTGATTCTATGACGGGTCAAGATGCCGTAAATACGGCAAAAGCATTTAACGACCGATTAAATTTCGATGGTGTTGTACTCACTAAATTGGACGGTGATACACGCGGCGGTGCGGCTTTGAGTATAAAATATACCGTCGGCAAACCGATAAAATTTGCTTCGGAAGGTGAAAAATTAGATACGCTTGATGTTTTTTATCCGGACAGGATGGCGCAACGCATCTTGAACATGGGTGACGTGACGACACTCGTTGAACGCGCTCAAGCGCAATTCGATGAGGAAGAAATGAAGCGCATCGAAAAGCGTATGAAAGCGAATAAATTCGATTACAACGATTTTTTGAAACAAATGGAAAGTATTCGGAAAATGGGCGATTTAAAATCGTTGATGAATATGATTCCGGGAGCAGCAAAAGCATTGAAAGATGTGGACATCAGCGATAAAGATTTCAAAAAAGTGGAGTGCGTCATTCAATCCATGACACCGAAAGAGCGCGCCAATCCGGATATGATGAATTTGAGCAGAAAAAAACGCTTATCTAAAGGTAGCGGTCGTTCTATGGAAGACATTAATGCGTTCATAAAAAATTTCGACCAAATGCGCGAAATGATGCACGCTTTCTCCAATAACAAAACGCCGAAAGGATTTAATCAGCCCAATCGCGGCGGATTTCGTTAATAATTAATAATTAATAATTAGCAATTAATAATTCTGAAAATATTTAATTGTTGGTCATTAATTAATAATTATTAATTATTAACTCATAATTATTAATTAAATAAATGCCCGGATTTCAAGATTTTGATGATATGCCCATTACGTGGCAAGAACACGAAGATATTGCGATGAAACTCTACGAAAAATACGGAGCAACATTCAATGAATCGAAAATTTATCGCATTCGCTTTACCGATTTACTAAATTGGGTTGTAGAATTACCCAATTTCGTCGGCAAAAAAGAAGATAGTACGGAAGCACATCTCGAGCAAATTCAAGCGAAATGGGTTTATGAATGGCGGCACAATAATAAATAATTTATTTAATTCTAAATACTGAATTCCACTATTTAGTATTTAGAATTAAAAAATTTACCATTTATCATAGAAAATTTACCTTTGAAATGGATTCTTCTCCGGAACTGAAAAATATTTTATCTTATTTCAAAAACATCGATACCTTCGTTTTGGATGTAGACGGTGTACTCACTGATGGTAAAGTATTGGTGACAGAAGCCGGTGAATTTTTGCGCAGTTTCAATGCCAAAGATGGTTACGCTATCCGGCGAGCCGTAGAAGAAGGTTACAACGTCGTTGTCATTACGGGCGGAAAAGGCGGGAGTGTAGAAAACCGTTTGCGGTATTTGGGTATAAAACAATTTTATACGAACGCGGCGGATAAACTGCCGATTTTAAAAACTTATTTGTGCGAAAACAATATTCATTCAAGCACCGTTTTGTTCATGGGGGATGATTTGAACGATTTTAAAGTAATGCAAAATGTCGGATTACCTTGTTGCCCGGCGGATGCGGTGAACGAAATTCGGAATATTTCGCATTATATTTCACCCTTAGAAGGCGGACAAGGTTGCGTTCGCGATGTAATAGAAAAGGTGATGAAGCTTCAAGGTAAATGGATGAATCATATTTCTGTAAGCGGTTGAACAAAACACTAACGACATTTATGTAGTAATTTTTTTAGAAAAAGAGAATAATTATGTTGCACTTTTAGAAAAAAGTTGTAATTTCGCGTTATCTGCTTTTTTGTTCAAGATGAGAAAAACAATTACAATACAAAATTTTATAGTAAGAAGAAAATACCAAAACTCAAATTTAACGAATTTTACACATTTTACTATGATTGACAAAAAGAATGGAGGCTCAAGCCTTCAAGACTTAAAAGTCGAACTGCAAAACAAAGTATTAAACGCCGGCGAATCGGCTGCAATCTATGGTGGTAAAACTTCCGAACTGAATAGTTTCAATTTCAACGGCTGTGGCGGTTTGATGCCACAATAATTTTTTGCCCGAAACTGAAATAAATCCAACCGTTTACGAAAAAGGGAATATAAAGGCACGTCTTTTATATTCCCTTCTGTGCGTACGAAAAAATTAAAATAAAGATTTTTAAGTTGAGAAATACCATTGCTTATTAAAAATATACCGCATAATAAATAAATATAAATTAATGCATACTTGCGCATACATATTTATTACAAAACAAATATTTTTGGTTCAGTTTTCTCATAGTATGTTTGTTTTGTTCCTGCACCGGTTATATGAATGGGTGCAGGATTTTTTTATTTAAGACATTTTTTACTTTATTTTCAATAAAAATTTGTTGTTTTGTGTGAATGTTTTCATTGCTTTCAGCACGTTTACATTAAGTTTAATTTTCCAAAACGGTTTTTTAGAACCTCGTTTTAAAAATAAAATTCAAAATAATTTTTTAAAATTTTAAAAAAAAATTTGTGAAAAAAAATAAAAAAATGTTTTTTAAATTTTTTTCGATAAAAAATATTTTGATTAAATTTTTTATTGCGACTCTGATTTTTTTTTCGTGCAAAAAGCAAGAAACGCATTTGCCTATTGATGAAAAAAATTTGGTGCCGATACTTGTTGATATTCACAGAGCAGAAGCGGCAGTAGATGCCGAAAATGTTTTTGTTAAAGATTCGCTCGGAAAAAAATACTATACTCAAATTTTCGACAAACACCACGTCAGTAAACGCGATTTCGATTCTACGATGTCATTGCTTGAACGAGATCCGGATCGTTTGCAGAAAGTGTATACGCCGGTGGTAAAGGAGTTGGAGAAAGATGAAAAGCAAAATAATAAATGAATGAGCCCTGCCGCACTCATCTTCACCGGACCCGAATCGACGGGTAAAACTACTTTGGCAGAAAAAATTCGTTTATTTTTTGATGTGCCGATAGCGCAAGAATTTGCGCGCCCGTACCTGTCGGGTAAACCGATGGGAAAATATACTTTGCCGGATTTAAAAATTATTGCAGAAGGGCAACTTGAAGCCCAAACAAGTGCACAACGCATTGCTGCCGAAAATAAAAAAAATTTTTACATTTGCGATACCGATTTAATCACGCTCAAAATTTGGTCGGAAGAAATTTTCGGTGCCTGCGATGATTTTATTTTAAAAAATTTGGACTTTGGACTTTATACGTTGGACGTTGGACGTTGGAAACAAAAATTTATAAGTCCAACGTTCAACGTCCAAAGCTCAATATCTAACGTTTATTTTCTTTGCTCACCGAAAAATATTTCTTGGCAACCCGATCCGTTGCGCGAAAATCCGAATGACAGAGAACGCTTGTTTGAGTTGTACGAAAAAACACTAATCGCCTATAAAAAAAAATATCTTATACTCGAAGGTACTCAAACGGAAAGATTTTTTACCGTAAAAAAATTTATTCAACAACATTTGTTGTAATTTTGTGTTCTTAATTTTAGTTTATTTATTTAGTAGATTAGCCAAAGCATAGACTTTACGACTAAAAAGGTTAACTGACTATTACTAAATCGGGGTGCTGTAATTTTTTACGGCTGAGATTATACCCAATGAACCTGAACAGGTAATGCTGTCGAGGGAAAAGTAATCAACTACGAGTTACGAATTACGAAGGCGTTTTTGCAATTGTAAACAGTAATTACTAACAGATTATGTATTGGTATAACTTGCCGTCATCCATGACGCACTCCACAAATTGTTATACCAATGTTGCGTACAACCACTCCTGTTTTTTTTCTTTTCTTCGGTTTATTTTGCACGGCTCAAAACGCCGTAGACTCTGCACGCTTATTGAACGGTGTTACAATCACGTCGAATACCGCATCGCCTTTAATGCCTTTAACATTTACGAATCTTAAAAGTGCAGACATTCGCGCACGTGATATCGGACAAGACGTGCCTTTTCTGCTCAAAAATTTACCGTCACTCGTTGAAACTTCCGATGCCGGTGCCGGTGTAGGATACACTTATTTGCGCATCAGAGGTACAGATGCGACGCGCATTAATGTTACCCTCGACGGTGTGCCGCTCAACGATGCCGAAAGTCAAGCGGTTTATTGGGTAGACGTTCCGGATTTTACGAGTTCAACCAACACGATTCAAGTACAACGCGGCGTCGGTACTTCCACGAACGGTGCGGGCGCGTTCGGTGCAACCGTGAATATGATTACGAATCCGTCGTCGGAAAAATTTTTGAGTTATAAAATCGGCTTCGGTTCTTTTAATACGCAACGCCATACATTGTCGGCTGCTTCGGGTTTGTTGAAAAATAAATTCATGTTCGATGCGCGATTATCCTACATCGGTTCCGACGGTTACGTGGATAGAGCGGCATCGAAACTCTATTCTTTTTTTACTTCGGCAACTTATCTCACCGATAAATCGTCTTTGCGGTTAAAAATCTTCGGTGGACACGAAAAAACGTATCAATCTTGGTACGGTATTCCTTTTTCTTATTCCACTAACGATTCAACGCGCAGATACAATTCGGAGGGTAGCGAAAGTACGCCGCCATACAAAAATCAAACAGATAATTACGACCAAACACACGCGCATTTAAGTTTTAACCATCGGGTTTCGTCAGATGCACATTTCAATATTACGCTGCATTATACGCACGGTGTCGGATATTACGAAGAATATAAAGCCGCCCAACCGGTGGCAAACTATACCGACACGAAAACAAATGATACCGCAGATATTATACGCCGTCTGTGGTTGAACAACGATTTTCTCGGAACCATTTTTTCTTACAATATCGAAAAAAAACAATTTCAATCTATCACCGGCGGCGGCATCAATCGTTATTGGGGTTCGAGTTACGGCACTTTGCAATCCGTTATCGGTGAAAATTCCGTGTTTGATACCAATCGGAAATATTATAACAGCAATGCCGTAAAAGACGACGGGAATATTTATCAAAAATTTATTTTTAAAGTTTTTGAAGAACCGAAAAATCATTCAACCTTCCATATTTATACTGATGCGCAATTGCGTTTCGTTAATTATGCGATTAACGGCGTTGATAAAAATCAACGCGATATTTCACGTAGTGTGAATTATTCGTTTTTTAATCCTAAATTCGGATTTTTGTATAACGCTGCCGCATTCGGTAATTTTTACGGATCGTTCGGTGTAGCACACCACGAACCAAACAGAAACGATTTGACGGATCCTTCAGTAACGGATTTACCGACACCCGAAACTTTATTTGACACCGAAATCGGTTGGAAAAAACAAAGTGATCGCGCGCAATTCAACGTCAATTTTTTTTACATGAACTATACCAATCAATTGGTCTTAACCGGAAAATTAAACGATGTCGGCGATGCCTTGCGCATTAATGTACCTAAAAGTTATCGTACGGGAGTAGAATTAGAGGGAGTCGTAAAATTAAATTCGCGCTTTGCAGTAAACGGAAATTTAACACTATCCGAAAATAAAATTCCCCAGTTCACGGAATCAATTAGTGATTGGGATACTTACGCAGTGACAACTATTCGGCACACAAATACCGACATTGCACTTTCGCCGAAAATAATTTCTAATTTCGGTTTATATTATGACATCATAAAAACCGAAAAAAATAACCTGTCGGTTATGCTCAACGAAAAATACGTCGGACAACAATTTTTGGATAATACTTCCAATGCCAACACAGCTTTACCGGCGTACAGTTCAACTGATTTGCATTTAAATTATATTTTAGACATCAAGCATAAGACTTCGAACTTCGGAAAAAAAATATCGCCGATATCCGATATTCAAATAAAATTTTCCATCTTAAATCTTTTTGATGCCAAATATGTTTCAAACGGATATGCTTCGAGATATACTTACGCCGATAGTAATCCGACGATAAACGACCCGTATGTGCGTCGCGAAGGCAATGGTTTTATCAATTACGCAGCAGTATATCCGCAAGCCGGCAGACATTTTATGGTCAGTGCGGGTATAAAATTTTAGGTTTAAAGTTTTGACTTGGCGAAACAAGTCATCCTTATTTTTGTGAGTTAAAAAGCACCGTAGGGGCGAAATATTGGTAGCGGCGGATTTCAACCCGCCGCTACCAATATTTAATATCTAATGGCATTCTTTTTAATTAGTTTTGGTGAAGTATCGGTAAACTATCCAAAAATTCGGGATGACTTATGATTATAAAGCAGTTTTTAAACAATTCAACCCTGTTTCTCCTATTTTTCCCTCCTCGTTTATTCCTTCGATAATAAATTGTGTTGCTTTGGGCAGTAAAACACACTTTACGTCCTTTATCGCTTGCATAGTGTTTATAAAGTTTCTATCTTTAGGGTTCTAATTAAAAACGAAATAAAATTTACTTTTTAGTTGACCTGTATAACTTTTTTTATTAAACCAAAGTAAACTTTCATCAAAATGAAAACCAAGTATTGCATTCCGTTCACGGCACTTTTACTTCCCCTATTTATTCACAACCATTTAAACATAGGATAGCAGAATACTTGAGCGCCGAAGCTTACATGAAAGTTATAAGTGATTACATAAACGCATTTATAGCCAACGACTTAGTAAAGCCAAAATATTTATCGCTGTCAATTATATGAGTCATGGACCCGGAGCTGCCAATTTTGCAACTTCCAAACAATTCATTTCAGGTTATGTAATCGATGATAAGTTCAACTTAAACCGTAAAAAGATTTTATAATTTACCAAATGAAATACATGATAAAGAAACGCTGTGACATCATTTTTTGTAAATAAGTATTTTTAATTATTTTTTTTCACGTTTTCAAATCAAAAAGGATGAAAATTTTTAAAGTTTTATTTTTTCAAGCAATAACAGTCGGTATTGTCTTATTACTTTTTTCATGTAATAACAACGTGACTAAAACACCGGAAGCCACCACTCAAGCGCCACCGGCGGCGACAGCAATGCCGGAGCCGACTACCTTTGTGACTTTTAAAATCACAGTGGCTGATTATGACAAATGGCATGCTAATTATGTAAGTGACGCAGCCAATCAACAAGCTGCCGGTATGAAGTCTTACGCTATTTTAAGAGACGTGACAAACCCGAATATTTTAAGAGTATTACTTTCTATATCGGATGTACAAAAAGCTAAAAGTTTTGCAGCCGATCCGCGTTTGAAAGAAGTAATGCAAAAAGGCGGCGTAATAGGTGCGCCGGAAATTTCTTACTTAAATTTTATTCACAACGATCAAACAAAAATTGAAAATAAATCGAGACTTATTATTAAACATCGCGTAAAAGATTTTGACGCTTGGTTAAAAGTTTACGATGCAGAAGGCAAAGCCACTAAAGCGGAGCAAGGATTAGTTGATCGCGTTTTAGCGCGTGATATAGACGATCCGAATATGGTAACAATTGTTTTTGCTGTAACCGACATGGCAAAAGCAAAAACAATAGGAACTTCGGAAGCTAAAAAAAATCTGATGATAAGTGCCGGTGTTATCGGCGCACCGAGTATCGAATTTTTAACGAGAGTGGAATGAATCTGATAGAAAAACAAACTTTATGACATCATTTTTTTTAAAACAATTTTTTTTATAATTATAAATTACAAAACCTTATGACAAAGTTTTTAATTAAAGCGTCTTATACGCCCGAAGGACAAAAAGGGATACTCAAAAACGGTGCTACAACAAGAAAAGAAGCCGTTGAAAAAATGATTACAGATTTGGGCGGTAAATCGGAAGCATTTTATTACGCATTCGGCGAAACAGATGTATTTGCCATCGCCGAAGTGCCGGACACAACAATTCTTGCCGCAATATCTTTACATCTCAATGCCACGGGATTGGTAAATGTATCCGTCACAATCCTGTTGACACCGGCAGAGATTGATAAAGCAACGACTATTTTGGTTAACTATCGCGCACCGGGAAGTTAAATTTTTTTGGAGAATAAAAACTATTCGGGCGAAATATGGAATAATCACACTACATTTTGCCTGAATAGTTTTTCCGGAAATAAGAGTTGCTCTTAAAAAAATAATATTTGCGCAGATGAAAGCGAAAAAAATCGTTTCTAAACATACTTTCTAAACAATTTTAAAACCCATTTAATGAATCAGAATCCAATGAAACAAGCTGCAGTATTAATGCTTTTTATCGTCGTAATTGTGATGGGTAGTTGGGAGTTATATCTCCGACACAAAGGGCTTGAACCTTCTTACGACGATTCGCCGGCACTTTGGGCGGATAAACGCGCCATGGTTTACGAACCTTCCGATAAAGCCGTCGTATTCGCGGGTTCGTCGCGCATTAAATACGATTTGGACATTACTACATTCGAGCAATTAACAGGCAAACACGCCATTCAGTTGGGTGCTACGGGTGACAGTCCGAGAAAAATTTTAGAAAATTTAGCGGATGACCCGAACTTTAAAGGTAACCTTGTGGTGGACGTTACAGAAATATTATTTTTCCCCATCCAACAAATGGATCAGAAAGCGACCGAAAATCTGGCTTGCTACAATAAACGTACGCCGGCAGAACGCGCAAGTTTTGTGTTGAACCGGTTTTTGGAATCGCAATTTGTATTTCTCGACAAATATAACCTTTCCACGAATGCAAAATTGGAGCAGTTGCAAATATCGAGCAGACCGGGTATTTTTATGATGCCGAATTTTCCGATTGAATTTGAACGCACGGACTTTAACGGACAATGTAAAATGAGTCCGCGATTTTTGACTGACACTGCTTTACAACAGCAAGTTAAAAACGTTTGGAAGTTTTTTATGGGCGGACCGCCGCCGCCGCCGTTTACGGAAGAACAATTCGCGGCAACTTTTGCAATCATAAAATCGCAAACGGATAAAATAAAAGCACGCGGCGGCGAAGTTGTTTTTACGCGTACGCCGTCAAGCGGTTTTTTATATAATATCGAAAAAAAAGTCTTTCCCAGAGCTCAATTTTGGGATAGGTTGCTGAAAGAAACCGGTTGCAAAGGTTTTTATTTCACGGATTATCCGGAAACGGCAGGGTTAATTTGTCCTGAAGAGTCGCATCTCAGTCCGAGCGATGCCGTTATTTATACTAAAGCCTTAGTCAATATTTTAACCAAAGAAACAAATTTTGCTTTTCAAAACTTCCAAACCAAATAACAATCATGGTATTCAATTCCTATATTTTCATTTTATTTTTTGCGGTCATGCTCATTTTGCACAACTTGCCGTTTTCATGGCATACAAAAAAAGTTAATTTATTATTGGCGAGCTATATTTTTTATGCCGCTTGGAATCCGCCGTTTATTTTACTCTTGTGGCTGTCCACTGTTATTGATTTTTTTGTTGGTAGAGCTTTGTACACCGAAGAAAACGCCGCTAAAAAGAAACTTTTACTTGTAGTAAGTCTTATCGGTAACGTCGGTATGTTGTGTTTTTTCAAATACGGCGTTTTTTTGCTCGATAATTTTGTATCGCTCACGCATCTCTTGGGTATTGATTTTCATCCCGCAAAACCGAATATTATTTTACCGGCGGGTATTTCTTTCTACACTTTCACGACGCTGTGTTACACCATAGATATGTACCATCGCAAAAGCCGACCGGTAAAATCATTGCTTGATTTTTCTTTATTCGTCACTTTTTTTCCGCATTTGGTTGCCGGACCGATTGTACGCCCGAATCAATTGGTGCCGCAATTTGAAATACAGCACAGAGCCACTCAAAAACAATTGTTCGATGGATTGTTGTTGTTATCGTTCGGTTTATTTATGAAAGTCGTTTTGGCAGACGGTATGTTTTCAGCTACAGCAGACAGCGTTTTCAACGCGCACGGCAAATTACTTACTTTAGATGTATGGGCAGGTGTGTTGGCATTTTCGGGACAAATATTTTTTGATTTTGCCGGTTATTCCACTTGTGCTGTCGGCGTAGCGATGGCGTTGGGTTTTGTTTTACCTCAAAACTTTAATTCACCTTACGCGGCAGTCGGTTTTTCCGATTTTTGGCGCAGGTGGCACATCACACTGTCGCTATGGCTGCGCGATTATGTTTATATTCCGTTAGGCGGTAACAGAAACGGCGCGATAAAAATGTACGTCGCGCTTATGCTGACGATGCTTATCGGCGGATTGTGGCACGGTGCGAATTGGACGTTCGTTGTCTGGGGTGGGTTGCACGGTTTATTTTTATTGATTGAACGTTTGGTGAAAAACGCGCGACAAAAATCCGGTACTACCGATTCAGTTGAATTAGTTCGTGAAACAAATTCGGTACAACCCGGTGCCTCAATTATGTACGCGATGTTCACTTTTTTTATGATAAATATTACTTGGGTATTTTTTCGCGCCGGTACTTTTGCGCAAGCCGGAGATTTGCTGCAATCCATGTTCGGCTTTGTTGGCGACGGTAAACCGCTCCTCACTACTTTATCGCTTTTAAAAGTAGCGTTTATAATTCCATTGATGTTGGTATTTCATTGGCTCACGCGCAACCGAAACGTTTTGGATATGGCGCATAAAATGTCGTGGGTGACGGTGGGTACAGTTTGGGCATTTTTTATCATCGCACTTATTTTTGCTCAAGAGAGCAGCAGTGCATTTATTTATTTTCAATTTTAAAATTTTTGAAACTTAAACATACAAAATATTTTTTTTCTTTTTTAATCTATTTCAATTTACATTTTATGAAAACAATGAATGTAATCAATCTAAAAACTGCAGGAATTTTTTTATTACCCTTGGTATCTTGCAACACGAAGATGTTGTGGTGAAAACAACATACACCTCAAATGCAAATACCATAATTGATTTATCATGCGCTTATGCGGGTTGCCACAGTGTACCGGGTGCCGGACTATATGTTCCTGCGGGTTCAAAAAATTATATAAATTATGACAGTTTAACATCGAATTTAGTGAACGGTAAATTCACTAATCGGGTTCTTGTTACTAAAGGCATGCCTAATGCGAAATATGTTCCGGATGGGCATCCTAAAACTGTGAGCCAATCGGAACTCGATATTCTGACAAGCCGGAAAAATGACGGGTATATAAAATAATGTAAGTTCTGACAAACAAAATACTTTTCAACCAAACGCAAATTTTTAAAAGTATGTGTAGTGCTTTACAAAATTCAAAATCTAAACATGATGGTTATACGGCTGGGAATGTATTTTATTACGACCGTTCCCGGCAATCAAATACCGGTGAAGTTTGTGAAAAATTAAATTGCGTATTTTTTTTGAATTTTTTTCAAAAAATTATTTTCGTTTCGATTTTTTTAAAAAAATTTCTCTTTGCCTTTAACTTGTCATGCATAATTCATAATTCTTAACTCCTGACTTTTGCAATTTTTTCGATAAGTATTTACTACCTTTTGGATATAAATCGTAAATAATTTGTACTAAAATATGGCTTTTGTATTTATTTTTGATTTAATTTTGATTTACGAAATCAACGGATAATTTTTACGAGAATTTTTTTACAAACCTACCGCTTAAAAATAACAACACTGTAAACAACTACATTCTCACATTTTTAAAATTTTATTACCATAATGAACAAATTGACATACGTAATTAGCATGAAAAAAAAAACTAAGCGTACTTATTTATTTCTCGCTTTATTTTTTTGTACGGGATTATCTTTATCGGAAGCGCAGCATATTCCGGATGCTAATTTTGCGGCAGCGATAAGGCTATCTTATAATTGCCCGACTTGTATAGATGCCTCCAATAATTTAACACCCACAGCGGCAACTTTTTCCGGCCTACTTAATGTGAGTAATAAATCTATTTCCGATTTAACGGGTATAACAGGTTTTACAAGTTTAACACGGTTATATTGCGACAACAATCAACTCACAAGCCTACCGAATTTGCCGAGTGGTTTAACGGACTTGCTTTGTTATATTAATCAAATAACAAGCCTACCGACTTTGCCGAACGGTTTAATAAACTTGCTTTGTTATAATAACAACATCAGTTGTTTGCCTGCACTGCCCACCAGTTTGGCAAATTTATACTTTGATTTTTTGAAAATCCCTTGTTTGCCGAATAATAATATTGCTGCAAAATATGTAAATAACGGTTACGGATCAGTTCAGCTGACAAGCAGTTATCCGGTATGTACTCCGACTATTACACAAAATCCGACTATAGCAAACCCTTTATGCGTTGGTACAGCTGTAAGTTTAACTGCGGCAGCGATAGGCGGCACGTTGACAGTAAAATGGCAACGCAAAGGTGCAACCGATGTTTCTTTTTTGGATATTGGCGGCACATCAGCGTCATATACTTCAGGCAGCACTTCAACTTATACTTTCACGCCGGTTAGTACTGATAACGTTGCGCAATACCAAGCCGTTTTTTCTTCGACCGGCTGTTTTTCGGGTGTAAATACAACTACCGCTGTTACGGTTAATTTCAGTAACGGCTTTCATGTAAACGCAAATTTTGCCGCTCAAATACGCCTTGCAGGTAATTGCCCAACGTGTATTGATGCGTGTGATAATTTAACACCCGCCGCAGCTACTTTTTCAGGACCTTTGAATATAAGCGGTTTGAATGTCACGGATATAACCGGCATCGAACAATTTACGAGTTTAACTAATCTGAGTTGTGTAGCTACTTCTTTACAAAGTATCGCAGCTTTGCCGAATAGTTTGACCTATTTATCTTTGTTCAATAACCAGCTGACAGGTTTACCGGCTCTTCCAACTTCATTGATAATATTTTATTGCGGTTCAAATCAGTTGACGAGCCTGCCGGCATTTCTGAGCAAATTAATTTTTATAGATTGTTCCAACAATCAAATTCAAAGTCTCCCAAATTTGCCGGCCGGATTTCAATCTGTAATTTGCCGTTTCAATAATATCACTTGCTTGCCGGTACTGCCTACAGGATTACTTTATCTTTATCTCGATAAAGCAAAAATTCCGTGTTTACCGAATGCTGTTTCAGGTTTACGGGTGTATGACCAAAATTCAAACACAAATATTTATAGTTCCTATCCGATATGCGCCGCTCTGACTATCACGCAAAATCCGACAATAGCAAACCTTATATGCGTTAGTACAGCCGTAAGTTTAACCGCCAAAGCAACCGGCACGGGTACACTGAGCGTGAAATGGCAACGCCAAGGTGCAAGCGATAATGCTTTTTCGGATATTGCGAATACTTCAGTGGCGTATACTTCAGGCAGCACATCAACATATAATTTTACACCCGTTGCGGGCGATAACGGTGCGCAGTATCAAGCGGTGTTTTCTAATTCGGGATGTGCTTCCGGTACGGTAAATACTACACCGGTGACAGTGAATTTCAGCACCGGCATTCATATTCCGGATGCCATTTTTGCAAAAGCGATATCCGGTACTTGTCCTTCCTGTATCGATGTGTGTAATAATTTAACGCCGGCCGCAGCAAATTTTTCCAGTACTCTTGATCTATACCACCTTGGAGTTTCCGATTTAACGGGAATAGAAGGTTTTACAAGTTTAACTGGTTTGGATTGCGGCATTAATAAATTGTCCAGCCTGCCGGCTTTGCCGACCGGTTTAACAGAATTAAGTTGCGAAAATAATCAACTCAAAAACCTGCCGACTCTACCGAGTGGCTTGACGACTTTAGATTGCTTTGGTAATCAACTCACAAGTCTGCCGACTCTACCGAGTGGCTTGAAGACTTTAAATTGCTTTGGTAATCAACTGACGATCCTGCCGGCTTTACAGAGCAGTTTAACGTTTTTGTATTGCTATGGCAACAAAATCACCTGTTTACCGACATTGCCTTCTTCTTTACAAACTCTGGCTCTTGACCAAGACAAAATCGCGTGTTTGCCGAATGCGGTTTCGGGATTAAACGTGCGTAATCAAAATTATACTGATATTACCGCCAGTATTCCGATATGTACTGCACCCGTCATCACACGACAACCCTCGCTAAACAACCCGTTGTGCAATAAAAGCGCAATAACCTTAACTGCCAAAGCAACCGGTACGGGTACAATAACAGTAAAATGGCAACGTAAAGGCTCGACTGATAATGCTTTTACGGATATTGCCAATACATCGGCAGCGTATAATTCCGGTGATATGTCAACATATATGTTCACGCCCGTTGACGGCGATAATGGTTCACAATACCGAGCGGTATTTTCATCTACGGGATGTACTTCGGGAACTGTAAATACATATGCGGTCAATGTAAATTTCTCTCCTGTTACAACATTGGCAGTTTCCATCGTTCAACCGACGTGCGATAAAGCGACGGGTGTGATTACGATTATATCGCCGAGTTCAGGCGTAAGGTACAGTTTCGACGGCATGTATTATTCGGTAAATAATATTTCAACCGATTTACCGCCGAATACCTATACTGTTTACGTAAGTGATTTTGAGGCCCAGTGCTCGGCAAGTACAAGCGCGACAATAAATGCCGCGCCGAATGTTCCTGTAACGCCGACAGTTTCCGTCGTACAACCGACGTGCGCGAAATCAACGGGCGTGATTACTATTACATCACCGAGTTCGGGTGTAACGTACAGTTTCGACGGAACAAATTTTTCGGCGAACAATGTTTCAGGTAATTTATTGCCCAATACTTACACCGTTTATGTAAAAGATATTTCAAGCGGTTGTACGGCAAGTGCAAGTGCAACCGTAAATGCCGCATTAAACGTTCCGCCGGCTCCGCAATTTTCCGTCGTACAACCGACGTGCGCAAAAGCAACGGGCGTGATAACGATTACCGCTCAAAACAACGTGACATACAGTTTTGACGGCAATGTTTTTTCGGCGAACAATGTTTCAGGTAATTTATTGCCCAATACTTACACCGTTTATGTAAAAGATATTTCAAGCGGTTGTACGGCAAGTGCAAGTGCAACCGTAAATGCCGCATTAAACGTT
>JBBRQS010000014.1:0-111713 GCA_038226035.1 Chitinophagales bacterium | reverse complement strand
CGAACATACACGTCATAGAAGTCCGTACAATGCAATGGCTCACATAGTCGCAAGTTTAGTTGCCTATTCTTTTTTAGATAATAAACCCTCTCTGATTCTTAGTAAACTCATCGGGATGTAATCCCGAACTCACGTTAATTAACTTATTTTCCAAAATAAAAAAGCTACAACACCGAAAATTCGGAGTGTAGCTTTTTCTTTTTTTGCTGCAATTTTTAAAAATATCAGTTTCTCCAATCGTGACGATTACGACCCTGATTTTCTTGGTATTCACGGTGTTGCTCGTATTGTTCGTGATGCGTGTCGCGATTGATATGGTCGGCAATGCTTTGTGCAGTATAAAAATCATTACGCACTAATGCTTCTACTAATTCATTTTCATCATGATTAATGTCACGGGAAAACGCTTCGCGTTGTGTTCTATCCGAGTAACCGTTCATACTGCTATGATCCGCTTGCCAATTATTACCGTCGTAGTATAAATGGTTTAATAAAGCTTGGCGTTCTTTTTGGTCGTGTGAAATATCAAATGCTTCATGTTGTGCCCCGCGATAATCCCCTCTGTTTACTTCATTCAACATTTTAAATTTATCGGATTGAATATGTGCAGACAAACGATTTAATTGGTCGCGGTCGTGGTTGATTTGCTCTTGATATTCATTATCTCTGTAGCGATCACCATCGTATTGAATATAGGAACGCGGCGTTTCGTGGTGAGCCGTATAATTGTAATTGTTGTTGGCAGCATAATAATTTTGTGCCGAAGCCGATGTTGAACAATTTAATAAACCTGATGCGAGGATAAACAAAAAAATAATGCGTTTCATGTTCGATTAATTTTTAAGTGCTTAAAATATTTTTTTCTTCTGATTAATAGACGACGGAATACACAATCGGTTTATCTTTAAGCCACTTTATAACTTCGATTTAACTTTGCCGTTAAGGAAAGCAAAAAATTTAATTTTAAATGCAAAATGATAAAATTTAAATGGTAAATGGTAAATGGTAAATATTTTGAATTTGCCATTTACTATTTGTAGTTACATTTTGCTTCTTCAGTTTCAATAATTCATTTACTGTTTTGATTTACCATTTACCATTGAAAGATTTACCATTTACCATTTACGAAGTATTTACCATTTAAACTTTACCATTTACACTTTACCATTTTAAATAAAATGCGCCATTTACTCCTACTTGTATTATTTTTTTCGCTGACCAACTGTAACAACACGCCTGAAATGAAAAAGAAAACTGTGGATACTGCTCCTATTGTATTTGTCGGTACTTATACTCAAAATTTAGGATTCGTGAACGGCAAAGCTCCCGGCATTTATACTTGCCGTATGGATACTGTAACCGGCGCACTCACCGTCATTGATTCTGCACCGATGGTAAATCCGTCGTTTCTTACAGTATCGCCGGATAAAAAATTTTTGTACGCCGTGAGTGAAGGGGGCGGAAAACCGAATGAACCGTTCGGCGGAGTAGCATCTTTTAAAATCGGCGAGAACGGACATTTAACGCCACTTAATGCTGTTTCCAGTTACGGCGTTGCGCCATGTCATATTTCTACGGATAAAACCGGCAAAATTGTTTTTACAGCTAATTACGTCAACGGCAGCGTAGAAAGTTACGGTGTAAAACCGGACGGCAGTTTAACGGATGCGATTCAGAAATTGCAATATGCGGGTAAAGATCCGTTTGCGCACGAAATGTTCACGACACCGGATAATCGTTTTGCTTTAGTGGTGAATAAAGGTTTAGATACCGTATTTGTGTACAAATTAGAAACCGACGGACATTTTACGGAAGTGCATAAAGCCGGAACGGTTCACGGAGCCGGTCCAAGACATTTATCTTTCAATACGGCTTTGCTGAACGAAAAAGGGATAATGCCGGCTTATGTCATTAATGAAAATAATTCAACGGTAGATGCTTTTTATTTCGATACGCATACAGGTGCACTCACCCATTTTCAAACGATTGATAATTTACCTGCAGGTTTTAAAGCGGTAAATACGGGTGCGGAAATACAGGTGCATCCGTCCGGAAAATTTTTATACGCTTCCAATCGCGGTCATAATTCAATCGCCGTATATCAATTAGATGCCGCCGGTAAAATGACTTTTGTTGAACACGTTGCAACGCAAGGAGAAATACCGCGTCATTTTATGATTACCGGTGACGGTAAAATGCTTTTGGTCGCCAATCAAAATTCCGATAATATTGTGGCTTTTAAAATTGACATTCTAACCGGAAAATTAACTAAAACCACCGAAAATAAAATTTTAACACCCGTTTGCATTACTGAATTATGACTAATAAATCGCGGTTAATTTCTTCGTGATTTATAACACTAAATTTTTCATTCGTAATTCGTAGTTCGTAATTGACTATCATGCGTAAAATATTAGCGGAATTTATTCTTTTGAAATTGTGGGGTTGGAAATTTGAAACGGTGTATCCTGTTCAGACTAAGAGTTCGGTGGTGGTAGTGATGCCGCACACAAGTTATTGGGATTTTCCGGTTGGTATTTTATTGCGACCGATAATTCACCTCAATACGCGATTTATTGCTAAACATTCGCTTTTTAATTTTCCGCTTGGTTATCTTATGCGCGGTTTGGGCGGTATTCCCGTGAACAGAGACAAAGCGATTACTTTCGTGGATGCTGTTGTACAACTTTATAAAAACGATCCGCATCTGATATTGACCATTACCCCGGAAGGCACGCGCTCTAAAGTGGATAAACTCAAACGCGGTTTTTATCAAATAGCCATGAAAGCCGGCGTACCGATTGTCTGCTGCAAATTCGATTGGGGGACAAAAACAATTGGTTTTGACGCGCCGTTTTATCTGACGGGCGATTATGAAAAAGATTTACCGCAAATTTTAAATTATTTTAAAGGTACACACGGTCGTCATCCGGAAAGAGATTTTATAATTCCTTAAATGGATTTTGGATTTTGGGTTTTCGTTCATCTTTGTTTGTTAAATCCTACATTTTAAATCCAAAATCCAAAATCTAAAATCCAAAATGCTTCGTTCTCTCTATCGTTTTCTTTCGCCGAAATTTCAAACTGTTTTCTTGGATTATAAAGTCGAACCGAAACCGCGTTACGGACACGGAAAACCGCCGCACGCTTTGTTGTACGATATTATTAATGCGCACCGTTTGGAATATGCCGTTATTTTAAAAAAAATGTTGGACTATACCGATGTTTTTACTAAAATTCCGTTAACCACCACCGATCCGCACGCACCGATGTGGCACAATAGTTTTTTGCCGGCACTCGATATCGTGGGCATTTATACGATGCTGAATATTTATAATCCGCAAAAATACATCGAAGTAGGTTCCGGCAATTCTACCAAAGTGGCTTATAAAGCAATTAAAGAAAATAATTTACGGACGCGCATCACTTCGGTTGACCCTTATCCGCGCGCCGAAATTGACGCACTTTCGGATGAAATTATTCGGCAACCGCTCGAAGATGTTGGACTTTGGACTTTGGACATTGGAAAAACAATATCCAACGTCCAAATTCCAAATTCTAACGCCTTAAATTTGGAAGCGGGCGATATTCTGTTCATCGACAACAGCCACAGGGTATTGCCGAACTCCGATGCGATGGTTTTTTTTATGGAAATTTTGCCGCAACTGAAACCCGGTGTTGTGGTGCATATCCACGATATTTATTTGCCTTACGATTATCCGCAGTTTATGTGCGACCGATTTTACTCGGAACAATATACATTAGCTGCCTTTATTTTAGCCGATCCGAAACGTTATAAACCCATTTTACCGAATTATTTTATCAGTGAAGATAAAGAATTGCACGATATTTTAACACCGATCTGGTCGCATCCGAATTTAAAAAACATTGAAAAACATGGCGGCTCCTTTTGGATGTTAATTGGGAAATAATTGAAAATACCGGATCCCTATTTGCCGATCTCGATAGGAAAAAATAAAAGTAAACGTTTTGTAAGAGTTCAATATTTTGAACCCAACGTTTATTTTGCCGATTAAGAGCAGGGTTCAAAATATTGAACCCTTACAATACGCATAAGAGTAAAGTAGTGCCAATTAAACGTTCGCTCCATGTCGTTGCAAAGCGTTCATTCGTCGTCCCTCCTCATTCACCGCATTGCAACTCATTCCGCTCAATCTTTTATTATTCTGATTCATTCTGAAATTCCGGAAATTCTGCTACTTTTCTTTGCTCAAAGTTTAGCCGGAATCAGCTTCGTCTCACTGGGAGGAAAGAGCCACGCGAAACCCCAAATCGTCGGAGCGATACGCCGGCGTATACCTGCGGCGAAGCATCACGCGACAGTCCACCGGCGTGTCGCTCCAACTACCGCCACGATTCACGCGATAAGAGCCTGAAGCAGCACCCGTTGGGTTTTGTGACGGACTGTTCGCATAATATTTTCCGTCGTACCCATCACTGCACCATTCCCAAACATTACCGGACATATCGTAAATGGCGAGTTCGTTTGCTTGTTTTTGTCCGACAGGGTGTGTTTTATTGCCCGAATTTGCATAGTTCCAAGCAACAGTGTTTGAATCATTTGAACCGCTGTATTTGTACCCATTTGATTTATTTCCGCCACGCGCCGCAAATTCCCATTCGGCTTCGGTGGGTAAACGGTATTTTGTTTTAGATTGCGCGTTTAGTTTTTGCAAAAAAACTTGAATATCATCCCAAGAAACTTGTTCAACCGGCAAATCAGCACCTTTAAAATTTGACGAATTATTATTTTCACCCATTATCGCTTTCCATTGTTTTTGTGTGACTTCGTATTTGCCGATACTAAAATCACTTAAAGTAATGGCGTGAACAGGTTTTTCATCGCCTCTGCAATCACCGTCTTTTTTATCATCGCAACCCATTTGGAATATGCTGCCTTTTACATAAACCATTTTATCTTCAAAAGGGTCTTTAAAAACTGTATCTTGCTTAATAGGCAGAGCGTTTGGTAGATTAACCGGTTGGTTTTGCTTAGTCTGTTGGGCATTTAACGGATGAGTTACCGGCAGTTTTAGTTCGCTGCCTGCATTCGTTTTTTGAGCCGGAATAGTTTCTTGTTTGGTTTGTTGTATAGGTGCATTCGGTGGAACAACGACGGGCGGCATTTTGATCGGCGTTGGTTTTGAGGTGGGTACAATTTTTTTCGGTATTTGAATCGGCGCATTTGGCTGAATCACAGGTATAGCATTGGTACAAATATTTTTCAATTTTTCTAATTCTTGCGCCGTTGCAACGCTATCGCGCCAAGCCCAAGTGTTGAGTTTATTGTAAAAAATACATGCACTGTCTTTTTTATGTTCGTTGTAAAATTGTGCGGTAGTGTTGTAATATGCCCATCCGATATTTTTATAAAATGAAGTGGAATCTAAATGATTCGTATGCACTAATTCTAAAAGCATATTCAAATAAATTTCATCAAAATAAACTTTAGAAGAATCTATTTCTGTTTGACCTACAAAGAATTTATAAACTGATTTCGTTGTATCTAACTTTTTATTTGGGGCTGCTTCCTCAAGTTTATTTTTTAAATCTTCAAGTTTATAGTGTAATTTTTTCATATTATCACACAATAATGTCTCAAACATAATTAGTGAATCTTGCGGTGTTACAAGGCAATAAGTTTGATTTTGATACAAGAATGTTTTGCCAACACAATCTTTTCCATTTGGTTGAAACAACCACAACGCCGTGCCGAGTAAAAATACAATCGGCAAAATCCATCCGAGATCGTTTATCCATGATTTTGTTTCTGGAATAAAACCGGTGTTATCTCTGACGTATTTTCTGAATTTAGGCGGCACCAAAGTATCTAAAGCAGTCGGCGTACGACGCAAAAATTCAACTACCAATGCTTCATCATTATGGCGCAAAAGATTTTCGAGTTCATCGAATTTTTTTTGCGGCATTTTTTTATTCAATTGCCATTCATTGAACAAAACTTGTATGCGGTGCTCTTCAAACGCTAACGAATCGGGAGGCGGCGTGTTTTGTTCCGATTCCAAAACCTGTTGCCATTCTTTGCGCACAGCAATCAAAGTTTCAGGATGATTTTTTTCTAACCAATCCAATAGTGTAAGCCGCACACTTCCCGGCATTTTTCCGTCAATAAACCAAGGCAAACGGTTTATTTGAAATAAATTTTCTAATGATAACAAATTTTTCGAGCCTTTATCAATAATGTGCGCAATGTGCAACGTCCAATCCCAATGCAAAATCGGAGACACTGCACAAGCAGCAATCCATTGCAACATAGTGTCGTCGCGTTTGCCGTTGATATAAGTTACATACGCGGATTCGAGTAGCACGAGCAGTGCATCATTGGGCAAATCGGGTGTAATGGGCAAAGCATCGGCGTGGCGATCTCCGAGTTTTTTCCAAAGGCGATAATCTTTAGGTTCAATCGCTTCCAAATTTTCAACCAAATCGCCAATACCTTGCAAGGTGGAAGGCAGCAAACGAAATTTTGTGGCGAGTTGCGCTTCGCGTGTATCCCAATCATTCACAGGTCGCGGCGTGAGCAATGCACGTGTGCGCCATGCGTCAAAAACATTTGCCCAGCGCGAAAATTTTCCGTTTATCGGCGACAACAACGAAACAGCCGAACCAAAAATTATTAACCGATGGTGCGGATATGCACTTTGCAAGGCATTAAGAACAATGCCGCGCCGAAATTTTTCATTCCAAAACAAACGCAAATCGCCATCGTAATAAAAACGCTCCACCAAAACCTCACTGTCATCGAAAGCATGATACAACAAATTGAATAATTGCGCACGGTGATTTTGCGGCAAGTGCATATCAATGAGCAACAAATATTCATTCGGTAGCGTTTGTGCGCGGTATTGCAGCGTGATGTGTCCGGCGTTTTTAATGGTGGCGTTTACGGTGCGTGCCATATCAATTTGCTGCACATCGGTATTACCACGCTGACGCAGTTCGCTGATGATCTTATAAAAATTTTCGTTAAACGTCACACCTTGCACATTCGGAATTTTCAACGACCATAGATAAGGCGGCTTGTTATTCGGAATGTGTTTTAAAATCAATTTTTCTTGACTGCGCCGATACAAATAGGTTGCACCGAAAATTAAAATCGCTGCCATCAAAACTGTCAACCATTTCCACAATCGCCAACGTGCATACGACCAACCGAAATGCCAAGTTTCTTTCGGTATCAGCGAAGAAATATCCGGATGGTGTTGATAAGGTTTTACAGGAAGCGTATCAACGGCATCGTGTTTTGCAAATTGGTCAATATAAAAAGTATCGGATTGAAAGATATATGCATGCAAATGCACTGAATCATTTACTAAATTGAATCTAAAAAAAACCGTATCATTTCCTTTTGAAATTGGTACAAAATAACACAACAATCTATCGCGCTCGTTTTGGGCTCTCTTATTTTCTCCCCCTTCTTTTTTATTCAAATCTTCCTCGGGAAGGCGTAATCTTGTGTGAACAAGTGGTTTTTGACTTACTCGAGTAACGTTTTTAATGGGTATCGAATCTTCACAATCGGCAAACGATACAGATTGCTCTCTTGAGTTGAGCATATTTACAGTTACATTCACTGCTTTAAATTCTTGATAAGGAACCTTTATCCCAACTTCAAATTTTTTATGATAATAGTTTTCGTAAAAAAATTTGCCGAAAAAAAACAAAATTAAGATTAGTACAAATGCACCAATCCCCAAAATTATTTTTGAAAATTTTTTTTCTTGAATTTTTTTTTCAAAAATATTTCCGGAAATATTTTCTTGAGAAATATTTTTTTCAAATTTTTTTTCAGGAAAATTATTTTGAAAAAATTCTTCCGGAAAATTTTGTGAAAAACCGGCGAGTGATTTATCAAAAATTTCGTAAAAATTATTTTGCTGTTCTTTGTCGTGTGCCAATATCGGCGCGATTAAAGTTTTGAGTTGTGCGGGTTCAGTATCCGATGGTAGTTGCTGCACAAAATTTCTCAACCGCAAATGTATATCCGTACCGAGCCTGTGCGAACTGTCGGCAGTTTCCCAACCGGCAATTAACACCGACATAAATGCAGATAATTTTGCGTTATTGTTTGTCAATTAAAAATTAAAAATTCGTTTCCTAATTCGGTTTTATAAAATTGTTCATCGTTCATTGTTTATCGTTCTTTAAAGCTGCTACATAAACTGCTTCTTGCAATTCCTCAACATCCACCATATTGAAATTAATATCGTTTTGTGTTCGCCTATTATTCGACACCAAAAATTCCGTGAACTTCGTAATGATATTATTGATTTTATAAACCGGAAATTTGTATTCGGTTCCGCTTTGAAACCAATTTGAGATTTCATTTGCGGACATCGGTATTAAATCCGTAATCAAACAACATATATCGGCGTTATCACTTGTCAAAATAGTTTCCAATGCCAACGGTTTTGCCCCCGGAATTTTGTATGCACCACGAAAATTCACAACTAAAAAAAATAAGAAAGTCGGTTGCGTTTGCGCATTTTTTTTAAAAGTTTCTATGAGCCATTGCACGTATTTTGTCACCTCAGTATCCCATAAATCTACATCAATTTGAAAAATAAACGTGAAATATTTAAAAGGCAATTGCAGCGTTTTGGAAACGATAAAATCTTCGATTGCAACATTTTCGTGGTTGAAACGCGCTAAACGTGCTGCAAAATATTTTCGGAACTTGCGTTGGTGCGTATCGGCATCAATACCAAGCGGTAAATTCGGAATTTTTATACGCTCTACCGTTGTTACTCCGGTTTGTCTGATTTCACGTTCGTAGTCAATGGCGTTAGTTTCATCAATCAAAACATTTTCTATGATATCGTAAATTGCACGCTCCGCAAAACTGCGCGGCTGTTGCGTATCCGGACACCCGACAATAAAATAAAATTGGTGCGGCAATTTCAAATGTTGGCGAAAAAAATTAGTATAATTGCTAAAAGGTGATTGCCGGTCGCTGTTCACCAATTGGATTTTTCCGAGCGGTTCTAAATCGAGTTGAGCTATGTCGGCAATATAACCGTTTTGTTGTTCTGTGGTGGGAGCGAGATCGTTTTCGGTGAGTGCATTTGCAATCGTCAACAGTGCATTGGAAACTTTGTTGCGTTGCAGTTCATATTCGTTACGTGGAATAATCCCTTTTAAATTATAGTCCGATTCATTTTGCTCAAATATACCGCTGTTTTGAATAATTGATTGTTTCCACATAGAATTCTCTACAACAGACTCGCACAATCGATCTATCGCATTTTTATAAAAACCTTGTGTCAAAAGGTTTTGAATTTCTTTTTTAAACTCAATAAGGGTCATTTTTTTCTTATTTTTTCCCTCTCAAACTTTGACAAAGTTTATACTGCCGTGCATAATGCAGGAATAGTGATATTTACTCACTGTTTCTTGCTTCGCTTGAAAGACGTACTTAGAAAAAGTTTTTTTTGGAGCGACACGATTTTTTAATTTTTTTTAAGCTTTGCCTAAAAAAAATTAAAAAATCGTGTCGCTCCTTTCAAGTCCGGCTTCGCCGCTAAAGGCGGTTATTCCAATTTAATGTACGGCGGTATAAACTTTGTCAAAGTTTATTACGATTAACGCTTTTTATAATAAAATAGAATTTTTCAATGTTTCCAAATCTTCTTTATTTTTTGCTAAAACAGCGTACGACATTTGTAACTGACTGCGTTCTTGTTCACTGAATTTACCGGAATTTAATTTTGAAAACGGGAAAAGTAATTGTTGCAACAATACTACCCAATAAATCAGTTCCGATGTCGCCGGTGCTTTTTTCAATTTCATGTCGCGAACCGATTGAAAATAAGCGATGGCAGATTTCAAATCAACCTCCGAAAGCCCGTCGGTTTTTCTACTTAAAATCGTGAGCAAATCTTCGGGTGTCGGGAACGGAATATGAAAATAGGCAACGCGCCGCAAAAAAGCGTCCGGCAAATTTTTCTCCGAATTGGAAGTCATAATAATAATCGGACGCAAATTATCGGCGGATGCGTATTCCTTATTATCTAATTCCGGAATTTTAAAACTCAAATTTTCAATATTGAAAAGCAAATCGTTTGTGAAATCGCGCGGGGCTTTGTCAATTTCATCTATCAAAACCACCAACCTTTTTTGTTGTCTGATAGCTTCACCGAGCGCATTGAAATTGATAAATTTCTTTTCAAGTTCAATCAAACTTAAAGGCTCTCTATTATTTTGGTTGTATTGAAAATGCCCGAGCGCATCGTATTTATAAAACAAATCGGTAGCAACAGAAGATGTTTGCGCATTAAAAATCAAAGGTTTACCTAAATCGAATTGATGGGATACATGATATGCCAATTGTGTTTTTCCGGTACCCGGTTCACCGGTCAGTAAAAGCGGTTGACCGAGCGCCAACGCTACGTTAACGGCATCAACCAAATCATCGCTCGGCAAATATAAAGCAGAGTTATTGATTTTATCATTCGGATAGAAATCAAGCAATGCGCATTGTTCTTGTTTTTTGTAGAGTTGAAAAGGCATAATTCGATATTCGATTTTGGATGTACGGTTTTTAATCCTCGAACTACAAAAATACAAATAATAACATGAAATTGTGTAAATTCTTATCGTAAAATAAATTCCGCACACCTTTCTCCAATCATAATGCAAGCTGCGTTGGTGTTGCCGGAAATAATTTGCGGCATCACGGATGCATCTGCTACGCGCAAATTTTCTATACCGTGTACGCGTAATTGCGAATCTACGACAGACAATACGTCATTACCCATTTTACAGGTACCAACCGGATGATAGATAGACTCCACCGTTTTGCGGATGTGCGCCAATATATCGTCATCGCTCACGTATTTGGTCGGATAATTTATACCTCCGGTAAATGCACTGACGGCTTTAGATTCAATCACCGCTTTTGCTGCGTGAAAACCTTTTATTAAAATGTTGCAGTCGGCTTCTTCCGCTAAATAATTCGGTTGAATAATCGGCGCGTCGGACGGATTGTTTGAACGCAACGTCACATAACCTCTGCTTTTAGGTTGAATGAGACTCGGCAAAATAGTGAAGCCGTCCGTTTTCGGATAGGTGGCAGGATTGTAAATATCGGCACCGGCGGCTAAGTTTTTTTCGTTGCCGAGATGTGCCGGGGCGAAATGAAATTGAATATCGGGTTGTATTTTTGTTTCATCAGACTTGAAAAAAGCGTACGCTTCCAACGGGCTCATTGTAAGCGGTCCTTTTTTATTGATAAAATAATTGAGTAAATGTTTCGACTGATTGAGGGGTTTCAAAACATTATTCAAAGTGCCTTTCCAATTTGTTAAACACGATACGCCGAAAAAAAGATGGTCATGCAAATTATTACCAACGCCCGCCAACTCTTTTTTCAATTCAATACCGTGTTTTTTCAATTCATCTTTCGCACCGACTCCGGATAACATCAGAATTTGAGGCGAAGCAAACGCACCCGCACACAAAATAATTTCTTTGTCGGCTTTTATCGTTTGCATTCCCGAAAGCGTTTTTATTACTACACCTACGGCTTTATCGTTTTCAATAATTAATCGCTCGACTAAAGCATGAGTGTAAACTTTCAAATTTTGTCTGTGGAGTGCCGGCACTAAAAAAGCCTGCGCCGTACTGTGTCGTTTTCCGCCTTTTATCGTAAATTGAAAAAAACCCGTGCCGGATTGTTCTGCACCGTTGCAATCCATGTTTTCCGGAATATTATTTTCTTTACACCCGCTCACGAATGCCTCCGCTAAAGGCGTGCGATATTGTTTAGCAAAAGTCACGTTCAACAAACCTTTTGTACCGTGAAAATTATCGTCAATTTGTTCGTTGTGTTCCGATTTTTTAAAAAACGGTAACACATCCGTATAACCCCAGCCTTGGGCACCGAGTTTTTCCCACAGATCGTAATCGTTTCGATGTCCGCGAACGTACGCCATCGCATTCGTTGAACTGCTGCCGCCCAAAGTTTTTCCGCGCGGTTGATACATTTTTCGATTATTCACACCGGATTGCGGTTCGGTGTAAAAACCCCAATCCACGTTGCTGTAATTGAGTTTGCCGTAAGCCGCAGGAATATGAATTTCCGTTTTTTTATCTTTACCGCCGGCTTCTATCAATAAAACACGGTGCGCAGGATTTTCGGATAAACGCTGCGCCAAAACACAACCGGCAGATCCGGCACCGATGATAATGTAATCGAACATTTGGATTTGCGATTTGCGATTTGCGATTTGCGATTTTTTTTGCGAAATCGACTTTTAAAATCGTAAATCTCAAATCTCAAATCGTAAATCGTAAATCGTAAATTAATGAATTACTTTCAAACCTTTGCCGGCAGTATTAACTAAGTGCGCATTTTTCACGCGATCGACAATGTTTTGGCGAAACGCCGGAATTTCTCCTTTCAGAAATTGTTCTATCATTAAACCTGTAATCGGTGCGGCAAACTCGTTACCCCAACCGCCGTTTTCTACGTACACGGCAACTGCGATTTTCGGATTTTCTTCGGGCGCAAAGCCTATAAATACCGACGAGTCTTCTCCTTGCGGATTTTGTACCGTTCCGGTTTTGCCGCACACGCGCAAACCATCCACGTTGGCGTTGTTGCCGGTGCCCGATTCAATTACTTTGCGCATACCGCGTACCACCGGTTCAAAATATTCGGCATTAATCATGGTAGAATGTGTTAAAGAAAAACGTCCGAGAATCGGCTTGACAGACGCGGCGGAGTCCATTGATTCTTTTGCACCGCGAATTAAATGAGGTGTAATAAACCAACCGCGATTTGCAATAATCGCCGACAAATTTGCCATTTGTAAAGTCGTCAATTGATATTCTCCTTGCCCGATACCGTTTGAAACGATGGCAGTGGAATACCAATATTTATCTTTTCTGTACACTTTATCGTAGTGTTTCGAGGTCGGAATATTACCGTCTTTCTCTGCCGGAAAATCAATCCCCAGAGGATTACCCATACCGAACCTGTAAATATAATCGTTCAAAGAATCCAAACCTTGTCGCGCTGAACGCACACCGAATCTGTCTATCATAGCACGATACAGGGTACAAAAGTAAGCATTGCATGAATGTTCTACACCGGTTTCCAAATTATACGGGTAAGTATGCGAGTGGCATTTGGTCAGTCGGCGTCCGTTATAAAAATAACCTTGGCGGCATTCTACACCTCTGTCTTTATCCCAGACACCCATGTTGAGAGCAATCACCGCCATCATCGCTTTGAAAGTAGAACCGGGCGCGTATTCTGCTGTAACCGAACGGTCAAACATCGGTTTCAAAGAATCTTTGAGCATCGCGGCAATAAAATTACTTCTGTCTTTAGATGCCACCATCTGATTGGGGTCGAATGTCGGTGAACTTATCATTGCCAAAATTTCTCCGGTTTTGGGTTCAATGGCTACAATGGCACCGATTTTATTTTTCATCAATTTTTCGCCCAAAGCCTGCAGTTTAAGATCTATGGTTGAGACTAAATCTTTTCCTTCTACGGCGGACGTATCCAATTTACCTTCTTTCCATGGACCTACAAAACGCCCGACGTTATCTTTCAAGATAAAATGGACACCTTTTTTTCCGCGCAAATAGGGTTCGTAATATTTTTCCAAACCTGTGGTACCAATATAATCACCGGGTTCATAAATACTGCCGGAGTCGCGCAACATTTTTTCTCCCACTTCCGCCAAATAACCCAAAACATGCGCCCCGTTGTGTTGCGGATAACCGCGCACATGGCGCAATTGCGCAAAAAAACCGGGAAATTCGTAAAACGATTCTTGAAAACGCGCAAAAGTTCGAGGTGTCACCAAAGTCAGAAAAGCAAACGGAATACTTTTATTGAACAATCCTTTCTTCCAATCTTTATTCAGGTTTGTCCTGAAAACAGCCGTATCGATATCTAACAGACGGCAAAATTTTTGAATTTTCGTGGTGTCATTCATGAAATCTATTTGCTTGTACGTCGCCATAATATCGTAAGTCGGGTTGTTATAAACGAGCAAACTGTTGTTTCGGTCGTAAATAACGCCGCGCGCTGGATATTGAATATTGCGTTCAATGGTCATGGCATTCGCTCTGTTTCCCAAACTCGTATCTAAGAGTTGCAATTGCGCGGCACGTCCTATTAAAAGAATTGCCGCCGCAACAAATATTCCCATAATTATGTACTGCCTGTCTTTATTATTTTCGCGTAATGACATATTTGGATTTTAGATTTCGGATTTCGGATTTTCAGAACATCAAATCCGAAATCAAACGCAAGGTACGGAATAAAATTATTTTGATTTTAAAGTGCCTTAAATTTTACGGATTAAATTATGCTGTATCCTATAAGATATAAATATTATTTTTACTTAACCCGGAACCGCCGGTCGTTTAAAAAAAAATCATGCAAATATATTTAAAAAAATTTTTTTTAATTAAGAAAAAAACATTAATTTTGCACTGTTAAAAACGACCAACTATTTTTCATGGTTTTTTGCTTTAAAAATTAAGTTTGCAGAAAAAATTTATTTACACTTTAATTTTTTACAATCAAAACAATATTGGACTTCTTCCTGCCGATGGTCAGGTACTTTTTACCGGAAAAATATCCAAAAAGGGCGATGTATGCCCAATCCCCCATTTCTGTATTCATTTTAAGATTTTTTCTTTACATTTAAATTAAAGTGGAAAACGTGTGCTATTTACTCAAGAGGTATTAATATGTCTTTCACTTTCAAAATTTTGCAGAATTTTTTATGACAACAGCTACTGTAAGATATTCCGACGAAGATTTACGCGAATTTAAAACACTCATTGAAGGTAAACTTGAAAAAGCATTTTTGGAAGTACGCTCACTCAAAGAGCAAATGACGGAAGTACACGAAAATAACAGTAACGGACAAAGCGGCGATTGGACAGACGAAAGTTCCAATCAATCTCAAATCGAATTGTTGAACAATATGCTGTCGCGCCAGCAAATTTTTATCCGCAACCTCGAATTAGCCCTGTTGCGGATACAAAATAAAACTTATGGTATTTGCTCGGCAAGCGGCAATTTGATAGAAAAAGAACGATTGCGCGTAGTACCGCACGCCACTAAAAGCGTTGAAGTAAAAAATGCGCGACCGATGATCAACAACGGTAAATATGCCTCTGCCGACGGTATTAAACACAATCGGGAAGATGAAGCAAACAACGAACACGATGATGCAGGTTTACAAAAAGATTTTTTTGAAAACAGATAGTTTTCCGGAGTTAAATCCGAAAAAATAAAAAAAATCGTGCGAAAAACATAAAGTTTCTTCGCGCGATTTTTTTTTATTTTAGGGGATTTGTAAAAAATAACCCGCCCGAATCAGCAGTTATATTTTCTTTGATCGTGGCAAATTGATTGGGAAATAGTGAACTATTTAAAAGTAATTTAACGAAGAGCAAAGGAAAGAGAGTTGTTAAAGCGGTTACTTTGTTTTTACAAATTCCCTTATTTCAGTTTTTTATTTTTTATTTCATTTTAATAAATTGTACTTTCGTTGACTAATTTATTTATACGCTCCGGAAAAAAATCTTTCAGTAAAAAATAAATTTTATCGTTCCTGAATTTCATCGTTTTTTCACAACACAATTTTAAACTATGCGCCCTTATTATTTTATTTTTTCGGTTGCCTTAACGGGTTTATGCGCTTGCGGTACCAATGATGCGCCTGCAAATTCTTCCGCAACGGCACAACAAACTGCTGTGAGCGACAATTTCAAACAAAGATTTCCGCAAGCTCAGGAAATTGAATGGGATACGCTCGCCGACGGTTATGTGGCAAGTTTTACGAACAACAATGCACCGAGTGAAGTTTTTTACGACAAAAAAAACGTTTTTATTTATGCAGGTACTTTCATAGACCAGAATCAATTGCCGGCGACAGCGCAAAATTATTTGAAGAGTAATTACAAACCGGATTTCGTGAATGCTTGTATGCAAGTGGATTTTCCGGACAAAAAAGCTTATAACGTAGAAGTGATGACCGATACCGATTACGTGAATTTACAATTTGATTTAAAAGGCAATTTAGTGCAACAAACCAAAGAACCTTTAACGGACGAAGAAATGCAAGCACGCGAAGAAGAAGGTGTTGATGACGGTAAATAAATCGGTGTTGAAGACTTTTTTTCGGAATAAACGAAATAGCTCCAATCTCGTTTATTCCGAAAAATCTATCTTTCAGTTTTGTTTAATTATTTTTATCGCTTTACTGATTTTAGTATCGGTCACAATTTTTGCGAAATAAATACCTGCGGAGAGTTCTTTTCCGATTTCCGCATTCGCGACACCGATGTTAATGTTTTTTCTTTCTACTAATTGTCCTACTAAATTATACACTTGAATTTCCGCACGGTTGATGCCGATACCCAAATCGAAATTAAGCGTACACGTTGACGAAAACGGATTCGGCACGGCTTGGAGGGTGAATGTGTTGTCAATATCAAGCGTCGCTTCTGAAATACTGAACAGCGCATTATCAATTGTAACTTGAGTAAAACTATTGCTGTTGCTTGTTGCCTTTATTACAACCTTAAAACTATCCGACTGTGAAATTATCTTGCTCAAAGAAACTGCTATGGTTTGCCAACTCGGTTTAGAAGTAGATGTACTGAATACTTCTTGTTCGGAAGCACCCGTGCGAATAAATATTTTAAGACTACCTCCCAAATTGCTTAACGTATCTTGATTAGTGTACCAATAATCTAAAAGGAAAGCACCCGAGTATGTTAATAATAATTTAGGAAAAGCGGGTGAAACTAACGTTGTATAATTATTTATAAGAGCATCGTTGCCCGCAATACAATTTCCATTTCCGGTTGAGTAAACATAATTATCGTTTTGATAATTAAATCCATAATCAGTATATATTCTTGGAATTAAACTTGTTTTCGGTCGCCATAAATAACCTTTTTCACTACTCGATACAGTAGGGTTTATACGTTTCCATGCACCCGATTGAGTTGTACCTTCGACTTGCCAACCTAAATCTGTCCAAAAATTATCCAAAATTACTTTTCTTGAATAAATTATATCAGAAACATTTCTGTTGACGTAAACAGAAGCAAAGCCGCTCGAAAGACTTTTTGTTGTTGATTGAAGGGCATATTCTCCTTCAGTTACATTACTAAGTAAAAATCTTCCGCTGCTATCTGCTTTTGTGGTATAACTATCTGTTAAGTTGCTTAGACGAACATAGGCATTTGTATCAACTTTACCGCTCACAGTATATTTTTTTGCCGTGTTCATTACGATATTTGCAGTCGTTACTTGACCTTTCGTCAAAAATAAACCTTTTTCAACCGTGATATATCCCTGCTTAGAAAAAACGACGGTATAAAATCCGGACGACACTTGCCCCGTATAAAAATTCCCTTTATCGTCGCTTACCGCTTTCTTGTCAACGTCATCGGAAATTATTTTTACTTGAACACCGGTTATCGGTTGCGCGGCACCCGTACCTGCTTCTATGATATTTCCTTCCAAATAACAAGCGCGTTGATACGTCGGCGTAAGACAAAAAAAATCGCCTTCGAGATCGGATAGAACTATATTACCTGACGGAAAAAACGGAAAAGCACCCCATGTACCGACGTAATTCGGTACGCCGCCGCATTGATAAGTATCGAATTGCCCGACCTGAACCATATTGTGTGGTCGGTGAACATCGTGAATCAAAACGCCTTCGGAATACCACGAAGTAATCGCGTAATCGTTTCGGATGTGCGTGTTATGAACAATGGAATTATCGCCGGCAGTAGATCGTACTATGTCGAGCAATCGAATATTCGTTAAATCCGTTACGTCGTAAGATGCTAAATAAGAAGCGGGTTTTTCGTCGGTGGTAAAACAAGTTTTATGATCGCCCGAAAGCCAAGTATTATGCGTAAATGCAAAAGGCGTTTTCACTTCGCCGAGCGTAATCGGATTTTTTTTATCCGTGAAATCTATAACTGTAAGTGTTCCTTTATAAATTTGTCCGCTCCAACAAGTATCGTTTTCTACATAACCATCGTGAATATAATTGGCGGTGTAACGCCCCGCGAATTTCGGATTCCATGGATCGGGTTTTAAATCCAATACTACCGCACCGGCAGTATTCCCTAAATCTTTATAAGTGGTAATGCCACCGTACAAATATAAAAAGCCTTTCGCTGTATCAATATGCAATGAGTGCGACCGCGTGATGACAGTGATGAGACTGTCCGGTCCGGAAATACTTTTGTACACGACGTTTGTATCCGGTAAACCGGATAAATTAATGATTTGTAAACCTTGTCCGCCGGCTTCCGTGGTAACGTACGCATAATCGCGATACACTTTTACTTCGCGCCAGAGACTTTGCAAAGCCGGAATATGTTTAATGAGTTTCGGTGTGTCGGGTTGCGTGATATCAATAATTTCCAAACCGGTCGTTGATCCGGCAAGCGCGTACTCACGTCCGCGCGCCGTATATCCGCCGATATTGGCTAATCCGCCGAACTTCATTTTGCTGCGCAAACGCATATTAGAAGGCGGCTGTTGCGCTATAGCAAAGTATGAAGTATGAAGTAAAAAGTATGATAAGAACGAGAGAATGAGATAATTTTTTTTCATTTTAAATCGGAATTTATTGATTGTAGAAACGGCAATTTATCGCGTCTCAAATGCAAGCGGCGGATTTGGATTGCCGATTAAATCTAAGACGGCGATTTATCGCCGTCTCTACAACTATTCACCCTACTAATATATTTTTGCACGTTTCACAGCGATTAGATTTGCCGCGCTCGAACGTGATATCAATTCTGCCGAGCATGATACCTGCCCAACCGACTTGATTAATGATAACGGGATGCCCGTCGAGATTTTTTCTAATATCCGGTTCTTTCAAAAAAGTATGCGTATGCCCTCCAATAATTAAATCAATATTGCGAGAACCTTGTGCAAATTTAACATCACTGATTTTATCGGACTCGGAACCTCTGTCATAATTATATCCTAAATGCGAAAGACAAATGACATAATCGCATTTTTCTTCTTTTTTCAAGTGTGATGCTGTTGAATTTCCGGTTGCTAAAGGATCATTATAAACAGTATCACCGGCGAGTGCGTCTGCTACCAAACTCTTCAGAGCAATCCCGACGCCGAAAACACCGATGCGCACACCATCTTTCACGAAGATTTTATAAGGTTGTGTATGATTTTTCATCGGGGTGTTTGAAAAATCGTAATTGACATTGAGCAAAGGGAAATTGGCGAACTGTAATTGTTTCGCCAAATTATCCATACCCGCATCGAAATCGTGGTTGCCGACCGTAGAAGCATCATAACCTAATTGCGACATCATTTTCATTTCCAATTCGCCGTTATACAAATTAAAATACGGCGTACCTTGAAAAATATCACCGGCATCGAGCAACAATACGTTTTTTTCGGCGGCGCGCACTTTTTTTATTAAACTCAATCGCGGTGCCACACCACCTAAACCTTGATTCGCGCTTCCGTCCATCGGAAACGGATCAATGCGGCTGTGTACGTCGTTGGTATGTAAAATCGTGAGCCGGACAAAATCGTTTTTAAAAGATAAAAGTGCCCCCAAAGGCAAAGCGTTGGTTCCGAGCAGCAACGCGCCCGAAGATAAACGGGTTATGAAATGACGACGACGCATATTTTGTTTAAGTTTATAAAGACAGCGACTTATCTAATCTCGTTTTTTATCTCAATATTTATTCACTTGCAACAAGTATTTCCAAAAATTCTTCAATTCGAATAACTTTAGGGTGGGGAAAAGGTATATTTTTCAAAATACCGTAATGTCTGTCATTCGTTACAAGAAAGTCAGCGTTAGCTGAAACTGCACAATCAACGAATTTATCGTCGTCAGGGTCTGCGTGAATGAGTTGCCGGCAATAATAAACTTCTGTTAATTGTACATTTGGCAATGTGCGGCATAGCTCTAAAAATCGTATCGCAGTATTTTGATTGAATATTTCAGTTAATTTTTCTCCGTATTCAAGCATAATTTCGGTTGTGACGAACATATCATACGCATCATTTGCTAATTCCTTGAGTACGGGTTGATATTTTGGAGCCGGAAAGCAGCACTCAGTATAGCGTTTGTATCTAAAATAATTTTAAATTTAAACATCACCTCTTACAATTTTATTGAGTATTTCTTGATCAAAACCTTGTTTTGAAGCAGCATTTTCAGCTTCTTTAAAGACTTCATCCAATAAAAAATCAGCTAAAACACGCCTCAGTTTTACTAATTTTTCTTCGGATAAATTTTCTCAAAACAAGCTCAAAATTTCCAATTGTGCGTTTGTAATTTTTGGTTGAGCTATTATATCTTTCATAAAACAAATTTAAAGTTTTTTAAAAATCACCCAGCGTTGCCGGTAATTGTACCATAGCTTTATCGAATTGTTCTTTGTTAGGCGGCGTGCCATGCCATTTATAATTGTTTGTCATAAAATCTACACCCGAACCCATTACCGTTTTCATGAGTATGGCGATAGGTTTACCTTTTCCGGTTCGGCGTTTGGCTTTTCGCAACATGGCAACCACTTCGTTCATATCGTTGCCATTTTCTAAAATCAGTGTATCCCAATTAAAGGCTTTAAATTTAGCGGGCAGATTATCCAAAGATAAAACTTTCGATGTCGGACCGTCAATTTGCTGTCCGTTCCAATCCACAGTCAAAATTAAATTGTCTACTTTATGAAACGGTGCGAAAGAGAGTGCTTCCCAGCATTGTCCTTCTTCGAGTTCGCCGTCGCCGCATAAAGCCCAAACCGTATTGGTATCATTATTCATTTTTTTTGCCAACGCAGCACCGATAGCTACCGAAATACCCTGACCCAATGAACCTGATGCCACGCGTATACCCGGCAAACCTTCGTGAGTGGTCGGATGTCCTTGCAAACGCGAATTGAGTTTGCGGAAAGTAGCAAGTTCCGAGACGGGAAAATATCCTGAGCGCGCCAACACGCTGTAAAATACCGCTGAAATATGTCCGTTACTGAGGAAAAACATATCTTCATTGTCGCCACTCATATTAAAACCGGGCAAACGTTTCATCACCGAAAAATAAAGTGCCGTAAAATATTCCGTGCATCCGAGCGCGCCGCCGATATGCCCGGACTGACAATTGTACACCATGCGCACAATATCCCGCCGTACTTGTGCGGCTGTTTCTTGCAATTGAACTGTAGTTAAAGCCATAAAAAAAAATTACTGTACCGGATTTGTGGGTTTAAGCTTTCTTTCAATACACCCCCGCTTGCTTTTAGTAAAAAAAAGAAAGTACCCTTAACATTTAAACACTGTAAAAAAATCAAAAAATAATGAACAAAAGTAAGGGATTTTATTGTCCGCAAAATACAACGCCGATATTTTTTTTAAATTTAATTGAAGGTTTGGTATTAACTCAAAAAAAATTATTATTTTTACAAGTTGAAATTGGGGCGCCGCCCACATTTGCACGGAAAACGCGCGGCATAAATCCGATTTTGTTTTTTTGTTGCGATTTGCATGTGCGCGTTATCTGAAAATAAAAACCGAAAATAGAACAGGAAAATAGTTTTTTATGTACAGTTTGCTTATCTTGACACTAACGGCTCTCGGTGCTGCTTTTGCGGGTGGCGTTGGAGGTTGGTACGGAATTCGTGACCGCAAGTACCGGCCTTTGAAAATACATCACGATGAAAATGAAATGGCTTTGATACAACTTACGGACGCTTACACTGCCGGAAAAGCGCAATATGCCGATTTGCAAACACGCTTTAAAGACACCGAATCGGCGAATAATAAAATTTCGGCTGATTTTAAAATTATTTCCGATGGGCAAGCGGTGTTGACTACTGAATTTAATATTTATAAATCCGAATCGGAACAAAAAACGGCGGAGTTGGAAGCGGAAATAAAAAAACTCACCGAATCAGTTGAAAAACACGCGGAAGCCGAAACTCGTTTTAATAAACTCTCAAAAGAATACGCTTCTGCTATCGAGGAAACAAAAATTTTGAATGCAACGACTATAAATTTGGTCAGTGAAAAACAAACATTGTTTTCGGAATACGGAAATTTCATGACAGAAGCCAATCAAAAATATAATGCTCTGAAAACGCATTTAGATAAGTTGCAAAATCCGTACGCTGCTTACACTGATGCTGACGAAAATGAAAACGGACAGAAAGCGCAAACGTATATTTTTCCCGCGCACATTTTCTCCGATTTATCGGAAAGTACAATCGCCGTTGCGAACGGAAGTGCGCACTCGATAGAAACCGAAAAACTTGCACCGACAAAACCGGATCCGAATTTAGGGTAGACACTCATAGTTGCATATACCCAAAGCGGATAACCGTTGGGTATATGTAATACAGATTAAAGATTATTTTGAAGAAGAAAAATAAAACTTGCAATTAGGAATTTAATAGTGTCAGATAAAACGAAAAACTTTTTTTTACGAACCATCTGCTTTAATGCAGATGGTTTTTTTTATCCGATATTTATTTTCCCGCTTAAAGTTGAGTAGATACTTCCGTCGTCGTGTTTTCATTTATAGTTTCCGGTTTTTCCGGCAATTTTTCTTTTGTTACAACTTCCGGTATTTCATCGACCGTATCTTTCAATAAATCGTGTGTTTTTAACAAATTAAACCATTTGATTATTTTTTTCATATCGGAAGTATGAAACCGGTCCGCATCGTAATTCGGAATAATGACGGCGAAATAATTACGCAACGCCGGTGAATCCGCTTTGTCGCTCGGTGACGGCGTGACTTCCGCGCGGTCGCGCATATCCGTAAAAATTTGCGCCAACGAAACCCCTTCACCGTCGTTGTAAACAGATATGCCTTCCAAAAGTACGAAATTTGTTTTTCGCGTTGCAATGAATTGGCGTTCTTTGGTAGCGAAATCTTCAACGATGATGCCGTCTTTACGCCCCCCGATTACTTTTTGTAATCCGCTCATGCCGCTTACTACGGCGAAGTTTTTTATGTCAACCATTTTTTTTTCGTGGTCAGTGGTCGGTGGTCAGAGTCAGAAAAAACTGACTACTTACCTCTGACCTCTGAATTATTATTCAAGTTTTATAGAAATAGTTTGTCCGGAAACTGCAGTGCCGTTCGGTGTCAGCGATTGCGAAATTACTTTGCCGTAACCACTGAAACTGACGCGCAGTCCTCGATTTTCGAGCAAATATAAGGCATCCATTAATCCCATTCCAATAACTGATGGAATTTGTTTTTTTGTACCGATATTTTTTGGGGCTACCATCAAAGTATCACTGTGCGGACGGACGGTAGTCCATTCATTATTTATATCGCCGACGATTTCGTGTTTGAGCGAAACGTTTTGAAGAGTTTTCAATAAATCGGTGCGCAAACCGACATCACTGGGCAAAGTTTCGGGCGTGGGAATCGGTTTTCCTTTTTCGTTTATCGGTTCACTTAAAGCAATATTGCTCGAAGTGAGTTTATCGGCAATTTCTCTGAACACGGGCGCAGCTACCACACCGCCGTAAAATCCGAATTTAGGTTTATAAATCACCACGATACAAGAATACACCGGATTATCAGCCGGAAAATACCCGACAAAAGAACCTTGATAACCGCCGGTGTGTTTGCTCGTTTTTTCTTGCGCGTAATTCAATTGTGCGGTACCGGTTTTTCCGGCAAAACGATAATTGGGTGTGCGCCATTTAGCAGCCGTACCGCCGGGTTCTATCACGGACTCCAATAATTCTTTCGCTTGATCTATGCTGTTTTTAGATGCAATACGTTTTTTTACGACTGTCGGTTTATAAGTTTGCAAAGTTTCGCCGTATCGTTGTGTTTCACTCACCAAATACGGTTTCATCATTTGTCCGTCATTAGCAACGGCGTTATAAAAAGTGAGCAATTGCAACGGTGTTACCTTCAATTCGTATCCTATACTCATCCAAGGTAAAGAAATACCACTCCATTGGTCGGCGGCGTTTTCCGGATCCTTTATATAAGGTGCAGCTTCACCTAAAACTTCTATGTCAGTCGGCACTGAGAGCATAAAATCTTTGAGGTGTTTGATGTACGCTTTGGGCTTATCTTTATAAGCCTTAAAAACTAATTTGGAAATACCCACATTCGACGATTGTGAAAAAGCTTCTTTCACCGTTATCAAACGTTTATTGGTTCGTTCGTGATCTTCTAATACGGCATCGTAATATTGTGTCGAACCGTTTTCGATATCAACTGTATCCGATAAATGAATCGCACCGTCTTCGAGCAATGCTAACACGGAAGCTAATTTCCAAGTCGAACCGGGTTCAATTGCCGTACCGATAGCGTAGTTATAATCTTCCCACCAATTTTTACCATCTTCCGATTTGCCGATATTACTGATCGCTTTTATTTTTCCGGTTTTTACTTCCATAACAATCGCGCAACCGTGTTCCGCTTGAAAAGTGTTGAGTGTGTGAATGAGAGCCGTTTGCGTAATGTCTTGAATATTTACGTCTATAGTTGTGACTAAATCCACACCATTACGCGGCTCTATTTCGGCTAAATCATTTATCGGTACTACAAGGTCGCCGGCAGTATTCAGTTTTTGCACCAACATTTTTCCGGCATCACCGCTCAAAGTTTTATCGAATTTTCCTTCCAAACCGATCGGGTTCGCGCCGTCTTTCACATAACCGAGTGTCCGCAACGCTAAAGTTTTGAACGGGTGTTCGCGTTTATTTATTTTTACGGCAATAAAACCACCCACATTTTTGCCGTAGCGAAACAGCGGAAAATTCTTCACGACTTGCATTTGGTCGTAAGTCAAATTTTTTGCAATCGGTACATAGTGGATATTTTTATTCGTATGATTTTGCCACAATGCTTCTTTCCAAGCCTCCGCCGTAATATTGGGCGTGAGGTACGATGAAATACTGATGGCTAAAGAATCTAAATTTATTTTAAAAACATCATCGTCCAATGCCACCGGCGACGGATCCCAATAAATATCGTAATAAGGAATAGATGTTGCAAGCAAAGAACCATCGGCGGAAAGTATATTGCCTCTGTCACCTAACACATCGCGATACGACACGTATTTATCTACGGATCTTTTGCGCCACATATCGCCTTCCACTACCACCAACCGCGTTGCTTTAACTATAATAGCAACAGCCACCATCAATACAATGATAGTGACCATATATACCCGTACTAAGACTTCATTTTTAAAATTTTGTAAAGACATCGTTTAAAAGATAGGACACTTGAGATATGAGATTTGAGACATGAGATGTGAAGTATTTTTATTTTCATATTTCATGTCTCATATCTCATATCTCATTTTTCTACCACTATTCTTTTCGTGCGTTGATTCGAAGGGTGTAAACCGAAGGCTTCAACGGATTTTTCTACTTCAGATTGGCGCGTATTGAGCATCACGTCGGATTTTGCAGAGTTATACCGCCACTTCATATCTTTTATTTCTTTTTGCAGTACTTGAATTTTGCGTACTTGTCGGTCGGCATAATTCGAGTTGGCGATATACATTAAGCCGACGAAAAATAAAAAAAACACAAACGGCAAGTTGGCAAATATCCACTCCGATACCAAGGTGCTGAAAAATGCGTAATCTTTTAACGGTCGAGCCATTTTTTTAATTAATAATTAATAATTAATAATTAAGATAATCATTCGGTAATAATCAATTCTATTAAATTTACTAACTGATCAATAATTAAGGTAACCATTCGGGAATAATCAATTCTATTAAATTTACTAACTGATCAATAATTAAGAAAACCGTTTTAAAAATATTAATTATTAATTATTAATTATTAATTATTAATTATTAATTTTTTCGCTGCGCGCAATTTTGCGGAGCGCGCGCGCGGATTATTTTTAATTTCTGTTTCGGAAGGCAAAATCGGTTTTTTTGTTAAGTTTTCAAAATTTCTAGTAATATTTCCATAAAAATCTTGTTCGAGTTTACCGTCCGTATTACCGGTTTTAAAGAAATTTTTTACCGGTCGGTCTTCCAAAGAATGAAAAGTAATAACGGCGATTCTGCCGCCGGGTTTTAAAATATCTGCACTTTGTTCTAAAAATTGTTTCAGCACACCGAGTTCATCATTTACTTCCATACGCAATGCTTGAAATACTTGCGACAGATACCGCATTTTTGGTCCTACACCGACTTGTTCAGTTATCGTTAATAAATCGGAAATACGGCGCAACGGTTTGGTGATTCTGTTTTTCACGATCGCCTCCGCCAACGTTTTGGCATTGCGCAACTCACCGTTGGTACTGAAAATATGTTGCAGTTTTTCGGCATCATAAGTGTTCAGAATGTCTGCGGCTGTAGTCATGTCTTGCACATTCATACGCATATCGAGCGGCGCATCAAATCGGTACGAAAATCCGCGCTCACCGGTATCGAAATGGTGCGAAGATACACCCAAATCAGCAATAATTCCATCTACTTCTTTGATCCCTTCAAAGCGCAACATCCGTTTTATTTCACTGAAATTGTGATGAAGGAAGGTAAAACGCGGATCGTTTATCATGTGGTTGCGCACTGTTTCATCTTGGTCGAAAGCAAAAAGTTTTCCGTTCGCATTCAATTTCGCCAACAACAAACGGCTGTGACCGCCGCCGCCGAAAGTGGCATCCACGTAAATACCGCCGGCTTTCACATCGAGTACATCAATGGTTTCCTGTAAAAGTACGGTGGTATGTTGGTAGACGGACAAAATTCATAATTAACAATTAACGATCAACAATTAATAATTAATAATTAATAATCGAACATTATCAAAGCCGAAATTCAACTCCGTAACTGTCAATTATTAATTATTAATTACTAATTACTAATTATTAATTCGTGATAAAACATCACCGGAAAGCTTTCTGGTAAGAGGCTTTCCGGTGCATCAAAAATAATAAAATGTCGTGTTTCAAAATGTGAGGGCATAAAAATTTAAGCCCCTTCACTTAATCTTGCTCGATTCGCTTTGAAAAATATGTAGAGACTGCGATTTATCGCTTCTCAACCGCAAACGGAAAACCTAATATTCAATCTTGAAAGCGAGAGACGCGATAAGTTGTCGTCTCTATAGTTATTTATTCCCCAGAACCCGTTGCGCCAACTCCGCAATATTAAGCGCATCATCGGACATATTTTTTTCGTATTCAACAGCATCCCAAATTTCTATCTTATCGCCGTAAGCGTGCAAAATTACGTCTTTATCAATATTCGCGTATTCGAGTAATCTTTTCGGAATCAGAATCCGCATTTGATCATCCATATCCACATCTGTTGTACCGTTATGAAAACGGCGCAAAAATTGGCGCGTTTCCACATCGTACGGATTTAACTGCTCAAACTCTTTTACCGTTTCTTCCCACACTTCAATCGGAAACAACGTCAAATGTTTCTCAAAACCTTTATTTAAAACAAAATCGTAAGTTTCGCGCTCGCCCAATTTTTTCAAAAGTGCCGACGGCAAACGGATACGCCCTTTAGCATCAACCGTACAATCGTATTCACCTCTCAGATTGAGCATTTCGTTTTAAATATTCTCGTTTAAAAATCCTGCTGTTTTTGATACTAAAACTTAACTGAATTACTTTTACGAAACAAAGATATACAATGTTTCCACAATTTACCACTTTTTACCACTTTTTTTTAAAATATTTTTTTATTTTTTTGATAAATATTCATTTTCAATGCGTTTTATATGAAATACACAAAAAAATTGAAAAAAATCTAAAATTTTTATCCGAAAATAATTTTAATAATCAAAATCTGTGGTAAATTGTGGTAATAAAAAAAGCGTTTGATTTTCGTTGGTGAAAATCAAACGCTTTTTTTATTTGAAATACTTTAAAACCGAATCTCACACCCACACCTAATAAATCTTTTTCCTGTTTACCTCAATTCGGTAGGAATTCCAATTTTTTATTTCCGAGTGATCGAAAATAAGTAAATACCCGCCCGTGAACGATTGTCGCTTTAAATAATCAGATAATTGCAAAAGCCCAAATTCATGCGTTTTTTGTCCGCGCCAAATTTTGACTTGTAAGTTGGTTTTCCGAATAAAATTAATCTCTTATTTTAAAATACATTTTTAACTTCACCGCAATTTTTTGAAAGCCTTTGTCCAAAGATTTTTATAACCGTTTCGAATGTTTTCATACTTGCTTATATTTATTTTTACGACTGCCGCAACGATACAAATCGGTTATTGGATTTTCGTGTTTGCGCGCTTAGCTTTTTATGATACGTCAGTTGCCAATAAAGAAAGTTCATCGTTCATCGTTCATCGAGCATCGTTTACTGTAAGCGTAGTTATTTGCGCGCACAACGAAGAAAAAAATATTGCCGATTGTCTACCCTTCGTGCTGGAACAAGATTATCCGGAGTTTGAAGTAGTGGTTGTAAATGACGATTCCGAGGATGCGACACTTGAAATATTAACTCAATTCCAAAAAAAATATGCGCACTTGCGTATTGTGAACATTCGTGACAAAAAAACGCACGGAAAAAAAGCCGCACTCGCCGAAGGTATAAAAGCGGCGAAATACGATTTACTGTTGCTGACGGATGCCGATTGCAAGCCCGATTCAAAAAATTGGATTAGCAAAATGTCGGCGCAAATGGCATCAACGGAAACCGAAATAGTTTTGGGTTACGCTCCGCACAAAAAAAATACCGGTAGTTTTTTAAATCTTTTTATCTGCTGCGAGACGGTTTGGACGGCAATGCAGTACTTCGGTTTCGCGCTCGCGGGTTTTCCGTACATGGGTGTGGGCAGAAATATGATGTACCGGAAAAATAATTTCGAAAAAAATAAAATTTTTTTTTCAAAAAACAAATTAATTTCCGGTGATGACGATTTATTTGTCAATAATTTTATAACCAAAAATAATTTTTCCGTTTGCATAAGCAAGGATACTTTTATGTGGTCGGAACCCCAAAAAAATTGGAAAAGTTTTTTCAAACAAAAAAGCCGGCATCTATCTACGGGTACGCACTATAAATTCATTCATCAATTCTTGCTCGGTTTGTTAAGTGCATCGCATTTTTTATTTTTTGTGACAGCTATCGGCATGATTTTATTAAAATTTAGCACAATATTTGTTATTACAATTTATGTTATAAGACTGCTCGTAACGGGCGCATTGTGCAAACGTATTTTTAATAAATTCAACGAAAACAGATTGCTGTTTTGGTTACCGGTTTTAGATTTTGCGTTCGTCATTTATTGCGTTGTTATGGTGCCGAGTCTGTTTTTTAAAATAAGAAACTGGAAATAACCTAAAATCTACTCCCATGACAACTTTGAACACCAAGCTCTCAACGAGAGCGATTGACGATTACAGTTTAGTATGCCGCGCCGTTGACGGCAATCAACAAGCCTACGGTGTTTTGATGAACCGTTACCGCACTTCCGTCTACACTGCCATGTACAAAATGGTAAACAACCGCGATGATGCAGATGATTTAACGTTGGAAGCATTCGGAAAAGCATTTAACAAATTGCCGAGTTACGCGCCGAATTATGCTTTTTCAACTTGGTTGTTCAAAATTGCCGTGAACAATTGTATTGACCACATCCGGAAAAAACGATTGCATACGTTTTCGATTGATGAACCGGTAAAGTCGGACGGAGATAAAGAATTTTCGCACACCATCCGCGATTTTGAAGCCGACCCGGAACAACGCCTAATGCACGAACAAAAACTCGCTCACGTGCGACGGTTAGTAGAAAAAATGAACGCGAAGTACCGCGTCATGCTCGAGTTGCGTTATTACGAAGAATTAAGTTACGAAGAAATCGCAAAAGAATTAGATCTGCCTTTGGGTACCGTTAAAGCACAATTGTTCCGCGCCAAAGAACTGCTGCAACAACAATTGCAAAACAACAACTCAAAAGCATATATTGATATTAACGGCATCAGCAGAAATCAAGTTGAAGCCGTAGCGTAAACAGAATTAATTCAATATTTTAAGGAATCAAGGCAAAAAATATATTCACTCCAATTTTTCAGCGTTTAAATAAGTAAAGAAAACCTGCGGTATTTGAGTTTTTTTCTCATCACTGTTTTGTATTTCGACACAAAGTAACATATCTCCCATTAAAGAAGCGGTTTTTGAGTTATACTCACGAGCCGCCCTTTTTTAGTATCAAAACACAAATCCGCGCATCACTTCTTCGCCCGTTACTTTTTCGTGCAAAGCACTTTGCATTTCGGAACCACCCGCGCGAAAAATATGTATTTTTTCGCCGTCCGCATCCAACAGCCAAGCCAGCGCAGTACCGTTTGTGATGTACTCGCGCATTTTGCGTTTCATATCATCTGAATTATCGTGCGCTGTCAGAAATTCGGCAACAAAATCCGGTGCGGTTTCGAGGATATTTTGTACTGCGTTTTCAATCGCCGTTTCTTTTTTATAAGTTTTAAGCCAAGCAATTGTCGGCAGCCGCACCGCACCCGTTTTGAAAACGAAACACGTATTTTTTTCAGACACGAAACCGTTACCGTTTTCTTTGCTCCACCGGACGAGTGACGTGTACAAAGCCAAACGTAATTTTTTCACCGACGGCTGAAACTCTTCGCGACGGAGCGTGATGCTGCCTGTTGCGTTCAGTTCGCAGATTAAATCCGGATTCATTTGCATAAAAACCAAAAATTCCGGCGGTGCTAAGCGCGAAAGCGGTTGAAAAGTAACGAGCATTAATTTTTTTGAAATCCTGAAAGTGCGTAAAATTTTTGAAAATAAATTTTTTTCAGAAACCTGAAAATTGAAATATCCGGCAAATTAAAAAAAATTCATTTCCGTTTCGTAATTTTGTGTGCATTTAAAATTACGGCGCGATACTTTAAAAAAAATGAAAAATTTAATTGATTTACTCGGACGCATTTTTCTGTCCGTTATTTTCTATTTCGAGGCATTTGATAAAATATTTTTCATGACAGCCACTCGACAATCAATGTCGCACTACGGTATTTTTTGGAAACAAGATTTACTCATCGAAGGTTCGGCGGCGTGTTTGATTTTGGGTGCAACGCTCATCCTTATTGGTTACCGCGCCGCTTTAGGTGCCTGGTTGATTTTGTTGTATTGGATTCCTCTCACCATTATGCTCAATAAATTTTGGTTGATACCGCTCGCCGACCATGAAACGCGCCGCAGTGTGTCGCTGCATTTTATGAAAAATATGGCAATCATGGGCGGTTTATTGCAAGTAATTGCGAACGGGGTAGGTAGCTACAGCGTCCGAAAACTTTTAGCAACGACTAAAGTGTAGACCGTCGGCGGAAAAATTTGATAATTCTATACCTGCTGTTCCGTATTTTACCTGAAAATTTCGGGATTATCTTTCATAATTCATAAATCATAATTTTAATCCTATTTTTGCGCCTTAAAAATAAAAATCCAAAAGAAATGGAATTTAACCCGAGCAATATCGAAAAAAAATGGAAACAAAAGTGGGTCGAAAATAAAACCTACCGCGTAGAAATTGATACGACGAAACCGAAATTTTATATCCTCGATATGTTTCCGTATCCGTCCGGTGCAGGCTTACACGTCGGGCATCCGCTCGGATATATTGCTTCCGATATTTATGCGCGTTACAAACGCTTGAAAGGTTTCAACGTTTTGCATCCTATGGGTTATGATTCGTTCGGTTTACCCGCAGAACAATACGCCATCAATACCGGCATTCATCCGGCTGTTGCCACTGAACAAAACATTGCGCGATACCGGGAACAATTAGATAATATTGGTTTTTCTTTCGATTGGTCGCGTGAAGTGCGCACCAGTGATCCGAAATACTATAAATGGACGCAGTGGATTTTCATGCAAATTTTCAATCATTATTATGATAAAGCAGCCGACAAAGCTTTACCGATAACTGATCTAATACAAAAATTTGAAACAGAAGGAAATAAAAATATACAAGCCGTCTCTGATGAAAACACGCCGATAATTTCCGCCGCAGATTGGAACGCGATGAGCGAACGCGATAAAAATATCTTTTTATTAAAATATCGTTTGACTTTGCCCGAAGAAACTTTCGTGAATTGGTGTCCGGGTTTGAAAGCGGTTTTAGCAAATGAAGAAATTAAGGACGGCGTGTCCGAACGCGGCGGTTATCCGGTTGAAAAAAAATTGATGCGGCAATGGTCTATGCGCATCATCGCGTATGCCGACCGTTTGATTGACGGTTTAGATACGATTGATTGGTCCGATTCATTAAAAGAACAGCAGCGCAATTGGATGGGTCGTTCGCGCGGCGCATCCGTAAAATTTCCTTTAGAAAACGATCCGGAAATACAAATCGAAGTTTTCACAACGCGGGTAGATACGCTTTACGGCGTAACTTTTATGGTTTTGGCGCCTGAACATCCGTTGGTAAAAGATTTAACGACAAAAAAACAAAAAGTAGAAATTGAAACGTACATCAACGTTACAAAATCCAAATCGGAAATAGATAGGTTGAGTGAGGTAAAAAAAGTATCCGGCGCCTTCACAGGCAGTTATTGTTTGCACCCGATGACGGGCGAAAAAATTCCGATTTATATTACGGATTATGTTTTGGCGGGTTACGGAACGGGTGCGGTAATGGCTGTTCCTTCGGGCGATCAACGGGATTGGAATTTCGCCACGCATTTCGGTTTGCCGATTGTACCGATTTCAGATGCGCAACGCGACTTGGATAAACAAGCCGATAAAACTAAAGAAGGGCATTATATAAATTCCGAGATCATCAACGGTTTAACTTACGATGCGGCAACTGAAAAAATTATCAGTGTATTGGAAGAAAAAAATTTGGGTAAAGGTAAAATTCAATATCGTTTGCGCAACGCGATTTTCAGCCGGCAAAGATATTGGGGTGAACCTGTGCCGGTGTATTGGGATAACGGTGTGCCACATTTGATAGATGAAAAGGATTTACCATTGGCTTTACCGGCAGTGGATAAATATTTACCGACCGATAACGGTGAACCGCCGCTCGGTCGCGCCGCAAATTGGAAATACAAAGACAAATACGATTACGAACTCTCTACGATGCCGGGTTGGGCGGGTTCTTCGTTTTATTTTTATCGCTACATGGATCCGCAAAACGATTCGGAAATAGTCGGTAAAGAAGCCGTTGATTATTGGCGCGGCGTGGATTTATATTTGGGTGGTACAGAACACGCTGTCGGACATTTGTTGTACAGTCGTTTTTGGAATCATTTTCTTTTCGATTTAGGTTTAGTGCCGCAACGCGAATACGCTTTCAAACTTTTGAATCAAGGAATGATCCAAGGAAGAAGTTTATTTTTGCATACGAAATCCGGGCGTAGTTTCCATGTTCTCATTCAGTTGGCAGATGATCAAGACCGTTTAAGTTTTGAAAATTTTGAAAAATACATAGCTCAAGATAATCGTTTTGAAGGGATTGATATTGAAAACGATATTGAGTGGAAAACCGATGCGCACGGAAAAAAATACACGCAATTAACGGCGCAAGTCGAAAAAATGTCGAAATCCAAATTCAATGTCGTTAATCCAGATGATGTTGTAGCACAATACGGCGCGGATTGTTTCCGGTTGTACGAAATGTTTTTAGGTCCGGTCGAGCAAGCTAAACCTTGGTCAACGACGGGCATCAGCGGTACTCAAAATTTTTTACGCAAACTTTGGAGTTTATTTTACGATGCCGGTTCCGGAAAATATCTTATTACCGATACCGCGCCGACACCCGAAGAATTAAAAGTGCTGCATACCGGCATCAAACGCATTACCGATGATATCGAACGTTTTTCGTTCAATACTTGCGTATCGTCGTTTATGGTTTTGGTGAATGGGTTAAAAGATTTGAAATGCCACAAACGCGCTGTACTCGAACCGTTGGTAACTATGTTAGCACCTTTCGCCCCTTTCACCGCCGAAGAATTATGGGAATCGCTCGGACACACCACAAGTGTTTGCGATGCACAATTTCCGTTATTCAATGAAGTCTATTTGAAATCCGATGAAGTCATTTATCCGATTTCCATCAATGGCAAGCGCAGAGGTGAAGTGGCATTCCCAACCGATACCGATACTAAACATATAGAAGCCACCGTCAGAGAAATGGAAGTCGTAAAAAAATGGAGCGAAACCGGTATTAAAAAAATAATTATCGTGCCGGGGAAAATGATCAATGTGGTGGTGTAAATTTTTAATTTAAAATACAATTGTGAAGCAACTTCATCTGAAAGTTTCAATTTTTGTAATCGTATCAATCAGTTTGATTTATGGAATAACGCCCGATAAAACTTTACCCTTACTTTTTGATTTTACGATAGCCACAACTGATTTAAAAAATATTTTCCGTGCAACGATGGGGCTTTATTTAGGTATAGTAGTTTTTTGGACAATTGGTATAATGCAGCCTAAGTTTTGGGCAGCAGCAACCATTACCAATATTTGTTTTATGGGTGGGTTGGCAACCGGTAGATTGATGAGTATTTTAATAGATGGGCAGCCTTCAATCTATTTCTTAGTTGGTTTTATCGTGGAAGTGATATTTACTTTTTGGGGATTTATTAATTTGAAGAAGCATACAGATTATTTAAAAATGGAGTGAAACCTGTATTAAAAAAGTAATTATCGTGCTTGGAAAAATGATAAATGGGCGGTATGATCAATTGCGAATTAGACATGTAAAGAAAATTAATAGTTAAAAAAATTGCCGAATTTCGCACGACAATAAAAAACCCGTAAAAATTAAAGTTTTTACGGGTTTTTTATTGTCAAAATTTCCTTTACACAACTAAACCTAAACTGATTACTTCATCACCGTAACATTGCCTTTTTTGAAATAAGTTTCACCGTTTTGGCACGTGCCTTTTACGTAATAACCGTACACATCGGGCGTGACTTGTTGACCGTTATAAGTACCGTCCCAACCCACAGCTTTATCCAAAGTTTTAAACACTTGTTCCCCCCAACGATTATAGATTACAAATTCGAGTTGCGTTAAATAATCGCCGCGCACGAAAAACTTATCATTAATACCGTCACCGTTCGGCGTGAAGGCGCGCGGAATAAAAACATACGGCTCCGCACACTGCGGAACCAATACACGAATAAACACCGAAGCGGTATCGCTGCAACCGAAATTATCGGTAACGGTGACGGCGTAGCGCGTGTCTTGCGTGGGTTTAGCGAATGTGGTTGTAGCGGTCGGATTGGTTAAATCCGCCGGCGAACTCCATTTATACGTAAAACCGGCAGTCGGCGGTGTCGCCAATAAAGTCACGGTTTCATCTTTGTATAACACCAATGCGGAAGCCGAAGCACCGGCTTTGATGCTGTGCGAAGCCACTTGAAGCGTATCTGCCCTGTTACAAACACCGTTGCTGAAAGTGCCGATGAGCGTTCCGTTCGCACCGGCTTTTATGGTCGGACTTAAAACGGTGGTTGAACCGTCAATTAACGAAGCAGGGGACCAATTAATGGACGTGAGCGAATCGGCAGATTGATTTTTAACCACTAAAACTCTGGTACCGCCGTTACAATTACCCACCGTTAAATCGTGTTGAATGTTCAAAGATTTATTGGTAACGATCACGCTGTCCGTCAATTTACAACCCGATGCTGCATCAACAGCGCGCACATAATAAACCGTAGAACCGATACCCGTTGCCAACAAAACGGCTTTTCCGGTGGCGGCTATTGTCGTAAAATCTTTTGATAAAGACCATTGCAAAGCCGAAATATTTGAAGTCGCCGTTACTTTTACGGGATCATTACTGCACACCGGTGCGATAGTATTGGCTTTCAGCGTCACGGTCGGCGTATCGCGCACGTTGATTAAAAGCGGCAGCGTACTCATACACGCGACCGTATTTGCCACTAATTTGATGCCGTAATTTCCGCCTTTCGGATAAGTATAACTTGCCGAAGAATCGCATGATTGTGCCGTCGGATTTGCCGGATCACCGAATTGAAAGCAATAAGAACCGGCTGGGGCGTTGGAATAACTCAAAAATATCTGCCGCGTTTGGCAATCTTGACGGTATTTAATCAATGCCGGATTAGCTGCGGGATTAACGACTGTGACTAATACGGAATCTAAACGCGAACAACCGGCGACATTGGTAATGCGTACATACACCTTTTTAGTTCCTATTTCAGATGAATTGAATGTCGGTGTTGCAGTAGTATTGCCTGCCGTAATCACGGTAATCGGTTGCCAATTGTAAACTAAAGTGGATGCCGGATTCAAATTGGTAATAGAAAGTTTAACATCCGTACTTTGACAAGCCGTAGCTGTCGGCAACAAATTATATTTTAGTACATCGACGGGAAACGTCAAACTTACACTATCTCTACATCCTTGTTGACTTTGCACCACCAACTGAGCAGATGCCGTAATCGTTTTAAAATAAATTTTCGGATCAATACTGCTCGAAGTCATACCGTTGCTGAACGACCACGAATAAACAATACCATTTAACGCGCCCGTACTCTGATCAACGAAAGAAATAGCAGAACTGTCGCCGAAGCAAGTACTTTGTATCGTCGTGAATTTTGCTTTTATAGACCCCGTACTTGCAACAGTATATGCTGATGTAGTAGCTGAACAACCGCCGGCATCCGCAATAGTGAAAGTGTAAATGCCGGGTGATAAATTCGCAAAATAACCCGTGCCGTTCGTGGTTGAACCGGTACTGTAAGTGTAAGGCGGGTTCCCGCCGGTAACAACTAATGCAATCGCACCGTTATTTTTGCCGCAAGTTGCATTTACAACCGTTCCTTTGGATACGATATTGGATGAAACGGCATTCACCGTAAAATTAACGGCAGATGATTTGCAACCCGATGCATCCGTTACCACCACCGAATAATTGCCCGGTGCTAATGTCGTGAGCGATGCCGGGGTTGTACCTGCCCAAATATAAGTGTAAGGCGCACTGCCACCCGTAACATTTAAAACGACCGAACCGTTATTTTGTCCGCAAGCGGCGGCAGTAACAACCGGCGTAAGCGTCAACGCGGTTGCGTCCGAACCCACCGTCACACTCAACGCACCCGATTTACAACCGTTCGCATCCGTTGCCGTGACCGAATAATTTCCGGGTAAAACATTCGTGATTGAACTCCCCGACGTACCGTTACTCCAACTAAACGTATACGGCGCAGTACCGCCCGATGCCGTTGCCGAAGCACTGCCGTTCGGTTGATTGCAACCGGCATTTTTTACGGTCGTTACCACAGTAACAGTCGCACCCGCTGAAAGCACGTTGACGCTCGACGTATCCGAACGGCAACCTTTATTGTCCGTTACCACTACCGAATAAGTTCCGGCGGCTAATCCGGTATTCACTGCATTTTTCGAAGCATTACTCCAAACATAAGTATAAGGCGCGGTACCGCCGGCAACACCGGTCACGCTTGCCGAACCGGTATTACCCGTACAAGCAGCAGCAGTCGCCGCAAGCGCCGGAATTATTTTTGTTAAAGCACCGACGTTCAAGGTGGATGTTTGAGTACAACCCGCACCGTCCGTAATCGTAATCGTATAATTGCCCGGCGATAAATTTGAAATACTTGTCGTTACGGCATTGTTACTCCATTTATAAGAATAAGGTCCCATCGAACCTGCGGCGGTAACTCGTACACTTGCCGTTCCGTCGTTGATACCGTTGCAAGCAGCATCCGTTTTTGACGGAATAAAAGTGAGTGAAGCAGCATTACTGACCAATACTTGCGCGCTTTTGTTGCAACCGTTGGCATCCGTGACGGTGACGAAATATTGCCCTTGTACCAATCCCGTCACCTGATTCGTTGTCGCACCGTTGCTCCAACTGTATTTATAAGGCACATTGCCGCCCGACGGTATCGCCGTAGCGGTGGCAGAACCCGAGCATTGTCCTGTAAGCGTTAAATTCACGGCTAAGGGCGCCGGTTCGTACACAAAACCGGTGACGGTTTTCGTGCAACCGCTCGCATCGGTTACGGTAACGGAATAATTGCCGCCCGGTACGTGCGAAATGGATTGCGATGTGGTGTCGTGATAACTCCATTTATAAGTATACGGCATCACGCCGCCTTTGACGAGTGCTTCCGCACTGCCGTCGCAATTTCCGCCGCACACCACATTTACTGTCCGCATTTCTACGGTCAATACGCCCGGCAGTTTAACGTATTTGGCATCGTGACAACCGCGCGTATCGGCAACGTACAAATAATATCCGCCGGGATCGGGTCCGATAATACTTTGACCCGTAAATACTTGATTCGTCGCTTGGCTCGTCCAAGTGTACGTATATCCCCCCTGAAGGGGATAGCCGCCCGTTGCGATTGCCGTATAACCCGTAGCCGCACAAAGCGTTCCGTTGAGTGCGACGGTAGACATCACCGCCGTCGGTTCGGTCACCGTAAAATTTTTAACGACGGTTTGCTGGTTGTAATCAGTTATCGTCACCGAATAATTTCCCGCGCCGAGACCGAGACACGTTTGACCGTCTTGTTGTCCGTTGCTCCACAAATATTTATAAGGTAATGTTCCGTTGCCGACGACAGCTGTGGCTTCACCGTTCGTGTAGCTGAAACAAGTGGGTTCTTTCGACGCGACGGTTGCCGTTAATTGCGCAAAACCGGTAGAAAAGACGAAAGACAAAAACAAAAATATAAGATACTTTGAACAAAAGAACCATATGCTGTAGCGCACGGATATTAAGGGCAAAGTCTTTTTAAAATAAAATAAGAGAGAGTTATTCATAATTTTCAGCTCATTTTTTGATGATAATATCTTTTATGACCACCTTGCGGTCGTGTGATGCTTGCAAACCGTATATTGAAGCCGGATCTTTTACATCATCGGGTGCTTGACTGGTGGCCGAACCGATGGTTTCCGTTGTAATTTTCAATCGCCCGTTTTTAATGTATTTTTTCAGAACGCCACCGTTGATGTACGACAGATAATTTATGACTGATTTCATGCGACGTTCAGATAAATCTCTGTTGTATTCCGGATTGGAAAGTGCGGAGGCATATCCTTCTAAAACCACTTCCATTTGATAATTTTTTTGTAAATAAGTTTTCATTAAACCCGAAAATCCGACTAAATTATCATAACCGTTCTTCACTTCGGCATCAAAAAACAACCGCATATCGCTTTGAGATATTTTTGCATCTACGCCTGTTTCCGCCGTTAGACGGTTGTACATCCGGATAAATTCACCTTTGCGCGCATAAAAATCGCGATAACTTTGGTCGTATTTATCGCTGTTGCCCGGACGATTATTATCGAAATACAAAGTTGTCGGCAGTCCGCCGAACGGCGTTAAAAACAGGGTATCAACAACGGCATTTCCCTCAAAATAATTATACAAAACGGTATTATACGACTTGGATCCGTAACCCGACGCACCGGCTTTTACCAAATAATCCGTTCCGCCGGTCATGCTGTAAATATATTTATCGCCTTTTTTGCGCGCTTTACCCACCAATTTACGCGTTAAAGCGTCATAAAGTTCTATATTCGATGCGTTGTTTATGGCAGTGCCTGTGTAAGAATCCATCAATACCACCTCCATTTGTTGGCTGTTGAGGTTGAGCGCGTTTTTACCGGTTCTTTGCCCTTTAACAGACATTCGGCTGCGCATATCGTTCAAGACATATAAACCGCGCAATTTTTGTACGCCGTTCGCATCGCCGAGCGGTAATTCCACCCGATTAATTTCTAAAATCTGAACGCGCCGATCGCGCATTGCCGGTACGCCGTATACCGAGTTGCGCCGATCTTTAGGATCGCTGCTTGCACTGTCGTTTGTTACGGCACCGTTCGGTTCGAGTTGGATACGCAGGTGTTTGTTGTTTATGTAATTCATTAACACACCGCCCTGATAATTTTGTAAATGATTAATCACGGAACTGATACGTCGTGCGGAAAGAATTTGGTTATAGTCCGCGTCTGCCAAAGGCGATGTATAACCTTGAATTTTTATTTCCAAACCTTGCCCTTTCGACAAATATTTTTCCAATAAGCCGCAAAAAGATTCTAATTTTTCGAAATTGGCTTTAATACTGTTTTCAAAAAAATCTGAAATTTCATTAGCACCGTTCATCGAAATTCCGGTCTTTGTATTTTTACCGATGTTGTAAAAACTATTCAAATATTCCTGCTTTTTATTATAATAAGCAGCAAAAGTTTGTCCGTATGTTAAATCCGTTACCATTTGCTGCGTTCTCGGATTAGGTTCGTCGTTATCGAAATAAAGTGTGAGCGGTAAACCTTGAAAAGAACCGAGATACAAAGAATCGGCGTATTCCGTTTTGTCGGACTTTCCGATGTCGGCGATTACAACGATAGTTGAATCCGGTTCCAATTTATCTTTATCAATCCGGATGTAATAAGCCGTACCGAAATTGACATTATTGAGCGTATACGTGCTACCGGACATCACCGTTTTTACCAAAATTTTTCCGGATGTATCGATTATAGTAATCGTGGCACCGTCAATCGGTTTTCTGTCAATTTTATCGAAAGCATAAGTAGTGATGCGTGCTTTAGGTCGTAGCGATAATTTTTTGTAAATGCTCGTATTGGTGTATAAATTTTTTGTATTGAACTCAACGAAGTCCGATGTATAACCTTCTTTAGTAGCCGTTAAGCGATACATTTTTCCGAATTCGAGTAAGGCGGCGTAAACTCCCAACGAATCGGTCGTTAACGGAAACGCTGTTCCGGTCGCTAATTCCGTCAAAGACAAATTAGCACCTTTTAATTTATTATTTGTTGTCGCTAAAAACACATCTGCTTTTAAGTCGGCTTTAAAATCATAACTGTAAATATCATCGCAGACGCAATCTTTTTCCGCATTTCCGCACATTCCACCCGGTCTGTTCGACGAAAAGTATGCTTTGCCGTTGCCGACCGAGTAATATAAGTCATCGTAACTGCTGTTGAGCGGATAGCCGCCGTGTTCGGGTATAGAGAACGATGAACGATGAACGATGAGCGATGAACTTTCCGAATTTCCCCTGTTTTTTTGTTCATCGTTCTGCGTTCTGCCTTCGTCGTTCAATTTACTGCTGTAAATATCGTAACCGCCCAAAGTTTTGTAACCGTTGGTGCTGAAAAACAGGACTTGTCCGGGTTCAAAAAAATAAGGCGTGAGTTCATCGCCGGCTGTATTGATGTCGGATAAATTTTCGGGAACTGATGTATTACCATTCGGTGCTATCAATGAACGCCAAATATCCAAACCGCCTTTTCCGCCCGGACGATTACTTGCAAAATATAAAACTTCAGATTTGGCAACGGAATCAAATCCTACGCTCGGTTGTGTAGATGTATAACCCGGTTTATTGACTAAAGAATCCAATTTAATCGGAATACCCCAGTCCGTTTCGGATTTCTTGCGGCTATAAATGGCGCAATTGTAAGTACCGTTCTCGTTTGGCGTGCAGATATTATAATAAGCTGTTTTCCTATCCGTTGACAGAACAAAATGTGCGGTAAATTCGTTCGGTAAAACGGAATTGAGCATCATCGGTTGATGCACAATGTCGGTTTTAGGATTTGTTTTATCCGAATTACCATCATTTATCGTTGTTTCAAAAATATGCGTAACCGGTGCTTTGGTTGAATCCGGAAAAAAAGCAGAGGTATAATACAAAGTATTATCGTAACGTACCGGTGCGGCATCAACGTAAATACTGTTTACTTTATCGTCAAGATGTACGACTTCGTATTTTTTTTCCGCGAAAACGATGGTTTTAGCCCATTCGCAATTTTCAATTTCTTTTCGTGCCAAAGGTGCCGCTTCGCCCGTCGGATAGTCCGTTAGATATTTCTCGAAAGAACTGATCGCTAAATCATACTCTTCCAAATTTTTTTTCACCAACCCGCGCTTATAAGCGATGAGCGGAAAATCTTTAGGTGTACCGTTTTTTACGAATTTATCTATATAATCATTCGCTAAACGGTAATGGTGTGTTTGTATGGCGGCATCAGCAGCGTTCATGTATAGGTCATAACGCTCCGGATGATCGCCGATAACGATGCGGTAATATTCCAAAGCAGTGTTATAATCGCTTTTGCCGACTGCTTCTTCGGCTTTCACGACGTATTGCTTCGGGGTTATGATAGACTGTGCCTGAATTGCAACACCGGTGCAAAAAATTATCAAGGCAGTTATTGTAAAGCGTAAGGTCATAGTTTTTGAATTAATAATTAATAATTAATGATTAATAATTAATAATTAAGAATGGGCAATTAATTATTAATTATTAATTGTTAATTGATTATAATGATGTCGGACATAAAGGACAGTAATTAGCCGGTCTCACACGTTTGAAAATATACATCACATGAATTTCAGGACCGCCCAAACCGTTAGAAGCGTTCGTGAATTGCGAATAATTAGCATCAAAATTCAAAGAAACGCGCCATTGATTGTACAACACGCCTATATGCGGCGAATAAGCATCTGCACCTCTAATATTTACGCCGACTTGTAACGCAAACAATTCGGTCGCTTTGTTGATGAGATAAAATCTGCCGCCGATACCGCCGACCACTTCTTTGTTCGGACCTTGAATTTGATAAATACCGTCGAGCAACAAATCGAATTTATCGCCGATAGGCAAATTCGTGGAAAGGGAAGTCGAATAACGCGGATCGCTTGATATGTGCGTACCGCTTCTGAAATTTACGGTAGGTTTATTTATTTGGAAGGCGCCGATACCGAAATCCAACGCACCCCGCTGTAAGAACTGGTCGCGACCTGACCCTAAAGTGCGGTGATAATTAATACCCAAATTCAGCGTCGGATAATTTACGGACTCATCAAAGGCTCCGTTATCTTTTGAAGTGACGGTCGGATCATAAACACGTTCGACATATTGATCGTCCCAAGTTAAATCTTGTGTCTTGAACGAGCGTTGATTAAAACCGAGCGATGCGCCGCCACTGAGAAAATCTTTTTTCGTCAACGGCAACATATAAGCACCTGCCAACGAAAAAGACATATTTTGCAACCTCGACCAACCCGCTTGATCGTAGTTGAATATAAGTCCGCCGCGCCAATGATTAAAATCCGCAATTTTATTGCCCAATTTAAAATCTACGGAACCGGAAAAAGTGGTATACGACACCAAATCGGAGAAAGTTCCCCATTGTTGTTTATAACTCGCGTTGCCGCGAATATCGCCCGGAAAAACGCCCGTCAATGCCGGATTAACATTCAACGGCGAAAAACCGAAATTGGTGAAGTGAATATCTTGTGCATTTAACGCAAAATATTGGACAGAAAAAATAAGTAAGCAAAGTGCTGTTCTCGAGTGTAGGTTTATTTTCACGGCAAATCAGTAAGTTGTTTAAAAATGTTTGTTAGTAATCAATTACGAGTTAAGAGTAATCAATTACGAATTACGAATTACACTTTGAGTCTTACGAATCGTAATTCGTAATCCATTATTAAATTCACGTCGCCACAACTCGTAGTCGGCGTGTATTGGTTATTGTAGTTATAAAATTTTACTTAATCGTCTAAAAAAAATTAATACATCATTGTAAATCGGTTAACCAGCAAACTTAAATATTCATGGTAATAGTACGAGACTTCTTCATTTACGGACGACGAAAAGTATATCAAGGCAGGTTAAAGAAATCGCAAACAAGAAGTCAGAAACAAATATTCAGATAATATTTATAAATTTGCAAATTGTTTTTAAAATATTTTTTTATAGTATACTAAAATAAATATCTATAAAATCAATATTTTTTTTATTTGATTTTTTAAAAGTTGATTCTCATCGTAAGTTATTTAATATTGAATTTTATTTTTCGCGTTTTCGCCGAATAATAGTTACAGCCACAAATGTATTTAAAAATTTTCTTTCGAGAAATTATTTTAAAAGTATTTCTAAATTATTTTTAAAGAAGTTGGAAGTTGGGCGTTGGACGTTGGAAAAAATAAAAAAAATAAAAAAATAAAAAAATTATTCCTTGAAATTTATTTTTAAAAAACTAATCTTTACGTTTAAGAAAAAATTTTGAACACAAAAAAAATAAAAATGTTATTATCGGTAGACAATTAATTAGACGTTTTATTTTTGTTTCCATACTTTCCGAAATCCATCGTCTAAAGTCCAACTTCTAAATAAAAACATGACACACCTTATAGATATTTCCACGATTATTCAAGATCCGTCGCTTGATACCGAACTGAAAAACATCGCGCAAAAAGTCGTTGCCGGCGCGCGCATCGGTTATGATGAAGGCGTTTTGCTGTTCGAGCGTGCACCGCTCGGTTATTTATCCGCGCTTGCCAATTTCGTACGCGAAAAAAAACAAGGCGACAATACCTATTTCAACAGAAATTTTCATATCGAGCCGACCAACTTATGCGTTTATACGTGCAAATTTTGTTCGTACAGCCGTCTGATAAAGCAACGTTCGGAGGAAAGCTGGGAATATACGCACGACGATATGATGAATATCGTGAAAAAATATGACGGTAAACCGGTGACGGAAGTACATATTGTAGGCGGCGTATTGCCACAATACGATTTGAAATTTTATACCGATTTATTTTCCGATATAAAAAAACACCGACCGGAATTACACGTCAAAGCACTTACACCCGTCGAGTACCATTATATTTTCAAGAAAGCAAAAATCAGTTACGAAGACGGTATGCGGATGATAAAAGAAAGCGGCGTAGATTCTTTGCCGGGCGGCGGTGCTGAAATTTTTCATCCGGATATCCGAAAAATTATCGCCGGCGATAAATGCACGGGCGAACAATGGTTGCGTATTCACGAAATTTGGCACAACTTGGGTATGCGCTCCAATGCGACGATGTTGTACGGACATATCGAAAACTATACGCACCGCATTGATCACATGGAACAATTGCGGCAATTGCAAGATAAAACAGGCGGATTTCAAACTTTCATTCCGCTTAAATTCAGAAATAAAGATAACCAAATGTCGCACATAGCGGAATCAACGACGATAGAAGATTTGAAAAATTACGCTGTCTCGCGCATTTATCTCGACAATTTCGATCACGTAAAAGCGTATTGGCCCATGATAGGTAGAGAAACCGCGCAAATCGCGCTGTCGTTCGGCGTAGATGATATAGACGGCACGATTGACGATACGACAAAAATTTATTCGATGGCTGGTGCCGAAGAACAAACGCCGGCACTGTCTACCGAAGATTTAGTACACATGATTCGCCGCGTCGGCAGAAAACCGATTGAACGCGACACACTATACAATGTCGTAACAGATTACACCGATGTCGTTTTTGAAGATGATACGCAGTTTAAAGGTTATTTGGCATTACCGGTTCTGAATTAATATTCGCAGTTAATGCCCAATAAAAAACGCGCAAAGAAATTCCGTTTCTTTGCGCGTTGGTTTAACTGCCCGCCCTGAATTTCGTTAAAAAAAGTTCGGCATTCAGCATTAAACATTTAGCATTAAACATTAACAATTAAAAACCTACCGGTTGACGACAAATTTCTCGCTGATGGTTTGGTTATCTTTAGAAAGTGAATAGAAATACAAACCGTTGTTCAATTGCGGAATATTTAACGATAATTCATTTTCACCGGCAACAAAAGCGGTTTTATTTTCTATCACAGTAGCACCCAACAGATTTACAATTCTGAAAATATATTCACCGGCTTGTTGAATATTGAAAGAAATGCGAATAGCGTCGGTTGCCGGGTTCGGTTGAATTTTTAAACCCGTCACCAACTGCCGCACTTCTTCGGTCGGTGTTGTACATTTCGAGCTGCCTTTTGCCAAAACCGTTATCGTGTAATCGCCGGGGAAAGCAGAACTCGGAAAAGTTTGCGCTACGCAGCCCAAAAAACCCACACAGGCTTTACCCGTAATCACTAAAGGATAATCTTTTATTTTGTCCGTGTCCGCGATAATGCCCTGAATGATAGCGCATCCTATCGTTTTTCTCTTGAAAACGCAATTCGGCGGATTACAAGCGTACGACAATCCACCCGGCAAACCTTGAATAGCTCCCGAAGTAGCAAGCGTAACACTATCGAGCGCCAATGTTACCCCGGAAACAGTTATCGTAGTATCCACCTTAATCGTAAATACGAAATTATACGCCGAACTCAAACAAGCCGCTTTATTAATACCGCCGTTCGGATTCCCGGTTGTGCGCGGCGAAGGATACACGCCGCTAGTCGAATCTTGATAGAGTTTATTCGGTGTGCAAAGCGTCGTTTGCGCATGAAGCGCGATAAGATAAAAAGCGCAGAACGCTGTAAGTGTCAATTTTTTTAACATAATTTCCTGAATTTTAAAAGTAAATTTTTATTGAATTAAATCGTTGGGTGAAACTACGGCTAATAAATAATTTTTTCAGCCGTCCAACGGAATTTAACACATCATTTGTATAATTTAAATCGGATTAAAATAAACCGGTTTGATGTTTTTTTTTCTCCGGCAATGTGCGGTATTTAGGTAGCGATTATTTTTCGGTAAATGTCATTCAACAGAAACCCTACTTTTTCGTAACTGCACATCTGTATTATTTTACTTCTTATATTTTCAGGAGAGAAATCATTTTTTTTGCGCATCAATTCCGTTATCGCGTTTTCAAGTACCGGTGCATCTTCCGACTGAAATAAAATACCGACATCGGTTGTCACCCATTCCGAAATACCGCCCACATCGGTAGAGACTATCGGCAAACCGCACGACATCGCTTCCAAAATAACGCACGGCAAACCTTCGCGCCGACTGTTCATAATTAAAGCGTCGGATTGCGACATGGCTTGTGCGATTTTATCGTGCGTTTGTATGCCGTGAAAAAAAACGCCGGTGTTTAACAAATTCATTACTGCCGCTGATTTTTCTAAACGTTCCTCATCTCCCCCACCGCCGAAAATATCCAAACGGATGTTCTCTCCGGTGGTTTGAAGTTTTGCAAAGGCTTTCAAAATACCGGTAACGTTTTTTATATCGTCGCGCAAAGACGACACGTGCAACCACTTAAAAGTACTTGAATTATTTTTTTCTTTTAGAGAAAACATTTCCGTATCCACTACATTCGGGACCGTGTAAAAATTATTTTGAATACCGCGTTCGCGCATCAAATTTTTCATGACTTCGGATAACACAATAACGGCACGTGCTTTTTGTGCCGTCCGCCGTGCAAAGCCGTAAGCTGTTTTCCGGCGCAATGCCAACGGACCCGACCAATGTTCAGTAATAATAAAAGGTATTTTTAAAAACCGGCTTAAAATAAAAGCCGATACCGAGGCGGCGCCGATAATATTGGCGTGAATTAAATCCGGTTTTTCGAGTTTTAACTTTATTATTTGTTTCCAACCTATTCTTAATGCTCGAAGCAGTCGCACGGATTTTAAAAAAGCGTTCCGCGTGTCCGGCACGAGAATACATATTTCGGTGATTTTATTTTTCCGAACCGATATTTCATAATTTTTCACCGGCGACGGCACTAATGCTAAAACGGTTATGTTATTGAATATTTGCGCCGCCCAAGCCTGACGTTGAATAAAATCACCATCGAATGCGTCAAACCGGTTCGGATACCAAGTTGCGAGCCATACAATATTCAATCGTGTTTTTTTTTCGGACATATATTTACATCAACTCAAGGGAATTTCGTATTTAATTGCAAAGGTCGCTCGGAAATATTATTTTTCGTAAAAAAAATAGCGGCTCCGGAAACAAATAAAAATACAGGTAATCGCTAAAAGATTAGTAAATTGATGTCCATAGACTGCCGGCAAGAAATAAAGGGTGATCTGATTCGCAAATTTAGGGCGACACTGCACGCTATTAGTAGAATAAAAATTTCTTTAGATTTCTTAATTTTCAGGCAATATTCGCTTAACTTTGAATTGACTTTTGGTTATTGTAGGTTAAAAAAATTTTTGAATAAAAAACTTTTTTCGATTATTTTACGCCAACAACGCCTCCAAGTAATGCATTTTTATGCCGTAATGCGCTTTTATGCGCTCTACTTGCTGCATCAGTTCAGGTTTAGGAGTCGTTTTTATGCCAGTGATCATGACGTTTTTCGGTGTGTGTTCACTCGAAATAAATTCGAGCATTTTTGTTTTGTAACCGTGCGCTTGCATAATCAAGGCGCGTAATCCATCGGTAATTAATTCGGCTTGACGTTCTTTCATGATACCGAAATCAAGAATCGGTTGCATTTCGTTGTTCACGTCGTCCATTTCTTTACGGATTTGTTTGTGGCAGCACGGTGCAACGATAATAATTTCCGCACCGGCTTTTATGCCTTTCGCTATTGCTATATCGGTCGCAATATCGCAAGCGTGCAACGCGATGAGCATATCTAATTTTTCGGGATGAAAATCATTGATATCTTGAGCAATGAAATTCAGATTTTGATAATCATTTTGCTTTGCCGTGTCGTTACAAAACTTAACCAATTCCGGACGCAATTCAAAACCGGTAATATGCGGGTGTAATTTTTTTTCGGAGGTTAAATAATCGTACAATGCGAAAGTCAGATAACCTTTACCGCTGCCCATATCCGCAATCACAGCATCGGTGCGCAAATTTGTTTCGGCGATTAAGTGACTCACGATGTCAATATATTTATCTACTTGTTTGAATTTTTTTTGTCCCGTCGGCAAAATATCACCCTGTTCGTTGGTGATGCCGAGTGCGTGAAAATATTGGGCGTGCGGATTTAAAATTCTTTTTTTATTGAGGTTGTGTTGTGTGGAAATAATTTTGCCGGCATCCGGATTTTTTTTCTCGATGAATTTTATTTCGGAATTATTTTTTTCATTTTCGTTTTCATTTTTTTTATTTTTATTTTTTTGAAAAGAAAAAATTTTTTCTTGAGAAAATAAATCTGCGTTGAAAAAAAAAAATTCAAAAATATCCGTCATTATTTTTTTACCGACTTCTATTTCAAAATTTTTCATCTCATCGCGTTGCGCATACCGGTATGTGCAACCGAATTTTTCTTTTCCTTTTATTTCCACTAACCGCACGTAAACATTTTTCAAATCGCCGGCAACGCTTGTCGGTTTTGAAAACGTGAGTTTAACGAAATTTTTTTCGTGCAAACAATCGGATAGTTTTTCGATTAAAGTATTCATGGCGTATAAGACGAATTCCGGCGAGAATTATTTTAGGATGAAAAATCCTGAAGTCGGGCTAAAGATATAAACTTCCGTAAAATAATTTTACCTCGAATAAGAATACTTATCCTTATATTTGCTTCCCGATAATCGACCGGAAACGTAAAATTTTTATAGACTATGATAGAATTTAAACTGGAAGGCGCGTACATTCAAATGATACAACTTTTAAAAGCCACGAATATGGTGTCGTCAGGCGGCGAAGCGCAAACCGTAGTGATTGAAGGTTTAGTAAAATATAACGATGTCGTAGATTTCAGAAAAAGACTGAAAGTCAAACTCGGCGATGTCGTTACTTTTGAAGGAAAAACAATAAAAATAATTTAAAACAACTTGAGTTCGCAGATTATAAAAAGAGGTGTAACCTAAACCAATTTTGTAGCAACGGAATTTATTCCGTTGGAAATATTCCAAAATTTTATTCGAGTTCCGTAGGAACGTTACATAAAATACATTTAAAATGTAACATTCCTACGAAACCCGAAAACTGATCTCTTTATTTAACGCCAAAATAAATTTCGGGGCTACAAAAACACCGTACTTAACGGCTTTTTTTTCAATCTCCAAACTTTTGTTTAAATAATTTTTACAATAAATACGAAAAACCTTTTTCCCTTATTCCTTATCTCTTTTTTTGCGCTCACTTCTTGCCGTAGGCTCGGCAACGACGATAAAAAAGCCGGACAAACGATGCGCATTGTTTGCGTATCCAAACAAATCAATGAATACATTTACGCTCTCGGTGCCGAACAAGATTCAGTTGACGTGGATTTATCTTCGACGTATCCGGAAAAAATAAAATAATTGCCCAACGTCGGTTATCATCGTGCTTTGAGTGCGGAAGGTATTATTTCCATGAAACCTACCTTGGTGTTGCACGACGGCAATATCGCACCGGCAGCCGTGATAGAGAAGATAAAAAAGTCGGTATTCCGCTATTGGAAATGCACGCCGGAAACGGTGCCGACAGTGCGAAAATTTTGATGCGTCAAGTTGCCGCGTATTTTCATAAAGAAGCGGCGGCGGACAGTATCATAAAAAAATGGGATGCTGAAATGGCGGGTGCGGCGTTGGGTGCGGCGGTTATTTTCGTTTTCGGCAAAGAAACGATTTTTTCATTTACCGAAACACTCGGTCCGCCGGCGTTGCCGTTGATGGCTTTTATAGGAGCGTTTGCCGCAACTATAGCGGTGTATAAAATTGCCTCTACTTTCGGAAAAATAAATATTTTCATTTTGTTGTTAGCGGGTATTGCCGTGAACGCGGTGTGCAATGCGGGTACGGGCTTTTTGTCGTACATGGCACGTGATCCGCAGGCGCGGAGTATTACGTTTTGAAATCTCGGCACGTTCACGATTTCCGATTGGCGCGGGGTTTCTATCGCGGCATTTTTCTTTGCGTTAAGTTTTACTATGGCGTTGCGTTACGCGAAGGCTCTGAATGCTTTAATGCTCGGCGAAGAAGAAGCGCATTATTTAGGCATCAATACCAAAAACTTGACGCTGCAACTTATCGTTATCAATACTTTAATGGTAGCAGTGGCAACGGCGATAGTCGGCGTTATTGCATTTGTCGGTTTAATTGTGCCGCATTTGTTGCGTCTGATGAAATCTTCGGATTACACCTTTTTGTTGCCGGCTTCGGCTTCGCTCGGTGCATTGCTCATGGAATTGGTGGATATTGTTGCCCGAATCATTATTCCGCCGGCAGAATTACCTATCGGTATTATAACCGCCATTATCGGCGCGCCGATTTTTATTTTTATTTTAATTTCAAATAAAAATGATGAGAGATAAGCAACGAGTACGGAAACAGAAAAAACAAAATGTTAATATCAAATTAAAATTCGAGAACGCTCCGCTCGATTAAATTTGCCATTAAAAACAAAAACAGCAATCGAAGTTTTATTAGTTCTTTCCCTAAAGCAGTGCTTCAGTATTTTTGTAAAAACAGTTGTATTTATCTTGAAAGGGCGTATTATTGCACAAGCCAAATCGTTTCGTATGTTTTTGCACCACTTTCTTTCGGTAAATAGTATATGGAATTGGTTAACAACAAAGCTGCTTTGTCCTGTAAATCAGTTTTATCTATTTCGGTCGGATATAAAACGTGTGCTGCATGATATTTGAATTTTAGCCTGAAAATTTTTTTTTCGTGAATAATACTTTTCAAGATTAATTTATTAAATTTTTTCAGTAATTTTTCAAATTAGTTGAGATATTTGCAAATAAGTTGCAAGACAGAAAAAGTGTAACAGAGAATAAACGAAAAAATGTTTCAAAATGAAAAAAAAACTGATTGCTTGTATTGCTTTATTTATCGCTTTTTTGAGCAGTTCCTTATTGTTTGCGCATGAGTTCTGGATAATGCCTTCCAAATTCAGATTGCAACCCGATGAATTTTTTACGCTTAATTTTTATGTAGGTGAAGATTTTAACGGTGAACTTTGGGCGAAACGCCGCGAACGAACGGCTAAATTCACGCATTTTTCAAAACGCCGGCAAGAAGATTTGACAGCTTTAGCAATTAAATCCGATTCGGGTGATGTTGTTTTGAAATTCAATACGGTTGGTACACATCTTTTATCTTTTGAATCGAAAAACTCTTTTATCGGGCTCGATGCAGCCAAATTCAATAATTATTTAAAAGAAGATGGTATTGATAATATTTACGATTTACGAAAAAAAACAGGCACTTTGACTAAAAATTCTCGCGAGTTGTATCGCAGATGTGTTAAAACTTTGGTTCAAGTAGGTGATAAAACGGATAAAATTTACGGAAGAACCATTGGTACTACGCTTGAAATTGTGCCGCTGAAAAATCCATACGATTTAAAACTTGGTGATGAAATGTGGGTTCAAATACTTTATGAAGGTAAACCACTGACCGATAAATTGGTTGTGGCTTGGAATAAAAGTCAAGGAGTTAAAACACGACATCAACAATATCGTACCGATAAAAAAGGAAAAATCAGATTTCCCCTCGACAAAAAAGGCGATTGGATGGTGAGTTTGGTGCAAATGGTACCGATAAGTGACAATACAAAAGCCGATTATCAAAGTTTGTGGGGAGATTTGACATTCGGATTTTGAGCATCTGCAATTCACAAATGTTTTCCGATAGGTTATCGACTTTCCGAATAATCGTGCGCTTCGGAGATTTCCGCCGGTTAAATTTTAAAAAATAAAACTAATGAAATTTTTATCGCTTGAACCGTTTGTTCCTTCCGGAATTAATTTTGAAGGTTCAAAACAACTTTTTCAAGAATTAGGCTTTGGTATTAATTGGGAAGCACCCGGCATGGTCGGTTTCGAGCGAGATGGTTGTAAATTTATTTTGCAAAATTACGTGAACGATAATTTTGCTCAAAACTTAATGTTCAACGTGAGAATAAGTAATGTTTCCGAATTTCGAACAGAAATGATGGATAAAAAATTAACCCATAAATTCGGTATTCGCATTGGTGAAATAACGCAACAGTCTTACGGTAAAGAAGTGAACGTGATTGATATTGCCGGTGTATGTTGGCATTTTGTAGAATAATAAATGAGCGGATAAGCAGCCTTATTTTAGGATTGTAATTTTAAAAACAAAAAGCCACTTACAAAAAAATTTCTGCAAGCGGCTTTTTGTTTCATCATTCATGGTTCGGAACTAAACTTCATGTTTTATCCGAAACGCATTAAGTGCGGCGAGAAACAGTGGATTGTGTTCCAAGTTCGGAAAAGATTCAAAAAATGCAGATCTTTTGTCAAAGTTTTTTTCCGAATTTTCGTAAAGTAATTCACCGACTTCTTGATTTTTGCCGAGCGTGAACAAACAGCCGATGCGGTAAAAAATCCAGTTATCCGCACCCGTATTCAAGACGGCTTCATCAATAATTTTGAGAGCGGTTTTTATTTGTCCGACACCGATGAGAAACTGAATGTGCTTCATCCACATTTCAATATTCTCGGGTGCGATGATTGTTGCGCGACGGAAACACTTCATGGCATTCAAAAACAATTCTATTTTCACGTAAGCCGCGCCGAGTGCCGCATGATAATCTTCAAAACCTTCTTCCAAAGCCACCGCGTTTTCCAAAGCGCGCACAGCCAAAGACCACTGACCGGCAACGCCGGCGCATTTACCTAAATGAAAATGTGTTTCGGCATTCGACGGATCAAGTTCCAAAGATTTAATAAAAAATTCGTGTGCCCGTTTTATACGGCGACCATGCGCGTAACAAATACCTAATTTCTGATAAACGAGCGCATTGTGTTCGCAAAGCAGCAAAGCGCGTTCAAACAGCGATTGCGCCTCTTTATATTTTTCGTGCTGCAATAAAATATCGCCCGACTCCATATAAGCATCGAAACATTTTTCATCAATCGCAAAACAAAAACCGAATGCCTCAAGGGCTTCGTCGTGTTCGCCCAAAGCTGTATGCGCGTGACCTAAATTCAGCCAAGCATTAGCGTTGTAAGCATTTTTACTGATGAGTTTGTTCCAAAAAATAATACTTTCTTGATACAATCCCGTTCGTTCAACCGTCCAAAACATCAAAGTATAAGCGGATTTATTTTCGGCATTGAGCAACAAGCTGTGTTTGAGTGCGCAAAAAGCATCGTTATCGCGCCCTTCCGATTCTAAAATACGCGCTTCGAGTAAAAATAATTCCGCAAGGTCTTCCTCGGCAAAATGTTTCAATTTTTTCGCGGTTTGTAAAACAGTATGCGCATCGGCGTATTTTTTTTGAGCAGCGCAACATTCAGCCCTCAATAAAATATTATCAACACATTGCGGTGACAGCGCAGATAAACGTTGAAGTGTGACATCACATTTATCGAAAAACTTCAATTTTATTGAAACTTTTGTTAGGCGGACAAGAATATCCGTCGAGAAAGGATACTGATGCAACGCATTTTCGGAAATATTAATAGCTTCCTGCAAAAGCCCGGTTTCAAAGCAATAATCAATCATTGCCATTAAAACCGATTCCTCTTGAAAAGCAACCGTTCCCTGCCTGAATGCAGTCTTAAAATGCTCTACTAATGCCGAAACGGCATCTGAATTTAAAAATTTATTGTGTTTCATAAAGTGCTTAAAGTAATTTTCTAAACTAAAATTAGACATTCTAATCGAAAAATTTTATTCATTGTTTAAAAATTTATGAACATTTTAGTGGCGAATTTTTATTTTTAAATTAATAACGTGTAAACAATTGTCAGCTAAATATTTGAAAAATATTTTTTATCCGATGTTAAAAATAAATTTTTGAGCCCGATTTATAACAGACACGGAGATTTTGCTTCGGTATGTAATTTAGTATGCAAAATTGTGACATCATTTTTGTGCTTTTTCGATATTATTTATTGTTCAAACGGGTATATAATTATTTGCATCGGTGTAAACCGACTTTTTGGGAACATAATTTAAGTTGATACTTACCTAAGCGTTACGAGTTTTAAGTTAACTATTCAGGTATCGCGAGCAGGTTTTCAAATTGTACTGTTTCCGGGCTGTTTTTGCTTCGCAAAAATTCACCCTGCCTTCAGAATTCTATGGAGCGGTTCGATTTTTTTACAAAAAACCGAACCGCTCCTAACCATTCCTTGCTGCCGCAGGCGGCGTATTTTTCTTTTTCGGTACGTTTAGTTGAACCTAAATAGTTATGATTTAGGTTAAGTACAAACCTGTTTAATAAGGTTATACTATGTTATTAAGAAAAAGTTACATGATAATTGAAAAAAAAATTTTTTCGGAAAACGTTTTAAACGACGGGAAATACCGATGCGCCTTCAAGGATTAATGCGTATCTTGATCGGCACCGATTTGACTATCGGGTTCTTTAAAATCTTTTAATTTAGGTAAGTCATTCAGGTTTTTGATGCCGAAATAGTACATAAATTTTTCGGAAGTACCATAAGTGAGCGGACGACCGGGCGTTTCGGCACGTCCTTTTATTTCTATCAATTCTTTTTCAAGGAGTTTTTGAATAGCGTAATCGCTGTTCACGCCGCGTATTTGTTCAACTTCGGTTTTTGTGACGGGTTGTTTGTAAGCAACGATGGAAAGAGTTTCAAGGGTGGCTTGCGATAAACGTTTTTTGGTGGTCAGTTTCAACAAAGTGCCAATGGCATGATGATACTGTGGTTTGGTTAAAAATTGGTATCCGCCGGCAAGTTCAACGATCTCGAAAGAAAAAATATCGGCACTGAATCGTTTTTTAACGGCATCAACTGCCTCCGTTATTGTTTGTTCACTGAATTCGGTTTCAAAAGCTGCATCTAAGGTTTGTTTCAATTCCCAAACAGAAATCGGTTGCTCTGCCGAAAAAATAAGTGCTTCTACTTGTTGTTGTAAGGATTCCATGCGCAAAAAAGGATACAAGATTTAGGATATAGGATGAAAGATAAAAGTAGAAGATGAAATTAAAAAATAAACAGGTTCTACATTTTCTTCAATTTAAACACTCGAATTATCCCGCATCGCATTATTTCCGATTCAAAAAATTTTTTTATTTCCGGTCTTTCATCTACTTTTCTGGTGTTACAGTACATATAAGTAGCGTGTTTTTTTTTAATCGCATCTTCAACATAGCTCGGCGGTAAATTATCGTTATCGCAAATCCAACCTTGTTTGTCAATTGCATAAGAAAAAATATATCCTGAATCGTCATTCAATATGATACAAATTGCATCTTTAGGTACTGCTTTTCTGAGAACTTCCCGATTATTAAACAAATCGTTGTCGCTATATAAAGACCAATATTTTTGAACTTCGTCAAAAGCAAAGTAGGGCAAACTCAATAAAAAAATTATTGATAATGACCTTGATAAAAAAGAAGATTTATACATCAACCGAATGCCGGCAGTAATCATCACACAAAAAGGAATTAAAAAGGGCATCATATAGTAATCGTGTATTTTATCAATCATATTCAATTCCAAAAAAAAATAAGCTAAAACCAGTATTATTATAGGAATAAAAAGTTGCGTCTTTTCATTTTTATAAGATTTTTGTCCTAACAAAACAAAGAATGAAAGTACAAAAAAAACGACTGCGCCAACATTCAAAAGCAAGTAAGGCACGAGATAATTATAATGATATCGAAGTATATCAAAGTACTTTTCATTACTTATTTTATTGTCAAAAACGCCTTGTAGTACGCCGTTACCCCGCCACATCGTAAATTTTTTGTACCAAATTAGCGTAGGCAATTGAAACAAAATATAAATCAGCCCGAATAAAAATGCTCTTATTTTTTCAGGTTTTTTACCTGTAGCTAATTTTTTAAGAAAATAAATTGCCGGTGCGATACCGAACATGACATACGGTAATTTCGTTAGAGCGGCAAGCATCAGAAAAAACGCGGAAAGAAAAATCGAGTTTCTTTTATCGGTATTGAGGTATTTAAAAAAGTAGGCGAGCGACCAGATTGCCGTACACAATGCAAAATCATCCGGAATCGGATTCATGGTATAGTAATAAAATACCGGCGCGAAATTAAACGCCCATGCACCCATTAAACTCAAAAAGTTATTTTTGAAAATATTATTCAAAAGATTAAACATTCCCCAAACGCTCAACAAGCCGATGAAAAATAAGCAGATTCGGGAGACAATTATTTTATCAACAGTCATTTTGTGTACGCCGGCAATCAACCACTGCATCAACGGAAATTCAATGCGGAAAATTTCTCCTTTGCCATCATCATCAATAAAGTTGGTACGCGGATTAAAAATATTGAAGTCATGGCGATAAAAATTTTGGATATTGATTTCTGTTTGCGATTGTCGCCAAACGTGAATACCGGAAAGTTCTTTTTCAAAAATTGAATAGTGCATAAAAAAACTTACGACCGGAATTATCAGGAAAAGCAAGCGTACAGTTTTGTTTGAAATCATGTTTTTAGAGCGCAAAATTTAAAACATTGTGAAAAATCCGTGAAAATCCGTTCAATCCGCATCATCCGTGTTCCATTGACCGTGTAAAGAAATGGAACACGGATGATGCGGATTGAACGGATTTTCACGGATTTCCTGAATTTATTGCCAACAATTAAAAATTATTAGCTATGTTTCTCTTAGTTGCCTTCTCAAAATTTTCCCGACATTGGTTTTCGGCAATTCGGTTCTGAACTCGACATACTTCGGAATTTTATAACCCGTTAGATTGTGCCGGCAATGGGCAATAATTTCTTCTGACGTAAGTGACGGGTCGCGTTTGACGACAAAAACTTTCGGTACTTCGCCGGAACGGTCATCTTTTACACCGACGGCAGCTACTTCCAAAACTTTGGGGTGCATCATGATTACGTCCTCAATTTCATTCGGATATACGTTGAAACCGGATACTAAAATCATATCTTTTTTCCTGTCTACTATTTTGAAATAACCGTCTTCATCCATAATACCGATGTCGCCGGTACACATCCAACCGTCTTTAATTACTTCCGCTGTGGCTTCGGGTTTGTTGTAATACCCTTTCATCACTTGCGGACCGCGCACTTGAATTTCTCCGGTTGTGCCGGTCGGTACCGGTTGGAGGTTATCATCAACGATACGCATATCCGTTGAAGGTAAAGGCATACCGATAGTACCGATTTTTCCGATTTCACCGAACGGATTTGAAGAAGCACACGGCGCGGTTTCCGTCATACCCCACCCTTCCGTCATATAAGTTTTGGTAATCTCGATCCAACGCTCCGCGACTATTCGTTGTACTGCCATACCGCCGGCACTCGCTCCTTTTAAACGCGAGAAATCTAATTTTTGAAACTCCTTATTATTAATCATTGCATTGTACAAAGTATTAATACCGATCATAATCGTCGGACGATATTTTTTTAAATCTTTTATCACCGATGCCATATCGCGCGGATTAGGCACCAAAATATTATTCGCACCCATACTGAACATACCCATACAATTCACGGTAAAAGCATAAATATGATAGAGGGGTAACGGACAAAACGCCACCTCATTGCCATCATCTTTTAATTTTGTGCCGGTAATGGTAATCATTTGCAGACAATTGGCTACCAAATTCCGGTTCGTGAGCATCGCACCTTTCGATAGTCCCGTTGTTCCGCCCGTATATTGCAACGCGATCACATCATCGAGTTGTGTCGAAGTGGGTGTAAATTTATTTTGCGCGCCGATTTTTAAAGCTGATTTAAAAGAAATACTGCCCGGTAAATTGAAAGGCGGTACCAATTTTTTCTTTTTTCGGACGATATAATTAACAATTAAACCTTTCAAACCGAGCATTTCACCCATACTTGTAACTACTACCGTTTTTATACCTGTATCGGCGATAATTTCTTGTAAATTTGCCGCAAAATTTTCAACAATGACAATAGCTTTCGCGCCGGAATCGTTGAATTGATGTTTCATTTCGCGCGGCGTGTACAACGGATTCGTATTAACCAACGTCATGCCCGCGCGCAACACGCCGAAAAGTGCAATCGGATACTGCAAAATATTAGGCATCATAAGTGCGACTTTATCGCCTTTTTTCAGTCCGATAGTTTGTAAATAAGCAGCGAATTGCCGGCTGTATTTGTCTATTTCGGCAAAACTCAGCGATTTGTCGAAACAAGTAAACGCGGGTCGCACTGCGTATTTTTTCAGCGTTTCGTCAATGATAGCGACTAAATTCGGATAATCTTCCGGACGAATAGTTGGCGGCATACTTACCGGATAATTTTTGAGCCAAGGACGTTCGATACTGTGCATATTTTTTTATTAGGTTGATTCTTTTTCAGTGGTCAGTGGTTACTGAACACTGAACCACAAAAATTATGATTTTTATTTGAAAAACAAAAGAGATATAAAAATAATTAAAAATAATTAAAAAAAACTAAAAACGAGTATGTGCAATTCATAAAAATCACCACCGGCAATTATTTAATATATCACGGTTACGATGCGGAAAATAAAGACATCATTGAAAAAATTACAGTAGAAAAACCCATTGTAAAATTAGTTGCCGTCAATCGTATTCGCAGCGTCAGCAAAAAATACATACTTGTTACGGGTGCTTACGTCCGAGAAATATATTAGGAATATGCCGAAGATTTTGAAGCCGTAACCCGAATGCTTCAAGAAATGTGCCTCTGAAATTAAAATTTTTAAATTTTTTTTATTTGAAAAATTGTTTATTCATTTTTTTTGCCGTATTTTTATATCGACAACAAAAGCATTAATATAATAAATTAACCGACAAAATAGATTATGATACCCGAACCGGAAGAACATATTCAAGTTTCAAATAAAAATTACAAGTTCAAAGAAATAAGAACCTACGCCTCTACGGAATGGCTGGCGGATAACAAAAAAAAATATCGCCAAGTTTTCGACCGTTACGAAACGGCTTATGTCTATGCGGAACTCTCGCTCTACAATAAAAAATTTGATCTCGAAGATTGGGAAGCCGACGTTGAGTTGCGCTGCTATGCCTTAAAAAAAAGTAAAAGTGAGTTATGTAATCTTACCTTCAAAAAAGCTATCAGCAAATTCGATCATGTCGCTTATATTCGTGAAGGTTGGGGCAATAAAAAAGAAGGCACGTTCTGGAAAAAAGGAACTTACTATTGGGAAGCGTATATAGACGGCGAAAAAATAGGTACTAAATATTTTTATATCGAAGACGGCGGACGCGAATTTACTTTTTTCGATAATCCGTACTTGGAAGTATTAGCGTTACGCTTGTATGAAGGACCGTACGACGACGCAACAGATACAATGCACACCTATTTTCATACTTTTAAAAGCGAAGAAACGCGCTATATTTACGCCGAAATAGAATTACGCAACGTAAATCTGAATAAAAGTTGGCAATCGGAGTTGTTTGTTAAGTTTTACAACGACTCGCGCGAACTCAAAGGGCAAATCATCCGCTTGCACCGTATTGAAAAAAAAGATGACATCATCAATATCACCGCCGGTTGGGGATCGAACATGAAAGGCTCATGGCGAAAAGATCGCTACACCTGCGAACTCATTTTTTTGGATAAAATAATTGCTTCCGTATCGTTTGAAGTTGCCGAAGATTTTCAGGAAGGCGTAACTATGGTTCAATATCCGAATTTTATTCCGCTCATGGAAATAGAAGATGTGATATCCGATGAGCCGGATGCAACGTTTGAAGAAGTGATGTTGCGTTTGGATACGTTGATAGGTTTGAAAGAAATTAAACAAAAAATAAGAGACCACGCCAAATATTTGCTGTTTTTGCAATTGCGCAAAGATAAAGGCTTCGACGAAAACAGCCAACTCAACGTGCATTCCGTTTTTATGGGCAATCCCGGCACCGGAAAAACAACGGTGGCGCAAATGATGGGTAAATTGTACAAAAAAATGGGATTACTTTCCAAAGGTCATGTACATGAAGTAGATCGCGTCGATTTAATCGGCGAATACATCGGGCAAACGGCACCGAAAGTAAAAGATGCCATAGAAAAAGCGCGCGGCGGTGTACTTTTCATAGACGAAGCCTACTCGTTGGCACGCTCGAACGACGATACAAAGGATTTCGGCAGAGAAGTGGTTGAAATTTTGGTTAAAGAAATGTCTAACGGACCCGGCGATTTGGCGATTATCGTTGCGGGTTACCCGAAAGAAATGCGGCATTTCATAGACTCCAATCCGGGTTTGCGCTCGCGTTTCCGTCATTTTTTCGAGTTTACGGATTATTTACCGCAAGAACTGTCGCAAATCGCCTCACTTGCACTCAAAGAAAAAGGCGTTCACATGAGTGCGAATGCCAAAAAACGCATTGACGATATTATCGTAGAAGCATTCCGGAACCGTGACCGCAGTTTCGGCAATGCGCGTTTTGTTTACGATATTACCGAACAAGCGAAAATAAATTTGGGTTTGCGCATCATGGCGCACGAAAATCCGAAAACGATGAGCAAAGACGAATTATCTTTGATTCAATCTGCTGACGTAGAACGTTTACAAATAAAAACGCGCCGCGAATTACCGAACATTCCCGTAGACGAACCGTTGCTGAAATCGTCGCTCGAAGCACTGAACGAATTGATTGGTATGACGAAAATAAAAGAACAAATCCGGGAATTAGTAGATTTAGTGCGCTTTTATGCCGAAACCGGGCGCGATGTGCTGGGTACTTTTTATTTACATACCGTTTTTGTCGGTAATGCAGGCACCGGAAAAACCACCGTTGCGCGCATACTGACAAAAGTGTATAAAGCACTCGGCATTCTCGAACGCGGTAATATGGTTGAAACAGATCGGCAAGGTTTAGTCGCGGGTTACGTTGGACAAACGGCGATGAAAACTTCCGAAAAAATAAACGAAGCCGTCGGTGGCGTTTTGTTCATAGACGAAGCTTACGCACTCATCAATACCGGCACCGGTCGCGGCGATTTCGGCGACGAAGCCATTCAAACGCTTTTAAAACGTATGGAAGATCAGCGCGGCGAGTTTTTTGTGTTTGTTGCCGGATACACCGATAACATGGAATCGTTCCTGAAAGCCAATCCCGGATTGAGCAGTCGGTTCGATAAAACTTTAAAATTCGAGGATTATTCGCCGGCAGAACTTATGCAAATTGCCGACAAAATGTTTGCCGATGTGACTATTCAACTTTCGGCAGATGCGCGCGAACATTTGCGGCAGTATTTAGCATTCATGCACGACTACCGCGATAAGTATTTCGGCAACGCGCGCACCGTGCGTCAAGTAGTGACCGATACGATTAATAAGCATAATTTACGCATGGCAGGTATGCCGCGCGAAGAGCGCGTCGGGCAAAGTAATATCATTTTGTTTAAAGATGTCGAACACTTTAAACTCGATAAATCCGATTTTACTTTCAACAAAAAAACAATCGGGTTTGGTGCGCGGGGTACCGGTGCTGCTAATTAATTGCCGATAAATGGAAATTAATTCAATCGAACCGTATAATTTTTTGCTCTCTCTTCAAAAAATTCTATCATAAATCAATCTCAAAAATTTCAATATGATTTAAGTTTATTAGCCGAGGCATTCAGTTTGAATATCGTTTCCGAAAATGCGCAACTTAGTGATTGGCTTGATGCGCATTTTGAGATGTCCGATGTAGATCAATCCAATTTCGATTACTTTTTCGCACAAGTTAAGGCGGACGGTAAGTATTGAAACGAAGAAGAATTGAAAATACGATTGATCGGCGGTTTATTTGCTATAGCTAAAATAGATGTAAAAGATAAAATAAAAGTTTTTTTGAACACGCTTTATCGGCAAATATTAATAACTACGCGCTTTCCGTAATAACGTATTGCTTGGTAGCGAAGCCGTTGAAATTTAATACACACAAAAAGCTTTACTTTTTTTTACAGGAATACAAACGCGGTAGAGGGTAAGCAAAAGATCCGGAAGCCCGAATGCTTTTGGCAATGATAATTGCGAAAATAAAAACGCCGATGATTTTACGCTTTACGGGAATCATGTGATAGACAGTAATTTTTATTTTACCACACTTGAAAGCCAAGATTATTGCACACGTCGCTTGTATGATGCATCAGAAAAATCGGATTTACTTCAAATTATTTATATTCTCCGAAAATTAAAAGAATTGATATTGCCGAGTAATCGCTCATAATTTTATTAGGAACGGTAACATTAAAATAAAAAAAAGCGCGACAGAAAATATTTTTCTTCGCGCCTTTTTTTTATTTTAACGAGAGTTCGGAGATTTTAAAGAGAGGGATATTCTCGACTGATTTTATAGCCCCGGATTTTAATCCGTTGCTACAATATAAATCGAGCCTTACGGCTCTTTTTCAATATCTCCGAACTCGCGCTATTTTATTTTACTTCACACGTCATTTAAACAATTGGCGGACTTGCGGCTCGGGAACGGTCAAAAATTTATCGTCTTCGAGCATAAACATCACATCGGATAAATTTTCGGGACGTAATCCCAATTTCATGTGTTCGAGCAGATAAATCGACCGACTCATATTTTCTACTTCCGAAAAAAAATGCCAGTGCGACGACGAACCGATATAACCCATATCGTCGCGCAACAAATTCAAACTCAGTTCGTCTTCCAACACGGCTAAGCGGGAAGGCGAGTTTTCATTTTTTCTTTTTAAACGTTCCATTAATTGTCGGACTTTTTTATCTAAAATATCAATTTTAGAATCAATCAGGCTGTAAATTAAATTGAAACCTTGTGCTTTCTCATCTTTATTAACTAACGCATAATTCAGACTGCTCATTTTGAAAATACTTTAAGTTTGTTAAATGTAGTTACTTTGAGCAAGCCTTGGCAAAATAATTGTGTAAGATATCCTTTAACGATACTAACCGCAAGCGTAAAGAGTACAAGTACTTTTTACAAAAATTTACGTTTTCCTTAAAAAAAATTAGTATGTCATGGGAATATCCAACAATTAAAAATTATTGGCTGCAATTTGCAGATATGTTCAAAAGGATGAGATGCTGTCGTATAAATATATTTGCAATAAGTGTGCCGGAATTTGATTTCGGATTTACGATTTCGTAAAAAGATTTTATGCCATATATTGGAAATGATTTCTGATAAAAGTAGTTAGACAAAAACAAACGGAATTATGAATGATTATTTGGCAGCAATAATGTTATAAAATAATTAGAATTAATTTCATTCATGAAATAGTCTTCGTATAAAAATGAATCCGTTAGGATTCAAACGTTTGTAGAAAATGAAAAGCGGATTTTAATCGAATCCTTTAGGATTCGCACATAAATCAAGTACTAATCCTAAAGGATTCGGTGATTTTTTTTTGTTTAATCTGTAAACGTTTAAATCCTAACGGGTTTATTTTCAAGCGTACCATAACCCCTTTTATTTTGGTTCAACTATATAAAAAAAAACCGGGCGAAAGAAATTTAATTCCTCCACCCGATTTTTATTTCCAAAGTTTAAAATCCAAAATCAATTTTGGAACACTACTTTTTTCGTTAAGATACCGCCTTCAAATTTTACTTTCGCTAAATAAATACCGTTCGGTAAACTGTTGCGTTGTAAATTGTAAACGGCACTGTTGATATTATTCACCTGCAACATTTGTCGACCGCTCATATCGAATAATTGAATCGCTTGCATCGGATTGAAAACTTCGCTTTCAAACGTCATGCCTGAAATAGCCGGATTGGGTGACACACTTAATTTTACCGTAGAAGCACTCAATAATTCTTCGGTAGATGTCACTACGCCTTTACACGGTAAATTCATAACCGCACACATACGCGGTAAAATGAAAATCATGATAGAGTCAATATATAAACTTGATTTTACGCGTCCCATATTAGGGTTGCCCGCTAAATTAATAGGACTGTTACCCGAATGACCATTGGCAGTATCCGTTAAAGACCACCAAGACCATGGACCGGCATCTGCTGTAGATTGGCCAACTAATGGCAACAAACCGGTTGAATATTTAACAGGCGTGCCTAATGTTGCCGCCGCCGCTACTCTTACATCTAAAGCAGAACGAGGTGCTACTAAAGATTTATACGGATCATAAGCAGCCGTTAATTTTGAAAAAGCGGCATTTACACCCAAAGAATCAGCTCTTGCAGCGACTAAATAACCGCCTTGTACTTCTATTACAGGTAAAGATAATCCGGGACCAATTGGAACTTGAAGTGTTAAATCCGTGAATGGCGCATTCGGATCATTCGGACAGTGAATAGTTGCAATCGGAGTAGAGTTTACATCTAACCAACTAATATCGCCTAATGCACCACCCATGTTCACCACCATGGAAACTTTAGATGAATTGGCAGGAGAGTTTGAAAGATTCGTAGTATCGCCCACCGGAAGACCAAAGCCCGCATAAGGTGCCGTAACAGTTGTAAATACTTTTCCTTCAATATCTGCATGAATTGCTTGAACTACAACAGGTATCAGTTTATTAGCACTTGTTGTATCCGGATTTTTAATCAAAAATTTACCGGCAGGTTGTGAGGTATTTAAAATTTTATTGTAATTATCTAAGGTAGCCATGCCTAAAGTAATATAACCGCCGGTACCTTCTCCCCAAACAACGATTTTGTTTGTATCAATTTTATAAGCCGCTGCATTGGCTTTAAAAAAACGTACACAAGAACGGATATCTTGAATACCGCGATACGCTGCTTGTAAAAGCGATGCATTACGCACGTCTAAACTTCCTACAGGATTCCAACCGATGCGGTAATTAGCAGCGGCGGCTACATAACCTAATTTAGCAAGTCTTGTACAAATTTCAGTAGCGCATGAGTCGGATTTGTCTCCTGTTGGTGATCTACGATCTTCTTTTCTCAAAAAATTACCGGTTGGTACATAAATTACAAGTGGTCGTGCACTGAGGGTATCCGTACTTGGTTGATACACGTCCATAGCTAAAGGTTGTTTTAAAGTATGGCCTATAGCGGGTATCGCAAGAACAGTGTAATTAAAACCATAAACCGCATTCGTCGTTACACTAACAGTCGGAAATACGGGTTGCAAATATCTTTGTGCTTGAGTATTAATACTTAAAGCGACAAAAATTAATAGGAGTAAAATCAGTTTTTTCATGAAATAATTTTGATAGAATAAAAATTGATAGAAGATTTAAATCGTGAACATAAATTTATCGGTGCAAGGTAAAATTTTTTTTGGAAAAAAATAGCAATTTATTTCTTTACAAAATCATATAGCAAAGAAATATAGGCTAACCGTCCGATACGCGGACCGCCGTAAGTTTGAAACTGAAATTTATTAAGAATATTAGATGCTCCGATTTTCAGGGTGCTGTTCAATTTCGGAAAACCGAAATTGAGTTGTCCGTCCAACAAATCATACGTTGGTATCAATCCCGTAAACTGGGGCGAGCCTTCGTACAAAAATCCTTGAATCCATTTATAATTGAAGTTGAAACCGAAATTTTTAATTTTACCTATTGTCATATCTCTACCGGAAATACCTATATTGAATTTATGTTCGGGCGTATTGTAAGCCGGTATAATGGAATCCGTAACGCCTGCATTGAGTTTGTTCCAAGAATAGTTGCCCGAAAGTTGAAAATATTTGGCAAAATAATGACTGATGCCGATTGAAAAACCTTGTGTTGTTACGTCTTGTTTAGCATTTGCGGCATAACGATACACTTGAACATTTTGAGGAAAGCCCGATATCGCATCGAAATCCGAACGAATACCGATTTGATAACCGATGAAATCTGTATATAGACTATAATAATAACTGGCATCAATATAAGTATTGTTAAATAAAGTCGTTCGATAACCGATTTCGGCAGATTTTACTTTTTCCGGTCGGATAGGTGCTATGCTGAAATAATCTTTCTTCGACGTAAAATTGGAATTCAAATAATTTATAAAAGAAGCAACGGTAATCAATCCGGTTTGTCCTTCAATATTACCCGCTAAAATGGCGGGTCCAACATTCAAATATAAATATTGATCGTTTAAAGTCGGATTGCGAATAGCTGATGATAAGCTAAAGCGGAAAAAATCTTTATTGTTCGGTTGATAGACTAACGAAGCTGCCGGAGAAAAAAGATAACTAAAGTTTTGGTTTTTATCCATGCGCAAAGTCGCATTGAATTTGAATTTATTATCCGAGAATTTCTTTTCTATACCGGTATAAATACCGAATTCGGAATTGGTAATTTTATTGCCGGCTGTATCGTAAAAAATAGTTCCCGCAGAATTAGGTGTGTACAAACGATAATTGCCGCCGACGGTCAAATCATTCACAAAATTGGGCGTAAAATGATATTCGCCTTGCACATGATACAAAGCGGATTTATCGTACAATCCGGTTCCGCCGTTTACAATATCGCGTTTACTGGATTTAGTTGAAGTGAGGCGGTTAAATTGATCCGTAAAACGTTGTGTACCCGGAATAAAATACGGATTATTGGTATTAGCAGTATCTGCAAAAACACGCGCTTGATCGTGCCATTTTATCAAAGAATCCTGGTGCGTACTTATAAATTTATTGGCGGCATCTTGGTCAAAAGAAGTTGTAACAGTACCCGTTGCCGGATCGAAATTAACTTTTAATTTCGGATAGCCGAGTTCGTTTTCTTTCGGTGTTATATACGTATCCCAATAAGATGCATAATTCGGTCCCCATTTATCGGGTTGTTTAGAAAGATCTTGCAGAAGCAATGCCGTGAAATAAGGATCATAAGATTTTCCGGCATCTTCATTGGTGGCATAAGCGCGAATAAAATATTTATCCGTTTGGCGCAGTTCCAATCTGTTCTGAAAAAATAAAATATCTTTTAACGCAAACCGATTATCTCCCTGATAAACCGTATTGCCGTTTCCGAAGTTGGAAGAAAAAATAACTTCCGGCGATTTGTCTTCCATATCCGGATTCAAACGAAAATGAAAAGCAGCATTTAATTTTATGTTATTGATATTATAATCCACCAAATCGGATTCTTTGTAACCCGTTCTATGATACTCACCCAAACCGGGATATAACCAAGGTTGACTTTTTGTGTAACCCGTATAATCGAAAGATGCGTTGTATTCATCGCCGTAAACGTTTACGCCGTCATAACCGCCCGGATTTGATTTTGCGCCGGGCGTTTTATACACCGGATCGTAATTATCAGCTACCCAATCATGTGCCTGAATACGATAAAAATTAAATTTATAACCGAACCAATCTTTTCCTTTGCTGTTTTTCAAAGCGTCCGCAAAACGAAAAGCGGTTTCAACCAACGAGCGTTCACCTGTTTTTATTTGTGCCGACAGACCTTTGCTGTAAAAAGGACTTTTTGTAGTCAATGAAATCACGCCGTTGAACGCATTCGGTCCGTAATACGCCGAACTTGCACCGACTACCAAATCCACTTTTAAAACGTCTAATTCGCTTGAACCGACAAAATTTCCCAAAGAAAAATTAAGTCCCGGCGATTGATTATCCACACCGTCAATAATCTGTAACGACCGCACCGGACTAGTAGAGTTAAATCCACGCGTATTGATGACGGTAAAACCAAGACTTGCTGTTGTAGCATCAACACCTTTTAAATTGGATAAGCCTTCATAAAAAGTAACACCGGTGGTATTTTTTATGGCGATTTTGTCCATACTTTCCACCGTCAATTGGCTTTGTTTTGTTTTGTCGCTCACGCGTTGCCCGATCACTTCTACGGCATCTTTTATTTCCGACGCATCGGAAAGTTTCAAACTGACGGGCATTTTTGTATCAGTCGTAATATTCAACTCTTGAGAAGTGTAACCGACAAAACTAATAGCGAGCGTAAATGGCAGTTTTTGTTGCGGATTGAAATCGAATGCGCCTTCCGGATCGGTAACGCCGCCGATTGTAGTGCCTTTCACCACAACCGAAGCACCGATTAAAGGTTCGTTGGTACGCGCATCCAAAATTTTTCCGGAAACGTTTTTTTGCGCGCTCAAGCTGTGCGCAAAAACCGAAAACAAAATAACTGTAACGATATAGAGGTGTTTATAAAATTTCATACACAGTAAAAAATGGGTTCTTTTCAATTAAATTTTAATCAGTCGTCAAGTTAAGATTTATTATGTACTTAAAAAAATATTTAACAAAAAACCGAATTTTTTTTCTGTTTCAGATGCACCGCGCGCGAAAGCGTTAGAATTTTAAAAAAAATAAATGCTGTAATTTTATTTATTAGCCGGCGAAATTAAAAGGTGCAGCGCACTTCTAAATTAAATTAATTCAAAAAATATTTTGAAATTATTTTTGAAAAATTGTTTTCGAAAAAATTTTTCGCCGAAAAAAAAATTTAAAAAAATTCCGGTTTATGTAACGTACATAAACCGGAGATAAAATTTTTGGTTTGCAAAACGTGCAAAAACGTTTATAAAAAATTTTTGAAAATCATGTTCCTAAAACAATGCTGAATGATAGTGTGGTTGTTTAATATTTCGTCCCGTAATTTAAAAAATCCAAAATCTAAAATCCAAAATCAACTCTCCGCTTTCACGATTTTTTGCGTAACGGTACCATTACCGGTTTTAATCACTACGAAGTATAAACCTTTGTTCGCGTTGCTTAAATCAACGTTCGGATCCGATGAATTGATAAATTCGTTTTTGTAAACACTGCGACCGTTGGTGTCGAACACTTCGACGGACATATTTTCGCCGGTGTGTTGCGGCATCCGAACGGTAAAATCACTTGAAACCGGATTCGGATACACACTGATTTGATTGCTCAATATACTATCGCTTTTGGTCGTGAACTCGCTGACAGTTGAATAAGGAGCTACTAAACAATTGCCTTTAACGCGGAATTGATATGTTGCCGAACTGTTTAATCTGTTTATGGTAAAAGAATTTTGTTGCGTCGGGCTGATTGTCCACATACTGTCTGTTTTTGATTTAAGTTCTAAAGAATATTCATTTATGTTTTTTAAAGTATCCCAACCGATAGATACAGTGCTTTGTGTAACATCTAAAACGCGAGTATTTTTTATTTGAGCGCAAGTAACGGGTACATTCGGAATTGTCAGCGCATCGGATTTCGTGATCATACCGCGTGCATTATTGTCACTCAACATTGCCCACATCCTTATTTTTTGTCCTTCCGAAAACATCCACATACAGGCATCGTTCACGTAATCCATAAAATTCATGCTCATATTGGGCTCGTTTTTTCCGGTACAATTACTATACACCATGCCGTTGATATTACCGTAGTACGCATCTTTTTGTACCGGTGTATCGCTTACAAGATCGTTGCCGCATTCGCTGTCACCCCAAATATGAATCAAACCCAACCAATGTCCTATTTCGTGCGTTGCTGTTCTGCCCAAATTAAAAGGTTTGCGCGCCGTGCCGATGGTGCCAAAAGCGGAAAAATCTATCACAACGCCATCCAATTCTTTCGGCGTTCCCGGACTTGTGGCATAACCCAAAATACCGTTTCCGATAGAACACACATACAAGTTCAAATATTTATCGGCATTCCAAGGTGCAAATCCGCCTTTAGCAGGTGTTTTTACATCATCACGCGCACCCCATTCGTTGCGCGATGTAGCATGATGAAGGATACCGTTTGTTTTTTTACCGTTTTCATCGCGCACCGCCAATTTGAATTGAATACTGCAATCTGCTATCAATGCGACAAAAACACTCGGCGTTTGATTTATTTCACCCGATTTTTTATTGTAATCTAAATTTAACGCATCAATTTGCGATTCTACTTGCTCATCACTTATGTTGGTCATCACATTATTATAAACCACGTGAACAACTACCGGAATCGTAAATTTCGAACCAGTCCGCGTTTGTAATACCGAAGCATTTTTAAACGCCGATATTTTGTTTTCTATCACTGCCATTTTTTCTTTCATACCGCTCGTGTTTTCCAATAAGTACCGAGTGTTTTCAGTTGTGCCGCATTGACGCGCGCAGGTTTGTGCTGTTGATATTGTCGGGAATAATATTGCTGTCGTTAAAAACAAAAAAACAAGTGTAAAAATTTTCATAGTAAATTCAGATTGTAAATTGTAAGTTTTGGTTTGTGCGCTATGTATAAATATAAATTGAACTTGAATGATATTTCAAAACAACGCTTGTTTGAAAGCTTCTCCAACTAATAAAGGGTCACGAAACCGATATTACCACAGCATGGGTAGATGAAGTGTATGATAAGTCAACATTTAATTTTTCAGAGTTTGAAATTAGTAAATAGTGTTTGCCGTAAAAAATTGTTTGATAAGTTATTACAACAAAAAAATTCAAAAAAAAATAGTGTCACGTCCCATTTCGGTTCCGGAAGGTACTAACTCATTTGAGGTAAAAAATACGGTTTTCTAACCTTTTCAAGTCAATCATAATTCGGATAAAAGCGATGACTAAATATAGTTATCTTAAAAAATAAAAATTAGTGACATGGTTAACTAAAAAAATTGATTTTGAGAGTTTTTCTATTTTAGGTTTAAATATTATTCTGTATGCTTTAAAACAAAATTTTTATAAATTTTTATAAGTTTTTTTGAATTAAAAACGCACAATAAAATAACAGCTTAGTGTAACGCGATATTTTATTGTGTTTGTGAAATATAATTGTAGAATGCTTTCAGGCTCCGGGTTAGTGAATCCGAGGAAGAAAGAGTGTGCATTTCTTATTTCTTTATCGGCAATAGATTTTAACAAATAACTTTGAGTAAGATAGAATAAACCAATCGGTTATAAAATTAAGCAGATACTTTTATCTTTGTCTTCTGCTTTATCGAAATAAATCTGCTTATTTTGAAAGAGCTAAAAGCCCTTTCAAAATAAGCAGATTTTATAAATTTTTAGAGTGTTTCACCAAGTCAATGCACTATAAAATGCCTTATTCAAGAATTTTAATTCACACGGTTCGGACAACTAAAGACCGAGAACCGTATTTAACGAAAGCGCATAGAGATATTTTATGTGCGCACACAAAAAAGAATGCTACCTCCAAAAAAATCCATATTTTAAATATTAATGGTTGTCTCAATCACATTCACTGCTTAATTGCTTTATCTGTTGAACAAAATATTGCAACAGTGATGCAATTTATCAAAGAGGAGTCTTCTTATCGGGCAAATAAAAATTTGGAATTCTCCGGCAAATTCGGTTGGCAAGATGAGTATTTTGCAGTTTCAATTAGCGAACCGAATGTTGAGGTGGTTAATAATTATATTAATAACCAAGAAGTGAATCATCAAAAGAAAATATTTCAATAAGAATATGATGAGTTTATGCAGAACTATAATTTTAGGAGTAGAAATCTAATTTTTTTGTGAATTTAGTGGCTACTCGGCACAACTCTTCCTATTTAAAAAAATAAAACCGGTTAACTTTAGTGCCGGTGCTTTTTTATAAAAATCAAAATCAGCCGTTAATGAAAGGTAAAATACTCATCATAGACGATGAAGAAAAACTACGCAATCTTTTGAGCAGAATAATAAGGTTGGAGGATTTTGAAGTAGTAGAAGCCGGTACTTGCAAAGTCGGGATAAAAAAATTAGAGCAAGAATACTTTGATGTCGTATTGTGCGATGTAAAACTTCCGGACGGTAACGGCACGGATATGGTGCGCGAAATAAAAACAAAATTCCCGATGGTTGAAATTATTTTACTCACAGCTTACGGCAATATTGCAGATGGTGTTCAAGCGATAAAAAACGGTGCTTTCGATTATATTACAAAAGGTAATGACAACGATAAAATACTACCGTTAATATATCGCGCCCTCGAAAAAATAAATCTAACGAAGCGCGTAGATCAATTAGAAAAACAAGTTGCCGATAAATATTCGTTCGGTAATATTATCGGAAAATCAAAAGCGATTCAAGAAGCGATTACTTTAGCCGAAAAAGTAGCACGTACGGATACCACGGTTTTATTGCTCGGTGAAACCGGGACAGGCAAAGAGGTTTTTGCGCAAGCCATACACCAAGCCGGTAGCAGAAACAACAAGCCCTTTGTCGCCGTCAATTGTTCCGCTTTCAGCAAAGATTTATTGGAAAGTGAAATGTTCGGACACAAAGCGGGCGCGTTTACCGGTGCATTAAAAGATACGAAGGGTTTATTTGAAGCCGCTCATACCGGTACTGTTTTTTTAGATGAATTGGCTGAAATGAATTTGGAATTACAAGCTAAATTGCTCCGCGTATTAGAAACCGGCGAGTTTATGAAAGTAGGCGAAAATAAACCGACCAAAATAAATGTGCGCATCATTGCCGCAACGAACAAAAGCCTCTCGGAGGAAATTGAAAAAGGACATTTCAGACAAGATTTATTTTACCGCATCTCCGTTTTTCCGATACACTTACCGACTTTAAGAGAACGCGCTTTAGACATAGAACCGTTGGCAAAACATTTTATTAAAATGTTCTCGGTTAAAATCAATAAAAAGATATCGGCGTTTGCACCGGATTTTTTTGATGTACTGAAAAAATACTATTGGCATGGAAACATCCGTGAACTCAAAAACGTGATAGAACGCAGCCTGATATTAACCGAAACCGATACACTCACACCGGATAGTTTACCCTATGAAATCCGCCTTTTAGCCAATACCGTCACTCCGACAGGCAACGCCAAACAACTTTCCGCTTTCGATTTGGCAAGCGCCGAAAAATTGCACATTCAAAAAGTATTGAACTACACGAACGGCAATAAAACCGAAACCGCACGCTTACTAAATATTGCTCTCACTACCCTTTACAGAAAAATTGAAGAATTTAAACTGCATTGATTGACGATTTATGGTTTTTGCAAAACGTGCTGTGAAGAATAAAAAAACGTTTTAAAAAATAAAAATTTTTATGTATTTTTTTTTATTTTTGACACCGAATCAAAGTGTCAATTATATTCAAAATTAAAACAGCGATGAAAAAAATAATTTTACGCGCATTTTTTCTTTTTTCAATTTTAGAAACGACGAGTGCGCAAATAACTATTGAAAAATTATTGTCCACGCCTTTTTATTCAACTATCACCGTTTCACCGAACGGTACGAATGTTGCTTTTGTGAAAAATGAGCGCGGCGTGCGCAATATTCAATTAACGAATGCATCGGGAGATGCCGTCACAAATCTCACCAATTTTACGGACGATGACGGACAAGAACTAACAAATCTCGATTGGTTACCCGATGCTTCTGCTTTGTTTTTTGTGCGCGGCAATGCACCTCAAGTACGCGCCACAGTTTCGCATAATCCCGCGCATCTACTCGACGGTACAACGCCTACAATTTGGAAATTGAGTATTGCCTCCGGAAAATTAGAAAAAATCGGTATGGGCAGCAGTATAACTATTTCTCCGAACGGTGAACATCTTGCTTTTTTGCGCAACGGGCAAGTTTTTTTGAAAAATTTATCGGATACGCTTTCGCCGAAACAACTTTTTTCAGCTAAAGGTGCTTGTTCAAGCTTGCGTTGGTCACCGGACGGAAAAAGTCTGGCATTTGTCAGCAACAGAACCGACCATTCTTTTGTAGGCGTTTATGGTTTCGTAAAAAAAGATTACACCTATTTTGAACCGTCAGTGGATAACGACGGCGCGCCGTCGTGGTCACCCGACGGAAAAAATGTGGTATTTCTGCATATTCAACGCGAAGTAGAATTGGTCGCATTTTCGATGCCGCACCGCGAAACTTCACCTTGGTCTATTAAAGTAGCCGATGTTACCACCGCTAAAACGCGCACCGTTTTCACCGCCGATGCCGGTTCGGGCAGCGTTTACAATTCGCATAACGGACACGACCAATTGATGTGGTCGGCAAATGCGGATAAAATATTTTTTTGTTGGGAAAAAACCGGCTGGCAACAATTGTATGCTGTGTCCGCATTGAGTATAAACAAAGCCGTGCAAATTACGCAGGGTGCATTTGAAGTAGATGAAGTGAACGCCACCAAAGACAATACGGCTTTGATTTTCAATTCCAATCAAAACGATATTGACAGAAAACATTTGTGGCGCATTAATACTTCAGATATAAAACCGATACCGGTACAATTGACAAAGGGTAATTCGATTGAAGCCTTGTTTCAAATAGCCCCTGACGGCAAAAAAGTTTTTTATATTCATACAGACGAGCGCACACCGACGCAAGTGGCGGTATTTTCGGAAGGGAAAACGCATATTATCACAAAATCGGACAACAACACACCACCCGAACAACTCATTGCTCCAACAGCATTAACATTGAAAGCTGCTGATGGTGTGCAATTTTATAATCAAGTTTTTTATCCAAAAAATCTCAAACAAGACAAATCACATCCGGCACTTATTTTCATTCACGGTGGATCGCGGCGGCAAATGCTTTTAGGTTATCATCCGTCGGCGTATTATTCCAATGCCTATAATTTGAGTCAATATTTCGCGGCACAAGGTTATGTGGTATTGCACATCAACTACCGAAGCGGTACCGGTTACGGACGCGATTTCAGAGAGGCTTTAGATTTCGGTGCTTCAGGCAACAGCGAATTTCGCGACCTTGAAGCAGCCGGAGAATGGTTGAAAGCAAATCCGGCGGTAGACGTAAAAAAAATTGCGGTGTGGGGCGGAAGTTACGGCGGATATCTCACAGCGCACGCTTTAGCACAACGCTCCGATTTATTTGCCGCCGGCGTGGATGTGCATGGCGTACATAATTGGAACACCGCTATTCCGACCTTTACACCCGAATACGATTCGTTGCGTTATCCGAAAATAGGTGCAACAGCCTATAAAAGTTCGCCGATTAATTTCGTAAGCGGTTGGAAATCGCCGGTGTTAATGATTCACGGCGACGACGACGCGAATGTCAATTTCGGTGAAACGATGTTTTTGCAACGCACTCTGCGCACAAAAAATGTTGAAACAGAACTGCTCGTGATACCCGATGAAGTGCATAGTTTTCTGCGCTTCAAAAGTTGGTTGACGGCTTATTCGGCGATTATTGATTTTTTCGGAAGAAAAATAAAGTAAAAAAAAAGATGAATTAAAAAATTAATTAGAGTTATTAAATAAGTAACTTACGTTTCAAATATTTCGGTGCGCAGCACCTACCTGTGTAACATCAGTAAGTTAAAAAATTTTTAAATCAGTTGTTCGTATTAAATTTTATTCAAACAAAACGCGCAACGCGTACTCTACCCTATCAAAACGATAAAAAACCCTTTCAAAACGAAAGGGTTTTTTATTTTCCGAAAAACTGATTTTCTTCCTAAAATATTATTAATCAAAGTTTTAACTCCGGTTTTTAAAATTAGGAACAAATATTGGCACACTTAATTAGTCGGTGAGTCGATTTAAATACAAAACACATTTATTATGTCAACAATAATTTTAATCGTCGTCGGAGTTTTATGCTTCGTATTGTTTTACAAATCCATTAACTTTTTTGAAAAAATTTAAGCCATGATTGCACTTTTCGCCGTCGCACTCTTTCTTTTCGGCTACATGATTTATGTACTATTAAAGCCGGAAAAATTTTAAAAAAGATTTAAATACTTTAAATTATGAACACAGAAATGCTTGGGCTTTTGCTCATGTTTGTTTTAACAGTCGGATTAGCTATTCCGTTGGGGAAACACATCGGAAAAATCTATGAAGGCGATAAAACAATTTTCGATCCGATTTTCAATCCGATAGAAAAATTATTTTATAATCTGAGCGGCATTAATCCCGATATTCAAATGAATTGGAAGCAACATTTATCGGCGTTGCTCACTATTAATTTGGTGTGGTTTTTATTCTCGATGTTGGTATTGATGAACATGAGTTGGTTGCCGCTAAACCCGGACGGAAATCCTTCTATGTCCGCCGATGTAGCTTTCAACACGTCCATAAGTTTTATTTCTAACACCAACTTGCAACACTATTCCGGAGAAAGTATGGTATCGTATCTCGGACAATTGGTACTCACACTTTTTCAATTTATCAGTGCCGGTGCGGGTATGGCGGTTTGTGCGGTGGTGTTTAATGCCATGAAAGAGCGTACAACCGATCAACTCGGTAATTTTTATAATTATTTCGTAAAATCGTGTGTGCGTATTTTATTACCGCTTTCGGTGATTCTTGCTGTTGTTTTTCTTTTTAACGGTATGCCGATGACGTTTAACGGAAAAAGTACTCAAATTTCGATGGCGGGTGATACCACTCAAGTATCAACAGGTCCGGTAGCGGCAATGGTGGCGATTAAACAAATCGGTACTAACGGCGGCGGATTTTTCGGTGCTAACTCCGCTCATCCTTTCGAAAACCCTAATTACTTTACCAATATCGTAGAAACCGTGAGCATCTTACTTATTCCGATTGCCATGATTTTTACTTTGGGCTATGTACTGAAAAGAAGAAAATTAGCATGGACAGTTTTCGGCGTTATGATGATCGGTTATCTGATGTTTTTATTGCCGAGTATTTATTTGGAAATGAAAGGCAACCACGCCATATCGGCAATGGGTATTAACCAATCGTTGGGCAGTTTGGAAGGAAAAGAAATGCGATTCGGTTCGGCAGCTTCAGCTTATTGGGGTATCTCGACTACTGTCACCTCAAACGGTTCCGTCAATGCGATGCACGATAGTTTTACGCCTTTGACCGGAATGTTTACTATGTTAGGTATGATGGTCAATTCATTTTTCGGCGGTGTGGGTGTCGGGTTCTTAAATTTTTATATTTTTATCATTATCGCCGTTTTTATTAGCGGACTTATGGTGGGCAGAACACCCGAATTTTTAGGCAAAAAAATTGAAGCGCGAGAAATGAAAATCGCCGTTATCATAGCTTTGTTACATCCGTTTTTAATTTTAGTGAACACTGCTTTGGCTTCCCATTTAATTGCGCAAAGCCCGGAAACTTATGCGAGTTGGTTGAATAATCCGGGTAGTCACGGTTTTTCGGAAATGCTTTACGAATACACATCGTCCGCCTCCAATAACGGTTCCGGCTTTGAAGGTTTGGGCGATACAAATACGCCTTATGCTGCTTTTTGGAATATCACTTGCGGTATCGTCATGCTGTTGTCGCGGTTTTTACCGATCATCGGACCACTCGCCATTGCGGGCATTTTAGCGAATAAAAAATTTATTCCGGAAAGCAACGGTACTTTAAAAACGGATACCGGTACATTCGGTATCATGGTATTTGCCGTCATCATCATTATTGCAGCCTTATCTTTTTTTCCGGCACTGACTTTAGGTCCGATTGGAGAATATTTTTCCATGCGCAAATAATTGACTTACGTTTTACGATTTACGATTTTTTTCAGGAATTAAAATTTCAGGAATTTTTATAATCTTATAAAATCCCGGTTCCCGTGAAAAATAAAATAATAAAATAAATAAAATAAAATGAAATCAGAAAGTTCATCTTTGTTTCAATCGGATTTAATGGGTGATGCTTTTAAGCATTCATTCATCAAATTAAATCCTAAAACCTTGGTACGCAATCCGGTGATGTTTACCGTTGAGGTCGGTACAGGCGTTATGTTTTTCGTTTGCTTATGGATATTAGCCGGCGAAAAATCGCAAGGTGGTTTCGGATACAATCTTGCTATCTTTTTAGTTTTGTTAATCACGTTGCTTTTCGCCAATTTTGCGGAAGCGATTGCGGAAGCACGCGGTAAAGCACAAGCAGATAGTTTGCGCAAAACACGCGAAGAAACGCCCGCCCGATTAGAAAACGGTACGATTGTCAGTTCTTCTCAATTAAAAAAAGGCGATATCTTTTTGTGCCAAACCGGTGATACGATTCCGACTGACGGAGAAATTATTGAAGGTTTAGCCACCATTGATGAAAGTGCTATCACCGGCGAAAGCGCGCCCGTTATTCGGGAAGCGGGTGGCGATAAAAGTTCGGTTACGGGTGGTACCAAAGTTTTATCCGATAAAATAAAAGTAATGGTATCCACCGCTCCCGGAGAAAGTTTTTTGGATAAAATGATAGCTTTAGTAGAAGGCGCGTCTCGCCAAAAAACACCGAACGAAATCGCGCTCACCATTTTATTGGCCGGTTTTACGTTGGTTTTCATTATTGTTTGCGCGACGCTGCAACCTTTTGCCGATTACGCGCACACCCCAATTACTATATCGGCATTTATTGCGCTTTTTGTTTGTCTTATTCCGACCACCATCGGAGGATTACTTTCTGCCATAGGTATCGCGGGTATGAACCGCGCTTTGAAAGCGAATGTGATTACAAAATCCGGTAAAGCCGTTGAAACTGCCGGCGATATTGATGTGCTTCTATTAGATAAAACCGGTACCATTACCATCGGCAACAGAAAAGCAACAAATTTTTATGCCGCTAACAGTGTTAATCAAAATGATTTTATTCAAGCGTGTGTCTTATCGTCATTAGCAGATGAAACACCGGAAGGAAAATCTATCGTTGAGTTAGCCGGTAAGGATGTTGCGAAAAGTTTATCAATCGAGAAAGCCGTGCTGATAAAATTTTCGGCTGAAACGCGCAGCAGTGGCGTTAAATTTCCTGACGGAACGATTATCAGAAAAGGAGCTTCGGATGCGATGAGAAAATTAGTTGAAGCCGACGGCGGCATCTTTCCGAATGAAGTTGCTGAAAAAGTAAAAACGATTGCGTCGAACGGCGGTACACCGTTGGTAGTGTGCGTTGAAACTTTAGGTTCCGCTTCCATAAAAGGAGTGATTGAATTGCAAGACATCATCAAACCGAATATTCAAGAACGTTTTGAACGTTTGAGAAAAATGGGAATTAAAACCGTGATGGTAACGGGCGATAATCCGTTGACGGCAAAATTTATCGCGGAAAAAGCCGGCGTAGATGATTTTATCGCCGAAGCAAAACCGGAAGATAAAATGAATTACATCAAGAAAGAACAAGCAGCAGGCAGATTGGTGGCGATGATGGGAGACGGTACAAACGATGCACCTGCTTTGGCACAAGCCGATGTCGGCGTAGCGATGAACAGTGGTACGCAAGCCGCAAAAGAAGCCGGCAATATGGTGGACTTGGACAACGACCCGACAAAACTCATCGAAATTGTTGAAATCGGTAAACAATTATTGATGACACGCGGTACACTCACTACTTTTTCTATCGCAAATGATGTCGCCAAATATTTTGCCATTGTACCGGCTTTGTTTATTGCCGCCATTCCGACTTTACGGGGTTTGAATATCATGCACCTGCATTCTCCGGAAAGTGCCATTCTTTCAGCCGTTATTTTCAATGCTATTATCATTCCGTTGCTTATTCCGTTGGCATTACGCGGTGTATCGTATAAACCGATTGGTGCTTCGGCTTTGTTGCGCCGTAATTTGTTTATCTATGGTTTGGGTGGCATTATTGTTCCGTTCATCGGCATTAAATTGCTCGATATTTTAGTATCCGTATTTATTTAAAAGACTTTGGACTTTTAGACGTTGGACTTTAGACATTTTTCTCTTCAAAGTCTAAAGTCCAATGTCCAAAGTCTAAAATCTTAAATTTAATTTTCAATGAAATCCGAAATATTTATAGCCGTAAGACTAACGGTCGTTTGTTTAGTATTTTTTTGCGGTGTTTATCCTTTATTTATTTTAGGCATTGCTCAACTGACACCGGATAAAGGTATGGGCGAGACGGTATCAAAAAACAATAAAACTTGGTTCTCCAGTATCGGTCAAAATTTTGCCGACGATAAATATTTTTCGTCGCGCCCATCAGCCGCCGGATATAATGCCGCAGGCAGTGGTGCAAGCAATAAAGGACCCAGTAACCCGGAATACTTAGCGCAAGTGCAAGCCCGAATAGATACTTTTATTGTACACAATCCCGGCATCAATAAATCCGATATTCCGGCAGAATTGGTCACATCAAGCGGTAGCGGTTTGGATCCGGATCTTTCTGTCAGCGGTGCTATGGTTCAAATAAAACGCATTGCCAGAGTGCGCAACATTCCGGAATCAGTTTTACAAGAAGCGATTGTGAAAAATACTGAAAAACCTTTTCTCAATCTATTCGGACCCGAAACAGTCAATGTTTTACGCTTGAATTTGGATTTAGAAAAATGATTCGGATTTCGGATGTATTATGGATACCATACGAATAATGATTTAAAAAGTGCCGATAGGCACGAAATATTGGTAGCGGCGGATTGAAATCCGCCTCTACCAATATTTCGCATTTACGATGCTTCTTACCATTATTTTCATTGACTCTTTTTAAAAATGGATAATAAAGAACAGAACGTACAGCATTTCCTCGATTTAATAAAAAAATCGCGGCGCGGAAAATTTAAAATTTATATCGGTATGAGTGCCGGTGTAGGTAAAACTTACCGTATGTTGAAAGAAGCACATGCTTTGTTGAAATCCGGTATTGATGTGAAAATAGGTTATATAGAAACACACAACCGGATAGAAACGCACGCGCTTTTAGGAGGATTGCCTGTTATTCCTCGCCGTACTATTTTTTACAAAGGCAAACAACTAGAAGAATTGGACGTTCAGGCGATTATAAATTTACGTCCGGAAGTCGTTATCGTTGATGAATTGGCGCACACTAATATCGAAGGCAGTAAAAATGAAAAACGTTGGCAAGATGTGGTCGAAATTTTAGAAGCCGGCATCAACGTTATTTCCGCTGTGAATATTCAGCACATCGAAAGTTTGAATCAAGAAGTGAAGCGTATTTCCGGTATTGATGTTACCGAACGTGTTCCGGATAAAATTTTAGCATTAGCTGACGAAGTCGTGAACATAGATTTAACCGCCGACGAACTCATTATGCGCTTAAAAGAAGGTAAAATTTATAATCCGGAAAAAATTCAGCTGGCACTTAATAATTTTTTTAAATCGGAAAATATTTTACAACTTCGCGAATTGGCACTCAAAGAAGTAGCATCGCAAGTGGAACGCAAAGTCGAAAATGAAGTACCGAAAAATACGGCACTGAAACACGAACGTTTTTTGGCGTGCATCAGCAGTAATGAAAATTCGGCAAAAACCGTCATTCGCAAAACAGCGCGTTTGGCAAGTTACTATCACGGTAAATGGATCGTATTGTACGTTCAAACGCCTAAAGAAAGTACCGATAAAATTGCATTGGATAAACAACGTTATTTGCTCAATAATTTTAAATCGGCAACAGAATTCGGCGCGGAAGTAGTGACTAAACAAAGTGATAATATCGCCAAAACAATTATCGAAATAGCAGAAGAATATAAAATTACGACGATTTGCATGGGTAAGCCGCATATCAGTTTACTTCGGCTTATTTTAGTCGGCAACATATTCAATCAATTGTTATCGAAATTATCTGCTTCGGATGTCGATTTGATTATTTTATCTTAGATTGGTCGGTTAGTCGGTTAGCCTAAACGTGTAATAACCGACTAACCGGCTAACCGACTAAACATTTTACCATGAAAATAAAAGCAAAATTAACGCTTGGTTTGGGTGCGTTATTCATCATGATATTATTATTGACCGCATTGAGCGCGCGGTATATCCGTGCGTTAAGCAATGATTCGCAAAATATTTTGTCCGATAATTATCAGACTTTGGAATACGGATTGAATATCACCTCTGCTATGGATGATAGAAGTCGGCAGGATAATTCGGTGCAAATTTTTGAAAACAATTTAAAAAAACAGCAAAAAAACGTAACCGAAACCGGCGAACAACAAGCCACCGATAACCTAACCGAACATTTCGATGCGTACAAAAAAAATATCGGCGACAGCACCGTCCGTGCCGCCGTGCGAAAAGATGTTTACGCGCTCATGAAATTAAACATGGAAGCCATTAAAAGAAAAAGTACCGTTGCCCAACAAACCGCAAACGGCGCTAATACCTGGATTTTATTTACAGGTACTTTGTGCTTTCTGATTGCTTTTACACTGTTGTTGAATTTTCCGAGCAGTATTGCCGCGCCGATTCAAGACCTCACGCGCAGTATTCAGCAAATAGCCAACGGTAATTACAAAGAGCGGTTACATTCCGAACGAGGCGATGAATTCGGCGATTTAGCAACTTCGTTCAATACCATGGCGGCAAAATTAGAAGAATATAATACCAGTCGCTTAGAAAAATTAATGATTGAAAAAAAGCGTATTGATACGCTGATAAATAATTTGCCGAATCCGGTGATTGGTTTGGATGAAAATAAACGCATCATTTTCATAAATGACGTAGCATTAAAAATAGCCGGATTAAAACCAGACGAAGTGATCGGAAAACCGGCACAAGACGTTGCCTTACAAAATGATTTAATCCGATTGCTGATTAAAGATTTAATTCTGCCAACCGGGAACGATGTTCTCAATAAAAATAAACAACCGATAAAAATATTCGCCGACAATAAAGAAAGTTTTTTCGATAAAGAAATCATTCCTATTTTCATTCAACCGACGGGAGAAACACAAACCAAACACATTGGGGACGTAATTATTTTACAAAACATTACGACGTTTAAAGAATTAGATTTTGCAAAAACAAATTTCATCGCCACCGTATCTCATGAACTCAAAACGCCGATATCTTCTATGATGATGAGCGCAAAATTATTGGAAGATAAACGCATCGGTACGCTCAATACCGAGCAACAACAACTCACGCAAAGTATTAAAGATGACGGCGAACGCCTGTTGCGCATCACGGGCGAGTTGTTGGATATGACGCAGGCCGAAACCGGAAAAATTCAATTAAATTTGAAAGAAACACCTCCGCAAGACATTATTAATGCCGCCGTAGCGGCGAATAAAATTCAAGCCAAACAAAAAGGGATTACTTTAGAAATAAAATATCCGTCCGACATTCCGAGCGTATATGCCGATTACGAAAAAACGGCTTGGATACTCAGCAATTTTATTTCCAACGCTATCAGCTATTCGCACGAAAGTTCTAAAATAATTATCGGTTTGAAAAACAAAAAAAACCGGATAGAGTTTTCCGTTCAAGATTTCGGTAAAGGCATAGATTCAAAATATAAAGATAAAATTTTCGATAGATATTTTCAAATTCCCGGCAGTTTGAAATCCGGTACAGGTTTAGGGCTTGCCATCGGAAAAGAATTTATTGAAGCGCAAGGCGGTAGTATCGGTATGGAAAGTCAGGTGGGAGTTGGTTCTACTTTCTTTTTTTTATTACCCGCATTTACGGATAAATAGCTGAATGGGAAAAAACGAAGTTACAGCGCACCTTGGGTGCGTCTGCTAAACAAAACGCCGCATTTTTCATGATGAAAAATGCGGCGTTTTGTTTAGCAGCCAGAAAAATTTAATTTTACGTGTGGCGTATACCCAAAGTTGTGGCAATAGCACGATACCGTTTGATGTCTTTAGCGTACAAATAATTCAAAAGACGTTTGCGTTTTGCTACCAACTCCAAGAGTGCGCGGCGGCAAGAGTGATCTTTTTTATTCGTTTGCAAATGTTTGGAAAGTTGCTCGATACGGAAACTGAACAGAGCGATTTGCCCTTCGGAAGATCCGGTGTTTTTAGCGTCACCGCCGTGTGTAGCGAAAATTTGCGCTACTTTCTCTTTTTCAAAATAAACTGCTTGCATTTTTTTTAATTTTTACCGAAGCCGATTACGAAAATCTTTTTCAGCGCAATTGATTCCCTCATGATTGAGGTGTTTTTTATTGAGTGACAAAGATAGGTAATTTTTTGGAAAATTATGAGTTATGGATTATAAATTATGAATTTTACGAGAATTTTCCCAAAATTGGTTTACAAAAATTACAACTTTTGTAGGGTTCAAAATTTTGAACCCAAGTTTATTTTGCAGATTTAGAGAAGAGTTAAAAATTATGAAGCCCTACAACAAGCATAAAAGGGATTAAATTTTTCGCAAATTAATCTTTGAAGCGTATAAATGATGAGAGGAAAGTGCTAAAAATTATTTCTCTCTGAAAAAATTTTGCAATTACCATTTTAAATTTACCGGCAACCGGTAAAAATTTAGTTTTCTCGCTGCATCAACGCCAGAGTCCAATCTTTCAAATATTGGCGTTTTTGTTTTGACATCATGGATTTATCTAAAATAGAAAACGCTTCTGCCAAATGTTCTTCTTGTAGTGCTTCTACTGCTTTTTTCGCGCCTGTGGATATGAAAATAGCTTTTACGGTTTTTATTTTTTCGGATTCATCTGCTTCCGTCGTTATCGTTGCTAATAAATTTTTGAGGATTGTTACTTGTTGTTCATTGCCGGATTCGAGTGCTTTAATCACTAAAAGCGTTTTTTTATTTTGAGCAATATCACCGCCTACTTTTTTTCCGACTTTTTTCGGATCGCCGAAAGAATCTAAAATATCGTCTTTCATTTGAAATGCAATGCCTACATGACAACCGAAATAATATAATATACGCGCTTCCGCGTTTTTTGCGCCGCCAATAACGGCACCGATTTCTAAAGCACTGCCCACCAGAACCGATGTTTTAAATTCAATCATGTGCATATACTCTTGCTCCGTGACGGTGGTGCGCGTTTCAAAATCCATATCAAACATTTGCCCTTCACACACTTCAATCGCCATTTTATTGAAAATTTGCAGCAATCTTTGTACGCGCGGCAAAGAAATATTCGTTTGCAACAAAAATTGATACGCATAAATAACCATAGCGTCGCCGCTTAAAATGCCGGCACTTAAACCGTATTTGTGATGCACGGTCAGAAAACCGCGTCGCAACGGCGCAGCGTCCATAATATCGTCGTGTACTAAAGTGAAATTATGGAAAATTTCGACAGCCAAACTTGCCGGCAGTGCTTTTTCTATGGTATCGTCGTAGATATTGCAACCCATCAAAACCAAAACGGGACGCATTCTTTTACCGCCTATAGACATAATATGGTTTATCGGTGCGTATAAACTTGCCGGTTCTTTATCGAAATGATATTGTTCTGAATATTTTTGAAAAACGGTTTGATACTCGGAAACAGGAAGCATAAAATTTTAACCGGATAATGGATAAAAGACAAAGGTACAAAAAAAAATGTAAACGGGGAAAATGAGAAAATCAATAAACATCCACATTAACCGCAATTTTCACCGTCGAAAAACCTTCACCGTGTTGCAATTGTGTAATCGCATCGGCAATAATTTTTTTGGCGAGGATGATTCTTTCTGCATCGCGTTCTACTTTAATGAGATAATCCGTGATGTAATACGTGTTCACACGCGGTACTAACGGTTCGGCGGGACCGGAAACGCGGGTACCTAATCCGTTTTTTAAAAGCTGCGTGAAAATTTTTACTGAAGCCGCCATCACTTCGTATTTTTTGTGTCTCACCGATACACTGATAAGCCGATAATACGGCGGATATTGAAACCGTTCGCGTTCTTTGAGTTCGCGCTCGTAAAAACGTTCGGTTTGGTTTTCCAAAACATCGCGCAACACTAAATGTTTGGTGTCGTAACTCTGAATCAAAACTTTTCCTGCCGTTTCTTTTCTGCCCGCGCGACCGGATACTTGCGTCAATAATTGAAAAGCGCGTTCGGCAGCGCGGAAATTGGGATAGTGCAAAAGGCTATCGGCATTCATGACACCCACGAGTGCCACTTTTTCAAAATCTAAACCTTTCGTCACCATTTGCGTTCCGACGAGAATATCCAATTCTTGCGCTTCAAAATCGTCGAGCAATTTCGCGAAATTTATTTTACTGCGCGCGGTATCTAAATCCAATCGCGCAATACGCGCATCGGGCAGATGTATTTTCAATTCGTCTTCAATGCGCTCGGTGCCGTAACCTTTCAACAATAACGACGGCGAACTGCACGCCGGACATTCTTTAGGTACTTTTGCAGTGAAGCCGCAATAGTGGCAATTCATTGCGTTCAAGTGTTTGTGATACGTGAGCGTGACATCGCAATTACGGCAATCGAAAGTCCAAGTACAGTTCGAACAAGTTAAAGTCGGTGCATAACCGCGCCGATTTTGAAATAAAATCACTTGTTTTTTTTTCGCGATGGTGTCTTTTATCGCCGACAAAAGCTGCGGCGAAAAATTGCCGAGCATAGTGCGTTTTTTATTTTCGGCACCGGTATCTACGATTTGTATTTCCGGCAACGTAGCGTTTCCGAAACGTTGCGTCATTTTCACCCAACCGTATTTCCCTATGTCGGCATTGTAATACGTTTCAACCGAAGGGGTTGCAGTGCCGAGCAAAACTTTCGCACCGAACAAACCCGCAAAATAAACTGCACAATCGCGCGAATTATAACGCGGATTCGGATCATGTTGTTTGTACGAACTATCGTGTTCTTCATCAACAATTATCAACGATAAATTTTGAAAAGGCAAAAACAGCGACGACCGCGCACCCAAAATGATCTGTCTGCCTGCCACTACTTGATTCCACAACTCAACGCGTTCTTGTCCGTTCACGCGCGAATGATACACTGCAATATCGTTGCCGAAGACCGCTTTCAGACGCGTAATAATTTGAGAAGTTAAAGCGATTTCGGGCAACAGGTATAATACACGTCCGCCGCGTTTGAGTTCTTCTTGAATGAGTTCAACATATACACGCGTTTTTCCGGAGCCGGTAATACCTTGCAACAACACTGTATTCTTTGTTTCAAACGCCGTTTTTATATCTGCCACTGCTTGTGCTTGTGTCGCACTCAAAGCCGTTGTCAAAGAAATTTCTTCGCCTTTACTATTCACACGACTGATTTCTTTTTCTTCTATCACGAAAATTTCTTTTTTCTCCATGGCACGCAACACGGCTATATCTACTTTCGCGGCGGCATATAAATCCGAAGCCTTTACCCAATTTTGTTTTTTCGAAAGCTGTACAAAAGCCAGCAGCGTTTGTGTTTGTTTATCAGACTTCAGCGTTGCATTGAAAGCTTTTCTTAAAAACTGCAGGCTGTCGGTTGTTGGCTGCCGGCTTTCATTTATTTCGGTAATAGTTTCATCGTTTTGCTTACTACTAATTTCACTTGACTGACCACCGACCACTGACCACTGACCACCAAGTGCAACGAACAATGCTGTTTTAGGTTTATATTTTTGGTGAAGTTCTTCTTTGAGTTCTAACACCCCATACATCAATAGGCGATTGATAATCGGATACACCGTTTTTTGTTGTAGAATTTTTTGAATTTGTTCTATCGTGAGTTCTTTTTGCAGCAGTAATGCTTCTGCCACTAAATATTCTTTATCATCAAGTGCCGCGAAATCGGCATTATGTTCCGGGTTCAGCATCACGGTTGTTTCGCCCGTGAGTTTTAAATTGGTAGGTAATGCCGCATTCATTACTTCGCCGAGTGTACACATATAATAACCGGCAATCCATTGCCAAAATTGAATTTGTTGCGCCGTTACTATGGGTTCTTTATCTACGACGGAAAGAATCGGTTTAGTAGTATATCCAGGCGCACTGTGCGTAATCGCCATCGCAATTCCCGCATAAATATTGCGTCCGGTACCGAATTGTACTTCCACGCGCACACCGATTTGCACCTCTTTCCGCAATTCATCAGGAATATGATAAGTATAAGGTTTCGGCGTAGCAAACGGCAAAATGACTTCTACAAAAAATGCTTGGTGCATCATGTATGTTTTCGAATTTTTTAGAGCACAAAATTAGGGGATAATATTGGAAAAAGGTCTTTTTTGATTTTTGAGGTAACTGCTAAACAATTAAATTTGAATAGCCCCGCATGAAATACAGTGGAAATAAAAAACAAAATTGTCAACTTTAACCCGGTTGAATTCGAATGAAAAATATAGAGACTGTTTATAAATCTGTGTCAAAAGCAAGAAATAATTATGTTCGCGCATGGAAAAGAAAAAGCAAAAAGATTGATTTTCTCTTTATCTTAAGCATCAGAGCATTAATGGTAATTTATGCCGTGTAATGGCAAACTTACTTTGGAAAACTCCATGCAAAGTATATGCTGCACCGTTTGATATTCGTTTAACGCGCTTCAGTACTTTAAAAAATAAAGAAGTTATTACTGCCGTCCAGCCTGATCTTTGTGTTATCTGCGACCCTGCCAAATTAGAGGATCGCGACTGTTTCGGCACATCGGATATTATTGCCAAAATCATTTCGCCCGGCAATAGCCGAACCGAAATGAAGGATAAATTTTAACTCTATCAAGAAGCAGGTGTTCTCGAATATTGGATTGCATCATCTATTGAACGCATGATTCAAGTTTGGAAATTCAATGGCCAAGGTTTTTACATCGGTTTACCGCCGATAGTTGAAGATGACATCTTGAAGACACTCATTATTCCCGATCTTGAAGTTGACCTTAATGACGTTTTTATGGATTAATACCCATTCAATCATCATACCCACCTTACCATGCATATTTTCCGAAAAGCAATAAACCAACGGAAGTCAATCGCCGGCAATAAACCGGTTAAAATGGGTGGTTTGCGACCTATCTTATCGGAAAGCCAACCAAAAACAATATTTGCAGGCATTACTATCCATAATAAATAGATGAATGGAAATAACCTCGTTTATTTCCATTCATCTATTTACAACCTCCATTTGTCATTTTGCTTTTTGGTCGCTGTTGCCAATATGTCGGATGCAGATTAATTTACCGTTGTAATGAATTTCTTATAGAAAGAATTTTAAAAAAATCATCTGGTGTATTGTTTATTAAATTTGAAATGTTTTAGTAAATTTCTATTCTTTGGTAATTTTGTGTACTTTCAACAGACCACCCCTAATAGTTCTAAGAAATTATTTTTCGACCCATATCTACTGAAAGAAAACTCTTGACGGAGTTAAAAAAGCCTCACAGAATCTTCCTGTCAGTAGAAATAAAAGTAAAAACCGGTTTTTACTCCGTTAGGAGTGACCTGTTAATTTCACTTCCATAAAAATTGTCAAAGAACCTGAATTTTTCAAAAAAAATATGCCCGTCCGAAATTATCCGTACTCCGTCGAATTTATTTTTCATTTTATCCTGAATTCAATTTTTTTGTGAAGTAAATTTATAAAATGAAATCCGAACATCAATTTGCGATTTCGGAAATTATAAAAATTATAAATTCCGGAAATTACGCTTCAGAATAAAAACGTAAAACGTAATTTGTATACTTTCTTTCTTACTTTTGCATTTTATAAATCGGATAAATAGTTTAAAAAAATATGAGTATTCTTATTTTTATTATTGTTGCCTATATTTTAATGAGTTTAACGCTCAAAAAATTATTTGAAAAAGCCGGCGTGGAAGATTGGAAAGCGTTAGTACCCGGATTAAATTTCGTTGAATGGTGTAAACTCATCGGTCAACCGACTTGGCACGCCGCGTTGTTGTTGGTGCCGATTGTCAATTTATTTGTGTATGCCGGCATGAAGGTGGATTTAGTGCGTGCTTTCGGAAAATTCAAATTCAGTGATAGCGCGTTGGCGGTTATTTTTTCACCTGTAATTTTTTGGTTGATCGGAAAAGATGATAAAGCTAAATACGAAGGACCGATAGTACCGAAAGAAAAAATATATCACGAACAGATGCATGAAGCGATTATAAAAAAAGATAAATTCGCACTCAAAAAATTAGATACCAGCCCGTATAAAAAAGGACAAGTTCGGCAGTGGACTGAAGCGATAGTTTTCGCGGTATTTGCTGCCGCGTTTATTCGAATGTTTTTTATCGAAGCGTATGTGATACCGACCTCTTCAATGGAAGGTACTTTGTTGGTAGGCGATTATTTATTTGTAAGTAAAGCACACTATGGTATCAGAACACCGATGACAGTATTGCAATTGCCGCTTCTGCACAATCAAATTCCCGGCATCGGCACCGAATCTTATATTCGGGAGCCGAGTTTACCTTATTATCGTTTACCGGCATTACAAAACGTAGAACGCAACGCGCCGTTTGTATTTAATTGGCCCGTCGGCGACAGTGTTGTTTTCTATCGCAACAGATATTTCAGCATAGGTCAAGCACGACAATACGGTATCACTTACACGCCCAATGACTTAACGACGCATCCGGTTGACAAAAAAGACCACTATATCAAACGCTGCGTGGCTACACCCGGCGATGTTTTTGAAATAAAAGACAGACAAATTTACATCAACGGAAAGGCGGAAGAAGTGCCGAGTCACGTTCAGTTTCGCTACTTAGTGCATGGTGATTTAAATCCGAATAAATTAGCAGAGTGGAATATTAATCCCGAGGATTTACAACAAAATGATCCGGATGCAACAGCTTACCTACCGAAGACCGGCGACGGTAAACCGAATATTTTTTTGGCTTTGAATCAAGAAAACGCTGAGAGAATACGTGCATTAGGTAACGGTGTGAGCGTGGAATTGATTCCGAAAAATAAAGTAACTCCCGAAACTTTTCCTTTCGATACAGCACATTTTAAATGGTCGGTAGATAACTACGGACCTATGACGATACCTGCTAAAAATGCGACTGTAACTTTAACGCCCGAAAATATTGCTTTGTACGAGCGCATCATTACTGTGTATGAAAAAAATACATTGGAAAAACGCGACGGAAAATACTTTATAAACGGTAAAGAGACGAACCAGTATACTTTCAAAATGAATTATTATTGGGGTATGGGCGATAATCGTCACAACTCCGAAGACTCTCGTTTCTGGGGATTTGTACCCGAAGATCATATCGTCGGCAAACCGTTATTTATCTGGATGTCGAGCGGACCGGAAGGTATTCGTTGGAATCGGATTTTTACTTCGGCGAATAAGAAATAGTTTTTGAACGATGAACGATGAACTGTAAGAAAAATAGTTTATCGTTCATCGTTCAAATTTAGTTTTTTGTTTCCATAGATTGTATACGCCACATGTGTTGTTTATCCCACTGCCATTTTGCCGTGAACGTTCCTGAAACTTTCAATGTATCGGTGTGCGCCGGTAAAATATCGGTTTGTTTGTAAGCCCCTTTTTGTACGGCTGAATCACCGGTAATAATAATCGAATTGGTCGTTGAGACTTGCGATACAACGTTTATATCTTTATATTGCAATAAAAATTTCCGAATGGCTTCTTGTCCGTGCGCAACTGCGCCCAAATTGCCTTCGGGCATAAACAATAGTGCGATAGAATCTGCATTTACTTTCTGTATAAAATAATTGTAACGTTGCATTGCCGATTCGATTTCGGTTTTATTGTGTGCTGTCTTGCAGGATACGGCAAAGTACAATACCGTAAAAAATAAAAAACTCGAAACTTTAATACGCATAACAATTTGAATTAAAAATGAAAAATCTGTGCAAACCTAAATAATTAGCAGCAATTATCATCAAATTCCTACCAATTTATAATTTAAAAATTAATGAGTACTGATTAACCACTTTCACTTGAAAAAATTTTGGTTTTGCCTTTGAGTTTTGCTCCCGACTTTAATTTTAGATTTAAAGTGTCAAATTGTAATATTATCTAAATTACGCACCCCAAAGCATGGATGTATCGGATTTGATTTTTGGAATCTATTTCGTTCGTGCAAGTAACCAAATAACGAATATTGTAAAAATGGGCAATTAATCGATTTTAAAATCAATGGACTGATTTATATTAGCGACTTTCAGAAGTTCAAGCAAAAATACATCATTGAAATTTATAAAAATTCACACATTTTATGTCACGCTTTAAATGTATTTTATTCAATTCCGAGATATAAACCAAACATATTTATTTGGATAGTAAAAACTATTTTCATTCTACTGTATATTTACGTGAATTACAGCTTTTAATACGGATCATCGGAAAACTAAAGGCTGTAAGAGAAAATTTTAAAATCAGGAGTGTATTCTAAAGCTATCTTGAAAAAATATTAAATTTAAATGAAAATGAAATACAACCACATTTCGAAGTTGATTATACCTTGTATAATCTTTTTATCTTTTTTTTCATACCTTTCTAAGTTATCAAGTCAAAATAAAACCATGACTTTTGACAATGGACCTATTGAACCCGGGTTTTCATTTTCAAATTGGAGTGGTTCCGGCGGCGAACTTTATGCCAATTCACTTACAGTAAATGATGTAGATGTCATTTCAAAAGATCAAGGTTGTTTTGATGCTGTCAGCTTTCAAATCAAATCTTATTACTCAACTCCTGGAGGCGGGCAGTGGCGAGCTTTCAATGATAAAGGGCAAGAAGTGCTTTTCTTTGTCAATTCAAATTCTTATCAAACAGTAACACTCAATTGGACGGGTATAAAGTGGTTCAAATTGCAATTGCACGCGATTCCGGTTGGTTCAAATCCGGTAAATACTTTTGTATTTGATAATTTTGTTTATGCTGCGCCCGTTTACCCGGCTGCATCAACACCAAGTGTAACTGCATCGCCAACTGCTGTTTGTAGCGGCAACGGATCAACCCTTAATATTTCAGGCAACTTAAATAATGCGACTCAATGGGTAATTTATAGTGGCAGTTGCGGGGGTACTTTAGTTGGTTCAACTTCCGGAACAACATTAACCGTGTATCCTACTCCCAATACAACTTATTATGTAAGAGGTGAAGGCGGATGCGCAGCGAATGGCAGTTGCGGTTCAGTTGATGTTTCTATAAAAACTGTTTCAACACCTTTGACTTCCGCTACAGCGGATTTAAGTACATTCTGTTCAAATCAAAGCGTCGCTCTCTCTGCAAGTGGCGGTATAGATGGCAGTGTTAGCCTGATTAAATGGTACACAGGTGCCAATGGCACCGGAACTTTTGTCGGCGCAGGTTCCAATATTTCAGTAAAGCCTACTGTTAACACAACTTATTATGCGAGAAGAGAAGATCCTTGCGATATTATATACGATAAGAGTGTAAACGTAATTATTCCTGTTTGTAACACTTGTCAAAGCCTGACCACCCCGACTATTTCTGTACATAATAGAGATGCACCGGATATATCACCAATTTGTGTAGGTACTACGGTTACGTTTATTTACAGTCTGAACGGCGGTGGTACCAATCCTTCGATAAAATGGTACAAAAACGGTACATTGATTCCCGGTCAAACCGGACTAACTTACACGGATAATACTTTGAAAAATGGCGATCAAATTCAGGCATCCGTAACGGCGAATAATACCGCAATGGCAGATAAATGTATAGATACCAAGGAAGTCTTTTCCGGTCTTTTTACAGTGATTATAGTAACTGTGCCGACACCGCAATTTACAATTGTTCAACCGACATGTACTAAAGGAACGGGTGTAATAACCGTTATATCTCCGAGTTCGGGTGTCACCTACAGTTTTGACGGCGGTAAAACTTACGGCGCGTTAAATGTTTCGGCTGATTTATCACCGAATACCTATGCGGTGTATGTCAAAGACAATACGAGCGGATGTACCGCAAGTACTGTCGCAATACTAAATTTGCTGAATGTATCAGGACCGACTTTTTCCGTTTTACCTTCACCGACTACAATCAATTGTCCCGCAACGCCGAATTTTATCACACCGACGGCAACGGATTATTATAATGTTCCGCTCACGCCAACCTATAATGACTTAAAAACGAACGGCTTTTGTACAGGCAGTTATATTGTCATGAGAACTTGGTCGGCTACGGACGGCTGCGGCAAAACTGCAACAACAAGTCAAATAATCAGCGTGCAGGATATTACCGCGCCTGTGTTTTTTGCTTTACCCGCACCGACCACGATTAATTATCCAGCAAAACCCATTTTCATGCAAGCTGTCGCGAATGACGGTTGCGGCAGCGGTGTGAATTTAACTTCCAAAGACGTGACGGTAAGTGGAAAATGTTCGGCTTATTATACTGTTATCAGAACTTGGACGGCGGTTGACGGTTGCGGCAATACTTCGACCGCAATTCAGACAATCAACGTACAAAATATAACGCCGCCGACTTTTTCCGCATTACCTTCACCGACGACGATCAATTGTCCGAATGTACCGAACTTCACCACACCGACGGCATTGGATGTTGACGGCTTCAGTTTGGTGCCGACTTTCAAAGACGTGACGACTACGGGCAAATGCGCCGGCATTTATTCCGTTACACGAATCTGGACGGCAATCGATGTTTGCGGCAATTCTTCCGTAACTTCGCAAACGATTAACGTTCAGTCCATGACGGCGCCGGTGTTCGACGCATTACCTAAAGAAAGTACGACAGAGTGTCCGAACATTCCCGTTTTCGCACAAGCGGTTGTTCACGGTGCTTGCGGTACGGCGAAACTGAGTTACGTTGATGTTACGACAACGGGTGCAACGGCTAATGCTTATACCGTCACGCGCACTTGGTCCGGTTCCGACGATTGCGGCAATTCGTCAACGGTTCAACAAATAATTCATGTGCTTGATATGCCGCTACCGACCATAACCGTTGTGAGCGGAACATGGATTGCTTCTCAAGGTTCAGCTTATCAATGGTACATAGGTTCAACATTAATTCCGGGCGCGGTCAATCAATTCTATTTCCCTACAAGTTTCGGCGATTATAGAGTACTGGTGACAAATTCACTCGGTTGCAAAAGATTTTCGGAATCAGTACACTCCGATGCCGACTACAACCAAACCAATTGTCCGCAGATACACAAAAATTTCGGCGCGGCTTGTGATGATGGCAACCCGAATACAACAAACGACCGTGTGAGAAGCGATTGTACTTGTCGCGGCGATTACACTTCCAACGCATTTACCGTAAATTGCCCTGCGAATATAACCGTAGTCTCAACATCCGCTTACGGTACTGTCGTTACTTGGGATGAAGCGGATATGTTTACATCCGCATTCAGTACCAACTGCTCTTCGAATATAAATGTTGTACGCACTTCGGGCTACTACAGTGGTTATCCTTTTGATGTTGACAGTAAAATTTTAGAAGAATATGTTGCCACTGATGCTTGCGGCAATAAATCCTCATGTCGTTTTACAGTGACTACAACTCCTTTAGCACAAAGCCTGACTGTTTTGAATAGTCCGAAATTTAATAGCGGTAAAAACACAGGCGGGGTATTTGCCTTGTATCAAAACACGCCGAATCCTGTGGATAATTCGACGAATATCGAATTCAATTTGCCGAACGAAGAAAGCGTGAACCTGAAAGTATTTAATATTTCCGGACAGGTTTTGGTGTCAAAAAATATTGAAGGCAAATCGGGTTATAACGATGTGAATATTACAAAATCGGAACTCAACGCGAGCGGTGTTTTGTTTTACAGATTGCAGAGCAGCGATAATACGGCAACCAAAAAAATGGTGGTATTGGAGTAATGATATTTTCGTCAGAACACGATTTTGACGATTTAAAAGATTAATACGATTGTAATACAAATCATCAAAATCGTGTTAATCTTTTAAATCGTCAAAATCGAATTCTGATAAAAATTATATATTCGGCAGTTTCCACCCGTTCTGATAATTCGCTTTCGTTAAATAATTGGCTTCTTTATCGCCGATAATTTGCTGCGTGGCGACATCCCAAAATATTTTTTTATTTACGCGGTACGCGATATTTCCCAAAGACGCATTCAGAGCCGTGTTTTGCGCAATCGCTATATCCGCATTTGGTTTTGCGCGCGACGACATACAAGCTACAAAATTTTTGGTGTGGTTATCTAAACCGCTACCGATACCTTTTATTAACGGCACGACTTCCATACGTGGTTTGCCGTCCGTTTTTTCCGGAATAACTTCCCACCCGCCTCTGTCGACTACCAAAGTTCCGTTGTTGCCGATGAATGCGACACCGTGATTTCTGCCGTAAGGTCCGCCATCAATACCGTTGGCGTGTTCCCAAATCATGGTGTACCCGTCAAATTCATAAATCGCTTGCAAGGTATCCGGCGTTTCCATCGAACTGTCCGGATAAGCGAATTTTCCGCCCGAAGCCATCACCGATTTCGGACCTTTCGCATCCATACCGTACAAAGCCATATCAATAATATGCACGCCCCAATCCGTCATCAATCCGCCGGCATAATCCCAATACCAACGAAAATTAAAATGGAAACGATTTTCGTTGAATGGACGTTTTGGCGCCGGACCGAGCCACATATCATAATCAACACCTGCCGGAACCGGTGAGTCAGGTTTCACGGGCGTATTTTTCATCCAACCTTGATACGCCCAAGTTTTTACGGTGCGAATTTTTCCTAATTTCCCCGAACGCACGAAATCAACAGCATCTTGCCAATGTTTATCGCTGCGTTGCCATTGTCCGACTTGCACCACCCGATTATATTTTCGAGCCGCCGCGAGCATGACGTTGCATTCTTCAATAGTTCTACCCAAAGGTTTTTCTACGTATACATCTTTACCGACTTCGCAAGCGTGAATCATCGGCAGCGCGTGCCAATGATCGGGCGTACCGATGATTACGGCATCAATGTCTTTATTCTCTAAAAGTTTTCTGTAATCACCGTAGGTAGCAGCTTTTTTGCCTGTCATTTTTTCAAGTCCGGCATTTCTTTCTACCAAAACGTTGTTGTCAACATCGCATAAGGCAATAATTTCCACTTGAGGCATTTTCAAGAAAGATGTGGTATCGCTCCAGCCCATACCTTTACATCCGATAACGCCGATACGAATTTTGTCATTGGCGCCGATAATACGTGATGACGGAATGAGTTTTCGTGAAACATGATTTCCGAAATCCGAAATTAAATAATTTCCGAGTGCTAAACTACCGAGAGCTTTTGTTGAGTTTGATAAAAAATTGCGCCTTTTCATATTTTGGTTGGATTTAAATAAATTAGAAATCAATTACGAATTTACAAATTGAAAAGGGAATTCAATTCTGTCGTTTAAATTGAAAAGCGAAATTAACTACAAAATCAATTAAAAATTAAAAATTATGATAGTAAATTTTATTTTAAAATTTCTACGGTAGAACAAAAAAAATAAATTAGTCATTTCAGCTGGTGTGTATGCAATAAGTGCCGATAAGCACGACATATTGGTAGCGGCGGATTTCAATCCGCCGACCGAAAAATAATTTTTGAGTTCCGTAGGAACGGCATATTTTTTCGCTCATGCACGTGAATATATCGTCCCGATGGGACTTTAAATGTTTTTTTGCTTTCCAACGGATTGAAATCCACCGCTACCAATATTTTGTGCCTATCGGCATTTTTTATACATTCTCTAACGTTTTAATTCAAATTTAACTATTTTTTTACTCATTACATACTAACCGATTGGCTACGAGATGCTGTTCACGCCACAAAATTAACTTCGGGTGAGAGGGTAATACCGAATTTTTTTTGAACGGATTTTTGTATGTCGGCACATAATTTTTTTATTTCGCTACCCGTTCCGCTACCGTAATTGACAATCACAAGGGCTTGACGATCGTGAACGCCAATGTTTTGGCGGCGTTTGCCTTTCCATCCGCATTGTTCAATCAACCACCCTGCCGCTAATTTTGCACCTTTCTCAGTCGGGAAATGAATGATATCCGGAAATTTTTGTTTTAATACACTCAATTCTTCTAAATTGATTTCCGGATTTTTGAAAAAACTGCCCGCATTACCTATATGTTTAGGATCAGGTAATTTTGATTGACGGATTTCGATAACCGCTTTTGATACATCTTGAATAGTGGGCAAAATAATTTTTTTTTCGTTCAGTACACGCTGAATATCGCCGTAAACGATTTGCAGGTGATGTGTTTGCTCGGCTGACTGTTTTTTTAATTCCAAATATACTTGAGTGATGCAATATTTTCCTTTTAAAGTATTTTTAAAAACGGAAGCGCGATAACCGAATTGACAATCCTGTTTATAAAAAGTTTTTATTTCAAAAGTTTCCAATGAAACGGCTTCTAATTTTACGAAAACATCTTTTAATTCTACGCCGTAAGCACCGATATTCTGAATCGGTGCCGCACCCATCGTTCCGGGAATGAGCGATAAATTTTCCAGTCCACCCAAATTATTTTCCAGAGCATAGTTAACCGCATCTTGCCACGATTCGCCGCTGCCGAACTTTATCGTTTGGGTCTCAGGGGTATTTTCAACCACTTCTATACCCTTAATATTATTTTTCAGAAACCAATAAGCATATCTCCGGCGCGTCAATAAAATATTAGAGCCGCCGCCGAGCAAATAAACTTTTTTGTGTTTCAGCCGCGCATCGGATAATGCGCTTATTAATTCCGACACATCATTTATTTCTTTCAACGCATTGCAATCAGCTTCTACACCGAAAGTATTGTAATTTTTTAATGAGAAAGGCATAATTAGTGATCATTAGTAAGTAATTAATGGTTAATCATTGAGCAGTTATTTTTGCCTCTTGAAGATATCTATAAATGTTCGGACTTCGTATTTTTTATAAAGTTAAATTGTAAAAAGAATTTTATTTGGTGAATAAAAGAATCGTCCTAATGATAGAATTTTAGAAAAAACAAAATTAAAATAAAATTAGTTTTTTTAACAAAAAAAATTGCATTCAATTAAAATTCATTTCACATTTGTATTACAATTTTATTATTGATAAATTATTACATTTTTTGCCCTTATATTTTACTAATGCTAAAAAAAACACTTATATATTCCGTTTTTCCGTGTCCGTTTTCCTGCTTATAAAATTACGAATTTTTTTTTGAATTTATATAGTTTTTATCGAAATGTTTTGATAAAACCTTTGCTTTTATTCACTTTTTTAAACACAAAAGTTATGAGCACCGTAACTTAATTGAAAAAAAATTCCCGCATCTGCAAGGCAGATACGGGAAGCGGCGGTTCGGCATTGTTAAAATTCTTTCGAAGGGCTTTTAACTCTGCACACTCTCATCCGGCGCGAAACGCAAAATGAGACATTAAACCATCCTTAATAACTTTTAAAAAACGATTTTAAAATGAAAAAACAAAATTCAAGAGTTCAAATTTTTTTACTTTATTTGTTTATTTTTCTATGTGGAAAACAAATTTACGGACAAACAGCTTATGAACAGATTACGCTTGCAAAACGAAATAATTTTTCGAATGACAGAACCATTAAACCTGAGAATATGGGTCAAATTAAATCATGGACTAAAATTTATTTCAAAATAGCCGGTTCTGACGATGCTTTTAAACCTGTTGGTATATTCGGTAAAAATGTCAAGAAGTATTTAATAACTAATCCTTTAGTGAATAAAAAATATTCAAGCTATCGTAATAAAAAAATAACTTCTTTTGCTTTGGTAGGAACATATTTAGCATCTTTTGCACTTTGGTACAATAGCGGTATAAGTTATATTCAAACTCATAAATCAAGTAACCCAAAAGACATTCTGACTCCGTTTTTTGGAAATGCGCCCTCTCTAATTTTTTTGGGAACTACATTTTTATCGGGAGTGGGGTCAGACTATTTGCATTTCTCTTCGGAAAAAGATTTAATCGCCTGTATTGAAATGAACAACAGAACGATTGGTTTAATTGAAGATATACGTTTACCCGAAAATAAAATCGGTTTAAATCTTAATTTCGATAGTATATTGAATAGAGAACAAGTTTGCTTATCGTTGTGCTTTCATTTTTAAAATTTCTTCGGATTTATATTTCAAATAAAAAAACCGTGCAAAGAAAATTTATTTTTCTCTACACGGTTTTTTTATCTTCAAAAATCTAAAAATCTATTGTTTGCTTGCTTTAACGGTTTTAATCGTACCGTCGTTTTGAGTAAGTTTTATATAATAGTTACCGCTCGGCAATTCGGACATATCAATTTCATAGCGGACTTGGTCTTGTGTGAATTTTTGAGTTTTCATCATAATACCTTGAACGTTATAAACTTCGATGTTACCTTCCGCTTTTTCCACATCCGTTAATTCAACAAACAATTTCGAGTTTACAGGATTCGGATAAGCAATTGCCGTTAAGTCGCCGTTGTGCAAAATTATTTGGCGCATATCCGATAAAGCCGAACCGCCGGAATTATCCAAATGTTTGATACGGTAAAATGAGTGGCCCATTTTCGGATCCGTATCAAAGAATTGATACGTATTTTTTGCCTGATTGTGAGAACTCATACGTCCGATTTCATTGAAAATACTACCGTCCGGTGAGCGTTCAATAGCATAACTACTGCTTTCTGTTTCAGCCGTTGTTTGCCAATTTAAAATCACTTTTTTTGTACTTTCAGCAGTAGCGGAAAAAGCAGAAATAGTACCACTACCTACGGCACAATTGGTGACGGTGACAGTAATATTTTTTTCGAGCGAGCAACCGCCAACGTTAACGTTCAAGAGGACATTTGCGGGACCTAATAAAGTAAATTTGACGGTAACACTGCGGGTAAAGGCGTTACTCGGCGAACCGAACGCAAAACTCCAGTTATACTGCGCAAAGGGACCATTGTCGGGTGCCGTAAATATAACGTTTTGATTTAAACAAACAGGTGTCGGTGCCGTAAAATTCACGTTTGATATCGGCATTTTCATTACCGCATTCGATTCGAGGAATAAAGGGCAACCGGCACGGCGCACACAACGACGGAAGAAAGTTGTTTTAGTTAATACCGGAAGTACCGTCAAATTCGGTCCGGTCGCACCTTGAACTACATTCCAACTGCTCATGTTAAAAACATCCGACACATCAGAGTACATCCAAAGATATATCAAAGCACCGGAGCCACCCGTTGCAGGCGTAACTTCGGTTATCGGTGTTAGCTGCGATGCTGTACAATATTTTTGATCACCCGTAATAGTTCCGGCATTGGTCACGTTGTCACAAGTCGGATTTGTTAATGTAGCAGAACATGAAGTCGTACAACCGTTTTTATCTGTAACGGTAACGGTATAAGTGCCAGCCACTAATTTGTCCACTACATTTGTTGCAGTGTATCCGTTGCTCCATGTATAAGCAAAAGGTGCAACACCGCCCGTAACACTGACGGTTAAAACACCGTCAGAACCGTTAAATGAAGAGATAGCGCGTGTAATTGTCACAGCACAAGTTAAGTTTGACGTAACCGAAGGCACCGTAACGGTTGCAGTTTGCGAACACGTTCCGTCGGTAACAATAACTGTATAATTACCGCCCAAAATATTTGAAATCGTAGCGGATGTACCGCCGTTACTCCATTTATAAGTATAAGTACCCGAACCACCCGAAGCTACAACGGAAGCACTGCCTATGGCAACACAAGTTGCATTTGTCGTGCTTGTCGTAAGCGTGATACCGGAAGTTTGAGTCACCGTAAGAGTTGTGGTTGATTTACATCCATTGGCATCAGTGATTATTACACTGTAAGTACCACCGTTAAGGTTTGATATATTAGCGGTAGTGGCACCGTTACTCCATAAATAAGTATACGGCGCGGTTCCACCCGAAACTGATGTAGTAATCGAACCGTTTTTATTTCCGCAAGTAGCACCCGAAGCATTCACCGTAACGGCGATCGGTGTCGGTGTCAAAATAGCGAAAGTCTGTACGGCAGAACAACCGCCCGCGTCCGTAACAATTACCGAATAGTTACCGGTAATTAAGTTGGATATAGAAACCGCAGTACTTCCTGTACTCCATTTATAATTGTACGGTGCGGTACCGCCTGAAACACTCACGGCAGCAGAACCTTGACCGGAGCAATTACCGTTCGAAGAAGAAACAGTTACTTTAATATTCGAACCGGAACTGATGACAGTTGCCGAGCCTGTAGCCGTACAATTATTCGCGTCCGTTACGGTAAGCGAATAAGTACCGCCTGCTACATTACTGATTGTATTGCTTGTGCTGCCGTTACTCCATTGATACTGATAAGGAGCCGTTCCGCCTGAAACACTTGCGGTAGCTGAACCGTTTGCACTTCCGCAAGCGGCATTGGTAGTGGTTGTATTGACGATAATTTGAGAGCCTTGGGTAATAGCAATCGTACCGATAGTAGTACATCCGGCATAGTCTGTTACTGTTACTGCATAATTTCCTGCAATCAGGTTAACGATTGTATTTACGGTAGCCCCGTTGCTCCAAATGAATTTATAAGGTTGAGTTCCGCCTTGAACTGCGACGGTAGCTTGTCCGTTATTTCCACCGTAACAACTTACATTGTTGGCGGTAATACTGATGGTCAAATTACTTCCGGCAGAAATAACAGCAGTTTGCACGGAAGTACAATTATTCGCATCGGATACCGTAACAGAATAAGTTCCCGCCGCTAAACCCGTAATAGCAGCCGTAATTGCACCATTACTCCAAGCATATTTATAAGGTGCCGTACCCGTTAAAACACTTACTGTTGCAGTACCGTTAGGATTACCGCAGGTTGCATCTGTTTTAGAAATAGAAGTACTTAAATTACCGACCGAATTTACCGTAGCGTTGGCAATTACGCTGCAACCTTTTGCATCGAATACCGATACGGTATATGTACCGCCCGATAAATTGGAAATACTGCTGCTTGTTGCGCCGTTACTCCATTTATAAGTATATGGTGCAGTACCGCCCGAAACACTCGCGGTTGCGGAACCGGACGGCGCGCCACATGAATTATTGGTGGTACTTACGTTAACATTTAATTGTGTCGGTTGTGTGACTGTAATTATTCCGCCAGTATTCGAGCAACCGAAATTATCGGATACCGTAACAGAATAAGTACCCGCTACCAAACCGCCGATAGTAGCTGTTAAGCCGCCGTTACTCCAATTATATTTATACGGTGTAGATCCGCCTTGAACCATCACCGTTGCTTGTCCGTCGTTGCCGCCGAAACAAGAAACATTGTTATTACTTAAATTGACTGTTAAAGAACTGCCCGAATTAATAGCAGCGGATTGAACAGCCGTACAACTGTTAGCATCTGTTACCGTTACCGAATAAGTGCCGGCTGCCAACAGATTAATTGTTGCCGTTTTGGCACCGTTACTCCAAGCATATTTATAGGGTGCTGTACCGGTCAGCACTGTCACGGAAATTATACCGTTGGTAATACCGCACGAAGCATCTGTTTTAGTCAAAGCAATTGATAAATTTCCGACAGCATTAACGGTAGTTGAAGCTGAATTTGAGCAGCCTGTTCCGTCCGTTACCGTAACGCTGTAAGTACCCGCCGGCAAATTGGAAATAGAAGAAGTTGTAGCATTCGTACTCCATAGATAGCTAACAGTACCTGTTGTACCGGAAGCCGTAACAGTTGCGGAACCGTTCGAACTGCCGCACGAAGCATCTGTTTTACTGATGGAAACACTGAAATTGGCTTTGGTGACAATATTAACACTCGTTTCTTTTGAGCAGCCGTTCGCATCGGTTGCTGTTACTGAATAAGTACCGACATTCAAACCGGTTGCCGTGGCGGTAGTTTGTCCGTTACTCCATTTAAAAGTTATCGCACCCGTACCGCCGGTTGCGGTTGCGGTTGCGGAACCGTTCGCACCGCCGCCGCAAGAAGGCGAATTAACGGTGACGGAAATATTTATTTGCGGCGGATTTGCCACCGTGCCTGTTGCCGATGAAGTACAACCGTTGGCATCTGTTGCCGTGACGCTGTAAGTTCCCGACGGAATACCTACAATAGATTGCGTTGCAACGCCGGTATTCCATTTATAAGAGATAGGCGCAGTACCTCCGGTAGGCAAAGCATCAATAGCGGCATCGCAATCGCCGAAACAACGCAATTTACCGATTTTTAAACTTATGGAAAATGTACCGGGATTAATGATAAATTTCGAAACGGCACAACCGTTTGCATCTGTCGCTAAAACGTTGTAACCGCCTTTTGCTAAATTATTTTGCGTAGACCCTGTTATACCGTTACCCCAATTATAACTGAAAGCGCCTGTTCCACCCGAAGCGAGTGCAGTAACGGTACCGTTATTACAAATATCGGCAAAAGAAATATTCAGGTTCAAGGCGTTCGGTTGATTAACGGTAATCGAAGCCGAACCGGTTTTACCGTTCGCATCAGTTGCAGTTACGCCGTAAGTGCCGGCACTTAAACCGCTTAAAGTACTACCCGTTGTACCTAAACTCCATTTATAGGTATAAGGTGAAGTACCGCCGGTAGCCGTTGCCGTTGCCGACCCGTTGGTGTAACCGTTGCACGATGCATCAGTTTTACTTAAGGAAACAGTTACTTGCGCATTAAGCGCGGTAAAAAGAATACTCATGAGCAGCATGAGAGAAAATTTCGCACTAAAAGTGCTAATCTTTTTTTGCAAAGCAAAAAAAGAAGTCAAAGTAAAAAAAGTCATAGCGAATGAGATTTGGTAAGTTTAAGAATAAAATTAGATTCAAAAAATTAAAGTTTAAAGCGTTAAATTAACTGCCTGATTTTTTTAAAAAATCCGGCAGTTAATTCTTATTTTGTACCATTAGAAAAAATATTTTCATTTACAAAGATAAATGTATTTTTATCGAAATTGAAAATTTATTTTTAAATTTGGAGGTAAAGATTAGGTTATGAAACGAAATAAAATAAATATTTTTTTGAACAATGAACAATACTTTGTTTGTTATTGAAAAAATTGTATCGATAGTATTTTTTAAAATAAAAAAGTATAACCGGTTTGATACACACTTTAACCGGTATTCTTCTCATAAAAAACCGGCACAACCTGTTACGAACAGTTTGTGCCGGTTTTTTATGCCACATTAAGCCGAAATTCATCCGCCCGTTTCTACGCGCATTTGATTTATTTGCGATTCCCAGAGTTGTTTAAGTTCTTTCGTTTCGTTGACTTCGCAAAAATCGGTGATATTCAAAACCGTTTCGTTTGTAATGAGCGTGCGCGTAATCGTAAACTCCAAATATTCATTTGGGGCAGGTGCATCATCCCACTGAAATCGGAGCAGTTCGTCTTCCCAATCTTCTATCAAATGCGCTACTTGCGCTTCACCGTCCCAAGTAAAATTATATTCGTTACCGTGAATATCCACTTCATCGCAAAACCAACGTACCAAACACGCCGGCGTTGACAAAAACTGATAAACAATGGTTGGAGATGCACGGAAAATAAATTCCATTTTTACAGATATTCGCTTAGAAGCCATAGACGCGCAACTTTTACAGTCGTTTTATGCAATTAAAACTCATTTCCGAATAACAATGCGGTGGTTTTCATGTTGAAGTTTACCGATTTCATTCTTCACTGAATTAACTTTTGCTATTTTGGCTGCAATAAATGGTATTTAAGCGACTTCACAAAATTTTTAGCAAAAAACATTTTATTTGAAAATTTTAGCTGTTCTAAAAATGGAATAAAAAAATAAAAGCTCACACGCTCAGCATATCTCTATACTTCTAAATAAACCGCGCTCTACTCAAACAGTTTTTTCGGGCTTCTTTATAACTTGCTTCGTTCTAAATATCTTTTCACGGTATTTTGCATTTTGTTTTTTACATTTTTCCAAGAAATCTTTTTTAAAGTATCAGGGTCTTTTTGGTTTTCGGCATCGTTGAAATAAACCAATGCTCTGACTAAATGAAAAATGTCATGTGAAATATATTTGGCTTTATAAAATTCCAGCATTTCGGCAAGGCTGTACATCTCAAGTAATTCTGCGATATCCCAAAAATCTTTTTTAACCCCCCTATTGGCAATCGCACTCATTTTCATTGCTATAATATCGGGCAGCGATACAAGGCGGATACCGTCGTAATCCTCAATCGGTTCGATATAAGGATAAGGCAGTAAAACCATATCTATTTTAATGTCGTTAATAAATGCAAAAAGCATTGTATCGCTTTGAGAAGCTATAATGGTACTGGGAAATCGGGCAGTTAAAATACGCGACATTGCCTCTGTATCAAATGGTTTATTGGTGAATAAATCTAAATCTATGCTCAACCGATGTCCCAATCGGAGTGATAAATTCGTTCCCCCCACCAAAGAAAAATTTTGCAGATCAGGCATAGCCATCAGTGCTTTCAATAATTCCAATGTGTCTCGGTCAACTGTCTGCGTCTGTAACATTTAAATTGAGAAGGTTTTAAATCAAGATACAAACAAAGAAAATTTAAGACATCCTTTTTCAAATACGCAGATTTAATTATTTCTTGTCGAACAATTTCTTTGCCGTAAAACTGAATGAGTTCAATAAAATCATTCCATAAACCATAATTCATTACTCTTTCGATGATGAAAAATCGGTCTTTTTCAGCATTTAGGGTATTTATATCCACATCCCAAAAAAGTCTTTTCGTAAAATTCTTCATTTTTTTTAAGCCCTTTATTGTTATGCAAAAATACACTTTTTCTACTAAAATACACTTTTATTACATAAAGTATTCTCTGTACTCCAGAAAAGCATATCCACTAAATAAACAAGTACGACACGCTTATACCGAGACATTTTACCGATGTATAACTGAAAATTTCTTGATGGCTACACGTTCTTTAGCTTCATTCTTTAAACGCAAAAAATAAATACCTGACTGTAAGTCTGATATATCAATACTTTCGTCCGAAAGTCCTTTGATGTTGCCGGATAATAAAGTTTGCCCCGTAACATTCACTATCTCATAAGTTTTAAAATTGTAAGTGCTTGAAATAATAATATTCGTATTGGCGGGGTTCGGATAAATATACAGTTGCTCGGAAATATTTTCTGTTGCTGTTATGCTGTCGCAATTGTAGTCGGCGGGTGGTTGTTCAAAATACGGAATGTTTGGTAGTCCCCAAGCATTATTTAATAAAAGTTTAACAAAATAAGGTTTAAAGTCACATAGTTTCCCTGGACAATTTGGGCGGTTAATTATACTCAAGGCATAGACATTCCCAAGTCCTGAAATATAGATTTTCCCGTCTGGGGCTAAAGCACATTCATAAAAAATATAATCATTATTATGTTTAACCGAAGTTGTTAAATCTACAATGTCAACTAAAAATATTAAATTTTTATTCTGAATATCCGTTAAAATTAATACTGTTTTGATTTCTTGAGAAAAATATTATAGAATATTATTTTGAAAAAAACTTAGCTTTAAATTTAAAATATAACTTCTATTAAAAAAAAGAATTAAAAAAAATAAAATACTGACGGCAAAATTTTTTCTAAAAATTTAATCAGAAAAAATTTTAAAATTAAAAATCAATTTTAAAAAATAAAAAAATATTTTTTAAAAAAAATATTTCAAAGCAGTATTACTTTTGATTTTTATTTTAAAAAAATCTTTTATTTTCATGAAAAAATATTTTATTTTATTCTCACTTTTATTTTTTATTTCATCACTCTTTGCTCAAAATATAAAATGGAGCAAAGACGGTGCAGCTTATTTTCGTCAAGAAAAATCGGATATCGTGCGCTACGATTTACCGGATAAAAACAAAACGGTTATTCTTACCAAAGAGCAACTGATACCCGCCGGAAAAACTTCGCCGTTGAATGTTCGGAATTATTTTTTTTCCGATGATAATTCGGAAATACTCATTTACACAAATTCTAAAAGAGTGTGGCGATACGATACGCGCGGTGATTATTGGGTGTATGATACGCGCCTTAAAACGTTGAAACAACTCGGCATCGGCAAACCGGAATCATCGTTGATGTTCGCCAAAATTTCTCCGGATGGAAAAAATGCAGCGTATGTGAGCGAACATAATTTATTTGTTGAAAATTTATCCACAAATGCCATCACTCAATTAACGAGTACGAACGGTACAAAAAAACTCATCAACGGTACTTTCGATTGGGTATATGAAGAAGAATTTGATTGCCGCGACGGTTTCCGTTGGAGTCCGGACAGTAAAAAAATTGCTTATTGGCAAATAGATGCCAACAAAATAAAAGATTTTTTGATGATCAATAATACTGATTCCATTTATCCGTTCACGGTGCCGGTAGAATATCCGAAAGTGGGTGAAATGCCGTCACCTTATAAAATCGGTGTGGCTGATATCAATTCGGGAAAAACGACTTGGATGAATATAGAAGGTGACCCGCAACAAACTTATTTGCCGCGCATGGAATGGATCCCTAATTCCGACGTGTTGTTGATGCAGCAGTTGAACAGAAAACAAAACGTCAGTAAACTCATAACGGCAAATGCAAAATCCGGCGAAACAAAAACAATTTATGAAGAAACCGATCCCACATGGGTAGATTTGCGTGGAAAAGATCCCGTCAATTATTTCGATTGGATCAACAATAACAAAGAATTTGTTTGGGAATCCGAAAAAGACGGCTGGCGGCATTTGTACAAAGTATCGCGTGACGGAAAAAATGAACAACTCATTACTAAAGGCGATTTTGATGTAATAGATGTTTTAAGTTCTGACGAAGCAAACGGTTATGTTTATTACACCGCTTCGCCGAACAATGCGACGCAAAAGTATCTGTACCGCTCTAAATTGGATGGAAAAGGAAATGCCGAATTGCTGAACTCCAACTCGGAAACCGAAAAAGGAACGCACAATTATGTGATGTCGCCCAACGGAAAATTTGCCGTGCATACTTTTTCCAATTATTACACCGAACGCGAAACAGACTGGATAAGCCTGCCGGATAATAAACCGCTCGAAGCAAAACCCGCGGATAAAATTGCAAATACCGGCACGAAAAATAAAAATTTGAAATTTTTTCAGGTAACAACCGCAGACAATGTGACGATGGACGGATGGATGGTATTGCCGGATAATTTCGACAGTACAAAAAAATATCCGATTGTGTATTATGTTTATTCCGAACCAGCCGGCGCGACCGTAAATGATGTGACAGGAATAGGCAGCAACCGTTTATATACCGGCAATATGGCTGCGGACGGATATATATACGCTTCGCTTGACGGACGCGGTACACCTGCACCGAAAGGCAGAGCTTGGCGCAAAGCGATTTACAGAAAAATCGGCATCGTGAATATACGCGATCAAGCTATGGGTGCTACCGAAATGTTTAAACGTTGGTCGTGGATAGATACAAGTCGCGTCGCTATTTGGGGTTGGAGCGGTGGTGCAGCAGCCACCTTGAATTGTTTGTTTCAGTATCCGGACATATATAAAACCGGTATTGCGATTGCTTCCATTACCAATCAATTAACTTACGATAATATTTATCAGGAGCGATACATGGGTTTGCCGCAAGAAAACCGCGAAGACTTTATTACCGGTTCGCCCGTTACCTACGCAAAAAATTTGCGGGGAAATTTGCTGTATATTCACGGCACGGGCGATGACAATGTACATTATCAAAACGCCGAAATCTTATTGAACGAATTGATAAAATACAATAAACAATTTCAATTCATGGCGTATCCGAATCGTTCTCATGGTATTTATGAAGGTGAAGGCACAAGTTTGCATTTAGCCACACTTTATACCGCGTATTTAAAAGCGCATTGCGCGCCCGGAGCGAAATAGTTGATAGTAGATTTATTTATTTTTAAAAAAAAGGATTAAAACAAATTTCTCGGCTAAGTAAAATGATTTTCAGAAGGTGCAGCGCACCGAAATATTAAGATATCAAGTCGGTTTAAATTTCGGTGCGCTGCACCTTTTGCGTTAAAGTCTATTGAAACAAAAAATAAATTAACAAAATTGCCGAAATACTCATCAAGATTAAAGTGATAAAACCCAAAACATTTGAAAGTCTTGAGTTCGTATTTTTTTTCATGATGGCTTTATTATTGGCGATGTGCATAATAATAGCAATTAAAACGGGTGCCGTTAGTCCGTAAGAAATTGCCGTGTAGAGCAGTGCTTTTATGGGACTGATGCCCATAAAATCTAAAGAAAGCCCGACCAAAAGCGAGATGATGATGGAAATATAAAACGCGCGCGCTTGCGGAAATTTTTTATCCAAACCGGCTTCCCAACCGAATGTTTCGGCAAGCATATACGATTGCGAACCCGCCAATACCGGAATTGCTAATAGTCCGGTTCCTAAAACACCGGAAGCAAAAACTAAGGAAGTTAATTTTCCGGTGAGCGGTTCCAATGCTTTTGCAGCTTGATCAACCGTATCTATTTGTCGCACACCGGCGTTGTATAAAATACTGCCCGTACATAAAATAATAAAAAACATCACCGCATTGGATAAAAACATACCAATGTTGACATCGGTTTTCATATTGTTGAGTACTCTTTTATTGACGATGACTTTTTTTACGCTATGAGCCATGTCTTCCGCTTCCATCGTGGCTTGCCAGAAAAACAAGTACGGTGAAATGGTTGTACCCAGTATAGCCACAATTATGGAAAAAAAATCTTTATTGAATAGAATCGTCGGTATGAATGTATTCCTTAAAACCGCTCCCCAATCCTGTTTTACCATAAACGGCACAACGACGTAAGCTAAAAGAGAAAGACAAAGCCATTTAAGTAGGGCGGCTATTTGTTGGTAAGGGTAGCGGATAATGACGAACATCAAAATTGCCGTAAAAGCAACGCAATATAAAGAGACGGGAAGTTGGGGAAAAATCATGTGTGCCACCGCACCCATACCTTGAATATCGGCGCCGATGTTGAGCGTAATTGCCGGAAAACTGAACAACAACATCGTGTAAAGAAAAACTTTTGAATAATGTTGCCTTAAAGTGACGGTAAGACCTTGAGCTGTAACGATACCGATGCGTGCACACATACCTTGCACTGCCGCCATTAATGGAAAAGTTAGAAGTGCAGTCCACAAAGTAGTTAAACCGAATTGCGCACCTGCTTGAGAATAGGTAGCTATACCCGACGGATCATCGTCACTGGCACCGGTAATGATACCGGGACCGAAAACGAGCAAGAATTTTTTTATTCCGGTTTTAAAATTATTCGGAGATTTTTCAGAGTTGGTCACTTAATTATGAATTATGAGTAATGAAGAATAAATTATAAACCTCAACAAAATTTACACCAAAATGTAAAGTTAGTATAATTCATCTCTCATAACACTAATTGCAGTCCGGAAAAATTTTAAATTTTTGTAACTGTTTAGGTTCAATTGAACGTGCCGAAAAACACAGAACGCCACCTGCGGCAGCGGGGAAATAGGAAGAGCGGTGTAATTTTTCAAAAATTACACCGCTCCATAAAATATTACGATCAGAGCGAATTTCAACGAAGCAAAAACAGCCCGGAACAGAAAATTTTGAAAACTTGCCCGCAATACCTAAATAACGTGAGTTCGGGATTAACGGGTTGAATTTGAGATAATTATAAAAGAATAGATCGAAAAATGCTAATTTTGTTTTTCCAAATTCAAAATTAAATCAAAATCCGATCTATTATGAGTGAAAATACGACAAATATCGATAT
>JBBRQS010000013.1:0-119209 GCA_038226035.1 Chitinophagales bacterium | reverse complement strand
GTTTAATCGGGCTCATGTTTAATCGGGCTCATGTTTAATCGGGCTCATGTTTAATCGGGCTCATGTTTAATCGGGCTCATGTTTAATCGGGCTCATGTTTAATCGGGCTCATGTTCAATTGCGTCTCATGTTCAATTGGGCAAAATACGTATGCCGTTTGCGATTGAGACGCGATAAATCGCCGTCTCTACAAAAAAATTTCCGCAAAATTATATCATTATTCTTAGAGGCTCAAATAAAGTTTGAGGAGAGCATCTTTTATTAAAAACTATTAAAGTATTGTAAATTATGACCTTACTTTTTCCTAAAAGTTGCACTTCAAATTTGAATCTAAGAGTCCATAAAATTAAAAACAAAAGTCTATTTACTGCCCAATAGTTTTTATTAAGTAAAGTTTATTTTCTTACCTGCTCTTCAAAGTTTACAAACTTCGCCGCACTAACAATTACGCCTCACGACCCAACCCAACTACAACCGCCCCGCAAACACGAAAAAAGTTTGTATGGCGGTCGTATTTTATTAAATCCAGTTTCCTTATTCCTTAACCACTTTCCGAACAAATATCTTTTCCCTCATCGTTATCTTCACAAAATACATTCCGGCGGGTAAATCAACGGGTAATTTTAAAGGTTCAAAATTTTGAACGCCGGTGTGGGTCATACGGTTTTTGCCGGTTACATCAAAAACATCTAAAGAAAACGATTGCCCGTTGCTAGATGTTCCCTGAACTTCGACAGTAAAAACGCCGCTTGTCGGATTCGGAAAAATTTTTACGGCGTTTTCCGCGTCATTCACATCCGCAACGGCAAGGAGCAAGCAATTGGTTTTTACGAACGTATCGTTGCAATTGTTATTAATGCAATTTACGGTTTTGAACGCATTAATGCGTCCGCCGCTCAATACTTTGCATCTCAAACTCGAGAGCGTATCCGTGCTTTTCAAAAGAACACTTTTCAGATATAAAGCCGCCTGTGCCGGATTCGATTTCGCACGGGCTATAAAAGTACCGGTCGGTACAGCATAAGCCAAACCCACTAAACCCGTCACCATCGGACATGCGACCGAAGTACCGACAACGTTTATATAATTGTTGCCCGAAGCGGTTGTATAAATATTATATCCCGGCGCGCCGACATCAATATTTTTTACGCCGAAAGCCGCACTGCCGACTTTATAATCATTGTCATCGGTAGAGGTTACCATAATTAAATAATCGCTCGGACAAAGCGACGGAATATCGCCATACAGATCGTTGTCTATATTTCTGTTGGCATTATCCGTTGCACCAACACTCAAAATACCGGCGGCTCCGAGTTTATCATAAAAATCACACCACATCTGAGCCGAATTATAAAATCCGTATCTGCCGAAACTCGAATTAGTCGCTACCACAAATGCACCGCGCGCACCTTTTGTATCGTTATACAATTGCCGTTGTTTAAGAACGTAAGCGTAAGCGGCAATAATACTCGCATCGGTACCGTCGGTAACAACGGTCATAATTTTTACGTGCCAATTGATACCGGCAATACCCATACCGTTGTTTCCGATCGCACCCATTACACCCGCTACTTCGGTGCCGTGAGAACCGATATTGATACTGTCCGTATTATTTGTTGTATTCCAACCCGCGTAATCATCAATATAACCGTCGCCGTCGTCGTCTATGCCGTTGTTTGGAATTTCGTATTTATTTACCCAAATATTCGGTTTCAAATCTAAGTGCGTGGTGCTGATACCGTCGTCAACGATCGCGATAACGATGTCGTCGTCTTGCGCGGTTTTTCCGCCCGTCGTAATGTCCCAAGCTTTTTCCGCTTTAATATCCGCACCGATTGTACCGCCTGTTTGTCCGGTATTATTCAGATGCCATTGTGCCGAAAAAATATTATCGTTCGGAATTTTATCGCGCAAGTGCGAAATATAATTAAATGCAAGGTGCTGAATGTTCGTTGAAAGCGATGCACTTTTATTTTCACCGACGGCATCGCTCAAAATTTTTTCGCTTGCTGAATCAGTGCAAGTCATCAAAAAAATATTATCCGGTTCAGATAAATTTTTTTCAATTTTCAATTTTATTTTTTTTCCGGAAAAAATATTTTCAAATTCTTTTTCGAGATTTTTTTCGAGATTTTTTTTGAAATTATTTTCGGCGTGTTCGAAAATATTTTTTACTGAATTATCCGAATCTTTTTTTTCAAAAAAATTTTTATCCAACTGAATAATAAATTGATTTTTAACATGCTCCGGTTCGTTTTTTTGAGCGGCGGAAAAATATGGGAGTACAAAAAAAACTATAAATAATAACACCGAAAGCGAAGCTGGATATTTTTTCATGAGAGGTAAATGTGCGCACGGGAAAAGAGGAAATTCAATCGATAATTAATATTATGAAGGTAGGGCAGCAACACAAATATTACTTCAAAAGTCGATTTAATATTTCGGTGCGCTACCCCTTTACATAACTTGAGTTAATTATTAATATTATAGTAGTTCAAAATTACTTTCCGGAAAATAAAGCAATGAAACAGCCGTCAAAAATATAGACTCATTAATTGGCATCTTTACCCGCTTCTAATTTTTTTATTACTGTTTCTAAATTACTTTTGTTATTGTTGTCCGGCGCATTCAGCAATGCTTTTTTAGCCATATCCAATGCCGCCAAGTAGTTGCCGGAAGCGGATAAACCACTTACCATACCCATTTGAGTCGTAAACTCATTCGGATTTTTGTCGTAATTCATTTTAAAAACATTCATGGCTTCAGCCGTTTTTTTCTGTGCCAGCAAATCGCGCCCGTACTGATGCAGTTGCTGCATATTCGCCATCGGAAGCGCTTCTTTCATCAATACATCCGCTTCGGCTTGATTGCCTGTTGCTTTCAATAAACCGGCTTTGGTACTGAGTGTCAAGAAAGTTTTTTGACCGATAAATCTACCGTTCACGGATTCCTCTGCCCATTTTAAACCTTGTTCGAGTTCAATGTTATTGATTAAACAATAATTGGCGGCATATTGAAAAGATTCCGGAGATTCTTGAGCTTCATTACGCAATTGCCGTTTGAAAATCGCTATTTGCGTTCCAACCAAATCAACACTTACTTTGAAAGGAATGATGCGGCGTTCCCACATTAAATTTACAGAAGCGGCGTCGTCAGTTTGAGCCGTAAATTCGTATTTCAAACGCTCGACGCTTTTATCGTTGGTCAAGTTTTTTACAGTCACGCGCAAAGCATCTTCGCCGGCGTCATAATAATAACTGCCCCAAGATGTCGAATTTTTTGAAAAAATGATTGTGCTTTCTAAAGAATCTAAAGCGACAAATAAGCCGTAAGTACCTGCTGCTAAATTTTTCCCTTCTACTTGTACGTCGGTAGAAAACGAAATAGTTGTATTTTCATTTGCACCGGCACGCCAAGGCGCGGCTTTACTTGTACCGAAACCTAAATCCGCGAAACCATAATGCGCTACCGTTGTTCCCCAGATTTTTCCTTCACGCCCTTTTACTCCCGGACGACTGTAATTGACGATGATATTTGTTAAACCGATTTGTTCTGCTACACTTGCTTTTTTGTTGCCGCCGTTGGGCGGAATCGTTAGTTGTCCTTGTGCAAAAATAAAATTGGAACAAAGAGCTGCGGCAAATAAAATAAAAATATTTTTTTTCATTTTGAATTTCAATTTTTTTAGAGAAATTTAATTAAATATTGTAGTGCACAAAATTATTTTTTTTATTCGAGAAAGTTATTTTTTGTTCGAGAAAAACTATTTTTTAAAATACCCGTCCAAAGTGATATCTTCTGAAATTTTACGCGCTTGAATTTTAGATTTTACGGCGCGAAAACCAAGCCAATGTCAGCAACTGCGCTTACGGATAAATTACTAAGATTTCAAGTGTAGCAGTGTTCACTGTTCGTGCAGAATTCGCGCCACACACCGGTTGAAGTTGTTGCAATACCGGCGTAACGGTTTTATCCGTAAATTTGAAATACGTTTGCTTAGTGAAAATCAGTGTTGCCGACATTTTTTGCCGACAAGCGAATTGTTTCCGTTGAATATTTTTTGAAAATTTGCGGAGTAGCGGAAATACTTATTTTTATATCCGGCGCGATGCCGTTATTATTCGCGTTTGAATACCGTCGTTACCGGAAATATCTGCTAACGTTAAAGTTAAACGAAACACCTAACCATCGAAATCACCATGACTTTTTATGGCAATATCACCATCCGCCCACAGAATACACCACTATACCCACAAATATCAAAATAATAACCACCACCAAAACGGAAAAATTGGAACTTGAGCGGTAAATATTGTACAGCTCTTCCATGACATTACGCCAATCTAAATTTTTATTTTCTACTAATTCTTCATCGGCATACACGGCGTATTGGGCTTTACCTTTGCGCGATTGATCGCCGTTTTTACCGAGAATAAAAAAATCATCGTTCAGAAATTCTAAATCGAACAATTGACTTCTGCCGCCGTAATCCAAAATCATGGCGTTCGAGCCATTCATAATTTTCCAACCGCCTTTCGATACATCGCCATCAATAGAAATTAAATATTCGCCGCCGGGCATAAATATATGCAGTACTTTTTCATGGTAGGTATCGGTATCGCGGATTTCCAACCAACGCCTTCCGACAAAAATGTCTTGGTTGGATAAATCTTCAGTCCAAGGTTGTATTTTGGGTACAATAAACTCCACATAATCGTCGAGAGATTCTAAATTCTTCGGCAAATCCAATTCAAAAACACCGGTTACTTTATCTAATAGGCGAGAATACATTTGATTAATGGTAAATGGTAAACGGTAAATGGTAAATGTTTTCATCAAATGATTTACCATTTACCGTTTACCATTTACCATTAAAAAAAGCTATCTAAAATTTAATTTTTTTGTAAAATCGCCGTTTTTCAGTAATTCCAACGACGCATCGCTGAGCGTTAAACCTTTATAAACAGCGGTCGAACGCGACGAAAACAAACCCAAACCGTTTATGATGTTGGTATAAACCGGAATACTTTGCGAGCCGGTGATACCGATATTAGCAATGCCGTTGGTTTCGTAATTAATAAACTCCGAACCGCCGGCGTACAAAATTAAGTCAATACTTTTGAAAGTGCGCACGATACCGGATTTTTCGGCAATATTTGTTTGCAAAAAAACGTAAAAATCTTGCGGATTACTGTGAACAAAACGAATTTCCGGATCAGGAATACCATCTGCACCGACATTTCGCGTTTGATTAGAAATATAATCCCAGACTACATTTTGTGACACCGTACTGCCGGGTTTTGTCGGATCGGATTCATCGTAATTGAAAATGAGTTTCAGGTCGTAAGTGCGCGCCGATTTTTCGTCGGTATCTACCCTGAAAATACCGCCTGAGGTGTACGTCCAAGTTTGTACATTATTCTGAATAAAAAAAGTGTAAGTGCCTACTATTTTCGTTGTCGCTTGTGCAAACGGTTTTGTATCCGTTTTATGTTGCAACTCAATTCGCCAAACATCATCGGCTTGCGGCGCAAGTATTTTATTGGAAATTTTATATAAATAGTTCGGCGAAGTAGCAAACGCACCGTTTTGTCGCGGATAACCTTCTTTATTACCGTCTACTTGTTTTAAAATAAAGCGCGCATTGTCTTTTGTGCGCACGAGCGTCACTGTCACATCTTTATAGTACAGCGAGTCCGGAATTTGAGCAATGTCATTGGGCGATTTTACAGGATCCGCAAAAGCTTTTTCTACTCTGATATAGGTGGCGGTATCCGTCGGCGACAAAAAACCGTATACTATGGGAATATCTTTATAACCGCTCACCGGATTGAAATCGTTATTGCAAGCAGTAAAAAATAAAAAAGATAAAAAAGAAAACTTTAATAATAATTTCATTTTAAAAAATGGATACAGGTTTTCTTGACAAATTTGGAATTTTTTAACCACATATGAGCACATAAGGCTGTACATAAGGTCACAAAACTGTTTACAATTCTTGTTAAAAGCGACAACAAAACTTATGTGGTCTTATGTACGGCCTTATGTGTCCATATGTGGTTAAAAATTATAAGAAGTACATCGCTCAAGCACGTATATTCGCTTTCACTTTTGTTTCTAACGCCGTCGTCAAGTTCTGCATCATTTTAGAAATAGCATCTTCAGACAGCATTTTTTGTGCGTCTTCAAAAATAAAACTCACAGCATAAGATTTTTTGCCGACACCGAGTTTCGTTTCATCTTCAAACACATCGAACAGATTGATGCTTGTAGAGACGTGTTGCATCGCGTCTTTACCTTTATTTACACCGCGCGCGGCTTGCAAAATATCATTGAAAGAAACAGTTTTATCCACGACCAAAGCTAAATCGCGGCGCACCGACGGAAATTTACTGATAGCTTTATAAGATACCGAATTATTTTTAAGCATTTTCAAAATAGTATCCCATTCAAAATCGGCAAAAAAAACATCACCTTTTACATCGAAATTTTTTAAGATAGTCGGATTAATTTTACCGAACTCTACCAACACTTGTTGTCCGCGATGATACCGCAAACCGAACGACCATTGTCCGTCGTTCAAAACCGTTTCTTGAAAATTATGTATGCCGAGACGTTGCAAAATACTATTCACTTCCGCTTTAATCGTAAAAAAATTAACCGGTTGTTCTTTTTCGAGCCAAGATTCCGGCGTGCGTCTTCCTGTCATCGTAATTACAAGGTGTTTATTTTCAGTTGTAGGCGGTTGGTCGTCAGTAGCCGGCTGTTTATTTTGATTACTACTAACGGCTAATTGTTGGACACTGACCATTGATTCCTGACCACTGACTACTGTCCTATATGTTTTTCCGAACTCAAATAAATGCAAATCCGACATTTGTCGATTTTTATTATAAGCTACCATTTCCAACGCAGATGAAAGCATCGTCGGACGCATAATATCAAGATGCACGTTGGAGGTGTTATCAATGTAAACCAACTCTTCGGATATTGGACGTTGGATAGTAGACGTTGGAATATTTGCATTTCCAACGTCAGAAGTCCAATGTTTAACATCCGAAAAAAATTTCGATTGACTCAAACTCAAACCCATAGCTTCATTAAAACCTTTGGCAGCCAAATGATCAGCGATTAAATTTTGTATGTGCGATGGACTGATACCTTGTTGGTGCGTAACCGCCATTTTTATATGTTTCGGCATCGGCACGTTGTTGTAACCGTGAACGCGCAAAATTTCTTCAATCACGTCTACATCGCGTAATACATCGGGTTTGTTGGTGGGTACGGAAACGACAACACCCGTTGAATTTTCGCTCACAATATCCATCGAAAGTGCTGCAAGAATATCTTTTATATATGCTTGCTCCAATTTTTCACCGATAAGTTGTTGCGCGTTTGCGTATGCCAACTCGACTTGTTTTGGTGCAATAGGATGCGCATAAACATCAATTATTTCTGATGCAATCGTTCCGCCCGCGAGTTCTTTTATTAAAAGCGCGGCGCGTTTGAGCGCGTACAAAGTATTGTTCGGGTCGGTGCCTTTTTCAAAAGTTTTAGCGGCATCGGTGCGCGTATTGTGCCGGAACGACGTGACGCGCAGACGTTTGGCATCGAAATATGCCGATTCGAGAAAAATATTTTTTGTCGTTACCGATACACCTTCATGCGGATTACCGATTACGCCCGCGATACACATTCCGTTGGAGTCGGCATCGCAAATCATTAAATCTTGCGCATCAAGCGCAAAACTCACGTAAGCACCCGTTTCATTTTTTTTCAGCGAAGTGAATTTTGTACCGGTCGGTAATGTTTTCACGATAATCGTTTGTCCGACAATTTTATCGTAATCAAAAGCGTGTAAGGGTTGACCTAATTCGTGTAAAATAAAATTGGTGATGTCCACCACATTATTAATAGAGTTGACACCGATCGCACTTAAACGTTTTTTCAACCATTCCGGCGATTCCGAAATCGCCACGCCTTTTATGCACACACCCGAATAACGCGGACAACCCTGCGCATCTTCAACACGCACGTTTATTTTTAAATCGTGATTTTCTGTTTTAAACGCCGACACATCCGGTTTTTGTACCGAAATATTTTCGCCGCGCGCACGCAAACGCGCCGCCACATCTTGCGCCACTCCTACATGACACATCGCATCGGAACGATTGGGCGTTAAGCCGATTTCGAGAACGGTATCTTTATCAATGGTAAATGGTAAATGGTAAATGGCAAATGGTTTATCATTCTGCAAATCAGTTTCGCTTGATTTACCATTTTCCATTTTCCATTTACCATTAAAAATATTTGCTGCCGGTGTTCCTATTTTCGTATCGTTCGGCAAAACGATAATGCCGCTGTGATCGGTGCCGATACCGAGTTCGTCTTCGGCGCAAATCATACCTTCTGAAACTTGACCGCGAATTTTTCCGGCTTTGAGTTTTATCACTTCACCGGATTGCGTGTACAAAGTAGTTCCGACTGTAGCCAAAAAAACTTTTTGTCCGAGTGCCACGTTCGGCGCACCGCACACGATTTGTAAAAGTATTCCGGTGCCGATGTTTACTTTAGTGAGAGACAATTTATCCGCATCAGGATGTTTTATACATTCAACGATTTCGCCGACGACAACTCCGTTCCAATCATTTTTATTCGCACCGAGTTGTTCCGTACCTTCCACTTCCAAACCTAAATCGGTGAGCATATCCGCAATGTCTTCTGCCGTCGCGTCGGTTTTAATATATTCTTTGAGCCAATTGATAGAAACTTTCATTATTTTTAATTGCTAATTATTTTTTTTTAATTTTCCGGAGAAATTTACGCAAAGATAAGGTATTGTCGTACGAATTTAAAATTCAGTAACGCTACGGATTTGCTGAAAAAAACAAATTATTGCGAGCGTGAATCTCTTGTGTTTACCGCTTGTGGATTTACTTTCTTTTTTCTTGAAAAAAAAAGAAAGTAACAAAGAAAAATTCAAGAACAAAAAAACTCGCTCCGCTCAAACAGTTTTTGTTCGGGCTTTGCTCTTACGAAATTTTTTTAAAATTATTTTTTGTAAAAATTTTTTGTGAAAATAATTTGTAAAACTTTTAGCAAAAAAAAATGCGTTGCGAAAATTATTTGTCGCAACGCATTTTTTATATTTTAACTTAAAGTTTCGCCAGTTTTATCGATTTATTTTATCTAAAAAAGACTCAGTGCAAATTATGCTTTTAGCTATTTTTTTTAGTTTTACCAACAAATTTAAGAAAGTAAAAACATTCAGTCAACGGTGTTTAACCGAAATTTACTTATTGTTTTGATATTTCATACTTAAATTTTTATCGCCATATAATTTTATCGCTAAATCTGTTTTAGAGTTACCGAGATTTTTGAAAATAACTTTTGTATTATCAGGAACATTATAATTTTGTTCTTGTCCGATTTTCAACACACCGAGTGATGCAGGCATTTCATTATTTGACGTTTTAAAAACTTCAACATCCGATAATCCCTCATTTTTTATTTTTGCGGAATAACTTGCATGTTTACCTTCACCGAGAACAAAAGATTGTTTAGGTTCAATAACGGTCGATGAAGTAAGTGATGCGCAAGAGTAAAATACTAAACTTGTAAACGCTGTAATAAAAAAACATTTTTTCATTTGAAAATTGATTTTGAGTTAGAAAAGATAATTTACTTTAAAATGAAATTATTTTGCAGCCATTTGTTCATTTAACTGGCAATTTTAAGCTATGTAAAAGACAAATATATTTTCATTTAGTTGCACACTGATCGTCGTAAGTTTTCTTTTTAAATCAAAAAAGAACTGCTCGTTCCAGTTTCCAACCGGAACGCAATATCTCTGACTCGATGACTAACATTTAAAGTTTCTTTATTGTTGATATTGACAACAAATTTAATTCATCAAAGTCAATAAATGTTGACCGGATACCAACCAAAATTTATAAAAAAATAAGTCATTGTCAAATGAATTTAAATTTCGATAACATTACAGATTTACTGAAAAATTTTTATGTAGAAACGGAACCAAATAATATCTTTACATTAAACATTCAAGAGTAGTTTGTTTTAAAAATAAAATAACTTAAATTTGCCTCAAGAAACAGAAGTGTCTTTTTCAAATTTCTTAAGCATCCTTTTTTTCAATTTAATTTATAAAGCCATGTCCACCGTTTTGGAACCGCAGACAAAAAAAACCGTCAGCCAATTAGCTGCTAACAAAAACACGAAAATAGTTGCGACCGTTGGTCCTGCTTGCAGCGATATCGATAAATTACTCGAATTAGCTGTAGCCGGCGTGAATGTATTCCGACTAAATTTTTCACACGGCGACCACGATATACATCACCAAGTCATTAATAATATCACGGAAATTAATGCCAAATACGGTATGCACTTGGCGATATTAGCCGATTTGCAGGGACCGAAAATACGCATCGGTGTGATAGAAAATAACGGTATTGATTTAAAGAAAGATGATATTGTGACTTTCGTGAACCAAGAATGTATCGGTACGAAAGAAAAAATTTATATGTCGTACAAGGATTTTGCGAAAGACGTACAACCCGGCGAAAAAATTTTGCTTGACGACGGTAAACTGACATTTGAGGTATTGACTACTGATAGAATCGGCACCGTGACCATGAAAGTTATTTACGGCGGCATTCTTTCATCGAAAAAAGGCGTGAACTTGCCGGATACCAAAACGTCGCTGCCGTGTTTAACGGAAAAAGATTTAATTGATTTAGAATTTATACTCACACAACCCGTAAATTGGATCGCCCTTTCATTCGTGCGCCGTGCCGAAGATATTCGCGATTTGAAACACCGCATTAAAGCGGCGGGACACAACGCTTTGATTTGCGCAAAAATAGAAAAACCCGAAGGCGTAGAAAATATTGATGCCATTATAAAAGAAACCAACGCCGTTATGGTGGCGCGCGGTGATTTGGGTGTGGAATATCCGATAGAAAAATTGCCGATTGTGCAAAAAACGCTCATTGAAAAATGTATTCAGCGCGCTCGTCCGGTAATAGTAGCTACACAAATGATGGAAAGCATGATACAAAATCCGAGTCCGACGCGCGCCGAAGTATTAGATGTGGCGAATGCGGTGATGGATGGTGCCGATGCGGTGATGTTGAGTGCCGAAACGTCCGTCGGAAAATATCCGAAAGAAACGGTTGAAGCGATGTCGCGCATCATCAACGAGATTGAAAAATTACCGGTGCGTTTTCAACGCCCGATTCCGCATAAAAACTCTTCTACTTTCATCAACGACGTATTGTGTTTAAATGCCGCAAAAGTTGCCGAAGATTTACACGCCAAAGCCATTATCGGTTTTACCGCATCGGGTTACACGGCGTTTAAAGTGTCGAGCTATCGTCCGCATTGCAAAATTCATATTTTTTCCAACCGTCCGGATATGTTGAAAACACTCGGATTAGTATGGGGGGTGCGCAGTTATTTATATAACAAAAGTCTCAGCACCGACGAAACAATTGATGAAACGATTTCAATGTTGAAAGAAGAAAATAGTATCGTACCCGGCGATATTGTCATCAATACCGGTACGATGCCGATTCACAAACGTGCACGCACCAATATGTTGAAAGTAACGGTTGTGGAATAATCAGAATTTAGAACGGCGGGATAAAAACGGTGAACATAAGTTGTCTTGTATTCACCGTTTTTATTTATTCACGACTATTAAATTAAATTGAATCGGCATTAATTTCCTTTAAATTCAAGATGTCGTGTAATAAGTGCCGATAGGCACGAAATATTGGTAGCGGCGGATTTTAATCCGCCGAAAACCGAAAAGTATTTGTTTCTCGCAGCACTTTGCGAAGTTATAATATTTTCCGACACAAAAAACAATCATTCAAATCTATTTTTCTATTTTTGTGCAAAGCTTTTGTATTTCAACTTGGTCTGCACTTTCAATCTTTTTCCGGATAAATAAAATGGGTTCTTTTTTAAAAAAAATAAATACAACCGGTTGGATTTTTATTGGGTTAATATCGGGTGCAATTTGCGGACTTTTATTTCCGTCGGTGTGTTTGAATTTTGATGTTTTCAGTTCCGTTTTTTTAAAGCTCGTTAAGTCAATTGTTGCGCCCTTATTATTTTCTACGCTCGTTATCGGTATCGCCGGTCATGCCGATATGAAACAAGTCGGACGTATGGGTTGGAAATCCCTTCTTTATTTTGAAGTCGCCACTACACTCGCTTTACTTTTCGGACTCGTCGCCGCTAATCTTGTGCGTCCGGGTGATGGCGTAGATTTGTCGGGTGTGGATACTTCGCAAAAAATTGCGGTTACCTCTCAGTCTTGGAAAGAAATTGTGCTGCATTCTTTTCCCGATAATATCGCTAAATCCATTTCTGAGGGTCAAGTTTTGCAAGTCGTCGTGTTCACTATTATTTTCGCTATCGGTTTAACAATGGTCCGCGAACCGCACAAACAACGGATGCTCAATTTCGCGGAAAGTTTGTCGGAAGTGATGTTTAAGTTTACGAAAATCGTTATGTACTTCGCACCAATCGGGGTTTTCGGAGCCATGTCTTTTGCTACCGCTACAATGGGTTTAGCTATTTTCGGACCGATTGCAAAACTGCTTTTAACTTTATACTCATCGCTGTTCCTATTTATATTGTTGGTGCTTTTACCCATAGCACTGCTGTTTAAAATTAAAATCAAAAAATTTTTAAGTTATGTTTACGAACCGGTGTCTATCGCTTTCGGTACGGCAAGCAGTGAAGCTGCTCTCGGTACGGCGATGAAACGGTTGGAAGAGTACGGTATACCGCGCAAATTCGTGTCCTTTGTTTTGCCGACAGGCATCAGTTTTAATCTCGACGGTTCTACATTATATTTGGCAGCTGCGACTCTGTTTGTTGCGCAAGCCGATCATATTGAGTTGGGTATCGGTCAACAAATTACGATTATGCTCACGCTTATGCTGACATCGAAAGGTGTTGCGGGTGTATCTCGTGCTTCTTTGGTGATATTAATGGGTACATTAGCGGCATTTCATATTCCCGACAAACCCGTTTACATCATTCTTGCTGTTGATGTTTTGATGGATATGGCGCGTACATCGGTAAATATGCTTGGCAATTGTTTGGCAACCACTGTTGTAGCTAAATGGGAAAATGAATTTCAAGATTAAGGGAATTTTTGTAAGTAAAAACTTAATTAACCACATGTGGACACATGAGGCTGTATATAAGGTCACACAACCGCTCGTGCTTTTTCTGAAAGTCAACATCAAATCTTTGTGAACTTATGTACGGCCTCATGTGTCCATATGTGGTTAAAACTAAAATTCTCTTAATTATCTCTGTTATCATCACTCATATCCGCGATAATTGCGTAAGCATCGCCTTTATTTTGTAAAACGGTGCGCCAAAGCGTGTTCGGTTGCGCATTGAATAGGTAATTGGCGTGCATATCGGCGAGTATCCAAGAGCCGATTTCGATTTCTTCCTGCAATTGTTTTTCACCCCAACCCGAATAGCCGACAAAAAAACGGACGTGTTTGGGTTCAATAAGTTTGGCTTCTACTAAAAATTTTAAATTATCCCACGAACCGCCCATATACACGCCGGCACTGATGCGCACACTGCCTTCGATTAAATCGCCGAGGTTGTGTATAAAATGCAGCGTATTGGTTTGCACGGGACCGCCGTAAAACAACGAGGCTTTGAAAGGCGGAAAATCCGGAATTAATTCGTTGAGTTTGGTATCTAAAGGTTTATTGATGATGTAGCCGAACGATCCTTCATCGTCGTGGTTGCACAACAAGATAACGGATCTGCGAAAATGCAAGTTCGCGGAGTAAGGTTCAGCTAAAATTAATTTGCCGTTTTTTACCGATTTATTTTTTTCGATATCCGTGTTCATAGTGCTGAATTTAAAAGTTCACGATTAATTTGAGCAAACATACCGCGCAATACTTTACCGTTACCGCCGACTTCAACGATTTCCGACAAACCGTGTGCGAGCATATTCTGCATTATTTGTGTCCAACGCACGGGCGCGGTTAATTGTTTTATTAAATTGTTTTTTATAATGTCCGGTTTCAGGTGCGCTTTCCCGTCAAAATTTTGATAGACTGAGCAAACGGGTTTTTCAAAATGCGTGGCGTGAATCGCTTCCGCTAATTCCTCTTCTGCCGGTTTCATCAACGGCGAATGAAATGCACCGCCGACGGGCAACAGCAACGCCCTTTTTGCACCTTTGGCTTTCAACTGTGCGCAAGCCTCCGTAACGCCGCTTACAGTACCGGAAATAACCAATTGTCCGGGTGTATTGTAGTTGGCGGCAACAACCACATCATTTATACCCGCGCAAACTTCTTCAATCGTTTTATCATCCAAACCTAAAATGGCAGCCATAGTTCCGGCTACGGCTTCGCAGGCGCGTTGCATCGCGAAAGCGCGTTTTTGCACCAATCGCAAACCGTCTTCAAAAGACAAACTTTTTGCCGCCGTGAGTGCAGAAAATTCTCCGAGCGAATGTCCGGCTACGCAATCCGGTTGAAAATTATCTCCGGCATTGTAAGCCGTGATGACGGAGTGCAAAAAAACGGAAGGTTGCGTAACTTTAGTTTGTTTCAAATCTTCGTCGCTGCCGTCGAACATTATATCCGTGATGCGGTAACCGAGAATCGTATTCGCTCGTTCAAATAATGCTGATGCAATTTTCGATTCCGCGTAAAGTGCTTTCCCCATACCCGAAAATTGTGCCGCTTGTCCCGGAAAAATATATCCCTTCATAATAATTTTGAATTTGGATTTGGATTTACGATTAAAAAAAATTTTTTATGAAATTATACAAATCTGATGCAGAAAAAATCATAAATCCAAAATTGAAAAATCGTAAATCCAAAATCGTAAATCGTAAATCAATTTCTCCCGCAACTTTATAAAAAATTTGTTACATTAAAAAATATTTTATTAAAAAATCGTTCAAGAAAATTTTTTCTGAACGATTTTTTAATAAAACGTACGTCAAAACTATTTCGAAACAATCGCTTTGACTTTACCGGTTTCGTCACATTCATTCGGAACGACATCGAAAGTATCTAATTATAAAATAATAACGCCACTGAATTGGTTTTTCTTCTCTAAAGATAGTTTGTGCCGTACAATATAAGTCGTTTGCGGATACATCAGCCCTTTCGTATTTTTTAAACCTTCGGTCAAATAAATACCGTCCGCCGAAATCGCGCCGCGCATGAGGCGCGGCGTACCGGAAAAAAGAAATGCACCGCAACATGGTCTTCAATGGTGTGCGTTGTGCCGAAAATCGGCGCGGGAATATTGCCGTTGTTGCGGCTGACAAATTCCAATTCAATAAATTTTTCGGTAATTTTTATGACGCGCATAGTATCAAAAACAATCAGATAACCTTCAGTGAGTGATTGAACGGTTAGATAATCAGACAATTGAACCAAGCCTTTTTCGCGTGCTTTTTGTCCTCGCCAAATTTTGAGTGCAGCTACAAATTTTTGGTTGAAAATTACATCCAACGCCGAACTTTAGTTTTGTAGCTTAAATATTCTTCTCCAAATTTTCCTGCAAGATATTTTTCTTCGCGTTCTACAACGCCTTTTTGTACCACTATGAGCAAGGAAATAAGTAGTAACAAACCCCACCAAGCATTAAACATGATGGATATGCCGAGATAAATCAGCGTCAAAGATAGGTACATTGGATTGCGTGTATATTGATAAATTCCGGCTGTTACTATAGTTGTAGTTGTACCACTCGGGTTAATAGTCGTATTATTTCGACGCATGGCACCCATTGCTCGCCTTAGTGTTAATACTCCGATAATTAGCAAAATCGCACCGGTTGGCAATACGATTTCTCTTGGAAAAAACGGAGTTGGAAAAAAATAACGGACAAGTAAGCCTAATGCTAAAGTAGAAGCAAACATTAGAGGCGGAAATGCTATAACGCCGGCGTTATCTTGAATTTTTTCAATAGCCATAATTATTGAAATTTTTTATTTTGTTTATAGGTAAATTTTATTCCTTATCGGCTAAATGTTACAGGAATAACAACATTTTTATCGATGTCGTCAAATTGATGAATAAATTTAACAGTTTTGGCAGTATTCGGAACCGTAAAAACCAAATCGAACTTTTTTGTTTCTCCTCTGTCTATACTTGCATTAATATATGCTTCTGATTTAGAAGCATCACCGTCTATCTCTATCAAAAATTCATCGTTACTAATGCTGGCGGCGTAAGTATCGCACCTAATCGCTAATTTAATTTTTAAAAGTGTATTTGACGGATCTTTTACCTCCGCTACCAACTCTCTAACTGACATCTTTAATTTCTGCCCCGGCGAATACCATTCTTTTTGCGCCATATCCACATTTTTAAAAGGAGAATTGGTTGTTGCAGGTAAGGATATGGTTGTAGGCGATGTTGAGGTACTAACTGAATTAGTATTTGTGTTATGTTGTGGTTGTTGTACTGAAACGCCACCGGACTTTAATTGTGAATCAGTATTTGGCTTTGTTTTTCCTATCAAAAAATAAATTATTAATCCTATTAAAAATAAACCTGCAAGACTTAACGGTAAAACCATGTTCCCAAAACTTGATGTTGGTTTTGTCGTAACAGGATAAGAAATGTCGTTGGCTAAATCCAGAATTGCCGCATTGATTTTATTGCGTTCAGTGTCGCCATCGGACATGCCTAACCGCTGAGCTGTACGAAATTCTTCATAACGCGCAGATATTAAAACTGCTTGGTCGTGATGCACTCTTGCTGATTCAGTCGCGGCTAAAAGTTTTTCTATTGCTGTTTCAGTTTGTCCTTCTGATAAAAGTTGTTGGATATCGTTTGTCATTTGTGTCATTACATTTTTTTTTATAGATTTTGGTTTTGAAAGTTTTTTTGAAATTTTCCTATTGTTTAAGTGACAATGGCTAAACAAAATTAATAAAAATTTTACGAAACAAGCGTTTATTCTAAAAAAATTTAAAAAATAGTAATCACCGTAACGCCCGTTGCTTCAAATTTATCCATATTCATCAACGCATCAATAGATTGTTCGAGCGAAATAGTTTTACCGACGAGTTTTTGTGGCGATAATTTTCCGGATTGAACCATTGCGAGTATAGCATCGTAACGATAGGCTTGCATACCGTGGCTGCCCAAAATTTCAAGTTCGTTAGCAATAACTTTACTCATCGGAATTTTTGGTGTACTGTTTTCTGCAAGCATCAGTCCGACTTGAATATGTTTGCCGCGTTTTCTTAAATTACTGATAGAGTTGAAACAAGTATCGGCATGACCCAATGCATCCAAAGAAACATGAACACCGCCTTTTGAAATTTCCACAACAGCTTCAACTACATTGTGTACTTTGGCAGCATTTACAGTTGCAATTGCTCCTAATGATTTCGCAAACGCGAGTTTCTCTTCCGAAATATCAATTGCAATAACATTTGCACCCATGGCATTGGCAATCATGATCGCAGAAAGCCCGACACCGCCACAACCATGTACCGCCACCCACTGACCCGCACTCACTTTACCTTGATCCGCAACAGCACGAAAAGAAGTGGCAAAACGACATCCAAAACTCGCTGCTGTTGTGAAATCAATGCTTTGGGGCAGTAAAACTAAATTTGTATCGGCATAATGAATCGAAGTGTATTCGGCAAAAGAACCCCAATGCGTAAATCCGGGCTGAAATTGTGCGTCGCACACTTGATGATTACCCGAACGACATTCGGGGCAAACACCACAACCCGCCACAAAAGGTATCGTGACCCGATCGCCAATTTTCCAAAGTTTTACATCTTTTCCAACCGCCGAGACAATGCCGGCTAATTCATGTCCGGGCACATGCGGCAATCGAATGTCGGCGTCATGTCCCACCCAACCATGCCAATCGCTGCGACAAACGCCCGTCGCTTTTATTTCTATTACAACACCATGGTTTTCAGGTGTCGGATCCGGCACATTTTGTATTTGCGGTTTTTCGGAAAAGGCGGTGTAGAGGACGGCTTTCATGAATAATATTGAATAAGTAATTACGAATAAGAATATAGACTGTTAAAGGTTTTATTCAAATTTTAATGAATCAAGTTTAAAAGTTTCGATTTTACCACTTTCTTTTGAATAATAAGCTTGATAAAAGTCGAAGCTATTTCTATTGTTTTTTTTACATTTTTGTTCAATAATTTTAATGATCTCTAATTTATAGGAGTTATTAGTTTTGATCCCAAAAATAATTCCTTCGAGATCGTCGAAGTCGTATTTTTATTATCGGTTAGTTTTATCAACATAGCTATAAAAAGAATCAACAATAATTAATCTGTACTCACTTTCATATTCCCATTCTTTTAACTTTATTGAAGTACTATTATATTGTCGTCGCCAATAATTTTCTGCCTGTAAATTTTCATTTTGATTTACCTTTATTCCACATTCACAAAAATTACCTTTAGAATCTCTGTACCATAACTTATTTAACTCATTTTTAGTCAATTCTCCAATTGACCTAAAAAAGTCGATTTTTGTATGTTTATTATGATATTCTATTTTTCTAAATTCCTTTGATTCATTTTCCAAGATCAACACTAATTTTTTATCAACTTCTTTAGTTTTAAATTTTAAACAAACACCCTTATGATTATTACCGTAATGACCCCATACTGCTGTATTACTGCATCCGGACAAAAAAGATGCAGAGTACTAAGGCAGGAATATTTTCGATTCAAGTTTAGAAAGAAATTTTTCGGGAAATTCTGCAATTAGGAAAAAAAATTTTGATCTGCATTTTTATTTTGATGCATTATCATCAATAAATCCGATTGTTTTTTAAGTCCCCTGAACATAAAAAAAATTTCTAAAACCCGAATATTATTGCTTGAATCAACATCAATAATAAATTTTCCAAACTCACCTCTTTCCATGAAACAGAATCTATGTGTCGCGTATGTAAACCCATGACGTTGCCTTGCGCGTCACGAAAGTAATAAGATTTTGTTGTATCAACACCGTTTATGACGGATTTTAACACGCGCTGTTGCGTGGGCGTGTAATCGAAGATGAGTTTTTGTCCGGTTTTGGTTACGTCGTTTATTTTGCCGTAAGGCGACCATGTTACCGTTACGCCTTGACTTGCATCCGTTGACATGTTGCCGGCACCGTCATAGACATAATTATTGGCGGCTTGATTGTCCACGTCGTTTTTCGCAACGGTGGTGACGAGTACGGTATCTTTTACGAAATTGAGTTTGTTCGTACCCGCAACGTAATTGTATCTCAAACTGTCCATCACACGCGAACCGACGGTGTTGCGCAAATAGGTTTGAATATTGCCGTTGCCGTCGTAAGTGATTCTTTCTTTAAAATCATTGACCGCCGCCGTTGCCGCCCAAAGATTCGCCGATGCGCCCGCTTTCCACGCATCCATCGTTTTGAGGCGGTGCAGTTGGTCGTAACTGTACGCATATCCTATCGGTTTGCCGTCATCAAGTTTTTTGTTGTGCAGCGCGATCGCGCGGATATTTCCGTTAAACAGTTGCGGCGTTGCGAGCGCGAACGCGGAAGTATTATTGATGTCTTTATCAAACGTTGTCGCACCTATGGGCGAAAAATCTTTGGTGTAATAGTGTATCGCGTAGCCGACCACATCGCGTGCCACGGCGGAACGTGTCGGAACGCTCACATCGCCGTCGCGTCCGATGTCGTTTTTATCCGAGAGCGAATCGGTGTTCATGCCTTTGAGCCAGCCCTGAAGCGTGTAGGCGTAATCCATACCCTGCACATTGTTTTGTCCGAGCGTGACGCGCGCCAACGGTCCGTGCCGGTAATATTCGTATAATCCGCTTCCGTTAATCTGTCCAATTCATCGTAGCCCAAAGAATATACTTACGCTTCCCTGCCGCCGATTTAAGCCAAACCATTTTCGTCTTAAGTGCTTATCTGTTAAAATCATATTGAAGCGATAATTTTTCTTTGTGCGATTTTTTTTTATTTCAATACAGCAAATGCCATAACATTTCCTTGCAAATGATTCGCCAGTTTAAAATTTTCGGCTTGTTGGTGCGTCGTGAATTGCCCGACTAATAACCGGTGTAACAATCTGCCGTTGATGTTTTTGTCGTGAACAAATATTTTTTGTCCCGTATCTGCAATGTAAGATTTATATCTGCTGTAAGTATTTTGAACGCCGGTATCGGTCGCAAAGGTGCCGACTTTAACGGTATAACCTTGTGTCGGAAAACTGATACGTTTTTTTACGTTGCCCGTTGCCGGTGCGGTGCGCGCGATTTCTTTGGTCGGCATTGCAGTCATTTTTCGTACAACAGGCGCACTCGAAAGCGAGACGGCTCGATTTTCAGCAGCATAATTCGACGGTTTCAAAGCATTTTCTTCTGTCGGTTTTGTGCTGCCGAGCGTGACGCGCGCGGAGGAATTACTGAATGAAGTATTCGCATTATATCCACCATTATTAAACAAGCTGTTTCGGCGTGTGCGATATTTTTGTTGATCATACTTTTCCAAAACCTTCGTTAAAGTGGAGGCTCCCATAGACTCTTCATAACGCGCAATTAAATGTCCTTTCGAGTCGAGAATGAGAATCGTCGGTAATGCCGTTACCTTGTATTGATTTTTCAAATCGTATCCGTCAAAATCTTCTATATCAATTTTTACGGGAATATACGAAGCGTTGAGTTTATCGGACACGGAAGGCTCCGGAAAAGTATACTCTTCCATGAGTCGGCACGGAGAGCAATAGCTCGCCCAAAAATCTATAAAAATGAGTTTACCTTCTGCACCGGCGCGATCGAGAGCTGTTTTCAAATCATTTTTAATGAACCGGACTTCTTCACTTCGGAGAGCCGAAGGGGCAAAAAATAAAAAAAATAAACTGACAATGATAGTTCTGTGCATGGTATTACTTCTGACTGATTAAGAATATGTCGTTGTATGTAACCGTGCAAGTTTTGGTGAGCGCGAGATGCCTTTAATGTCGTCGTGTGCGAAATGCGGGTATCTTTTAAATTTTTTTGAAGTGTAAGATTGTACGTTTTATTACGGACAAAAATAATACCACAATTCGGTTACTGATTTTGAATTTTTAAAGGAAGGCTGTGCTTTAAGCGAAGCCTTCCTTTAGAAATTCGGAATCCGTAACCGAATTATCTGGGTACATCAATACCTTTGATGATGTCGCCGACAATTTCCGAAGTCGTCAAACCTTCCATTTCTCTTTCGGGTGTGAGAATAATGCGGTGATTAAGTACCGGAACGCACACACTTTGTACATCGTCGGGCGTTACGAAGTCGCGCCCGCGATAAGCTGCCATTGCTTTAGCGGTTTTCATGATGGACAAAGACGCGCGCGGTGAAGCACCTAAATACAAATCGCCGCTGTGTCGGGTTTGATACACGATGCCGGCAATATAATTGAGAATATCGTCGTGAATAATTACGTTTTCGATAATATTCCGACATTCGCTGATGTCTTCTGCACTCAAAACCGATTGCACGTCGCCGGCTTGCGATTGGCTGAAATCGTTTTTGAAGCGGTGCAAAATTATTTTTTCTTCTTCTAACGTCGGATATTCCATGTTTATCTTGAACAAAAACCTATCGAGTTGTGCTTCCGGTAAACGGTATGTGCCTTCCTGTTCAATCGGATTTTGAGTTGCTACCACAAAAAAAGGTTTCTGCATCGTATAACTTTTGCCGTCAATCGTCACTTGCCGTTCTTCCATAGCTTCGAACAAGGCGGATTGTGTTTTTGCCGGTGCACGGTTTATTTCATCAATTAATACTATATTACTGAAAATGGGTCCGGCGTGAAAAGTAAATTGCACGGTTTGCGCGTTGAAAACCATCGTTCCCATGACGTCGCTCGGCATTAAATCGGGTGTGAATTGCAGCCGTGCGAATTGCGCATGAATGGTTTTTGCCAATAATTTCGCCGTCATGGTTTTCGCGATACCGGGAACGCCTTCCAATAAAACATGACCTTCGCACAACAACGCCACAATGAGCAAATCAATAATATCGGTTTGCCCGACAATCATTTTTTGAAGTTCTTGTTTCACGGAAGCGAAAACGAGTTGTACTTTTTCCACATTCAAACGCGCTGTGGTTGGGGTATTATTATTTTCGGAATGGGCAATTGACTCTTCCATATTTATCGGTTTTATTTGTTTTAGCGACCGAATCACAAACTTAATATTTTTCGGAATTAATTTTCCTTTTACACTGAATTATTCTTGCGCGCCAGTCGGTATCGTTTTTTAGTTTAAGTTTTAAAGTTTTTATTGAATAAACGCAATGTCGTATAATTTGTTTAAGAAAATTAATTTGTAAACAAATCAAAGCGGTCATAGCCAAAAAATAAGCTAATTTTCCTTATTTTTGTGAAAAAATTCAATTAGCGACCGGATTTAAAATTCAGGTAAGTGCTGTTTTTGAATCAACTGCCTTTTGGCTGTGCTTTTCATTATAAAACCGCTAATTCGTTTTGCATCTAAAATTTCCGAACTCGAAAACTAATCAACAATCAAAACATACTATGCCCAACCAGTTCGACAGAATCATAAAAGAAGAATTAAAAGCTGCAATGCCTTTTATTTCTAAAAATCTACTCGGATTAGAAATTCATAAATCTGAAACTTTGAAAGATAAAATTCAGATTACGGAAGAACGCGAAGCCGACTACTTTCTAAAGGTATTGCACCAAGATGCGTCTGAAGATTATATTTTGCACTTAGAATTTCAGTCCGATTTAAATGAAGATCCTTTAAAACGTATGTTCTTGTATTACGCCATGGCTTATTACAAATACGCTTTACCGGTTGAACAATTCGTGATTTATATAGGCAAAAGAACAATGCCACAACTCGCCCCAGTACTTAATCATAAAAACGCATCATTGAGTTATAATTTGATTGATATTAGACAATTCGGTGCCGATTTGTTTCTGAATGCCAAAAAACCCGAAGTAATAATATTGGCAATTCTTTCCGATTTCGGTTCTGTACCGCCTCAAGATATGCTGCAAAGCATCATCAAAAAATTGAAATCAAGCACGAACAATGAAATGCGGTTAAAAAAATTTATCCGACAATTGCAAGTATTATCCACACTGCGTAACTTGCAACCATTATTAAACGAAATAGTTGAAACCATGCCCATTACAATAGATTATACGGAAGATGTTTTTTATAAAACAGGTAAACTCGAAGGTGAACTTGAAGGTAAAGCCAAAGGCAAACTCGAAGGCAAACTCGAAGGCAAACTCGAAAGTGTTAAAAGAGCTATTTTATTGACGACTCTCAGCGATGAAGAGATAGCTCTGATTAATGATGTTGACGTTAAGTATGTCATAAATCTGCGTAATGAATTGAAAAATAAAAATTGATGACGACAGAAGCGATAAAATTACAACTCATTCGTCAAATCATTTCCTTGAACGATGTTGACACATTGGTACAGTTGGAACAAGTATTCAAAATTTCAAGCAAAAAAAGTGATGACATTCTAAAAAACCTCATCAAACCGCGCAGAAAAAAATTAGATATAGACGCGCTTAAAAAAGAACAAAATTTCACCCCATTCAATCGCGCTAAGTTTGACGAATTCGTAAAAGAGTTAGATATTCAAGAACCGGTTGAGCAATTGCTTTAATAATTTAAAAAGACAGCAGTGAAAAAAATCGTTATTATTTTTCTTATAATAAGTCTATTCAAGCCAATCGGAAAAAGTCAAACAACTGAATATAAAAATTTAGCGCGGTTAATAGACAGTATGTATATTGCTGATCAAAAAACAATGAATGATATTGTTGAAAGTAGCAAAAAAAATGCTTCGCCTGAAAAAATGAAAGAATTATTTGAAAGGCAAAATGAAACAATCAAAAGGCACATTCCTACAGAAAAAACTATAATCGAAAAATACGGATATCCTACTATTGATAAAGTTGGCAAAGAAACTTCTCACCATTTTTTTACTTTAGTACAACACGCTGATGCTGATATAGATTTTCAAGAGAAAATGTTAAAAGTAATAAAAAAAGAAACCTCAAAAGGCAATATAACAGGTAAAGAGTTTGCATTTTTATCAGACAGGGTAAGGTTAGCACAGGGAAAATCACAATTATACGGTTCGCAAGTAACTTATGATGATGTAGGAAATTCCGTTCCCAAAAATCTTTATAAGTCCGTAAAAGTTGATAGTAGAAGGCAAAAGTATGGACTCGAACCTTTAAATGTTTATTTGAAAATGATGACTGAAATGCACAAAAACATGAATCCGGGTAAATACCCTAAATAATGACCGCACTCCGCCAACTTTTTCAATATATTCGCCGCTATGCAAATTATGCTTGGTTAAATGTCATGTGCAATATACTGATGGTTTTTTTTTCGCTCATCAGTATTCCGATGCTTATTCCTTTTTTAGATGTGTTGCTTAAACAAACTTCATCCGCACCACCGAGTTTGCCGATACCCGCTTATACTATTAACTATCTGAAAGATTATTTTTACTATCAGCTTTACGAACTCAAAATCCGTTTCGGCGATGAACGCGCTTTGATTTATGTGTGTGTGGCGTTGGCGATGTCGTTTTTCTTTAAAAATTTATTTCGCTATTTGGCGGTGTATTTTATTACGCCGTTGCGCACAGGTGTTGTACGCGATTTGCGTCAAAAATTATTTGAAAAAAGTGTGCGGTTGCCGCTCAGTTATTTCAGCGAAGAGCGTAAAGGCGATTTGATGAGTCGTGTGATGAACGATGTGGGTGAAGTAGAGTGGAGTATTTTAAATGTTTTGGAGGCAATTGTACGCGAACCGCTCGGCATCATCGGCGCATTGACGATAATGATAATTCTATCACCACACCTCACATTGTTTGTTTTGGTTTTGATGTTGGTAACGGGTGTCATCATCGGCGGCATCGGTCGCGTATTGAAACGCGAATCGCGCCTCTCGCAAGAAAAACTTGGCAATATTGTTTCGGTTTTGGAAGAAGGTTTGTCCGGAATGCGGGTGATAAAAGGTTTTAATGCCGAAAAATATCAAATTAATAAATTTTCAACAGAAAATAATGCTTATCGCCGTGTGATGAATAGTGCGATTCGCCGGCGCGATTTATCGTCGCCGTTGACGGAATTTTTGGGCATCAGCATCGTTTGTGTTTTGGTCTGGTACGGTTTCAAACAGGTACAATCCGGCGAACTTACACCCTCAAAATTTATCGCGTTTTTGTACGCTTTTTTTACGGTCATTGATCCGGCGAAATCTTTGTCGCAGGCGTATTATAATATTCAAAAAGGTGCTGCCGCTTTGGAGCGCATTAATTATATGCTTGATGCCGACGAAAATATCACGGACGCACCGGATGCCGTTGAAAAAAAATCGTTTAATACGGCGATTGAATTTAAAAACGTTTCATTTAACTACATGAACGAACCCGAAAAAAAAGTATTGAAACACATCAATCTTACGATTCCAAAAGGAAAAATTATTGCACTGGTTGGCGCATCCGGAAGCGGCAAAAGTACACTTGCTGATTTGGTACCTCGTTTTTACGATACAGTTGAAGGAGAAATACTGATTGATGGCATTAACATAAAAAAAATAAAACTACATGATTTGCGTGCATTGCTTGGCATAGTCACACAAGAAGCCTTGTTGTTTAACGATACGGTGTCGAATAATATCATTTTCGGAAAAGAAAATTTTAATCCCAACGATATTCACCGCGCTGCCGAAGCTGCCCAAGCGTATGATTTTATTGGGTTGATGCCCGAAAAATTCGATACTAATATCGGCGACAGAGGTACAAAATTAAGTGGTGGACAACGCCAACGCCTCACTATTGCGCGCGCCTTATTGCGCAATCCGGATATACTTATTCTTGATGAAGCTACTTCCGCACTTGATAGCGAGAGCGAACAATTGGTGCAAATTGCGCTCAATACTCTAATGCGCGGCAGAACGGCACTCGTTATCGCGCATAGATTAGCGACTATTAAAGAAGCCGATTTAATAATAGTACTCAAAGACGGTGAAATTATCGAACGCGGTACGCACGATTCACTCGTTCAACTCGGTGGTGAGTACAGCAAATTGGTTTTAATGCAGGGAATAAATTGAGATAGGAGATAGGAGTTAGGAGTTAGGAGAGATGAAGTACTAAACTTTATTACTCCATACATAATACTTTGTATTTCCGGAATTTCTCAAATCTCCTATCTCCTATCTCAAATTATTGTCTTGTTACAGTGAAGGGTGTAATCGTATCGGCATTGATGCCGGTAAAAATACCCAATCCGCCATTTGTAATATTCGTGAACGGTGCGGTTAAGTTTGTTGAGTTGGTACCGTTGCTGGTGTACAATGAGGCGTAATCGGCATCAACGTGGTACAAAATGATATTGTGCTTACCGAAATAAGTAAATTGTTGCGATCGAATTTGCTGTGCGTTGGCTTGTGTAGGTGTTAAACGGAAAAAACGATTGGCGCGTTCAAAGCCGTTACCGTCCGGATTGATGAGCGTCGGACTGGTTTCGATATTTTGTACAACGATCAAATAATAATCTTTTGTATCGTTGTTCCAAGTAAGTTGCACCGGAGACGGAAAAGCCGGCGGTGCCGACGGATTAAAATTACCGATAACAGGAACGGCAATTGTGGTGACACTGCTTTTATAGTTTACGGGTTTCGTCGGAATAGTGGTTGATGCAGTTAAAGTAGCACCGTTATAAACGCACGACATAAGATATGTTTTTCCGGTTAGTACCGAAAACGTGGAAACATAATGACCGTTGCCGGTAGGCGCGAGTGTATACGTTTTTTTTTCGAGGCTGTCTGTGACACTTATAGCCAAATTATCCAAAGTTGGTGCGGTAGCGGTACTGTCAGAAAGTGAAATTTCTTTCGTGACCAATAAATCAATCGGATGATCGGCGTTTAAATAACCTTGAAAAACAGCGCGGTCCGCAGAAATATTCAAATCGCTGTTTTTGGTACAACTTGAAAAAATGAAGGCGATGCTGCTTGCGATTAATATTTTCTTAAACATTTTTATTAGTTTGCAATCCGTGTAAATCCGTCTCATCCGTGTTATCCGTGTTCCAATTCTTTTCGCGATTAATGGAACACGGATAACACGGATGAGACGGATTTACGCGGATTTTTTTTTATAATTCGTAATTCGTAATTGACTATCTCAGTCTCCAAATAAAAGAAAGATTCGGCGTTATACCCAAATAATTCACATCGTTTTCGACCACATTTCCGGATTGTACGACGTACTGTTTGTACCAAACATTGGAACGGTTATAGACATTAAAAATCGAAAGACTCAAGGCGCGCGACGCGCCTTTTCCGCTTTTCCAATTTAAAGTAGCGGCAATATCTAAACGATGATATTCCGGCAAGCGAATAGCATTTTTATCCGACACATTGATATATTGTTGAGCCGTTCCGTCGAGTAAAGTCGTTTGATAGCCGCCTTCCGGTGAAGTATACGGACGACCGCTTGCGAAAATCCATGTTGCCGAAAAATCCCAATTTTTATATTTATAAATACCGACCATTTTCAACTCGTGGCGCACATCATTATCGGCATAAAAATTATTCACGCCGTAAATCGGAAAATTATTCACCACTTCGCCGATTGTGTAAGATATCCAACCGTTAAGCGCGCCGTATTTTTTTTGAAGCAAGAAATCTATTCCGCGCACATAACCGGTGCCTTGAAAAAAGTTTTCGCTGTAATTAATCACTTGCCGACTCGGTTGAAAACGCAACGAATATTGCGTTAATCCAGTCAAATTTTTATAATAGCCTTCGGCATCAAAAATCCAATCTTTGGTTTCGTAACTCAATCCAGCAATATAATGTGTTGAAGTGGCAACCGGTAATTTGGCGTTATCCGCTAAAACCCAAAAATCGCGACTGCCGGCTTGAATATCTTCGCGCACGACTTGTTTTACGAATTGATTGTATTGTCCGTAAGCGGCTTTTAATTTTATTTGATCCGTGATTTTGTAATTAGCGGAAATACGCGGTTCCGTATAAAATTTAGAAGTCGGTCCGAAATAAGTCATGCGTACACCGCCGATTATTTCCGCATTTTTAAAAGGAGTCCATTTATCCTGAATATACGCTACCGAAGTGGCACCGTTGGTATTTCTGTCAATAATAGTCGTTGTATCGTTTTGCGCATAAGTGTATTTAATGGTATTGTAAGTAGCACCTACCCCGAATTCGACTCTGTTTTTGTCCGTTAATTTATATTCGGCATCTATTTTTGCCGAAAAATCATTCAGGTTATTGTTTTCAAACGTACCGTCGTTAAAAGTTTTGGCATTACCCGTCGAGTCGGTAATCGTGCGTTGCGCGGAACGATTGCGGTCCGAATAATAATTAGAATAAGACACCAAAGAGTTGATATAAAACTTGGAATCGAATTGATGACTCCATTTCAAAGAGCCACCGGCATTTCCCCAATTAGTTAAATCCGTGATATTGATATTAAAATTCGGACGCGCTGTAGTCGTAACGATACCGAAGTTCGTAACGTTTATTTTAGGCGAATTATCCAAATTATCGGTACCGTTATAAATACTCAATGTAAAAACATCTTTTTTGGTGGGTTTGTACGTAAATTTTCCGTTCAAATCATAAAAATAAGATGAGGGTGTTGAGTTGAAAAAATTACGTCTTCCGGCTACAGCTTGTGAAGTAGCACCGCTGTATTTTTTAAAAATAGCATTGTACAATCCGGTTTGATACGATCGGCGCACCGCGAAAAAAGTTGTCATCTGATCGTTGATAGGCACTTCAATAAAAGCATTGGCGGCGATAAAACCTAAATCAATACCCGCATTTACTTCTTTACTGTTGCCTTCTTTTGCCGTAATTTCTGCTACGCCTGAAACCCGACCACCAAATTTCGGTTCAAAACCGCCTTTATAAAGTTGTACGTCTTTTATCGCATTCGGATTAAATGCTGAAAAGAAACCGAATAAATGTTCAACATGATATACCGTAAAACCATCGTACAAAACCAAAGTTTGGTCGGGCGTTCCGCCGCGCACATACAAGCCCGAAGAATTTTCGTTCGCAGCAGAAACACCGGGCATGAGCTGAAAAGCGCGGAAAATATCTTTTTCACCGATACTGGGTAAGGCTTTAATTTGTGCCGGAGAAATTTTCAGCATTGAAATTTTTTCGGCGGCGCGCAACAACTCTTGTCGCTCTGCCGTGACTGTCACTTCTTCCAATGTTTCGGATTGCGGTTCCAACTCCAATAATAAATCCGTGATGACGGTTTTCGGTGTCAAATAAAACAAAGTATTCTTGTAACCGATGTAAGAAATTTCCAAACCCGCCGTATCCGAAGGGATATTCAAAAGCGTAAATCTGCCGTCCACATTCGTTGTTGTTCCTTTTGTCGTGCCTCTCACGATAACACTTACGAAAGGTAAAGGCTCTCCGCTGTTTTTTTCTTTGATGATACCCGTTAGAGTAAAATTACTTCTCGTCGGATTGCCGACAAATTTTGTTTTCTTTTCCGCTTCTTCTTTGGCTACTAATTTGCCTTTATCGAAAATGGCGAAACCGCCGTCATCGTTTTTTACATAAGCCAATTTTGTATCGCGGAGAATAATTTTTATAGCTTGTTCGGGTTTTGTACCGTTGAAATAGTAAGAAAAGCGCGTATTTTTTACGTCGGCAGCATTATAAGCGATATTCAATTTGTATTTGGTGTTCAAAGTTTCAAACACTTTATCTAAAGTTTGATAATTGAAATACTCTTTTATTTCAACCTCGCCACCTGTTGTTTGCGCCCTAATAATAACATAAAATAGCAAAGCAATACAGATGAGTAAGTACGTTTTTTTCATTAAGAATGGGTTGTTTAAAAATTCGACGCAAATGTCGTTAAAATTAACACGGATAAGAAACGAATTGTGTAAATATTTTGTCCAGTGTATGATTAACGTTTAGGTATCGGATTTTGCGGCGTAGTATAGATTTGTTTTTCGTTCTTTAAGGGGTTCTTCGCCGGAAGTCTTCGCTTTAAGCGAAACCTTTCTTTTTACGTTTAAAGATGATAGTGAAAATCTAATTATTTTTTCATTTTATTGAATCTATCTAAAGCTTGAAGAAAATCACTGTAATATTCATTTAAAGTCTTTTCTTTAATTTCAGCCTATTTATTTTTTGGTAAGCTAAGCGGTTCAGTATCACCTTCTTTATCATCCAAACTTGAACGCATCGCTGCCATTCCATGCAGATTTATCCATCTATGGTCATATTTTTCATCATTGATTCTTACAAAGTCAAATACTTTTGTTACTATTGACTTTAAAATATCTAAATTTTCAAGTGCATATTTATTAATATCAGAACTATATTCTTGGTTTAGGACAGCAACAGCTTGTTTTGCAGAATTATCTATACATAAATTCGCATCATATCGCGCTCTTAGTTGTCCCAAATAAAACAATTTCGGATACCGACTTGATTGATTCGGCTAACAACTTCAAATTTATTTTTGAAATAAAATATAACGATGTTGGTATCTAATAAATACATTTTCAGAAGGGTTCTATTTGACGATTAACTGTGCGCGCCTAACGAATCATCTCAATAAGTTCTTCAGCGGTCTCTTCCGATTCCCAACAACCCGCGAAATCATAAACAGATTTAACTTCCTTCGTCGGTTTTTTCAACGACAATGACAGTTGCGAGATAATTTCTAATAGCGCATCCACATTTAAGTTAGATAACAGTTTATTATTATTATCTTTTATTTCTCTTAAAAAATCTAAAGTGGCGGTTGAAATCATTTTTTATTATTTATTAAAAAAATTACGAACCACAACCGCCGTCGTAATTCGTAATTCGTAATCCGTCATTGAATTTAATTAGATTCTTGCGATAAAAACTTTAATCGAATGAGCCGCACTTCTTCAAACGTGATTTGATCGTCATCTGCTTTCAGTACTTTAAAAGCTAAATTCGCATCATCGGTTTGTGCTGCCATAAAATAATCGTAAATATCATCTTGAACGCCTTCGTCCACTTTTTCTTTGATGTAATAATCTAAATTTAAACGCATACCGGACATGACGATTGAATCGAGTTCCGTCATCATTTCTTCCATAGTCAGGTGGTTTTGCCGACCGATTTCTTCGACGGAAACTTTTTTATCAATCGCTTTTATAATGGCGACTTTGGTTTTCGATTGATTGGCAACTTGTTTGACGATATAATCCTGTGCGCGCTCGATTTCGTTTTCATCTACATATTTAGCGATTAGCGCGACGAAAGGCTGTCCGAATTTTTTAGCTTTTCCGGCAGAAACGCCCGAAATTTTTTCCATCTCTTCCAGATTTATCGGATACTGCGTCGCCATATCTTCGAGCGACGGATCTTGAAAAATCACGTAAGGCGGTATATTTTTCTTTTTTGCTTCTACGCGGCGAATATCTTTCAACATTTTCAGCAACGTTGTATCCAAAGCTGCGGGGCGCGCCTGCAATTCTTCGGGATCAATCATGCTGTCGTCATTGAAATTATTATTGAGCGTAATCATGAACTCGTGCGGTTTTTCCATGAAAGCGCGCCCCGCATCCGAAATATGAATAACCCCGTACTGTTCTATTTCTTTGTATAAATAATTGAAAAGCAAAGCATTTCTTATCACCGACTGCCAATAAATTTCATCTTTGGCTTTACCCTCGCCGAACATTTCGTGTTTATTGAATTTATAGTCCTTCATTTCTTTGGTTTCATTGCCGATAACAAAGTCTATAATCGTTTTTATCGTGAACTGCTCGCTGAGCGCGTCTACGGCATCCAATAAAATCTCCAATTCTTCTTGAGCATTGACGCGCGGACGCGGGTGCGCGCAGTTGTCGCACATGCCTTTGCGCTCGCAAACGTATTTTTCTCCGAAATAATGCAGCAAAAACTCGCGTCGGCAATTCGTTGTTTCGGCATATGCGGTCATTTCTTCCATCAACTGCATACCCATTTCGCGTTCGGCAACGGGTTTGTCGCGCAAGAATTTTTCCAAACGCGCAATGTCGCGGTAACTGTAAAACGCGATACATTTGCCGTCGAGTCCGTCGCGACCGGCGCGACCTGTTTCCTGATAATAATTTTCGATGGATTTAGGAATATCATGGTGAATTACGAACCGCACATCGGGTTTATCAATACCCATACCGAAAGCGATAGTAGCGACGATGACGTTACAGTCTTCCATCAAGAAAGCATCTTGCGTATTCGAGCGCGTTTTGGCATCAAGTCCGGCATGATACGGTTGCGCTTTTATACCGTTTACTTCTAACACTTTTGCAATATCTTCGGCACTTTTGCGCGCTTGAACGTAAATAATGCCGGATTGATCTTGCACTTCGCGCACGATTTGTAAAATCTGTTTGTGCAAAATTTCTTCTTTGGGTGGTTTCGGACGAATTTCGTAATATAAATTCGTGCGATTGAACGATGAGACGAAAATGTATTCGTTCTGCATATCCAAGTTCTTAACGATGTCTATTTGTACTTTCGGCGTGGCAGTGGCAGTGAGCGCAATTACGGGTACTTTTGTATCAATGGTTTCAATCATTGTTTTTATGCGCCGATATTCCGGTCGGAAATCGTGTCCCCATTCCGAAATACAATGCGCTTCGTCAACCGCGACGAAAGAAACGGGTGTGTTTTTAAAAAACTCGATATTTTCGTCTTTCGTGAGCGTTTCGGGTGCTACGTAGAGCAATTTGGTTTTACCGTCGGTGATGTCCTGCTTCACTTTTTTTATTTCGGTACGCGAAAGTGAAGAGTTGAGGTAGTGCGCAATATCATCGCTTTGCGAATACCCGCGAATAAGATCTACTTGATTTTTCATCAAAGCAATCAAAGGTGAAATAATGAGTGCGGTACCGCCCATCATCAGCGCGGGCAGCTGGTAGCACAAACTTTTCCCGCCGCCGGTGGGCATAATCACGAACGTGTCGTTGCCGGCTAAAAGGCTTTTAATAATCGCTTCTTGGTCGCCCTTAAATTTGCTGAAACCAAAGTATTTGAGCAACTCACTGTGTAAAAGTTCGGAAGTAATTTCAGGCATAATCATACGCGCAAATCAATTTTAGTTGTATTCGTCAAGAAAATTGAGATGATTAAGTCCGTTAAAAAGTTTATTTTTTAATTTAATAACCGATTCTATCAACACACTCTAAACTCTCAACTCATCAACGCTTTTTTTAGCGTGCAACAGTACATTTATTTAATTGGTAAATAAATTACCGCACAAAATTTTAGTGAAGAAAAAAAACAATAAGCAAATGAAAAATTTTTTTTAAATTATTTTGTTTTACGGTTTTAAAAGTAATAACAATTTCCGGATTATTCTCTAAAGAAAACCAATATTTTTTTTATTTTTTTTATTTTTTATTTATAAAAAAATAAAAATAAAAAATTTTAGTATTTTTTTTATTTCGGGGAAAATATTTTTTTTTGGAATTAAAATAGTTATTTATATTTTTTTTAATTTAGAATTTAAAAATCGTTCGGTATTGGGATTTTTATTTTATAAAATTTCTGTATAGTTTAGCACAATTCTGCAAATCGCGATAAGTTTTTAAAACACCTGACACTAATCCGCATAAAATAGTACGTAAATTGTATCTTTGCACTCGAAATAATAAATTATGAATAATATTGTAGCGATTGTAGGCAGACCGAATGTCGGCAAATCCACTTTTTATAACCGGTTGGTCGGCGGACGCGAAGCTATCGTGGATAATATTTCGGGTGTGACGCGCGACCGGAAATACGGCACGGCGGAATGGAACGGAAAACAGTTTATCGTGATTGATACCGGCGGGTTCGTTCATGGTTCCGATGATGTGTTTGAAGCGGCAATTCGTTCGCAAGTGCGTTTGGCTATTGATGAAGCGGCGATTATTTTATTTATGGTAGATGCTCAAACCGGTATTACCGACCTTGACGATGAAGTTGCCGATATGTTGCGTCGCTCGAAAAAACCGGTCGTGTTGGCGGTCAATAAGGTAGATAACAGTCGAAATTTGCTCGATGCTCAAGAATTTTGGGCAATGGGTATGGAAAATACTTTTTTCTTTTCGTCGGCAACAGGTTCCGGTACGGGTGAAATAATGGATTATATCGCCGAAAATATTGAAACTTACGAACCACTCGAAACCGAATTGCCGAAATTAGCTATTGTCGGACAACCGAATGTCGGAAAATCTTCGCTGCTCAATGCGCTTATCGGCGAAGAAAGGTCTATCGTTACCGATATTCCGGGTACTACGCGCGATCCGATACACACGCACTACAATAAATTCGATAAAGAATTTATGATTGTAGACACCGCCGGTATGCGCAAAAAAGCGAAAGTACACGAAGATTTAGAGTTTTACTCGGTTATGCGCGCCATAAAAGCGATAGAAGATTGCGATGTTGCTTTATTGATGATTGATGCGATGGAAGGTGTAGAGTCGCAAGATATGGCTATTTTCAAATTGGCGATAGAGCGGCACAAAGGTTTGGTAATTTTGGTCAATAAATGGGATTTAGTAACGGATAAAGAAACCAACACCGCACGCGATTACGAAGAAGGCATAAAAAGAAGATTGGCACCGTTTAATGATGTGCCTGTTGTATTCGTTTCCGCAAAAGAAAAGCAACGTATTTTTAAGGCACTCGAAATTGCTTTGGAAGTCGCCGAAAACCGTCGGCAAAAAATAAAAACTTCTGTCCTCAACGAATGGATTATTGCACTGCAAGACAAACTGACACCGCCTGCGCATCGCGGGCATCTTATAAAAATAAAATACGCCACTCAACTGCCGTTGTATTATCCGGCATTCGCGTTTTTCTGTAATCATCCGAAATTCGTTCCCGACAATTATAAACGGTTTATTGAAAACGAAATACGCAAAACGTTCAATTTCCACGGCGTGCCGATTTCTTTATTTTTCAGAGATAAATAAATTTCAACTCCTATTCCGTTTTACTAAACGACATCCGTGTGCCTTTGATATAAATCGGCAGACGGATTTTTTTTATGCTTGTTATCGACTTTTTACCGAACGCGGTCATATTCTGCTGCGCCTGTTCCGTTAAAAAAAATTCGCCCACAATTATTCGCTTACTCAATCAGGGGTTGGCGTGTTTTTTTGGTTCCGATAACTTTACCCTAAAATTTTACTCGTCGTCAAAATTCAAACTTTCATCTAAAAAAACACCGCCGTTTATCCGAAATAGTATTTCTTTGTGAAATGATGACTGCAGTAAACAAATATCTTAAAATTATTTTTTCCGGACGTACTGCTATACACTTTGCAGCTTGGTTTACGGTGCTGCTCCTGTTTTTAAGTATGGATGTTCTTTTCGCTCAGCCGGTTGAAAGTTTTAATGCCACGCTTGTAGGCGATTTTATTTTCATTTCGTCTTGGGCGGTCATTTATTATTTCAATACGAATTACCTCATCCCGCATTTTTTGGTTAAAAATAAAGGCTGGCGATACTTATTTTTACTTTTTGTTTCTACGATAATTATTACCTCACTCACCATTCTCATTGTCGGCTCCATTTTAAAAAATAACGAAACGGTACGGATTTCCGATTTAAAAAATTGGCGGCATTTTTATCTTTTGGCTTTTAGTGTAGACGGTATTTCTTTCATGATAAAAATCACGACCGATTGGGCGAAACAACTCGGGCGGCAGCACGAACTCGAAACGCGCGCTATGCAATCGGAACTGAATTTATTGAAATCGCAAATCAATCCGCATTTTTTATTCAATACCCTGAACAGTTTATACGCGCTGTCTTTAAAAAAATCTGATGATGCGCCCGAAATCGTCATTCGCCTTTCCGAAATGATGCGCTACATGCTTTACGAATGCAACGTAAAACAAGTCCTGCTTTCTAAAGAAATCTTGTATATCGAAAATTATTTGTTTCTCGAAAAACTGCGACACAAAAACATCAATATTCGTTTCACCGTGGAAGGCGAGCCGAATAATTTGCTCGTTGCTCCGCTTTTGTTTATGGCTTTTATAGAAAATGCTTTTAAGCACGGTGCCGGCAATCATGTGAGCGAAGGTTTCGTACATATACAAATGCTTATTCAAGATGAAGAAGTAAATATGTTTGTCGAAAACTCGAAAACGGAAACGCATCCGACACAAGAACACAAACGCGCCGGCGGCATCGGTTTAGTAAACGTGAAACGGCGATTGACGCTGCTGTATCCGGAAGCGTATAATTTGGAAATCAATGACGAACCGTTGAGTTACAGCGTCAATTTGTGGTTAAATCTGAATCCGAATGCCGCATTAGAAAAAAATTTATCCTTCAAACTTTTTGATAAATTAACTTTGCGCCGCCCTCGTGCTTTATTGAAATTGAGAGATGAAATATGAGCCGTGCATTTAATTTTTGAAATCCGATATCGAATTTTCTTATTTCTCTGAATTTCAATTCCTCAATCGTTCGGTATTGAGTATCTCTGCTCTTCAAAATTAACAAAAAGTAAAAAAAGACACCACCTTTATATATTTTACGGGTTGAACAATGATATCACCCTGTTTGAATGCCTGTATTTTTCCGAGTGCATTTATTTCATCCGGTAATTTTAGGTCTGTAATAGACTTGTTAGTTTAGAAATTTTACCTAAAATAAAAATAAAATAGGTGTTCAAACGATTTATGTAAAAAACATAAACAATGAGACTGCTACCGATGAATTTTACGGACGAACGCCAAATGAAAACCGCATCGGGCGTTAATTCGCGGGAGTTTGATGTTTTTCTTCCCGCTTTGAGGGCGGCTATCAGTAATTATAAAACGGAATGTGCAGCTGCTTGTTCGGTTTACCGTCAAAGACAAGCCGGCGGCGGCAAAAAAGTTCTGTTTTCGGATAGCGATAAATTGTGTATCTGCTCATCATACTCAAAGACGTATCCTGAATTCGACGATTTGGCGCATCGGTTTAATATTTCCTATTCCAAAGCGCACGGTGAAGTATATCGAAATCTGCCTTTATCGGAAAAAGTACTCGTTTCTTTGAATATGATGCCGGCAAGGGAATTCGATAATGCGGAGGAACTGAAATCTTTCTTTGAAAAAAAAATTTTGAAACCCTGATAATTGATGCCGCCTTTCGGCGGCATTACGGACCGGAAAATAAAGAGGCACGCGACCCGCTTCACGGCGGCAAAAAAAAGACGTTTACCGTTAAAAACACGGTTATCCTGCGCGGTAACAAAATTTACCGGCTTTTTGAGCAGAACGACACAAGGTTCGATGCACGATAAAGCGCTTTTATGTGAAAAGTTGCCCCCAAAAAGAAAAGCGCTTTGACATCTGTGAAGTTTTGGTTGACTCGGGCTATGACGGTATTCAAGACAATTATGAAATCAAAACTTTGCGAATTCCGGTAAAACGAAAACGCGGTAAAAAAGATGAACCCGAAACGGAATTGACCGGTGAAGAAAAACAATATAACAAAGAACTGAGTCGACCGGAGTTTTAGCAGAAAATGCTCTAAGCGGACTGAAACGCTTTTCTGTTTTAGTTGATGTATACAGAAATAAAATCTTAAATTTCGATGACCTGACTATCGGAATAGCTGCGGGAATTTGGAATTTATATCTGTCGATTTAATATCTAATTTTAAAAAAGAAACAAATCTAATTAGTGATAAATTCTGAGATAATCTCGATACTAATAAAAATTCAATAATTATCTAAAAATCGCTTTGTACGATTTATATCGGGATCGTCTTTTTCATAAACTATATCAATGATTTGATTTTCTATGAACGAATCAGTATCATCGTAATTTGAATAAATTATACCATTGACTTTAAATTCGAAAAAGCATCTTACTGTACCTTTAGAACCAACTACTTTCTTACTAACGACGATGCCTTTTACAACGATTCCATTTTGAGTTAATGATTTCCGTTCTCTATCTTTGTTACACACTGTGACAAAGAAGAATATTAATAAAAAACAAAAAAATAAAAAACTTAAGTCAATTCTAAACCGACTGGTTGGTTTATTGATTAATATTTCTTTTTTCTTTTTCATGAATACCCTAAGATAAAACTTCTTTTGATTTGTCGACTATATCATTGATTGTAGCATCTGCTTAGCTACCCCATTTTTTGCCGAAGTAAAAATTTTCTTTTTTGCCGTATTTACTACTTGATAGCTTACTCTATTACCTGTCTTTTGTGCAACGTATTGAACAGATGTTTGGGCAAGTTTTAACTTACTTAAAGGAATTAACTTTGTTAAATGTGATGCTAAGCCAATAGTTATTGATTTAGCTACATCACTTACACTATTAATTTTTACCGTTAAATCTGTTTTAACATCTACTGTATTTCTTAAAATTTCCGAACCCAAAATCACTGCACCTTTTGTAATTACTCCTTTAACGGCTGATCCTCAACTTGTCAAAGTACCTTCGGCTCCAGCAATTAGTAGATCCGAAACATCAATTTGTATAAGACTCTCTTTCCAAGTTTTACCGTCAAGTTTATTTACAATTACTTGACCTCCATATTCAACCGCTGCACCTATAATGGCTCCAACTATACTAGGACATTCTCCAGTTGGATCACTACTCTTAATCGGATCATCAAAACCAAAATGATAATCGGTGTAAGCTATTTGATCTTCATGTTCCGAAATTCTATCTACTGTCCAAAACCTCCCAATCGCCGCATCATAAAACCGAGCACCATAATCATTCCAATTCAAACTCAAATCATCATCCAATTCTTTGCCGTTGTATTGATATTTATAAGCACCACCCGCGCCGTTTATATTCGCACCGTGATTTAAACCGAACGGATAATATGCATTCACTTGGACCACTTCGGATGTCGGATCAATAATGCTCCCCATTTTTCATACAAGTGCTGATTTGTAAAACATAACTTTACGGTTCAAAAATACTTCTTAAAAATTTTTTAAGTTCGTAAATGTATACAAAAAAATTCGTGCGCATTTTTTTTGAAAAGTATTTTTCGTTTTCATTTTTCAATAATAAATAAATTTTATTTTTATTTTTAAGAATAAATTTTATTTATAAAACGAAAACGAAAATGAAAAAATAAAACGAAAATAAATTCACGCGCCACGCCAGTTCACAACTTGGTTTTACATCAATGAATTTTTTAAACACTTCGAGAAACACTGTTCTTCTTCATCCGGTTAATCAGACTGGCTTCGGTAGTGCCGAACCGCCCGGCTACAAACTTTTGGGTTAAACCGTTATTCAGAAGTAATTCAATTTCGGGGCGCAATTTGTCTAGTTTACTTTTTCCTTTACCTTTGGGTCTGCCGAGAATCATGCCTTTATCTTTTCCGGCTTTCAGTGCTTCTTTGGTTCTAAGTGTAATTAAATCGCGCTCGATTTCTGCGGCAATAGTCAGAGCCATCGCCATCACTTTGCTATGTATGGAATTGTCCAACTGCCGGTTTCCTTTCACCGCATAAATGCGCCTTCTTTTTTCGAGACAAATTGACAAGACCTGCATCACCTCCAACATACTCCGACCAATGCGTGATAGTTCACTCACTATAATGTTGTCTCCTTCGCCGAGTTGCTCGACGACTTCCGCAATTTTGCGTTTCTTCAACGACACCGCTCTGCGAAGTATGTTCTTTGGCATAAAAAATTGAATAGTGAGCATTTCAGGTCATGAGATTTAAAATATAATAGGTAAAAGTTTGAAAATTTTTACCTATTATATTGTTATTTAGTGAAGACTTGAACGAGCGGATTTCGGAAATTTTTAAAAAAATTACTAAAATATAAATATGCTGTTACAAAATTTTAAATTTTACAACAGCTGAACGCAAAAAAAAATCGCGCAAAGAAAAATTAATTTCTTCGCGCGATTTTTTTATTTAATTTTTATTTTCCGTTCAAAAAATTTTCAAAAAATAAATCCCGAATTTAAAATCTTAAATCTAAAATAATTTAATTTTTTTTCGGTTCGGTGAATGCCGTTTTGAAAGTGGCGTTCTGGATTAAATCTTTCATGATAGACAATGTTTCTTGAAGTTGCACATCATTTTTCACGTTTTTGAGCCAATCCGTATTCCGAATAATTTTTGATGAATCTTTTGATGCCGTGAGTTTATTTGTATCCACCGTTAAATTTTCCGCCCATAAGCGTTCAACCGGTGGTTTTTTATCTTTTTTCACGTCTGTTGCATCGGTTACAGTTGATGGAACACCATCTTCGCTACCATCTTCATTCAGTTTTATCAGATTATTCAGTTTTTTTGAATAGTCTTGTTGTTTCTTTTCAGTAGCGATATACGTATTCAAATTCAAGGTTTCTTCCGAGCGGTCGCGTTGTTGTTTTATGAGTTTCGCACTTTCTATAATCGCTTTGAATACCGGATTTGAATCTACCCGTTTTTTGCTGTTCTCGACTATTTTAGGCAATACTTTCTGGAAATCCACGACATTTTGTTCGTATTTAACCGGATTGATTTGTGTCCAAGGCAACGGATATTCATTATCTTTTTCACCCGACGGAATGTTCATGTAAGGGTCAGGCAAAAGAATATCCGGCGCAACGCCTTTCAATTGAGTAGAACCGCCGTTGACGCGATAAAATTTTTGAATCGTTACTTTTATTTGTCCGAGCGGTTTTACGTCGGAATTTCCGGTAAGTGCGCGGTCGAGATCGAAGAAGCGTTGAACAGTACCTTTTCCATAAGAGTTGGTACCGACTATAATGGCACGACCATAATCTTGTAAAGCCGCCGCCATAATTTCGGATGCCGAAGCCGAAAATTCATTTTGCATAATGATAAGCGGACCACTGTATTGTACGCTCGGATCAGTGTCGGACATAACGTCCGGACGATCGTTGCGGTTTTTTACTTGTACTATCGGACCGCTTTCTATAAATTGTCCTGCCATTTTTACGACATCGCGCAAAGAGCCGCCGCCATTGTTGCGCAAATCGAGTATGATGCCTTTTACGCCGGCAGCTTTAAGTTTATTGATTTCAATTTCAACATCTTCGGCGCATTGATGACCGTCTTCGCGTTCAAAGTCGGCGTAAAATTTCGGTAATTTGATATAACCGATTTTATCCGCAGATTTATCCGATTGAATAAGCAACGAACGTGCAAAACCTTCATCAACTATAATTTCTTCTCTTATAATCGGAATTACTTTTACTTTACCGTCCAATTTTGCTTTTACGGTCAAGCGCACTTCTTTACCGAGTTCACCGCGTATCATGGACACGACTTCATCGATGTTCATACCCGCTACATCAACGGCTTCTTTATCGGCTTGTCCGACTTTCATAACCAAATCTCCTTCTTTCAGCACGCCTTGTTTGTACGCCGGTCCGCCGATAACGATATCTGTTACTTTTGTGAAATCGGTTTCCAAATCGGTTTGCAAACGTGCGCCGATTCCGATTAAACGCCCTGCCATACTGATGTCGAAATTTTGTTTATCCACGGGTTCGAAATATTCCGTGTGCGGATCGTACACATTAGCGATGGAATTGAGATATACACCGAAACGATTGTTCGGTTTTACTTTTTTCAAACGTTTGAAGTAATCGTTGTACGATTTGGTAGTTTCGGTAAGCGCAGTTTTTTTCAACTCTTCTTCCGATTTATCTTTTACATCCGTTTTACCCTTTTGTTTATCTTCGAGTTTGGTTGCCAAGCGCGTTTCCACATCGAATTTAATCATTTTGCGCCACGCTTCTTTCAACTCGTCGTCGTTTTTGGTGTACGGTTTTTTATCGCTGTCTATATTTACTTTTTCGTTTATCGTAAAATCAATCGGTGTCGTCAGAGCCGATTTGTAATACGTTTCCGCTTTCACGACACCGGCATCTAATAATTTTTGCGATAAGGTGTAAAAAGTAAAATCCTGATTTTTTACGGCTTCGCCGATTTTGGTCTCATACAGTTTCATTTGGTCTACATCTTGCTGAGTCAAGAAACGGCGCGCACCGTCCAAACGATCGAGATATACTTTAAACACTTTTTTTGAAAATTCTTCATCGGCATTCTGCGGCGCAAAATGCAATTGCCCCAATACTTCTACCATTTTCTGTAAAATGACGGCATCTTTATCAGCCGGCACCGGTTTCGGACAAAAGGCGGCAATGGAAGCACCCGCCACTACAACTGCCAATAAAAAGGCATTTCTTAATTTCATATTTCTTCTGATTTTGTTGATAAGAGGAATCATCATACGCACAAAGATGTTAAACGCAAGAATTTTGTTTTTCGTTTGACTGCCGGCGTCGATTCGTACATATTTATGTAAAATCAATGCCGGTTTTCCGGAAATTATAAATTAGTAACTCTTGCAAGTAAAGAAAACTATTTGTCGCAAACGGGAAAAGGATTTTTTTATGGTTCCCGTAAGCGCTTAATCAAACAACAACCGAACCGCAAGGTTGTTTCGTAAAGAAATAAAAACGTCCGCGAAGTCAATAAAATTTTATTTCAAGAGATAATTTTTCGGTAATACGAATTTTTATTTTTCTTCAAAAGAACAAAAAATTTGAGAACTTACAATTCCGAAAAATAATGCGTATCGTCAAGTTTGAATCGTGTTATTTCTCTCCGCGCAATTCCTTGTACATGGTCGAAACAAGTGCATCGCCTTTGATAAAACCACTGCCGTAAGTGGTGTCATAATCTTTCGTGATTTTTAAAGCCAAAATTTGTTCTAAGTTTCTTCCTGCGTCTATGTTCAGTTTCACTGCATCATACAAACCGGAAACAGTACTTCTTATATTTTCATAATCTTTTTTATTTGCCAAGTCACCATGTCCGGGAATAATTACCGTAGCGTCATCAATAATTGCTAAAATTCTCGACACGGCAAATATCCAACCTTTAACGGAGCCGCCGGACTTTACATCAATATATGGAAAACGATCTTTCATAAAACAATCTCCGGCATGAATGACATTACTTTTCGGCATATAAAATACTGCATCACCGTCAGTATGTGCATTGTCCACGTGAAAAATAAAGACATCTTCATTGTTCAAATACACATTCATATTTTCTCCGAAAGTGATGACCGGAAAAGCTACTGCGGGTAAAATTTTCGGGCTTTCGGCAAACCTGACTTTTGAAGAATCGCCGGACAATCTGGCTCTGACGTTTTCATGGGCTATAATGATTGCACCGGATTTTCCGAAATTTTCATTCCCGCCTGTATGGTCTCTATGAGAATGCGTATTGAATAAAAATTTTACCGGTCCCGGATGGATGGCTTGAATTGCAGCATTAATTCTTTCTGATAATGGTGCGAACTGATCATCAATGAGGATATTGCCGTCTTTGCCCGAAAGCAACATCATATTGCCTGCTCCCGACCATTGCAGCATGTGTATATGTCCCTTAATTTTTATGGTTTTTATGACGGCACTGTCCATGTTGGTTTGCGCGGATAGTTTTCCGAAAATTGAGCAGATTAAAACGAACCCTAAGAGTGTATTTAATTTTTTCATCTTTTTTATTGATTGAAACAATGATTTTAAGAATTTGCAAAGGTAATAAATTTTATTTTTTTATCGACTTGAACCTACCGTGATAGATATGTTTTTATAAAAATAAAATCGCGGGTCGAAGATTTCCACTCGGCTAAGTTTGTTTTCAATAAAAAATCGGAAACCCGATGTAAGTTATGGTTGCAACAATAAAGAATGCGCTGCGAAAATGTTTTTCGTGACGCATTTTTTTTATTTTGTGAAGCGTTCAAATTTTAAGTGATGAACAAAAATAAACGTGTTTATAATATTTTTTAAACCTGCTTAAATTCCTTCATCTACTTATAAGCATTCGCGCCGGACAGAGACCGACGAGATAGTGAATTCCGGATCGGAAATACGAACGAACTTTGTTGGTTTTTATTCAAGGAAGATGTAATATTTATGACGAGCGGTAGTAAGATTTTTTTCATTTTTTACTTTAGTTCTGCTCTCGCAAAACCTACAGTCTCTCTGAAAAGTTGAGGCGATACATCTGCATTAGTTTTGAAAAAGCGGCTGAAATAAAATTCATCATTGAAACCTAATGCGTAGGCAATTACTTTAACGGGTTTATCGGTCAGGTACAATTCGCGTTTGGCTTCCGAAACAATGCGCTCGGCGATTAAATCTGTTAAAGTTTTGTTGTAGTGGGTTTTCGCAATTTTAGCCAACACTTTAGTCGAGATATTCAGAAGTTCGGCATAATCGCTTGCCGAGTGTTTGGTCGTATAATGTGTTTCTATGGCATCTTTTAATTTTTGTAAAACAAAAGGTTCTTCTATATCGGTAAAAAGTTTTTGTGTGTCAGGATTTTCTTTGATTTTGAGCCTTGCAGCTGTGATTAAAAAGATTTTCAAATACGCTACCAATAAATCGTATTGCCCCGTTTCCGCATTTTGCATTTCCTTCGTTAATTGTTCAATTATTTTCAAGAAATTTTCCGTCGCTTCGGGTTGCAAACTTAAAACTGGCGGTTCATATATATTATTGAACAGCACGCCGTTGCAAGACACTTCTTTATGGTGTTTATAAATACAGAAGAAATCGGGATGGAAATGCACGACAAAACCTTTCAGATTGCCCGAGTTTTTAAACATAAAAGGTTGATAAAGAGATAGGCAAATCAAATTATCAGATTTAAAATCGTATTCCGAAAAATCTGCTTTTAGTTTTCCCGTGCCTTCAAGCACTAAAATAAGCGTATAGTAATTGAACCTTTGAATGTGATCGAAATGATTGTTACCGTCAAATGAAAAAATTTTAAACGCTAAATTGCCGTTTTGCGGATTAATTAATGTTAATGGTGTTTGGTTGGTCATTATGAAGCATTTTTTAATTGCAATTTTAAATCTTCAATCTCTTTTTCCAAATTTTTTATGTGAGCCTCCTGCGGTACAAAAATTGCTTGAATTTCCTCAACCGTAAATTTCGGTGTTATATGTTGCGGACAACTCCATTCGAATGCCAAAACTTTAAAAATGAATACTCGCTCCGGCTTTGCTTTGTAATCCGCGATGCTCAATTTTTTAGTTAATTCCGGATGATCCTTTAAACTGAATACTTCGGCTTCGGCATAGATTCTTAACCGCCTTTTTTCTTTGTAATTCATCAGGAACAAAGCAACTTTATTATTTGTCACCAAATTTCCGGTAGAAATATACTGCTTATTGCCTCTGAAATCTAAAAATCCGAGAGTGTCGGGGCTTAATATTTTAAAAAAACCTTTCGAACCCCCGCGAAATTGGATATACGGAAAACCGTTTTCGCCGATGCTCGACACATAAAAGCCATCTAAATCCTCAATAAATTCTGTTTCTTTTTCACTTAGCCCATCTGTATCTCCGTACTGTTCTACATTTGAGTAAGTTTCACGACTGCCGTTGAGTAGTTGCAGGTTTTTTATTTGTTCCGTAAAAGCTAATTTTGAGTAATTCATAAATCAAGTGATGAATAATAGACGAATATTGAATACTAAAACCTATTTTAATTTTCTGTCGCTTTCATTTATCGGCGAATCGTTGATGCTTGCAAAACGTTTGCGCATATACCCGTCTTCATCAAATTCCCAATTTTCGTTACCGTAGCTGCGAAACCATTGACCTTGATTATCACGCCATTCGTATTCGAAGAGCACAGCCATGCGATTTTCCCTGAAACCCCAGAGTTCTTTTTTGAGTTTGTAGTCCAATTCTTTTTCCCATTTGCGCGTCAGGAATTTTTTTACTTCTTCTCTGCCATTGATAAATTCAGTTCGGTTGCGCCATTCGGTATCAACAGTATAAGCCAAAGATACTTTTTCAGGATCTTTGGTGTTCCAAGCATCTTCGGCGGCTTGAACTTTTTGCAACGCTGTTTCAAGCGTAAAAGGCGGAATAGGAAATCTTTTTTGCATAATTTTTTTGGATTTGAAAAACTTTGCTCCCTTGCGACTTTGCGGTTTATTTTTCTTAACGGCAAAGTCGCAAAGGTCGCAAAGGTCGCAAAATTTTTCTTAAAATTTTTAAGCCGTTACCGGTTCTAAAATCACAGCTTCCGGAAAATCAATCGGAATTTGTGTTAAATTGTGTAAGTAATTCATGGCAATTTTTTCACTCACTTGGAACACAACGTCCACTAAATTGCCTTTGTCGTAACCGGCTGCGTAAAAACTTTCCAAATTTTTTTCGGAGATTCTGCCTTTGTTTTTTGTAATGTCTTCTGTAAGATTTACGAGTGCATTCAGTTTTGAGTCGGTGGCATGACCGGTACGAAATTTAATAAGTTCTTCATCAGAAAAACCATTCATTTTGCCGATAGCTGTGTGCGCACTTTGACAATAGCGGCAACCGTTAATTTCACTCACAATTAGATCTATAACAACTTTTTCCCGATTGCTCAGCGAGTTTTTTGCACCCTGAAAAGCCAAATATTTCGGCAGTGCATTTTCGGAATAAGCCATTGTTGCATAAAGATTCGGCACAAAGCCCAATGCTTTTTGTAAACCATCGAAAGCTGCTTGGTTGTTCGGAGAAACTTCTTCTCTTGCAGGAACAGTGAATTTTTGCATCGTAATTTCAGTTTAATAAATTTTATCAAAATTGACAGTGCAAAGGTGGCGTATGTTTTGAGTGTATAAAATGGATAATTGGCATTTGTTCATGGACTATTTTTTTCACACCAATTTTTTCCTTATTATTGCTTCTAAATATAGTAAGAGCAAAAGTCTATTTAGTTTTTTAAAAAAAATTTTATCTTTATTTTTTTTCTTTTTTTCTTTTGAAATTTTTTTTCTGCGCGAAAATTTTTTTTTTAAAATAATGCGCTTCTAAAAAACATTCTTAACAGCGGATTGTTTGAAAAAAAAATAAGTAAGAAAAATGAGCAGATAAGCAAATATTTTATTTTTAAGTACCCGCTTGTAATAAATTTGTTTCCAACTAAAACGGCAAAAACAATTTCCCCAACCCCGAAAGCGATACTCCCGTAAATCCGGTTTTTTAATGCTTGACGACTAAAATAAATTTCGCTGCGGGGTACGAAAATACGTGAAAAGGTATTTAAAAAAATAAAAAAAATACATACTTAACTCCTACCAACCGGCTTGTATTTATCAAAAAAAATACCCATTACAACAGTAATTTATAAAATTCGCTTATAACTTTGTAGAACCAACAAGAAATTTTCCTCCTGTGAAAGAATTTCTTGCTGAATAAAATAATTTATTATAAGGACTTTTGCGACAATTTTTTTCGTCCGCCTTTTATTATATTTCGTTTATTCTTTTGATCCTTATCTATCAATCCAATTTTAAAAAACTATGACTGTACATTACCTTCAACAGCGCGCAACGCCTTTGTTTACATTTTTTTCTCTTCTTTTTTGTTCGTTTTCAGTGCTTTCCGCTCAAACGCAGTTTATCGGACCGGCGAACGGCGATTGGTTTACGGCTTCAAACTGGAGTGCCGGTTTGCCGGCAGCCGGCAATGATGCCAATATTTCGGGCGGCGCGTCCGTAAATATCGCACAACCGCTTGTCGTTAATTTCGGTATCAGTAATTTCGGTACCATTAATAACAGCGCGACACTCGAAATCGCAAAAAATTTAGTCAGTGGCGGCGCGTTGAATAATACCGCTACCGGTTCTATCACAATTGATGCGGCAGTACAACTCATTGCATCCGGCGGATTGAATAATGCCGGCACCGTTATTAATAAAGGTAGTGTCAATATAAACACGGCTGCATTTATAAACGCCGGTACCGTCAGCAATCAAGGCACTTGGCAACAATTGGCTCCTCTGAAAAACACTGGCACCGTGAACAATCTATCCGGTTTGTTTACTTCACCTCAAATTTTCACGAATACCGGTATTGTTGCGAACGCGACAGGTGCCAATTGGACCGTAGATTTCGGCGGCAGTTTTTTAAATAATACAGGCGGTACTTTCAGTAATGCCGGCACGTTCACGAACTCGGCGAATTTTACGAACAACACGACCATAACCAATTCGGGTACTTTTACCAATAATTCAGCTCAAAACTGTAACGGCGTATTTAATAATATTTCCGGCGGATCGCTCATTAATGCGGGTACGCTTGCTATTTCAGGCAGGTTGAACAATCCGACAGGAGCAACCGTACAGAACAACAACATCATGTCGATATCGGCAAACGGTTTCATATCCAATTCAAGTACGGCTTTCAACAACAACAATAAATTAACCGTACAATTGAAAGGAACTTTTTCAAATGAAGTCGGCGGTGTTTTAACTTTGGGTGTCGGTTCGATATTGACGGATTCGGGTTATGTAAAAAATACATCAGGTGCGAAAATTATCGGTTCCGGTTCTATTAATAATGCCGGTATTTTGGATAATTTCGGCACGCTGCAAGCCGATAACGGTTCGGTGTTTACAAACACGGACACCGTTAATAATCATGGCTACTTCGTAACGGCGAGTATCGTCAATAACAGTGGTTATGTCGGCAACGACAGTTTAATCAGAATCAGTAGCGGTGCGGTTTTCAATAATTTTTTAAAGATTTTCAATAAATTGTCAGGAACGATTGAAGATAATTATGATTTCAACAACAAAACCGGTGCGACGCTTACCAACAACGGTACTGTCATCAATAATATTCGTTTAACCAATGACGGCACGGTTACCAACAACGGTTATTTGTTGCTCGCCGGCGATTTCTTTAATCACGGCGGCGCGACTCTTGCTAATACCGAAGTAGTTGAAATTAATGCCGGATCTATCGTCAATGCAGGTATTGTGACGAATACCAAAACGATTTACAACGATGCCTGTTCCGTTATCTCGAACAATGCGGGCGGTAGTATTTCTAATTCAAGCGTTTTGAAATCAAACGGTGTGATTTTTCAACGCGGTACTTTTACCGGAAATGCCGTCGCTAAAACGGCTGGTTGGATTCAAACCGCCCCTACTTCCGACGCTAAAATTTGTGTGGATACGATTCGCACCGGCACCACACCGCAAGGCGAAGCCAAAGTATATCCACAAAATGTTTTATTGCGAATCGGTTTAGATTCTTGCAATAATTTTCAATATTCCGTTGACGGAACTACGCGACGGGTTTATACGTGCGCCGATGCGGGAAAAGTATTGGATGCTAAATTTGTTCTAAAACTTCGCACGGGTGATTCTTTGACTTGTAGCACTAAAGTATCCGTGTTCGACGGTATCGCGCCGGTGTTGAGCAGTTGTCCTGCTAACGCTAATATACTGACCACAAATACTTCAGAAGTTTATTCGTGGGCAACTATCACCGCACTCGATAATTGTACCGGTCCGGCAAAAGTTGTTTCTACAACGGCTTCCGGCAGTGCTTTTTCGGTGGGTACAACATTAGTAACGATTACTGCGACAGATACTTTTAAAAATACTGCTTTGTGCAGTTTCAAAGTAACGGTTACGAAAGTTATTTCTACGGCTACTTGTACGATCGGCAGTAAAACTCCGCCGACGATTACGAATTGTCCACAAAATATTACTATCACAAGTATTTTAAGCGGTGCAGCAGTAAGTTGGAACGAACCGACCATTAGTGCTACGTGCTATCCGGTAACGATTGCTTCCAATTACAGTTCAGGTGCGTTTTTTCCTTCGGGCGTTACGTCGGTTGTTTATACTGCTACCGATGTCAATAAGAATGTGGGTACTTGCACCTTTAACGTGACAGTCACAACGACCGACCCGTGTGTTACCGACAACGTAAAACCGAGTATCGTAGGCTGTCCGGCAAATTTATTCTTAATTGCCAATCCGGCGAATAACTCATCGGTAGGTGTATGGCAAGCGCCGACGGCTTCGGACAATTGCGGCGTATTGACACTAACCAATAAATTCAACTCCGGTACTTTATTTCCCGCCGGCAGCACTACCGTTACTTATACGGCTACGGACGCAAAAAATAATACGTCCGTATGTTCTTTCATAGTCAGTGTAGCGGCAACAAAATCGTGTACAAGCACTGCGCCACCCGTATTTGTAAGTTGCCCGAAAGATGTAACGGTCAATGCTAACGGTAACTCGGCAAGTGTAAGTTGGACGGAACCGACGGCAACATCGGCTTGCGGTAATGTTACCATCAATGCCAATTATTTTTCGGGCAGTAATTTTACGGTCGGTACAACCAAAGTGATTTACAGCGCGTCCGATATTGTAGGCAATGCTTCCGTGTGCAGCTTTAATGTGAAAGTCAATAATCCGTGCCTCATGGATACCATTGTTCCGGTCATATCCGGTTGTCCGGCTAATGTTTCGGTGCAAACAACAAATACTACTTCAACCGTCACTTGGACGGCACCGACCGCTACCGATAATTGCGGTACAGCTTCATTGGTATCCAATTACACATCGGGTGGTAGTTTTCCGGTAGGGGTTACAACTGTAACCTATTCCGCTTACGATGCGAGCGGCAATAAATCTTTGCCTTGCTCTTTTACTGTTACTGTAACTAAACCAACCATAATGCCGACTTGCGGTGTGGATTTGAAAGTACAAAATTATACCTACTTAGGTAATTTCGGCGGCAGTGATTATTATAAATGGACGGGTGGCAGCAACCCGAATTATACAAGCGCAGTGGCGCTTTGCTCTCCGGTCGGCGGACGTTTACCGATTATAAAATCGGAAGATCAAAATGATTTTATTCAAAGCAAATTAGGTTCAAGCAATTGTTGGTTGGGCTTATCGCGCAACGGTACCGGTTGGTTAGCAAGTGACGGTACTAACGCCACTTATTTTAATTGGAACTCCGGCGAACCCAATAATTATGGCGGTAACGAAAATGCGGTACAAATGTACAGTTTCGGAAAATGGAATGATATCAACATTAACGCAACCAATGCTTGTATCGTTGAAGTACCCTGCAAAGTTCCGGCTTGTCCGGCTCCTAAAACGTTTTCGAATTGGACATTTATCGGCTCTATTGATAATAAAAATTATTATAAGTTTACAAATACAAGTTTCAACGACGGTTATATCAATTATCATATCGCTCAAAATTTGTGTTACTCTATAGGCGGAAAATTACCTTTGATAAAAAATCAAGCAGAAAACGATTTGATTAAAACCGGTTTAGCAGGAGCAAATGGTTGGTTGGGTATCGAACGTACTTGTTACGGCGGTAACAATTGGCAATACTACGCCGATCAATCAACCCCGACTTTTTTCAACTGGTACCCCGGAGAACCGAATAATTACGGCGGCAATGAAAATTCAGTGCAAATGTACGGCGAAGGTCGTTGGAACGATTGCGTGTCTTGGGGCAGTAATGTTTGTATCGCCGAGATTCCGTGTTCTGTCGTTAGGGAGGAGGAAGCACATTCCGCAAAAGTTTTTGTATCCGGAGCTGCTGCCGACGGGAATCGCGCGCGTGTTGATTTTTCAACGAACAGAGGTTTTGAAACCGATTATTTCAATGTTAAAAAATTAAATACTACTACCGGTATTTTTGAAACTTTGGTCATCGTAAAAAATACTGTTTCCGACAACTCATTGCAAGCGCACTCGGTTTACGACAACACGCCGCAAGAAGGCGATAATTACTATCAAGTAGAAATTGCTTTGAACAACGGTACTAAAACAATGTCCGACATCAATAAAGTCAATTTTACGCGTGTGCGGGGTTTAATTTTATTCCCGAATCCGGCAAGCGAATATATTGAAGTAAACTTAAAAGATTATGCGGGTAAAGACGTAACGATTTATGTTTACAACGCACTCGGCATCACTCAATTGGTGCGTGAAGTTCAAAATGTGAACGGCTTGATACCCGAACATTTGGACATCAATAATTTTGCTTCCGGACAATATCTTTTGCGCGTTCAATCCAAAGGCGTGAGAGATGCTGTTAAAACTTTAATTAAAAATTAGAAATTAAGGTTTAAGTTTGAAAATGCGAAGCCGCACAAGATTTATTTCTTGTGCGGCTTTTTTTAACATCGTTTTAATTTTTCACAAACTTTGACACTTCAATAATGTCGCCGTCATTTTCCGCTTTTAAGATGTATGTACCAACCGGCAAACTTGAAATATCTAAACTTAAAATGCCGTTTGCGTTGATACTTTGATTCAAAACCAATTCACCCGAAATATTATATACTGCAACGCCCGTAAACCAAAGCCACTTCCGCTTTTCTATTACCTTCTACACCGTTTTCCGTACCTAACCCAAGTACTGTATAAAATCGGTAACGCGATATAGACAACAATGCCCGACAAAGCCGTCAAAATATAGGTTATAGTATTTCGATAATGCCCGATTACTAAAGTCAATAAAAACATTTAAACCCATTACCCAAAACGAAATACCCCATACCGGTTGTATCGGCAAACTGGACGAGCCCCGCGGGTATTCGTCAGGGTATTGAAAGCATTTAAAAAAATTATTTGCTGATATTATTTGCTGATATTATTTGCTGATGTTACGTATAAAGGTACAGAGCACCGGACTATTTGTTTTGGGCGGCAAATAGTCCGGTGCTCTGCATCTAAAAACTCTTACTGTACTCTGAATTCTACAAATAGTTCCGTGCGCTGCACCTGTGCGTAACGTCAGTTACTTAATAAAAATCGCGTGCGTTTCCCAATTTTTTTCACCTTGCAGGTTAGCAAAATATAAACCGGTGGGTAAAGATGTTGTCAATGACACCGGTATGGGAGCACCGGAAGTATTTGCCGGTAAAATTGCGCGTTGTACCGGTTGACCTAAAGCATTCACCAACGAAAAATTTATTTCTTTTTCACTTGTATAAGTCAAATTCATGCGCCCGGAGGAAACAGGATTCGGATAGGTACTCCAACGGTTGTCGGCGATGGTCAAATCGTTTGTCGGTGTGTGCAAAGCATCGCCAAATTCTATTGTTACAAACGGCGTACCCGAAAAATTAGCATTCGAATAAATAAAAACCATAGTTGCGATAGCACGATTTTTTAGATATAGCGAATATCTTGAGGAAGATACTGTTCGTCCTTGTGTGGCACCCAATCCGCCCACCAAAGCATCGGGAGCCGGAGAGCCGTTCAGGAAAAAACTATCAACGGTGGTACGGACGCGGCTTGATACCAAAACGGAGTCAGTCAAAAGTGTGCCGGTCGGTGATTTGCGAATGAAAATGCCCCACCCCACGATACTGTCTTTCTGTGTTATGTATAGTCGTCTTACACCCGGCGCATTTTTCAAACCGGCTGCCGCAAAACTGAGGGTGAAGTTATAATTCAAGACGGTGAGTTTATTGTCGTTAATAAGTGTACCAATCGTCATCGGAAATTTCTGAGTATAAATCGGCTTACTGAATTTCGCGTACTGAGTCGGTATATTAATGGAATCGCTTCCACCCAGAGAGTAACCTTGCGCCCCAATTGCCCAACCAAGTTGGGACACACCCGTCGGATCAAATTTATACATCAAGTTGAAAGAAGCTAAAGCCGTCGTACTGCTAATATTATCGGACAGACCCCCATCTTGATGCGTAGCATCGGTTATGAGTGTCGGTACACTGTTGCGCTGAATCGTAACAGTGTAGGGTGCCGACAAATACGTAACGTTGGAATAGTCATAAGTTTTGTTGTTGCCGGCAGCCGGAGCCGGAATGGTTGTAACCTCTGTAACGTCTGAATACTGAAAATTAAGGTCAAAGTTTTTCGCGTTGGTAAAATAAGTACTGCCCGGAAAAACAGGTTGTGCAAATGCAGCAAAAGTACCGGCGAATACAAACAAAATTGAAAATTTAAATTGCTTCATCAAGTTATTATATTTAAAGTTTAAAAGAAAAAAATTTATTTAACAATCAATGAGATACCAAACTGCCTAAAATTTTCAACCCGTCTGCTTCGGCATTGGCATCACCATCATCAAAAGTGATGACAACCCAAATATTGGTTGATGAATGCGGTGCAATTAATCCGGCAATCATAATCGCGTCTTTGCCTTTTGCACCGAGTACATATTTACCTTGAAAGTCGTCGTCTTTAATATTTTGTACTTCATCCACGTGATCTAATTTCAAACCTTTTACATAATCGAGTGTAGCTTGTTTCATTTCAGCTAATGTCACTTTTTTATCGGCAAAAACATCCATCATCAATTCCATCCCTTGTCCGACAGCATCGAATTCGGTATCGGTATTGCGCGTTACTTTAAAATCGGAAGGCAAGGTCATTGAGATTTTGTAATAATCCCAAGTATAATCGTGTTGCGCTGTGGCGACATTGATTGAAAAGAAAAACAGAAAGATAAAAACGATCAGAGAAACAGGATTTTTTTTCATTTTGCAGAAAATTTATGATTGTGATAATTAAAAAAATGTACTCATTCTTTTGCTTTAAAAAATTTGATGAGCCGTGAAAAAAAGAAAAAGAAAAAACATCGACACGTCATCTTAATTAATTTCGAAACGCGCCGATGCGTTTTTTTCTAAAAAAATAGACTAACACGATTACAAAATCAGGTTTTTTGATGTTCAGTCAAGATATACGGATGGTTTTAAGGGCAAAAAGCACTCGAAAAGTTATCCTGAAAATAAAAATCGCAGGTTGTAAATAAAAACCGGCTGTGTAGAGGCGTTGTAAAATTTGACATAATTTATAACTTGAAACTAATTATGATGTAAAATTACATTCGTTTAAAGCGGTAGGAAATAGGTAGTAATACTCATTTTTGGGGTAGAGGTAAAATTTCTAAATCTTTTTCAACGCTTCATGCGCGTTAATCGCAAATTTCAACAAACTGTTATTGCCTTTAATGTTCAATTTTCGGGCAATATTCGCTCGATGGTTCTCTACGGTTCGTGTGCTGATGAAATTTTCATCGGCAATCTGTTTAGTGGTTTTTTGCAAAGCGATTTGACTTAAAATTGTTTTCTCCATTTTAGTCAAATCGCCGATTAAAGCGAAATCTTCCGTAACAAAAAATGACTTTTTCTCCGCAGAAACCGAAATATAGTTTTTACCGGATTTAACATCGCGAATTGCTCCGACCAAATCATTGACTGCATCGTCTTTGAACACGTAGCCTTGAATACCCAAAGCCATGGCTGCTCTGATAATATCCGGGTCCTTGTGCATCGAAAGAATAGTAATTTTAATATCCGGATGTTTTTCCAACAGCACTTTGGCGACCTCAATGCCGGTCATTAACGGCATATCAAGGTCTAAAATAGCAATGCAGGGTCGTAAACGGACGATGTTTTTGAGGGCTTCTCGTCCGTCTTTAGCAGAGCCGATTATTTCAAAATCCGATTCTTCTGCAAGGGTGTCTATCAAACCCTTGAGAAACAACGGATGATCGTCGGCGACAAATATTTTAATCATTTTCATACTTCAAGAATAAGGATAAAAATTATAAATCCGCAAATCCTGTAAATCATAAAATCTTGTTATCCCGGCTTTAGAACGGGGATAGTAATGAACAATAGAGTACCCGTTGCGGCATCTGAAGTAATCCGCAATATACCTTTCAGCAATGCGACGCGCTCTTTTATGCCCAAAATACCTTGTCCGTTTAAGCGCACATTTTGGTCGTAACCAATACCGTTGTCTTGAAAAGCGATATCGAGAGATTCGGTTTTTCGTAAAATCGTCAAATTGATTTTTGAAGCGTGCGCGTGTTTCGATGCGTTGTTAAAGCTTTCCTGCAAAATACGATAAATATTAATTTCTAAATCTTTTGCAACTACGCCGTCCACCGTTTCCGGCATTTTTAAAATAACATCCATAGCCAATGATATACTCATTTTTTCGACCAAAGACTCGATTGCAGCCGTCAAACCCATAGCATTCAAAATCGGCGGACGGAGGTTGTAAGACATTGCTCTGGTATCTTCTAAAGCATCGGATGTAATATCTAACAGCGTGTGAAAAGTATCTTCAATTTTCGAAGGAATATCTTTTTGTTTTAACCCCTTCAGTACAGTGTTGCGAATTGTCAAAAGATTTTGTCCTAATCCGTCGTGGATTTCGATAGCTAAACGGTGGCGTTCTGCTTCGATATTAAAAATAAGTTTTTGAGAGTACGCACCCAAAGTCTCCGCCAATTTTTCTTGAAAATTCCTGTTTTCTTCTTGGGTCAATCGAAATTTGTCATTGACACCGAAAGCCAAAAATACCGACAGAAACAACATTGCCAAGTGCATCGCATTGTGTGTCACAAATACATCCGGTAAAAGACCAACCATAAACAATTGAAACGCCGAGCCGAAGATAATCAAACCAATAATCGCCAACAAAATAAAAAAATAAGAGCGCACACCTAAGCGTCGCATTATCAGCACCGATACAAAAAGCAAAACCGCCACAAGCGATGTGATGAAAATCATAAAATCTATAAAAAAATTGAATCCCCACGGATGAATAAAAGACACCACCATAACCCCAAAAGTGCCGTAAGCAACGTAACCGAAAACACGGTGAGCAAACGGTGCTAAATCTTTTAAATTGAAGAAGTTGGTAAAGAAAAAAGTAAAAAACAGATAAACCGAACACAACGCAACCGCAATCGTCTCGTTACTCCAATATCCGCTTTTCGGAAAAATATAACGATGCACAAAGCCGTCAAAGTACAAAAGACACAACACGGAAGCTGCTAATTGCCCCACAAAAATCAAGTAAATCCGCTCTTTCGTTATAAAAAAAAATGACACATTGAACAACAGTAAAAGGACTAAAATGCCGTAAGACAAGCCCAAGAAAAACATTTTACGTACATCTGATTGATAAAACCGTTCAATATTCACCAAATTCGCCGTCAGGTTCATCGGTTGTCCGATACCGGATGATTTCAAAAAATAATGGCCATCCTCATCAGGTTTCAAATGAATTTGAAAAACGGGCGTTTGGTACGGGAAAACCTTTGCCGAAAACGGCAAAGCCTCTCCCAAAGTCGTTTCTTCAACAACGCTTCCATCGGCAACTTTATACAAAAAAAGACTGTCGTTCACGATTGAACCGAATACCAAAAGTAAGTCCACATCTTTGTTAGAAGTATTTTTTAAAGAAAAATCTAACCAATAATTTTTGTACGTAATACCGATATTAAGGTGATCAATATTTTGAAAATCAAATGAATTTTGTGTCAACAACCGGTTTATATTCACTTTATGCTCCGCATCCGCATATACTTTTGCAATATCTTGAAGTGCGATCGATTCCGTTCGGTTATTTACGGAAATGACCTGCCCGATCAAAAATGAGGGCAACAAAAGCAAAAAAAGGAATAAAATGCTTAAGCGGATTATTAGGTACATGTACAAGTCGCCTTTTTAATGCAAATATAAACTTTCGGATAAAAAGAACTCTTCAAGTTCTTATTATTTCATAAATCTTCTCTCGAATCCATTACTATAGTTACCGGTCCGTCGTTAACGAGGGCAACTTTCATATCGGCACCGAAAGTACCGGTTTCAATTTTTAAAACGGTATCGGTTTTGAGTTGTTCAATAAATTTTTCGTACAAAGGAATGGCAACCGGTGGTTTCGCGGCACGTAAAAATGACGGCCGATTCCCTTTTTTAGTTGAAGCATACAGTGTAAACTGACTGACGGCTAAAATACTACCCGATATATCTTGTACGGATAAATTCATTAGTCCGCCGGCATCACTGAAAATACGCAAATTCACGGTTTTATTAACCAAGTATTTTATATCGGTTTCGTTATCCGTTTCTTCAATACCCAACAAAAGCAATAAACCCTGTCCGATACTTGCTTTTATGATTCCGTCAATCGTTACCGATGCTTCCGCTACACGTTGAATAACTAAACGCATTTTATTGAGAGATGAATAATGAATAATACCGTTGAAAAAGAATTATAAAAAAATCGATGAAAACTACAACATAAAGTAATTGAATCACTTTATCGAAATACGGGATTTTAAATTTAAAAGTAAAAAACGAACTGATTGCCCAAAAAATAAGCGGATAAATAGGAACGAAATATTTTCCGAGATAGAATGTACTGATTTTATCACCGACAGTATCCCAATGCAAATGTTGTGACAGCAAAAATAAAACTGTCATAGAATGGGCAATTGCCAACAATAATAAACTTTCCGTTTTCGTAAATTTTACATCGCTGTACAGTATCAGATAAAACAGAAAAAGAATTGAAAAAGCAATTAATAAACCTTCGGCTATACCCCAACTTTCCCAACCCAAACTACTGATATATCTTTTATAGCTGTACCCGTATGTATCAAAACTTGCGGGAATAAAATTTTTAATAAAAGTCGGCGCATCTTGCAAAATACGTTTTATCTGCAAATCCGGATTCACATCTAAGCCCGGTTCATCTCGCATATTGGTGTAAGTCGTTTCGGTTAAATTATTTTTCGGATAGATGAGGCGATGCACGAAATTATTCCAAACTATGACTAAAGCGATATTGATAACTAAATTAAAGATGATAAATCCGTATTTTTTTTTCAGACTGTTGCCGAATTTATTTTTATCCACCAATAATAACAACAGTAAAATCGGGAAATAACAAATTTTGCACCAAGTAGTAATGAGGATTAATACACTGAAAATCCATGTATCGTAACGGGTGCGCTGTGTCGGTACTTGAAATTTCAATCTTAAAAAATAGGCAAATGCTACAAAAATTAATCCGTTAAACACCGTATCCGCACTCACCGATGCAGCAACGGCAACAGAAGTAGGCAATGCGGCAAAACATAATAAAATATTTTTCAGCACCGGTGCAATGCGCACCATCCAAAAAATACACGCCAACCAAAACAGAAAACCCGCAAGTCGTGCCAAATAAAAACTATATAGCGGATAAAAATTAAAAGCATTTGCTAATGCTACCACTATTGATTGCGGTGCGTAGGCTGCCGGTGCATATCGCGCCGTATTCGGATAATTAAAAAAAATACGGTCGTTTTTATTCAAAGGAACTTTTAAAAGTCCTGAAATAGTTTTAAAAGAAGTTTTTTTGCTCGGTACGAAAATCATTCCTTCAAAAGGCTTGAACAGTATGTTGAACGAAGCCGGCAAATATTGGCCCATTTGCATACGCACCGTATCAACTGTACCGAACATTTCGCCGCCGGCTATTTGGTTGATACGCCAAAAATGATTAGGTTCGTCGGGTTCGTGAAATGGTGGCACTGCGAATACCAGCAATAATCCGGTTACCGTAATCAGCACTTTAAAAAAATTGATAAAAGTCAAATTGTTTTTGTTAAAATTGGGAATCATAAATTTTAATTCGGAAAACGGCGCGTTTTTAATACAAATTAACGTTTCGCAGTGTTTAATGTAAAAATACGCTAACGGGGCGTATTTTGAAAATTTTAATGGTAAATGATGAATTACTTTTGCGCCTCAAAAATTAAAATTAATGCCCGGGTTATTTAATAATTTCTACAATAATAAGGTGCGTCGGAATTTTACGGTCTATAATATATTCTTAGCTTCAACGGTTATACTTTTTACAGCCGTTCGTTTGCGGCATATCAATATCGCTTTTGAACGCGATGAGGGGGAATATGCGTATGCCGGACAGGAAATTTTGCGCGGCGGCTTACCGTTCAAAGATTTTTATAACATGAAAATGCCGGGCGTTTACTACATCATGGCGATTCTTTTTAAATTTTTCGGCGATTCGGTCGCTGCCGTAAGAATTTCTTTGTTGTGCGTCAATTATCTCAGTGCTTTTTTTATTTTCCTGACTACCCGTAAATTCTTTGACAAAAATACGGGCGTTGCCGCAGCCGCCATTTTTTTACTTTACTGTTTGAGCTACTCCGCACAAGGTTGGACTGCAAATGCGGAACATTATGTCGTAATGTTCGGATGTGCGGGACTTTTTTTTACGGTTTTGGCGCGACAAAAAAATCAAGATGCTTATTTATTTCCTGCCGGCATACTAATGATGTTGGCTTTTATTTGCAAGCAGCACGGCATCGGCTATCTTTTATTTCCGTTTATTTGGATGTTGTATATCGGACTTTGGACCACGTACTTTAAACGCGATAGAACAAAAAATTCTCACCTTTCAATTTCAGATTTTCAAAGCCCAACATCCATTGCCCGAAGTCTGTTATACTATATTGCCGGTGCTTGTTTACCTTTCGGTATCATGTTGTTATATTTTGGGAAGATGCATATCCTGCAGAATTTTTATTTTCTTACTTTCCGTTATGCCGATGCGTATGCTGCGCAACAACCGCCGTTCGTAAATATTTGGCATTTCAGACCTGTTTTTTGGGATAATTTTGGTTTTTGGTTTTTATCTTTTGCTTTTATTTATTTCAGTATCAATAAAAAAATATTCATCAGGCAACACGGTTTTTTTCCGATTTTATTTTTATGTTCTTTGGCTTCCATTTCATTAGGTTGGTATTATCGTCCGCATTATTTTCAGTTACTTTTTCCGGTGGCGGCGATCATGTCGGCTTGGATGTTGGTGCGTTTAAAATTATTTTGGAACTTACGGTGGCTGACACCCGCCGGATATATTTTATTGGCGTTTGCGGCAACGTGTATCATGCAATTCGATTATTTTTTTACGGCAAAAGATGAAATTATGGTGAAGATGTACGGACCGAGTTATTTCAATGAAAAAAAAATAATCGGAGCGCAGATTTCGGGTTCCGCACAAAACTCGAAAGATACCGGAAAAAGTAATACCCCAAAAATATTGGTGTTCGGTTGCGAACCGCAAATTTTCTTTTACGCACGGCAAGAATCTGCCAACGGTTTTATGTATATGTTTCCGCTATTGGAATACCAACGTTTCGCACCCGCCATGATTCAACAATTTATCACTGAAACAGAAACTGCTAAACCTGAAACGCTCGTTTATTTTCCGGATATTAATGAATTAGCCGAAAACGAATCACAATTAACGTATCTAAAAAAATGGTTCGCCGAGTACAGTAATCAATATAATATCGTGGCGCAGTCATATTTAAAAAACGGTGTTTCGGTTATGGATTGGCACACCGAAAACCAAATGCGCGTTTGCTTGGACAGTACGATTGCACTGATTTACAAAAGAAAATAAATACCTCTAAAAAATTTTAATGACTTTAAAACATATAAAAATGCAGGTAACAGCCAAAATAACAGGAATAAAATATAAAGTCATTTGTTCTCCTGATTTAACTAAAATTGAATTTACCGACTTTGACATTAATGAAGCCCCTTCGTCGTGTATTGTAACGGATAATAACCATTCATACGCTATTTCCAAATGGGTTTCGCCGAAACGTACACGGTCGTATCCTTATGAAAGAGTTTACAACACGCTAAACTTTTCAAAGAAAATTACAGTCATACCTATTATAAAGGATGAAGGAGCAAAAGGTGATCAAGATTTTATTCAATGGGATACCGTTTCTTTAATGTCATTGTTAGATATTTTTGTTATTTTCGCATTTTACAATAAAGCTGATAAAATCGGAAATAAAATTACAAATCAGCAATTCGATAATCAATATATTCTTGAAAAGATTAAAGAAATCAGTCAATATCATAGTTCAGCACTTCATTGGAATTTGAATGAACTGAATATGAATCTGCATGATTTAATTGATAAAAGCAAAAATTTTTACGATAAAATTGAGAAAGAAATGAACGTAAAATTGCATAATCCATCAGGTATAGAAAGGTTTAAAAATAAAATCGGAAAAGATGTGTCTTTGTTTATATTGTTTTCAAGGGAGAAATCGGAAAATGCTCAAGCTCGAGAATTTATTACAATTCAACCTATAGAAAGTTTAGCTACATTAACAAAGGCAAAAATTACTATTACGAATTATTTAGGTGGAAAATATTTTTTTACCGTTGATGAAATTGATATTGCCGAGGACGCTATTAGTTTGATAGAAAGTAAGCACAGTAAAAATTCGATTTTACCGAGTAAAGGAGATATAAAAGATGGCTTGCTAAAAATGATTTTATATTCTAATATTTCAGAAGTAGATGCAAACTCCAAACTGCTCAAAAGTAAAGCTATTCTAAATTTAACATCTACGAAATTAGAAGGTATTATCGGTTCCGAAAGCCCGGTAAAAGAAATAACTGAATTTTTTATTAGCAATAAATTTTCAGAAACTCAAATTGAATTCATTGAAAATTTATTCAAAGAAGCAAACGAGAACCAATTTACAGTCATTCTTAAAAACGCACAATAATGATAAAAAGTCCATTGCGATATCCGGGAGGAAAGAGCAGGGCAGTCGATCTGATTGCAACGCTCCTACCTTCTTTCGATGAATTTAGAGAACCGTTTTTGGGTGGAGGCTCAGTATTTGTTTACGCGAAACAAAAATATCCTAAAAATAATTTTTGGGGGAATGATTTATATAATGACCTTTTCACGTTTTGGAAAATGTGTCAGACTGATACGGATGCCGTAATCCGTAAAATTCGTGAACTGAAAACAGCTTATCCAATCGGTAAAGATTTGCACAAATTTTTGAAAGAAAATCTCGGTAATTTTAATGATTTAGAAAAAGCAGCTGCTTTTTTTATTTTTAATAGAACTACATTTTCGGGAACAACTTTAAGTGGCGGGTATAGTGAGCAAGCAAATATCGGTAGGTTTACGGAAAGCAGTATTCAGCGACTTAATGATTTCGGAAAAATTATTCAAGGCACCAAAATCACAAATACCGATTATTCCGAATTGGTTGAACAAGCCGGACAAAATGTTTTTATTTTTTTAGATCCACCTTATTTTTCGGCGACTAAATCAGCACTGTACGGTAAAAATGGGAATATGCACAAATCGTTCGACCATATTCGTTTTGCGAAAACTATGAAAAATTGCCAACACAACTGGTTAATTACCTATGATGATAGCGATTACATCAGGAATCTATTTTCTTTTGCCAATATCATGCCTTGGGATTTGACTTATGGTATGAGAAACGTAACAGGTAGCTCGGACCAAACAGGGAAAGAACTTTTTATTTCAAATTATTTGGAACGTTTACCGACACAAAAGCAATTGAGTCTATTTGAAACTCAATTTTAGAATTAATTTTTTTTTTATACCGAAAAATAATTGTATTTTGTTCCCTAATTTTTAAAACGAAAAAACGTTAGCGCGTCAACGTTATCACCAACCAATTTTAAATAAAATAAATGAACAGTAAATTAACGCTTTGGTCTATCACCGTCGGTCTGGGCGGATTTCTTTTCGGTTTGGATACTGCCGTGATTTCCGGCGCGGAACAAAAAATACAAGCACTTTGGCACTTAAGCGATTTATTTCAAGGCTTGGCAATTGCAATGGCGTTGTACGGAACGGTATTCGGCGCGGGTTTCGGCGGCATACCGGCAGATAAAATAGGGCGCAAAAAAACTTTGATTTGGATAGGGCTTTTGTTTTTCGTTTCCGCAATCGGTGCAGCATTGGCGCAAGATGTTTATACGTTCATGTTTTTCCGTTTCATCGGCGGTCTCAGTATCGGTGCATCGTCGGTAGTAGCACCCGTTTATATTTCCGAAATTGCACCACCCGAATATCGCGGACGTATGGTGATTGCGTTTCAGTTTAATATTGTTTTAGGTATCCTCATTGCTTACGTCTCTAATTATGTTTTGAATGGTTTGGGCGGCGATAATGATTGGCGTTGGATGTTGGGTGTTGTGGCACTGCCGTCGTTGGTTTTTTCACTGCTCATGTTGTTCACGCCGGAAAGTCCGCGTTGGTTGTTGTTGCACAAAGGCGATGAAGTCACTGCGCGACAAGTTTTAGCCATAACGGAACCGAATGTGGATAAAGCCGTTGCTGAAATAAAAGATTCCGCCAAAAACGAAGTGCAAGGCGTAAAAGAAACTTTTTTCTCGAAAAAATTCAGTGTACCTATTATTTTGGCATTTCTGTTTGCATTTTTCAATCAAATGTCGGGCATCAATGCGATTATTTATTTCGCGCCGCGCATTTTTAAAATGACGGGTTTGGGCGATAGTACAGCGTTACTTTCAACGGCGGGTATCGGTGTGGTGAATTTAATTTTCACGATTCTGGGTTGGTTTCTGATAGATAAATTCGGTCGGCGTACATTAATGTACATCGGTTCGGTGGGTTATATTATTTCGTTGGCGATGATTGCGATGGCATTTTCGACGCAATCGTTCGGCAACGTCACGTTTTTTATTTTTATGTTCATTGCAGCTCACGCCATAGGTCAAGGTGCCGTAATCTGGGTTTTTATTTCCGAAATTTTTCCCAATTCCGTGCGTGCTACCGGGATGTCATGGGGCAGTTTGACGCATTGGGTTTTTGCGGCAATCATTGCGAATTTATTTCCGTTATTCGCTATGAATCCGAAAATCGGCGGTGCACCTATTTTTACTTTTTTCGCCGTTATGATGGTTTTTCAATTGATTTTTGTGTGGCGCATGATGCCCGAAACAAAAGGTGTTTCGTTAGAAGATTTGCAAAAACAATTGATAAAAGAAGGATGAGTTTTTAAGTATGTTGGATGAAGTATAAAGCAAGTACTTGAACAAAGATAAAACCTCCGAACTCACTTTTTTTTATTTCCTCACAATTTTAAAAATAATTTTATTATGCTTTAGATGTGCGAAATAAACACCCGCACCAAGAAAAATTTCACTCGGGAGTACGATTTTATCAGTGCCTTGAGCGACTTTAAAATTGGATAAAACTCTGCCGATATTGTCTGAAATTTCTACTGTTGTTTTCTCTTCTAAAGTTTTATCCAATATAAGTGTTGCGTTTTCGCCGGCACCGGACGGGCTCGGATAGTATTTTCCGCCGAAAGTTATACTTATATTTTCAGTAGCGGTAACGAGTGATCACCAACGACAAAAATCAAAAGTTTATAAATTACCCGTAATGCCTGAATTTTACTGTACCGTTACACTTTCCACTACGCTGCCTTGCGTGAGCGCGTGAACAACTTCCATACCTTCCGTTATTTTTCCGAAAATCGAATAATTACCATCGAGATGCAAAGTCGGTGCTGTGGTTACAAACCATTGACTGCATTCCGTATGATTTCCCGCGCTTGCCATACCGACAAAACCTTCCGTATTATAATGCATCGGCGTGAGTTCGGACGCAATCGTATAATCAAGCGATCCGTAACCATCACCGCGCGGACAACCGGTTTGCACCACAAATCCGGGTACAACGCGATGAAAAATTTTACCGTTGAAAAAACCCGAACGCGCCAACGTCACGAAATTACAAACCGAAATCGGCGCATTTTGCGTGAGCAATTGCATTTTAAATATGCCTTTATCGGTTTTTACGATCGCCACAGCGTTTGTTAAAGTTTTTACGACCAACCAATCCGTCGTGCGCGGCGAAAGTCCTTTCTTTTTCGGTACCGTTGCCGTATCGGAGATGTAGTTCAGTGTTTGCCGTATACTTTCGTAAGCCTCGATTTCTTTTGGTAGAATGAGTTTTTGAAGTATTTGATACAATATCGGAATACTGTCTTTCATCATTTCGATATTGAAATTAGCAGCCGGATTACGTATCGCATCAGCGCCGGCAGTGGCTACGCCGGCATCGGCGGTGCGTACTAAACCGAACAAAATACTTTTCAATTCGCGTTTTACGGAAGGTGTTCGGTTTCTGAAACGCTCGGAGAAATCCGGTAATGCCGATATTTTTCCGATTTCTTCTGCTGCTACTGTTCGTACAACCGGCGGATTGGCAGGATTTAAGGCTTCGTCGTTCAAGAAATCATAATTTTCTTCATCGGCGGCTATACTTTTCAAAATTTCGGCTTTTACGTAAATATTTTTTTCCGAAGCGTATTCGGTTTTTAAAATATTGGTCAATGAATCGCGCATTACCGGTACTTTAGTAAAATAACGCAGAGCAGCAGCCGACATAATATGGCGAGTAGAAGCGGGATATTGGTTATCGAAAGCGCGATTGTAATAACCGTTTGCTTCTGCGGCATTACCGTTATTTGAAAACCAAAGTGCCGCAGCATTGGAAACGTGTTCGTTTTTATCTTTTAAATATTCTTGAACAACGGCATCAGCTTTGTTGTAAGGCACACCCGCGAGTGCGTTAATAAGTTGAATTTTTACGCGGTAATCTTGTTCATTGCGAATAAGCTGCTCAAAAACAGGCAATAAATTTTCCGGACGATAAGATTTTCCCAAGGCTTTTACTTCATACATTCTAACGGTAGGTTCTTTTTCCGATAAAACGTATTGAGAAAGTTTGTTTGTAACCGAAGTATCGTATTTCGTTTTTAACCGCCCTAAATAATAAGCCGCCACACCGCGCAGTTCGGTATTATTATTTTGAGGTTGGGCGAATGACAACATTTTTTGAACGGCGGCTCCGGAAAATATATCGCGCAAACCGAAACGCAACAAACCGTAAGCCTGCCCCAACAAAAGCGCCGTATCCGATGATCTGAAAGTTTTTATTCCGACGATTTGATTCAAGCGTTCGCTCGACCCGCACTGTCCGACGGCTTCGAGTACGGTTTGATTGAAAACAGCATATTTTCCGGTCGTATCTTTGTTTTGATACGCTGACGTGAGCGCGCTGTCGGCGCGTTTATCGCCTATTTGTCCTAACGCGAAAGCGGCGGCGGTGCGCACTTCCGTAAAATCGTCGTGTAATAATTTTATTAAAGAATCCGTACCTTTACCGTCTTTCAAACCCGCAAAAGCCATCGCTGCTAAATATCGGTAAGTCGGATTTTGATTTTTCAGAAACGGCAACAAACTATCCGCCGCTTGGCGTTCTTCCAAATTCAGGATGGTTTGAATTTGTTTGTCATTAAAATCAATATTGACATTTTTGTATTTAACCTTGTTCATCTCCGGCGGTACGCACGACGCGAAGCACACCGTTATTAAAAGTGTCACAAAAAAAAATAAATTTCGCAGCATAATTCGCATTTTTTGCAGAGCATAAAATTGATGCGGAAAATTACAACATAAAAATTAATTGGGGATTAATTTGTTGGTAAGCAAATCCATTCTGGATAATTTAAAATCGGAATTAAAAAAAATTGGTGTCTTGGGTGAAGGTTAAACTAAAATCAAAATTCAACTTACACCCATTTGCTTTTTTATTATTTCAGAAACAACATCTACGCCTATATCCTTTGCTGTATCCAAAACCCATTTACCGGAAGCTAAAAGTGATTTAACAACCTTGTTTCCATCTTTATTTTTAGATGCTTCTTCCGCATTTGCAACTTCACTAATTGCTGTAAAATGAACAGGTAAAGATGCCTTGCTAATTAAAGCTTGTCTTAAAGTTGAAAGTTCAAAGCCCAATAACTCGAAATTTGTGTTGTCGGGTAAAGTGTAATTTACTTGATTGAATACATTATTATTTGAACTTGAGTATGGTGCAACTGCTCCAGCTTGATTAATGTTATATTGATCTCCCATTTCGTTGTAATGATTGTTTGTTGTAAAATATTTTTTAATTTCTTTTCTTTCTTTTTCTGGAAGCAACCATTCGTAATGATTAATATTAACATAAAACTCAACAGTTCGAGAGTCTTTATAAACTGCATTCTTAAACTCATTTTCACTTCGCTTAAACGATGCGTGTAAATTAAAATTAAATATACCAAATGATGATGTCGATGGTGGCGATGAACATTCTAAATATACTATGAAACGATTTTTTTCATCATCTCTGAAAACATTTTTTTTAAATTCTTTTGTATCATCTTCAGTGTCAAAAACTCTAATTTCCGATGGTACTGCAAATTCGGGTAATTGTAATACATAATATGATACACCATACTTTTCAGTTGGAATTTTTTTCCATATTGTTTTAAAATAATAATTATTTCCTTCAAAATAATAATTTTTTTGAGGTGAAGTTATCTGCCTACATTGCGCATATTTTGTACTAAACAGATTTTCATATTCTTTTTCCAAAAAATAAAATGGAGCATTACGAGTATCATCATAATCTGGCGGAAAGGATACCCATAAATCACCAAGGATATTTGATGCTTATAGTTTTTCATCTTTTAACTTTTAGTAGAGCGGAAAGGTAACTGTAAGTTCTGACCTTTCTTTTTTCCTAAAAGTTGCACTTCAAATTTGAATCTAAGAATTTTTAATAAACAATCTAAAAAAAATAATTTTTTGTTTTAATTTTACGTTTTATTTTACAAAATGTTTTTAAAAAAAAATAAAAAAATTATTTTACTCAAAAAATAATTTTAAAAATGTTTAACTAAAAATAATTTATTATTTTTGTAAAAAATAATTTTTCATGTCTATATCCATTCAAATTAATCCGGCGCTTGAAAGTCGGTTGCGTGAAAGAGCCGGTAAAAAAGGTGTCGGCATAAATCAATTCATCAGCCAGTTTTTAGAAAATAGTTTTGGCAACGACGTATCCTCTCATGCTGCCGTGTCGGAGCGTGAAGCCGATTTATTGCAACAAGTGAATCTGAATATATCGCCTGAAAAATGGGAAATTTATTTGAACCTCAAAGAAAAACTTCAAAATAAAATAATTTCAGAAATTGAACTTGCACAACTCCGTAATTTGAATAATGAAATTGAATTGGCAAATGCGGCACGTATAACAGTGCTTGCCGAATTAGCTCAAATTAAAAATGTACCCGTTCGCGTTTTGATGGAACAATTGGGTTTGACAAATCGCGATGAATAAAACGATTTGCAACACCGTTAAAATTCGAGCAAAATACTTATGCGAATATTGCCTCTCTCCGGAATACTTCAGCCCTGATACCTTTGAATGCGACCATATTTTACCTTTTTCAAAAAAAGGACAAAGCAAATCGGATAACTACGCGTTAGCTTGTTCCGGTTGTAATGGACTAAAATACGACGCAACACACGCCTTTGATCCGGCTACCGGTCAAATCGCTCCTCTCTTCAATCCTCGTTTAGATATTTGGGATTCTCATTTTTGTTGGAATGAAAATTTTACAATTATTATTGGTATCTCGCCAATCGGTAGAGCAACTGTTTCAAGACTCGACCTTAACAGAGCAGGTGTTATCAATTTGAGAATTGCTTTAAGAAAAATTGGGGAGTTTCCTGGATGATAAATACTTTTTTCTAATTTTATTTCTTCACAAAAAATAATTTTTTGTTTTAACTTTACACTTTAATTTTACAAAAAGTTTTTGAAAAGAAAATTATTTCAAAAAATGGATGAATACGGCAAACTGTTAAAAGAAATAAAAGAACAAATTAAAGTAGCGCAGTTAAAAACGGTGGTGGCGGCAAACAGTCAAATGCTGTGGTTGTATTGGCAGATTGGGAATTTTATTTTAGAAAGTCAAAATGGCATTGAACAACGCGCAAAAATTATTGAAAATTTAGCATTGGATATTAAAAAAGAATTTCCAGAATTAAAGGGTTTTTCTGTTCGCAATCTTGCTTATATGCGCAGTTTTGCTGCGTCCTATCCATCTACACTTTTATCGAAATTACAAAGTATTGAAAGAGATTTTTCTTCAAATCTTAAAAAAATAAAAGGGGCAATTCTTTTTTTAGAAACATCTGATAATCAAGATTTTCAATCATTGCAACAACCTGTTGCAATGATTGAACAGATATTTGTAAATTCCATTCTCGCAAAAATTCCTTGGTCGCATCACATCATTTTACTTGATAAAGTGCCGTATATCGGCGAACGATTTTGGTATATGTTCAATACTATTGAGCATGGTAGCAGCAGAAATGTATTAGTGCATCAAATAGAGAGTAAACTTTTTGAACGACAAATTAAGGCAGATAAAATTACAAATTTCCAAAGAACACTGCCTGAGCCGCAAACCGATTTTGCACAGTATATGCTCAAAGACCCTTACATTTTCGATTTCATTCAAGCTAAAGACAAAGCTGACGAACGGAATATCGAAAAACAATTGACGGAGCATATCACTAAATTTTTATTGGAACTCGGTCAAGGTTTTGCATTTATAGGCAGACAAGTACATTTTGAAATCGGCGGACAGGATTTTTATATTGATTTGTTGTTTTATCATACGCGGCTTCATGCTTACGTGGTTGTTGAATTAAAAGCAAAAGATTTCGAGCCGGGCGATGCCGGGCAGTTGAACTTTTATATCAATTTAGTCAACGATAAATTAAAATCTTCTACTGATAATGATACGATCGGTATTTTACTCTGTAAAGGAAAAAATGCTGTCTTGGCAGAATATGCTCTAAAAAATATAAATCAACCGATCGGCGTTGCGGATTATCAACTCAGTAAAGCGATACCGGATAATTTGAAATCCGAATTGCCGAATATTGACGATTTGGAAAAAGAATTACAATAACATCCAAAATTTTGAATAACGTAAAAATAATTTCCGCCGGTGCGGGTTCCGGAAAAACGTATCGCCTGACGAACGATATGGTGGCACTTTTGAAAAATGGTTCGTTGCGGGCGAGTGGTATTTTCGCAACGACTTTCACTTCCAAAGCGGCGGCGGAACTGAAAGAGCGGGTGCGCACAAAACTTTTGGAACAAGGCTTGATGGATGAAGCCAACGACCTTTCGAACGCGCTCATCGGTACGGTTCACGGTTTGGGTGTAAAGTTGTTGCGCCGTTTTGCTTACGAAGCCGGCGTGTCGCCGCAAGTGGATATTATCGCCGAAGAAGACCAACAAGTTTTTTTCAATCAAGCGATGTCGCACATTTTGGCGCACAACAATTACGTCGAGCGTATGAACGCGCTCTGCGACACACTCGGACTATCCAAAAAAGATTCGGCTTACGATTGGCGTTCTGATATAAAAAACATGGTAGATGTGGCACGCGCTAATTGTTTTTCTAATGAGGTATTGGAATACAGTAAAATAAAATCGTTCGAAAGTTTTTCAGCGGTCATTGGTATTGATTCCGGTACAGATAAACTGACCGCTGACTTCCGACTACTGACCACCGGGCAATACAACGCCGAACTCGAAAAACATTTAAGCGCGACCATTGCCGCTTTACAAGCCGGCGGCGATACCACAAAAGTTACATTAGATTATATTGACGCGCTCAAACAAACCCGACAAGAGTTGCACTACCGCGAAAAATTGTATTGGTACCAATGGGCGAAATTGACGAAAGCAAAAGTCGGCGCGAAATCTAAAGATATCGTGAAAGCACTCATTGAATTTGCCGGAGCGCACGTATATTTTCCGGATTTTCAAAACGATATTCAATCTTTTATCGGCTTGGTGTTCGACATTGCGCAAAAAGCAATCGTCGAATACGATGCGTTCAAGAAAAAACGCGGATTGATAGACTATACGGATATGGAAGTTTTGGTGTTGCAACTCATAGAACATCCGAAAGTAAAACAAACACTCGCCGAAGAAATAGATTTATTGATGGTCGATGAGTTTCAGGACACCTCGCCTATTCAACTCGCATTGTTCCTCAAACTATCTCAAATTGCGAAGCAATCCATTTGGGTCGGTGATCCGAAGCAAAGTATTTACGGTTTCCGCGGAGCCGAACCGCGTTTGATGCAAGCGATTATTCAATATTACGGCATTTTACCAGAAAATATTTTGGATAAATCGTGGCGCAGCCGACCGGATATCGTGAATGCGACGAATGCGATTTTCGTCAAAAATTTTTCCGATTTACCCCCCGAACAAATTACGCTCACACCGCAACGCGACGATAAACCGCAACAAACCGATGCCATCATTCATTGGAATTTGCAGTTCGATAATATGGGTGACAACAGAAAAAAACCTTCCGCAGAATGGTTCGACGGAGCGGTTTCGGAAATGGTAAAACGTTTGACGGACGACCCGATATATATCTTAGACAAACACGATAAAAAATTACGCCTCTCACGTCCGGGTGATATTGCTCTATTATGTCGCAGCAACAAACAATGTATGACGATGGCGGAAGCTCTGTCGAAAGTCGGATTAAAAACCGCCACGCCGCGCAACGGACTTTTGAATACATCGGAAGCCGTTTTGATGATGGCAGTATTGCGCTATCTTTTGTCCGGTAGAGATTCTTTGTCTGCGGCGGAAATTATGTATTTGGCGGAAGGACTTGCATTGCCGGATATTTTGGAAGATCGACTTCGTTGGATTTCGGATTTCGGATTTCGGATTTCGGATACAGAAAAAAATGTGAAAGGTGCAGAAAAAAATGTCGAAGATGAATTACAGGCAAAAGTCGATATGGTACGGGTTCAAAATTTTGAACCCGTACAAACACCCGAAATCCGAAATCCGAAATCCGAAATCCGAAATCCGACATGGGGTTTCAACAATCCCGTCATCACAAAAATAGACGTTTTGCGGCGCGAAACCGGCGAACTTTCCGCGTTTGAAATTGTGGAGTTGATGCTGAGCGAATTGGATATTCGGCGCATTGCGGCGCGGTGGGGTAACGCGGCGCAACGATTAGAAAATTTAGATTTATTCCGAAAAATGGCACTTGATTACGAAGCCTTGTGTCACCGGTTGCATGTTGCGGCTTCACTCGGCGGATTTTTGTTGTGGATTACCGACAAACGCGACAACAACACAGATCAACAAAGTTTTAATGAAAACGCGGACGCGGTAAACATCATCACCTATCATAAATCAAAAGGATTAGAGTATCCGATTTTGGTGATGATGAATTTGGAAGCCGCTTTGCGCGACGATGTTTGGGGAATGAGCATCGAATCGGAATCCGAAACGGTGGATTTGAATAATTTGCTCGGTAATCGTTGGTTGCGCTATTGGGTAAATCCTTACGCAGATCAATGGCGCGGCACTGCGATTGCGGAACAAATTGACGAATCGCAAGCAAAAGCAGTGGCGCGAAAAAAAGCATTGGACGAAGAAGCGCGGTTGTTGTACGTCGGCATCACTCGCGCTCGAGATTATTTAATTTTTCCGACCAATGTGGCAAAACCCGCCAAATGGCTCAACCGCGTCTGGCATAACGGTAACGAAGATTTTCCGATGCTGGAAGACACAGATGAAACGCCTTTTATCAGTGGTCAGCGGTCAATGGTCAGCGGTCAGTTGCGAGCAAATAGTAAAGAGTATATCAGAAAAAATACTATTAATGAAATTTTCGCTAAAGATTTCGGTTATGCGGAAAAAGTAAAAGAAATAATAACTTTTATAGAACCCGCGCTCGGCAAAAAATATCACGCGACTTATAAAATAGATAATCTGAAAGATAATTTAATCGCCCTGATGTCGTCTCCGCCTCACGCTGTCGTGAAACACGTTTATAATTACGCCGATCCTTTGCATTTCGACGAAACGATACCGGCGGAAATAATGACCGACATTTTAGAAAATTTTATTTCCGGTATGCTGACACAAAAACACGCGCTTTTATCCGCACTTCAAACCATAAAAAAAATTGCGGAACGTTTCGGTGTCGCCGATAAAATAAATGCGGCACAAGTGGCGCAACACGGGAATTTATATCTCAAATTCATTGAGCGACATTTTGATGTTCAGTGGTCAGTGGTCAGTGGTCAGTGGTCAAAAGCGAACAAAGTAAATTCAGAAATCAGAAATCAGAATTCAGAAATCGAAGCGTCCGAAATCATCCGTCATTTTCCGGTGCAAACGCATATCAAAAACCGTTTGTTTCAAACCGTACTTGATACGCTGATTATTTTACCGAATAATACCACTGCTTTTATTCTCTCTGATTCGGAACGCGGCAGCCTAAAACCCGTACAAGAATTAGCGAACCGGCACACGCTCACACTTTTTTTGTCGCGTCAAATTTTACTGAATCATATTGACACGCGACAAGTGGATGCATATTTGCATTTGCCGTTGCGTGGAGAAATGGTGCGCGTGGAGTTTATATAAAAAAAATGCGCCCTTTTTGACTGATCGGTTAAAAATTACCGAAAGCCAAAAAGGACGCATTTTTAATACTGATTATTTATTAACTTAACTATTCTATTTATTTTCGGTCTTAATTTCAAATCCGTAAATATCATCACCACCATTGCCGCCGGGTCTGTTCGATGAAAAGAAACCTTTTTTATCGTTTTTCGGCATAAACATGATACCGAAATCATCTGACGGTGTATTAAAAGCATCACCCATGGACGTGGCGCGCGAAGTCCGTTCTTCAATATCTATGCGATAAATATCCAAGCCGCCTTTACCGTTCGGCATACCGTTTGATGAAAAATATAAAATTCCTTTTTCGTTGATGAACGGAAAAATTTCATTTTTTTCAGTGTTTACACGCGGACCTAAATTTATGGGTTGTGTCCATTTACCGTCTTGCAATTTACGGATGACGTAAATATCCATACCGCCATATCCGCCGGGCATATTGGAAGCGAAATATAATTTTTTTCCGTCGGCAGACATTGTCGGATGACAGTAACTGTATTTACCGCTCTCGAAAGGAAAAATATTATTGCCTTTCCAACCCGTAGAATCTTTTTCTTTCACATAAATTTTCAACGTCGGAATTTTTTTCGATGTCGGTTTCGCATCCGCACGATCCATAACGCGAGTCAGATATAAAATATCGAAAGTGTTTGAAAAGCACGACGGACCTTCCTGAAATTTTGAATTGACGTTCGGCATCGAATGCGGTTTCATTAAGTTGCCGAGCGAATCGAACGCCGCGTATTTTAAATTAAAATCGTCCGCATCGTCTTCTTTATTTTTGCTCTTTTTTTTACTGTTCGAACAAAACATCAAACCGTTTTCATAAAAAACGGGCGAAAAGTCGTCTTTGTCACCGTTGATGAGCGCGATATTTTTTACTTCAACAACCGTTGCGGCAGTTGTTGTTTCGCTATTAACCGGTTTTTTCGGAAAGATACCGGCTGAAATTGTCTCAATCGTTTCAGTCAACGAAGGTGTGCGATTGCTGTCGGCAATATCCGAAGCATTGAAACTGCTTTTTTGAGCTTGACTGCTCAAAGCGAAAATGAATGCGCAGAGAATAAAATAGGTTCTCATAGAAAATTTTAGATGGTTAGAGTACTGCGTGAAAATAAAAAGTACATTCTATGTATAAAAAAAATTAAAAAACAGAGAAAAGTAACCCAACCATTGGTGTATAATTTTTCTCAATAGTCGCTTAATTTAAATCATATTAATCAAAAGGAAATAATTGTGCCAAATATTTTTGACCCTTGAATTTTCGGTATTCGGATTTATTAAAGTAATTTTACGGCGGATTAGGGATGAATAAAATTTGCTGTTTTCATTTTAAAAAATAAAAAATTATGCCTTTAGAAGTCGGTAAAGAAGCACCGGATTTTTCGCTTTTCAGCGATCAGAGAAAGGAGATGTTTTTACACGATTTGCGTGGACACAATGTGGTACTGAATTTTTTTCCTGCCGCGTTCACGGGTGTTTGTACTGCTCAACTGTGCGATGCGCGCGACAATATGAAAGCATACGAAAATTTGGATGCTAAAATTTTGGGTATTTCCATTGATACTATTTTCGCACTCGCAAAGTTTAAAGCGGAGAATCATTACGATTTTCCTTTGCTTTCCGATTTCAATAAAACCGTTATCACTGAATACGGGTTGGTATTAAAAGATTTCATTTTCGGTATGCACGGCGTATCCAAGCGGGCGGTTGTAGTGATAGATAAATCCGGCATTGTGCGACATTTTGAAATTACTGCAAGCTCAGCCGATATGCCGGATTTAAAAAAAGTCCGCGACGTACTGCAAATGTTGTAATAAATGTTTCGGGGTTTAACTTTTTAAATTCAGACATATCGTTCTTTGATGACGTTCCAATGGTGCAACTGATGTCCTAAAACATTGTTCACGAGTGCTAAAACGGTGGTCGATGCACCGGCAGTATTTACGCCGCCGCGAGACAAATCATCTTGATACAGCGTTTCGATAAAAACCAGAGAAGCTGCACGCACAGCTTTCAATTCCATTAAAATATTTCGGATAGTTCTGTCATTCGCACGCGAAGCCGGTACATAAGTATTTTCATCAAAACCCGTAAGAGGTGTATCGTCTTTGCGCGCATAACGCAATGCGCGATAAATAAAAATACGTTCTGCATCTGCTAAATGCACCATTATTTCTTTTATCGTCCATTTTCCATCCGCGTAGCGATACTCGTGTTTGCTTTCGGGCAGCGATAAAATATATTTTTCAAAAGCGTTTTGTGTGTCTTTGAGATGCGCGATTAATTCACCATCATCCGGAATAAGGCGAACATAATTTTGCATAAAAATCGGATAAGTACCGTCTGCGGGTTTTTGTATCTTCATAATAATTGAGTGAGTTTAATGGTTAATCAAACCGGAATAAATTCCACGTCATCACCGACTTGCAGTAAAATCGGATTTTTTCTTTCGGCATCAAACAATTTCGCGTCCGTAAGTCCGATAATATTCCAACCGCCCGGCGATGCTACCGGATACACGCCGGTTTGTTTTCCCGCAATGCCGACGCTACCCGCCGGAATACTCAAGCGCGGTTGCGCTAATCGCGGTGCTTCTATACGTGCATCTACACTGCCCATGTACGCGAAGCCCGGTAAAAAGCCTAGCAAATATACGCGATACGTTCGTTCGGCGTGCAATTTTATAACAGTTTCCACGCTCATTGCTTTTTGTTGAGCTAAGTTTTCTAAATCAAAACTGCCGTCGGTGTAGTAATTTACGGGAATTTTAATCAGTCTGTTTACCGTTGAATTATTTACTTGGTTTGTTGTTTCATCGCGTATCAGTCGGTTCACTTCACTTTCTATATATTTAAAAGCGGAAACTTCGAGCGCATTTTTTTTTACCGATACCATATCGTAAACCCAAGTAACGGTACAGTAAGCCGGAATAATATCTTTTACGCCGGCAATCGGATTTGCCAACGCCGCATCATAAAGTGCGATGACTTTATCGTGCGTTGCCGTATCAATCGCGTCGCCTAATTCAACGGTTAAAGCACTGTCGCCGAGGGCATATATTTTGTAAGGATGTATCATCCGCGATTTAAAGTTTTAAAAACTTAATTTCAAAAAATCGGCAAACTGAATTATTGAAATTATAAGCTTTTAATTTCAAAAACGTTTAAATCCTATTGAATTTAAACGTTTTTGAAATATTGCAGACAGATATTTTCCGTAAAATCAATCCACCACTCGAAATTTATCCCCTTCTTTCACCACCACTTTCGCATCTTTATAACCGGCTTCTTGTACTAATTTTTTATAAGCGTGTGCATCGTCGAAGTAAGTGAAACCATCCATCAGAAAAACGGTTAGGTTACCTTGTTTCACCGAAGTAATTTTTCCGATTTTACGTAATTTACTGTCGTCAAATAATTTCGGATTTTTAAATGCCGCGATGCGTACTTTATAATCCGTATCCGGCACGTCCGGCGATTTTTTAATGACAATAGATTCCGCATCGTGTGCAATCGGCGTAATAACTTCCGATGTTTTTGCTGCGGTTATTACAGATTTTTTTACATTAATTGAATAACTCGTCGGCACCGGTTCGGGCTTTTCAATAATAATATTGTTGGCAATGGTTTTATAATCTTTTTCTTCGACTACCGTAAATACATTCGGTACGTCATAAGTATTTATTTTTTTTACAAACGCATCGGCTTTTGCTTTGGTAGTGAATACGCCTAAACGTATTTCTTTTTTACCGGAAGTCGAAACGGTATACACATTACCGCCGCTCAATTCTTTTAATTTATCATAATTATTGTCTTTGTAATTTTCGTAAACTGCTTGCGTAACGGCAGTGGAACGCACCGATTTAACGGCAACAAAGACTGCGGTTTCCAAATCAACGGCATAAAATTTTTTGTCCGAAGTCGTATTATTTACATTCGATAAAGCACCCGATGATGCCATACCGCTTGGTTTTACGATGATACTTTCTTCGTCAAGAATATTGGCGGGCGCAGTACTGTGCGGTTTTACGGAAATTTCTTCCGAACCCGCTTTAGCGATAGTGGTACTGCTCTGTTTAACAACGATCGCATTATAAGATTGCGGCGTTTGCTGCGGTGCGTTTATTTTCGGCGTTTCTTCAATCAAAGCATCTTTATCCGTTATAGCCGACGGTTTTAAAATCATTTCGCCGATATATTTGGTCATCAGCACGGCGGGTTTTACGGTTTTTTTATCGTTTACGAACCCTTCTTTAGAAAACACGACTTCGTAATCTGAAACCCTGTTAAGCGGTATAAAATATCTGCCTCGCGCGTCGGTTATAACTTCGGTTACAGCATTTGTTTTTGCGTTTTTTACACGAACGACAACGTTTTCCATAGGTTCACCCGTCGAAGCATCCGTGACTATACCCGTAAAATTCGGCAAACCGTTTGCAGAATAAGCCGACGGAATATTTTTTGAATTGGTTTTATTGACCGTTAATGCCGAATTATTTACTGTTCCTGTATTCGAAAGTGTATTAGTTTGTTGTCCGCGCGCCATGTAAATATCTTCATTACCTTTTCCGCCGGCGCGATTGGAGACGAAATAACCGGTATTATTATTCGGATTTAAAACAAAACCGAAATCATCATCCGATGAATTTATGCCCACACCCATATTTTCAATAGCACCGAGTACGTCTGTTGTTCTGAAGATATCGAATCCGCCTAAACCCGTATGATAATTGGAAGCAAAATAAAAAGTTTTACCGCTCATGTACGGCGTTATTTCATCACCGACGGTGTTGATGGCGTTACCTAAGTTGCGCGGTTCTGTCCAAGTTGAACCGATGCGGCGTGCCGAATAAATATCAAATCCGCCGAATCCGCCCGGTCTGTCCGAAGAAAAATAAAGTGTTTGTCCGTCGGCTGTCAAGCACGGAAAACCGCACGCCCCGTTATTGTAAGGGTAGGGTTTTACGTCTAAAAAATTTCCGCTGTCGTCTACTCTTGCCGTGTAAACACTCATTTCTATACCCGTATTCGATGTGATGCGCCGACCGTCGGTAATATTACTGCGCATAAATGCCACTTGACTACCGTCAGCTGAAAACGATACGGAACTTTCGTTAAACACGTTTTTAAAATCGCTTTTGTAAAATTGCAGCGCACCGATATTATGCGTAACCGAATCTACTTCGGCGATAAATAATTGATGATTTTGTGCACCCGTCCAATCCGTTGTAACAGCTCCGTTGCCTGTTTTACGTCTCAAATCGGTTCTGCTTGAAGCCCAAATGAGTTGATTTTGAAAAATGTTAGCGCTTAGTTCCGATGCCGGCGTATTAATCGCCGAAACCGAACTTATTTTAAAATCCGATACCGCATTATCTGCCGATACCGCAAAACGGCACGATGCTATCATTTGCGCGGCAACTTCCGGATTTGTTGTTTTCAGTTTAGTAAAAACCGTTTCCGCTTTTTCGTATTGTCCGAGCGACATCAGTGCGTTACCAAAATTCAACAACGCGTAACTCGAAGCTTTATCGACTTCAACTATCGGCGTATAAATTTGAATAGCTTTTTCGGCGTTGTTGAGTTGCCAATAACAGTCCGCCAAACGTTCGGCAATGGCAATACCGGTTTCGCCGGTTTTGATACCGATTTTTTCGTACATTTTTGCTGCTTGTCGGTAAGCGTGCAAGTCGTATAGCTTATCTGCTTTTTCGAGCGCGTTTTGCGCGGAAATAGAAGTGCTGCCGAAAAATAAAAAAAGGAGGGTTATTACCGAATAAAATCCGTTGCACATGGTTCTTTTAATTTAAAGTGTTTCAGTGCGATAATCTCGGAGTGGTTGGTCAGTTTAATAACGTGCATACTTCGATTGCAATTAATTACCGCGATACAAATTTATACTTCATTTCCGCAATTGCAACACATAACGGGGTTTGAAGCGCATTTATTTTGAAAAATATTTATTTTCGAGCGGCATTAAACCTCTTTCTGCCTCAACTCAAAAGAAAAAGTTTCCATAATCGGATTGCTGAGAAGTTTCAAACACATTTCTTTTACCGCTTCGCGTGCTTGCGTTTCGCTGTCGGTACTGATATCTAAACTGATGCGTTTGCCGATGCGCACATTATCCACACCCGAAATCCGGATGTGTTTCATGTTGTTCGCCACTGCTTTTCCTTGCGGGTCTAACAGTTCCGGGCGCGGCATAATATTTATTTCTGCTGAATAAATCATAATTTTTGGATTTTGGATTTTTGTAGAGACGGCGATTTATCGCGTCTCACTCTTGTATTGCCCTCACATATTGCGTCTCACATATTGCGTCTCACATATCACGTCTCACATATTGCGTCTCACATATTGCGTCTCACATATTGCGCTCACATATCACGTCTCACGTTTTATCGGCGAATTACGATTGCAAATAAAACTTGAGACGCGATAAATCGCCGTCTCTACACAAATAATTTCACAATATTTAGGACTACATACGCCCCTGTGATTACCGGCAACGCATAGTAAGGTACAAAAAAAAGCAAAAGTAATGCAATACCGATAAATATAAAACGAATCTCATTGCCCGACCACGTAAATTTTTTAAATTTGAATGAAAACATCTCTATTTCACTCACCAATAAAAAACAACTTATCGGAATTAAGCACAATAAAAACCATGAAGGAAACTGTATGCCTTTAAAAACATTAAGTATCAGTAAACCGGAAAAAAAAAGTGTATTTGCTGGCGTGTTCAAACCGACAAAATTTTCGCGTTGGCGCGTATCAATATTAAACTTGGCTAAACGATAAATAGAAAAAACGGTAATAAAAAATCCGGCAAATGCAGCATACTTCGGCAGCGCGATATCTTGTTTCAATAAGCAAAAAACGATAGTGCCCGGTACCACACCAAACGACACGGCATCGGACAGAGAATCGAGTTGCAAACCCAAATCGGAAGTTACGTGCAATAAGCGGGCGATAAATCCGTCGGCATAATCGGCGAGCATGGAAAGCGCGATAAACGACAAAGCGTTGGTATATTCGTGTTGAAGCAAAAACACGAGTGCACAACATCCCGAAAAAGCATTCAATAGCGTAACGGCATTCGGTATTTGCGATTTAATTGTTTGCATGGCGTAAAAATAAGTACTCGCGTTAAAGATTTGTGAATTATCATACAGTCTATCGAAATTTTAATAGTTTTATTGCGTTTTTATAAAGTTCTCAACAAAGTAATGCGCTGCTCTTAAACCGCAAAATTTAAAACACACATTCACCGGACGCAAGGTATTGCATCTCTACTTTTTTTTCTTGAAAACTGATACAATGAGGCAGCACGCTATTTATACATTTTTTTTTATCCTTTTTTTTTCCGCCGATATATTCGCACAAGCTCCCGCTAACGACGATTGCGAAACTGCACTGCATATTCCGGATGCGCATAATTTTTGTGGTAATTATACAAATATAAATGCAACAGTAGGCGGTTATGATGCAGCTGCTTGTTATACGAGCAAAGGTAAAGACGTTTGGTTTTCTTTTGTCGCAGTAGGTACTGAAGTAAATATAGATGTGACACCTGCGGCGGTTAACGGTTTAGCTAAATCGGAAACTTCTTTATACTACGGCACTTGCGGAGGTACTATTCAAGCCTTAGGTTGTGTAGGAGGAAACAGCACACTATTGGATTTAACCCAACCGGGTTTAATAGTCGGAGAAACTTATCTGATTCGTGTTCAAGGTGCAAACTCTACCACCGGTAATTTTCAATTATGTATAAAAAATTACGTACCACCATCGCATATTGATGAAGACTGTATTACGGCAACTATTTTATGTGATAAATCTCCTTTTAGCGTAGTAAATTTTAACGGTTCAGGCAAAGATGCAACTGATTTGAATGATGCTTCTTGTTTATTTGACCCAACAACAGGTCGTAATGCTAAAATGTCTGGCGTATGGTTTAAATGGACTTGTGAAAAATCTGGTAGTTTAACTTTTGCAATAACTCCTAATATACTTACCGACGTACCGAACACATTTCCTCAACAAATAGGTGACGATATTGATTTCGCGGTTTATGAATTGCCAAGCGGTATTTCCGGAACTTGTTCAGGAAAACAAGTTTTACGTTGCGAAGCTGCGGGTCCTTACATAGATGGCATTACAAGAGATCAAGCTTTACGCTGTGCGGGTGCAACAGGATTACGAGACGGAGAGATTAACATTACTGAAGAAGGGGGTTGTAGAGCTAGCTTCCCACACACAAATTTTTTAAAACCGGTAGATATGATCGCCGGACACAGTTACGCTATCGGTGTAAATAACTTTTCAAGCAGTGGTATCGGTGCGCGGCGCGGCGGCTTCTCTATTGACTTTAAAGGCAGTACCGGTACTTTCCAAGGTCCCGTTGCCAAAATAAATTTCAGTAAACCCGATAAATCTTTATGTCTCGGTGAAACTATAACTTATACCGATGCCTCAACTTTCGCGCTCGGAAAAATTTCAAAATGGCATTGGCAATTCGGTAAAGATGCTTCTTTGGATACCACAAACGGTATTGGTCCTTATAATGTATTTTACAAATCGCCGGGATGGAAAGCGGTGGTGTTGACAGTAACAACTGACAGAGATTGTCAAGTAACTACTATTTTGGATTCCGTTTACGTCAAAGCCTTTCAATATGATAGTTTATTGCGCAAACCTTCGTGTATAAAAGGCAATGACGGTTTGATTCGCGTAAAAGTTACAGCGTGCGGCAAAGCGCCGATTTATTATAATTGGGAAAACACCGGCTATACTACAACCGATTCTATCAGTAATTTATCCGTCGGAAAATATCGTGTCGCTATTACCGATTCCTCAGAACAATACGTAGATACTTTGACATTCCGTTTAACGCCCTTCACGATTGAATTGGATACGGCAGTAAAAGCAGCACAAAATCCGTTGTGTTTCGGACAGAAAAACGGAAAAATTTCCATAAAACCCGCTAACGGTGTCGGACCCTATATTTATAATTTCGGTAACGGACCTACGCTTGATACGGTACTCGCTGCACTCGGCGAAGGCACGTACAATGTTTCAGTATCCGATACACGCGGATGTAAAGGTAATTTTACATTCGATTTGGTGCAACCGCCCGTTGTACAACTTGATTTGGATACGTTTAATATTTCTTGCAACGGCAAAAAAGACGGTTCGGCGGTTGCGCATCCAGCCGGTGGCGTAGGCAATTATAAAATTAGTTGGAGTAATGGTGCGCTCGGCGATACCGTGCGCAATTTGTCTGCCGGCAATTATGTTTCTTATTTGCGCGACGGTAACGGTTGTGAAGCGATAAAAAATTTAACTATTTCGGAACCACCCCCGATTCTTTTGGATACAATCAGAACGATACCCGCCAAATGTTTCGGTGATTCTACCGGCGCACTGATTGTGCGTGCTGCGGGTGGAACACCGCCTTACAGGTACAGTATAGATGGTTATAGCTACCAAAAAGCACCGGGTTTTTTCGCGATTCCCGCAAAGATATATAATGTGGTTGTGCGCGACTCGACGGGTTGCAAAGGCACCGCGCAATTGGAAGTCACGCAGCCCGGACAAATCCAAGTCAGTGCCGGTGCTTCCGTTGACGTTGAACTCGGATATTCGACTACGCTTCACGCAACGGTTGTACCTTCAAACCGCCTTGTCAGTTACGCTTGGTTGCCGCAAGATTCTACGATTTCGTGTTTAATTTGTCCGATAGTAACGGTAACGCCGTATAAGACTACGACGTATCAAGTGTTCGTCAAGGATTCGGCGGGTTGCAAAGCGAACGATGCAGTTGAAGTGCGCGTGCGTAACAATCGCCCGATATTTATTCCGACTGCTTTTTCGCCGAACGGCGACGGTGTGAACGATTTTTTTACCATATTCGGTAATCCGGCATCATTGGCGATAAAAGAATTGAAAATTTTTAACCGTTGGGGATCCATCGTATTTTCGGGTACGGAAATTCCGCTCGGCGTGGATCAACGCGGTTGGGACGGAACTTGGAACGGTCAGCCGTTAAGCGCGGATGTTTACGTGTATTATGCCCTCATTCGTTTCGTGGACGGTGAAGAAATTTTGTACAAAGGCAACGTAACGTTGATAAGATAAGTTTTTACAACAGTTGCTTGTTTTATCAAGACTGCGTAACTTGCAAAACTTAATCGAAAATATTATGATGTCTATCTCCGATTTTACGGACATTGAAACAGATACCTTTAGATTAAAGGCATAGAAAAAGCTATCGAAAAAGAACAGCTCTTGCTTGTAAAATATTTACTTCTTGATGTAAGCTTTTCTGTTGAAAAAATTGCGTGCCTTGCTGTTGTACCCCTTGAATTTGTTGTTTCTGTTCAGAAGGAACTAAACGACAATTTTAAAAATAGTAATTAACTGATGTTACGCACGACCTTATTTAATTTGCAGAGAAACTATACGCGTGTGCCAAAGTAGATTTGACTGCCGCTCCTCCGGAGCGGGTGAAAAAAGGAGGTTGATTGACCGGATTTATAAACACGTAATCAGAAAACAATAATCACACTCGAATATCTTAATTGTGATTTTTTTATTTGTCATACTTTAAACGGGTGAGTTTACGTTTAATTAATGTCTATCGGTAATTCTGTTTTAGGTGTACGCAACCGTTCGGTTTATTTTTGCGTTAAATAAATAAAATAAATTTCCCGGTGTAGAACCGGAAAATTTATTTTATTTTTCTTTTGTCCTCGATTCATTTTCCGATTATGAAAAAAATATTTTTTATTTGTATTGCCTTTTTTTTAACGCTTTCTACTGTGCGCGCTTCTTGGATGTTGATTCCGATGGATTTGAAACAGCGGGAACATTTGAAAGCCTACGGTATTACATATTGGGTAATACAAAAAGGAGTGGAAGCGCATTGGTTGCTGAATTATCGGGGCGGCAGTTTTGCCATTCCTCAAAGTATGGCGTTTGAAAAAGAGTGCAAAACGCGCAACGTCACTTATGAAGTGGTTTCCGATGCTGAATTTTCGGGTATTCAACGCGAAATTTCCAATCCGGAAGTGAACATGGATGATATAAAATTAGAAACGGCACCGAAAATTGCAGTTTATACACCCGATTTCGATATGCACGGTAAGCGCGTTCAACCTTGGGACGATGCAGTGATGTTGGTACTCACTTACGCCGAAATCCCGTTCGATAAAATTTACGACAGAGAAGTTTTGGAAGGAAAATTATCCAAATACGATTGGTTGCACTTGCACCACGAAGATTTTACGGGACAGTACGGACGGTTTTATGCCACTTACCACAATTATCCTTGGTATAGGGAAAATCAGAAAAAATCGGAAGAATTATCCAAAGCACTCGGCTTCAATAAAGTTTCGCAATGCAAATTGGCAGTAGCTAAAACGATTAAAGAATTTGTCACCGGAGGCGGATTTATGTTTGCGATGTGTTCGGCTACCGATAGTTACGACATAGCTTTAGCAGCTAACGGTGCGGATATTTGTGCCGCCATATACGACGGTGATGCTGTGGACCCGAACGCGCAAGAAAAATTGGATTTTTCTAAAACGTTTGCGTTTCAGAATTTTCAACTCATCAAAGATCCTTTGATTTATGAATTTTCTACCATAGACAACGACCAACAATTCGGCAGACCGGTGAGTCCGGAGACGGATTATTTTACACTATTCGATTTTTCTGCCAAATGGGATCCGATTCCGACGATGCTTACGCAAAATCATACCCGCACCGTGAAAGGTTTTATGGGTCAAACAACGGCGTTTCATAAAAACGTGATTAAATCCAATGTTTTAATTTTGGGTGAAAACAAACCTTACGGTGAAGCGCGATATATTCAAGGTGTTTACGGTCAAGGATTTTTTACTTTCTACGGCGGTCACGACCCCGAAGATTATAGACATTACGTAGACGATCCGGAAACCGATTTGAGTTTGCATCCGAACTCACCCGGTTACCGCCTCATCCTGAATAATATTTTGTTTCCCGCAGCGAAGAAAAAGCACAGAAAAACATAAGAGTTTTAGATTTTGGATTTAAGACTTTCATTCAAAATCTAAAATATAGAATATAGAATCCAAAATCTATTCACTTTACTTAATCAATTAATTTTATGCCTTTATTAACGAACGAAGAGATTAACAAAAAAATAAAAACCTTGAGCGGTTGGACAATCAACAACAACGGCATTGAAAAAACATTTCAATTCAAGGATTTTATCGAAGCTTTTGCTTTCATGACGCGGTTTGCTTTTTATGCCGAAAAAGCCAATCATCATCCGGAATGGTCGAACGTATATAATAAGGTAAACATCCGCTTAACAACACATGACGTTGGCGGTATTTCGGAAAAAGATTTCGAACTCGCAAAAAAAATTGAAAACGTTTGAAAAAGAGATGAGATAGGAGTTAGGAGATAGAAGATTTGAGATAGAAAATTATAAAATCTCCTATCTCAAATCTCCTATCTCAAATCTCAAATCCCCTATCTCCTATCTAGAATTTTATACCTACGGTAGTTACAATAGTAGTAATGCGGTTTTTCACATCAACATTGACAAACCGTGCGGCTTCGGCAGCATTGTAAGGTTGATACAAAAAATTTTGAGCTTCATTGCGGTACGCCAAATCCAAGAAAAAATTATCGCTCCGGAAGCCTAAACCGAGTGTATAGGCATTTCTGTAAGTATTATCGCCGACGGTAGGTGAGCCGAATAAATTTAAACCGGCGCGTACACGCAAAACATTAAAAGCCAACTCGCCACCCAAACGGAAATTAAATGCCGATTTGTATTTAGTTTGAATGTCGTTATTCACGCTTGTCTCATAAGTTTTTATATCATCTTTACTGAGTTGCGAAATGCTGTCCGGCGTAGTAATGCGCAAACGCGCACCGGCATAATTCACGTATTCTGCATCAGCTGAAATGAAACCGTTTTTTCCGAAAAGATAAGCACCGTTCACTATGGTTTTGAAAGGCGTAGTAATTGTATAATCCGTCCGCACATCCGCTGATTGCGATTCATTGAAAAAATATTTCCCTTGCACGATATAGGTATAGCTCATGTACGCACTGCGCGTATCGCTCAAAGCATAAAGTGTAGGCGAATGCAAGGCTAGACCGACACGCAATTCGGGCGTAACTTTATAAATAGCACCGATTTTTAAGTTGATGCCTGTTCCTTTGGTGGTGTAATTGTCTTTATAATTCAAACTTTTAAACTCACTCACTTGCGCCGACGCATTTTCTTCGTCATAAGTGTTGGCGTAGGTATAATTGACGAACGGAATACCGATAGTACCACCAAGCGATAATTTATCGCGATAATTGCCGCCGTAAGAAACTACAGCTTCACCGATACCACCCGTTTGATTAACCGTTTGGCTGCGATGTACATTTGCATTCTCGTTGCCGTTAAAATCGCTGTAAATGATTTTGTTTCCGTTCAAAGTGGTATCGAACAAAGCCTGAGTATCATAAGCTAAAATATTACCCAAGTTATCGAATAAACCCAATTCGGCTTGATTTTTAAAAACCGTTACCAACGAACCGGCGGAAGTACCGTTATAATAAATCGTGCGGTTAAAATCCGCTAAACGGTTGTAACCGATACCGAAGTTCGATGTTTTCCAATCTCCGCCACTCGAAGGTTCGCTCGCGAATATCAAACCGACATTGTTAAATGTCACTTTATCATTTGATTCATTCAAAGTAGCATTGTTGCCGCCGCTTGTCAGTAATGAATTTGTGTTTGAGCCGAAATAACCACCCGAAACCGTCAATTCACTTCTGCGATAAGTAGCAATACCTGCCGGATTAATACTGAGCGCGGAAAAATCGCCACCCAATGCTCCTATTGCATTGCCGACACCGATAGTACGCGCCGTACCGGAAAATTGAAGCGATGAATAACGCAGCGCATCACCGGCGGTTTGTGCCGACATGTTTCGGGCACCGGATAAAATAATAATGATGGTAAAACACGCACAGATGCGCTCGAAAATTTTAAGGCTCATTTTTTAACAGTTTTAAGATTATAGGATAATATTTGGGCGAAAAAAATATCATTTTGCTTATTTCAGCTAATGCTTTGATATAGAAAGGGTGCTAAAGTACATTAGTCGCATTAGCACCCTTGTAACAGATATTGAAAAATTTCGTAACCGAAAAACATTTTCGGACTTTTGATACATTACCGTAGAATTAATTTTCAGCGGCAATGTATTTTTTTGTCCGGAATACTATTAATGTCTGCCGCCGCTACTGTGATTAGTGGAACCACCCCCGGAACTATGAGAAGAAGACTGTGCCGGCGGAGCCGAGTGTTGTTGCGGAGCGGAATAGCTGCGTTGTTGCTGTTGTTGCGGAGCAGAATAACTGCGTTGTTGTTGTTGTTGCGGAGCAGAATAACTGCGTTGTTGCTGTTGTTGCGGTTGTTGCGGAGCAGAATAATTGCGTTGTTGTTGTTGCGGCACGGAATAACTGCGCTGCGTTTGATTCGGTGCAGAAAAACCGTCGTTATAATTGTTGTTCGACGGTGCACTCAAAATTCTTGCCGGACGGTCGTTTGCCGAACTGCGATTTTGAATAGAATTATTTGCTGCCGCGTTATTTTGCGGTGCATAACCGTTATTCAAAACGCGATTACTGCGCTGTGCATTCGGCGTTATTTCCGAAGGTACCGTTGAGTAACTGCCGTGTGCTTGTTGCGGTGCCGAAAAACGCGCCGTATTATTATTTGTAAAACCGTTGCTGTTAACGGAACCGTTTGTTCCGGAGAATTGCCTGCCGTTAACTGGTGTATTTTTAGTATTTGTATTAACACCTCGAATACCGCTCGGACCAATCGGTTCGCTTAAACCGGTAGCGCGACGTGTGCCGTATACAACACCTTTCGGATTGGTGCTGACGCCCGAACCCAATACATAGGTAGAAGCATTGCCGTTGTAATACGGATAGTAATAGTGACTGCCCGCGTAATAATTATTAAAACCGTTGTAACCACCGTAATAAGACGGATAAAAACTCGAATAAGAATTATAGCAATAAGGCGAAAAAGGACTCCAAACAGCGTTATTATAAAAATTATAACCGCTGTTGTAACGATTGCCCCAACCGCCACCGAAAGAAAACGGATTCAACCAACTCCAGCGATCCCAGAAACCGAACGGCGAATAAGATACGCGGAAGGATGGCGCGTAAGCATAATTGTTATAGTAGTACGGGTCTTGATAATAATTATCAACGTAAGCATTGTCGTAATAATCAAAGCCCGAGTACGGGCGATGAAAACGTTGAATACGCGTTCCGTAAGCATAATCATCATATTCGTCCGGATATTCGTAATAATCACCGCTACCGCCACCGTTATTAGGCTGGCTATTGTACTGCGGATTTTGGCTGTACTGCTGTTGATTATTATTTTGTTGTTGATTGTATTGGTTGTTGTTGTACGAAGGCTGCTGTTGAGTTTGCTGCGGATCGTAACTTTGTACTTGCGGCGACGTCGGGCGCGAAGGGCGCGGCGTAGTCGTGCTGTTATTATTTTGTTCGTAATAAATATCGTCCTGTGCATTCGCCACCGTAAACGACATTATTGCCAAAAAAAGGAGAAAGAATTTATAGCGAAACATGATATAATTGATTTAAGACGTAAAGTAATTTTCAATGCTGAATTGACAGTATAAAGGTACGGGCATTATTAGAAATACACCGTTAATATTTTATAAAATAAAGCCGTAAAAAAGTTAAATTTGTCATAAAATTTTAAAAAAATTCAAAATTTTACAAAAAAACTTGAAGAGTACAATATTTATAATGCCTTTATGCCGGTCTTTGCCGGTTTTTTCATCGTAACGTAAAGTATAGATATTATTAAGACTATTTATTTTTCGGAAAGTTACAATTTCAAATGGCATTCGCCTGTTAAGATTTTTCGCACAATAAAATAGTATTTTTAAAATATTTCGCGCCTCTAACGCTGTACGCACAAAATCGAAACTGCCCGCAATGTAAATTTCTTTGCAGAAGAGTATTTAAACAAGAATGTCAGCGAAAAAAAGTATAATTTTGCAGTGAATTTACATACTGTTTTCCGGCTACTCGGTTTTAGTTTTAGATTAACTAACGTTCACGCACACCAACCTCCTTTTATTATGAGCGACTCGATCAAGCACGAATGCGGCATTGCTTTTGTCCGATTATTAAAACCACTCGAATTTTATCACGACAAATACGGCACTGCGTTTTACGGATTGAATAAACTGCATCTGCTGATGCAAAAGCAACGCAATCGCGGACAAGACGGCGCGGGTTTAGCCACCGTAAAACTTGATCCGGAACCCGGACACCGTTATCTCAGTCGTAAAAGGAGCAATGCGCCGCAAGCGATTAAAGATTTATTTGAGCAAGTGTTTTGGCATTTCAAAGATTTACCGTCCGAACAAATTCACGACGTATCTTATTTGCGCGATAACTTTCCGTATATGGGTGAAGTGTTGATGGGGCATTTGCGCTACGGTACGCACGGCGGTTTTACGATAGAGCAAGTACATCCGTTTTTGCGCCCGAATAATTGGATTTGCCGTAATTTGCTGCTCGAAGGCAATTTTAATATGACGAATGTTGACGAACTTTTCGAGTTTTTAGTGGAAGATTTAGGGCAGCACCCGAAAGAAAAATCGGATACCATTATGGTTTTAGAAAAAATCGGACACTTTTTGGACGATGAAGTGCAACATTGGTTCGATTATTTTAAACGCGACGGACACAATAATAAAGAACTCACCGGACTTATCAGTTCGCATCTCAACGTTTTGCGCATTCTCAAACGCGCTTCAAAAAATTTGGACGGCGGTTACGCATTAGTAGGTATACTCGGACACGGTGATGCTTTTATCATGCGCGATCCGAACGGTATTCGTCCGGCATATTATTACGCCGACGACGAAGTAGTGGTGGCGGCAAGTGAACGTCCGGCGATTCAAACGGTTTTTAATGTTCATTTTTCAAAAATAAAAGAAGTTCAACCCGCTCACGCACTCATTATTCGCAAAGACGGACGTATCAGCGAAGAACAATTTACTCAACCCCGCGAACGCAAAGCGTGTTCATTCGAACGCATTTATTTTTCGCGCGGTACGGATAAAGATATTTACAACGAAAGAAAACAATTGGGTAGATATTTGGTAGAACCGGTTTTGAAATCGGTGAACTACGATTTTGAAAATACCGTTTTTTCTTTTATTCCGAACACTGCCGAAACAGCATTTTTCGGTTTCATGGAAGGTATCAACGATGCTTACAATCTGATTAAAACGGAAAAAATTGCCGCTTTAGCTGCTTCCGGAAATATCACGCCGGAAAAAATTGCCGAAATACTCAATCATTCTTCAAGAGTAGAAAAATTAGCGGTGAAAGACGACAAAGCCCGCACGTTTATCACTGCCGATAAAAGTCGCGACGAAATGGTGCATCACGTATATGATGTCACTTACGGTATCGTGCGCGACAATATAGATACATTGGTGTTGCTCGACGACTCGATTGTGCGCGGTACGACGCTTAAAAATTCCATTATCCGAATCGTGGCGCGTTTAAAACCGAAACGTATTGTTATCGTATCAAGTGCGCCGCAAATTCGCTATCCGGATTGCTACGGCATTGATATGTCGAAAATGGGCGATTTCGTGGCATTTCAGGCATTGGTGAAATTGTTGAAAGAAAATAATTTGGAGCACAAACTCGAAGAAGTTTACTATAAAGCCAAAGTCAACGAAGTTTTGCCCAAAGAACAGCAAAAAAATATCTTAAAAGAACTCTATGATTTATTCGATACAGATACTATTTCCAAAAAAATTGCGGAAATCATAAAACCGAATGATTTGGATATTCCCGTAGATGTGATTTATCAAACCATAGACAGCGTACACAAATCTTGTCCGCAAAATCTTGGCGATTGGTATTTCAGTGGAAATTTTCCGACGCCCGGCGGTAATCGCGTCGTGAATCGTGCCTTTATAAATTATATGGAAAATAAGAATGTGCGGGCTTATTGAGAGAAAAAATTGAAAAAACTAAAAAAAAGATGCGCGAAGAAATTTTTCTTCGCGCATCTTTTTTTTAGTTTTAGTTTTAGTTTTTTGTTTTTCTTTCTGATTTCTACGTCATTTCATTTTAAAAAATAAAAAAGATTTTCCGGCAAAAGAACCGCCGGCAATAAAAGCAATGGCGAATAACAAAACAGAAAACGAAATACCAAACATAAAAACATTATAGCAGATAGTCAGATATTGATATTTGCGTGCCAACACTTTGCCTAAAAAATATAAATCGCGCGTCATGGAGCTGTATTGAAAATCCGGATCCTTTACCATTTCCATGACACCCCATTGATAGTCGTCAAGTTTCATTTTATAAAAATTGCCGAAAAAAAGTAAATTCGAGCGTTTATTGCGGATGTCATCGAGCGTAACTTGTCCCGTCGTTACTTTCGGTCGCGTAGATAGTGTTGCCAGAATTATGGAACACAAACAAACTGCCAACAAAGCAAAAGTCGGCACTACAAAATGTGGCGATGCATCTAATTGAGGCATCAGCACCGAAAAAATAACCGTAATCATAATCGTATTAATACTCAACATCAAATTCGATTTTTGGTCGGCAATCGCACTTAAATTATTGTATGTATCGTAAGCAGTGCGATACATCGTTTCCACACCTCTTCCGAACGAGCGCGTTTCGACTTTTTTTCTTCTTGCCGATGCGCAGTTTTTCCATCTAACGAAGTATTTAGTGTAATTAAATCTTCAAAATTATCGGCGGCAAGGCGTTTTTTTGCTGCTGTATTTGTTTCTAATGCTTAGCTTTGCGTTTATCGAACAAACGCTGCGCAATATCGGTATGGTACTGATGTCCGAGCAAAAAAGTAATTTCAAAATCGATCCATTCTTCTTCATTCATTACTCGGTTATCCGCCAAAGCCATTTCTTCGCGCAAGCGCGCCGTACGTCTCCAAAAACTTTTCGTACCCAAATGACTTAAATCGGCATCGCAGATTATTTTTTCCAATAGCGTATGCGGTTCTTGCGGTAATTTGGTAGCAAGAATACAAGCGCGTATTTTTTCCGCATTAATATCCGGATACTTGAAATCGGCGAGAAATTTTTGCGCATTTTGAGCTGAGCGTTCTTCGTGTTTATCGGGTCCGTGTTCAAAACCTGTATCGTGAAACCACGCCGCGAGCAATAAAATTTCATAATCCGCCGGCGATATTTTATATGCCGTACCCAACTCGCGACAAGCCGTTACGACATCAACGGTGTGACCGATATCGTGATAAACATATTTTTCGGAAATTCTATTCCTGAAAAATTCGAAAACATAAGTTTCCGCTATTGGAAGCAAACTGACATTTTCGGTAAGTATGTCATTGTTTGTGTTCAAAATTTTAAAACGGATTGAATCAAGTTTAGTATTTCAATTTATAAGCCAAGTTTATGGATTTACGATTTACGAATTTTATAATTGAGGATTTACGATTTATGGATAAAAATAGCTTAGAAAATTATTTAAAAATGTATTTTTGGGTTTTAAAATCAAATCTCTTTATTTATTTCAACACAAGTTCGGTAATTATTTACTAATGTTGCGCGGAAACAATTTCCGAACTTATGTTAATATCAACTACTATTCTTCACTCGTTACTAACCACTAATTATGAAAACCATAAAAGGACCCGCCGTTTTTTTGGCACAATTTGCCGGTGATGATGCACCGTTCAATAATTTTGAAAATATTTGTGCTTGGGCGAGCGCACTCGGCTATATCGGCGTACAAATTCCGACTTGGGATGCGCGACTTTTTGATTTAGAAAAAGCAGCGACTTCTAAAACGTATTGCGATGAAATCGCCGGTACGGCAGCAAAACACGGCATCTCGATTACAGAACTTTCAACGCACTTACAAGGACAAATTGTTGCCGTGCATCCGGCATTCGCTGCGGGTTTCGACGGTTTCACACCCGTTGAATTGCGCGGAAAACCGAAGGAACAACAAAAATGGGCGGTGCAACAACTTCTATACGCAGCACAAGCCTCTCAAAATTTAGGTCTTAATGCGCACGCTACTTTCAGTGGTGCTTTGATGTGGCACACGGTTTATCCTTGGCCTCAACGTCCGAAAGGTTTGGTGGAAACAGCTTTCAAAGAATTAGCCAAACGCTGGACACCGATACTCAATGCGTTTGATAAAGTCGGCGTAGATGTATGTTACGAAATTCATCCCGGCGAAGATTTGCACGACGGCGCGACTTACGAATTATTTTTGCACCACGTAAAAAATCACAAACGCGCGTGTTTGTTGTACGACCCGTCGCATTTTGTTTTGCAACAATTGGATTATTTGGCGTTCATAGATATTTATCACGACCGCATAAAAATGTTTCACGTTAAAGACGCGGAATTTAATCCGACCGGACGTTCCGGAGTGTATGGCGGTTATCAGGATTGGATAAATCGTCCCGGACGTTTTCGTTCACTCGGAGACGGACAAGTGAATTTTTCGGCAATTTTTTCAAAACTTTCGCAATACGACTATACCGGTTGGGCAGTTTTGGAGTGGGAATGTTGCATTAAATCGCCTGAACAAGGAGCACGTGAAGGTGCGCCATTCATCAAAAAATGTATCATTGAAGTGACGACAAAAGCGTTTGATGATTTTGCCGGCGGCGAAGCCGATGAGAAATTGAATAGGCGGATTTTAGGGATCTAAAAAATACTTGAAAACTTTTAAGTCTCTAGACGAAAAAATAAAAAAATGAAGGAATTGATAATTTTAGGCGGTGCAAACGGGTCGGGGAAGACTACTTTTTCAAAACAAATTTTAGCTGAAACCGGTTATCAGTTTCTCAATGCAGATGAAATTGAGAAAGAATTAGGTGTTTCTAAAATTAAAGCCGGAAAAGAATTTTTTAAAAGACTTGATAATTTTATTTTAACGGATACAAATTTTGTTTTAGAAAGTACTTTGAGCGGAAATTATTTAGTTAAAACCATCGAGAAAGCAAAAATTAAGGGCTATGATGTAAAAATAGTCTATATTTTCTTAGAAAATCCGCAAGCCTGCATTCAAAGAATAAAAATTAGAGTAAAATTAGGCGGGCATTTTATACCGGATGAAGATGTTATCCGAAGATATTACCGCAGTACAGCAAACTTTTGGAATATCTACAAAAAATTAGCTGATAATTGGGTGATAATTTTCAATTCGACCACAGAAGAACCACAAATAGTTGCGGTCGGATCGGATCAAACTTACATAATCGAACTGGAAAATATTTTTAATAACTTTGTAAGTAAACTTGAAAAATGAGAGTAAAGAAATTAGACAACCTTTCAGCTTATCAAACAGCATCTTATTATATAAACCTTTTCAGCAAGGCTGTACAAGAAGCTAAAGAAATAAATCGTAAGAATGGTTTACCTAATGATTTTTTTATCAACGGTAAGCAATTTTACGAATTACCTAACGGTGAAATCACAACCGAAAATCCATTGGCAGACAAATAAAGATGCGCATAGAAAATCTTTGAGACTATTTAAATGATAAATATTTTTAAACACAAAACACCACTTACAAAGTCGGAAAAATTTTTGCTGAAGGTACTTCTATATACAATATCCCTGATGATTTTATTGAGCATATTAACACCCTTTTTCTATTTTAAAAATTCGGAAGAACAAACCTGTAAAATAGAAGTAAACAGTAAAATAGTTCAAGTGGGCATTTCAAGTATAACCCATTTTAATTTGCATTTAACTTTAGAAAATGGAAAAGAATTTTATTTTAATATTCCAAATAATTACATAATTGAAGGAAGAACACCCGAGCAAGAGTTTTTAAGAAAAGCAAAAGTCGGAGATATGTTTATAAAACAAGGAAACACTTCTTCTTTTGTTACCGTTAGTAAAGACACAAGTATTTGGACAATGAGTTGTCCTTTGGATATCTATAATAAATGAATTTACAGTTACTGAAAAAATAAAAAGTTCAATAGCGCATGGTAATAAAAAGACTTTTTTTTCTAATAATACTATTTTCCATCATTTCTCTTACTGCATCCGCGCAAAAAAGCATTCTGCGCGGATACATCTTCGATAAAAATGGCGGACAACCGATTCCTTATTCGAATATTGTGATTAAAAATGCAGGTATAGGCACGACTGCCGATGTTACGGGTTTCTATCAAATGTCGAATCTTCCGGCGGGAAATTACAACGTTATTGTTACTTCAATCGGTTACGATAGTATGGTGGTATCCTTGACATTTACGGAAAACGGAATTCAAAATCGAAGTTTTTATTTGAATGAAGGCGATAAAAATTTGGCGACAGTTGAGGTATCGTCGCAACGCGAAATAAAACGCGAAACGCCGGGTGTATCACTTGTTACGATTACGCCGAAACAAATAAAAGAATTGCCTTCGGTGGGGGGCGAACCGGATATTGCGCAGTATTTAACGGTACTGCCGGGAATTATTTCAACCGGCGATCAGGGCGGACAGATTTTTATTCGAGGCGGTTCGCCGGTGCAAAATAAAATCTTATTGGATGGCGCTACTATTTACAACCCGTTTCACTCCATCGGTTTTTTTTCGGTGTTTGAAACGGAAACGATTCGCTCCGCCGATGTATACACCGGAGGTTTCGGTGCTGAATACGGCGATAGGATTTCGGCGGTCGTGGATATAAAAACGCGCGAAGGTAATAAAACTAATTTATCGGGCTTGGCGAGTATATCACCTTTTCAAGCAAAAATTTTATTGGAAGGTCCGATTGTGCCTATAAAAGAAGAAAACGGTTCGAGCGTATCGTTGCTTGTTACCGGCAAACATTCTTTATTGCCGCAAACTTCAAAAACATTTTACAAATACGCTACTAAAGATTCCGCAAACGGTTTGCCTTACGCTTTCGACGATTTGTACGCAAAATTATCGTTCAATGCAAAAGGCGGCAGCAACATTAATTTTTTCGGATTTAATTTCAAAGATGGCGTGTCATACAAAAACGTAGCCGATTTGAATTGGACAACACGCGGTTACGGCACTAATTTCAAACTTATTCCGCAAGGTATCGGAATGATTATCGGCGGTGCGGTGAATTATTCCAATTACGATTTAACGCTGCAAGAATCCGATCCCGATCCGCGACATACTTCTATTTCAAATTTTAATGTGCTGATTGATTTCACGATTTACGGCGACAACAGCGAATTGAAATACGGTGCGGAAGTTTCGGGATTTTCGACGGATTTATCTTTCAAAAATCCTTTCGGTTTTCTTTTCACACAAACTACGAACACCACCGAACTCGGCGCGTTTGTGAAATACAGAAAAAAAATCGGTCGCTTGGTCGTTGAACCGAGTGTACGTTTGCAGCGATACGGTTCTATAGGCGAAACAAGTATCGAACCGCGTTTAGCGATGAAATTTAATGCTTCGGATAATTTCAGATTCAAATTTTCGGGCGGTTTATATTCGCAAAATTTGATTTCTACGGTCAGCGAAAAAGATATTGTAAATTTATTTGTCGGTTATTTGGGTGGACCGACGGAACAATTTTATAAACCCGGCACGACCGATGTCGTGGATTCGCGTTTGCAAAAAGCCACGCACCTCATCGGCGGATTTGAATGGGATGCGACTAAAAATTTATCGTTCAACGTCGAGGCGTACAAAAAAGATTATTCGCAACTCATTGACATAAACAGAACGAAAAACAAAAATACCGACCCGAATTATATCGCTGAAACAGGTGATGCACACGGCGTGGATGTGACGGTGCAATATCGCACGCCGTCGGTTGCGATTTGGTTAACGGCTTCTAACGCTTACATAAATATTTACGACGGTACGCAAACCTATCCCGCCAATTTCGACAGGAGAAACAATGTGAACTTGGTGACGAGTTTTTATTTCGGAAAAAAATATGATTGGACGCTTTCGGGGCGTTGGAATTACGGCACGGGTTTCCCGTTCACGCAAACGCAAGGATTTTACGGCAACTATACATTCACCGGCGGTATCGGTACCGATGTTTTAACGGGTAATCCGAATCTCGGAATTCTATATTCCGATACGCGCAACGGCGGACGTTTACCGGATTACAGTCGCATAGACTTATCACTGAAACATAATTTCGCTTTCGGCAAACGTTCCGGTTTGGATATTACCGCAGCCGTCACAAATGCACAAGACCGTCAAAATATTTTTTACTTCGACCGCGTGAATTACAAACGCGTGAATCAATTACCTATTTTGCCGAGTTTGGCGATGGCGTTTAGGTTTTAAATTTCCTATCCAAAATGATATAAAAATTAAAAATATCTGCCTATAATCCAATTACCGGAATAAAGTTAAATTGGGAAAGCAGTTCTGAAATATGTACTAAAATTAGTGATGGATAAATTCATTTCATTGCAAATAAAACAGGATTATTTTCACTTGCTGATCACCTGTTGAACTTGGCTCAAGATAAAGTGTCTATTGGATATATTTATATTTCGATGATTTAATCTGCTTGGAGGAAGGTTCAATATCGTTCATAATTGAAAAAAATAATTCTAACCCGCTCGTTTAAGTTTATTTCAAATAAAAACAATGCTCGTCAAAAACTTTCTTCTTTAATGCACTATCAAACCGGTCTCACAACCGGTGCTTAGGCTTGTTTAAGTATAACGTTCCTATAAAAAAAGTCCGGAACTTCCGGCAAAACCTTTTTTGCATTTCTTTACCATCAAACCGCTAGCAGAGTCACTATGAATCGCCGGCTCAAAAAAAATACCCTTACTTATACCGGTTAACTTTCTGGCGCGCATATTAAATTTATAAGGTTTATAAAACTGAACCGAAGATAAAACAAATTACCACTACCCGAAAGGACTACTGATACAATTTTGAGTCAGTTCCTTTTTGGGGTGATTGAAAATTTCTTGAAGCAAAATTACCGGTGCCGGAGGTGCGATCACTTACGAAGCTGAAGTAAATGGCATAGATTTGATTTTGATGAAGAAGGGAATTTTATTTTAAAAATGAAGACTTAATGTCTTAGTTTTGCAAAATATGGCGGGAGTATTCACGCAAATGAGGCGGTTGATACCCCTGAGTATTTTCCGACTAAAATTGAAAAATGAAAATTTTATTGATTGAAGATGAAAAATCGCTGCAAGAAGTAATTGTGGACTACTTAAATACAGAGGGATATATAGTTGAAATCGCCGCCGATTTTTCGACTGCCTTAGAAAAAATAAGTCTATACGAATACGATTGCATCTTGTTGGATATTACTTTGCCCGACGGTAATGGATTGGATATTATCCAAACGGTGAAGGAAACAAAACCGGAAACGGGCATTATTATTCTTTCCGCTAAAGGTTCGATTGATGATAAAATAAAAGGATTGGAATTGGGTTCTGATGACTATTTGCCTAAGCCTTTTCACCTTGCTGAACTCAATGCGCGTATTCGTTCGCTTCGGCGAAGACGGCAATATGGTGGTAAAAACGAAATTATTTTTAATGAAATCAAGATTTTACCCGATAGTTTTCAGGTTTTTATTCATGAAAATGAGGTTATTCTGACGAAGAAAGAATTTGATTTATTGTTGTTTTTTGTCACTAACAAAAAAAGGGTTGTCACCAAACAATCGGTTGTGGAACACGCTTGGGGCGATAACATTGACCAAGTTGATAGTTACGATTTTATTTATACGCACATCAAAAATTTACGCAAAAAACTAACCGATAAGGGGTCGGGTGATTACGTGCGTTCAATCTATGGCATCGGTTATAAATTTACGGACGAATGAGGCTTTTACAGAAAACGAATCAGATATATTTGGGTTTGGCAGTTGTCTTTTTTGCGATGGGCGGCTTAATTTTTTACGCCCTTATTGAACGCGTTGTGAGTAATAAAACAGACGAAAACTTATACACGCTTCAAAATAATCTCCAAATTTTCATCCTAAAAAACGATACTTTTCCTGTTTTTTTTAATACAAAAGATAATTGGTGCTACATCAAAAAGGTGCAAAATGATAAAAAAGCCTATGCTTTTATTAAAGATACGATCATTTCAAATGCACCTGAAAGTAACGACCAAGACCTTTATCGGGAACTTGTTTTTACTAAAATACTGAAGGGGCAAAATTTTGAAATCCGCTTCAGGCAATCAACTGTTGAAAAGGAAGATTTAATATTGGCTATTGCCAAAATGACTTTTTTAGTCGTGATATTGATGATTTTAATTTTGTTTTTTGTAAATCGTTTTGTTTCAAAAAAAATATGGCAACCCTTTTATAATACCTTAAAACAGGTGAAATCGGTTGAAATCAATGACCCAAAACCGTTGAATTTTATGCCCACAAAAATTAATGAATTTCAAGAATTAAACGAAACATTCAACAAAATGACGGTGCGTTTGCGTCAGGATTATCAAAACCTCAAAGAATTTACGGACAATGCCTCGCACGAATTGCAAACACCTTTGACAGCTATGCAATTAAAATTAGAAAACCTCTTTCAAGACGACTCTTTGACCAATAAACAAAGCCTTGTTTTGAACGACTTGTATCAACAAACGATTCGTTTATCGCAGCTTTCGCAAACGCTGCTTTTATTGTCAAAAATTGAAAACCAACAATATATCAATGCCCAATCGATTGATTTAAAAATTGTTATTCAACAAAAATTGTATCAGTTAGAAGATTTAATTTCATCAAAAAAGCTTACGGTCGAAACTCACTATTTGGGCATACCCTCTCTCTTTATTGACCCGATTTTGGCGGATATTTTAGTCTCAAATCTAATTGGTAATGCGATTAGGCACAATATAGAAGGTGATAAAATAGAGATTTTATTAGAAATAAAAGCCTTAACAATCAAAAACAGGAGTAAAAAAGGCATTTCTTTGGATAAAAATAAAATTTTTCTACGCTTTTTTAAAGATAATGCCGAGAGCAATTCTTTTGGGTTAGGTCTGGCGTTGGTTAAGCAAATTGCAAACAATCAGAAATGGAAAACCGATTATCATTTTGAAAATAAATGGCATATTTTTAAAATAATATTTTTATAGCCTAAACTTCAAATTTACTACAGAATTGGTTCGCACCTTTGTATCAGAAATCAAAAAATGCCTGCTTTGGCAAGAAAGATTTCCTGAGTGAAAATCAGTTTTTAGTACTTTTTTAAAAATATATTCAATATGAAGAAGTTAATTTTTGCTTTGGCGTTTGCCATACCATTCAGTATGATGGCACAAAAAGCACCCTCAGCCGTTACAAAAGCTTTTGCAGCGAAATTTCCAAAAGTCACAAGAGTAGATTTCGGTAAGGAGGGGAACGGCGAATACGAAGCCGAATTTAAAGTAAATAACGTAAAAATGTCTGCCAATTTTAAATCAACAGGCGAGTGGGTCGAAACGGAATCCGAAATTCAAACATCGGATTTGCCCGCAACCGTAACGGCAGCTATTAAGAAAGGACACCCGGACGCTAAAATCGTTGGTGCTTCCAAAATCGAAACAGCCGCAAACGGGATACGCTATGAGGCGGATTTGAGAGCGGGCATGAAAAAATTGGAACTTTTATACGATACTAATGGTAATTTGGTGAAGTAATCTGCTTTTGAAATCTTCATCATTGGGCAGTTCTGAAAAACAATTTATTCGTAAATTGCTATCAGAACTGCCCATTTTTTTTAGGGAATTTATAAAAAACAGGTTGCCCGTATTAATTGATATGTTTTTTTTAATCAAGGCAAATTTTTCGAAAAATATTGAAATGTTTAAGAAGAAATTACCTTAATTAAAAAAAGAGAGTAGATAAGATTGGTAAATATAAATGCCATTTAATTCGAATTGTGAAAGATTTGTAATTTTTTTAGGAACTGTTTTTTTCTGATTTGAATTCAAATTTTAACGAATTTTTTTTTACGGACAATATTTTTTCTTTCCACTGTCGTTTTGCTTTACTTTTGCAAAAAACACCGGATTTTAAAATATGCAAAAACTCATTATTAAGTTACGGCAACGTTTAACATCGCACCAATTCATAATTTTATCGAGTGTGATAGTGGGTTTAGCGTCCGGTATTGTTGCCATCGGTTTAAAGTTTTTTGTACACAGTATTTACCGCATTTTTATTGCCGAAAAAATTGCACAACAAAGCGCAGCACTTCTTATTTATCCGATTATAGGTTTAACCCTCACTGTTTTAATCACCGTTTATTTTTTGAAGGGCAATATGGAACGCGGTATTCCGAACATTCTTTATGAAATAGCCAAAAAATCCGGCTTCGTAAAGCGACATAAAATTTATTCGCAAGTTATTACGAGTGCCTTAACGGTCGGTTTCGGTGGTTCGGCGGGTTTGGAAGGTCCGATTGTTGTCACCGGTTCCGCTATCGGAAGCAATATAGCCGTCGCGTTGCAATGGGGCTACAAAGATCGCATTTTGTTGTTGGGTTGCGGAGCGGCAGCCGGCATCGCAGCCGTTTTCAATGCGCCGATTGCAGGTATGATGTTCGCGTTGGAAATTTTGATTGCCGATATTTCAGTAACTTTTTTTGCGCCTTTGGCTATTGCGGCAGCGAGCGGTATGTTGTGTTCGACCATTGCTTTCCATGAAGAACCACTCTTTCATTTCAAACTCCAACAACATTTCGACTATACGAATGTGCCTTTTTATTTTCTTTTAGCAGTTTTCACGGCGTTTGTATCGCTTTATTACGTAAAAATAGTGCATTTGGTTGAAACTTTTTTTGAGATGTTCGGTTCGAGGCGTTATATGAAATTAATTGTCGGTGGCGTCATATTAACGGGATTAATTTATATGACCCCTACACTGTTCGGCGAAGGGTATGCAGCCGTAAAACAAATAGCCGAAGACAACACAAGCGTTAAGAATTTTGAACCTTTAAATTATACGCGATGGTCGAGTTGGTTTCGCGTAAATAAAGAATGGAGTATTGTGATGATTGTTTTTTTTACGATGCTTTTAAAAGCCGTCGCTACCACCGTTACGCTTTCGGCGGGCGGCAACGGCGGAAATTTCGCACCATCTCTTTTTGTGGGTGCGCACGCCGGATTTTTGTTTGCGCGCGTCGGCAACTTGCTGCATATTCATAATTTTCCGGAAAGTAATTTTACGATGGTCGGTATGGCAGGCGTTTTGAGCGGCGTTATGTACGCACCGCTAACGGCTATTTTTTTGATTGCCGAAATTACAGGTGGTTACGATTTAATTATTCCTTTGATGATCGTTTCTTCTATCAGTTTTGCCGTCGCGAAACATTTTGAACCTCACTCGATGGAAACGCGCAAATTGGCCACTAAAGGAGAAATTTTTACGCAAAACCGCGATCAAAATATTTTATTGCAACTCAATCTCGATACATTAATTGAGACGGACATTAAATCTATTTTCGTTGACCAAAATTTAGGCGATTTGGTGACCGTCATTTCGCAATCGCATCGCAATATATTCGCGGTAACGGATATTGAAAATAATTTTGTCGGCATAATTACGCTTGACGCTGTACGCGAAATCATGTTTCAACCGGATTTGTATAATATTATAACGGTAAAACAATTGACGCACTCTGCCACTTCTATTTTAAAAGTGACGGATCCGATGAGTACCGTGATGGCGCAATTTGAAAACACGGATGCTTGGAATTTACCCGTCGTAGATACAGAAGGAAAATACATCGGATTTCTGTCGAAATCTTCTGTGTTTTCGCAGTACAGAGATAAATTGATTGGGTTTTCGTAAACACAAGAACCGGTTCTTATTTCAACTAACTAACTATTATGAAAATTTGGATTACCGGCGCATCATCGGGTATCGGAGAGGCTTTAGCGTACGCCTTTGCTCGGGAAGGCGCACATTTAATTTTATCGGCGCGCAACAAAGATGAGTTGGAGCGCGTGAAAAAAAATTGTGCGGGTGCGCAGCAAACAGATATTATTCCGTTGGATTTAGCCAACCACGCCGGCATTTTTTCGACCGTTAACGACGCATTGAAAATTTATAAAAATATTGATGTGCTGGTAAATAATGCGGGATTGAGTCAACGTTCACCGGCTTCGGACACGGATTTTTCAGTTGATACGCAATTGATTAACGTCAATTTATTAGGTACGATTGCGATGACCAAAGCCGTTTTACCGAGTATGTTGGCGCAAAAAAAAGGCAATATTATCGTCGTTACGAGTATTATGGGAAAATTGGGGGCGCCGTTGCGATCATCTTATGCTGCCGCAAAACATGGTTTGCATGGTTTTTTCGATACCCTGCGCGCCGAAACATACGCACAAGGCATTCGCGTTTTGTTGGTCTGTCCGGGATTTGTGCGCACCAATATCAGTGTCAATGCGCTTACAGCCGACGGCAAAAATCAAGGTACAATGGATGATGCCACCGGAAAAGGTCTTGATCCGAACGTGGTAGCTCAAAAAATTATTTCGGCAATGACATCCGGAAAAGAAGAAATTATCATAGCCGGTCCGCGTGAACGTTTTGCAGTGTTGATGAAAAGATTTGCACCGCGCATTTTAAACAAAATAGTGCGCAACGCCAAAACAACTTAAATCAATTACGATTTACGGTTTGCGAGTTTTTCCGAAGTGCATTAAAAAAGAATAATCGCATTTAACGGCGAATCGGGATTAGAAAGATTTGGCGTGATTTTTTTATTTTTATCTCAGCGTTAAGCACTTACTTCGTATGAAGATTCAAAAAGATAATGCCGTAAAAACGCGAACGGGTGAAGAACTTGAACAAAACAATTTGGAAAAATACCTTTCCGAAATTATACCCGATTTCGGAAAAATTACGTCCATTACACAATTTTCAGGTGGTTTTTCCAATTTAACTTACCTTATTGAAACAGAAAATAAAGAATTTGTTTTGCGCCGACCACCTTTCGGCAATTACGTAAAATCCGGACACGATATGTCGCGGGAGTTTCGCGTGTTATCACTCCTGAAAAATGCGGGTTATACCCATGTACCTCAACCTTATGTTTATGAAGCTACGGGCGAAGTTATCGGCGCACCGTTTTATGCTATGGAACGTTTGAACGGCGTGATTTTGCGCGCACGCGACGCACATAATCCGGTTTTGACACCCGATATCATGCGCGATTTATGTGAAAAATTGATTGATAATCTCGCGCACTTACACAATCTTAATATAGAAACCACCGGACTTATCGCGCTCGGCAAACCCGAAAATTATGTACAACGCCAAGTTGCAGGCTGGATAAAACGCTACGAACAAGCACAAACAGACGATATTGCCGACATGAAAACAATTGCCGATTGGATGCAACGCTTCACACCGCACTTTCAAAGTCCCGCATTTTTGCACAATGATTATAAATTTGATAATGTCGTGTGGACATTGGACATCGGACAAAAAAACAGTCCACAACTTATCGGCGTTTTAGATTGGGAAATGTCTACCGTCGGCGATCCGCTCATGGATTTGGGCGCGACGTTGGCTTATTGGTGCGAGAAAAACGATGCGCCGTTTACCAAAAATTTTAACCTTACTTGGATGGACGGCTGCTTAACGCGGGGAGAAGTCATCAGTCGTTATGCCGAAAAAACGGGACGCGACCTCACGGATATTAACTTTTATTACATTTTCGGTTTGTTTAAAAATGCCGTGATTATGCAACAAATTTATGCGCGTTGGAAATCCGGTGCGACCACCGATCCGCGTTTCGCCGGTTTAATTGCCGGTGTGTATGAACTTTCTAAAATGGGAGTTGATTCAATGGTAAATGGTAAGTGGTAAATGGTAAATGCTAAATGGTAAATTATTTTTGCAAATATTGTTTTACAGTTAAAAATAGATTTTGAAATTATTTTTAAAAGTGCTTCAGCATCACTATCTAACGACTTAAATTCCGTTTCACTTAAATAATTTGTTGCCAATAACAATTCAAGCCAATATCGTGTTTCTCCTAATTCTTTTTAGCTATACTAAATTTATGAACAAAATCAGCCCCACTTTCAGCATTACAGGCTTCACGAACCATTGCTCCCGGATTTGTTCCGGAACGCATAATTTGTTTGCTAAGAATAAATTCTCTTTTAATCTCTGAGAGATGCTTATGCAGATTTACAATTCACACCGTAAAAGAAAAAGTTTTCCCACTTAAAATATCATTCGATTTCTTTGTTGTATGTTCTATCATTTTGTAAAAAATTTACCATTTACCATTTACCATTTACCATTGAAAGATTTACCATTTACTAAGAAAGTACTTCCGCTACAATATCTGCTTGTTCTTTAGCATGAATTTTCGCGTAACCGGTGGCAGGTGAAGCTGCCGGTTTTCTGCCGATATACTTCAAACCTAAATCGCTGTGAAAAGTTTGGATATGGCTCCAAGCACCCATGTTTTGCGGCTCTTCTTGCGCCCAAAAAACACGTTGCGTATCGTATTTTTTCAAAAATTCTCGCACTTGTGCTTCCGGAAAAGGATATAATTGTTCGATGCGCAAGACGGCAGTTGTTTTTATTTCTTGTTTTTTTTGCGCTTCCAAAATATCGTAATACAGTTTACCGGAACAGAACACCACTTTTTTTACGGCTTTAATATCCGTGATTTTCGGATCGTCAATAATTTCCAAGAAACTTTTACCGGTTTCAAATTCGGAAATATCGGAAAGGCATTCCGGATGGCGCAACAAAGATTTGGGCGACATAATCACCAACGGTTTTCGGAACGGACGCAGCATTTGGCGACGCATCAGATGGAAAAAATTCGCGGGCGTACTTACGTTTGCCACCACCATATTGTTTTCGGCGCACAATTGCAAAAAGCGTTCGATGCGCGCCGAGGAATGTTCGGGTCCCTGACCTTCGTAACCATGCGGCAGCAGCAAAACCAACCCGTTTTGGCGTTGCCATTTCGATTCGCCGGCGGCAAAAAATTGATCAATAATAGTTTGCGCGCCGTTACTGAAATCTCCGAATTGTGCTTCCCAAATAATTAAACCGTTAGGCGAAGTCATCGCATATCCGAACTCGAAACCCAATACGGCATATTCGGAAAGGAGCGAGTTGTAAACGTGAAAGTTGGATGTCGGATTTGTTTTGTCCGAAATCTGAAATCCGAAATCCGACAGGCGATTGTATTCTTTATTCGTATCCGCGTCGTACCAACACACGTGTCGGTGACTGAAAGTACCGCGCTTCACGTCTTCGCCGCTCAAACGCACCGCTTTATTATTTAAAAGCAATGAGGCGTAAGCCAATAACTCGCCGTAACCCCAATCAATTTTATTTTCGGTTAAAAGTTTTTGTTTACCTTGAAGATACCTTAAAATATCTTTCAACGGATTAAATCCGTCCGGAACGCGCATCAAATGGTCAAGAATTTTTTGCAATTCCAAGCGCGAGATACCGGTATCGAGCGAAGTATGAAAATCCGCATCCGTTAATTCTCCACCGCGTTTGAGATTGCGCCAAGCAATTTCAGGTTCTTGATATTTGTAAGGCAGCACGTTTTGTTTCACGTCGTTTAAGCGTGCTTGCAGAAAATCATTGTACTCCTGCATCAATTTTTCCGCTAAGTCGCGCGTCACTTCGCTGCGGTTTATTAATTGTTCGGTATAAATTTCGCGCGGATTTTTATGATTTTTAATCAATTGCCACATTTGCGGTTGCGTGAACTCGGCGTTATCACTTTCGTTGTGTCCGTGCTTTCTGTAACACACCATATCTACGAACACATCTGCGTTGAATTTTTGGCGATACGCCACCGCTAATTCACTCACGAAAACAACTGCTTCCGGATCATCACCGTTGACGTGAAAAGTCGGTGACTGAATGGTATTGGCTACGCTCGAGCAATAATTTGAAGTGCGCGCGTCTTCAAAATCGGTCGTGAAACCGATTTGATTATTTATAACAAAATGCACCGTTCCACCTGTTAAATAACCTTGCAAGCCACTCATTTGTAACACTTCATAAACAATTCCCTGACCCGCAACCGCCGCATCACCGTGAATCATGATCGGTAAAATGCGGTTATAATCGCCGTTGTATAACAAATCCGCTTTGGCGCGCGCAAAACCCAACATCACGGCATCTACCGCTTCGAGGTGCGACGGATTGGGCAAAAGTTTGAGATAAACGGTTTTGCCGTCCGGTGTCGGCACTTGCGACGAATAACCCAAATGATATTTTACATCCCCGCTGCCGTAGCTGATAGTCGGTACGTTTTCTTCAAATTCATTGAAAACACTTTCGTAAGTTTTGCCCAAAATATTCGTCAGCACATTCAAACGTCCGCGATGCGCCATACCGATAATCACTTCCTGTACACCCACCGCCGCGCCCGAATTAATAATACTGTCTAAAGCCGGAATCGTTGTTTCGCCGCCTTCGAGTGAAAAACGTTTTTTTCCGACAAATTTTTTACCCAAAAATTCTTCCAAACCCGTTGCTTCGTTGAGTTTTTCGAGAATCCGTTTTTTCTTTTCTATCGCAAAACCGAAGCCGGGCGTGAGCGGCATATTTTCAATACGCTCGCGAAGCCAGAATCTTTCTTCCTGTTTTTCGATGTTGCTGTATTCAAAACCGATATGCGCGCAATAAATTTTATTGAGTTTATCAACGATGTCTTTTAGTTTACCGTCCGGCAAACCGATAGCTTTTCCGGCATAAAAACTATTATCCAATTCATTTTCCAGACCGAAATCCGTTAAATCTAAGTGAGGGTAACGGTTTTTTCTTTTTTTCAACGGGTTGGTATCCGACAATAAATGCCCGCGATGCCGATAAGCATCAATAAGCATCATAACGGCAATTTCTTTTTCAGGAACAATGCCGACACTGACACCGGCAGCACCGTTAACGGCAACCGTACCGTTTGTATATCCGTTTGCAGTACCGTTTTCGCCGGAGGCATATTCAAAACCTTTAAAAAAATCTGCCCACGACGGATCAATCGTTTCCGGCGATTTTTTGTAGTCGTTGTACATATTTTCTACAAAAGACGGATGCGCGTTGCTGATATAAGAAAATTGATTTGCCATGTCAATATGATTTTGGATTTTGAACGTTGGACGTTGGATTTTGGATTTTGGATTTTGGATTTACGTTTTTTTATTAAAAGTTAACGTCGCGTTACTGAATATGTTTTAAAGTCGCATAAAGATACGCATATAAAAATGTCGGTTAATTATTTTGTAAAAAAAATCCGGACTTTGGACGTTAGACATTGGACATTGGACTTTACATTTCAACAACATCCAACGTCCAAAGTCCAATGCCCAAAGCGCGTTTATTTATTTTTCTGTGTCAAATCCGTAATGATGACCGAAACTTTTGCATCGTCTAATTTTCGGATAAGCACGCGGCGGTTACCGTCTATTTTCGCGAAAACCGGATCATTCGGAATTTTTTCCAATTTTATAAATCCTTTACCGTACCATTTTTCCATCAATTGCAAAACGTCGGGCAATAATTTATCGGAATTGTAACCGGTCTGGAACGGAAAATACGATTCGTATTGAAAAGTCATCGGCATTTCCATGATTGTATTTTTTTCACTGAAAACGGGATAAAAAATCATGGCGGCATCGCTCATCATTTCAGGTTTTTTTATCGGATGTACCACCGACTTTCCGGTTTCACCTTGCAGCAAAAGTTGCCGATGATTGAGTTCTAAACACTGAACGAAAAAACTGTCAGCAGGCATATTTAATTTTATGGTCCAGAAAAGCGAATCGTTGCGCACACCGCGCGCTGCTTCGCGCGTTGCCATTTTATCGTAATCGGATTGACACGCCGCAAAAAAAATAAAAATTATTACACCTAAAAAAAGAAATTGTTTTTTCATTATTTTAATTTTTTTATGATTTTTTTTTCAAATTTTTTTCGTCGAAAAAAATTTGAAAAAATAAAAATGCAAAATTGCGTTATTAAAACTAAAAAAAATAATCTAAAAAAAATTTAAAACGAAAAATAAAAGCGAAAAAAAAAAACAAAAAAAGCCGGTGCGTATTAAGTAACGTAAAAAAATAAATTGGTTATTTCGGCAGCCCCGCCGTAAACGGCGGAGCTGCCGGTTAAAGAAAATTAGGTAAAGTTATTTTTTACTCGTTACTTAAATTTTTCCGTGAAATTTCAACAAATGTTGCTCTGCATTTTCGTTGAAAATGCAGAGCATTAAAGTTTTTAAGCGCATTTCTTTTGCATCAAATAAAATTTTTATCGGGTTGTGGATATATCCGTTATCGCCGAATAATTGCAATTGCTGATGTTTGGCGGGAAAACGGAAATGCAGTAACTCTTCGGTAGTTTGCGGTATCGGTACGTCGCCGTAACCTTCTTCCTGCAAAAAAGATTTTATCATATCCAAACTCGACTGCAAATTTCTGCCGGAAAAACGGATTTGATATTGCCAACCGTCGCTTATTCCGCCTTCATATTGGCTGCCGTTGACCGGAAAATCTTCTTTAATCATTTAAAAAATTAAGTTTTTTATTTCTCCCGCAAAATTATTCCGTATTTACGAGAAATATTTTGAAACTTTGCAATTATCCAGCTATCAGCAATTAGCAATTCATAAAACGATTCAAAAGAACATGAAAAACGATTATTTAAAAAAATTAAGCGAAGAACAAGACAGTTTGCTCATAAAATTGAATGAAGTGGTTATTAAATCACTTCACGACAAAGATTTGATAGCGCAAAACTTGGCAAACGAACCTAAAGAAATACTCACAACGGGAGAAGCGTTGGCGGATAAAGTCGCATCGTTCGGCGGCAGTTGGAAGTTTATTATTATCTTTATCACTGTAATGTTTGTCTGGATTATTGCTAATATCACTTTTTTGAGCAGTAAAGCATTTGATCCGTATCCGTTTATTCTTTTGAATTTAGTTTTGAGCTGTTTGGCTGCTCTGCAAGCACCGGTAATTATGATGAGCCAAAACAGACAATCGGATAAAGATCGTAAACAAGCACAAAATGATTACATGGTGACGCTGAAAACGGAAATAGAATTAAACGGTTTGGACGAAAAAATGAATTTATTGATGAAAGAACAAATGAATTTTTTCATGGAACTGGAAAAAAATCAGTTGGAAATTTTATCGCGCATCGAAAAAAGTCTTCAGAAAAATAAATGACGTTGGATTTGGGATCTCGGATCTCGGATTTTTTTTAAACGTCCGAAATCCGAAATCCGAAATCCGAAATCTAAAATCCGGAAATGCCCCTCATCGAAAACTCAAGCTACAAAGCACCGTTTATTTTCAGGAACGCGCATATCAATACGATATATCCGGCTTTTTTCAGGAAAATATTAGATTTTGATACTCAAACGGAACGCGAAGAATTGCCGGATGGCGATTTCTTCGATACCGAATGGCTTAGGCAAAATTCAAAAAAATTGGTTGTGTGTTTACACGGCTTGGAAGGTGATGCCAAAAAACATTATGTACAAGGCTGCATGAAACTATTTGCGCAAAACGGTTACGATGCGGCGGGAATGTATTTCAGAGGTTGCAGCAACGAAAGTAACCGTTTGTTGCCGAGTTATCACAGCGGATTTACGAAAGATTTGGATTATTTCATTAAAAAAATTACGGCACAAAAAATTTATACCGACATTATTTTAATCGGCAACAGCGTCGGCGGAAATATAGTTTTGAAATACGGCGGAGAGCAAGGCAATTTAATAGCACCCGAAATAAAAAAGATAATAGCTTTTTCGGTGCCGATATGGTTAAATTCGTGTAACGAAGAAATAAAAAAATGGTATAACCGCCTCTACCTCGAAAATTTTATGCGCACGTTGCGCGCCAAAGCAATAGAAAAAGATAAAATTTTTCGGAATATTCTGAATGTTGAAAAGATAAAAACTTCAAAATTTTTTGAAGACTATGACAACCATTTCACTGCTCCCGTCAACGGATACGCGGATGCCGCCGCTTATTATGCCGCCGCATCGTGCGCACCATACCTCAAAAAAATTACGGTACCGACATTACTTGTCAACGCTTTAGATGATACTTTTCTCTCTCCGGATTCTTTTCCGCGCGATTTAGCGCGGCACAGCACCACTTTTTTTTTGGAAACACCCGCACAGGGCGGTCATCTCGGTTTCATGCCCGCCGATAAAAATAATTTTCTCTGGACCGATAAACGTGCCCTGCAATTTGCTCAAGAAAAAACGTTTTGAATTATGAGTTATGAGTTATGAATTATGAATTTGATAAGTGATTGTTCAAATTCATAACTCATAACTCATAATTCAAATCATTTCTCCATTTTCACTATCGGAACGGTCAACAGACCGGTGCCGATGCGCGCTTTCATGATATACATTCCGTCGGATAAATTTTGCATATCCAAACTGAAAGTATTTACACCGATTTGCGTTCTGAATTTTTGTGTCATCACGTTACGACCTACTAAATCGTAAACCGTCAGTTCACCGTCTATTGCTTCGGTGGCGTTTAATTCTACTTGCAGTTGTTGACTGAATGGATTGGGTGAAATTTTTACGGCGGATTTATCCAAATCCGTTACGGCACTGATGATGCGGGAAGTATTTGTAAAAAAAGCACCTTTTTGTCCGCTCGACACAACGGACACTGGTCCGCCTGTCGATTCCAATTTTGTGCTCGTCACGTTGATGGCTTTCAAAGAATAACTGCCTGTAGTACCTGTGGTGTACAAAATTTTATCATCTTTTATGGAAAAATTCGGATATCCGAACGTTGTGTTTCTTACCAACCCGTCTGCGTTTTGCGTCACGTCGCCGGTTTGAATATTAGCGGATACGACGTAATAATTGGTAGTGTTGGCGTCGGGATTTTCTACGTAATCGAAAGCAATGATGTACGGCGAATTTTTTGCGAAAGTCGGATTGCCGACACTCGTATTTTCCGGCAATTGCGAAAATACTTTTTGTACTTTTCCGGAACCGAAATTGCCGGCACTGTTCGACCAAACCGTCATAACGCCGATATCCCAATAGCCGTTATTGACAGAGGTAGAAGTTTTTGCAGCGTTGTAAGCATCATAAATAACTTTTTCGCCGAACAAATCCCATTCCAAAGCATCTGAATACCGTAAATCGGAAGTGGTGATATTACCGGAAGCTGTTGTCGGATTATAGATATAAAATACCTTTTGGGAATTTGTTTTTAAGTTAAACACATACATTGCCGTATCGCCCGCGTTTGCGACAATTTTATTGCCGTCTTTAGAAATTGCCGCATTATTCCAACCTGTCTGCGTGCTGATAGCTTGTTCTTTTACTGTAAGCGCAGTCCAATCAATAGCTATATAGTATAATTTTGTGTCGGTACCTACATAAACGATTGCCGTGCCGTTATCGGAAATACTCGGTTTACTTTTTACGCCGTTGCTCGTAATTGACTGCGGTTGATTGCCGGGTGCTTGTACGAAAATACTTTTGTCGTCGGTGCCGACAAATAAAACGAAATCGGTACCGGTATTGACGGGTAAATTTGTTTGATGTGAAGAACCGTCCGCACTGCCGCCAGCACCTATACCTACTTGCGCAAAAGCATTGGATGCCGCCGCTAAAACATCCGCATTACTCGGATACAAGTCTTTGCAACATTGTTCAATCGCAGCGCGACAATCTATGAAGTTGGACGGTGCTACCAAGTATTTGGTTAATGCACGGTAATAAATTTTTTCGGCTTTATCTTTTCCGACAGCTGCGTTGCTGGCGAATAAATAATACGCATAATTCGGGATGCCGCTATTGATATGCACACCACCGTTGTCTTTAGGCCCTTGATATATTTCGCTGTATATTGCCGGCTGATAACCGCCGTCGCCGAGTTGCGTTCCGCCGTTGTGCGGATTGGATAAATCGCGCAAAAAACCGGTCGGAAAGGTATTTTTATTTTTTATCACGTTTTCACCAATTGTCCAGTTTGCGCGGTCAATAAAACTTCCGAAAACGTCCGCCATAGATTCATTCAAAGCACCGGATTCGTCTTGATAAGTCAAGTTAGCGGTATTTTGAATGACACCATGCGAAATTTCGTGCCCTCCTACATCTAAACCTTGCGCCAACGGATAAAAATATTTATCGCCGTTGCCGTAATACATGGCTTCGCCGTTCCAATAAGCGTTGTCCATGCCGTTGCCTTGGTCCGTAACGTTGATATATGAATCCACGTTACCGCCTTTGCCGTTGATGGAATTTCGTCCGTGCGTGTTCAAATAATATAAATAAGCTTGAGATACGTTGTATTGCGCCGACACTGCCGTCGGATTATTATTCCAGTTATTATTTGATGATTGCGTGAAACCGAAATTGCCGCCGCCATCATTATTTTGATTATCGAAAATTTGCAACACACCGACCGGACTGTTCGGAAAAGACGATCGTGCGGCATTGAACATCGGACGCGACGCATCAATCATAACATAAGCGCCGCCCGTTTGATACGTGTTGATGGTGCGCGCAACACCCAACAAATCGTTGGCAGTAGCGGTAGCAGCTCCATCGAGGGGCGGCATTTCTGTTAGTCGGTTAGTCGGCTGGTCGGTTGCCGGTTCTAAAGTAGAATTGCCACTGACTTCTGACCACTGACCACTGACCAGTTCCGGATTAAAAAACGTACAACTGCTTTCGTAAAAATTGAGTATCGTTCCGTTTTGTGCCTCTACGAAATATTCGAAACGATGCATTGCGTTTGAATAAGCGGAAATATGCCAAACTAAATGTGCTGCGGATAAATTATTTCTCTCGTGATAAATAACCAATTCGGATTTGAATTGCTTTCCGCCAACTTGCATAAGGGCTTTTTCATTGCCGGAAATATCCGTAAAGCCGCCATTAGCGGTTAAGTGTGTTTGTACTTTTTGTTGTGCGGAAAGCGCGTCAACAGTCGGCGTTATATTTTCGATTTTAGGTGTCGAAAAATAGTTGCCGTTCATTAATTTAATTTTTTGATTTTCTTCATGTAAAATCACTTCACCGTTCCAGACTTTAAGTCCTTTATACTGTTGTTGCAAGCGCGTGTGAATTTGACCCAAATCATCTGCTTCGGATTTTACAGAAACAAACTCATCTCCGGGCGATTGAATGTGCATCACCGTTTTTACGGCATCTAAATAATTCGCATTGCGCACTTCCAAAGAAGTTGCAACGGCAGAAGATGAAGAAAGACTGCCCGTAATCATCGAAGGCAAGCCGTTGCGTTGGGAAATTATTTTCAATCCCGCGGGTAAATGAATGTTTGTGATGAGTGTGATGTTACCCGTATTCAACTCGTTAGTAGAGTTAGGCCGGTCACTGACCACCGGCAACTGACTACCGATTATCGGTGGCGTAAATTTATTCAGATCAATAGGTTCGCTCGGCGGTGTTTGAAGCGGTTTTTGGGCGAAGGCAGAAAAACTTAAAAGTGTAAAAAATAATAAATAGAGGCGTTGTGATTTCATTATTGTGCTTTAAAAATTTAGAAAGGTGATATCAGACTTTAGACGTTGGACTTTAGACGTTGAACGTTGGACTTTGTTACTAATGCGTTGTAAGTTTATTCCAAAGTCAAACGTCTAATATCCAACGTCCGTTCCGCATCAAAAATAATATGATTTGATGAACCGAGCGTAATTTTTTATAACATTAATTCTTTTTGTAAGCATTTGACAGTGATTTTACAGAATTATCTGATAAAGCAAAAAAAAGCCCGTTCCATGTTACCGGAACGGGTCAAATCGGATGGGATTATAATCTGCTGCATGAAGCCGCAAAAAATATCTTAATTTGATGGTAAATGTTAAGTGGTAAACGGTAAATTATAATTATCATAATTAAACTAAAAAATATTTACCATTTACCATTTACCATTAATCACTCTACTACTAATTTTTTCACCAAGTTACCTTTTGTAGTCGCAATGTTCACGATGTACAAACCATGCGCCATATCGTTCGTCGGTAACGACAATTGTTTTGAGTGGATGTCGATTACTGTTTTTACGTTTCTACCGGCGGCGTCATACACCGTTACCGATTGCATTTCGTTGGTACCGTTCAAATAAAACTCGGCTCTTACGTTGCTCGGGTTCGGAAAGATATGCAAATCGCTGTTTTGCAAAGCCGCTTTATCGTCTTTGGGCAATATCGGAATTTTTATTTCCGTCCCTTTCAGTGCTATCGGCTGTCCGTCACCGTTTGTCGCCAACATATCCGGTATACTCACGGTCAGATACTGCTGGTCACCTTGTTTGAAACCGGCAACATCTTCAATAACAACACCATGTACTGTACCAATGGTACCGTGTCCGCTTGCGGGTTTTGCCAAGCTGCGCACAAGTGCGGCAGCCAATACGCCGTTACCTGTTATTTGATTGAGCCAAAGTGCAGCATTATATTGCACCATAAAACCGGCTTTATTAAAATCAACGCCGATGGTGTTGGCATTCAAGCGTTTCGGATCGAAATTGACATTGAAACTCACACCCGATAAATCAATCGCGGGGATTTCAGTCGAACCGATGCTGACTTGTATTTCTACCATATCGCCCGGATGCACTGCCGTTACGGGCGATATCAATTGTACGGCAAGCGAAGACGGTTGTGCCGTTTTTTCCGCAAAAATTGTATTCGTATTTCCGAAATTATAACTGATAGCACTCGTGTCTGCGGCAGAAATGATACCGTCACCGTTAGCGTCGCCGAATTTCAAATCCAAATTATTATTAGCCGCATCTTTCACACCCCAATCGGAAGCGCATTGCGCGCGCCAATCTATATTACCGTTAGTGCGCGCTGTTCCGTAACTACCCATGTTGCGTGCTACGGCATATAAATCCGCCATATCCACTACGCCGTCGTTGTTGGTATCACCTGCAAACACACCCGAACCGCAATTACTAACGGTATCCAAATGTACACTCAATTGCACGTTTTTGAATAAAGTACAATCGTCGCTTAGGCAGTAACGCATCGTAAATCCGTCATCTTGACCCGGAATGTATATGGAAGGAGGTGTGTAAATAAAAATATTGGAGTCTATAATTAGTTTACCGTTGACGGTACCATTATATTGCGGAAAAAAGTGTAAAGAACCGTAATTTACATTGTAAATACTGGTGAGGTTAGTAAAATTTGCGGCAACCGGACTTTGATAACGAAAAACAAATTGCGTTAATCTGTCTTTAGGAGCCGTGATTTGAAATACTTCGCGCGCCGGTGCAAAATCGGATACCGTTATAAACGCAGTTGCAAATTCTATCGAACCATCTGTTGCGGCAATGCTGTAAGGAATAGTCGCAACACCTTTAAACCCGGTTTGCGGACGAAAAATACCCGCGCCGTAAGTTTGGTAAACTATACTGCCTCCGTAAATATGTGAGGAATCAATTTGCAAACCCGTAATGTACGCCGTTTTATCGTTGGCGAGTAAATCGAAACTCACATTTTTGTTAGGGCGTGTATTATAGTAATCGTCTGAGGCGTATTTACGTACCGGCGGAATATTCAGTACTTCAAAATTCAACAACAAAGTTTTTATATTGCCGTTATCGTCGTAAGTGTGTACTGTTAATTGGTCGTGTCCTGTAAAATACCTTCTTGGCGTGTAGCTGTATTGCACACCTTGCACCAAACGCAACACACCGCCACTGTCCGTGCTTGAAGCCGTAATTGACGTATTATATAATGTAGGTAAAGTCAAATAAGTTTTTTGTCCCGGTTTTACGTACAGCGTTTGTTCAGCATATATCGGTAATGGTTGATCGGATACATTCAGAGCCACCAAACCACAAGAACAATTTTTTCTTGTTGTGTCGGCACAAACGGTGTAATTTAAAAGTGCTACGCCCGTAAAATCGCGATTAGGCGTTATTATTAAATTGTTGTTGCTTTTAACTGCGGTACAATTATTGACCAATACAATTTTATCAATGAAAGCACCCGATGGCACTTGATCGTTGGCGAGTACATTTACGGTTACGGCATTATTTATATTCGTACCCGCGTAATCATTCACGGCTACTACATTCTGAGACTGCACCATGAACGGTAAAGCTGCAGAAATCAACGCCGGTAGAGCGTATCGAAATATGTTACTGATGGGCTTTTTCATATTGACTGAGCAATTTAAAGGTTAAAGTAAAAAGTTTTTCTCAAAAAATGATACTAAAGTAGTTTGTTTCGCATAGCATGAAATATTTTTATTTTTATAAACTAAAAATATTTACCGAAATACTTTTTTTAATCAATTGAAAGTGTGAAATTTACGCTGTTGTTCAAATAATAAATAAATATGAAAATAATTATAATAAAATAATTATTTTTTTGAACAATGTCGTTGAGATGGGACTATAAGAGTATAATTATAGTAAACAATTTCTATACCAATTTTTATATTTGATAAGTCTGCAATAAAAAAAATTGTGATTTATTTTATAAATTTTTCTTTTATTAAGTAAATAAATTAAATTAAAGCTCTTTTAGAAAATCCGTGTAAAATCCGTGTCATCTATGTTCCATAACTCGCATAAAGCATTGAAACACGGTTGACACGGTTGATACGGATGCGACGGATTTATAACAATGTTTTAATTTGATTTACAAAACAAAATGCCTCACCTTAATTAAAAGATAAGACATTTTTTTTAACAACGTTAACGTTGTCTAAATAAATAAAAACAGCAGCAATTAGAAACCGTTAACGTCGTCAATAACAACACCGTTAACGGTATGCGTACCGCCACCGATAATTTGTTGCATTTGCGTCGCATTCATTTCTTCAATTGGAAGATTTTGTAAGTAACTTATAGTAAAATAGGTTTAAAAAATTAAAAAATTTAATGGACAACTAAAATTAGAGATAAAAAGGGAGAGGTACAATTTTTTGGGTTAATTTATTTTAATTTTTATTTTGTTTATATTATTTAATTTTGCCGAAATCGCGATAGCGGTTGATTGTAAATAACTCCGCGTGAAACGCGGAATACCAATCAGATGGTTTGCAACCGCGATAGCGGTTAAATATGAATAACTCCGCGTGAAGCGCGGAATACCAATCAGATGGTTTGCAACCGCGATAGCGGTTAAATATGAATAACTCCGCGTGAAACGCGGAGAATAATAAACAGACAGTTTGACAACCGCGATAGCGGTT
>JBBRQS010000012.1:0-138389 GCA_038226035.1 Chitinophagales bacterium | reverse complement strand
TTTTTAGTTTTTAGTTTTTAGTTTTTAGTTTTTAGTTTTTAGTTTTTAGTTTTTAGTTTTTAGTTTTTAGTTTTTAGTTTTTAGTTTTTAGTTTATGGATTATTTGTTTGTTTGTTCTTTGTAGTTAGTTAAATAATTTATTAAACCATTTATCAATTTACCGCTTTCATCGCAAAGTAATATGTCGTTGCGAAAAACGTCATCTTGTAAGTATAATAATTCTTTTGCCAAATACAACATAGATTTAACTTCACTGTTCGAACCTCTTGAGATATGTAAAAAATAAACAAACTCTTTATTGCTTTTTCTATCAAAACCTTCCGCCTCGTTGTTCGAAATAGAAACAGCCGCTCTGCAAATTTGATCCCTAAAACTAAAATCTTTTAGTTGATTAAAAATTTTATAGATAAAAACGGCTAATTCTTGACTTTTTTGCCAGCATAGCATTTCTTCAAAACTTTTAATGACCATAGTATGTGTAGTAATAAATTTAAATCAACTAACAACTAACAACTGAAAACTATCAACCAATAAATTTTGGCGAAATTTCGCTATTTTTTTTTACTTAATAAAGAAATGGCGATAAAAATAAATTTTTTTTTTTGAAATCATTTTTAGAAAGTGCAAATCGAAAGAATTTGCGAAATTGGATAAACACTTTTACCTTTGTATAAAAACAGTAGACGTTTAGTAAACGTAAAAATTATTTTGAAAATAACTTGGCTTGAACAAGAAACTTCAAAAGTTTTAGACGCGAATAATTGGTAGTCAGGCATTTATTTCGTCACTTTGCGGAACGAAGACGGTGCGTGCAGCACGAAGAAAATTATTAAAATAAATTAATTTTGGACGTTGGACAGGAAGACGTTGGACTTTAGACAAAAAATGTTCTGTAATAAAGTGAGTTCGGAGATATTATTAAATAACCGCGAAGCGGTAAAATGTGAATAGCCCCGCGCGAAACGCGGGTATTATGCAAAAAAGCGACTGCAACCGCAAAGCGGTTGAATGTAAATTTCGCTTTCAGAGTGTACGATTCATATTCAACCGCTTTGCAGTTGCAACTTTCGGTTTTCTTTTCCGCCGGATTCACCAGCGGCTATTCACATTCAACCGCTTTGCGGTTATTTAATAATATCTCCGAACTCACGTTATAATAAAAGTTTTCCATCAGCTCAAAGTCTATTAGTCCAACATCAATCAATCCAACGTCCAACGTCCACAAATCCAATGTCCAACTATCACATTCCGAAAGCATATAACGAGCCGATTTTGAATTACAAAGCCGGTTCTCCCGAAAAAGCAGCTCTGAAACAGGCTTTAGCAGAAGCGAAATCAAAACATATTGATGCGCCAATGTTCATCGGCGGTGAAAAAATTTATTCCGAAGATAAAATGCCGATGTCGCCGCCGCACGAGCATCAACATATTTTAGGTCATTATCACAAAGGCGATGCCGAACACGCAAAAATGGCGATTGATGCGGCATTGAAAGCCAAATACGCTTGGGAGAATATGCCTTGGCACAGTCGCGCTGCAATATTTTTGAAAGCCGCCGATTTACTCACCGGCCCTTTTCGTGCCAAAATGGTGGCAGCAACGATGCTCGGTCAATCAAAAAATGTGTATCAAGCCGAAATAGATTGTATATGCGAGTTTGCGGATTTTTTGCGTTTCAACGTACAATTCGCGTCCGATATTTTCATGCAACAACCCAACAGCAGCAACGGTATTTGGAATATGATGGAGTATCGCCCGTTAGAAGGATTTGTTTTTGCCGTTACTCCGTTTAATTTTACGGCAATTGCCGGTAATTTAGCGGCGGCACCCGCGATGTTAGGTAATGTAGTGGTTTGGAAACCATCGGACAGTCAGATTTATTCCGCAAACGTGATTATGGAAATTTTTGAAGCCGCAGGATTGCCGGACGGTGTTATTAATATTATTTACGGAGACGGACCCGTTATGGGTGACGTGGTGTTCAATCATCCGGATTTTGCCGGGCTGCATTTTACGGGCAGCACAATGGCGTTTCAAAATATGTACAAAACCATTGGCAATAATATTTCAAAATACAAAACCTATCCGCGCATCGTCGGCGAAACGGGAGGAAAAGATTTTGTCGTCGTGCATCCGTCGGCAAATCTTCGCGCAACAGTAACAGCTTTGTGTCGTGGTGCGTTCGAGTTTCAAGGACAAAAATGTTCGGCAGCTTCGCGCGCTTATGTACCGAAATCACTGTGGAAAAAAATTGAGCACGAACTCATACTCGATGTAAAATCAATTAAAGTGGGTAGTACCGAAAATTTCACCAATTTCGTGAATGCCGTTATTGATGAGCGGGCTTTCAATAAAATTGCATCGTACATAGATTACGTAAAAACACAAGCCGATGCGAAAATTATAGTCGGCGGCGGTTGCGATAAATCAAAAGGTTATTTTATTGAGCCGACGGTAGTAGTTACCGAGAATCCGCATTTCCGAACCATGCAGGAAGAAATTTTCGGACCCGTGCTTACCATATATGTTTATGCCGATAAAGATTTCGAGAAAATGTTGGAACTCGTAGATACGACTTCACCCTACGCACTTACCGGTGCGATTTTATCTACTGACCGCGCCGCAATTGATTTAACGATGCACAGATTGCGTCATGCAGCCGGTAATTTTTACATTAACGATAAACCAACAGGAGCAGTAGTCGGTCAGCAACCGTTCGGTGGTGCACGCGCGAGCGGTACGAACGATAAAGCCGGTTCTGTTCTGAATTTATATCGGTGGTTGTCTCCGCGCACTATCAAAGAAACTTTTGTTCCGCCTGTACATTACAGCTATCCGTTTATGGAAGAAGAATAGTAATCAGTTAGGAGTTGGAATTTAAAGCGAAGACTTCCTTATCTCAGATTTCGGGTTTTTAAACAAAATTTAAAAATGAAATTCAAAACGAAATTCAAACGATTAAACAATCACCACTAACCACAGAAAAAAATATGTCATCAGCTAACGTAAAACTATTTTCAGGTACTTGCTCACTTTATTTGGCAAACAAAATTGCGGATGAGTACGACCAAAAATTAGGCGATCTCACCGTATTGCGTTTTGCGGACGGAGAAATGCAACCTGTTATCAGTGAAAGTGTGCGGGGCGACAATGTTTTTTTTATCCAATCCACTTTCGCACCCGCCGACAATTTACTCGAATTGTTATTGATGATTGATGCTGCCAAACGCGCTTCGGCGGGTTATATCACTGCCGTAATTCCATATTACGGCTATGCGCGTCAAGACAGAAAAGATAAACCGCGCGTACCGATTTCCGCCAAACTTATAGCCAATATGTTGTCTGCTGCCGGTGTGAATCGGATTATGACGATGGATTTGCACGCCGACCAAATTCAAGGTTTTTTCGATATTCCGCTCGACCACTTAAAAAGCGAACCGATTTTTGTAAATCATTTAAAATCCGGCGACATGAGCAATGTGCTGTTTGCTTCACCGGATGTCGGCGGCGTAAAACGGGCGCGCAATTTCGCGCGTATTCTCGAACGCGATTTCGTGACGTGTTCAAAATACCGCAAACAGGCAAATGAAGTCGCGGAAATGAATGTGATCGGCGACGTGGAAGGTTTTGATGTCGTTTTAGTTGATGATTTGGTTGATACTGCCGGAACGCTTTGCAAAGCAGCGGAAGTTATTATGCAAAAAGGAGCTAAAAGTGTACGCGCTTTTGTCACGCACCCGATTTTGAGCGGAAAAGCCTACGAAAATATTAATAATTCGGTACTCACGGAGCTGGTTGTTTGCGATACGATTCCGTTACTACAAACTTCACCTAAAATACACGTATTGTCTACGGCGAAATTATTTGCGCGCGCCATCCGCAACACCCACGAAAACAAATCTATTGAAGCATTGTACGATTATTAAAAAAAAAAACCGGAAATACTTGCAAATTAAAAAATAAGCGTATAAACTTGCATTATTGTAAGTAACCGAATTTGGAAAACAACCATTTTATATTTTTCAGCCGAATAAAACAACTGCCTATGATCTTTTCTCGATAACTTTCCCGGTAAAATGCCTGCCGCAATCATGAATAAACAGTTAAGAATTTTGCCGGTAAAAGAAGCCTCTGCTTGCTTGTTCGTACGCCGTCAATTCAAATGCTTCCGATAATTTAAAACAATTCTTCCCTGACTTTTACAAAACATTTAAACCGATGCGTTTAGTGTCAGAGGATTCTTCTGTTTTAAAACTAAAAATCATAAAACATTCCTCTAATTTTTTATTATTAAACTAATGGAACAAAAAAATATCGCCGATTTAATCGCAACACTCACCGACGGACTTTTGCCGGCTAAAAATGTTTCGAAAAAACAATTGGACACTTTAAAAGCAGCATTAGCGGAGACCTTACAAGTACAAAACATCACGGAAATTTTACCGGAAAACGGTCTTCTTCTCGACAAAATTAATCAACAGTCCCATCCGCTTCAACCGAGCGACTTGTTAACCGACCCACCGACCCATCTGTTAAACAAACAACCGAATCAACCGGCAATTGACCAACCGAATATGTTCCGCGTTTTTCGGCGCGAAGTACCCGTAAAAACAAGTCAGTACGCAGCGTCTGTTCCGATATGGGCAGCCGGACAAATGGTTGACCATACATTAGGTCCGTTTACGGATACGTTCGGTAAACTGTTTTGGTTCGATTTTTATAAACGGGTGCATCACGTAACGGTGGCGCGCGGCAGCGATTTATTTTTACAAATTCCGATCAAAGGATTTTTATCGGCACATCTGCATTATCATTTACCGGCGGGCAGTGTTTGGGTGCGTTCGCAACTCATTTCAGCTTCTGCGCCTTCGGGTGCTTTTACCGGATTAAAAATAAAAGGCGGCGATATTTATTTTAAACAACCCGTAACGATTTCCGGCGGAGCTATCATCATTGCGGGTGGCGATGATTGCGAATTATTGCTTGATCTTGATCAAAGTGTTGACACACCGGCAATCGGTACAAGCACGGGCGATGATGCAAAAAATCAAACGCTCCAATTGCCTCAAAAAGTAAAAATTATTTGCAGTGCCGGAGGCGTAACTATTTCTGAAGCCGGCGATATGTCTTTGGAAGTATACGGCTCGGCGTATAAATTTACGAAAGATAATGCTGTCGCACCGATTTTCGACGCGATTTTAAACAGAATATTGATTGGTTATAAAGGCAACGGCAATATTTTTTCCGCGCCATCGGTGCGTTCACCGCTTTTTCAAATCAGCGAAACGGCGATGATTAGCGGAAATTATTGGGCATTACCCGTAACGGTGAATATTATAACTCAATTAGGCGAAGCCGCCGGTATCGGTGCGGTAGTATTAAAATTAAAATCGGGCATCAAAGCCGGTTGGAAAAGTGTTGAAAAAGGTCCCGTGCAACTCAACACGACTTACATAATGAGCGAACCCGGCAGAATTGCGATAACGGCACTTGATGCAGCTTCAGCTGGAACTGCACAGAAATTCGATGTATGGGAAGAAAAAAATGCGACCAAAAAAATTCGCTCTACCGTAGATATCCAATACGGAAAACATTTTTCAATTATCTATAGTTGTTTAAGCAGTGGCAATGAAACTTTAATTTTAGGAAATGCAGGCATGCAAGCCCGATTGGATAGACCCGTGAGTGCCGATAAACACCGATTGAAAATCAATGCGCTCTCGGCAACCGTCGTTTTGTTTGAAATAAAAAATTCGGACTATGTTTATGTGGAAGCGTTGAAAATGATGCAGCAACTCATTGCCGCCAAAAAAACCGTAGGTATCAAGCCGATTTCATTTGCTTTGAGCAATGCTTTAATAAAAACTACTCCCGTTGATGATTTTTATTTGTTCGGAAAATGGACTTCGCGCAACGACATTGATGAAGGTACGGTGGTATTGAACTGTCCGATGTATTTTTTGTTGCCGTCATTACCCGATCCGTATGTTACCAATTATCAACCTTTTTTCGGCAATCGCGACCGCGCTTCTCAACAAGTATTGAGCGGATTAAGTCTCGCATCACTTATTCAATGGACGGATCCGGCGACACCGAAATTAACACTGCTGTTTGTTGCCGATAATACAAGCAGCGATGTTTTTAATTTTATAGAATATAATCGGCAATTGCCGGTTGCCGGCAATCATTTTTCCGTTGGTGCAACCACGACTGGAAATTTACAAACTTCATCGGATTTTCAAGCACAAATGTTTGCGGTGGGTATAAAACCGGACAATACACAAAAAATACAACAAGAAGATGCACAAAACACCGCGGGTTTAATAAATATTTTTAATGACAGGATGCAATTGTCCGAAGCGTCTATTTATTTGTTGGACGTATCTACAAACGCCGATTTGTTTGGTGTAGGATTGGGGTTCAGTCGGCGAAAAAATGAACAGTTAAACCCGAAGTTTCCGCTCGCCGTTCAGGGTATAGATTTAGTAACCGATGCTTTCAATACCCGGATTTATACACTGCCGCAAGTGCAATGGGAACCGCTTTGGACAATACAGAATCCGAAAGTTAAACCTTCGCCTTTTCCTTCCCCCGTCACTTCACCGGACACTGGCGATCCGACGATTTTCGGAACGGAAAGTTTTGATTTAGTACCCATTGCACCTAAACCGGTAATAGAAAAATTTCTTTCGGCTTATAACGACCCGACGCATCCGAAAAAAATGGCGGCTTTATTTTCATTGCCTTTCGGTATGAAAGCCATGGCTTTTTTAGAAAATCCAACCGATACAACACAAGAAGGCGCGCAAGTCGGTTATAATGCACCTGCTTTCGATGACCAAAAACTTGCCGGCGGTTTACAAATATCCGTAACGGCTACGAGTCCAGACAATGGTGCGGATTTTGAGTCACCGAAATTTACGGGAGCCACCATACAAACACGCAATTTGATAGAATTGCTCACCGGAAATATTCCTTTGGATGACAACGGAAACCCGCTCAGCGTTTTAGGTCCGGATGTTGATATAATTTTTAATAATGAATTTAAACCCGGCGGCAACAAACAGCGCGTACCGTTACAGCGCATGGATATTTCCGGATACGGAGCCACAATTTTCAGCAAATGGCTGAACCCGAAAGCGAAAATTGCCGCCACAAGTCAAGCCCGATTTGATGTGATGCTCGGTCGTACTTCGCATGAAGTGATTCAAGTAAAAAGTCTTAAATATCCTTTCGGTGTTCCGGTAGTGCGCACCATTACAATTCAACGCACTTCCGGCGGCGGCGTAACCCGTTACGACAGTGGTTGGGTGGCACAAGGTCCGGGCATCTACGATTTTTCTTATACTCAAATAGATAAAATCACTCTTAAAGAAGTAGATTATAAAAGCCCATTTGACTTTCATCCCGGTATCGTCAGAGGAATGTATCACGTCACGGAAATAAGGGACACGGGCAGAATTTATAAAGTAGATGCTGTTGATCCGCTTGAAAGCGTGATTTTGCAAGAAGTATTTTTTGACGGTGACGCATTGATAGACGATGTTGTTACCGGTGCAACAAACGGTTATGTGCCGACTAAAAGACAACGCGGATTCGTACAATTATCGCCTTATCAAAAACCGCTAACGCCGGAACAGTTCAGCGAATTACTCCGTACTGAAGGTGCTTTAGGCGGACCTTTAGATTGCGTTGTTAACGTCGGTCAATCCGGACAAAATATGCGCGTCGTGCGGATTGATGTCAGTGCTGCTGATAATTTCGGTTCAAAACTCTTTGTCGCCGCCGGTCACGGTTCGTTGGCATTACCGAAAGAAGGTTCGTGGTCGCAAATAAAAAGATCTGAAAATTCCGGAGATATGGTTGTGTTAAACGAAGACGGTGCATTGCCGATAATCAGAGAAGGAAAATTAAATACAGTACCGACTCAACCTTACCGCTTTGCTGATCCGGTGGATATTTTGGTTGCCGCCGCACCGAAAACGGATTATGCACTTTTGCAATCGACGGGTTCGCAAAAAGTTTTGTTTTTACGCCCCACCATTCAACGTAATGATACAGGTATAAAAAGTACGTTTCATCCGTATTTTGCCGATGCCTTCGCGCTTTTAAATTCAAAAGGTATTTTTCCGGCTTTAAATACCGCTTTTCCTTTGGGCGGAGGCGGTACGAATTTGCAAATACTCGGCAACGGCAAATTGAAATTGACTTCCGGCGGAAATTTTACGGCACCGAACGGATATACCAGAGATTTCCTCAACAACGGCAGTTCGAGAATTTACTTAGATTACTCTAACCTCAGTGGTTCGCAAAGTAACGTGGATTTCTTATTCGATTCCGAAGCAGCTTTGCCTTGGCTCGCGCATACAAAAAATGTGAGTATCGTAGTTGATTTATTGTTGTTTAAAGGATTAATCAACGTCACGACCGATTTTATTTCCGAAGCCGGCAAGCGTCCGCAAATGGTAAATCCTAAACTCAAATTCGCTTCGATACTGCAACCGATTATAGATTTTCTGAGTTTTCTTGGGGGCTTCGATATGGCTTCGGCTTTTGCCGTAAATATGGGCAATACAACGTCCGACAGTTGGGAACCGAAATTAAAAGCCGGTTTAATCGGCTTCAAATTGGATTTTCAAGTAACACCCGCGCCGCCGATTCCATCGCAAATAGAAATTCATGTATTCGGTGTTAAAATAAAAGGTCCGACCCTGCTTGAAAAAGAAGCCTTCGATGCCGCACCGCATTTAACGCCTTTGAAAATCGGATTGGAGTTCGAGATTGAAACACATTATAATATGCTGCCGTCTTCTTTTTCTATTAACGAGCCTACGGATGCTACTGAAATAGAGAATCAAAAAAAGGAAATGCTTTCTATCGGTGCTTCATTAAAAATCGGCGGCGAAATTCATATTTTATTGGTAGAGATTTTGCCCGCAAAAGTGGGTATCTATTTCTTCGGATCTTTGGAATTTGAATTTGGTTTAGATTCTAAAGAAGGAAAATCATTCGGTTTTAAAGTGGCAGTCGGTTTAGAAATCGCCGTAAATTGGCCTATTGTCGGAGATGTTTCCGTTATCGAAGCCTTAGGTTTAGAAATGGAATGGAAAGATTCCGGCTCAACTTCAAGTTCGGGAATGTTCGTTTTAATAATTTTTAAAGGAGAAGCGGAACTTTTGGACGGTGCAATCGTCATCGGTATACACCTTGAAGCAAAAGGCGGACAAGAAAAAGAAAGTTCGGGCGGCGTGGATAAAACTTATGCGGTTTGCGAAATAGAATTTGCAGCAGAAATATCCCTCGCCTTTGTTATTCATTTTGAGTTCGATGTTACTTGGCAAGAAAAAACACAAGTCTCATAAAAAGGATTTTGGATTTTGGATTTAAAAAATTTTTTATAAATCCAAAATCCAAAATAAGGAAGGCTTCGCTTTAAGCGAAGACTTTCTTCAATATCTAAAATCCAAAATTTAAACCCGTAATTCGTAATTCGTAATTAATTATGGCACTTTCTCCCACCAAGCTCACCGTGATGACCTTCCCGCAACATTGGGATGGCAATTCTATAAAAGTAAATATCCTCGTGCTGCCGCATGAAGATCCTATAGTACCGTTTGCCGTTAATGTACCGCCAGGCGTGACTGCAAAGGCATTCGCGCAAGCGCAGCTCAAATTCAATGCGATGGTAATTGATAATTTGGATATGCTGCCGCAACCTACCGGCGTAACCAATACGATTGCCGTGAACACAACACCGCCGGACAATGCTTTGAATTTATTTAAAGAATTGGCAAAGTCCTTCCAAATTACAAAACCTTCCAATGTCGTTCATCCGGCGAAAGCATCTACTTTTATTCAAAAATATTTGCCGCACAGTTATCGGAATGCTTTTGCTTTTTCGCAACCGCGCACACCTTTCGCCAAAACCGACGACAGCTATCACTGTGCCGTAAAGAAAAAAGACGATACACTGCCTAAACCGATACGCAGCACCGATGAAGTGAGTTGGGGGAAAGTTTTTGCTTTGTCGCTCCGTCAACCCGTTTTGGCTAAAAAATTAGGCTTTATTTACGAAGTTGAAGTACCGATTACAGCCGGTATACTAAAAAACGGCGGGTGGTTGTATTTTGATCTCGACGGAACAAGCGATTTTTATCCGCAAATAATTGCGCAACCGGATATTATTAAAAGATATGCGGCACGAATTCCGGCATTATCGGTACCGCGCCCCTTATTTGCCGCCGTTCAATTTCCGGTATCAGATGCACCGGTGGCTGGAAATTACGATCCGGTATTCGTTGAAGCGGAAGATTACGACGATGGTTTTGGAAAAATAATACATTGTATGCAGCCGGTGAGTGCTAATTTATTACTCGAACCCGGAAAAGAAAAAGATGGTTTGCAACAGACACGCGATTTCGGTATTCGTTTGGGTTGGGATGATGAGCAGCTTTTGATTTGGCAAAACCGTCAGATGACGGTTGATCCGGATTTGGGTACGCGTTTAGATGCACCGATGGGTGTACTGAATTTCCGTGTAGATGTGCGCAAAACCGGTGAGGGAGATACAAAATGGAATTCACTTACCAAAGTTGAAGGCGATTTGGTTTTGAACGGCATTGATATTGGTAACATTAAAGGAGAACTCGGCGTGGAAGTGGGTCCGACACAATTGGACGGACAAAAAGACGGTATTTTTTGGTTGCCGATGTATTTTACGCTCTGGACAGGTAATTCGCTGATTATTAAAGATGCAAAATCGGCGGCACTTTCCAAAACCGAGCATCTTTTAAGTAAACAAATGCAGGCAATAGATGCAGAAAAAGTACTTTTGCGTTACAGCGAAACGTATGATTTTCGCGTCCGATTTGCGGATACGACCGGTGGAGGTCCGGGCGAAAAAGATATTCCGTTCAACGGCGGTGAATCGCCGACGGCAACTTGCCGTTTCAGACGCTTGATGCCGCCGCAAAAACTGCGCATACCCGACTTGAAAGAAGGACAACCGATTAAGCCGGACAAAACATCGTGTAAAATTTACCGTCCCGGATTAGGGTTTCCATCTTTACTTTATACCGGTTTACCGAATGCTTACGATTTTTTATTAGCCGATTTACCGGTTGCGATGACAGAAAAGCGTGAAGCACTTTATTTTGATCCCGATGTGGCTTTTCTTCAAATAGATGTAGCCGTAAAAGCGCACGAACCGGATAATTTGGCATCGAAATCAGGCAAAGAATCTTATTATCATTTATACACGACCACGCGCAATTTTCCGAATGATATAACGCAACCTTTTGATTTGCAAGTTGAATTTCATGATGCCAATGTCATCAAATTCGGCGACACCGCAGATTTAGGCGATTTGCCTTTAACGACAAATATTTCCGCGCTCATGTTGCCGACGGCAAGAGACATCAGAATACGGGTAACACCGGTTTGTAAAGAAGATACGACACTAAAATATTTCGGTAATCCGGAAGCACGTATCGGAAAAGCCGAAACTTTTTACACCCGAGCCGCCTCAAAAGACGAGCGAAATTTGTTTATTAATACAAGTCCCGCACGACAGTTTCAAACTGTTTTTTTACAACCCGATCCGATGCCGACTTTAAATTTAGCGGCTTTAATGACGATTAACGGACAGTCTTTTGAAACGCCCGCTAATTTGTTACAACGTTTTGCAGAACAATTAGAGTTGGATACTACCGGCATGATACTGTTCGGTAAACCCGGCGAGCGCGTTGTGTTCGGTTGTTCTAAAGGTATCCGGCACACGCTGTCACCGGAACACGGCAGCATTACTTTTTCATCAAAAGCGGATTTGATTCGCCTTTGGATACCGAGCATAATTCTCGAAATTAAAAGAGATTGGTCTTGGGATGGTTTAGATTATAAAAGTTTCAGCATTAAAAGAGACGGTATAGAAGTCGGAGATATTGAAATTCAGAATACGGTAAGTCTCAATGCGCTGAAAAATGCCGATAGAACGCATACGCGTATTATTTTTTTCGATGCCGTAGATCCGAAAATTTTTCCGGGCGCGTTTCCTAAACCCGAACAATTAAATTATACCATCGAACCGAATTTCAAAGCGGCACCCGCGAAACAAGATGCCGTAAAAAATTTAAAGATGATTGTTCCGATCGCTTTTGCGCCGGCACAAGTACCGAAAGTTGTTTCTGCAGGCGTTGCACTTAGTCCGTTCAAACATACCGACGATTATTCGGAAACCGTAAACAGAAATAAAGTTTTGTGGATAGAATTTGCGGAGCCGCTTCAAAATCCGGACGATGATTATTTTGCTTTCGTGAAAGCTTATGCACCCGATCCGATTTTAATTACCGGTTATACGCCTGTATCGGATCCGAAAGAAAACATTGCATTTTTACCGCCGGAACTCATTCGCACGATAACTATCGGGCAATCCGATGATCGCGCCGGTTTAAATGCTTGGCAAAGATTGATTCCGTGCAAAGACGTTTCACCGAGACATTTTATTTTGCCGTTTCCGCCCGGTTTACACGCCGACTCAAAAGAACTTTTCGGTTTTTTTGTTTACGAATTTTGTGTTGGTCATGCGCGCGTTTGGTCAACAGCACAAGCACGTTTCGGACGACCGATGCGATTAACAGGTGTTCAACATCAGGCACCACTGCTTACCGCAACTGTTGACAGAAACGAAGAAGCCATTATCATGACAGCACCTTTTGCTACACCGATATACAATGGTCAATCACTTTTGCGGGGTGAACCGCAAACAGAAATTTGGGGTGTTTTATACACGCAAGTGCTGCAAGCAGACGGCGCGGCTTTCCGAAATATTTTATTGGGCGAAAAAAGAATGATCGCGCTACGCAAAGGAGATAATTACACCGCTTTTTATCAACAGCAAAGTGTAACCGATCTATACGGCGGTTGCGGTTGGTCGCAAAACGAAATTATAAACCTGCTTGAAAATATGGGATTACCGCACGATGCGCCGTTGAGTATTTTAGCGGTGGAGTTGTTTAAAAATCACGCACCCGTAGCTGCACCCGTCGGTCAAGATTTAGGTAAAATGCGCATTTACAGAACATCCCGATTGGTTCCGGTACCTGAAATTTGTTGCTGTTGAAACGGAAAATTACAAGTTTTACAAAAATAAAAATGCCGCAGAGTACACGTCCTGCGGCATTTTTATTTTATCTAAACTTGTAATAATAAAACTCTGCGACAATTAATCCAAAGATCTGCCTTCGCGTGAAGCCGCATTTACGAGAGCGGCATATTCCATCGGCGAAAGACCGTCCAGACAAAAAGGTAACGGATCAACTATGTTGCCGTTGAAATGCACTTCGTAATGACAATGAGGACCCGTAGACGAACCGGTTGAGCCGACAACGCCTAAACGTTCGCCTTTTTTTATTTTTTGTCCGGCTTTGACATCTATACGCATCATGTGACCGTAAAGCGTTTGATAACCGAAACCATGATTGATTATAACACAATTGCCGTATCCGCCGTTTACGCTGGCAATTTCTACAATGCCGTCACCCGTAGCTTGAATAGCCGTTCCCGATGAAGCAGAAAAATCTATACCTTTATGGAACCGGCGCACATGGTGTATCGGATGTACGCGCCAACCGAAACCGGAAAGTGCGTCTAAACCGGCGTGCAACATATCTTCTCTGACGGGTTTGATGCTCGGTATAGCGGAGAGCATTTTTTCTTTATCGGCAGCCATTTTCACTAAAGTATCCAATGAGCGCGATTGAAGGACTAATTGTTGAGACAATTTTTCAACTTTGTCTTGAGTTTTCAGAATGTTTTCTGTGGTAGGATATTTTGCTAAATCCAATAAACGATCGTGACCACCCGAACCGCCGTTCCAAACCGCCGCATCAATCGGATTCATATTGAACATCATGCGGTATAAATGCGCATCACGCGATTGTAAAGATTGCAATGCGCTGCCGTTGATGTCCGAAGTTTTTTCTAACGCTTTGAGTTTGAATGTCAGTTGATCAATCTCTTTTTCTTTTTGCTGCACGGCGGCAGTCGGAAAAATACGTTGCCAAATCGGCGAAACTAAAAGTACAGATACAATAACCGTTGAAATTAAACCGAATACTTTGAGTGCGCTTTCACGCCAATTGTTTTCAATTTTTTCGTATTGTAATGTATGTTTGTTGTAAATAAATTTTTCTTTCATGCGGTATTAATTAACGCAAGCAATGCAATTGTAAGTGATGTGTCGTTTCTATCGAGTGCGAAAGTAGTTTGGATTTTTAATTTAACCTTTTTTTGTTAGTCATAAAAATTTTTTATCTTGCATTTTAACGAAAATTTAACAAAATTTTCACATCTATATGTGCTAAAGGACATATTTAATGCCAAAAAAAAGAGACCGCGCAAAGCGCGGTCTCTTAAAATCAAAAAAACAGCATTATATTAAATCCCCATGAAGAGACAAAATTTTTTAGTTTCGGGTTTTGGTTGATTACTGATATTGTGCGAGGAGTTCTAATTTTTAAACTATGACACCAACCAATTAACTTTCACCTGAAAAACTATTTCCCGTCCAAGCGATACAATTTATATTTTTCGATCGTTTCCCGAATATCGTTTATAAAACTTTCCGAAGTGTCCGCATAACCGAGTTTTTGCAAATTTTTTAACCACGTTTTATAATTGGTTGTACCCGCGTGTTTCAAATCCGAAAACTTTCCGCTCGTTAAATACAAACTGTGATCCCTGAAACTTAACCACGCATTATCATATTTTCTGAAATTCAAATTTTCATCATTATCCGTTGCGCCTTTCCAATCCGACGTTGCCAACAAATCGAAATGATTGTTAGCGCGTTTGCACCGATCGGCGGTACCGGATTTACTTTGTATAAAGGCTACGGATAAAGTAATGCTCGCCGGAATACCGAATTTTTTTTGTTCATTGACTGCCGTTTGCGCGAATCTTTTCAAGTAAGCGATTTTCGCGGATTCCGAAATAACCGGTTCGTTTTTCCGATTGCGCTGATTAAATAAATCGCCGGCAAAGCTCAATTCCGTACCTTTTGCCGAGTTAGTCGCAGAATTTATTTCCGGTACCAATTTTTTTTCGTTTACTGCCGTTTTATTACCCACTTGAATACTAAAACTCATGTCGCGTTTCAAAGCCGCTATTATAATTAAAAACAGCAGACATACTTTGAACCAATGTTTTTTAGAGTAAGACCATAATTGAAAAATATTTATTTGCATGGCGGTTCGATTTTCTAATAGTTTTTAATTAAAAACATTCATTCCGCTGTTTTTTGATTACGAGTGCAAATATAAAACATTTTGTTTTTATTTGCAAATTTTTTGTTTGTTTTATTTAAATTATTTTTCGAATATCCGATTATTTCCGGATTCTAAAATGGGAAGTTGCTCTGTAACTCTGAGCAACATGAGTTAATAACTGATGTTACGCACGACCCAATTTAGTTTGCAGAGAAATAATTCGGCACACGTAACCGATAATATTTACGAGGCTGTTTGTAAACAGAGGTTAATTATTTTCGTTCAATACTCCGATACCGGTGGCACAAAAAAGCGCACAAAGAAAATATACTTTCTTTGCGCGCTTTTTTGTGCCGCCGGTATAAAGTTAAAAAGCCGCTATCGCAAAAGCGTTATTTCTCCGTCATAAATTACTTCTTCTCCGTCGCGAAAATGTACAACGACCTTATAAATATAAACACCGCTTGGCGCTTCGCGTCCGTTGAACATACCGTCCCATAAAACATCTTGTCGAGAATTTTCTTTTGTGTAAACCGTATTTCCCCAACGGTCGGAAATGTAACAGGAACGCACAAAATCGAATTGCTTATCGCCGGACACTGTAAAAAAATCATTTACGCCGTCGCCGTTCGGTGAAAATGCCGTCGGAATAAAAATTTGACGCGTTCTATTCACTTTAATGTTTATGTCCGCTTCTGCATTGCAATAAGATGAATCTGTCGCCACAAATTTAATAACGGTTGAATTTAACGGTTTAGCAAAAGTATGGAAGCAAGTATCGCAACTCACATCTTCCGGGCGGTACCAACGCACATAATACGGATTAAAGTTTACGAAAGGCGACAACGCAATGCTGTCGCCCACATTTATTTTCAAATTGTCGGGTAGTGTCGCTTGCAGATTCGGATTTTTATAAGGTTTTACGATGGTCCGAACGATACTGTCGCAACCGAATTGATCTACATGAATATAAACCGTAGTGCCGACTTTTTTTGGATCACAACTCAAACGGTTATCCGTAAAAGTATCTCTCGAAGATACACCAAGCGTTAAAAGCAATAAACTATCGCATCCGGAAATATTTTGCAAAACACGACGGTAATTGCCGGGCAACTTTAAATAATCTTTGTCAAACCGAAAACTATCGTATCCGCATAAATTTTTTCTGAGGTAAGTCGTATCCAATCGGCGCGGATTAACATGAACCGTCAGAAACGTTGTACTGTCGCAACCGTATCTGTTGACGCTTAAAATTTGGTACGTACCGTTTTTCGAAACAGGTTTACCGTTTATTATAAAATTGTTGCCTTCACACAATTGCCGCGTCGTGCGTACGGTGTCGCTGATAATCGGCGCGGTTAAATTTCTTTGATAAAATAAAGTATCGCAGGCATTTGGTTTTGAATAATAAACGGTATCGAAAGTCGTGTTGACGGTATGGCAAATAAACGAATCTTTTTGAACAGTATCTACTTTTAAAAAATGATCGGTGTACGTAATACTGTCGCATCCGCGCGAACTTCTGAATGCAGAACGCGTGCGCATACCGATGAGCGGTTTGATACAAGTTGTATCGTTGAGGTATGTTGTGTCCGGTAGCGGCAACGAAGAAAACAAATCGTAGCGACTGCCCGCACCGAACACTTCCGTATTAATCGTACACACCTGATGCACGGTCAGCTTATCCCAATCAATCTCAAAAATACGCGATTGCGGTTCCGACGTGAGTGCGAACGTGCGCGTACCTTTACAATCCGCGAAACCGACCAAACCGAAAATCGGTAAATCCGCTTTCGGAAACTTGAGAATAACCGTACTGTACAACGGATTGGAAATATTGACACGCAATAAATTTTCAAACGCCACCATATACAATTCTCCTTTATAAAAAGTTAAATCGCCGGTAGCACCCGTAAAATATCTGCCTACGGCACCGATGCGTCCTAAATTTTTTTCCGTGCGCGTTTTTATATTAAAACTGATGAGTTCGCCGGAGGTACTTGCCGCGTAAATAGTACCGTCCACAGCAGTTGTCATCGCGTTAAGTGCATCAGCGGAAGTTTTAAAATCGTAAAAATGATTGGCGTAACCCGTCACCGTATCCATTTCGTATAAACTGTTTCTTGTAATCGCATAAAAATTACCGTTCGGATGAAACGTCACATCGCCATACGTTAGACGCGAAGGATTATCCCCGCGATTTTCTACGCTACAATTAGAGAGGTCAATTTTTTGGAGAATACCTTTACTGTTTACGACAAAAAAATCCTGAGCTTGCATCGGAAGCGAAGTTGCAAGACACAAAAAAATAATCAGACCGCGCCAAAATCGTAAACTTAGCCCCATACAACAAAAATACTGTTCCGACAAATAACGCTGGAAATTTGATTTTTGTTTTTGTTTAAAAATAAAAAATAAAAACATCTTGTTTTATTTTTTTGAAAATTAAAAAAATAAAAACTACTTTTGTTTTTAAATTCTTTTTGAAAAATAAATAAAAATGTTTTGAAAAATTTTTAAAAAAAAATTTTAGGAAATTTTATGATTGAAAAAATAATTGAAAAAAAATACAGAATCATGGGCGTGGATCCGGGAACAAATTTTTTGGGTTATGCCGTTTTGGAAATTGAAGACAAAAAATTTAAACTCATCACGATGAGTATTCTTACATTGACACACGTACCCGATGCGCAAGAAAAATTGAAACGTATTTTTGAAAAAATGTGTTGGGTGATTGATACTTTTGCACCGCAACAATTTTCGATAGAGCAACCTTTTTTCGGAAAAAATCCGCAATCCATGCTCAAACTCGGTCGCGCGCAAGGAGTAGCTATTGCCGCCGCTATGACGAACAACGTGACAGTGAATGAATACTCCGCCAAAGAAATAAAAAAAAGTGTGGTTGGCAACGGTAATGCTTCTAAAGAACAAGTGGCTGCGATGGTCGGACGCATTTTAAACCAAACCATAGAACCTTCTTTTTACGATGCTTCCGATGCTTTAGCTGCGGCATTGTGTCATTATTACGCTTCACAAAACGTTTTGGGCGGCGGAAAAAAATCAAATTCGTGGGCAAGTTTTATGAAAAACAATCCGGATAAAGTGATTAAATAAACCGGACGTTGGACTTTGGACTCTTTGAACGTTGGATATTGTTTCCCGAAATCCGAAATCCGAAATAAGGAAGGCTTCGCTTCAAGCGAAAACTTCCTTTAAATTCCGAAATCCGGGAAACAATTTCCAACGTCCAACAAAACTAAACTATGAGCGAACTACTTTACCGAATGGCACTCACGCAAATACCGAACGTAGGTGCAGTTACTGCAAAAACTTTAATCGGGTATTGCGGCAGCGCGGAAGCCGTTTTTAAATCAAGTAAAAAACATTTACTCAAAATACCGAACATCGGCGAAATAACGGCGGAAACTATACTGAAATGCGAAGTCATCGGTAAGGCAGAAAAAGAAATGCTGTTTGCCGAAAAAAATGATGTGCAATTACTTTCGTACACTGATGCCGAATATCCGGAACGTTTGAAAAACAGACACGACGCGCCCGTGATTTTATATTACAAAGGCAACGCGGATTTAAACCACGGCAGGATTATTTCCATCGTCGGCACGCGCCAACCTACGCCTTACGGTTTGAAGATGTGCGATAAAATTATCGAAGAATTAAAAAACTATAACGTTACGGTCGTGAGCGGTTTAGCTTTCGGCATTGACATTGCAGCGCACAGAAAATGTTTGGAGGTGAACATTCCGACCATTGCCGTAATGGGTACGGGTTTGCAACGTATTTATCCGAGTGAACACCGCGATACGGCGCATAAAATGTTGGACAACGGCGGCTTATTGACTGAGTATTTCAGTGCGCAAAGTGCCGACCGCGAACATTTTCCGATGCGCAACCGCATCATCGCCGGTATGTGCGATGCAGTGGCGGTAATAGAAACGGCAACGAAAGGCGGTTCTATGATTACGGCAACACAGGCTCTGAATTTAGGAAAAGAAACTTTCGCCGTTCCGGGCAGAACCGGGGATAAATATTCGGAAGGCTGTAATTTGCTCATCAAAAAACACCGCGTTCATGTTTTGGAGTCCGTAGAAGATATTGCCGGCGTGTTGCGTTGGGAATATTTGGATGCCGTAAAAGCCGTTCAGCCGCAATTATTTCCGATTTTGAGCGACAGCGAAACGCTCGTTTACGAAACCGTCAAACAATTTGAAACCGGTGCTTTAATTGACACTATTAATTATATCACACAAAAAGGGCACGGCGAAATTGCCGGATTACTGCTGTCTTTGGAGTTTAAAGGATTGATAAAAGTATTACCCGGCAAAAAATTTATTATATTGTAAATGGAAGCATGAAAGACTGCTATTATAAATTGTGGTTCAACAAAAAAACGGAAAAACCGGTGAAGTCAATAGATTTCACCGAATTTTAGTATATCCACTCGATTAAGTTTGTACTTTCTCAATTTAAAAAAAAAACGATAACACACCTCTCACTTTCGATTTGTCTTATTAAGAATAAAAAATCGAATATTTTCTCGATAATTCTTTGGATTATATTGATTGTAAACGTCTTTTTTTTCATTCCACTTTGACTTTAAACTAAAAACAAAAAAGTTAATACTAACTTAAAGGTTATTAATTACCAACGGTCTGCAAATATTCGTAAGTTTGTGCTTACTAATAATAAAAAAAAAAATGACAATTTTACATTTAATTTCAAGTTCTCGGGGTAATGAATCACTAAGCATTAAATTAGGAAATGCTATTGTAGAAAAAATACAAAGCACGTATCCGAACAGTGTTTTAAAGACCCATAATTTAACGAAGACATTGTTTCCGCATTTGGAAGAAGTGCATCTTAATTCCTTTTTTACACCTGCCGAAAGTATGTCTCCTGAACTTTTGGAAGCTGTAAAACATTCAGATAATGCCATACAAGAATTGTTTGATGCTGAAACCATCGTTATTGATACACCTTTGTATAACTTTGGAATTCCATCAACATTGAAAGCTTGGATAGACCATATAAGTAGAGCAGGAAAAACTTTTAAATATACTGCAACAGGTCCTGAAGGGTTATTGAAAAATAAAAAGGTCTATTTAGCTATTGCAAGCGGTGGTGTTTATTCCGAAGGGGCATGGAAAGCTTTTGATTTTACAGAACCGTATTTGAGAACCATACTTGGTTTTTTAGGTATGACGGACCTGACAACTTTTAGAGTGGAAGGCGTGGCAGTTCCTGAATTAAAAGATAATGCCTTACCAAAAGCATTGAAAGCAGTAGAAGAATTTAAATTTTAAATAAAAAAAGCAATCAAGTTACCATTTTATCAATTCGCAACTTGCATAAATAATTAGTACGTACCTGGTAGTTTATATAATGCGTCAAGTCTGTTTTTTTAGATAAAACTAAAAAGCCTGTGAAGTCAATTGACTTCACAGGCTTTTTATTAACTTTTTATGAGGAAGTAGGAATTGCTACTTCCTAACTCCTCCTTCATACTTCTTTTATGTTCCCAAATAATGTTTCAGTAATTTGCTTTTATTAGTCGTGCGCAATTTATTGATCGCTTTATCTTTTATTTGACGCACCCGTTCGCGGGTAAGACCGAATTTGTCGCCGATATCTTCTAAACTCATCGGGTGTTCGACGCTGATACCGAAATATAAACGAATGACATCACTTTGCCGATCGGTCAGCGTACCGAGCGAGCGTTCGATTTCGCTGCGAAGCGATTCGTTGTATTCTAAAAGCGTATCGGTACCAAGTGTGGTTGTGTTTTCCAAAACGTCGAGCAAAGAATTATCTTCACCTTCCGCAAAAGGCGCATCCATAGATACGTGTCGTGCAGCAACACCCAAAGTTGTTTCCACTTCGTCGGTCGTAATTTCCAACAAAGAAGCCAATTCTTCGGATGAAGGTTCCCGTTCGTATTGTTGTTCGAGTTCGGAAAAAGCTTTATTGATTTTATTCAACGAGCCGACTTTATTCAAAGGCAACCGGACGATGCGACTTTGTTCTGCAAGAGCTTGTAAAATGGATTGACGAATCCACCAAACGGCATAAGAAATAAATTTGAATCCGCGCGTTTCATCGAAACGTTGCGCGGCTTTTATTAAACCTAAATTTCCTTCATTGATTAAATCGCTCAGCGATAAACCTTGATTTTGATATTGTTTTGCCACTGAAACCACAAAACGCAAGTTTGCTTTCGTGAGTTTTTCGAGTGCCATTTGGTCGCCTTGCTTAATGCGCTTAGCTAAATCCACTTCTTCTTCCGGTGTCAAAAGGTCAACTTTCCCGATCTCCTGTAAATATTTCTCTAAGGATTGACTTTCCCGATTCGTAATCGACTTCGTAATTTTTAATTGTCTCATGCCTCGTATTCCTTTAAGTTTGTTTAGCTTCGTGTAATATTAAATAATTTACCGTCACTGTTATCATTTTATTTCATCTGCGCAAAAAGTGCCTGCACACGCCCGAAAACGAGTGAAAAAATTACATGTGTTCGAAGGATAATAAATCGGAAGAGAATCGTGTGCTTAATTGTAAAAATTTAATGCAAAATTAATTCTTAAATGCGATTTGTCAACGCATTTTTATTTTATTTTCGCAAAAATAGGGATTCTTTATTATCTTTTTTTTAAATAGTTTAGTTTCGGAGCAGAAAACGCAAGAATGTTTATAGTAAAGACGAAAATAATAAAAAAATATTTTAAATCGGCACGAAGCAGTTGTTGATACCCAAAAAAACAAATCACGCCATGCCGCGTTCTTTTAATTCCAAATAACGATTAATGGTGTTGGCGGTCAAATCTTGCGGCGCGGTGAGGATGGTTTGAATACCGTAATGTTGCAATTTATTGAAAATAAGTTTTTTATCGTCAATATACTGTCGCGCGATGGTTTGAGTGAATATATCGTCGGTCGTTTGCGCCGGACTTTTTTCAAAATCCTCGATTTCCGTATTTTTAAAAAAAACGACCAACAATAAATGCTGCCGATTAATGAGCCTCAATAAAGGCAATACACGCTCCATAGCATTTTCACTTTCAAAATTAGTGAAAAGCAACAGCAAACTGCGCGTTTTTACCAATTGTCGCACGGAGCGGTACAATATCGTATAATCCGCTTCGCCTCTGCCGGGCGTTTCTTTGTACAAAGCATTCAGAATGAAAGGCAGTTGCTGTGTCGAGTCATCGGCGGCAATTGCGGAGCCGATTTTATCGGAAAAAGAAATGAGACCGGCTTTATCCTTTTTTCTCAGAATAATATTCGACAATGCTAACGTGGTGTTGATAGCATAATCGAGCAGCGTCAGTTCATTGAACGGCGCGTGCATGACGCGACTTTTATCAATGATGCAATAAACTTGCTGTGATCGTTCGTCTTCATACTGATTCACCATTAAAGCATTGGCGCGACCGGATGCTTTCCAATTAATGGTTCTGAAATCATCACCCGGAACGTAATTTTTTATTTGTTCAAACTCATAACTGTGCCCCAATCTTCTGATTTTGCGCGCGCCGGCTTGTTGTGCAATGCGGCGTTTGGTTTTCAATTCAAATTGCCGCATTTGTATTACCGAAGGATACGTCGGAACGCTTACCGGCGCGGCACATACAAACAAACGTTGCACCAAACCCAATTGCGTTTCGGCAAACACATTCAAGTTGCCGAATTGATACGCACCGCGTTCTGTCGGCCGCACATCATACGTCAACTGTTGCGTTTCACCGGCATCAAGCGAAACGGCGAGCATAAAATCGCGGCGTTGCAACTGAAAAGGCAATTCGTCTATCACGGAAGTTTTCAGTTTTAATCCCGATTTATTTTTCAGGATAAGCCGCACCCGATTCACGTCGCTCAACGATAATAATTTCGGCGTGAGTCGTTGTGCTTCTATCCCGGTTTTTTTTCGGAAAAGTAAAATAAAATCTGCCACCACCGCAATAACCGCCAAGCCAAAAACAACGCGCGCCATAAGATATAAAAATCCAAACGGAAAAGCCACCAAAAAAAGCACCATCACGGCACCGAACAGTAAAAAAAAGCGTTGCGTCAGGAAAAGGTTTTTCATAAAGATTTAAATCGGGGAGAAATTATATTAAGTGATTTGCGAATTTTTTAACTACATAGGACACATTAGGCTGTACATAAGTTCACGTAGCTGCTTTTGATTCTTTCTTACGTGATCCTATGTACAGCCTAATGTATTTTGCGGGGTTAAAAAATTTAGCTAAACAACCGCAAATTACTTGTCTACAGCGATGCGTTCAAGTGTTTTCAGTAATATTTCTTTATTTTCCGGAGATGGCGCGAAGTATTCAAGTACTTTTCCGTTTTTGATGATTAAATTATGGAAAGCAAAGCCTTGATCTAAATATTTAAACAAAGGCGATGCGACTTCAATATTATACGTCGCGTTATTGCCGAGCGGTGTACTGTCCACTGCCATTTTCCAAAGTTTTAACTCTTTGTTAGCGGAAAGAAAAATCGGTACTGCATTTAATTCTTTTGCTCTGTTCAAAACATTTACCTGTTCTTGTTTTTCACCCCAATTGAAATTAACTCCCCAAACATTCCAGATGACCAAGTAAATTAATTTGCCTTTATTATCGTCCATGATTTGTTGCAAAGTAAATCTATTTCCTGCTGTATCGCGCATCTCGTTTGCCAATTCTTCGGCGTTAAGTACCGTTCTGTACGATTTTTTTAATTTATCTGCATAAGCAGTAAAATCTTTATCACGTGCTGTTTTTTTAAATTCGGCGAAATATTTATCGTAATCAGGTGCATATCGGTACAAATATTTTTTCAACAGGCGCAAGCGAATAAAATCTCTGCCTTGTTTATTGAATCGGGCTGCGTTGTTCCATTGCGTTTTCAATTCGTCGGGTGTATTACGTGCATCGCGGCTTAAAAAAACATTATAACTATACACCAACCTTTGTTCATTGAAACACAAACCTTTTTTGGCATCGTATAGGGTTAAAATTTTTTGATTTAAAGTTTTTAAAGCTTCGGCGACATGAGTTTCTTTTAAACTATCCGGTTGCGCGTTAATTGCATCCGATACGATATACCCTGCAAACCAATCATTGAGTTGCGATTGAAACCTTTTTTTATCATCAAGCGGCAAACGGCAGGTATCATCCAATTTCTGAAGATTAGACAAAGCTTTGTCGAGCGCAATTTTTCTACCTTTCATGCGCTCATAACCGAAATGATTGCGATGAAAACCATCTTTGTCCGGGTTAAAATAATTATTATCCCAATTTAATTCCGATTCAAAAACCGGTGCCGATAATTTTTCTTCATTGAACTCAAATATAGCCGTACAAGCACTTTCCGATTTTTCAATCATTTGCCCTTTTCTATTCGCCGAAATAATAAAATTATCGTTGGGTTTCAAATAATTCGGGGTATAGCGTCCTTTACCTATTAAAAGAATAGTTGCCGGCAAATAATCTCTGATAACCGTATCAAGGTGCCCATTTTCAAATTTAATATTTTGCCCATCTCCGAAACGATCATGGTACGATATTCTGCTATAGTCGTCAGGATTTTGTTTGTCGAAATGAATGTGCGCCGATTGAATCGGAATTTTTTGGTTACAACCGACAGAAAAAAAACCAAAAACCAACGTAAAAAAAGAAAACAGACCGGCAAATAATCTCATGATTTAGGATTTAAAAAGTTAAAAAAAATTATCGTCATCCTTTAGATGCACGGTGCGATTGAAAAGGTGTGTGAGTGTTCGTTTTAATAAAAAAAAATTATTTTTGAAAAAATTACGAAAGTTTTCGTAGGAATACTTGACATTACGAATTATTTCGTATTACCTTTGATACGAAATAATTCGTAGCGCCGTTTTAGTTTTAGTTTCCCTACTTTCCGTAAGCAAAAAATAAAAAGTAAATAAAATGATTCAAAAAAAAATAATACCTACTCCTACAGATTCCGAATTGGAAATACTTCAGGTGTTGTGGCAAAACGGACAGCAAACGGTGCGCTTCATCAACGACGCGCTTAACGAAAAACGCGGTGCCGACCAAAAGGAAATCGGTTATACGACCACGCTAAAACTCATGCAAATCATGCTTGAAAAAGGTTTATTGGAGCGCGACATCATCGAACGCAGCCATATTTATAGACCGGCAATTCACGAAAAAATAACACAAGAACAAGTACTGCGCACCGTCGTTAATAATGCTTTCAACGGTTCGGCGTCCAATTTGGTATTGCGCGCACTCGGCAGCAACAATACATCGCGCGAAGAATTAGAAAAAATAAAAAAACTGATAACCGAAATAGAAAAAAATACATACAAATGAATACGTTTCTCTTTTTCTCTCACAATATTGATTTCGCGCTCGGCTGGATGGTCGTTCATGCGATTTGGCAAGCAACAATCATTGCGCTTGTTACGGGATTAATACTAATAAGTTTGCGCAAAAAATCGGCACAAACGCATTATACAATTGCGATCATTGCTTTATTTTCGGTATTGGGTTTCGCCGTCATTACTTTTTTTTATTACTACAGTTTAGCGAACGCGCCCGGACAATTGAGTTTTGTGCAGGATGGTGGTCAGTGGTCAATGGTCAGTGGTCAGTTACTTAAGGGTAATCAAATACAGAATAATGGTCAGTTGCCGGTGGTCAGTGGACAGTTAGTTAATGGTAATCAAATACCGGTTGGCACCTCGACTAACCAACTATCAACCACTGAATTTAAAACTTATTTCAATAGAAATTTGCCGCTCATCGTTTCCGTATGGTTGTTGGGCGTGACATTTTTTTTGTTGAGATTGCTGGGCGGTATCAGTTATATTCAGTATTTACGCCAACGTATGAATTTTCCGCCCGACGAGTATTGGACAGGTATGAAAGATAAAATTTTAGAAAATGCCGGTGTACATCGCACGGTTGATTTGGTTGAAAGTGCATTAGTGCGCACACCTATGGTAATCGGATACCTGAAACCGATGATTTTATTTCCGATGAGCATACTCAATCGCCTTTCGCCGGAAGAAGTCGAAGCCATTCTGTCGCACGAAATCGCCCATGTTTTGCGCAACGATTATTTAGTCAACATTGCACAAAGTATTGTTGAAGCCTTATTTTATTTTCATCCGGCAGTCTGGTGGTTGTCGGCACAAGTGCGCAATGCACGCGAATCTTGTTGCGACGATAAGGCAATACAACTTTGCGGCAGTTCAGTAAATTACGCAAAAGCACTCGTAGCAGTTCAAGACATGAATTATTATCCGCTCACGCCGTCGTTGGCGTTTGCCGGACAACAAAAAAATCAATTATTGGTGCGCATTCAGCGCATTCTTCAACCTTCTTCACCAACAACTTCCAACATCATGGAAAAAACAATCGCGTTTGCCATTCTTTTAGCGGTTATCGCTTCGCTCTCTTTTACAACACAAAAACAAAAATCCAGCTCCAACTATCAGCTATCAGCTATCAGCTATCACCCGAACGATTCTCTACCCGAAAACACTTCCAACGGGGTATACAATTTCAGCGACAATACGCAAGATATTCAACTCAAAGTGCAAGACAATAAACCGGTAGCACTTACTATTAACGGCGTGGAAATTCCCGAAAAAGATTTGCCGAAATTCGATGCGTTGGCAAATAAAATCGTCAATAGGAATATCGAAAATAATAGCGGTAGAGGTTTTGATATGCCGATTCCGCCGATACCGCCAACGCCTTCTTTTGAAGAATTTATTGCACCAACACCGCCAACGCCACCTTCTTTTGAAGGATTTTTCGCACCGACACCGCCGACACCGCCGACACCGCCGACACCGCCGACACCGCCGACACCGCCGATGGCATCTATTGACGGTAAGTTCGATATCAATATCACAGACGAAGATGGCAGTCATTTTGTGATGAATAATAAAGACGGCAATTTTTCAATGTCTGCCGGCGACGCTAAAGACAAATCGAGTTTCACGATGCAGGGTGGTAAAAACGGTTTTACGATGCACGCGAATGACGGAAAAGATAAATCGGGATTTACGATGCAAGGCGGTAAAAACGGTTTTACAATGTATTCAAGCGACGAAAAAAATAATATTATTCGAAACGGAAAAGATGTGGTTATCACGAATGATGATGGCACCGTAACAACTATTAAAAAAAATAAGAGTTCAGATATATCAACCGTCATTTCGGAAAAGGGAAACGAAAGAACGGAAATCGAATCGGATAAGAAAGGTCAAACAAAAATAAAAACGTTTAGAAATAATCTTTTGATAGATGAGTTGGAAGTACGTGACAAAAAAATATTTTTAAACCGTAAAGAAGCCTCCGATGAGGACCTACGCAAACACGGTTATATGCGTAACGGAAACGGCAGCGTGAATAAAATCGGTGGGTTTAATAATTTTTATTCCAACTTCAATTTTAATTCGGATGCTCAGTCCGAAATGAACAAAGAAGTAAATGATAATGTTGCCGAATCCATGCGCGATATGCAAGATAATTGGAGAGAAGCACAAAAAGATTTAAACGAATCGTTTCAGAATTTGAAAATAGATATGAAAAATTTCGTACCGATTCAACCCAATTGGAAAGAAAATTTTTCGCAACAAATGCAAGCGTTTAAAGACAAAATGCGCAATTATAAATTTAAAAACAACGAACAACTTCAAGCAAAAATGGGAGCATTAAGTGGAGAATTGGAAGAATTACAAGCGCGTTTAGAGGCGGAAAAAAATCGCCTTGAAAACGAGATCAGGCGCATTGAAAATAAAAAAATAAAAGACGACAACTTCCATAACAGTCAAACGCATGAAAATATGAGTATCGGTACAGAAACAACGGGCAAACAGTTTATCGCAGACGGATTGATTAAAAATCCGAGTAAATATAAATTCAGGTGGAGTAGTAAAAAAGGGTTGTTTATTGACGGAAAAAAAATGCCTATTGAGGCAGAGCAAAAATACTTGAAAATATTTCAATTGGAAAACCAAGATTTTGATGTAACCATTTTTAAGTTTTAGTTTCGGAAAATATGATTTATCCCGAATTTTTCCGCAATAAGCGAAATCGAGAATAAAGAATAGACAGGTCGCTCCTGACGGAGTTTTTTAAGCCGCGCAGAGGCAAACTGTCAGTAGAAAAAAGTAAAAATGGATTTTAGCTCCATCAGGAGCGGCCTGTTTCAACAATTTAAGCAAAAAAAGGGAATTCGGCTTCGCCAAAAATTCGATAGACTCATTTTTTATTGGTTTAGAATAAACCGGAAAAATTAATTTTTCGCACAAATCACAAAAGATGCGATCAGTTTTTGGTAATCGGCGGTTTCTTTACCGATTTTTTTGTTCGACCAACCTAAAATTTCACCCATCAATTTTGCCACTATCGGTGCCGCATCGGAAGCTAATCGCCAATCAGAAATTTCTAAACGGGTGCGCCGTGCTAAAAAATCGCGCACGGTTAAAGCCATTTCTTCTCGCACCGCATAAACAATTTCCGCTTTTATGAAAGGATAACCCGGTACGAATGTTTGCGACCATTCTATATTTTCATGTGTTAAGTCTAAAATTTTTTCGGCATCGTTGCCGTATTTTGAAATTAACCGCAGAACAGTATCCGGATCAAATTTGTTGCAAAGCTTTTTAATTTCCGTGTCGTTTAATTTTTCTCCGCCTACTAAAATATGTTTTTCCGTTTTGCAAATGCCGATTTTTTTGTTCAAAACTTCATCAATAACATCAACCGTATCTTTTGCCATGAGGCGGTACGTCGTCCATTTCCCGCCCAGCAAACTGACGAGTCCGCTTTTTTTATCCGTTTCTACTTCATGGTCGCGTACCAATTTTTTCGTGGATTTTATATTTGAGCCGGAAATTAATGGGCGCAAACCGGCAAAGCCGGCTTGAACATGGTCACGTGAAACGGGTTTTTCTAAATATCTTTCCAGTGTTTCAATCAAAAAATTTACTTCGGCGTGTTGAAGCACCGGTTCGAGGTTTGCATCGTCCGCGTCGGTATCGGTGGTGCCGACGACAATATTATTTTCAAACGGAATGGCGAAAACCACGCGCCCGTCGTGCGTTTTCGGAATTAACATCGCACTGTTACTGTTCAACACGGATTGCGGCAATACAACATGCGCACCTTTTGATGGTCGAATACGTTTTTCCGAATCCGAATTAGCGCGTAAGCGGAGCGTATCGGCAGAAGCACCGGTACAATTAATAAATATTTTTGCTTTCACGGAAAAAGAAGCATCACTCAAATTATCTTTAACGATTGCTGATGTGATTACACCCGCCGTATTTTTTTCAAAATCCGAAAGACGCGTATGGTTTACAACAGCAGCACCCGCGACGTCGGCACTACGGACAATGGCTAAACAATAGCGCGTATCGTCCAATTGTCCATCGTAATACAGAACGGAAGAGTGCGTTTTTTTGTTCAGCGTCGGCATTCTTTGAAACGTCTCGGTGCGCGACAACCATTTTGAACGCGGTAAAGTATCGTTTTTGGCAAACCAACCGTAAATCGTAAGTCCGACGGTAAAATAAAAACCGTCAAACCAACTGAACACGGGCGTAATCAACGGCAACGGACGCGCCAAATGCGGGGCGTTGGCGAGTAAAATATGCCGTTCTTCCAGACCGTGTCGCACTTGTTTGAGTTGTGCGAAATCCAAATTTTTAAAAGCCTGCTCCAAATAGCGCACACCGCCGTGAATAAGTTTGGTGGATTTCGAAGACGTTTCACTTGCAAAATCGTCAGCTTCAACAAGGGCTACTTTGTAGCCGCGCAGTACGGCATCTAAAGCGACACCCGCACCGCTTGCACCGCCGCCAATGACACAAATATCAAAATTTTCAGATTGCAGTCGCGCTAAGTTTTTATTTCTATCCATAGTTTGAATCATTATGAATTGAATGGAAATCGGAACTCATAATTCATAATTCATAATTTTTAAAGCTGCTGCGAGTGCTTGCATTTGCGCGGTTGAATGTTTCGTCGAACAAATGATGCGCAAATACGCTTCAACTTTTAAAACGGTTGGCGGATTAATTGGTTGCAAATAAGTCACGTAATCGCGTAAAAGTGTATCGGCAATTTTTTTATTAATAACGGAAAAATTATGAGCGATGAATCAGCAAGTAAAAAAGGACAAAAGAAATTGTAATTTTCTTTTGTCCTTTTTTACTTGCTGATTCATCGCTCATTGCTCCGAATTCAATCTTTCGTAGAAAAATTTTTATCGTAATAACCGTAACCGTAACCGTAACCGTAACCGTAATTGTAGCCGTAGCCGCGCACGGCTTCCGCGCCGTTAAGTACGACACCCATGTTCGGTAAACGTTGTTCTTTGTAGGCTTCTTCAATAAACTCAATGAGTTGAAAACTAGTTTTCTTGAAGCGCGTCACGATGATTGTGGAGTCGGCAACATCTTTGAGTAAAAACGAATCTGTGACGAGCGCAAACGGCGCACTGTCGATGATTATATAGTCGAATTGCGATTTTAACACCGTAACCATTTCGCGCAGTTTTTCCGACATCATTAATTCTGCCGGATTAGGTGGCAACGGTCCGCAATCTATGTAATATAAATTTTCGGATTTGGTGGGTTTTATTAAGTCGTTGAGAGACATTTCGCCGACTAAATAATTGGTGACACCCATTTCGTCTTTTTTGCCGTTATTGATATAATTGCTTAGTTTAGGTTTTCTGAAATCGAAACCGAGTATAATCGTTTTTTTGCCGGAGAGTGCGAAAGTAGCACCGATATTGATAGCGATAAAAGTTTTACCGTCCCCACTCAAAGTGGAAGTAACAAGGATAACTTTGTTTTGCTTGTTAGCACTTAAAAACTGAATATTGGTGCGCAAATGGCGGAACATTTCGGATACTGCCGAACGGCTGTTTTTATTCACCACAATAGCATGATCATTTTTACTGAAAGCAATAGTACCCAGAAACGGCGCATTGGTGCGATCTTGAATATCCTTGCTGTTCCGGATTTTATTATCGAGTACATGAAGTGCCGTTAAAAGTCCCGCCGGCAATAATAAACCCAATAAACCGAGTAAAGTCAAAATCTGTCCTTTCTTCGGAAAAATCTTACCTTCCAGCAAAGGTTTTTCCAAAAATTGCGCACTGTTAGTTTGCGCGGCGATGGACAAATCCGTTTCTTCTTTTTTCTGAGATAAAAACAAAAACAAAGCTTCTTTTATTTTTTGCTGACGAGCGATTTGTATGTATTGACGTTCACTGTTGGGCAAAGATTTTACTTGGCTTTCGAGCGGTGTTTGTTGCTGCTTGGTTTTTTGACGGCGTGTTTCTATATCTTCTTGTGCTGTTTGGATGCTGGTTAATAAATTTTGGCGTAAATTATTCAACTCTTTATCCAAACTCGCTAAATAAGGGCTTTCCGAAGTAGAGTATTTTAATCTTTTTTCTCTTTCAAGCAAAAGTCCGTTGTACTGTTTTATCAAATCCACGATACCGCCACCGCTTGTTCCCATTTCTTGCGTATAAGGTACCAATGAATATCGGTTATTATCGTTGAGCAAATAGCTTTTAAAATTGCTCAAAATTTTAGCGCGAATATCCAATTCCAATAATTGATTATCCGAAATATTTAAGCGTGTGACAAAATTGTTGGCTTGTTGCGGAAACTCCAACGCGAGATTTTTATTGGATTTCAAACCTTCTACTCCTGATTCAACGCCTTTCAGTTCACCGTCTATAAGTGCCAAGCGATCTTTTATAAAATCCAAAGTTTGTCTGCCCGCTTGATTTTTATCCTCAAGAATTTTTTGATTGTAGGCTTGAACTAATCGGTTAATAACGTCTATGCCGCGTTGCGGAATGCCGTCTTTAATAGTGATGGAAAGCGCGTTAGATTTTTCAATTTTTTTAATGGCTAAGTTAAGATTTATAATTTCGCGCGCAACGATTTCCGGATTCCTAATTTTAATTAAATAAGTAACGGCTTGCGAAATCGAATCTATTCGATTAAGGATAAAATTTTGACCCCCGAATTTAAACGGTATGCCGTATTTGCACCGGATACTGTCTTTATTTAAGGCGGATAAAATAGTAAATTCTTCTCCGTAAGTCGGTTTCACGCCCAAGTTTACGCTCCGCATAATAGAGTCCGGCGGGAAAAGCATCGTTAGATTCAAACCGCGGTTTTCGTATTCTTCTGAAGTTTTAATCCGTCCTTTCGATGAATAAGTACAATAAAGTTTCAAAGAATCCACTACGCGCCGCATCAGATTGGCGGATTTCAAAATTTGTATTTCGTCGTCAATTGAGTTGTCACCACCCGGCATATCGGTCACTTTCTCCAATTGTTTTATCATGGATTCTTGAGAAATACCGCTTTTCTTCTCATCTTTAATCAATATAGCGGATTTTACGCTGAAATTTTCATCGGCATAACGCAAGTAAAAGATACCGGCTACCAATGCCAAAACTAAAGCAATCGCAAACCAATACCAATTGGATATGAAACGGATAAATAAACTGCGCAGGTCTATACTCGATTCGGCTATTTCGTTGTCTGCTTTTACCGACATTTTTTTTTATTTAGGTATGTGAAAATGGACTTCGGACTCTTTGGACCTCAGGCAATAAAATAAATTATAATTAAAGCCAAACGTCAATTGTCCTTTTTATTTTTTAAAGATAAGGTAAATATAAGCGAGCGTGCCAATAGTGGCAGAAACTGCTGAGATAATGGCGGATATAATCGGTATTCTGCGGTCTGCTTTGTCTTTAAGGATGTACTCTTTGTGTATGGTCGGCGCAATATACACGACATCGTGCTGTTCGAGATAAAAATAAGGTGAACTCAAAATATTGCGGTCTTGCAAGTTCAAGCGCGCAGTCGAGCGTTTTCCGTCTTTTTCTCTGATGATTAAGACACTGTCGCGGTTGGCATAATCCGTTAGATCGCCGGCTTCTCCTATAGCTTCCAAAACCGTTAAACGTTTGGAAGAAAATTTAATGGTGCCCGGTTTTTTCACTTCACCCATTACTGTCACGCGCAAATTTAAGAAGCGGACATTGATAACGGCTTGTTTGAGGTAAACTTGGAGTTTATCGTTAAGTAAATTTTTAGCGGTGGTAATGGTCATACCCGCCACTTTTATGCGCCCGACTATCGGAAAATCAATATTGCCATCGCTGTCAACGATATAACCGATAAAATCTTGAACGTTTGATGGGTTTTGTAAAGCATACGGATTGGCTTCTCCGCTACCCGTATTGAAGATTTTCATCGCTTCGGGATCGGGCGTAGCCACCGTAATATTGAGTTGATCTTCGGGTTGAATATAAATTTCGGTTTTATTCAAGATGTTTTCAACCGAATCAGATTTAATGTTATTGAAAGTAACAAAGTCTTTGTGCGGAATAAGCCATTTATCGCAGGAAGAAAATGTAAGGGCTAAACACAATGAAATAAAGGGCAGTAAAAAACGCATAACTTATAAATTTGCGGGTGTTTTTAATTGAGTTTCAGTTTGTTGAGAATAAAGCGTTGTTGATTTGTATGTTTCCCAAGAGTTTTTGCATTTCCGCTGAATTAACGGATTTTTTAAGTGTTTCGGCGTGACGTTCGTGGTGCATATCGGTACCGATTAAGTCTATCAAACCGGCTTTTAAAAGTTTTTGTGCGTCGCCTTGCACCAACGGTCCGTAATAACCTGCTACCGAAAGCGCATTGAGTTGAAATAAACAACCCGCTTCTTTGAGTGCTTCGTATTTTTTAAGGTCGCCTTCATAAAAACTATATCGTTCCGGATGCGCCAAAACCGGTTTGTAGCCTTTTGTTTGTATCTTGAATAAGTATTGAAACAGTTTAGGTGGTGCCGCAAAAAATGACATTTCTACTAAAACGTGTTTACCGTCGAGCGTCAAAATATCGTTAGCGTTGAGTAAAGATTCAAAATGATCATCCAAATAATATTCTGATGCCGCACTTACAGGTATGTCTATATTATTTTCTTTCAAAGCTGCACGCAATTTTTCCAATCCGTTTAAAATAATGGCACTCGTGTTCGGATAATAATCGCTGTAAGTATGCGGCGTTGTAATAATTTCTTTGAAACCTAACTCTTGTAATTTTTTTATTAAAATCAAAGAATCTTCCATTGTTTTGGCGCCGTCGTCTATGCCGGGTATCAAGTGCGAATGAATATCCACACCGATAGCCGAAAAATCCAAAACGGAAGACCTGTTTTTTTTTGTAAAAAATTCAAACAAAATAGTAATGTTTTTATGTGAACGGGTATCTAATGTATACCTATTGAACTATGACGCGCAAAATTAATATAGTTACACGATAAAATGCGAAAATAAATAAAATAATTACTTACGGGACTTTGGACTTTGGACTTTGGAAGCAAGATGAATAATATTAAAACCCTCTCGAACGTCCAAAGTCTAACGTCCAACATTCAAATTCATACGCTCTAAATACCGGACTAAATACTTACCCAAAATATCAAATTCCAAATTTACTTTATCGCCTGTTTTTATAAATTTAAAATTAGTATTGGCATAAGTATAAGGTATCACCGCCACCGAAAACGTATCGTCCGTTGGATTTACGACAGTAAGGCTTACTCCGTTCACGCACACCGAGCCTTTATCAACGAGGATATATTTTTCGGTGTCGAAAAACCGAAACGTAAAAACCCAGGAACCTTCTAAAGTTTTTATGTCTGTACATTCCGCAACTGTATCCACATGACCTTGAACGATGTGACCGTCCAAACGTCCGTTTGCCAACATCGCGCGCTCTAAATTCACACTGTCGCCGATTTTCCAATCGCCGAGATTTGTTCTGCGGAGTGTTTCGTCAATGGCGGTTATGGTGTGTGTGGTTTTTGTTTTTTTTATCACCGTTAAACAAACGCCTGAATGCGATAAACTTTGATCAATCTTCAAAGTATCGGATAAGGAAGCCGCAATCGTAAAATTTACATTTGAACCCGCGCGCTCAATTTTTTTTATTTTGCCTAACGATTCAATAATACCGGTGAACATGAATTATTTTTTTTCTATTTCCCGCCACAAATCATTGAGCAGAGTAAAAAATTTCGGCAATTCAAAATTTTGAGGATCATCGTGCGCATTCCGGATATTGGCATCCACGCAAGCATGAAACGCGGGAATTAAATAAGACCCTTTGCGCACGGCGGCGGCAGTATAAATAAGTGCCAATCTTTTATATTGCTCATCGCTGAAACCCGGATCCGGTGCGTCAACGTCGTTATGCCTGCCGTAACCTTTCATGGTGGCGCGTGGTTGAATCATTTCGATGTGCAAATACAAACCACGTGAAGCGGCATCGCCCATTACATAACGTTCCAACTTTGTGGCAGACATACCTTCGCTGAAAGGTGTCATGGTTTTCGATTCGCCGATACGGTTCACGTATATATGTGTCACGTTGGTAAGCCATCTGTTCAGGTGATTCCATTCCCAAGAATTATCGTTGATATTGTTTGGAAAACCGGTTTTACCGTAACGCGGAAAACTCGTATCGTGAAAAACGATGTATTTCGCGTAACTGGTATTGCCGTTACCGTCAGTTACCGAACTCACGGGCATATCAATACTGCCGCCGATTTCCCATTCATTGATGTGGTATTTATCTAAATAAGACCGAAGTTGACCGCGCGTAATTTCGCAAGTTTTTCCGACTCGCAGAGCGAAAGCGGAATCAATTACTGCCAAATCACTACTCACTCGACCCATTAAACTGATACTGCGCAACAATAATTTGGCTTGGTCTACTGCCGGCAAATCCGGATTGAAAGCTGATCCGGATTTAATTTCCGTTGAAACAGACTCCGTTTTCAATTTCATTACCGTATTATCGGGATCGATACGGCAATTCAAAAATCCGGGTGAAAACGAAAAACCTATAAAAGCGAACATCGCGACTACAAACATTGCAATACTTTTCATTATTTTCTATCTGATATTGAATGCGTTCAAGGAACGTTAAATTAAAAAGTAAAAGTAAAAATTCAGCCACTTTTAAAAAAAGATTTGCGAAATTAATACATTAGTACGAATTTTATGTTAAAAATAAGAAAAACAACATTGTTTTTACTTTAAACGTTAGACGTTAGCAGTTCAACAAAATTAAATATCCGCCTCATGTTCAGAAAATTTACTGTTCTGTGTCTGGTTTTGGGCTTAAAATTAGCAGCATCGGCACAAGAACACTGCTTAACGCCGAATTATTCTTCCGGTTTTAAAGATGTCGCCGCCATGCGAGCAGAAGAACAACGCATTCAAGCGCAAATTGAACTGAATAAAAACGCTTTGCAAACGCGTACCACCATCACTATTCCTGTCGTCGTGCATATTATTTACAACCGCGACGAAGAAAATATTCCGGATGCGCAAATATTTTCGCAAATAGATGCTATCAATCGAGATTACCGCCGCCGCAATACCGATTCTACCAAAACGCCGGACGCTTGGAAAAGCATAGCCGCCGATATCGGCTTCGAGTTTTGTTTGGCTTCAAAAGATCCGGACGGAAATACAACAACGGGTATTACACGTACAAGGGCTAACCGCATTTTCACGGATTTAGAAAGCATTAAATATTACCGAACCGGCGGTTATGACGGTTGGACTCCGCAAAAATATTTGAATATTTGGGTTGCGAATATCGGTACTAGTTTATACGGATTTTCACCCTATCCGACACAGTTAGCAAATAATCCTAAAAGCGACGGTATTGTTGTTAATTTCAAAACTTTCGGTATATCGCAAAATAATTTTACGAATCTGAATTTCGGTCGTACGGCAGTGCATGAAATCGGGCATTGGTTTAATTTAATTCATATATGGGGTGATGCTTCGAATTGCGCTACCGATTTCATAGACGACACGCCACCCGAAAAAGCACCGGCTTACGGTTGTTCCGTTTTTCCGAAATATGATGATTGTTCTTTTACCGGCAACGGCACAATGTTTATGAATTACATGGATTACGGCGATGATATCTGCATGAATTTATTCACGAAAGGACAAAAAGATCGTATGTTAGCAGCATTGAGTTTATATCGTCCGGAATTACTCGCCTCAAATGCTTGCGGTTTGGTGTCCGGTACAACCGATATTTCATCCGTTCAATTTACCGTTTCACCCAATCCGATACAAAACAGTATGATCCGGTGTCATTTCAGCGAATTTATTAGCGAAGGCGCACTTAACATTTTTGATATAACCGGAAAGAGCATTTTCCGGCAAAAATTTTATGGTTCCAATCAACAAACACTATCTTTGCCGCAACTCGGTAACGGACTTTATTTTGTGCAACTTGTAACCGACAAAGGACAAACTATCGTGAAAGTGACGAGAGAGGAGAAATAGGATAATACAGATGTGGTAAGAAAAACAAAGTTTTAAAAAAACTCGTAATTCGTAATTCGCAATTGAATTTTATGGTTTCAGAACACACAATCGATAAAACGGTAGACGCATTGGAGTCCGCAGATTTTGAAAGAGAAGTCGAATATTTATCAGCCCGACAACCCGAATTAGTCGGATACCTTTTCAGCGAAGATTTCGACTTGCTGACGCAAGATGAACGCTCGTATATGCTGTACTTGACGTTGGTTTTGTATCAATCCGTTGAAGCCGAGAACGGCAATATTCCGCCGATAAACGCATCCGATTTGGAAAGTGCCGAAGAAAACAATTGGGAATTACTCGAAAATATTACCGAAAAACGCTTTCGAGAACGCATCACAGTTTTTTTTGAAAAAACTAAACAAGAAGATTTACTCGCGTTCATCGAAGATGCACTCACAGATGATGAAGACAACATGGTAACACCCGAAGGTCGAGAACCCGTTTTCGTAGCGTTAAAAAGTATCGTAGATGCGATAACGAAGGAAGTATGAGTTAAGAAGCATAAAGTTTTTTAAAAATTGCTGCAAACTTTAACTCATACTTCGTACTTCACAACTCATTTCTTATCTTCCGCAACACGCTTGAAGTGAATATCGCCTTTCAAAAATTCGTCGAGAGCGATAACCGCCGGATTAGGCAAGCGTTCATAGAATTTTGAAATTTCTATTTGCTCTTTGTTTTCCTGCACCTCTTCGATTTGATCGGTGGTAACGGAAAACTCGTTCAGTTTCGTACTCAATTCTTGTTTCAACTCAACGGCTAATTGTTTGGCGCGTTTAGTAATCACTACCATAGATTCGTAAATATTATCGGTAGGTGCCACAATGGCATGAATGTCGCGCGCCGTAATATTCGCGTCAATACCTTGAACTTTTGATTTAATGTCGGACATTTTCTAATGATGCTATTTTAAGTTTTGCAATCTTGGTGTACTGTTCCGTTTCGCGCCGGAAGCGCGTTTTCGGAAATTTATCTGTCAAATCTTTTTGTTTATCCAAAACGAGTTTGAAACGTTCCGATTGTTTTTCGTAAATCGAATTTTCAGCCAACATATATTGCGCTTTCAAAATCATGAAACGCACCAATTCGGCATCCGAAGTTTCCGGAAAATCTTTCAACATATTCTCAAATACCTGAATCGCGGCTTGATACGACGTAATGTCGTAATACAATTGACCTTCCTCGAACGTTTTCTTTTCCAATTTTTTTCGCAATTCATCAATAAGTTTATTGCATTCTTTCACACGCTGGCTTTCCGGAAAACTGTTTGCAAAAGATTGAAAACCGTCAATCGCTTTTATTGTACTTTCCTGATCCAAACGATAAATAGGCGATTGCTTATACTGCGCATATGCCGCCATAAACTCTGCTTCTTCGCGCAAAGGCGAACTGCCATAGCTGTTCGCGAAATTTTTGAAATAAAAAGTTGCGGACGTGTAAGATCGCAGGTAATAATGCGTGTAAGCATATTTATACGCAATTTCTTCCAACGCAGGTTGACCTTTCAAACTCGGCATAATGAGTTCGAATAAAGTTTGAGCATTACTGTAATTACCCTCTTCGTAAAACTCCATTGCCTTTTTCTGAATGACACGCAAATCACCGCTCGTACGGATTTTTTCGAACGAACTTTTACACGAACCGGCAAGAAATAAGCTCACAATCGAAACAAAAAACAAGTACTTCTTCATATTGGCGGCGAAATTACAACTTTTTTATAAATAAACGCAAATAAATTTGAAAATTGATGCTATTATTGAACGAATTGGAATTTGTTATTGCTGCTTTGTATCCTCATGATTTAATTTTGTTAAGGTTAAGCTATTTTTTTCGGTACTAAAATTTAAGACATTAAAATACGGCAATAAAGTATTTCAGTATAAAAGAAATCTAATTCGCACACAAAAGTTAAAAAAATGTTAAATTTTCACTAAAACAAACTAAACCATTTGGCATTTAAAAAAATTTGGCTTTATCTTTGATTTATAAAGAGTAAGTCGGTCTCACAAATTTTAATTCTGTAACAAAAACGCTTGCCTATCGATCCTGTACTTGTACACTAATTTAGTATTATCATCACGCTCACAAGTTTGAAACTACTTAGTCTATGCAAGTAAATCCATTGTCGTTGATTAACGACCAAGATCTGATCCAACTTTATTTAGACGGAAACGAAAAAGCATTCGAAACATTGTTGCGTCGCCACAAAGCGCGCATTTACACCTCCATCTATCTTTTCTGCCGCGACCAACAATTGGCGGAAGATATTTTCCAAGAAGTTTTCATCAAAATCATCAACACGTTGCGCGGCGGTCGTTACAACCATGAAGGCAAATTTTTGCAATGGGCGTTGCGTATTTCACACAACTTGTGTGTCGATTATTTCCGTCGCGATAAACGCCGACCGACTATGTCGCCGACAGAAGAGTTTGATATTTTTAACGTACTCAGCCTTTCCGACGAAAGTGCCGAACACGATATAATGCGCAAACAATCGCACGACCGCGTGCGCCAACTCATAGACGCTTTGCCGGACGAACAACGCGAAGTGGTTATTTTGCGCCATTATGCCGATATGAGTTTCAAAGAAATTGCTTCGCTGACCCGCGTCAGTATCAACACGGCTTTAGGCAGAATGCGTTACGCACTTATCAATATCCGCAGAATGGTGGAAGAAAGAGATATGGTGTTACAATAAAAACCATGAATTACAGATTAAATTACGGATAAAAATTACGAAAAAAAAATCGTGCAAAGAAATTTATTTTTCTTCGCACGATTTTTTTTTAAAAATTATTTTTTTCCGATAAATTTCTAAAATTATTTTTTCCGAAATCCGGAACCCGGAATCATTTCATTCAACAATCATTTTCTGCGAAATTTTTTTATCCAACGCCGGCGTGTTCAAACCTTTTTGTTTTGCGTTTTGCCAATACACAAGTGCCTTTTCGGTATTGCCTGTTCGGAACAAATAATCACCGTATTCCTCCAAAAAAGCTACGTCATTTTCATCCGAATTTTTTAAAGCAATAGTCGCGATAGCTCCTGCGCGTTCTTTTTCGTTGCGCAATATCAAAGCATTGGCGTAACGCATATTTATGTAAGGCGCGTTATTGCTCAATTTTTGGGCTTCTTCAAAACATTTATCCGACGACGAGGCGTTTTTCATTTTAGCGTAACACGTACCGAGCGACATTAATGTTTCTACGCGGCGCGACACGTTTTTGCCGGACATCAGTAACGCTTGTTCGTATACCGGCAAAGCATCCGGTAAACGTCCTTTTTTTTCGAGTGCCACTGCATTCATATAAAACGAATACGGTTGATTGGGAAATAAATCCGTTGCCTGCTCGGAAGTTTTCAAGAGATCGTCGTAGAGCGATAATTTATTTTCCAGAAAAAGTAAATGCTCCCAAACAGCATAATTATTCGGATTCAAAGCGATACATTTTTTATATGCTTGCGCCGAAGCATTGTCTTTATCGTTAAACAGATACATATCGCCGAGCAAAGCGAAAGTTTTCGCATCGTTAGGATGCGTTTTTTCCAAAATTTGCGCTAACTGCAAACCCGTAACGGCTAAATCTTTATTTTTATTTTCCGCAATTTGTTGCGTGTATGGAAGTATCGCTTTTATTTTATCGTCAATATTCACGTCTGTTTGCGCGAACAACGGTTTCAGGTTTTGTAAAACGCCGACGGCATTTTCTGCATTGTCCGTCGAAGGCGGCGGCGCAGTTAAAGCCAACCGCGCTTTGGCATCATTGGGGTTGCTTGCCAAAATACGGGTGTATATTTTTTTTGCCGCTACCGCATCACCTATTTTGGCATAATATGCCGCCGCTTGATATTGATATTCGGTATTGTTCGGTGCATTATCCGCCAATTTTTGGAGTTCGAGAGCTGCTTTTGCGGGTTGTCCGGCAGCTTCAAACAATGTCTTCTTTTTCTCGACCAAGTATTCGTTAATACCGATTTTTTTTTCTAAATCGTCTAAAATTTTTATAGCTTTGCTGTTGTCGCCTAACCGCACTTCGCAAAATGCCCACCGAAAATAAATTTCGTCAATATATTCGGAATTAAAAGCCGACGTTTCGGCAAGCATTTTATAAACGGCGCTCGCTTCTTTTTCTTTACCGATTTTTTCCAGCACTTCCGCCAAATTAAGTTTGTACCATTTATTTTTGGTGTCAATGACAGTACTTTTTTTGGCTGCTTCGTAGGCTTCCATCGGTTTATTGAGCAGTATATCCACGCGCGACAATTGAAAAGCGCAGGCATCACACCGGTCATCTTTATCCAAAACTTCTTGAAACAATTTGGCTGCATTATCCAATTTTCCCAAACGTTGTGCATTGAGTCCGGTAATAAATTTTTGCTGATTTTGTACTTCCAATTCCGTTACGCGCACGTCGCGGGTTTGGTTATTAATTTGTGCCGGCGATAAGAACGGCGCGCACATAATAATGCCGACTATTTTAAATATTTTTTTCATGCGGATTTTTCCGGTAAAAGTATTTTTGAATGTATGCAATCCGGTTATTCACATCGCACTCTTAAAAACGAACGGGACTTACATAATGTTGCGTTTAACTTTCTTTGACGTTTGTTATAAAAAAATAAAGGACATTGCTCAACGACAATGTCCTTTATTTGAAAAATAATTCTTTCCGTAAAAAATACAGTGATAAGTATTTCCGGGCTGTTTCCCGCTTCGCCCGATATTCGCCGTGCGGGAGAGAGTTTTATGCATCGGCATCGGCATTTCAATCGCATCGGCAATATCCGGAATGGAAATTAAGCCCCGCAACAGTAGGCGTTTGGCGGCAGTTCTACTTTTAAAGTATTTTCCTTCAAATTTTCCTTTATTTACGGCACTTTGACAAGCCGCCATTGTATCGGATATAAATTCGGGTGAAAATTTTTTTTCAAAAATTCCTATAACTTCTTTCGATTTAAACGGTGTGCGATGAAAAAAATTATATATTAATGTAATTAAAAATTCTCTTTTTTCCGGATTATTTCAAAAATATTTAAATAAAATATCGCCGTTTTTTCTCGCGAAATCTCCGTCTTCGCCTTTTTTGTATTGAAGCATCTATATATCCGACAAATGCTCGTTGCTCATTTCGACTATTGCGTTATCCGCTGTTTGAAAAACTTCAAATTACACGTATTCGAATTGAGGAATAAATTTTTTGTATATCGACAATAAATTATTGAACGATGCGGTAAAGGGTTTGCATTGCCATTTTGTTTCGTCTTGATAAAACACGATAGGAATGATGATGATCAAAGGTTTTTTTGAAGCCCTATCTTTTCGCCGAATTGCCAACATATAACCGAGTAGTTGCAAAATAATATCTTTCGGTTGAAAGTTTTTAGATTAAAAAAGCAGGGCAATCGCTACTTTTTACTTACTGCCTTTTTGTGTGGTGCGCCACACCACGTCAGAAAAACTTTCCGCCAAACGTGCCGGAATATAGCTGGTGTTATCCTGCACGAATTTATCTATATCATTCATTTCGCGAAGTTCCTGCGGAAAAGCGTAATTAATCATGTCAACGACGGCATCTTTATTCTCAAAGGTTTTTCCGAATAGGTGGTCGTGCAGGTTGTGCGGTTTTTAATTTTTTATTTTCGCCATATATGTTTTTTATTCAAGCTGAAAAATATTAATTTTACGTCATTTTAAAAAATTTCTTATCTTTACTCGATTTTAATACCGCAATTTTATAATCAAATATACACACTAAAAATACCTTCGATGACAAAAACAGAAACTATAACCCCGATGCCGTTAACCGGCACCCCGCTAAAAGACAGTTACAAACAAGCACCCGCAGGCGTAAAACAAAAACCGGTGGGCAAGAAAGAAATCATTGATCTTACACTGTTATTGCGTCGAAAAAAAATAATGAATATTGCATTGTTTGAAACCGGAAAAGTCGCACAGCTATCGCGACAAGATTTCAGCGACCAATATGGTTGCGATGAAAACGATGTGCATACCGTAACGGCTTTCGCCGCACGGCACGGCCTGTCAGTATCCCACACTAACATAAGTAAATGTACGGTGCAAATAAGAGGATACGCCACGCAAATTTGCCGATTGTTCGGTGTGCAGTTGTATCAGTATAAAGACGACGCAGGCAAAAAATTTCGCGGCAGAACAGGATACGTTTATCTTCCGGATGAATTAAAAGGTATTGTATCCGGAATTTTCGGTTTCGATAACCGCGTAAACAGTTACACGCATTTTCAAATTTATCAACCCCCAACCGGTAAACCGGACGATGCCAACACGACGGGATTAAAACCGCGCAGTTTGACACCGAATACCAATTCATTTTATCCGACGGATATTGCAACGGCATATAATTTTCCGGTCGGTGTTGACGGCTCCGGTCAATGCATTGGTATCATTGAACTCGACGGCGGACATGCGCAAAAGGATTTAGACACTTATTTCGCGCAAGTTAATTTAACGCCGCCTACCGTAATTTCGGTCGGTGTAGACGGCGCGATGAATACGCCTATCGGTAACGCGAACAGTGCCGATGGCGAAGTTTTATTGGATATAGAAGTGTCGGGAACAGTTGCTCCGGCTGCAAAAATTGTAGTCTATTACGCACCTAATACCGATCAAGGTTTTTTGAACGCGATTCTCGCCGCCATTCACGACGACTTGAATCGCCCGACTGTTATCAGTATCAGTTGGGGCAGTTCGGAAAATACTTGGACAGCACAATCGCTCAGTGCTTATAATGATGCGTTCCAATCAGCTGGTTTGTTGGGTGTAACGGTATGTGCCGCTTCCGGTGATCAAGGCAGCAGCGACGGATATACCGCCGATGGCAATGTTCATGTAGATTTTCCGGCTTCGAGTCCGTTTGTATTGGCGTGCGGCGGGACGAAATTGGTCACGTCCAATAATCAAGTTGTATCCGAAACGGTTTGGAATGCCGGCGCAACTTCTGCCGGCGGCGGTGGTGTGAGCGATGTTTTTCCGTTGCCTGATTATCAAAAAAATTCCGGGGTACCGGTTTCCATCTCCGGAAATAATTTTGTCGGACGCGGAGTACCTGATGTTGCCGGTGATGCCGACCCAAGCACCGGTTATCGCATTGTAATTGACGGCGGCAACTATACCATCGGCGGCACCAGTGCCGTTGCACCACTTATGGCGGGACTCATCGCGCTGCTCAACCAACTCAGTGCCATACCCGTCGGATTTATTAATCCGATTCTTTACGCACATCCTGAAATTTTCAGAGATATCATTCAAGGCAATAATATTACTACACCCACCAATAAAGGTTTCACCGCTCAAGCCGGTTGGGATGCTTGTACAGGTTTAGGCGTTGCCGACGGTAATAAGTGGGCAGATTTGTTTTCGGCGGTTTAAGTTCATTGTTACAGTGCGGATTTTTTTTTAAAGAATCCGCATATTTGTATAATCTTTTGTATTTTTGATTTTTCCTTTTTTAGCCACTTTTAAATTTTAACCAACATGAATAAGAAAACAAATGAAGAACCGCGCGATCTATCCGGAGAAGTAATCGACTTATCCGCCCGAACCCAGATTCTGCCGACCGATTTAAATAAAATTAAAGTTGACCTCGGTAAAGGACTTCTCGATGAAGGCTACTCACATTTTTTAACGGAAGTGGATTTAGGGAATAACCTGCATGCTTGTTATTTCAACGAAACCGATATGCTCGAAAAAGATTTAGGGCAGGCGTATTACGAGTTGGCTTGGCTGCGCATACCGGATGGTTTTAGATACGTCAATTACGAAATAGACGAAGAGGACAATGTAATTGTAAAAGAAGACATGAAAGCTACTCCGCTTACTTACGGTTTATTAGCTCCGCTGATGCTGTTAAGCAGCCAAAAAATTGTAAAAAAAGGCTTCCATTTTTGCGAAGTTCGCCCTCAACCTAAAGCACCGGACGGATCGCCGATTCCGACTCCATACGATTATCCAAAAAGAGGATCAGCAAACGAATGTGTGATTATATTGGCAGTAATAAACTATCAAGGTAAGAAAACATTTCCTGTGTTTTACTATAATGGTAATATAAGAAATACGACCCGAACCAAAACGTCCGATACTTCAAAGCATCGCATGAGCAGCACAATTGAGGTTAAACACGACAAATTTTTTCTTATCCCTTTGATAGTTTCCGAGCGGATCGTAGTGTATTATGTAATTAAGGCGGAAGTCAACAAAAAAAATATTTCAAAAAAATTGACCGAAGTATATAAAAAATTAAAAGAAGGCAAGAACGGTGCTGACGTAAAAAACCATTTGGTATATAATGATAAAGAAGGTATTTATACGACGAATACCATTGAGCAAAAAAAACACTCATTGTAAACACACCAAACCTGCCCAAAAACGCGGATGCCCGGTGTTAGAGTTGGTGTTTTTATCCGCCAGATATTGTTTTTTAGCATTTTGCAAAGCCCTTGCGGGTGTATCTTTTGATTGTAGGTTTCGATAAAATGCCGTAGTTATTTTTTCGGTGCTGAGATCAGGAATACTCCAAAAGGAAGCCACAACACACGGTACGCCGGCGCGTAAAAAATTTCGGGAAAGCGTAAACGCACCCTCTCCCTTTGCTATTTTACCGAATGCGGTGTTACAAGCTGAAAGTACGATAAGTTTTTCGGAAAACCGGCGTTGCAGTAAATTGAAACCGTAAACGGTATCCGTGTGGTGGTGTGCGAAATAAATTTTATTATCGTATTTACTGTTCGCATTGCTTTCGGCATGAAGCGAGAGGTGCAGAATATCGCATTTAACGACGGTATCGGTCAAGAAAAATTGTTTTGTACAGTTTTTCCCGATGACGGCGGAAATGTCTTTACCGAATATGCTTTGCAGCGCGTCGAATTCTTTTTTGGCAGCCGGCAGTTCGTTGCTCTCGAAATCGTAAGTGTAAGCGCGCAAACTCGGTTGTTCCGGCAGCGTGCTGTTTTTATTTGCTGCGTACATTTTCCAAGACGGCGCATAAATAATTTCATAACGATGCACCAAGTACGGCAGGTTTTTAAAATTCATGCCCGTCGTCGAACCGGTGCTTTCGGTTAAAGTTTCAAACGGCAACATATTTAAAATCCGGTCGGGCAAAATGAGTAATTCATTACAATATTGAAAAACAACCGGCAACTTCGGAAAAAGTTTATTGTAAAGATCCGACCCCGCAGTTGAAAATTGCTGTGCCGTCACGTTCGCTTCCGTGCCGCTCATAGAAGTATAAATTTTTCTGATTTTATTATCCCAGACCGTATCCCAATCGGTTGTAGTTAAAAAAACACTTTTTTTACCGATAAACAAAGTGTGCAATTTGTTTTCAGAAAACGTGAATTGTACTAAAACCTGTAACGGTCGCAAATCGTTTTGTACTTCCGTTATCGTCGGAATCGGTTGCTCTACTCGGGTTTGATAATATTCGGGGTATTTTTTATGTAATTGTTCGGCGAATGCTTCTCTGCGATTATTCTTTTCCAATAGTTCAATATTATCTGTTTTGCCGGATTCCGTTGCTAATTTCAAAGCATCTATTTGAGATTCGAGTTGTCTCATGCTGTCTAAAAGTAGAAGTGAAGGTACGTGCAACGAATTTTCGGTTTTAGACACCGCATCCCGAAACAATAAAAATGATCGCACGCGCTCCCCGAACTTGAAAACGGCATCTAAATATTTTTTATCGTGCGTCAAATCGTAATAAGCGATAGCACTTTTAATGGCTGTTGCATAAATGGAACTGATGTCCGTTTGAAAAATATCAAACGCATCGTCGTCTTGTGATGTCAAACTTTTAAACACGAGCTTATCCGTGATATTAATTATTTGAAAGCAAGTATCTAAACTTTGCAATTCATGTGTAGCTTCATATTTTTTAAACAGAACAAATGCTGCGGCACCTAATCTAATAAATCTGATAGTCTGGTTTGTAGTTAAATCGGAAGCTATAATGCCTTTCCAAGATTTATCGGTATTTTTTTCGCCGGCTTCGTCAAATAAAATATATCGCCGGTAAACCAAAGCGGAATCTAAGTAACGCTGTTCTTTTCGGAGGTCGTAAAGATCTTCATATTCATTCGCTAAAAATATGGGTGCCACACTTACAACATCCCTCATTTTTAAAGTATCTGCTTTATACCATGCAAAAAAATTACTGAAATACTTTATAATACTGTCCGGCTGATTTATTCTGGAGTAGAATAAACCTTTTAAACGTTCAGGTAAAATGAACCGATCTTGCCCTTGCCGGTGGGCTAATTGTTCCGCATCTGCTAAACTGCTCCAAAAGTGATTTTTAAAATCCGGATCCGATAAACTATCCGTAATAGCATAATACCGCGTCCGGTCGCGGTAAAATTCCTGCAATCTGAAAACATTTTTCGGACAAACGGCGATAGCATTTTTGAAACAATCTTCAATTTCGCGGTGTATGCGTTGCTTATCTTCGGGTTTACTCATTTTAATACGGCGAAAATTTAAACCGCGCCCTTTATATGACCAACAGCGCGCCAATAAAATGCTGTCTTTGTAAGGTTGTGCATTTAAAATATTTATTGCTTGTTCAGTATAACCGACCAATTCATCGTTACGGCGTTTAATACCTGATACCATAGCCATACCCAATAAACATTCCGGCGACCAATTTTTAAGTGCCGGATTATTCCGGAAAACAGTATTGGCGCGCGTTGCGTTTGCGACTATAGAATCTTGACTATCACCGTATTCGTAATAATAAATACCGAGTGTAGAAAGGCACATCGCCGTTTTCAGATGCCGGTCGCCGTAATTTTTTTTGTAAGATTCTAATGCCCGCCTCAAATACAGTTCCGCCATTTTCGGTTTGAAAGTGCGGTATGCCCACACACCAACATTATAATCGTAATCTGCTTCATCAACATTACCCGTTACCCGCAATTTTTCTTCACTCGAAAGTTGGTTGTATCGTGCAGCCGAAGAATCGTTGTTCATGCGCAAACTAATGTATGCGGCTTGATTGAGTGCATATTTTTTTTCGTTGGGTTTCAAGTCCCGGCTCAATAGTTTTTCAAATGCCGACAAGGCTTTCGGAAAATCCTGACGGTATTTATAAATATCGGCATCTTTGAACACGTCATTAACACCGTGCGCGTGTACGGCATCAATAATTTCCGGTTCGGCAAATACTTTTTCATTCGATTGAACGCTCCGAAAATAAATGCCCGATGCGACGAGTGCAGTGAGGAGTACGAAAATTGACGGTTTATTCATTGGTTGTCTATTTTCATTTTAAATTTTTGCGCAGAGATTTTTTTAATCACAAAGCATTTATTTCCTCCTGCGTCAAACCCGTAAATTTCATAATTTTTTATATCGGTTCAACGTCTTGTTTCACCAACCTTGCTGTTTCAAATTTTTCTTTTTTTTTCCGTATTAACTTCAATACCGATAATATCTTTGACGAAAGCTTGGAACACGATTTTATCCGTGAATGCTTTTTTTTAAAAAACTTTGTTGTCTAAACGATTTATCATTTTTATTAAACCTGAGTGAAGGCAAAATTTAACACAAAAATAAATAATTTTTTCGGTTTACTTTCAGAAAATTACTTTCAAAAAATTACTTTCAAAAAATTACTTTATTTTTTATACAGTTTTGGTTCATCATAAAAAACAGCGAAATTTTTTCAAAATGACATTACTTTTTTATTTAATCATTTTTCAAGATTTTAACTCAACAATTGATATTAAAATGCGTAAACAAAATATAGATTCAATTCAATCATTTATCAAATTGCTAATTCTATAAAAATGATTCAAAAAATAAAATCTCTAATTGTATTCCTTTTTTTTACCGGTTCTTGTATTTTTTCGCAAACCAATTTCGTTGCCGGTGAAATTACTAAATCGGACGGTAACGTAGTTGCCGGAGAAATAGATTATCAAGAATGGAAAATAAATCCGGAGCGAATAAATTTTAGAACTAAAAACGATGGTAAAGTACAAATTTATACACTCAAAGATTTATCAGGCTTCCGTATTATCTCTAAAAATGAAACTTATAAAAGAGCGGTAGTAGATGTAAACAAAGAGCCGGTCGAAGATAGGTTTTTGATTATTTACGATAATTTACAATCGGCTGCCGCTTACGCTAAAACTAAAGTAGAAAGGGATTCTGTTTTTCTATTAACGGTAGCTCGAGGCGCATTAAATTTATATACACTCACCGATGCCGACAGAAAAGTGCATTTCTACATTCAAAAGGGCGATGACTCTTTAAAGTATTTAATTTATCGCGTTTATATAGTGGATGTAGACGGTGTAACTAGCACTTCTATCCGAAAAACAAAAGATTATGCGCGACTATTGAAATTTTTAACTTCAGATTGTGTAAACCTAACGCTTCCGAAACTTGAAAACATTGAGTACAATGAAAAAGATTTATTGAGTTATGTTTCGGCTTACAATTCCTGTGTCGGAAAAAACGATTTTGTAAAGAAAAAAGATAAAACCGTCAGTTCCATACATCTGATAGGCGGTGTTGAATTACCGTTTATTTCTCTGTCAGGTGCTTATAATCCGAATTTTTCCGGTGTCGGATCTCCGGCACCTACTATAGGCGTCGGCGGAGATTTCGGTTTAGGACGCGATAGAAACAAATTAAGTTTAGGTCTTGAGTTTTTTTATAAAAAAGTTAATACAACCGGAACTAATATTACTTCAAACAATACGGACGTAAACACGAACACATTCCGTTTTGTAATTGATTATTTACACTTCAACGGCGGCTTCAAATATATTTTATCGAAGAGTAAGTTTAATCCTTACGTAAAAGGCGGTATCGGATTATCGGTACCTCTAAAATCATTCGGCACGGTTGAAATCAATTCAACGGACGGCGTTCACACTTTTAGTTCTTCGCGTTATGTTGATTGTTCAAAAAGTGAATTTAATTTATTTGTCGGTTTTGGTGTAAAAACTAATCGCGTGTTTTTAGAAACACGAGTGCAAATCGGAGATAGTCTCTCTCAATTTGTTGGAGAAAATAACAATATCACTTATCTTTCTCTTTTATTGGGTTATTCGATTTTTAATTTTTAAAGGAGTCTTTAAACACAATAGTCCGTTAAAAATAAAAATAAAAAAAAGAGGGTAAAGTTTTCACTTCGTGGTTACGGAATCAATAGACTTTTTGCAAAAGTAAATTTCATGATGGTTTTTTGCTTAGAAAATATTACAAATAGTTTTAAATTTAAGTAAAAACGTGAAGTCTAATTCATTTTCGCAAGAGGTCTAATGGTTCGTAATTTCTTAATGTTGAAAATTCGTAAATTCGGCTATTCTATTTTAATTATTTTTTTAGTGCTTCTTGCACCGTTTTCATTTTGTAACGCAACGAAATAAATACCGTTGTGCCAAGACGCTGCATCAAAAGTGATAGAATTTTTTTCTGCTTGCCACACTTTTTTTTCAATCAATCGGTTCAAATCATCAAAAACATACACGAAATATTTTTCGTGGTGTACATCGCTCAAAGTTTCTAAATAAATATCGGTTGTAACGAGCGTCGGATAAATACGCACGTTGCGGTCGTCCAGAAAATCTTCGGTGCCTGTGCGAATTATTACGCTGTCGCATTTATAAGGAACAAACTTGACGGGTGTTTGTCCCGGTTCTTCAAAACAACGAATACTACCCCATTGCACCGGATCGCAACCGATGTACTGTGGAAAAAAATATGCATTTGCACCTAATTTTTCTATCAGATGGTAGCTCGCGAATCCGTAACGGGAAGTACCGTTTTGAAGATAATGGATAGATTGTACTTTTAAAAATTCGCCGTTCGGTGTCCAATAAATAATGGAATCAATGACGTATTTGAAAGAATCAATGCGACTCGGAAAACTGAGATAAGCCGTTACGGTATCGCCGATGTTTTTATTCCAATCATACAACAAAAAATATTGATCGCGTTTCACATCGTACTGGAAGGCTTGTCTGTTTTCGTATAGCACATAAGGTGAAGCCGGTTGCAAAGCACAATTTTTTATACCGCCATTGAGTCGTTTCAAAAGTTTACCGTGAACTATGGTATCGGCTACCACATCCAAATAATACGGTTTACCGTTTAAACCCATCAAATCACTTTGAAAATATGTCCAACGTGTACCGACGAGCGGACCTTGAGCATGGATATGTGCAGAAAATAACGAAAATAATAAAAGAAAAGTAAGTTGTTTCATGATATAGAATGTGGTTGTTTTTTGAAAATATTAGTTAGTGGTAGATGATCGTCGTTTAGTGGTCAATCTCGATTTGCAACTGACCACTGATCACTGACTTCTGACAACTGATTGCCGATATCTTTCGGCAAAAACGGTGAAGCATCTCCGCCACCTTTAATAATTTCGCGCACTATTGTAGATGAGATGTGCGAGTACTGCGGTTGAGAGATTAAGAAAAAAGTTTCAACACCATCACCTACGATAAAATTGAGTTGGGAGATTGTTTTTTCGTAATCGAAATCGGCACTGCTGCGCAATCCGCGCAAAATCCACTGCGCATTTTTCTTTTTGCAATAGTTAGCGGTCAGTTTCTCGAAAGTATCTACCGAAATTTTTTTTTCGTCCGCAAAAATTTTTTTTATCCAATCCGTGCGTTGCTCAAGTGAAAAAAGCGTTTGTTTTTGCGAATTGATACCGATAGCAATAATTATTTTATCGAATAAAGGCAAAGCTCGCCGTACTAAATCCACATGACCGACGGTTATCGGATCGAAAGAACCGGGAAAAACGCAAGTTTTCATCTTTTTTATTTTTGCTGATACCTGATAGCAGGATACAAAAGTAATGATATTTTTATTATTTAAAAAGTCGATAAATAAAAAATGAAAAATTTTAAAAAAAATAAACAAAAAATTTTTTTTATAAACAAAAGTGTTTATTTTTGTACTTGTTTAAAAACAATTAGTAAAAATAAAATAGAAATAAGATAATGGCTAACGAAAAAGATGCAAAATTGAAAATGCTTCAAGTGGCGATTGACCGCTTAGACAAAACTTTCGGAAAAGGAACCGTCATGCGTCTCGGCGAAAAACAAGTTGAACACATTGATACAATTCCGTCCGGCTCTATCGGTTTGGATATTGCGTTGGGTTGCGGCGGTTTTCCGAAAGGACGGGTCGTGGAAATTTACGGACCGGAATCGTCGGGTAAAACGACGTTAGCTATTCATGCGATCGCTGAATGCCAAAAACAAGGCGGTATCGCTGCTATCGTGGATGCCGAACACGCATTCGATCGTTTTTATGCGCAACAACTCGGTGTTGACGTGGATAATCTTTTGATTTCTCAACCCGATAACGGCGAGCAAGCGCTCGAAATTGCGGAAAATTTAATCCGTTCGGGTGCAGTAGATATTATCGTCATTGATTCCGTTGCGGCATTGACACCCAAAGCGGAGATTGAAGGCGAGATGGGCGAATCTAAAATGGGTTTGCAAGCGCGTTTGATGTCGCAAGCTTTGCGTAAACTCACGGCAACTATCGGCAGAACGAATTGCTGTGTGGTATTTATTAATCAATTACGCGAAAAAATAGGTGTTATGTTCGGTAATCCGGAAACCACCACCGGCGGTAATGCTTTGAAATTTTATGCTTCCGTTCGGCTTGATATTCGTAAATCCGGACAAGCCGTAAAAGATAAAGACGGAACCATTACCGCCAATCACGTAAAAGTAAAAGTCGTAAAAAATAAATTGGCACCGCCGTTCCGCACCGCCGAATTTGATATTGTTTTCGGTACCGGTATATCCAAATCCGGAGAAATTATTGACTTGGGTACGACGCTCGAGGTGATTCAGAAATCCGGTTCGTGGTACAGCTATAAAGGTACCAAAATTGCACAAGGTCGAGAAGGCGCGAAACAATTCATTGAAGACAATCCGGAACTTTCCAACGAAATTGAAGCGATTATCCGGGAAAGAATTGCCGACGCACCCATTTCAGCCGTTAAAGTAGAAGTGGATGAAGATTAAACCGGTGATCAGTTGATAGTAAAAGCGGCAAGCGATGATGCGTCATCACTTGCCGCTTTTCATTTTTAAACCGGTTTCTCCATCAAAATTTGTGTGGTATTTAATAAAGACTTTTCAAACACTATTTTTTTTCCTTCACAAATTTCCTCAACTGCTGCGCGCGTCGGATGCCGCACGGTGAATAATTCCAATCCGGATTGTGCTCTTACGTTAAATTTTTCTTTTAAAGCCGACATTAAAATATTTTCCTTTTCGGGTGCGCGGGTGATACTCGCGAAAAAATACGCACCGGAATTTTGCATCAGATTAACGAAAATGCGGTGCTTTGCAAAAATACCGAACAGTTCGGCGATGTGCACTTCAACGAGAAAAGAAAAATCTTTATTCGACAGTTTCAAAAATACCTGATCACGCTCGACGGTAAATATCGGCGGATATTCACCGCCGGTGTGCGCGCCGTCTATCACTGTTCCGGCGGCGGCATGATCCGTAAAAGACCGCACGTGAAGCGGAATATTTTTCGCCATTAAAGGTTGTATCGTGCGCGGATGCACTACGGTGGCACCGTAATAAGTCATTTCAACGGCTTCATCGAAACTAATATGATCTAATTTTTTTACGTTTTTAAAAACCCTCGGATCGCCGGCATACACACCGTCCACATCTTTCCAGATACACATACTTTCAGCATCGAGACAATGCGCAAATACGGCAGCCGAAAAATCCGAGCCTTCGCGACCGAGTGTCGTCGTGTTATTATCTTTTGTAGAGCCGATAAATCCTTGAGTGACGATAACGTTTGTATGTTGCAGTTGAGGCAACACGTTTTCTTTTATTTTTTTTTCCGTTATTTGCCAATCCACGATCGCTTCGCGCCAAGTATCATCGGTGCGCACGACATCTCTTGCATCAAGCCATGTAGCATCAACACCCGTTTTTTTCAGATAAGCCGTTAATAAGCGCGACGAAAGTAGCTCGCCGAGCGATACGATTTGGTCGTAAATATAATCGTAAGCATCGTGCGGCACATCCTCTAAAACCCATTCCGCTTCCACGAACAAATCATTTATTTGCGCCCATATTTCATCACTTTTATCGAACAAAGCACGTATAACAGCTTCGTGCTGTTCGCGTACGGTAGTGAGCAGGTCAAAAGCCGTATCATTTTGCGCGAAATAGGCTCGCACGACTTCTTCCAAAGCGTTGGTCGTTTTACCGATGGCAGAAACTACGACTACCAAAGGCGTATCGCTGTTTTTCAGAATTATTTCGCTGACGTTTTTTATGTTGTCGGTGTCGCGCAAAGACGCACCGCCGAATTTGAAAATGCGCATTATCGGATTTTGGATTTTGGACGTTGAACTTTGGATTTTGGATTTTGGACGTTGAACTTTAGACGTTGGATAGAAGTTCGAACTTTTTTCTAAAGTTCAACGTTCAACGTCCATTATCCAAAGTCCAATTAAAAAATCCTGCAAAAGTAAATTTTTCGAGTTTAAAAACGGATTTTTGCACTCGATTTTTTAAAACAGAAATTTTTCCGAAATAAATTGTTTAAAGAATCCGAAATTCGAAATCTGAAATCAAATATGTCTTCAACACAACGCGCCTTCTTAGAGTTGCACATCGCCGTATTTTTGTGGGGATTTACTGCCATACTCGGGCAACTGATTCAATTGTCTGCGATACCGTTAGTGTGGTGGCGTTTGTTTATTACGGTCTGCGTTATTTTGGTATTTACGAATATACTGCCGCGCGTAAAATTGTTACCGCGCGGTTTGATACTGCAATTTGCGGGTGTCGGGTGCGTGGTCATGTTCCATTGGATTTTGTTTTATGCTGCCATAAAACTTGCCAACGCTTCGGTGGCACTTATTTCTTTGTCAACGACTTCTTTCATGTCGGCGATCGTGGAGCCGTTGGTGAATAAAAGAAAAATAAAGTGGTACGAGGTGTCTTTGGGCGCGGTAATTATTCCGGCTATGTTTTATGTGGCGCACGATTTGCCGCAAAAAATGACGGCGGGTTTGATTGTCGGCTTGCTGTGCGCAGTTATGGTAGTGATTTTTTCGGTGTTGAATAAAAAAATGGTCGATAAAGCCGATGCTATCACCGTTACTTTTTTAGAACTCGGCGGCGGTTTATTGATGCTTACGGTGTTGATGCCTCTTTATTTTATTTTCGATAAATCGGCTGTTTTCGTTCCGCCTGCCGTTTCCGATTGGATTTATCTTTTTATATTAGCGGTTTTGTGTACCAACTTAACATATTGGTTGGGTGTACGGTCGTTGCGTGAACTTTCCGCGTTTGCTACCAACCTCACCGTCAATCTTGAGCCGGTGTATGGTATTACGTTGGCAGTTATTTTATTGAAAGAAAACAATCAATTGTCGCCCTCTTTTTATATCGGAGCGGTGATGATAATTTTTGCTGTTTTAAGTTATCCGTTTTTGAGGAACCGGTTTGAATCCGCACCGGAAGTTTGAGTGCGTTTGTTGCGATCTTCAAATTATCAATCATTATACAAGCGCAATCTACTTTTTAATCGCAGATTTTCGTGTTTCAAATCTTCAACCCTTTGCAACAAATAAGTAATGGCTTCGATACCCTCTAAATTAATATCCAAATCGTAGTGCAGGCGCACGAATTTTTCGATATCGTTAATCCTATCTTCATGGATAAATGATGCTTCTTTTACCGTCACGATTTCTATCAATCCGCTCTGTTGTAAAGCATGGACAAATTGAATGTCTATATTATTATGAATACAAAAAGTGTGTATCGGAATTAATTCAAGATGTTGCATAGTTTAAATTTTTAACGATAAGTGGTAAATATTTTAATGGTAAATGGTAAATGCTAAGTACTCATTTTTTTAGATTTACCATTTACTATTTAAGTTTGTTGTAATTCTTTAAATAACGTAATTTGTTTTTCCGTTAAATTGGTCGGAATTTTTATACTGTATGTGACAAATAAATCGCCGAATTGCCCTTCCGATTTATAAACCGGAAAACCTTTTCCTTTCAAACGCACGACCGTACTGTTTTGAGTTTCGGGTTTTATTTTCAGCTTTATTTTTCCGTCCAAAGTATCCAATGCCACATCGCCGCCGAGAACGGCGGTGTACAAATCGAGTTCGACGGTTCTGTACAGATCGTTGCCATCTCTTTTTAAATTTTCATCGTTCGGAATATGAAACGTGATGTATAAATCACCTGCGGGTCCGCCGTTTGAGCCGGGCGCGCCGTAACCTTTCAGTTTTATTATCTGTCCGTTTTCTATACCGGCATTGATGGTGATGCGGATGTTTTTGTCGTTGACGGTAATTATTTTCGGCTGAGTAGTATAAGCCTCTTTCAAACTTATAGTGAGTTCGGCATTGTAATCTTGTCCTTTAAATTTAGTTTCCGCGCGTTTGCCACCGCGATTACCGAACATGGACGAAAACAAATCCGATAAATCTTCTTCTTCGCCGAAATTGCCGCCGTAATTTTGTTGCCCGCCACCGGCGCTTGCTGTTCTTCCGGCATTGGCGGCTTGCTGTTGTTGCTCGTAGCGTTGGCGTTGTTTTTCTATTTCTTCGCCGTGTTCCCAGTCTTTGCCGTATTTGTCGTATTTTTTTCTTTTATCCGGATCGCTCAAAATTTCATTGGCTTCATTGATTTGTTGAAATTTTACGTTTGCCTGCTTATCGTCCGGGTTCAAATCCGGGTGCAGTTTGCGCGCGAGTTTCCGATAAGCCGCTTTTATTTCGTCGGCAGAAGCTTCTTTTTTAATTCCGAGTGTTTGATAATAATCGTTTAAAGCCATATAAAATTTTGGTTTTGAAGTTGTATCAATGGGTTTGCAAAAATAAAAAGGCTTCCGGTAAAAACTCGATAATGCAACCGGAAATCATGCCGATTTCGCCTTTTTTTTCTTTTGCTAAATCGCCCGCCAAACCATGCACATACACACCGAGCAAACAAGATTCCAAACCGGAATAACCTTGCGCACGCAGTCCGGTGATAAGACCCGTTAAAATGTCGCCGCTACCGCCTTTCGCCATGCCCGGATTGCCGGTGCTGTTGAAATAACTTTTTCCTTCGGGTGTCGTGATGCAAGTATACGCCCCTTTTAATACCACGCACACTTTATATTTCACCGAAAAATCTATCTGGAATTGATGCCGCTCGAAATCGTTTCGCGCTTTTCGCGTCAGCCGTTCAAACTCTTTTTGATGCGGTGTCAGTACGGTTTCCGGCGGCAGCAAATTCAACAAATCTTTATTCAAACTCAAAATATTCAACGCATCGGCATCAATAACCAAAGGTACGGTATTTTTTTCGAGAAAATTTTTAAAAGCATTTTGAGTCCGAGCATCCGTACCGATGCCTGGACCGATACCGACGGCAGAAAAATTTTCGGACGTAATCTCATCAGTCAAAATTTTATCGTCGCTGTCCGTTATTGACATCGCTTCGGGTACGGTACTCTGAATAATATAATAACCGCATTGTGGCGTGCGCACCGTGAGTAAACCGACACCCGAACGCAAACAACTTTGTGCCGACAAAACAGCCGCACCGATTTTGCCGTAACTGCCGGCAACCAACAAAGCATGACCGAAAGTGCCTTTGTGCGAAAATTTTTTTCGCGGTTTCAATAAGCCTTTTATAAAATCTTTGGTAAGTAAATATTTATCGGTGTCGGTCTGTTCTATAAAAGTCGGGCTTAATCCGATGTCGAGCATAACAAGTTTACCGATAAAATCCGCATTTTCGGCAAACATAAACGCCGTTTTCGGGAATTGAAAACTTAAAGTAGTGTTTGCTTTCACGACTGATGTTGTTGAGTCGGTGTGCATATCCGGAAAAAGTCCGGAAGGAATATCTATAGAAATAATTGTCGCACCGCTTGCATTGATATGATTAATGCAAGCGGCAGTGATGCCGGTAATCGGTTTAGAAAGCCCGGTACCGAAAATGGCATCAATGATAATATCGGAAGTAGTAAAAGTTGGAAAATGATGGTCGGCATTTACAATGTCGGTAATATTTACTTCCCGAATGAGTTTGAGCCGATCCCGATTTATTTCAAAATCTTCCGACACTTTTTGTGTATACCTTATAACGTAAACATTTACGGTATAACCTTCAACGTGCAGCCCGCGCGCTATTGACAAACCATCACCGCCGTTGTTACCGAGTCCGCAAAAAATGTGAAACCGCTTCGGTTTCGGATAAGCGCGCATCAACCAATGGGTGCATTGAGCGGCGGCGCGTTCCATTAAATCTATTGAAGCCACCGGTTCGTTCGCTATCGTGAACGCATCGGCGGCACGTATTTGTGCGGCGGAAAATATTTTTAAGTTGGTGTTCATTTGTGTTTTGTACTCTGTTTTGTAAAGATAAAAGTAAACGAGATATACACAAAGTTACGAGAAAAAAACGTTTGCAAAAATATAACTTCCATTTGAAAAATTTGCGGCGCGTTGCCTTTATTGCAAATCTTCAAGATTTGGCGCGTATTTATAAATGTCGCGTATATCTTTTTTAATAAAATTAAATATTATTTTATTTAATGAAAAGTTTTGTTACTTTTGTTTTTTGAAAGAAAAGCACATAAAAATATTTACTTAAAACCACTTCTAAAAAAACTTTAAAAATTAACTAAATAAAACGCCCATAAAATTGAATTTCAACGTATTCAATTTGGAATATTATTTTTTAAGGCACCCGTCTTAAATAATTTATCGACTAAAAAATAACATTAAATGTAATTTGTCTTTAAAAATACACGCCCAAACTTAATAAAAAATGGAAAATATTTTAGAGCTAAAAACTATTAACGAATTACAGGAGTATATTTTCTTTATACCTTCTTATCAGCGTGGATACAGATGGAATAAAAAGGAAGTTGTCGATCTGCTAAATGATATTTCTGAATTTAAGCCAAGACAAATTGATGACACCGATGAAAAAACTTGGTATTGTCTGCAGCCTATAGTAATTAAACAGAAAGAAGATGGTCAATTCGAAGTAATAGATGGACAACAAAGATTAACCACAATTTATTTAATTCTTTATTACCTTAATCAATATTATGCAGAAGAGCATAGGGTGAAAATATTTGAGTTAAATTATGAGACCCGACAAGATTCACACGCATTTCTAAAGTATGAACTTTCCGAAAATAATATTAATGATACAGACGTTGATTTTTTTCATATTTCATTAGCCTACCAAGCTGTAGCTTCATGGTTTACAAGCAAGCCCAATTTTAATAGAATAGATTTTGAATCAAAATTCAAATTTGATACAAAAATTATATGGTATCATAGCAAAGAAGAAGACCCAATTGCAATTTTCACTAGGATTAATATTGGAAAAATCCCCTTAACTAATTCAGAATTAATAAAGGCTCTTTTTCTTAATAGCTCGAATTTTGATAAAAAAAAGTCTGAGAAACTGCGTCTAAAACAGTTAGAAATTTCTACTGAATGGGATTTAATTGAGCAATCTCTTCAAAGGGATAAATTTTGGTTTTTTCTTAATGGGGATAAGACTTTAACTAACAGAATTGAATTTATTTTTAATCTAATGAATGATGAGAAAGATGAAAACGATAATTATTCAACGTTTCGATATTTTAATAAAAAATTTCAAAATAAAAATTTAAAAACAATTGAAGATAACTGGTCTGCAATAAAAAAATACTCTCAAAGATTTAATGAGTGGTTTAATAAAAGAGACTGGTACCACAAAATTGGATATCTCATTTGTGTAGAATCAATAACTATTAAGGCATTGTATGATAAATCTGCAGAATTTACAAAATCTGAATTTGCAGATTATCTAGACAGGCTTATAAAGGAAAGTATTAAAAATATTTCACTTGATAATCTTCAATATGGAGACAAAAATGTTAAAAAAATTTTATTACTCTATAATATTTTAACCATGTTGAATAATGATAATGAGAATTCTTATTTTCCTTTTGATATTTACAAGGGCGGAAAATGGGATATTGAACATATAACTTCAATTACTGAAACTATCCCAACAAATAAAAAAGATTGGCTAAATGATGCAATACCCTATATTGAGGACAACTATTTGTTGGAAAAAGCAAAAGAATTTGTGTTTAATGATGATGAAAAATTTAAAAATATTTTTGAGGAGATTGTAAAACATTTTAATAAGGAACTGGAAGATAAAGATATAAACGATATTTCTAATCTTGCCCTTCTTGATTCTGAAACTAATAGAGGTTATAAAAATGCTGTTTTCCCATTTAAAAGAAACACAATTATTGAAAAAGATAAAAAGGGAGTTTTTATACCAATATGTACAAAAAATGTTTTTTTAAAATATTTCAGTAATTATCCGCCTAAAATTTCATTTTGGACACAAGAAGATAGAGATAAATATTTTGAAGATTTGGAAAAAATTTTAAAAGCGTATCTAACTACTCAAAAGATGGCGTAGTTCAATTTTTTTAATAATGACTTATTTAATTAGGAAAAAATTTTAAGCCTTAAAAAATCAAAATTTTAATACTGTGTAAAAATAATTTCAAAATTATGTCAGAAAATAAATATAAAGGAAGAATTCTAAGTTTTTGGCAGTTGCTAAAAAGCAAAAAAATTGAAATTCCTATTATACAAAGAGACTATGCTCAAGGAAGAGTTGATAAGAAAGAAATTAGAGAAAATTTTTTAAGCGCTTTATTTAACAGCCTTAATGATTCCAAACCAATAAAGCTAGACTTTATATATGGAAGCAATGAAGACAATTCTTTTCAGCCATTAGACGGACAGCAAAGATTAACAACATTGTTTTTATTACATTGGTACGCTTATCAACAAACTAATCCACAGTCAGAAGATAATAAAAATGTGTTAAAAAAATTTAGTTATGAAACTAGGATTAGTTCAAGAGAATTTTGTGAGGCATTAGTAACAAATTCGATAATATTAACTCAAAATTCTCAAAAATTAAGTGAAACAATAATTGATTCTTCTTGGTTTGTTTTATCATGGAAAAAAGATCCAACTATTGATTCAATGTTAAGAACTATAGATGACATCCATAAAAAATTCTATAGCTTAGGGAATTTCTGGGATAAATTAACTTTCGAAAGTTGTCCTATTAGTTTTTATCATGTCGAACTTGAAAATATGGGACTAACTGATGACTTGTATATTAAAATGAATGCTAGAGGGAAACTTTTATCACCTTTTGAAAATTTTAAAGCTAGTTTCCAAAAATATATTCTTGATAATAAATGGGCAGAAAGTCAAAATTTTCGTGAAACGTTTGCTGGTAAAATAGATACAAAATGGACAGCCCTTTTTTGGAGCCACAGAAAAGAAAATACTGTAGATGAAGCGTTTATGAGATTTACTTCAGCTATTGTTATGATAAGATTATCAATTGAAAAACATGAAGATAGAGTAGAAAATATCAGAAGTCTACAGCAGACGCCAAATTCAGTTAAGCCTGAACTATTTACCGAATCAGGATTTAATTACCTTTGTGAATGTTTTGACATTTATTCCAAAATAAAATTTGAAAATATAAATTTATTATTAGACTTTCCTCTTTGGCAGCATAAACCAAATAATAATATTTTTTCAGCTTTAGTTTATGAAGACAATTTATCGTCTAATATTCAGAAAAATAGTGCTTCATATACCCAGAAAGTTTTATTTTATGCTCAAACAGAATATTTAAGAAAAGTTAAAGATTTTAACCTCTCTAATTTTCACAATTGGATGCGAGTTGTTAGAAATATTGTATCTAGAGGAGACATAGAAAAAAGCGGAAATAGACCAACAATCATCCGTAGTCCTGAATCTTTTGATGGTGTTATAAACTTAATAAATGAATTGTCGGAAGGCTGTGAAAATATTTATGAATTTTTAGTCAACAAAGAAACGTTTAAATCATTATTTGCAAAAGATCAAGTAGAGGAAGAAAAACAAAAAGCTACCCTTATCTTGCTGAGCAATGAAAATAAAAATGTAATATTTGGTACAGAGGATAATGACCTTTTACGTGGAAGAATAAATTTTGCTTTTTATTGCATTGGATATGAAAAAAATATTACAAGATTTGATGTGAATGCTTTAAGTAAAATTCAAAAAGTATTCGCGAATTATTTTAATAGTGATGAAAGTAAAGTTTCTGATGAGCTTCGAAGAGCATTCTTGACAATAGAAGATAATGGGAAATATGAATATTATAACTATTGGTGGTCTTTTTGGTATGTTGGAAATGCAAATAAAAGATGTTTAATTGATAGGGACGGAGAATTGGAATTTTTCATGCTTAATCAAAATTATAAACTATATTTTAAAAAGTTAGTATTGCAATTAATTGACAATAATTTAAATAAAATAATTTCAGATTTTACACCCCCACCTGATATGCCAAATTGGAAAGTACGGTTAATTAAAGAGCCTCTCCTATTAAAAGATAAATGTGCTTCAAATTACTTTGCAATACCAGAAAATGAGAGTTGTTGTTATTTATTAAAAAGTATGCGCCCAAGAGATTTTACAGGCTGTGAAAAAATAGAATAATATACAATTTATCGACTATTCAAGTTTATCACTCGCCAAAGCTTACAAACTTCAACATTATTAAAACCTAATTGATAATAAAACCGCCTCCCAAACCCCCCAAAAAAGTTTGTGAGGCGGTTTTATTTTATTTGGCAATATTTCTAGAAAAGTGTAATTTTGTAAAAAATATTGATATCATGACATCAATCCAATCCGTTTCGTTTCAAACAATCAAAGAAATGTATCCAAATGAATGGGTATTGATCGGCGATCCGGAATTAGATAATTCTGAAATTGCCGGTTCGATAACAAGTAAACTTATGGGTGGCGTGGTATTATACCATAGTCCGGACAAACGCGAAATTGCTTACAAATCGAATGAAGTGAGAAAAGGTTTTACGACTTATACTTGTGTTTATACGGGAACAATACCGAAAGGACGTAAATTTTGGTTGTAAAAAACTATGCACAAACAAAAATTTCAACTCAGCGATTCCGATAGTTTGATAATACTGTCTTGTATAGTCTCGGATGAAGAAGTATCCCTGGCATTAGATACCGGTGCATCGCATACGGTAGTTGATTTAACCAAACTTTTAATAGCGGGTTATAAAATTTCTGAAAGTTTAAGAAATGAAGTTTTTGAAACTGCTAAAGGTACGGTTGAGGCGTTCGTTTTTAAAGTTGATGAATTTCATGCTTTGGGTACGAAGCTAAAAAATATTGAGGTTTGTTCCTATGATTTTTTAGGAAATAATGTGCTTTCAGAAATTGATGGTGTTTTAGGTTTGGATTTTTTTAGAAATACAGATTTGCGTATTAATTTTAAGACATCTGAAATATTTTTGTCGTAACCTATTTCATTTATCAAATTTTATCAAATTTACTGCATTTTTATTACACTGCATCATTAATCTAAAATAATGGTTTTGTTGCCGCTTACGAAAACGCAATCATCGAAAACCAATTTTAGGGCTTTAGCTAACGTGATTTTTTCTACATTGCGTCCCGCTTGTGCCATATCTTGTGCAGAAAGTGCGTGATTGACAGGCAAAATATCTTGAACGATAATGGGTCCTTCATCAAGTTCATCGTTTACAAAATGTGCCGTCGCACCGATTATTTTTACACCGCGCTCATAAGCTTGTTTATAAGGATTGGCACCGATAAATGCCGGCAAAAAAGAATGGTGTATGTTGATGATTTTATTGAAATATACCCGAGTAAATTTCGGTGTCAGCACACGAATATATTTTGCCAATACCACAAAATCCGGTTTATAGGGCGCAATGATGTCTAAAATTTTTTGTTCGTGTGCTTCCCGACTTAACCCTTCATGCGATACAAAATGAAACGGAATATTGAATCGTGTAGTTAAATCGGATAGAGTATCGTGATTGCCAACGACCGCCAAAATTCGGGCATTCAATTCATTGAAATGATGTCGAATTAAAAGTTCTCCGATACAATGGTGTTCTTTTGTCACCAGCACGACTATATCTTTCGGCGATTTTTTAATAATTTTTATTTGTGCATCGGTAGGTAAAATTCCTTTCAAGCCGTTTTGAATACGCTGCGGGTCAATATCGCCTTCTATTTGCGAGCGCATAAAGAAACGATTCGATGTTGGTTCCACAAATTCGTGCGTTTTTATCACATTCAATTGATTATGATAAAATACGCCGGAGATTTTATGTACCAAACCGCTTTCATCGCTGCAATCTATAAGCACGTTGGTTTTTTGCATTTTATTATTTTTCGACTACTTCATTTTATCCCAAATATTGTTTTTTTCATCGGCATCCATAAAAATTCCGCCGTCTAATTTAATGGATTTTATTTTTTTATTGGTCGGAATAGTTACAACCGCCTCCAATAAATTGGCTTTCCATATTTCAGACGTTAAATGTTTTATTTCCGTACTCCCATCGGAATAAGTGAGCAAAACATTCGCAGGTGCAACAAAACCGCCTTTATTTTGAACGGTAACGGCTAATCCGGTGTCGGTTTCTTTTACATCGCTAATAGCTAAATCAATATAACCGTTGCTGAAAAACCAACTGTTCCAAAACCAATTCAAATCTTTGCCGGAAGCGTCGTTGAAAGTGTAAAAAAAATCCCAAGGAATCGGGTGTTTGCCGTTCCAACGTTCCATATATGTATGCAAACATTTTCGGAACAAATCATCGCCCAACATATCTTTCAAAGCAATATAAGCTAAAGCCGGTTTACCGTAAGCGTTATTACCATAAGCAATACCTTTAAGTGCATCCGCCGGCGTGATAATCGGTAAATCTTCTTCGGTAGAATTATCGTTAATCCACTGCTCAACGCGAAAACGTTTGAATAAACTATCGGCTATACTGTCGCCTTGGTCGGCTCTGCCGATTAAAAGCTCTAAAGTAGTTGCCCAACCTTCGTCCATAAAAGCATAGCGGCTTTCATTGATGCCCATATAAAACGGGAACCAAGTATGCGCAATTTCATGTTCCGCTACAAATCGCGAGAAGTTCGGATCTTGGTAAGTTTCATCATTAACCATCATCGGATATTCCATACCGGCAAAACCTTGAAAAATTGTGGTCTTAGGATATGGATACGCTACACCGGGCCAATTGTTACTGAACCAATCAAGAGAATGTTTGCCGTATTCTACCATTTTATGATAATCGGCAGCCGTATCGTTGTATGCAGCTTGTACTGCGGAACGGCGGTTTGTATTTTTATCCACCACTACACTCGACGCATCCCAAACAAAATGATCGCTGATGCCGACTGCCATATCAGGTACGTTTACGGCACTCCATTGCCAAGTGTTACTTTTATTTTGCGTTACTTTGCCGGCGAGTAAATCTTTTTTTGATGCTACATTAATCACATCGTCGGAAATTAGAGATTTATTTAAGCGTTTCGCGTATTCGGGTTGCAAAACATCGGCGGCATTTTGCAATGTGCCGGTACTCCAAACAATAAAATTTTTAGGAACGGTTACGTTGAGTGTATAATCATTAAAATCGCTGTAAAATTCTTGAGTGTCCGTGAAATCAATAAAATCCCAACCGAAACAATCGTCATAAACCGCTACACGCGGATAGAAATAGGCTATGAAAAAACTGGTCGAGTCTATCAAACCTTCTCTGTTACTTTCTTTCGATAAATCGTAATGCCAAGAAAAACTCAAATGAACAGTTTCATTGGGTGCAACCGGAGTCTGTAAATGTATATTTTGTGTTGTCGCAGGCACGGGTATTTTACGCCATTTTGTTGATTGTCCGTTCACGGAGAAAGAATCAATGCTGATTCCGTCCGTAAAGTATTCTTCACGGGCTTGTCTTAAACGAATCGCACCCGCCATGTGATTATTGAGCAAAAGTTTAATTGCTAATGTTTTTAGTGTATCCGGACTGTTGTTCGTATAGTCAATCACCTCCGTACCGGTCACTTGTCTTGCGGGTGGTGTTACGTTGATATTGATTGCGTATTTGGCGCGATTCTGCCAATATTTATTACCAGGTTTTCCGTTTTCGGACCTTGTACCGTTGGCATATGCTTTTTTTATTTCTCTGGGTACGTACAATTGTTGTGCATGTACAAAAATCGCAAACAGTAACAAACAAGCGATGACGAAGCTTATTTTTTTTATCATTATAAAAATTCTTTGGAAAGATGAATATTGTAAGAAATTTTGAGATTGCCGGATGCCATTCTAATTTTCGGCAGAAAATTGTCAGCACTGCGTTTAAAATATTTTTTTCGGGACAAAATAAGGTTAATTTTTCAATTTGCTGTTGAAAAATTAGTTTTCGGCTTTCTTTTCCTTGTTTTATAAAATTAATTAAGTCTCTTGACGCAACTAAACTGCCTCACAAATTCCCGAAAAAAGTTTGCGAGGCGGGTTTATTTTGTGTAAGCAAATTCCGGATTGAAAATGTGCCGATAAGCACTTAACAACGGTAGTGGCGGATTTCAATCCACCGAAAAATAAAAATAAAATTCAGTTTCGTAGGAACGGCATATTACAGCAAAGAAAAAATTAGATGCCATTCCTACGGAACTGAATATCTTTGTCCGAATTTCAGGCAGATTAAAATCTGCGCTGCGCCTTTGTATAACACGGGTGAATGGATATCAGCATCATAAAATAAAAAAAATTGAAAAGCAGTTTCGTTTTCTTCTTTGCTCTCGTCGCTAATTGTATAAATGCTCAAAATTCCGGCATTCAACAAATACAACTCAATCAGATCGGATTTTATCCTTCGGGTAATAAAATTGCCGTTGTTACTGCTCAACCGACCGGCAATAAGTTTTATGTCGTAACACTTCCGAAAAAAGATACGGTTTTTATCGGACAATTAAGTACGCCTGTTTCTTCTGTTTATTCTTCAACCATCACACAAACAGCCGATTTTTCGGCTTTACACCAAACGGGTAAGTTTTTTATTTCTGTAGAAGGTATCGGTAATTCTTATCCGTTTTCTATTGAAAATAACGTTCATAAATCCGTTGTAATTGCGGCATTAAAAGGATTTTATTATCAACGCAGTGATATGCCATTGCTCGAAAAATATGCCGGTAAATGGGCAAGATCTGCCGGTCATCCGGATACGGCTGTAATTGTTCATGCATCTGCCGCAACCGGTACACGTCCGAAAGGATATATTATTCGCGCTGCAAAAGGTTGGTACGATGCCGGAGATTACAATAAATATATAGTTAACTCAGGAATAACGATGGGTACTTTACTCTCCGCTTATGAAGATTTTCCGAATTATTTTACCCGGCTCACGACAAATATTCCTGAAACAGGTAACGGACTACCGGATATTCTGAATGAAACGTTATATAATTTACGGTGGATGCTTACAATGCAAGACGAAGACGGAGGTGTGTATAATAAATGTACCGGAGCGAATTTCGACAAGATGGAAATGCCGAATGCGACGAAATTGCCGCGTTATGTCGTTCAAAAAAGTACGGCGGCTACCTTAGATTTTTCCGCCGTAACGGCACAAGCTGCCCGTGTTTTTGCCCGATTCAAAACTACAAAAGCATTGAGTGATAGTTGTTTAAAAGCATCCAAGTCGGCGTGGGCGTGGGCAATTCAAAATCCTAAAATAGAGTACAATCAAACTTTGAACAATAAAACTTTTTTGCCCGCAATTACAACGGGAGGTTACGGTGACAATCATTTTGAAGATGAATTTTTTTGGGCGGCGGCTGAACTATATAGCAGTACGGGAGAAAATATTTATTTAGAAAAATGCCAAACGTTTTTTTCTAAAAATTTATCTCTTCCGAGTTGGTCGAATGTAGAAAGTTTGGGGTTATATACCTTGATGCGGAAAAATAAATCAATTTCGTTAAACGGTACTTTACTCTCAAAACAACTTTTGCATTTTGCGGATCAGCTGTTGAAAAACGGTGGAAATAAAGCCTTCGGAACAATTATGGGGCAAAGTAAAGACGATTATAATTGGGGAAGTAACTCCGTTGCAGCTAATCAAGGTATTTTGCTCATCAATGCTTATTTGATTTCAAAAGATAAAAAGTATTCGGATGCCGCCCTGACGAATTTAGATTATTTGCTCGGAAGAAATGCTACCGGATATTGTTTCGTAACGGGCTTCGGATCTAAACAAGTCATGCACCCGCACCATCGTCCATCCGTAGCTGACGGTATCTTGGAACCCGTGCCGGGATTACTTTCCGGCGGACCGAATATCGGTAAGCAAGATCATTGTAATGGTTATTTATACAATGAGGTTGAAAATTCTTTTTTAGATGACGATTGCTCGTATTCTACGAATGAAATTGCCATAAATTGGAATGCGCCGTTGGTGTATTTGGTAAATGCCCTTGAAGCCGTGATGGCAGAAAACAGTAAATAATAAGAAATTCCGGTATTGAATTTAATAGCGCAGGGCGATGCCCTGCGCTATTAAATTCACCTTTTCAGGATTTTTAAGAAAACAATATTGCTCTGTCACGATTGAATTATTAAATATAAGGCCTCGATTTACTATATTTTGATTCGCAACAGAAAAATGTCTTAAAAACAATTAAAAAAAGCCCAATGCTTTCGCATAGGGCTTTTTTATTCACGCGAATATTTTTCTCAACATCCAATGTCCAAAAAAATTATTTCAATTTCTGTTTTACTTCAATAATCTCATACGCCTCGATAGTATCGCCGACTTGGAAGTCGTTGAAGTTATCAATTGTCAGACCGCACTCGAAACCGTTTTTAACTTCTTTCATGTCGTCTTTGAAACGCTTTAAAAAACTTATTTAATAAAAAATTTGTTAAGATGTAAGAAATTTATACATAAAAAAAATTTTTTTTAATAAAATTTAATAAAAAGTAATAAATTTACGTTTTTATACAAGACTGTATGCCAATAACGTAATAAAATGTCAGAATTAAATATACCGACTGATCAATATTCATTATTTAAGTTCTTCATTGAACTTCCCAAAGAACTTAAACAACAAATAATCGAACAAATTAAATTAGCGCCGTTAGGCTTAACACCGCCAACTCTTGCTGATTTTGTCTCTGAAGGCGTGAAAAAAATATCAAAAGAGAGATTAGAACAAATACTTAACATGGTTTTAAGTCTGTCAATAGCTAAAGATTCAGCTTCTTTAAATATTTCTGATTTTTTGGAAAAACTAAGCAAAGCACTAACTAGAACAAAAGTAAAAGAATTACGCCCTACTAAAGATGTAATGTTTGATTTCGAGCAACTATTAATGAATTCTGCAACCATTTTTCTTACTGGAAAAATAATTGATAGGATGTTACAGAATACAAAAACGTTTTTAGATGCTCTATTCATTCAAGATATCCGACCTGTTTTTGATGATGAAGATAATTTAATAGGTTCGGTTACGATAAATAATCTTAAATTAGTTTTTAAGGAAGATGGCAAGGTTAAAGAAACTTATTTTGCTTTAGATGATACTGATTTAGATAAATTTTCAATAGCGTTAAAAAAAGCACAAGAAAAACTAAGATTAATAAAAACTTTTTTTCCGAATGCTAAAATGATTGATATAAAATGATTAATTCAGCAGTAGATTTTCCGCAAAAACATAAATATCAAGTAGAACATTTTTCAGAGTATAGTACTCTCTCAAATAGCAATGAAACAATAAAATTGTCATTGATGGAAAAAGTATCTTTAAAACAATTTTACCGTTTTAAAACTATATCTTATATTTCTGGAGATAAGTCATTGAATAATCCTAAGACTTCATCGTATAATTTTAAGAATGAATCGTTAGGAAGTTTATCCTCTGAAATATCTTTAAATATATTTGTGGCAATTGACAAATCAAAATACATCCTTAGTTTAAAAGACAATTGGGACGATGAAGGAGGGCTTAAATATAATGAGCAAACATGGATTGCTTCGATTAAGTTTCTGTTAAATTATGCAAAAACCTTGTATGAAGACTTTAATACCGAAGTTGATACTCCCGCTATATATCATGGTCCAAAGGGAAGTATTGATATTATGTGGGAAAAGCTGACATACAGGATGGTAATAAATATACAAGCAGATGGTAGACATGCGCATTTTTATGCGGATAATTATAAAGATCAGATGACAGAAGGTAATTTTAAGTTAAATCAATTCAATAGATTCTTAATACCATTAGCAATTAGGTTGTAATTTATGAATTCAAAACTTGAAATTGAAGATTATAAGATTGAAGAAATTCCAAACGATAATAAACTATTTTATAGAATACATAAGGTAAATATAGATGATTCTGTAACTGATGAAAAGAAAAAATAAGACCTGTTGCATTTGATCCACAACCTAAAGGGGCTACTGAAATGTCAGTAGATTGGTGTGAATATTCTACTGCAGAAATATCTAAAAACAGGGCTAAAATACCAGAAAAAAATGGTGTTGTTTCATTTAACTCAACTTTAGTACGTGCAAATCCTTTTCCGTTACAAGTTAAACATGCACCTACTCTAAATGAGCATTTTAAAAACCAATCACATTCTGTTATATTTGACGTTCCGTTAAGACAAAATGATATTGGTATTAGAATAAAATTAAGAGATATTTGTGTATGGGAAATTTCGATATGAATAAGATTTACCAATAAAAAACGCTTCATGCGAAAGCATGGAGCGTTTTTTATTGGTAAAAGAAGTGCAAAAAAATTTAAGTAAATTTTTTTGCACTCAACCTACTTCAATTTCTGTTTCACTTCAATAATTTCATACGCTTCAATCGTATCACCGACCTGGAAATCGTTGAAGTTATCTATTGTCAGACCGCACTCGAAACCGTTTTTAACTTCTTTCATGTCGTCTTTGAAACGTTTGAGTGAACCCAATCTGCCGACCGCACCTTCTTTTATCGGGAAAGCAACGATACCGTCGCGGATGATACGAATAAGCGCATTGCGCGTAATTTTTCCGTCCGTGACTTGGCAACCGGCAATGGTACCGACTTTCGATATTTTGTACACCTCGCGTACTTCGACGGTTCCCAAAATTTGTTCTTCTTTTGTCGGCTCCAACATCCCTTCCATTGCCGCTTTAATTTCGTCAATGACTTCGTAAATGATAGAGTAAGTTTTTATTTCAACACCCTCGCGTTCAGATAGTTTTTTCGCATTGACGGAAGGGCGCACTTGGAAACCTATAATAATGGCATCGGACGCGGATGCGAGTAACACATCTGATTCGGTAATTTGTCCGACCGCTTTGTGTAATACATTAACCTGAATCGTTTCTACCGAAAGTTTTATTAACGCATCGCTCAACGCTTCTACTGAACCGTCCACGTCACCTTTCACAATTAAGTTCAAAGTTTTGAACGTACCGAGTGCTAAACGGCGACCGATTTCATCTAAGCTCAAGCGTTTGTTAGCGCGCGCAGACTGTTCGCGCACGATTTGAGAACGTTTAGTGGCGATTTCTTTCGCTTCCGATTCGTTTTTCATCACACGGAAAGTTTCACCTGCTTGCGGCGCACCGGCCAAGCCTAACACCAGAACCGGTGTAGACGGTCCGCTTTTCAATACTTTTTTACCGAGTTCGTTGAACATCGCTTTCACTTTACCCGCATATTCACCCGCGACAATCATATCGCCGATAGATAAAGTGCCGGCTTGAACCAAAAGTTTAGTAACGTAACCGCGACCTTTATCCAATGAGGCTTCAATTACAGTTCCGCTCGCGCTTTTGTTCGGATTGGCTTTCAGTTCCAACACTTCCGATTCTAGTAATATTTTTTCGAGTAACAGCTCAACGTTTGTACCGGCTTTAGCCGAAATATCCTGCGACTGATATTTACCGCCCCATGCTTCAACCAAGAAATTCATTTGCGCCAATTCATTTTTGATGCGTTCGGGGTCAGCGCCAGCTTTATCGATTTTATTAATCGCAAAGACTATCGGAACATTTGCCGCTTGCGCATGGCTGATAGCTTCTTTCGTTTGCGGCATAATATTGTCGTCCGATGCGATGATAACTACCGCAACGTCCGTCACTTTTGCACCCCGCGCCCGCATGGCCGTAAATGCTTCGTGACCCGGTGTATCTAAAAAAGTAACACTGCGTCCGTCGTCCAATTTCACTTCGTAAGCACCGATGTGTTGCGTGATACCACCTGCTTCACCTGCCATAACTTTTGCCTTACGGATAAAATCGAGCAAAGATGTTTTACCGTGATCGACGTGACCCATAACGGTGACAATCGGTGCGCGCGGTTTCAAATCTTCGGGTGCATCGGGTTCTTCTTGTTCAAAAGCACCTACTTGTTCTTCGGCGGAAATAAATTCTACTTCGTGACCGAACTCGCTGGCAATAATATCTATCAGTTCCGCATCCAAGCGTTGGTTTATGGAAACGAATACGCCCAAACCCATACAAGTAGTGATAATCTGAGTCGGTTGTACGTCCATTAAACTTGCCAGCTCGGAAACGGAAATAAATTCCGCTACTTGCAATTTTGCACCGTCTGCTTCCGCTAAGCGAAGCGATTCTTTTTCTCGATTGCGTTCGCGTTTGTCGCGGCGCAATTTTTGTCCTTTATTTTTTCCGCCGATATTCAAGCGCGCCATAGTCTCTTTGATTTTCGCTTCAATTTCTTGTTGCGAAATTTCTTGAGGTGTCATCGGGCTTTTATTACCTGTTTTATTATCTGCCGGGCGATTACCGGGACGTTGTTGCGTATTGTTGCCGCCGGGTCTGTTGCCGCCGCCCGGACGTTGTTGCCCGTTGCCGGTATTACTACCTTGCCGTTGCGGTTGCGGATTGGCTTTTTGTTCTTTGAGGTATGCCTGTGTGAAGAAGCCGGGACGCGACGGGTTACCGGTATTGTTCGGTGCAGTTGTGTTGCCGGAGTTGGCACTCGGTATTCTGGTTTGCGGCGGATTATTATTTTGCCCTTGATGTCCGCCTTGTCCCGGATTATTATTGTGTCCGGGCATCGGTGCGCGTTTGCGAGTACGGCGGCGACGCTCTGCTTCGGCAGCATCATCTCGTTTGGCGGTGCTATCACCGGTACTTGTATTGCCGCCGGTATTCATGTTGCCGCCTCGACGGTTGTTATTATTGCCGTTATTATTGCCGTTATTATTGTTGTTATTATTACCGTTATTATTGTTGTCTCGTCTGAAATTACCGTTATTGTTGCCTACCGGTTTGTCGCTATACTTGTTGACATCAATTTTGCCTTTAATTTTCAACCCGCGCAATTGAGGTGCATCTGCTTTGAGCACTTCGCTTTCCGCTTGCTCTTCCGCACTCATCACGGGTTGGTCGGTTTTTATTTCCGATTCCTTAGGCGTTTGTGTGGGTACGGTTTGTACCGGATGTTCGGAAATTGTTTTTTCCGGCTCGGATTTCAATTTCTCTACAGGCTTTGGTGTAATTTCGGATTCTTTATTTACGACCGTTGTTGCCGGTTTCTGGTGCGGTAAAGGCGCAGGCGTTTGTTTGTTTTGGATAACGGGTGCCGGTTTCGGCGGATTCAAATCAATTCTGCCGACAACTTTGGGTTGCTGCAAAACGACTTTAGGGCGCTCAATAACATCTACTGACGCGCTTTCTTTCTGTACAATTTTTTCAGGTGCTACCGATTGATGTGCACGCAGGTTGTCATTGTACTGTTGCTGGTGGTGTTGATGATACGACTTTTGTTGCGGTCTTTGATTGCCGATAAGGAGTTGATTGGCTTTTTCTTTCTCGGCTTTGGAATCCGAAAACTTACCCGACAATGCGGAGTACATATCGTCGGTTATTCTGGCGTTGGGTTTGTTTTCCACGTCAAATCCTTTCGTGTTCAGGAAGTCTACCAAAGCGACCATTCCCACGTTCAATTCTTTCGCTACTTTTATGAGCTGTCTATCCATTAAAGGTTTTTACAGACAACCATTACTCTTCGAGACGAGAGCAAAAGATGATTCGTGAGCGTAGTCCGCTTTCAATAATGGAAATCCATCGAAAGAGTTTCAAGTTCAACTGTGCATAATCAACTTTTGTACTTTGGTGAAGAAAAACGGTATCGGTGATGAAATTTCTGCAAAAGTACGCCTTTTTTTTCATACCGGCATTATTTATTAGCATTGTTGCATTAATTTTTCTTAATATCGGCATAAAAAAATTTAATTAACGGATAATCGAATACAATTATCAAAAAAAATGTAGTTTTGTAATCTTTCAAGCGAAAATCAAATTTAATCATAATTAAAACATCTTGACAATGATAAATTTTTTGAAATGGCTGCTCGGCATAATACTCGTGTTGGGTATCTTACTTTTTTTTGTGGTTTTTCCTTACATGAAGGCTCAAACCAAAAAAAACAGCCCGCAATCAACGGTCACGGTTGCAGAAACTGTTAACGGTAAAAATTTTACGCTTTCGGTAGCGTATTCAAAACCTTTCAAAAAGGGCAGAGAAATTTTCGGCGGGCTTGTGCCTTACGGCAAAGTATGGCGCACTGGCGCAAATGAAAATACCGTTTTTACGACCGACAAAGACTTGACGATTAACGGCAAAAATTTACCTGCCGGTACGTATTCACTTTTCACGATACCGGAAAAAGATAAATGGACCGTGATTTGGAATAAAAAACAATATGCTTGGGGAATTAATTTCGACCAAACCTCGCCGCGCATTCCTGCCGAAGATGCACTGCAAGTGCATGTACCGGTAGAAACTCAAAATCCGCCATTGGAACAATTCAATATTTCCATCGAAAAAGGTACGAATCTAATGTCAATGGTTTTGGCGTGGGATGCAGTAAAAGTTACGGTACCGATGGGTTTGTAAAAAATGAGAACGACGTTTTCGAATTTCGGATTATTTTCAAAAAGAATTTTCAAAAAGAATTTTCAAAAAGAATTTTCAAAAAGAATTTTCAAAAAGAATTTTCAAAAAGAATTTTCAAAAAGAATTTTCAAAAAGAATTTTCAAAAAGAATTTTCAAAAAGAATTTTCAAAAAATCGCGCATTGAAATTATTTTTCAATGCGCGATTTTTTTGGGTTCATTGAAGATTTTTGTGGAGGCGAAGTTTATTTTTATATTTTTATAAAACTTCGCTAAGAGTTTCTTATCAGTAGAAAATAAATCCGGACATTTTTTACCTTCATCAGGAGAACCCTGTTTGTACCTCAACAAAAATCTTCAATGAGCCATTCTTTTTGAATTTTTTAAAAATATTTCCCTCTCTTACGCTTCATCTTTATGCATACTTTTTATTCTTGGGCGAATAATTAAACGCAAACCTTGATCGTAAGTGACATAACCCCATAACCAATTCAGAAAAACGAAAATTTTATTTTTTACGCCCATGAGAGAAGCCAGATGCACGAACAGCCAAACAAACCACGCGAAAGAACCATGAAAATGCCAAAAAGGTAAATCCGCCACCGCTTTATGTCTGCCGATAGTTGCCAACGAACCTAAGTCTTTATAATGAAACGCATTCGGTGCTTTTTTCGCTAAATCGTTTTTAAAATTACCGGCTAAATTTTTTGCCATCTGAATAGCCGTTTGTGCTACTTGCGGATGTCCGGCATCCATGTATTTTCCTTCCTGCATGAACGCAATATCGCCTATAGCAAAAATATCTTTCACGCCCTCAACGGCATGAAAACCATTGGTTTTGATGCGTTTTCCGCGCACCAAACTTACAGCCGGTAAACCTTTTGCATCGTTACCGATAATGCCGGCTGCCCAAATCAGTTTATGCGCCAAAATTGTATCCTTGTTTTGGAATGTCACCGTTTTGCCGTCGTAATCCGTTACGGCATTTTCGAAGAGTAATTTTACACCCATTTCTTCCAAATATTTCTGCGCCGCCGCACTCGCACCTTCACTCATTGTATTCAGTAACCGGCTGCCGATTTGCACCAAATAAATATCCATGTTGCGATAATTCAGTTCTTTGTATTCTTTTGGCAGGACATTATTGCGCATTTCGGCGAGCGCGCCGGCTACTTCAACGCCGGTGGGGCCGCCGCCGACGATGACGACATCGAACAAATATTCCTGTTCGTTGATGTTGGCTGCGAGTAACGCTTTTTCATAATCATCGAAAATGGCGTTGCGCAAATAAAGGGCTTCCGCTACACTCTTCATCGGTATGGCGTATTCGGCGATGCGTTTATTGCCGAAAAAATTAGTGTCTGCACCGACGGCAATGACTAAATAATCGTAGCTCAATTGTCCGATGTCTGTGGTGATGTATTTTTCTTCCGAAAAAATTTCTTTCATTTCCGCGACTCTGAAAAATACGTTATCCGCTTTTTGAAATACTTTTCGGAACGGAAAAACGATCGAACTCGGTTCCAAACCACCCATAGCCACTTGATAAAACAGGGGTTGAAACTGAAAATAATTATTTTTATCAATTAACACCACTTGATAGCGCGTATTCATCAGTTTTTGCGCGAGCGTTAAACCGCCGAAACCGCCGCCGATGATGATGATACGTTTATAGTCCGGATCTTTTATATTGAAGGGCATTTTTAGTTTGGATTTAAGGAAGCCTTCGCTTCAAGCGAAGTCTTCCTTTTTTAGGTTTCGGATTTCGGATTTTTCAAGGAAGACTTAACCTGAAAGAAAGACTTCGCTTGAAGCGAAGGCTTCCTAAAAAATCGTAAATCGTAAATTTATTTAAGTATTCTTTTTATGTTGTTGGCTTTCTCAAACATGGTGTAAAGTTCGTCGTATTTTTTTTTTATCAGACACGACCGCATGATGCTCAAGATATGAATATGCTCATCTAAAACATCTAGAACATTGTCGCGGTTTTGCTCGAAAATAGGAATCCATGTATCCGGGTTACTTTTTGCCAAACGCACCGTGCTTTGAAAACCACCGCCGGCGAGTTCGAATATTTTTTCTTCGTCGCGCTCTTTTTCCAAAACCGTCAGTGCCAATGCAAAACTCGTGATATGCGAAATATGACTGACATAAGCTGTGTGTACATCGTGCGCTTCGGCATCCAAATAAACGATGTGCATACCGAGCGAGGCAAAAAGTTTTTTTACTTTTTCAACTGCTATTGCGCCGCTCATTTCAATTTCACATAATACGCACACTTTACCCGCGAATAAATCCGGAACGGCAGCATCGGGTCCCGAATATTCTGTTCCCGCCATCGGATGCGCAGCAACAAAGTTACGCCTTTTCGGATGCTGATGCACGGCTTGTGTTACATTTGTTTTCGTGGAACCGACTTCTATGACGATCTGATGGGAAATTTTATCTAAAATATGAGGCACCAAACGCGCCAAACTGTTGACGGGCGTAGCAACAATAATAATATCGCTCTGCGCTACGGCATCATCAAGCAGCATTATTTTTTCTACGATACCCAATTCAACGGCGCGACGAGCGTGTTGTTCGTTATTGTCTACACCGATAATGTCATCGGCAAATCCGCTCGAACGCAAACCGATGGCTAACGAACCGCCTATTAAACCTAAACCGATTATTGTGATCGTCATATTAAGGACGTTGGATTTTGAACGTTGGATGTTGGATGTTGGATTTTAAATTTTTGACGTTGTAGATTAGAGCATTAATATTCTAACTTCCAGAGTCTAAAATCCAACGTCCAACATCCGTTGAATCGCTTGATCAAATATTTTTTCATCGCAACACAGCGAAACGCGCACATAATTATTGCCTTGGCTGCCGAAGATGCCGCCGGGTGTAATAAATACGTTTGCGCTGTACAAAACTTTATCTGCTAACTCGTAACCGTCTTTATATTGCTTCGGAATTTTTGCCCAAACGAACAAACCTTGTTGTTTTTTATCGAACTTGCAGCCGAGTAATGTCAAAAGTTCCATTGCTTTTTTTTGCCGGCGCGCGTATATTTTATTCAAATCACGATACCAATCAGCGTCAGCATTCAGGGCTTCAGCAGCAGCTAATTGCATCGGTAAAAACATTCCGCTGTCCATGTTCGATTTAAATCGAATTATTTCACTTACGCGCTCCGCTTTACCCGCCAACCAACCGATGCGCCAACCCGCCATGTTATGACTTTTGGAAAGCGAATTTAACTCTACCGCACAATCGCGCCAACCCTCGCTGCCGCAAATAGAAGTCGGTGCATCGCTCAAAATAAAACTGTACGGATTGTCGTGTACTATTAAAATACCGTTTTGTTGAGCAAAAGTGATCAGATTATCAAAAAATGTGCGCGAAGCCGGCGTGCCAGTCGGCATTTGCGGATAATTGACGAACATCAATTTTACCTTTGATAGGTCGCGCTTAGCGAGTGCAGCGAAATCAATTAACCAACCGTTTTTTTCGGAAAGTTTATACTCCATCACTTTTGCTCCCGCGAGTATCACCGCCGAACGATACGTCGGATAACCCGGATTCGGCACCAATGCCGCGTCGCCGCGTTCCAGATACGTCATGCACACGTGCATTATACCTTCTTTGGAGCCAATGAGCGGCAAAATTTCATTCGCCGCATTCAATTCCGTACCGTAATATTTTTTATAAAACTGTGCAATCGCACCCCGTAATTGCAACGCACCTTGATAGCTTTGATAGCCATGCGTGTTCGGTAAAATTGCTTTTTCGGTGAGTACGGCAATCGTAGTTGCCGACGGTGCCAAATCCGGACTACCGATTCCGAGATTAATTATAGCTTTCCCTTGCTCATTTAGTTCAGCAATTTCGCGCAATTTTTTTGAAAAATAATATTCATTTACGCCGTTCAAGCGTGAAGCAAGTTTCATTTCTATTTTCTGTTTTGAATTGTACGATTTCATGCAGCGCAGAGGTACAGCATACCACTTCTATCGTCAATTCGTAATTGGATTATCTCGGTTCTACAAAAAAATCTGGACCTAATTCCGAATCTTTTGTGCCGGGTATAGCGGCATAAGCACTTAAATCAGTGAAACCTTCCGATGCCATCACTTCATCGTCAACGAAAAAATTGCCGGTACACGTTTTACAATCCCGACTGAAAATATAATATGCTGCATCGGCTAAAATTTCAGGTGTGCGACTGATTTTCATTACCGCATCGCCGCCCAAAAGATTTTGTACGGCAGCCGTTGCAATAACGGTGCGGGGCCACAACGCATTAAACGCCACACGCCCCTGAAACTCCGCCGACATACCCAATACGCACATACTCATACCGAATTTTGCCATTGTGTATGCGACGTGATCTTTAAACCATTTTGCATCCATACCCAAAGGCGGCGACAAATTCAAAACGTGCGGATTATCGGCTTTCAGCAAATATGGTAAACATGTCTTTGATACCAAAAACGTGCCGCGCGTGTTGATGTTGTGCATTAAGTCATAGCGTTTCATGTCGGTGTACAGTGTCGGCGTGAGTGAAATGGCGGACGCGTTGTTCACCAAAATATTAATACCGCCGAAGTGCGCGACCGCTTGTTCAACGGCGGCTTTTACTTGGTCTTCAAACCGAATATCGCATATCAACGGTAAGGCTTTACCGCCGGCAGCTTCTATTTCTTTTGCTGCAGAGTAAACCGTTCCGGGCAATTTCGGATTTTCTTCCGCTGTTTTTGCGGCAATCACGATATTCGCACCCTCGCGCGCTAATCTTTTTCCGATAGCTAAACCGATACCGCGACTTGCACCGGTGATAAAAACGGTTTTATTTTTGAAAGACATATTTTGGATTTTAGTTTTTGGTTTTTGGTTTTTTGATTTCTTAAATTTAAAACCCAAAAACCAAAATCGTTTAATTTTTTGCAAAGTTGAGATTTTCGGCATTAAATCGGAAGCGTCAGTGCTTTTATTTTAATAAAAATTTAAAAATACGGTATTTAAAAAAAAAATTCATTTTAATAAAAAAAAATTATTTATTTTTGTTAGTCAGAGAAAAATAAATAATTTTTATGAAAAATTTGGTTCTTTGACAATTTTTGTGGAAGTAAATGTATAGGCGCATAGTACCGGAATATTAAAATATTAAGGACACGTTTAATATTCCGGTGCGCTGCACCTCGAAATTTTCATTTTTTATTTTTACAAATATTCCGGTGCGCTGCACCTTATTAGATGCAGGTATAAAAATTATCAAAAAAAACCAAAAATTTTCAAAAAAATTTTAAATTCTTTTTTTCAAAAAAATAAATAATCCCGCGTATAAAAAAACTCTACCGAAATGAAAAAAAAAATATCAAATTTATGTTTATGCTTCGCTGTACCGGTTTATTTTTTTTGCATTATAAATATTTCGGCGCAAAACTGTAACGGCATCATGCTCGATAACCGCATTTCGGGCAACACGCATTTTTTGCGTACCGCGAATATGACGGTCATTTTGCGCGGCGATTACTCGTACAACATCGAATTTTTAAACAATGAAAAAGGTATTCAAGCGCGCGTCACCTCCAAAAACGGTGTGGAACTGAATCAAAACGATGAAATTATTTTTGTAGATGCCAACAACACGCGCAAATCATATCGTTTCGCGGAAGAAGAAGAAGTTTTGAGTCCGCGCGTATATCAAAATTTTTTGCAAATGGATATTACCGCTATGCAATGGCTTTCGGAAAACGTTACTGCCATCATTTATGTACTCACAAAATCTAATTACGAGATGCGTAAATTTTCGTTGCCCGACAATCGCCAAACCGAACTCAAACAATTAGCAATTTGTTTTACGCAAACGCTCGATAAAACCAAAACGAAAAACATCACCGTCAACAGCGAATCAATGGGTTTCAAACCGCAACCGACTGCGGGCTCAACTCAAGTTGTTTCCGGTAATACTGTTTCAAATAATACGGTTGTGCGAAAAGCCGACATCAGTCAACTTAACGATGCGGAACTCGCCGCTCTGCGCAAAGAATTGGCGGACACCAAAGACCTCATTCGCGCTGCAATTCAAACGGAAAAAGAACGCGGCGCATCCGAAAAACAAAAATTTATGGACGATGTGTTGCAATCGCGACAACTATCAGAACAAAGAAAATTAGATTTTGCCAAAGAAGTAACACAAGCCCGGCAACGTTCTCAATTGATGATAGATTCCGCCGGTCGAACGTATGTAAACATGGTCGGTGAAACACAAAAACGCGCGGGTGCAGCAGAAACGCAAATCGTAGCATCGGTGGAAGAAGCCCGTAAAAGAGCGACACAAGAAATTCAGAAAGCGCAATTGGAATCCGCAAAAGAAGTACAAGATACGCGCGAAAAAGCCGCTCAGGAATTAAAAGCCACGAAAACAAAACTCGACGAAGCGAAACAGTTATATGCCGATGAAGTTGCCGGCGCGCGCGAATCCGCGAATAATGAATTGAGCAGAATTCGGTCGGAAATGCAAAAACGGATGGATGATGCACGTACCGCTGCAAAAGTCAATCGCGATCGCAGTGTAGAAGAAGTATTTCAATCAAAAAAAACAGCCACAGACGTAATACTGAAAACGCAGGAAGAAACGGCAGATTCGGTGGCGCGCATTCGCGAACGCGGTGTGTTGGAACGCCAAAAATTAGCTTTCGACGTGGCAGAAGCACGCCGAAAAGCAGCGGAAGAAAAAGCCCTCATATCGCAAAATACGGCAACCGAATTGGCGGAAATAAAAGAAAATGCTGCCAAACAACGCGAACAATCCGCTGTAGCCGTCGCGCAATCCGGAAAAAAAGCGGCGGAAATAATTTCCGAAACTCGAAAATATGTAGCGGCGGAGAAAGAACGCGCCGACAAAAAATTGGATACCCTGCGGTCTGTGGATTTAAGTGCAGTAAAAGCCGAAAAAGAAAAAGCAGAAGCCGAAATAACAAAAACGCAAGATATTTTACAAAAATCGATTGCCGCTTCGCGCGCAAAAGCAGACAGTGTACGCGCTCAAATTGTGAACGAAATAGAATTGGCACGCAAAACGGCGGCGGATCAAATAGCGAAAATACAAAAAGAAACCACCGACCGGTTGCAAGCATCGTCTGCAAAAGCCGATTCCGCCAAACAGATTTATGCCAACGAAGTAAACATCATACAAATATTGGCGCAGAAAAAAATCGCTGAAACGCAAACCGAAATGGAAAAACGTATTCAAGTGGCGCGCGCAAAAGAAAAAGATTTACAAAATTTGACGGTGCAAGAAGTAACGGACCTGAAAAAACGCGCCGCCGCCGAAGTACTGAAAACACAAGAAACCGCCGCCCGCGAAATTGCCAAAGCAAAAGATGCAGAAGCGCGCGAAACCCAAGAAGCCGCTAAACGAGTAGCGGAAGCGCGTCAAAAATCCGCGCTCAATATTCAAAAAATAGAGCAAAGTGAATCGGATTCGCTGCACCGTTTCAAAGAAACGAACGCCAAAGAGCGCGAACGCATCAGCACTGAACTCGCACAAGCCAAACACGACGCTTCAACTTTAGTAGTGCAAACGACCGAACAAGCGCAAAAAGAAGTAAAATCGGTGCGCGAACAAACCGCAGCAGCACTCAAAGAAATGAGGGATAATATCGAAAATAAAAAAAACGCTTTCGCGCAATCACTAGAAGAGGTTGAAAAATCGGCGCGTACCGAAATGGATTCAGTACGCCGTAAATCCGCCAACGATATTTCGGAAGCGCAGGTTGAAACCACCAAAAAAATTCAACAAATTACACTCGAATCAAGTGATGCGCGCCTGAAAGCACAAGAAGATATTGCCAAAGCGCAAAAAGATGCCTCCGATGCCATTTATCAAGCCAAGCAAGATGCTGCCGCCCAAATACAAAAAGTGAAAGAAGAAACGGCAGCCGAAATCGCGCGGCTGAAAGAGGAAGCGAAAAAACAAAAAAGAGAATGATTCGGTGTAAATAAAAACCGGCAGTTAGCGCGTTCCGGTTTGGATGAGCGGTTCTGTTTTTTATTTCGGAGTGAGGACACTTGCGACGAGCAGGGTAAAAGTTTCCATACTTTTACCGGCGACACTATTTTCGGAATACTTAAACGATCGGGAAAGTTTAATGCAGTATTTACCTTACCGGTTATCATTTGATAACAATTATCGGGAAATCGTTACCGTAACTGTAACTGCTCGGATATTGTGCCGTTCCTTTATACTTTGCCGTTATTTCAGGCACTTGCTCTTGTAAGTAAGCGTCTAACTCTTTTACCGTTACTTTTTTATCGCCGCCGATATCCGCTTTACCGGAAAGTGCCTCTAACAAAACATAAGTGAACGTACCATGCCCCAATTGTTTGAACTCCGAAGCAAATTGTTCACTGCCCGATGCAGTGAGCCAATGCGTACCGGTAGAACGCGCCAATTGTGAAATCGCTTTTTCTTCGGCGGCTCCGCGTGCGGCAACTATTTGGTCAATCGCGCCTGCCGATTGGCAAGCATCTAAAATAAATAATTGTTTTTGCGCTTTTATATTTTTTGAAAACTGTTGCATATCGGTGGCAGAAATTCCTTTTTGCTCTAAAGCATCATCGTTTCCGTAAAGTTGCGTTACATCTTGAGGAACAATGTAAAACGTTTTTTTCTCGTTCAGCACGCCGTGTCCGGCGTAATAAAATATAAAAACATCTTTTGCTTTTGCTGTTTCTTTTACATTATCGAAGGCAGTAACGATGCCTGCTTTTGTCGCGTTTTCATCACCGAGATAAACGATATTAACTTTATTGAAAATAGAATTGCTGCTTTTCTCCATTATCTCTTTGAACCCTGTGGCATCGGCAGAAGCGTAGTTGAGTGTGTACTTCGGATTTTTATACTTATTAATACCCACTACCAACATATAAAGGTTGGTGCCGGACTCTTCGAGCGTTGTAGCTTTTACGGGTTTGTAATTGACGTTAATTTCATCCGCTTGCGACTCAGTGCGCTCGGTATTGAGCGCGACGGCACGAAAACTATTTAAACCTTCCACTAAAATAATTTCAAATTTTTGTGTTTTATTTTTTTCTATTTTACTCTCGTCCTCCACTACCAGATTTCTCGTACCGCTACCGATAAGTTTATTATTGTGGTACAAACGGATTTCGGAAACACCACCCGATGCACATTCAGCCTGAAGGGTTAAAGTGATTTTGTCGGATGTCATTTCATATCTGCGAATAGTCGGTTTATCGTCTTCGACTACTAAATTTCTGATGCCGCCTTCAACGGGTGCTAAAATTTTTACGATCGGTGGTGCGCTGAGTTTTTTAACATCTATTTCAGTCGGATCTATTTTTTCTCCTTCTAATATTCTGCTTAAAAGGTGTGGCGTATAAAATTTTTCAAACATGGCGCTCATCGGTATCGTTGTTTCACCTTTTACATAGTACATGCTTTCTTGCGCACCTTTTGTTGCATCGAAACGCCCGCCGGGTGTTACAACAGCCCAATCATTTGTATCCGGAAAAGAGTAAAGTGTAGCCAACAAAGTTTTCGTTTCCCAATCCCACACTTTAATCGTATTATCGCTGGAAGCGGTGAACATATAGCGACCATTTTCGGAAAATTTGATTCCTTGAATGCCCGCTGTGTGCGCCTTAAAAGTCCGATTCGGCTCGTATCGTTGATCATTGATATTATAAAAATCTATGCTGCCTCCGTTGCTGCCCATGATATAATATTTGTCATCGGGCGTGAACGTATACGCCTGAACATAGGTATCAGAATAGCCATCCTTTTTGAGCGCAATATGCTGTTTTGTTGCCAAATCAAAGATTGAAATACCTTTAAAATGATGGAGTGAAAAGTATTTATCGGTATTTGAAAACAGCATTTTGTTAGCACTTGACACGATACTTGGGTCGGTCAATTGGTACAACAATTTGCCCGAAGGCACGTCATAAAAACTGAAAATGGGCTTATCCCAATCATCTTTTGCAGCGACAATATTCTTCGTATTCGCAAATTTGCAGCCTTCCATTGTGGAGACCAAATCCAAAATTTTTTCGTGCGTTACCACGTCGTAAATCGCTAAAGGCTCTGTATTCAATGACTTTTCTTTGTCAATATAACAAGAACTTAGAACGTATTTATTATCAAATGATACGTCAACAGTCCAAATATCTTCACCGCCATCCACTTTTGGATATGCGGAAGGTTCTTTTGTTACCGTCAAATCTACCTCTCTAAATTCTTTTCCATGAGTATTAAAAACCTTTTTGCCATCGGTAGAAACAGTATAAGGCGCGTTAAAAATAGTTTCCTCGATGGGTATTGCTTTTTCCATCGTTCCCGTTGTCAAGTTCCAGTTGAGCATAAATTTTTCGCCCGCTTTCGTCAAAAGTGCTTTTTTGTCGGTGGTTTGAAACAGCTGATTTAATCGGTTGACGGGGTTAGAAATCAGCTTTTGTAAAGTCGCTCCCGTTGCACTGTTGAGGAAGTAAAAACCTTTGCCGCTAACGATGATTTTATCACCGGAAGCATTGAATTGTGCTTTTCGGAAATTCGGATCTTCATAAATTTGTTCCCAGAGTTTAGTGCCCGTTGCCACGTCTATCATCTGTAAATAATTTTTGTAGGTAAGTAAAACGGTTTTTGCATTTGGGCTCATCGCAGCGTCCAATATGTCTAGTCCTTCCAATTTTAAAACTTTTAAAACTCTGCCCGTATTAAAATCCAAAATGTTCGCTTTGTATCGCGAACATGCCAAGAAAGCATTATTGTCTTTCGACAAATTTAGAAATTTCGCATCACCATATTCATCCAAATCCAAGGTAAAATTTCTGAGCAATTTACCGTCTCGCGCATCACAAATATCAATTTTACCCGAACTGCCGCCCAGAATAACCTGCCCTTTAAGCGGTGCATAAACGAATGCATTGGAATTATTCGACTGCATTTTCGTATAAACGCCCGTGTTCACGTCAATCATTTTGCCATGATACAAAGCCAAGCTTTGCTCGGCGTATAAGTAGCGGTCCCAACGCGTCAATTTTCCGGAAACGCTCTGATTGCTATTTATTTTCAAAACATTACCCGACAGATCCACCGTTTTGAACGTGCTGTTATTCATAAAAAGCAAAATCGAACGGTTATCGGCGTTAAATTCTCCTGCCAATACTTCAGGAAAAACCCGCAATTGTTTACCCGTCTTCAAATCCCAAAGGATGCCCACGTAGTCATAATCCACGGTAAAAAGGTTGCTTTCGTCGGGCGACAAAGCGACGTATTCTACCGAACTTTGATGCCCCGTTTGAATCATCAATTCCGTATTTTGAGAATGCAGATATAGAGAAGTTAAAAAAGTAAAAAGCAGAAAGAAAATATTACGCAATTGAATCATGGTTATTGAGTTTACAAAATTTTTTTTAAAAATGAAGTTTAGGTGTGCGTTATTTCAACCATCAAAGGCACAACTTTTCCTTCGGTATTATCCGGGGCATCAAAACCGATTGAATTTGATTTATACTGTACTTTGCTCGGCAACAATAATTTATTTCCGAGTGCAGCAGCAATTTTAGCGGATAAACCCCCATTAACGGCATTCATTTTTTCGAGCATCGCATTGGCATCTAATTTTTCGGATGAAAATAAAACGAGCATATAGTCTGTACCTCTGTTTCCATCCATCTTTACGATTTTTGTTTCCGACGGAAAAGCGATTTGGCTGTTAGCTCCGATGTGCGGCGACATACCGTCATCAAACGGTAAAATTTTATTCACTCTGCCGGTTAAGTCGGTGGCGAAAGCATAAACGTAGGCTTCAGATGTAGTATTTAAAAAAAAACGAAACTTTGTGCCGCTCGGATAATTATTATTCATTCGATAAGCCACCAAGTCTTCGCCGTAAGGTTTAATTTGTTTCTCATCTTCAATGACAAGATTTCGTGTAGAAATTTTATTTGCCTCCATCACCTCGCCTGTGTTTTTACGAAACTCAATCGCTCCCGAAAGAATATTAGAAACCACAGGTGCCGGCTTTGGAACGGGCGTCGGTGCCGGATTAATAGAAAGTTTAGACGGAAAAGGTTGCAGTGCACCGATAGCGTATTTTGCGTAGTCGGCATACTTTATCCAAACAAAACCTTTATCCCCCCATTTAGTTCCCCATGAATTCAGAATACGAAAAGCACCGTCGTATTGTGTATCATCATAACCAACGACACACATTGCATGACGACCGTGTTGTCCGGTCGGTCCGTCATCAGTTGCAAGCGGTGACCAAAGCGCACCGGCTTTATAAAAACTTTCGGCTACTATGAAACATAAAATAACGGGCGAACCTTCGGAGATTGCTTTTTTTGTGGATCGGATACGTACTTCCGGATCTTCAACGTCCGGTAAAAAAAGAATTTGGAAATCATCTAACTTAAAATCCGATGCCTCTTTTTTCGCATTTTCAACAATACTGCCGCCGCACTCATAAGGTTGTGTAATTATCGAAGAACAGCCCTTTTTTTTCATTAACTCTAAGGCATCGATCGGACTTGTTCCGCCTTTACAATCCGTATCTTTTTCTGCTTTTACCTGTTCGTAAACCCAAGACGGAGAATAAATGAGTTTATTAATCTCCGGTTTATTGGTCAAACCCAGAAGTTTTGCAGTCATAATCGTTCGTGCATGGTAAGCGCAAGCAAAAGCAACACACGTACTGTATTGTCCTTGATCACCGGGCGTTGGTGCGAACTGCTCCACAGAAGCGGATGCCGGCATCGCGGCATAACTTGAAGCAGTAAGTGTTGCTTTATAGGGTGTGCCTCTGTAAGCGGGCACATTAAATACCAATCCGGTAGCGTGCTCTTGAGAAAAAACGGAATTAGGTTGCAAAAAAAGGAATAGAAAAAAATAAATCGGTTTAAGTACTTTCATTTGAATTTTAATGTTTTAAGTTATACGGGTTTGACAAGCCCGTGCCTTATTTTTTTAGTTCTAAATGACTCATCAATTTCATTGTTAAGTATTTGATGAATTTAGCAGAGCAAATATACAAAATTGTTATTGAATAAAAAAAATTTAATTGATGGTGACTTTTAAAAAAAATTAAATTTTTCTGTAAGAATTTCTCTGAAAAAGTATGCCGAATTAAAAAATAATATTGCCGGCGAAAGTTTGATTCCAAAATAAAAAATGCGTTGCGGGAAAAAATTCTTGTGACACATTTTATTTTTGAAATTTTTTTCAAAAAATATTTTCAATTTTTTTTTCGCGAAATTTTTTCGAAGATTTTTTCAAATTTTTTCAAATTTTTTACCTTTTGTATAAAATCTCTCTTTTAAAAAAAACGACAAAGCCGTTTTAAGTCAAATTTACTTAAATAATGTATCAACACATCTCCCGATGTGTGTTACTTTGTCAGTGACAATCGTTTTAAATATTCGTTTGTGGCGTATTAGTACTACATTTCGGTTTGAAAATCGAAAGTTGCGTTATTATTTTTTAGTTTTAACAGATAGACCTTTTGCGAACGCGGAAGAGTGATGAGCAGTAATATTTTTTTTATTTTAGCACAAAGAATAATCGGCTTTAATCCATTCGACGTTCAAACGCATACGTTTGTCGAAAGAGTAATAAAATAAACGAACTAAAAACGCGCTATCCTTTGTTTATTCGTGAATGAGTGCATAATTTTGGACTTGTGAATACGATTTCGGATTTTGGATTTATGTTTTAAAACATTTACCATTTAGCATCAAAACATTTAGCATTAAACTTTAGCATTAAAAAATCATGGCTAACATAACACCGGTTTCCGTACCGACGATAGATTATAAACCTAAAACGTTTTGGCAACGCCCCGAAGGTATAACCGGAACAATTTTCATGGGTGCTTTCCTTTTGGGTGGAGGTTATTTATTGTACAAGTTTTTGCCCGTCCTAATTGTTTTGGCGCAAAATACTTTATACTTGGCATTGCTGCTTGCTGCTTTGGCGGCAGTAATTTTTGTGGTATTGGATCCGCGCTTTCGGAATTTGCTCTGGTTCGGTTATAAAAGTATCATGCGCTCGATTACCGGAATGTTCGTGCAAATAGATCCGATAGGTATTTTGAAAAGTTATGTAGATAGTTTGCAGGAAAATCTCGGCAAAATGAGCAAACAAATCGGCATACTGAAAGGACAAAAAAGGCAGTTGACGCAACTCATGGATTCAAACCAAAAAGAAATTGATTCTAATATGCGTCTCGCTGACCAAGCGAAAAAGCAAGGGCAAGATCCGCAGATTGTTTTGTTCACGCGCAAAGCGGCGCGCTTACAAGAAAGCAATGAAAAATATGACGTTCTGGCAAAAAAAATCGATTTGCTCGAACGCATTCTCAATAAAATGTACGAAAACTCAGGCATTTTACTCGAGGATACGCGCGATCAAGTAAAAGTTAAAGAACAGGAACGCCAAGCGATACGTACAAGTCATAATGCAATGCGCTCGGCAATGAATGTGTTGAGTGGCGATCCGGACAAACGCGCGATGTTCGATATGGCACTCGATAATATTAATAACGATGTGGCGAGTAAAGTCGGCGAAATGGAACGCTTCATGGATATGTCGTCCAATGTGATGAAATCAATTGATTTGCAAAACGGTGTGTTTGAAGAAGAAGGTATGAAAATGTTGGAAGAGTGGGAAAAACACAGCCCTTTATTGCTCTCCGGCGGCAAACTCAACGCAGAAGATAAAATGGAAATTACGCCCCGCCCGACGATGAATGTAAAACCGGCAAGCGATTACGATAGTTTGTTTAATTAAAAATTCGGCTATCAGCTTTTAGTTCTGATAGCCGATAGCCGAAATGACTCAATATGCTTTTAAATACCGTTGATTTACCGGTTGCCTTCGCGGAAGAAATAAAAAATTCTACGCTGAACGGTTTATCGCCATCGTCGCGGGTTTGGATTTACCAAGCCGATCGCGCTTTCGGCTTCGAAGAAATGCAAAATTTAAAAAATAATTTGCAGGATTTTGTCGGCGAATGGACGGCACACAGTCAAACTTTATACGCGGCGGGCGATGTGCTTTTCAATCGTTTTATTGTTTTAGCCGTTGATGAAATGCGGCAGGGTGCGACGGGTTGCTCTATTGATACATCCATCCATTTTATAAAAGCCGCCGAAAAAACGCACGGAGTAAAATTATTCGACAGAATGTTGTTTACTTATTTTGATGCCGCCGGCGTTCATGCCATAGCTTCAAAAGATTTAACGGCAGCGTATCAGCAAAAAATTATCACTGACGATACGCTTATGTTCGATAATCTTGTCACGGATTTAGCCGCTTTGAAAAACATTTGGTTGAAACCGCTATCGGAAAGTTGGCATAAAAAATTTTTGAAGTTGGGCGGTAATGAAAAATGAAGTATTTATGTACCGTTAGAATGATTTTAAAATCCTGATTTTCATGTGTTTAATTCAATATAAATTATGCAAACCGTCACAGTAGATATTATAAACCGAAAAGCCTTAAAACTTTTACAAAATTTGGAATCCCTGCAATTGATACGTGTGCGAAAAGATAATAAGAAACAACCTGTAAAAATAGATTGGGCAGCAAAATATAAGGGCGCAATGACTAAACAACCTTTAAATGATATTGATAATCAGTTGAACGAATTACGCAACGCATGGGAGTAAAATACTTATGGGACTCGAACACGGCAATATATTATTTGCAGCAGCAATTCCCGCCGCTTGCAGAAAATTTTATGGATGAGTTATTGAAAAGTAATCAGCCCTGTATATCTGCAATTACAGAGATTGAATAGCTTTGTTGGAAAACCGAAAATGATAATGATTTGAAACTGCTTACCAACTTCATTGATGATGCACTCGTTATAGAATTGGAGCAAGCCGTAAAAAATAAGACCGCAGACATTCGTAAACAGTATAAAATAAAATTACCGGATGCTATAATTGCTGCTACTACTCTTGTTAATAATCTCACGTTACTAACCCGTAATACTAAAGATTTTGAAAACATCAACGGACTAAAAATAATCAACCCTTGGATTTACAGTCCGATTTAAAGTAATTGCGAAATTCCTATTCTGTTTCTCCGTGCATACGTCTACATGCCGACTGTTTTCCGATTTTCGAAAAGACAACAACTCATCAATTAAACTCAGGTTAACGCTAAAGCTTTGAATTTGTGTGAGATTTTTTGTTCTGCGGTGGTCACAGTCGTAATTTTACATTTTTGTACCGCAAATCGGGAAACAAAACTTTCATATTCCCGATTTACCGCACAAATATAAAAACATACTTATTGAAAACCCCTGTAACTTTGCTGTATACAAGACAACCTTTTTTCACTACTAAAATTTCAATTTCATGAGACATATCTTTTTTACGCTTTACTTTTTATTACTCGGTATTTCGAATGTTATGTCGCAAGATTCTTTTTTTCAAAAGCCTCAATTTTCTATCGGCACTTCAATATTCTTCCATGATTACAAACAAATAAATACCGAATTAGCGAGTAATTATCAATCAACCGGATTAAATGAGACAAGTACGCAAATAGAATTAGGTTTAACTCAAATTTCAAGAGACAGACGCTTATTATTTGAGTATATGCTTGAAGTGGAGTTAGGGGCTATCATTCCTAATGAGGTTAAAAGTAGTTTGCCGAACCGAACATTTTCACACAGTTGGGGCGTGCATACAGGTTTACAATACAATTTTTTTTTAGAAAACAATACTTTTAGTATCTCTCCTTTTTTTAGTATAGGAGCGCGATTTCGCTCTTTTGATTATTTTATTACCAATAGTTACCCGACTTTAGGACCACATTTGTTTTTTAACGTCAATCAACTTCATATCAGTACTGTTAATCCTGTAGCGGATATAGGTGTTGAATTAGGAGAAAATTGGAAAAATAAAAATAATACTAAACACCATTTTATTGGTGCACGTTTGGGTTATCGTGGCGAAGTTCCACTTTCACTTTCAGATGATTGGTATGTCACTACGAATCAAAAAAATTTCGGTGGTTGGTTTGTATCCTTAATTTTCAGATAAATAACTGATGTTACACGGAGGTGTGAGTACATCTGAAATATTGGAAAAAAAGCAATTAAAGTTTATCGGGTTACTATGCCGTTAAAATCAATAATAATCTATTTACGGTGTAATTATTCACATTAATTTTCCACAAAAAAACACTTTGTTGCACAATTTTCCCACCGTTTAATAAAAAAACAATATTTTTGTATTGATTTTGAAACATACTGCCGAAACGACGGCTCACAACACTGTAATTTTTTAACATTTCGGATTTCGGATATTTAAGGAAGTCTTTGCTCAAAGCGAAGACTTCCTTAAATATCCGAAATCCGAAATCCGAAACCAAACCATGGCAAGAGCTAAACTTTCCGATGACCCGCGCACACCCAAGCTCATCGGTATATTTCTGATATTTATTTCGCTGTATTTATTTGTGGCTTGCACTTCTTATTTATTTACATGGAAAGAAGATCAAGATAAGGTGTGGCAATTTCAATGGGGTTTACTTTCCGAAGATATTTCGGTAGCGAATTGGCTCGGCAGATTCGGTGCTATTGTATCTAATTTTTTGGTTTATTGGATGTTCGGTTTGCCATCGTTTCTCCTCATTTATTTATCGGCATTGTACGGTTACGCGATTATTAACGAAAAAGATTTGCGTACTTATCGTTTACGGTTGCGCGTTATTTCGCTTTGGGTTGCCGGGCTGTCTATTCTCTTTGGTTTTGTTTTTTACTCTACCGATTTCCCTTGGGGCGGAAATTTCGGCAGATCAATTAGCGGTTGGATGATGAATTTTGTCGGCATAGTCGGTATGGCGTTATTGGTGCTGTTTATTTTATCGTTTTTAATTATTTTGACGCACAATCCGACACTCAAAGATGTGACTTTGCAAAACGCATTGCCGCAACTCCGCGACGGCATTCTGGGTTTTTGGGATGATCGCTTTCAATCACCGGAAACCAAATCGGCAACGCGCCGATTACGCCGGGCCTCCAAGAAAAAAATTACTGCCGATACCGACGGTATAGACGAAGATGCAGATGATTTAGATGAAGAAGATGAAGAAGTCGCCATGAAAACGGAAGCACCGCATTCGTTCGCACCCGTAAAAGCCGGTGAACGCACTGCTATCGAAGAAGCACTGAATTTACCGCCGGGCGTAGCTTTACCTAAACCCAATGTCAGTTTCGATAGTGTTATCGGCGGTGCAACGGATAAAAAACAGGTTCTGAAAGCCGGCGGTACGGAATTGGAAATAGATACACCGCTGAATGCGCCGCCTACACCGGATATGTTTCCGGATGATACCAAATCGCCGAGTTCGGGTATGCAAGGAGACTTATTTAAAGAAAAACCTTACGGCGATATTTCCACACCTTACGATCCGACGCTCGATTTATCCACGTATGAATATCCGGTGTTGCCGCTTTTGGATAATTACGAAGATCAAAAAGTAGAAATTGACCGCGCCGAACTCGAAAGTAACAAAGATCAGATTATAGAAACTTTGTTGAATTATAAAATCGAAATCGTAAAAATCCGCGCTACAATCGGTCCAACGGTTACGTTGTACGAAATTATTCCGGCTGCCGGCGTGCGCATTTCGCGCATCAAAAATCTCGAAGACGATATTGCCTTGAGTTTAGCGGCGTTGGGTATCCGTATTATTGCACCGATTCCCGGTCGCGGTACGATCGGTATTGAAGTGCCGAATAAAAGTAAACAAATCGTTTCGCTGCGCGAAGTGTTAAGCAGCGATCGGTTCCGCAGAACGGATATGGATTTGCCGATTGCGCTCGGTAAAACAATTTCAAACGAAGTTTTTGTTGCCGATTTAGCTAAAATGCCGCACTTACTCATTGCCGGTGCTACGGGTCAAGGTAAATCGGTGGGTATTAATACTATTTTATGTTCTCTGTTGTACAAAAAACATCCGTCGCAATTGAAATTAGTTTTGATTGATCCGAAAAAAGTAGAATTGTCGCCGTACTCTAAAATAGAAAGTCATTTTTTGGCGTATCTGCCCGATCAATTGGAGCCGATAATTACCGACACGAGTCAAGTTGTAAAAACGTTGAACTCTTTGACCATAGAAATGGATCAACGCTACGATTTATTGAAAAAAGCGCAAGCCAGAAACATCAAAGAATACAACGAAAAATTTATTGCGCGCCGACTTAATCCGGAAAAAGGACACCGCTATTTGCCGTTCATCGTGTTGGTCGTAGACGAGTTCGCAGATTTAATTATGACCGCCGGCAAAGAAGTGGAATTACCCATCGGTCGTTTGGCGCAATTGGCGCGTGCCGTCGGTATTCACTTAATTATTGCTACGCAGCGACCGTCGGTGAATATTATTACGGGTGTGATTAAAGCGAATTTTCCGGCGCGATTGGCATTCAAAGTCGCCTCGAAAGTGGATTCGCGTACTATTTTAGATACCAACGGTGCCGACCAACTCATCGGTCGCGGCGATATGCTTTTGACGGTGGGTTCCGATATCGTGCGTTTGCAATGCGCTTTCGTGGATACGCCCGAAGTAGAGCGCGTAATCAACTTTATCGGCGACCAACCCGGTTATGCCACGCCGTATTTTTTACCGGAATTTGTTGTCGAAGATGTTGCCAATGCACCCGGCGCAGTGGACATCAACGACCTCGACGATATGCTCGACGATGCGGCACGTTTGGTTGTACAAAATCAACACGGTTCCACGTCCATGATACAACGCCGGTTGAAACTCGGTTACAATCGCGCCGGCAGAATCATGGATCAATTGGAACATCTCGGCATCGTCGGACCGAATGAAGGCTCCAAACCGCGCGAAGTTTTATTCCATGACGATGCCGAACTCACCCGCTTTTTGAGTAATTTGCATGCGAAGAAGTATGGGTGATTTTTGGATTTTTCATAATTAATCCTTAATTTTGTATTGAGTTGTAGGAATCAATTGATGTTTAAATCTACAGTACCCGTTGAAAAATAAAAAAGAAATAGGTCTTGATTTCATTGTCGATAAGTTGACAAATTCAGTCGAAAATACTATTACCGGGGATAGCTTTGCAACTGAAATCTCAATTCGTACTTATGGTGAACTAAGTTTAGTGGCTAAAAGCAAAGGTTGGCTGTTTAATTGGAGAGATGAATACAAAGACCCTGTAAAAGATATTTATAAGCTGACAATAGTCAACAATTCTAAAATTATTCAAGGATTGATTAGTTTAGAGATCAAATCAGATCATGTTTTTATGCACTTAGTTGAAAGTGCCATTTTTAATAAAGGTAAAACGAAAATATATGCAGGTGTTCCCGGAAATTTAGTAGCATTTGCCTGTAAATTATCTTTTCAACGTGGGCATCAGGGAAACGTTTCATTTATTTCAAAAACACAACTCATTGAGCATTATGAAAAAACGCTCGGTGCTTTTCATTTTGGAGGTCGGGTAATGATAATTGATTCTACGGCAGCTTTAATACTGATAGAAAAATATTTCTAAAGATGAAAATAAAAAAAATTGAATTAGACGTAGATTTTATTGGAGGTCAAGGTGGATTGACTCCTGAAGAGGAAAAAGCGCTCAGTGAGTTTTTTCAAAACCGCAAATCGAACGTTAAATTCACAAAAAAGAAAAAATTAGAAAATAAAATAGAGCAGCCTATGCCAACATCATAATTGAAGATAGATACAACGCCGGTTGAAACTCGGCTATAACCGCGCCGGCAGAATCATGGATCAATTGGAATATCTCGGTATCGTCGGACCTAATGAAGGCTCCAAACCGCGCGAAGTTTTATTTCACGATGATGCCGAACTCACTCGCTTTTTGAGTAATTTGCACGCGAAGAAGTATGGGCGAGGGTTGGAACTCAACGCTTCACCCATGACGGACAAAAAATAAAAAAATCATGAATAAAAGCGAAATACTTATTTATGAAAACCAAGACGGCAAAATAAAAGTAGATGTCCGCTTGGAAGAAGAAACAGTTTGGTTGACACAAGAACAGATGTCTTTGCTTTTCGGTAAAGCAAAATCAACCATTAATGAACACATCAAAAATATTTTTTCGGAAGGTGAACTCGATGAAAAAGTGGTTGTTCGGAAATTCCGAATCACCACCCAACATGGTGCAATGCCCAATAAAACCCAAAAAGTTGAAGTATTCGCTTACACCCTCGATGTTATAATATCTGTGGGGTATCGGGTAAAATCTGTTCAAGGTACGCACTTTCGCATATGGGCAACACAACGATTAAAGGAGTATATTGTTAAAGGCTTCGCGTTAGATGACGATCGTTTCAAAAGTGGTAATTCGATGAATTATTTCGACGAGTTGCAAAGTAGAATACGCGAAATACGTCTATCGGAAAGAGTTTTTTAACAAAAAATAAAAGATATTTATTCGACGAGCATTGATTATAATGCTTCAGACGAAAAAACAATTACGTTTTTTAAAATCATTCAAAATAAATTACTTTGGGCAATTAGTCAACAAACGGCTGCCGAATTAGTGTTTAAAAGAGTGGATGCAGGTTTACCATTATTGGGAATGACAGCTTTTGATAAAAAGAAAAGTTCCGCAATAAAAAAATCGGATGTCATTATTGCCAAAAATTATTTGAAAGAAGATGAGATAAAGTTGTTGGGCTTACTGGTTGAACAATACTTGGTATTTGCGCAAACTATGGCACAACAGCAAACGCCAATGTATATGGCAGATTGGGCAAACCGATTAGATACGATACTGCAATTCAACGGTCGTGAATTACTCACACACGCAGGAAAAATAAGTCATGAAATGGCATTAGAAAAATCCGCAGAAGCATTAGAAGAATATAAAGAGTCTCAAAAAATAATTGAAAAAGAACAGAGTTTAATAGAAATAGAAGATGATATTAAAAAACTCGGAAAACCTAAATAAAGAAATTACCTCTTGAGCTTATTTTTTATTTTTGTCGAAGCTTTTATGAAATAACTTTTATATCATGACAGTTGAATAATTAAACCAATCCAAAGTACCCGTCATTATTTTTGACAAAAAGTTAGAACAATTTAGAAACAAGATTTTGTTTCCGGAAAAATTGGCAAAAGTGAATGATATATTGGCTAAGGTTGGGCTGCCGGATGTTTTGAAAATTAAAAATAATGATACAACGCCGTTTGAAACTCGGTTACAATCGCGCCGGCAGAATCGTGGATCAATTGGAACACTTGGGTATCGTCGGACCGAATGAAGGCTCCAAACCCCGCGAAGTTTTATTCCATGACGATGCCGAACTCACCCGCTTTTTGAGTAATTTGCACGCGAAGAAGTATGGGTGATATATTATGGTAACCTCGCGAGTTTAAAAAGATTACAGAAAAATTTAAATTCTGCAAATATTTTTTGAAAATTTGAAATCGAATAGGATGAACTCTATTTGTTTAAATGGTTTGAATAAAATGTATGATTAAGTTGCCCGGTTCTCAAATAATATACTTCAGCGCGTTGGGTTGAAACCTGCACAATTTAAAAGATCCTTGTTAGTAATAAATAAATGGGTTTATTCTTATCTGTAAAAGTAAAAGCAAGGTTTATAACAACCCGAAATTAAAAATACTTCATCATCACTTTCGGATACATTGGCAAAATATTTTCGGGCTCATCTATTTCCGGATGCCAGAGTTTTTCCCATTCAAAACTGTAATAACCTTTGAAGGTACTTTTTTTCAGTGCTTTTAAGGCTTCAACAAGTGGTGTATCACCCTTGCCGAGCATGACGAAACTATTTTTCCCGTCAATTATTTTTGCATCCTTCACATGAACGTGGTAGATATATTTTTTTAGTTTTTCGTGTACCATTGCCGGCGGTTCTTTTGTTTTTTCCCACATATTGAAAATATCCCAGATTAAACCCACGTTCGGATGCTCGGCAGCTTTCATTATTTGCAGCAATAAATCCGACCATAAAACTTCGCCGTGCGTTTCCATTAAAACGCGCACGTGACTGTCTTTTGCATAATTCCCTAATTCGAGCAAACCTTTTATAATTAAATCTATCGTTTTATTGCGGTCCTGTCCTTTCGGAAAATTATTAGGATATACTCTTACATTCGGACAATTGAGGTCATGTGCCAAATCAATAAAACGTTTGCCGTCATCTAAATTCTTTTGTCGTTCCGCTCCTTCCGGAAAATGCAATGTTGCAGACGAACCTAAATCAACGAATCTTTTCCCCTTATCTTCGACACGTTTTCGGGTGTCAGCAATATTTTCTTTACTGTTAAGTTCCGGACATTTTGGTAAATATAATTCACCGAGTATGCCGCGTAACTCAATGCCATCGTAACCACTTTCGACCGTGCATTTTAAAATTTGCTCGAAAGTCCATTTCGGACAGCCTAAAGTCGAAAAAGACAAAAGCGGGTTGTATTTTTTTAAATCGAAAGTGGTACCACTCAATGCTAAGCCGGCAAAACTTGTGCTTGTTTTTAGAAAATTTCTACGTGAAGTCGTGTTCATTTTTTAAAGGAATATTTATGTCAAGCGGACTTAATCACCATTGATTGAAAAACAAATGTACAAATTAATTACAAGAGTTCAACAATGTCTGTCAAGCCCGAACCACAACTTGAATTTATGTAAATGCTGATTCTGCGCCTCACTGGCATAAAACCAAATGTTGGTGGTAGTTTTTCTCTTTTATAGGTTTAGGTTCTGTTTAAATTTCATCAGGTCTCTTTAATTATATTTTTAATTATTTTTTATATTTACCATATATAGGTTGTCCTGAAAAAACATTGCTAACTGTTTTACCATTCTTCAATGCAATCATACCATTTACTATGACGTATTCAACGCCTTCAGAAAATGCTAATCCCTTTTCAAATGTTCCTTTGTCTGTTACCGTGTTTGGATTAAAAATCGTAATGTCTGCATCGGCGCCTATTTGTATTCTGCCTTTGTATCGCATCATAGGAGCAATGCTTTCTAATCTTTTTGCCGGAAGCAACGTCATTTTTTCAATAGCAGTCATTAGGTCTATCACTTTATCTTCTCTCACATATTTCCCCAATACTCTCGAGAATGTTCCTGCGGTTCTGGGATGTGCCATGGGTGAATATGGCATACCATCGGATGCAATGATAACTCCGGGCGCGGCAATTCCTGTTTTTATCCATTCGGGTTTCATATTGTGAATGATTACTATACCGCCCTCTTTTCGATATTTTTCAAATGTCTCCTTTGTTAGTCTTTCTCCTGTATTAACCCATTGTAAGTCACCATAACTGATGCCTTGTATCTCCTGCCATCCATCAGAAAATATTGCGCTCTGCAAAGTTGTAGAGCCGGCGGTGTAGGGGTACAGTTCAGTTGATATATCGAAACCTTTTTTTTGTGCCGCACTTATAATATCAAGCGCAAGTTGAATATTGCCCAATGCCATACTATTTATATGAACAACGTGCAGGGGTGCATTGGTTAGTATGGCATCAGCTATCACTTCTTGTATGGAAATAATATTGGGGTTTCTCACATGCGTAAACAGAAGTACATTTAATTCACCAGCCAACTGAAATACCCGGTACATCTCTTTGGGATTTGTTTTAGGTAAGTAACCAATAGGTACACCAATACCAATACCCCCCTCTGCCAGAGTAGTTTTGATGTTGGTTAAGGTTTGATTAATTTGATCCGATGTTAGAATTTCTTCTTTAGCGGGCTGAATAGTATTCGACAGCCTTTCAAATGATGATTCTCCTTTAATGGTTGATTGATATAATTTGCCCACACTCTCTTTGTATTTATCAATTGTCTTAAACCTTTCGTAAGGCCAATTTACACTTGCGCCATAATTTATCAATGCCTTTGATTGTCTTGTTGCGTACCACTCTTTCAAATTTTCGATTCCCCATTCCAATTCCAATGCAGTAGTGAGTCCATCATGTAATTGATATTCCTGTTCTTTATTTGTTCTGCCATGCATATGCAAATCAATAAAGCCAGGAGCAACCACTAAACCTGATACATTAATCGTTTGTTTACCTTTTAATTGCTCGGATGAAATTTGTGCAATTCGATTATTGATGATGCCCACATTTTTTATTGTATCCAGTTTAGTTTCCGGGTCTATAACACGACCACCAATTAATACAATATCATATTCTATGTTAGATTGTCCTATTGCTAAGTGACAAAAGCATATAGTTAATGTAAAAAAGAAAAATACCGGTTTGAAAAATCTATTCATAATGAATTGTTTTTTGAAGTCGTTAGAATGTCGCCATAAAATTGCTAAGCCGGCAAAACCGGTGCTTGCTTTTTAGAAAATTTTTACGTGAAGTCGTGTTTATTTTTAAAGGAATATTTATGTCAAGCGGACTTAATCAATATTGATTGAAAAACAAATGTATAAACTAATTACAAAAGTTCAATAATGTCTGTCAAGCGCGAAACACAACTTGGATTTGAAAAAATGTTCAATGTTCTCCTATAAAGACATACTCGCACAAAACCTAATGTTAATGGGACTTTTTCTTTCTTATAAGTTTGGGTTCTACTCAAGCTAATAACTAAAAAAGTATATCAGAAAATATCAGGAAAAAGAAAACTCAAGCGGTTTAATCGTTGCTAAAGCCTCGCTTGAGTAGTTCGGAATATCGGATTCTGTTACAATCTTTTTATTTACGGTAATGCTTTCTAAAAGGTTTAAGGCATTTTCATAAGTTTTGAAAAGCCCTTTATCATTTGGTGGCAGTACCAGAAAATCGAAACGTTTATCTGCTGTTTGATTACTGAGTTGCAATTGTGCTATTTCAAACCAACAAAGACCGGATTTCTTTTGTATGGATTCTTTGTGTTTAAGGTCAAAACTGAGTGCTTTAATAAAGTTTGTCGTTCCGTTTTGCCAGCAATAATCAAAATTAGCAGTTATGTTATCCGTTTTCAATCGGACTTCTTTGCTGAAAAATTTAACCTTATCCGTTTTTTTAATTGAATCCGTGAATTTTCGAACTAAATAATCATCGCCTTTACGGGCAGTTTCCAAGTACTCGCCAAAGTAAGCAAAATATTGACTCTTGAAATGATCAACTGTTTTTTCGATAGAGTCATAAACACCGGCTTTAAAATCAGAAAAAAAGAAACTGTTAGCATCAGCTTTTAAAAACTCTTTTTCAATCAGATTATCACTTACGGACGCGACAAACAGATTTTTATTTGAAAGTTTATTTGCTCTTGATTGAAAAGCAGCTAAATAATTTTTAATGTCATGCAAATTTATATCGGGATAAAGAGCAGATAAACGCGATAAACTTTTAGGAAACGAAAAAACGACTTTACTTTCGTCAAAGAAAATGAACAAAATACCAACGTTTACCTGTTCGTCAAGCACAGACGAAGGGCGATATTTAAGTATGGTATATTTAAAAAATTTGTCCATTTTTTCAACGCAGAAGTTTATCTAACAGTTCTAAAAATTTTGATTCATTATTTTTCACATCCGCAAGGTACAATACAATATCATGGATATTAAAGGGTTCATAGTCATATTCTGCCAATTGTTGAGCAAAGTTATATAATAAATCCGGTTTAAGCAGTCTTAAATTATCTGTAAATTCATTAAATGTGACTTTCTCTTTTTTGTTCAATTGTCTTAAGTAAGGGACGAATAAATGTCCGCCTCTATTTTGGTTGATAGTATAATCCCAAGGATTTTGATTCAAGTACGTGCAAAACAGTTTCGAAATATTCATACTTGATTCGTGATCAATTACATAAATAACATTAGTTTTGATAAACACATTAGGGTTTTCCCGCTGTCTGTCCAAATTCATTATTAAAACATCGAAAGCAAAAACATTGTTTATTTCCCGGTAATCATATCGTTTTAACGAAATTGTATCGGTAAAACTTTTTACGCCCTCCATGTATTTAGTTGCAAAAAACACTCCTTCAGTAATAATCCAATCTTTATACTTTTCTTCTTTTTTCAATTGACGCATTAATAAACCGTTCACTTCTACTAAGGCGGGTTGAGGCATATTCAAATCGAAACATTTTGCCAAATACGATGCATAAACTTCATTGCAAGAATGTTTTCGTCGGTGATCTTGAAAAATCTTAATAACATAAAAGTCTTTTATAAAATTTCCATTTTCATCTGTCACTGACACGATACAGGGTTGGCTTGAACCACCACCTAAATCAAATGTTACAAAGGCAACAGCTTTAAGAACCGGTAGCATCGAAGCCATTCGAATTTATGTTTGATAAATTTAATGACACAAAATTAGAAGATATTTTGTTTTTTTATTTTTTTTGAGTAAAAACATTTTTACAGAGTAGATTCTGATTCCGCTCGCAATAAGCCTGCATTAAGTAAAAAATAAAAACGAAGGTTAAATTTTATAAACTTTTATAACTTTCCTTCGATAAAATGTTGACAAATACATTTATTCGTACATAAAAGTGTGTAGGCTCACATTTATTTGTACGAATAAATGTATTTTTGTGTTAAAGTAAATTTGTTCGGAAAAGTAATGAATGCTTTAGAACTACGACAAAACTTTCGTGTACTTTAGCGTTAAAATACTTCGATATCAAAAAATAAATATCAATGCGCAAAATCATTATTTTACTAAGTCTGCCGGTTCTTATATTCTTTAACGCTTGTTCTTCCGTTAAACTGACTTCAATTAGTGACAAGTCAAGTGAGCAGATAAAAACCAACTATCAAACCACAAAAGATATATCTTACGGCTCTGATAAAGAGCAAGATTTTGACTTATATATTTCTAAAGACGCAAATAAATTGCAGAATAAAAATTTTACTGTCGTTTTTTTGCATGGCGGCGGTTATTATATCAGTGACAAATCTAAGGAGGAAAGATACATTCAACCGTACTTAAAAAAAGGGATGAATGTTGTAAATGTAAATTTCAGACTAAAGCGGGGAATACCTTTAGCAACCGAAGATTTAACCAATGTTCTCAATTTTTTAAAAGCCAATAACAACACTTATCATTTGAATTTAGATAAGGTAATTCTTACCGGTTTTTCTGCAGGTGCACATATTGCAAGTATTGTCGGCGTTTCGGCGAACAACCCTGAATACTTTAAAAAGTTAGACAAGGGTATTAAAATTTCAGCAATCATAAATTTTTCCGGACCGGTGGATGGACTCGATGTGGTTGAAAAGGTTTTCATTGATAACGATGTGCCGTTTATGAGAGATATTGGAAACGCATTTTTCCCTTCAAGCGGTTATGTAAGTAAAGATACAATTGCTAAATATGAGCCGATAACTTATTTTGATAAAAATGATCCGCCTTTCTTTTTATGGATTGGAGCTAAGGATAATCAAGTTCCGGCATCAACAGCTGTAAAATTCTCTGAGTTGCTGAATCAAAATAAAAACAAAAATATTGTAGATTTTTTACCTGACGGTAATCACAGTCCCAATGCAACAGAATTAAAGGACGCTTATAATAAAATATTCATTTTCTTAGACAAACTATAGAATAAACTGCTTGTTGCAAAAGTTTGCAATAAAGCTTTTTTGACCGTTAGGAAAATCGACATTTTATTGCTTTCGGTAAATACTTTTTATCGGCATATTTTTTTATTTTTGTAAGCGTCCTGATTAAACAAGCAAAGCAAAGGTCATGAGACCGAGGTGATAATAAATCGAAGTCAATGACTTTATCGGTGAGGTTTTATGAAACTTCATACAATAGACAACTTACCTAATGAAATCTTTTTTAATTTAAAATATCTACTCAATGAAATTTTCACTGCTTTTTGTAGCACTTATGGTGGCGCAATTCGCTACGGCTCAAGATACGACGGCAACACTCAAAGCCTATCAAAACTACGATTTCGTAGCGGGTAACAAAATCATTTTTGAGGACAATTTTTCCACTGACCCGGACGGCGAATTTCCTATCCACTGGTCGCTTGAAAACGGGCAAGCGGTTGTCAATAAATTTCAAAATGCGCCGACTTTACTTTTAACGGACGGTAATTATGCGTCTGTTTCGCCATTGATAAAAGGAAAAAACTATTTGCCGAATGAGTTTACGGTAGAATTTGATGTTTTCCAAGCAGGTGAAGCATATCAACTTCACGTCTGGTTCAAAAATGCAGACAAGGAAGACGGTTTGGGCTATGATATCAATTCGGAAAATGTAACTTGCAATTTTTTAGACGAAGATAAAAATCAAAAAGAGTTACACGGCACGCATCCGGCAGATAAAACTTACGAAAACTATTTGAACAAGTGGCATCATGTGGCAATGATTTACAAAAATAAATTGGTAAAGATTTATACCGATGAAAGGCGTTCGCTTGTGGTTCCGAATTGTAATTTTGTGCCGGACCGTATTTTTTTCGGCGGTATCGGTTCATCAGAAAATCCGATTGTTGTAAGAAACGTAAAAATTGCGGCAGGCGGCGATGCAAATACTTTAGGTAAAATGTTTACGGACGGCAAATACATATCTCACGGGATCCGGTTCGATGTCAATAAAACCACTTTGCGCCCCGAAGCGATGGGCGAAATCAACGCGATTGCCAAAATATTAAAAGAAAATACCGCTTTAAAATTTGAAATCAGCGGACATACCGACACGGACGGTGACGCTGTAGCAAACCTCACCCTTTCACAACGCCGCGCCGATGCCGTTAAAGCACAATTGGTTATACTCGGCATATCTGCCGACCGACTGACGACAAAAGGTTACGGCATAACAAAACCGATTTCGGAAAATACCACTTTTGAAGGAAAAGCAGATAATCGAAGGGTGGAGTTTACGAAATTGTAAGAACAGATTTTTATAGACGAAACATAAATCAAAATACGTATTCCTTAACCACTTGTTGATTGCAATACTTCACAACCTTTATACTACTATGGCATTTTTAGACGAATCAAGCTTCAAACCATTGATTGATTTAGAAAATTATAACCTAGATTTTTAGGGACTTTATGCACTTAAAGTTATAAACTTATCTATTCTTCCAAAGTTGTTCAAAGACGAAGTAGTGAATTCTCACAATTCAATAATTTATATTGGGAAAGGCAAACGGACATTAAATGAGAGGCTTCAAGAAGAATGTCAAAGTGTAAGTCATGCAACATTTTTTAGAGGCATAGGAGCTTTTTTAAACTACAAACCACTAAGAGGCTCACTAATTGGTAAAAGCAATCAAAATAATTATAAATTTAGCGACAAAGATGCTTGTTTAATTATAGACTGGATGAATTTAAACTTACACTTCAGCTTCTTAAAAATCGACAAAGACATTGACAAAGACATTGACAAAATTGAAAAGCATTTAATTATCGAATATCAGCCCATTCTAAATACAAAACATAATCCGAACGGGTCAAATATTTTTACTTTGAAACGTAAAGAATGTAGAGAATATGCAAAATCTATATGACTAAGTAAACTTAGAAATTATATTTCTGAGACTAACGCGCTCATACTAAGTATATCTTTTTCAATAAAAAACGGAAAAACTGCACGAAGTCTTTCGACTTTTATTTACTATCTGCCGGTCTCATTACCCCGCCCTGATAAGTATGTCGTAAAAAAAATAAATAACTCCGTGCTCGTCAAACTCATTTGACTTCGATTGACTATCTGACAGTCTCACGACCGGCACTAAAGGTTGTTAAATAAAAAAACTTGACAAGAAAATATTTTCTTGTCAAGTTTTTTTATTTTTGTTACAACGTTCTCATTAAACAAATCAAATCTATAGTCGGCAGACCGCATAATAACGAATCGAGAACAAAAGCTTTTTCAAAAAAGCTATGAACATACTAATCTTCTAAAGGTTATATTTCTTTTTAAGTAAAAACGCGCTTAGTCCGAGGAAGCTGAAAACTGACCCATGTAAGCGAAACATAAAATTTAAAAATGAACAACGCTCCTCATCAATTCATCAGACCGGTTTACATTTTTTTTCTGCAATTGCCTTCAGGAATCAGTAGCGGTTTTATTACAGTGGTTATACCTTATCTACTTTCAAAGAACGGTTTTCCTGTTGCATTAACCGCAGGCATTGTCGCAGTGGGTGTTTCGGCTAATGTCTGGCGATTTTTTTGGGGACCAATAGTTGATGTTTTCCTTAGTTTGAGAAAATGGTATTGGATAGGTTTAATCAGTACTACGACCTCTTTACTTTTAATCTGCCTCACACCATTCACTGTAAAAGGGGCGGTGTTACTTTCAATTATTGTTTTTATATCGCAAGTGGCTGCTACATTTATTTTATTACCTATTAATGGCATTATGGCACATAGAATTGAAGGAACTAAAATAGGGAAGGCTTGCGGTTGGTACGAAGCAGGCAGCTTTGCAGGTACCGGTTTAGGTGGTGGAGTAGGTTTGTGGCTCGCTACACATTATAGTATAATTCTATCGGGTATCGTATTGTGCACAGCTTCTTTTGTATTTGCCTTGATAACATTATTGATTGAGGATATTCCGCATAATAAAGAAAAAACCATACTGTACGAATTAAAAGAAATAGGCAAAGACATTTTCGCTATGCTTAAAGTGCCGGTAGGTTTATTTGTATCTATATTATTATTGATGCCTATTGGTACAAATGCGGCAGCAGATTTATGGTCGGCTATTGCACAAGACTGGAAAGCAGATTTAAACACCGTCGTATTGGTTACAGGTTTACTCAGTGGATTAATAAGTGCAGTAGGTTGTATTGCAGGTGGTGTTATTGCCGATCGATGGGGTGTTTGGGTAGCTTATTTAGGGTGCGGTCTTATTTGCGCAATAGTTACTTTTATTATGGCTTTAATGCCGTTACAGCCTGCTATGTATATTGGCGGCGTTCTGGCTTACGCATTTACAAACGGAATGGCTTATGCCGCATTTACGGCAATGATTTTGTTTGCAATTGGAAAAAAAAATGTGGCAACAAAATTTTCTCTGCTTGCATCGTTAGGTAATTTGCCTGTTGTGTACATGACAGCTTTTAATGGCAGAGTACACGATAAATACAACAGTCAATACATGCTCATGTTTGAAGCAGTAGCGGGAATTGTATCCGTAATTATTTTCTTCTTTATTTTAAAGTATTTGATGCGCGAAAAATTAATTTCTTCGACAACAAATTAAAATTAATTTAGGCACTGTACTTGGGTCATCGCTCTACTTAAGTCCCCCGCTGCATTCAAGTCTTCCCTATCAAATAAATAAATAATATTTCTTATACCGATCTTTTAAAAACAGCTAACATTAAGGACTATTTATGCCGAGCGGTTTAAGATTAGTTTTTCCATTTGAAAAGATTGTTTTAATTTTGTGAAATGTGTGGGCGCAATGAGGGACAATACAAAAAGTACGACAATTAAAATTTAGTAACAAAAGACTCGACAATACAAAAAGTACACAAAACTTTCGTATATTTATGTGTTAGCGGCAATCTTAAAAGTATATATTTAGCTCTCCCACTCTTGACTAAATCTTTAATATAAAATGAAAATGACAACAAATACATCAAAAATTCGCTTCGAAAAATCGGGCTATTATTTTATTGTGTTAGTGGGGCTTGTATTATTGGGCTTCTGGCACTCATACTTTTCCAAATTCTTTGATTGGACAGAAAAATTCCCGTTTTATTTTCATTTCCATGCTATAATGATGACACTTTGGATTTCGGTATTAATAGCCCAACCCATTTTAATTAAAAAAAATAAACTGACAATTCATAAATTGATTGGGAAGCTTACATATATATTGATGCCACTGTTGTTTATATCTGTCATCCTTCTAACACATTATCAAATTCAGAACCATGTACAAATTGTCAATGGAGAAAAACTTTACGGACCTCACTTAATTGTTCCATTCAAAGATCTATTAATTTTGGGAACTGCCTATATTATTGCTATTGTTTACCGTCATGATGTAAATATCCATGCTAGGGCAATGATTGCAACTGGAATTGTTTTTATAGAACCGGCACTCATTAGATTCATCAGAAATTCGCTTATACAAGACAAGAACTTATCCTACTTCTTAACAATTGGACTTGTTTATTCACTTTTAATTGGACTAATGATATTGGAGCGAAAACAGAAAAAAGGAAGGTGGGTCTTCCCGTTGATTTTGGGCTTATATGTTTGTGTTCACGCTATATTAATATTCAAAATACGCATCGGATTTTGGGAAACATTTGCAAAATGGTTTGCGGGGTTACCATTGACATAAATATATTTTGATAGAAAACTACCGCTAATCAGTATTTGCAAAAGCAGAGCCGGACAACCAAACATCAGCTATGTACAAGTATCGGTAGTGGTTCGGGGCTGACATTAATCTATTTGGCTTTTGGTTTTTTATTTCAACTTTTTATTTTCAATTGGGCATTTTTACTGACCATAATAAGCAATGTATCTCCTACCTTCGCAAATACTCATCGTTAGACGAAATGCAGTAAATAAGTACGACAAATTTTACGCAAAAGCACTTCCACTAACAAGTATTGACGCAATAAACAGCGTTGTTAACTACAGCGTCAATACAATTATTGCGCGTTATGCTTTGGCGACTTTGCGAACTTTGAACTTGATTGCAAGAAATTAACTTTTGACAAATTAAATATTATAAGATATGGACAAGGGAAATCATCGTATGTCACCAATAGAAATCAATAAAAATGATTTCAGGGAAATTGGCTATCGTTTAATAGATACGATTTCTGATTTTTATGACACTATTAATGAAAGTCCTGTTACAACAGGAGAAACTCCAAAGCAAATACAAACTGTTTTAGGAAATGATTCTTTGCCCGACAACGGTACTTCCGTTTCAGAATTATTTATTAAGACTTCAAATTTATTACTCAATCATTCATTGCTCAACGGACATCCAAAGTTCTTTGGTTATATTACGTCTTCACCAACTCAAATCGGAGCATTGGCAGATTTGTTAGCTTCTGCCGTTAATCCAAATGTAGGCGCAAATATTTTAAGCCCAATGGCTACCGCTATTGAAAAGCAGACAGTAAAATGGCTGGCAGAATTTATTGGCGTTTCTCCTACTTATGGAGGAATATTAGTGAGTGGAGGAAACATGGCAAATTTAACAGGCTTCTTAGCCGCAAGAACTGCCAAAGCTCCAAAGAGTATAAAAGAAGATGGTTTAGGCGCTACCTCCGGTGACATGGTGTTTTATTGCTCAAAAGCAACACACACATGGATTGAGAAGGCGGCAGTTTTATTCGGACACGGCTCAAAAGCTGTTCGTTGGATACCTACTTGTGCTGACAATAAAATGGATACTGTAATTTTATCACAAACAATCAATAGCGATTTGAAGAATGGGAAAAAACCCTTTCTAGTAATTGGAAATGCAGGAGATGTTAGCATGGGTGTAGTAGATAATCTTTGCGAGATAGCATCGATTTGCAAAGCACATGATTTATGGTTTCATATTGACGGTGCTTATGGAATTCCTGCCGCAGTAATTCCACAATACAAAAGTTTATTTGAGGGAATTCAGGAAGCTGATTCCATTGCGCTTGACCCACATAAATGGCTTTACGCACCGCTTGAAGCGGGTTGTATTTTAGTGAAAAACCCTCAACATCTGATTGATACTTACAGTGCACATCCTGTTTATTATAATTTCGACAATAGCACTGACGAGCCTACTCTCAATTATTACGAATATGGTTTTCAAAATTCCAGGGGCTTTCGGGCATTAAAAGTTTGGATGGCTTTGCAACAGGTAGGAAAGAATGGTTACATAAAAATGATAAAAGAAGATATCGAACTATCGCAACTTTTATTTGAAGAAGCACAAAAAAATGATGAGCTTGAAGCAGTAACACAAAACTTAAGCATCACCACATTGCGCTATGTTCCCCTTAATTATGCACAGGACAAAAGTAGTAATGAAACTTATTTGAATACATTGAATGAAAAATTATTAAATGAATTGCAACGAGGAGGCGAATTGTTTTTATCAAATGCCGTTATTGCAGACAAATATTGTTTAAGAGCCTGTATTGTAAATTTCAGAACTTCAAAGAAAGACATTCAAGAAGTAATTGAAATAATAGTTCGGGAAGGGCGAAAAGTTTACGAAAAGTTTCAGATTAAATGAAAACGCTTCGAATAAATTTCCATGCCGACATCAACCGATACTTCTTAGGGTCAATAGTAGCACGAACGCACAACAAAAGTATTTCTGCAAGCGGGGCTGTATAAATAAATTTTAGCTAAGTACGCAATCAGCAGTAGTTCGGGCAAACATTATTAACTCTGCTTTTTGTCGCAACATTATAATTAAACAAGCCCGTACACCGGGAAATTTTTTTTTGTCAACGCATTTTAATTAAACAAGCCTGCGCGCCGGTGAAATACCGCTTTATATTGAATGGCGGTTTGAAAAGACCTAAACGAGCTATGTCGATTTTATTTAAAGAGTACAACCTTGTGACGAGAAGTAAAAGTGTACCATCTCTTAAAAACTTCTATTGCCTGATGTATTTGGTGCGCGGCGAAAAATACGGTTACCGATAATAATTATCTCCATAATTTTATAGGCAGGATATTCTTTTATAATTCTGAAAATTTCCGTAGAGTATTGTAGATTTGAGGCGACAGTTTTTGATTATACTTTCATAAAAAATTTTTAGTAAAAATGCGCCAACCAACAATTAAGCAATTACTCTTCCTTTTCATTTATTTTTTCGGGATACACCTCTATGCACAAACCAAAACTTCGGATACACAAATCGAAAAACTATTGTCGCAAATGACAATAGAAGATAAAGTCGGCGAAATGACGCAACTTTCGATCGATATGATTTGCGTCGGCTCGCCGTACAATTTAACACTGCCGATGACGATTGATAAAGAAAAACTTAAAACGGTGATTCAGAAGTATCACGTCGGTTCTATTTTAAATGTCGGAACATCGGCGCATACACCACAAATTTGGCAAAGCTTTATCACCGAAATACAAAACGAAGTACCTAAAACGCGTTTAAAAATCCCGATACTCTACGGTATTGATGCTATTCATGGCGTGAGTTATACTTCGGGTTCTACACTGTATCCGCAACCGATTGCCATGGCAGCTACTTGGAATCCGAAAACGGCAGAAGATTTGGCAGCGATTACGGCGTATGAATGTCGCGCATCCGGCATCCCTTGGGTGTTTTCTCCGGCAATGGATTTAAATAAAAATCCGGTATGGCCCCGCACTTGGGAAAGTTTCGGCGAAGATGTTTTACTCAATACCACTTTCGGTTCGGCAATGGTGAAGGGGTATCAAGGCACCAATTTAGCGGATAAGAATCGCGTAGCGGCGTGCTTAAAACATTTCACGGGATATGGCGCAGCCACAAGCGGCAAAGACAGGACGACCGCACTCATACCTGAACGCCAATTGCGCGAATATTATTTGCCGCAATACGCCGAAGCCATAAAAAACGGCGCTCTCACAGCCATGATAAATTCCGGAGAATTTAACGGTATCCCGAGCCATGCAAATAAACAATTACTCACCGATATTTTAAAAGGCGAATTAGGTTTGAAAGGTTTTGCGGTAAGTGATTGGGAAGATGTAAAATATTTATTTACAAGACACCACGTAGCGGCATCTTATAAAGACGCCATAAAAATGGCGATAAATGCCGGAATAGATATGACGATGGTGCCGAACGATTTGAAATTTCCGGACTTGTTGGTGGCTTTAGTAAACGAAAAACAAGTGCCGATTAGTCGTATTGACGATGCCGTTCGCAGAATTCTGTATGTTAAAAAACAATTGGGCTTATTCAACAAAACGCATTACGCGCTCAGCGATTATCCGAAATTCGGTTCGGAGGAATTCAAAAATAAATCTTTGGATGCCGCGCGAGAATCGGTGGTGCTTTTAAAAAACGATAAAAACATTCTACCTTTATCGAAACAATCGCGCGCATTGGTGGTGGGTCCTACGGCAAATTCTATGCGCTCACTCAACGGCGGCTGGACAGATACTTGGCAGGGTGAAAATGCCGATAAAATGTTCGCCAACAAAAACACGATTGTCGAAGCGATTAAAAATAAAATCGGCGAAAAAAATGTCAGCTTTATTGAAGGGGCGGATTTTGATAAACTCACAAATTTCGACGAAGCGATTAAATTAGCAAATGCAAACAGTATTGACTACATCGTTTTATGTCTCGGCGAAACAAGTTATACCGAAACACCCGGTTCTATCAGCGATTTAACCTTGAACGAACACCAATTGCAATTGGCAGAAAAATTAGCAGCCACCGGCAAACCCATCGTTTTAGTTTTAGCGGAAGGCAGACCGCGACTCATATCGCGCATTGCCGACAAAATGAATGGCACACTACTCGCACTTTACGGCGGACCGGAAGGGGGCGACGCCATTGCCGATGTTCTCTACGGCGATTACAATCCCGGCGGAAAAATGCCATTGACTTATCCGAAATACCCGAACGCCATTTTACCTTACGACCACCGCGTACTCGACGATGGAGCCGGTGCGGGTGCGGGTTTTCCGCAAGGCGCAAACCAATATTTCGATCCGCAGTTTGAATTTGGTTTTGGTTTAAGCTATACCACGTTTGCTTATTCTAATTTAAAAATAAGTAAAGATACGCTTGCTCAAAACGAAACGCTTACAATTAAAGTTGATGTCACCAATACCGGTTCACGCGACGGTGCCGAAGTTGTACAGTTATATGTCAGCGATTTGGTAGCCAGTATTGCACCGCCGGTAAAACGTTTGCGCGGTTTTCAAAAGCAATTATTAAAAGCCGGCGAAACCAAAACGCTTCAATTTAATATCAGTCCGAAAGATTTAGCTTTCGTAGGCATTGATAATAAATTTGTAACCGAACCCGGTACTTTTAAAATTGCTATCGGCAAACTCGTTAAAAATTTTGAATTAAAGTAAATAATTTGAATTAAAAGTAGTCTGAAACAAGTTTGAGGTGTAAGCTCTTCAAAAATAAAAAACATGTAACAGAATACATTTTCTCAACACGTTTTTTTATTTTTGTTGGGGTGTTCAAATTAATCAAGTTTTCGCATCGGTCGTGAGTCTGGCTAATAGTAAACCGAAGTAAATAAACTTCGATCGGCATAGGAATTACAATCCGGTAAAAGGAATGTTTGTTTGAATGCAATTGTATAAGTATTGTGCGGATGAATAAGCTTTAAAATTTTTGATCTTAAAATTGAATAACAATAATGCAAAAGTTTTTTATTACCTGTTTTACCTTTTTAATCATTTCGCAGGCGGTATTTTCTCAAACACCTACTTATGAAATTTATGCATTAAAGTATGCAGCAATCGGACATCCATTCCCTCTTAAATATCTTGTATTAAATGCACCTGATAAGGACAGCGTTGACGCTGTCTTTATTTTTTGGCTTATCAAAGGGAGCAATGGCAAAAATATTTTGGTGGATGCCGGCTTTTTAAAAGACATAGAAGAAGCTAAACATTTTGATGTAATAAATTATACACGACCGGATTCAATGTTATTAAAAACAGGTTTGAAGCCGACTGATATTACAGATGTTATTTTAACGCACCCACACTGGGATCACATGGATGGCGTTAACCTTTTTCCTAATGCACAGGTTTGGATTCAAAAAGAAGATTATAATTTTTTTGTAGGCGCTTCTTGGCAAAAAGGCGGCGGTAGCAATTTCAACAAAAGAGATGTACGTAAACTTGTTGAACTTAATTTGGACGGAAAACTAATACTTGTTGATGGCGACGATAAAGAAATAATTCCCGGCGTTAAGGTATTTACAGGTTCCAGACATACTTTCAATTCACAATTTGTACAAGTAACCTCTGGACAGGATAAAATAATTCTTGCTTCAGACAATGTTTATGCATACTATAATTTAGACCATTTAGTATCTGCCCCAACCAATGCAACTTTTGATACAACTGCATATGTAAAATCAATGGTGCGTATGAAAACTTTAGTATCAAATATTAAGTATATAATTCCCGGACATGACCCATTGATATTTTCCCGTTTTCCGACAACAACAGAGGGAATAATTAAAATTAAATAGTTTAATTTTGGAAGTATAGACCCGCTCGAACTAAATACATATATTTCGACATAAAAATGGAAAGCTAAACGAACTTTATCTCATTCGATTTACTATTTGCCTGTCTGATGACCAACACTAAGAGTTGTTTAAAGAGAAAAATGTGTTGAAAAAATGTTTTCGCCGACAGGTACTGCTAATACACAATAAAAATTTCGCGCTATTATTAGAAAATAGTTCGACGACAATTCGCTTTTTAAAGCTATTTTATAAATCTTTTGACCGCCAGATATAGAATAATACATCAATTGGAATAATCCGGCATCCAAAACCGCGCTAAGTTTTATTATATGACGACGCAGGGTTAACGCGCTTTTTAAGTAATTTGCACGCGAAAAAATATGGGTGATAGCTTTTCAGGTATTGGCAAAAGCGGTTATATTGAAAGAAATTAATCACAGAACGTGAAAACAATATGCAATTAATTAATCCACTAACTTATACAAACCTATGCCGACATACAGCTTGAAAGAAATCGTTTTATATTTCCTGAAACTCGGCTATTCCGGTTTTGGCGGGCCGGTAGCCCTCGTCGGTTATATGCACCGCGATTTAGTTGAAAATACGAAACGTATTTCGGAGGAAGAATATAAAAACGGTTTAGCATTGGCGCAATTGGCTCCGGGACCGTTAGCGGCACAACTAAGTATCTATTTGGGTTATGTACATTACGGCGTATTGGGTGCAACACTTTGCGGTATCACTTTTGTTTTACCTTCATTTGTTATGGTCGTTTTGTTAGGTATTGCATATAAACTTTACGGAGGTTTGTCATGGATGCAAGCTGTTTTTTACGGCGTGGGCGCTGCAGTTATCGGTATCATTGCTATCAGTAGTTATAAACTCACGGTAAAATCCATCGGAAAATTTAACATCCAATCTTTTCAAGATAATTGGTTTTTGTGGTTATTCTATATCGTTGCAGCAGTTATTACTGTTGTCACGCAATCTGAAAACGTTTTGCTTTTCGTTGTAGCTGGATTGATTTATATGTTCGTGAAATCGCCACCGGAATGGACAAAAAAAACACCCTCAACGAATTTTCTTTTTTTTTTACAAATCGGCTTTTGGCAATTTGAAACGGGTATGCTCACAAAAATTGCTTTATTTTTTGCGAAAGCCGGAACGTTCGTTTTCGGGAGTGGTTTAGCAATTGTACCTTTTCTGCATAGCGGCGTTGTCATCGAAAATCATTGGCTCACCGAAAAACAATTCGTAGACGCGATTGCCGTTGCCATGATTACGCCTGGTCCGGTTGTTATTACTACCGGTTTTATCGGTTATTTGGTCGCCGGTTTCCCCGGTGCTTGTGTTGCTGCACTTGCTACTTTTTTGCCTTGTTACCTCATTACTATTATTGCCGCACCGCATTTCACTAAAATTGCTAAAAATAAATCCATCAAAGCATTTGTTGACGGCGTTACTGCTGCGGTTGTCGGTGCGTTAGTAGGAGCTGTCTTTATTATTGCCACCCGCAGTATTATAGATATTCCGACGGTATTAATTGCTATTGCTACTGTTTTGTCGTTACTTTGTATCAAAAAAATTCAAGAACCGAATATTATCTTAATAGCAGCAGTTTTGGGTTTAGCAATAAAGTCGTTTTTATAGAAACACAAATGAAATCGGTGAAAATGAATTATTTACTTCTTATATGCTTGAGCATTTTTTATACCTGTTGCAAAAAAGAAAAAAAAATTGAAACCAAAGCCTTACAATTAACAGGCTCTATTGCATTGCCGAATGTAGGCGGGCGCATTGATCATTTTGATTTTGATGCTAAAAATCAAATCCTTTTTCTTGCGGAATTAGGTAATAATACTGTCGAAGTCATTGATTTAAAGAATAAAACCGTGCTGCACCGGATTGATGATTTAAGCAACCCTCAAGGCGTTTTATATATTCCGCAAACCAAAACACTCGTAATTTCCAACGCCGGTAATGCTGAATGTGGTTTTTACAACGCTCAAACTTTTCAAAAAATAACATCATTTAATTTAGCGAGCGATGCCGATAATATGCGTTACGATGCAGTATCGAAATTGATTTATATTGGCTACGGAGATGGGGCAATTGCAATAATTGATGCAATCACTTTTAAAATCGTAGGTGACATAAAACTTTCGGCGCATCCCGAATCATTCCAAATCGATAAATCATCAAATAAAATTTACGTCAATGTTCCCGAGAATCACCAAATAGAAGTCGTTGACTTAACTGCAAAATCAGTAACGGATATTTGGAAAGTAACCACAGCTAAATCAAACTATCCGATGAGTTTAGACGAAGAAAACCACCGCCTGTTTGTCGGATGCCGTAGTCCGGCGAAACTTTTAATACTCGACACCAAAACCGGTAAAACGATTTCAAGTTTCGATATTGACAGTGACGTAGATGATGTGTATTACGATAATAAAAATAAACAAATTTATCTGAGTTGCGGCGGCGGTTATGTGAATGTTTTTAATCAAAAAGATGCTGACACCTATATTTACGACGGGAAAATTGCTTCCAAAACAGGTGCCAGAACATCGTTTCTTTTATCCGAAATCCGGCAATTTATAGTAGCATCACCTTCAGCTATTGGCAGAGAAGCATCTTTATTAATTTATGATATCAAAAAATAATGAAAACAAACAGAGACCACTTATTAGGTCTAAAAAAAATCTGTATCGTTATCTTTATTTATTTATTTTTAATTGTAAACTCATTTGCACAACAAAATTTTCCGGATACTTCAGAGGCTTCGGAAATAAAACTAAGATTGCCTTAGATGGAATATTGAATGAAGAAGTTTGGTAAAATGCTCAAATCATTTCAAATTTTATCCAAAAGGAACTCAACTTTTGGAAACCTTGTTCTGAAAAAACCCGAGTCGCACTCTGCTTCGACAAAACGGCTCTCTATATCGGTGTTTGGGTAAGGTTGGAGTCCTGCTTTTTCAATTTTTTCAGTAGTAAAAGCCGGTATGAATGGAATAAAAAATATCTGCTACACTAAAAGATTTGAATTAAAACCTTTCACAACAAAGTTTGATTTGTCTTTATTCCAACAAATGAATACCTTTAATGATATTTTGCGATTGAATTTTCGATTACATTAAATTCCCTAAATTGGTTCCGATTCATATGTCGTTTACAATCAGGGTTACGAATCGCTTAAACAATCAGATTTTTTAAAACCAAAAATAACTACCGGTATTGCCAAGTTTGTACATTGTTTCACTTTTTAATAAAATAAAATGGATCGTAAAAGTTTTTTATCATCGTCAATAATTTTAGGTGGCGCAACAATTTTGCCGAATAATTCGGTTTTTGCAGCTTCTATCAATGATTTTAATATTGATAAACTCACTGATGCCAATGGCAATTTTGTGCATCAAGCGCTACCTTATACCGAAAATTTTTTAGAACCATACATGGATGCCGAAACCATGCACTTGCATTATACTTTTCATCACGGCGGAGCGGTGAAAGCGGCGAATAAAGATTTAGCTGCCATAAAAAAAGCTATGGACGACAATAATTTAGAAACTGTGGATTTTTGGACAAAAAAATTAGCATTTCATTTTTCGTCGCACGTACTTCATTCTATTTTTTGGACAAACTTGACGAATAAAAAAACCGATCCCTCGGCTGAATTACTAAAACGCATAGAAAAAAGTTTTGGAAGTTACGATAAACTCAAATCCTATATCGCTTCCACTTCTAAAAATGTGGACGGAAACGGCTGGGGAATTTTGGGTTATCAACCTTATTCTGATAGTCTGGTTGTGTTGCAATGCGAAAACCATGAAAAATTGACGCAATGGGGCGTTATACCTTTGCTCGTGATTGATGTTTGGGAACACGCTTATTATTTGAAATACAAAAACAAACGCACAGATTTTGTTGACGCGCTTTTCAATATCATTAATTGGGACAATGCGGCACAACGATTGGATAATGCGTTGAAATTAACTAAATAAATGTTTCTCCCGCTCAAAAAATAAGTGGCTGAAGTTGTCCGCTCGCAACGAGCCTCAAACTCGTTGCGAGAGGACAGCTTCAGTATTTTAATTATTGCCCTACTCCTGATTATTATTATCCTTCACGCTCAAAAAATAAGTGGCTGTTGCTGCCAATTCTTCGTAAAAATCCGCGCCGTATTTCCGGATAAGGGGTTCTTTTAAAAATTCGTACACGCGCACTTTTTTTGCTGCACCGAGTGTACACGCTGCGCTGCAAATATCCCAACGATCGTAATTCAAGGCTTCAAAGCCGGCAATTTCGTTTTCGGAAATTCGAATCGGATACAAATGACACGAAATCGGTTTTTGAAAATCCGTAGCACCCGCTTTAAAAGCGCGTTCGATACCGCATTGAGCCACACCCAAATCAGTAAAAGTAAGAAACGCGCAACGCCCGTCGGATAAAAGTGCCGTACCGTGCTGGCTCATTCCCGTAAAATAATCGTAAGTGCCGTGCGTATCTATATGTTTTTGTCCTTCCGTACTCAAAAACGGGCGTATGTTCGGGTATTCTTTTTCCAAAATTTTCAGTTCCGCACGTTCTAACGGTGCACCGAAATCGCCTTCCCAACAACAGGCACCTTTGCAGGCTTCTAAATTGCAAACAAAACTTTCTTCCACTACATCGTCACTGACGATTTTATCTTGTACAATTAGCATCTGCTTTATTGCGGTTTCACGATTATATAAATTGCGTTAATGTTTTCAAATTAACGGCTTCATCAAAAACAGCTTGCACAGGAATAGTAAAACCTTCTATCACACGACTCGAAATATCATCACCGATACGAAAAATATAAGGTTGAAAATAACTTGTGTCCGTTTCCGATAACAATAAATACTGCTCGATAGTTTGTTTTTGCGCGTCTATAATCCAATATTCACCGATGCCGTGCGCTGCGTAATCTTCTTTTTTTGTTGTTCTGTCTGTTACCGCCGTTTTTTTAGAAAGAATTTCTACCACAAAATCCGGCGCGGGAAACAAAACTTGCCCGGCGATAAACGTATCTGCCTTTTCCTTTTTGAAAAAAACAATGTCCGGCTCGTAGTCATTTCTTGTAAGACTAATCATCACTTTTTCAAATCCGACTTTCCCCGATTTTTTAATTTTTGTAAATAAACTGAGCATACTGACGAGCATTTCGGAAGCTTGCCAATGCTCTATTCTTACCGGCGAATGAATTACTATTTCTCCGTTGATAAATTCCGCTTTCATGGTTTCATCTACCCATTCGTAAAATACACGTCGGCGTTTGCTTTCTTCGAGTAGTGCCGAGCGTAACAACTCGAATTGTTGTTGTGCGTTCGGTTGTCTTAATATTTTTTGAATTTGTGACGATGGAGTCATTTTTTTTTGAAAATTTTTACAAATTTACGGTTTTTTTTCATTTCGCGCTGTACCCGTTTTCCGAATTTTCCCTGCCTTTTTCAATTTTACTTTTTCCGATATATCCTAAACTTTAAACCGGATAATTTCTCTTATGAGTTCAACGAGAAGCGAATATTTTACTCCTATCCATATGCAAAACATTCAATCGATGCCCACCTAAATCGGTAAAAACACCGCCGTACATCCAATCTTGATTGCCGCCTACTTCCTCATTCGATTCTGCACCGATGGAAAGCAAAACCTTGTGTACCCGTTGCGTATTGCAAATTTTATTTTTTATAAAATTTGTAAATACCGGTTCAGAGAACAACATTAATACGATGGTTTTTTCGTCGAAAATATAACAAGCCGATGTATTCGGGTTACTCGGCGTAACACGAAAAGTAAATCCGATCAAGCTGAAAAACGTTTTTGATTCATAAATGTTTTTGACGGGCAGATTAAGCCAAAAACTTTTAACATAATGATTGGATTTACCATTTGCGATTGAGAAGTCCAAAGTCCAATCTGCTATAATATTTTTACGCAACAAATAATATCTTTACTGTTGTGTGGCGTCGGGTACATTTCTAAACAATAGCCGTCGGGTTCGAGACGCGCATCTTTGAGCAGGAAATCGAAAGCACGTCCCACGCTCGGGATATCTTTATAATAATCTTTTATCAAGATAGTATTGTAATTGCCTTTTTTAATCGAAAACGACGGGCAATTCAAACTTTGTGCTTCTCCTTCAAAAATTTCATTAGTAGCTGCGTAATAAACAATTCCGCCCTGTACATTTCCGTGTGCAATGCCGTAAAATTTTCTGCCGGTTTTGTCCGGAAAAAAGGCGTGGAGTTTTTCATGTGCATTGTGTATGCCTTCCGGTACGGAATCGGCGGCGATACAAATGGTTTTTATATTGTTTTCAATTGTGTATAGTGCAGTTAAATAATTCATTTGCTTTATTTTATCATTTATACTCCAATCCATGAAAACATCACTCGCGTTTATTTAAAAATCACCACCACTTTCACGTCACTGTCTTTTGATAAAGCTAAATGTTGTTTGTTGTTGATGGAGAAACCACTGCGTTTGTCGTAATGCAATTCGTGTTGCGCGCCGGCGATGGCGTTGTCATCGCTGTTGATAATATCTATGGCAATCGGTTGTTTGAGCGAATCAAGATGCACAGTAAATTTTTTTGTTTTCAGAGACGCTTTAAGCGCCGTATAAATGATGTGCGTGTGCAGGTATTTAGAGACGGTATCTTCGTTGCGCATCGTATCGGTGCGGTATTCGTCGAGCCACGCCGGTTTATTGATGTCGGATTGTACGAACGGCGCGAGTTCTTCGGTATAGTTTAAGGTGGCAAGTTCTTTCGTTTCCGATTTATCGTTGACGAAAACAGTTTTTATTACAGCCGGTTTAAGAGAATCCAAACGTATTATTTCGGCATTAAAAAAATCGGAAGCATCAAAAAATGCTTTCGGCGTTTTTTTATCCGTAACTGTCGTTTGGCAAGCAGCTATTAAAAGTATGAAGCATGAAGTATAAAATATGAAAAAAAATTTAAAGAATTGCATATTGTTGAAGTTTAAAGAAGTTAGAGGCGTGAAGGAAAGTTTCTAGATATTTCTTACTTACAGATGTTACGCAAAGGTGCAGCGCACCTTTGCGTAACATCTGTTACTTACTACTTATTAAATTTTCTCCCGTCATTTCTTTTGCCGGCGTAACGCCCAACAAATATAATAAAGTCGGCGCAATATCCGCTAAACGTCCGTTTTTTAATGTTTTATTTTTTGCATTTTTCGATACGTAAATGCAGGGCACCGGATTGAGGGTGTGCTGTGTGTTCGGTGTACCGTCTTCATTGATCATGTAATCGGAGTTACCGTGATCGGCGATGATAATGATTTCGTAATCGAAGGATAAAGCTTTATTTACTAAACGCTCGACGCATATTGATACAGTTTCCGCCGCTTTTATGGCGGCATCTAATATGCCGGTATGTCCGACCATATCCGTATTTGCAAAATTGAGGGCGATGAAATTAGGTTGTTCGGTATCTATTTCTGTAATAATCGCGTCGGTAACAGTGAGCGCGGACATTTCCGGTTGCAAATCGTAAGTCGCTACTTTCGGCGACGGTATCATGATGCGTTTTTCGTTTTTAAAAGCTGCTTCTCTGCCGCCCGAAAAGAAAAACGTGACGTGCGGATATTTTTCTGTTTCGGCTATGCGCACTTGTGTCAATCCGGCATCGGCAACTACTTCGCCGATGGTATTGCTGAGATTATCGTTTTCAAAAATAACTTTAACGCCTGTGTATTTTTCGTCGTAGCGCGTCATGGTCACGAAGTATAAATCTAATTTTTTCATGCCTAAATCCGGCATATCCGTTTGCGACAGCACTTGTGTGAGTTCGCGCGGTCGGTCGGTCCTGAAATTGAAAAAAATAACGACATCACCGGATTTTATGCGACTGTCAGTCGCGGACGTTGGACGTTGGACATTGGACGTTGGACTAATATTATTTCCAACGTCCGATGTCCGACGTCCGACGTCTAAAACGATTGGTTTTATAAATTCATCGGTAATGCCCGCCGCATAACTATCATTCAGAGTTTTCACGATATCGTCGGATTTTTCACCGACTCCGTTCACCAACAAATCGTAAGCTAATTTCACGCGCTCCCAACGATTGTCTCTGTCCATCGCATAATATCTGCCGACGACATCAGCTAACTGAAAATTTGTCGTTTTTAAATTTTCTATTAAATCTCCGATAAAATGTGCGCCGCTTTTCGGGTCGCAATCGCGCCCGTCCGTAAAAGCGTGAACGAAACCGTTGCAACCGTTATCGGTAGCTAAGCGCGCCAAAGTTTTTAAATGATTGATGTGGCTGTGAACACCGCCGTCGGATACCAAGCCGATAAAATGAATCGGTTTATTGTTGTCTTTAGCGAATTTCAATGCTGCGATGAGTGTTTCGTTGGCGGATAAAGTATTTTCGCGAATTGCTTTATTGATGCGCGTGAGTTCTTGATACACTACACGACCGGCACCGATATTTAAGTGACCAACTTCGGAGTTACCCATTTGTCCTTCGGGTAAACCGACATCTTCGCCGAAAGTAACAAGTTCGGAAGAAGGATATTGGCGATATAATTTTTGCATGAACGGCGTATGCGCCAACGCGATAGCATCGGCACGGCGTTTTTGTCCGTGACCCCAACCGTCTAAAATGACGAGCAGTACTTTTTTATCCATGCCGTAAAGTTAACCATTTCTACGGTTATAAATAAATGAAGTGACATAAACAGCGTTTATTTTTATTCGTTCATTATCACTGTTTAATAAACTTTCTGCGCACTATGCCTTCGCCGGATTCAATCGTCAAAATATACAACCCGTTCGGTAAATTGTTAATCGAAACATTTTCGTTGGTTAAACCGGCAGCAAAAATATGCGGTTCGCTGAGTAGTGTTTGACCGTTAAGGTTTATTATTTTTAAGTTACCGGAAAAAGTTTTTTGTGTAACGATGCCGACTGTTATAAAATCATCGCCGCCGGAAATCGGATTGGGCGATACCGTAAAGCCGGTAACGATATCTATATCTTGAACTGCATTTAAAGTACCGGTGACGAAAAAAGATTTTGTAAACATAGAACACGTTTTATAGGCACTGAAACCGCGCACGCGCCAAAAGTATACGGTACCGGGTTTTAAATAATTCGGCGGTAAAATTTTAGGATTTAAATTCAAAATAGTGCCGGCGGAAATAAGCCGAACGGGATCAACATCAAAACTCGAATTGGGACTTATTTCTACTACATAAGAAACGGCACCGACCGTATTCGTCCAAGATAAATTAATATTGTTGTAAGTAGTGGTAGTCGCACCGTTCGACGGTAATATCAATGCTGTTGTACCTATTTCGGTGAGTGATGGCGTTATATTTCCGTTGCGCAAGTACGCCCGTCCGGCATCGTTGGCATAATTGTTCCGAACGGCTTGTTTTTGTTGTGCCGAAAACTGCGCCAAACAACTTATAAAATAACCCATAATATTTTTTTCGGAAGGTGTAGCGGTAATGCACGTCGGATCTTTGGCAATTCCGGTATAACTGCAACCCGTCCAACCGAAACCGAAATTATAATCTTCGGGTGTGTCGCACATATAATCGCCGGCGTTCGCACAGTTACCGTCGCTGCTTCTGCTGTGTTTTTCAGTCGGTGTTACACCGTCAGAAGCTACCGGCGGCGCGCATGGTGTTGTCTGTGTGGGTTTAAAAGGAGCCGATTCCCATCCGTTAAAAGTGTGGATCAAAGAAAATAAATGTCCGATTTCATGTCCGAGTGTTGCCGCTTTTGTGCCGCCGCCTACTTGTGTTTTTGTCAACACTATCCAATCATTGGCATACGTCGCATCGGTTGTATATTGCCGATTCGAGTAGTACGCCAATACGCCTTGCGTTACATTCGTGCCGGCATTGTTGTTGATGAATACGTTTATACCATCCGATTTTTTATTCGTTTTCATGATATTGTACGTAGCTGCCGTTTGCGTATCGTTGTACAATTCATCGCTTTTTATGTAATTAAATCCTTTCAAATAAAATTGCATATCCATCGCATTGTCCGCGTAAATTTTATTCATATCGCACAACATATCCAATATACTGCCTTCGCCGACTGCACTCGAACCGTCGGTTTTGGATACTATATGAAACCAAACAGGAATAAAAACCACGGCTCTGAAATCGGCGACATTACCTTTAGCGCGTTGCTCTAATATTTTTCGGGTATTTATTTGTAAATCCGTTATAGATGTGCCGCAGGTGCCGATGCTTTGCGAAAAAGATAAAAAAGGCAGGAAAGAAAAAAGAAGAAGGACAGCAGTATTTTTTTTCATGATAAAGTTTTCTTGAAGAATAGCTGTTAGTATGTAGTTTTTGGCTTTTGGCAAATTATTCGAGTTATCAGCTAATAGCCATTAGCTAAAAGCTATTGACTATTTTAAATCAAAAAGATTATTCACGCCGATATATTTTGCAGATGTGAAGCCTTCTGCATAATTCGCGCCAATATGCCTGCCGTATACGGCATCTTTGCTGCGCAAACCGTTCAGGAAATTTTCGCCGGAAATAGGCGTTTCGGGCTCGTTGCTGTCCGGATTGTAAAATTGACTTTTGTAAGTCAAAATAAGCGCTAACTTGCGTTCCATATATGCCGAAATATCTATCACGAAATCCGGTTTCAGAGAACGGTCTTGTATGTAATGATACACGAATTTCGGTCGCCACAGCAATTGTTTGTGTTTATCTGCACCCGTATTGTCGTAAGTTTCAATTTTTACTAAACCACTCAGAAAACACGCGTCGGCGGTCAGTTTTGCGGCGCGTCCGTGATCGGGATGCCGGTCGTCAACGGCATTTGCCAAAACTATTTCCGGTTGAAATCGGCGAATTATTTTGATGATCTGTTTCAGATTATCTTCGGTGTGCGCAAAAAAACCGTCGGCTAAATCCAACTGAACGCGCACTTTGGCACCCATTAATTTCGCCGCTTCGCCCGCTTCTTGTGTTCGTATTTTTGCAGAACCGCGCGTACCGAGTTCGCCTTTCGTTAAATCGAGCAAACCGACACTGTTACCGGCGTCTATTTGTTTCAAAAGCGTTCCGCAACAAGAAAGTTCCACATCATCGGGATGTGCGCCTATGGCGAGTATATCTAACTTCATAAAAAAATCCGGAAAAGTTATAATGGCAAAAATAAAACAAAAAAACGAAAATACTTTTTAAACTACCCTCAAACGGGACGGTATGGTACAAAAACATCAAAAATTTTTTTTGCGGAATAGGTACAATCATCAAACGCCCATTACTTTAAATTTTGTTTAACACTTTTCGAGTGCAACTTATCGGATTTTTTGCGTCTAAAAAATGAAACTTAATAAAATTTCGTTCTTTAAAAAAATAATGAACCGTTATTTTTAGTATTTTTGCGTTCTTCTTTCAAAAAAAATCTTTTTAATGAAAAAATTATCGTTAGTTGGCATACTCGGCGTTTTATTGTTTTTCGGTTCTGGGGCTTTAAGCGCGCAAAAACTCGGGTTTCTCAATTCAAGAAATTTATTGGTCGAAATGCCGGAAGTTGCCAAATCTGATTCTATCTTAATTCTTTATCAAAAACAATTGTCCGTGCAAGGCGATTCGATGGGTAAAGCTTTTCAGGAAGAATACAAAACCTTTGCTGCTGCGTATCAAGGTGGTACATTGCCGGCAGTACAGTTGCAAAAACGTCAAGAAGATTTACAAAAAAAGCAAACGGCTTTACAAACTTTTGCCAAAGATTCGGAGCAAAAAATGGCATTTCTGCGTAAACAATTATTGCAACCGATTTTAGCGAAAATGGACGATGTGATTCGCGCTATCGGTAAAGACGGTCAGTACAGTATGATTTTTGATACCAGCGTCGGCGATACTTTATACGCACAAGACGGTATTGATATAGCACCGTTGGTGCGCCAAAAATTAGGTTTGAAAGAACCGGTGGCGAAAGGCAAATAAATCCATGTACGAAAATCATTAAATCCGTGATGAAGCGATTCGTCACGGATTTATTTTTTTTTCTCGCGCCGACAACTTTGTACGAAATTTTTCATAAGTTTTCGTATCCGTATGTAAAGGACGGTGTGCCGACATTTTTCGGGTCTTTAAAATTTCTTTTATCTTTTCTTTCGCCGATTCATCAAAATAAACTGATTGGAATTTATCCCAAATATAATCAATCGCCAAGTTGGAGGGATGAATCATATCATCGGCATAAAAACGGTAATCGCGTAAATCATCTAAAACTATTTCATACGCCGGAAAATACTGAATTGTCAAACCGAAAATATCGCGCAATTGAGCAATCGCTAAAATCAAAACTGATTTACTGATATTATTTTCAATGAATCCGTCGCGCAAATGCCGAATGGGACTGACGGAAAAAATAATTTTTTTCCCGTTCTTCAACAAGTCGGTGAGCAAAGGCGTGTAGGCTTCTACTGTTTCCGATACCGTGAGTAATCTTTTGCGAAACATTTTAGACGGTGCCTTGTGACAATTATTCACGATGCGATTTTGTTCAACGAGTTCATACACCCAAGCCGTGCCGAAAGTAATCAAGATATGCGCCGTCTCGTTTAAAAAATTATGTGCTTCGCTAATGTTTTGCCGGATATGTGCTAAAGTTTTTTCTGAATCGGTGCTGCTGAAACTGCCGTGATGCTGCCATGAATGGTACAGTTCACCGTCGAAATATAAATCCTCTTCCGTAAATGGACGATTGTCTCGGCAAGCTGCTAAAGTTTCCGCCATACTTATAGGATTGTAAGAAATGCCGAACGGATTGATGCACACCGGCATTTGCAAATCTCGCAACCGCACACCCATATTTTCTGCAAAGCAAGAGCCGACGCACAAAACGTTATCGGTAAGCGCGATTTTATAATCCGAAGGTTTTACGGTTATGGTGGTGCGAAATGCATTCACTGTTTTGCTTTTTGCGTAAAGATACGACTGTGGTGCGGATTAGAAATTTGTTGTTCGGTTAGTCGGTTAGGTGGTTAGTTAAAATGTTTCGACTAACCGACTAACTGCCCCACCATTTATTCTTTTACAAACTTCACAGGGTTTCTGATTTCAGTTTTCTGATTTCTGATTTGTATAAAATAAACCCCGCTCGAAAAATCCGATACATCAAACGAAACCCGATTGGTGCCTTGTTCCAAATTTCTTTTTTCCTAAAAGTTGCACTTCAAATTTGAATCTAAGTGATTTTACTTTCAAAAACAAAAATAAGAAAATTTCCAATTTATAAAAAACTATATTTTATGTTTAAATAAAAAAAACTTAATTCAATAGATTAAAAGTCATGTCAATTATTTTATTTTAGGCTGAAAGCCTGATACAATACAGTTTGGGACAACGTCCCAAGTAATTGATATAAGTTTTCTCAGGCTGAAAGCCTGATACAATTTTTAAAAATATAATTTGTCGCAAACTTTCAGTCTGCACTGCTTGAATTAAAAACACTTGGGACGTTGTCCCAAGCTATGTTGTTTCAAACTTTCAGTCTGCAAAGACCGTTTCAATTATTTGCGGCTCTTTTCAAAATTTCCGAATTCACGTTAAATTAAAAAACTTTTTGTTTATGAAATTTATTCTAAAATAACAAAAATTCATTATCAAAATCCTTATTTTTGTGGTGTTTTTAGAAAACTTGTATAAACACTATTATTAAAATTATCCGATCCAAATTTCTTTGTATTCAATGAATTTAACACTTGCGCAAGACGCGCTTAAAAAATATTTCGGTTACGATAGTTTTCGTTCCGTTCAGGCGGAAATTATTCAAACCGTGTACGATAAACGCGATTGTTTGGTGATTATGCCGACGGGTGGCGGTAAAAGTGTGTGTTATCAAATTCCGGCGGTGACTTTGCCGGGCGTGGTGTTAGTGGTGTCGCCGCTTATTTCTTTAATGAATGATCAAGTGACGGCAATGAAAGCAAACGGTGTTGCCGCCGCAATGCTCAATTCATCGAAATCCGTCGGTGATCAATTGGAAATTGAAACACAATTATTGGACGGTACTTTGAAACTGCTGTATTTATCGCCGGAACGCCTCGTTTCTCAAAATTTCGCGCCTTTATTAAAGCGTTTGAACATCAGCCTGATTGCGATTGATGAAGCACATTGTATTTCTTCTTGGGGACACGATTTCAGACAAGAATATACGCAACTCGGTTTTTTGAAAAAGCAATTTCCGGAAATACCGATGTTGGCACTGACGGCAACAGCCGATAAACTCACACGACGCGACATAGCGCGTCAATTAAAATTTAATGATCCGGAAATATTTGTTGCCGGTTTTGATCGCCCGAATTTATATCTCGAAGTACGTCCGGCGCAAGGGCGGATAGAACAAATCGTGGAGTTTATAAAATCTCGTCCGGGTCAAGCGGGTATTGTGTATTGTTTGAGCCGAAAAAGTGCGGAAGAATTGTCGCAAAAACTTTGGGCAAAAAATATAAAAGCCGAACCCTATCATGCGCAAATATCAACACGGCAAAAAGAACTGACACAAGAAAATTTTCAGAACGATAAAATTCAAGTGGTGTGCGCGACGGTGGCATTCGGTATGGGCATTGATAAGTCGAACGTGCGTTGGGTTATTCACTATAATTTGCCTAAAAATATTGAAAGTTATTATCAGGAAATCGGTCGTGCCGGTCGAGATGGCGCACCGGCGGATACCGTTTTATTTTTCAGTTTTGCCGACGTGAATGCTTACCGCGATATGTTTGACGAACTTTCCGACAAGGCAAACAAAGACTTGCAAAATGCCAAACTCGACCGCATGATGCAATATGCCGATGCGCATATTTGCCGGCGGCGCATTTTGCTCAACTATTTCAGCGAAAGCAATACCGAAGATTGCGGTAATTGCGATATTTGTTTGTCGCCACCGCAATATATGGACGGAACGGTGTTCGCGCAAATGGCACTGTCGGCAGTAGCGCGGCTGCAAGAACAAGTGACGATGGGAACGCTCATAGATGTATTGCGCGGTTCATCGCGGCAAGAAATTTTGGATAACGGGTTCGATAAAATAAAAACTTACGGCGCAGGCAGACAATATATGCACACCGAATGGCAATCGTATATCTGGCAAATTTTGCAACTCGGCTATCTCGAAATTGCCTACGACGATAAACATAAACTCAAACTCACGCCTTTAAGCCGTGAAGTATTATTCAACGGTGAAAAAATTCAACTTTTCCGATTCGTTACTGCAAAAGAACGCGAAGTTCTCATCAAAAAATCTATTGCCGCCCAACCCGAACCGCGCTCGAAAACGCGCAACGAGTTGTTTCAGTTTCTTTCGGAATATCGGCGTGAGTTGGCACTGCAACGCGGCGTTCCGCCTTATATTGTTTTTTCGGATGTCACGCTTCAGGATATTTCTTTGGACGTACCTAATAATGAAGATGAATTCAGAGACATAAGCGGCGTTGGCGAAAATAAATGGTTACAATACGGAGAATTATTTATCGGTAAAATAAAAAATTTCTTGGACACGCATCCGAATTTCGTCGTGCCGGTGAAAATACCTAAAGAAAAAAAAGTGTTTTTAAATAAGGAAAAAGCGGCACAACCGCCAAAAGAAAAATTTCTTCCTGCACATTTGCAAACTTTTAAGTTATACGAAGCCGGTTTTAAGCCCGAAGAAATTGCCGAACAACGTATGATTTCGGTCGGCACGGTTTTTAGTCAACTTATAAAAGCGCATGAAGAAGGGGAAATGGTTGATTTTTTAAATTTCATAACGCCCGAAGAAGCGGAAAAAATCGCTGTACTCGTACCGACTTTGCCAGAACCTCTGCGACTAAAAGATATTTTTGAACATTTTGAAGGTAATTTAACTTACGATAAAATACGGATGGCTTTGGCTTACAATAAATCCATCACGGTTTAGGGTATAATTTTTCACCGTACTCAATTAGAAATCATGGAATTTACACTCACCACGCCTACCGTTTTATTTCCTGCCGTCACGGTGATGCTGTTGGTTTATACCAACCGCTTTATTTCTATCAGCAATTTAATTCGTGATCTGAAAAAACAGTACGATTCCGAGCCTTCCGAAAGTATCATTCTTCAAATACAAAGTCTGCGGCGGCGCGTTTTATTGATGCGCAATATGCAATGGTTAGCGGTGCTGACGCTTTTTTTGTCGGTTATAAGTATTTTTTGTATCTTTGAGAGCCGTCCGGAATTAGCGAAAAAGATTTTTGTCGTCGGTATGGCCTCTTTAATAGCTTCACTTTTCTTATCTTTACGCGAAATTCATCTCTCCATAAATGCTATTGATATCGAGATGAAAAGCATTGAACACAAACTCGCCGACAAGAAAAAAAATCTGCTCCGCAAAATAGAAGAGTTTGAACGTTAATGCTAAATGCTGAATTTTATAATAGTAAATATAATATGGCAAATGATAAATATCTTTACCTGAAAAAAATTCAGCATTCAGCATTAAAAAATATAGAATTTACTTTTTAGCATTAAAAGAATCACCATTATTATGAACCACCCATTTGAAAAACTACCTGTATACATTTTCGACTCAGCGAAAACAGCCTCTGTTGCCGTAGCTGCCGAAATTGCTGCACTGATAAAAACTAAAAACGCAGAAGGAAAACCTTGCGTACTCGGTTTAGCTACCGGCTCGACACCTACCGGCGTGTATGCCGAACTCGTGCGTTTGCACCGCGAAGAAGGTTTGAGTTTTAAAAACGTTATCACTTTCAACCTCGACGAGTATTATCCGATTAACCCGGACGCGCTGCAAAGTTATGTGCGGTTTATGAAAGAACTTTTGTTCGAACAAATAGATATTTTACCCGAAAATATCAATATTCCCGACGGTACGTTGGCAAAAGCAGACGTTGCGAATTTTTGTAAAAATTACGAAGCAAAAATAAAAGCGTTAGGCGGTCTAGATTTACAAATTCTCGGTATCGGCAGAACCGGACATATCGGCTTTAATGAACCGGGGTCCGGTATTTACTCGCGTACGCGCCTCATCACACTCGATCATATTACCGCCACCGATGCGGCAAGTGATTTTTTCGGTGAAGAAAACGTACCGCACAAAGCCCTCACGATGGGTGTCGGTACTATTATGGAGGCACACCGCATTATTTTGATGGCGTGGGGAGAAGGCAAAGCACCGATTATAAGACGTGCGATTGAAGGCGAAATTTCCGATTCGGTGCCGGCAACTTATTTACAAAAACATCTGAACGTATCGGTCATGCTCGATAACGGTGCTTCGGCAGAACTTACTCGTATAAAAACGCCTTGGTTAGTGTCGGACGACTGCGATTGGAACGATCATAAATTAGTAAAACGCGCCGTGATTTGGCTTTCTCAAAAAGAAAATAAACCCATATTGAAACTCACCAACCGCGATTATGCGGAAAACGGCATGAGTGATTTAATTACCAATTACGACTCGGCGTACAATGTCAACATTCAAGTGTTTAATCAATTGCGGCATACGATTACGGGTTGGCCCGGCGGAAAACCCGGCGGCGACAATAAAAATCGCCCGGAACAATCGCCGGTTTTTCCGAAACGCTGCATTATTTTCAGTCCGCATCCCGATGATGATGTAATTTCGATGGGTGGTACATTTATCCGGCTTTCCGATCAAGGGCATGATGTGCATGTGGCGTATCAAACTTCCGGAAATATAGCCGTGTTCGATGATGACGTGATTCGTTTTGCGGATTTCGTGAATGATTTTCATGAAGTTTTCGGTTTGGATAAATCCGTAACGCAAACCATGTTTGAAGATATTGAAAAACAACTTGAAAGTAAAAATGCCGGCGAAGTAGATACCAAAGCTGTGCAAATGCTGAAAGGTTTAATCCGACGCGGCGAAGCAAAAGCCGGAGCGCGTTACGTATCGCCGAAAGTGACGACGCATTTTTTGGATATGCCTTTTTATGAGACCGGAACTATTAAGAAAAAGCCCATCGGCGAAGCCGACATAAACATTATCGTAGATTTATTGCAGAAAGTGCAACCGCACCAAATTTATGCTGCCGGCGATTTGAGCGATCCGCACGGCACGCATCGCGTATGTTTAGATGCTATTTTTAAAGCCGTCGGACGTTTGGCGCACGAACCATTCATGCTTGATTGTTCGTTGTGGTTGTATCGCGGCGCGTGGCAGGAATGGGAAATTGAAAATATAGATATGGCAGTGCCTCTGAGTCCGGATGAATTATTGCGCAAACGCCGCGCGATTTTCAAACACCAAAGCCAAAAAGACCGTCCGTTGTTCCCCGGTACGGATGCGCGCGAGTTTTGGCAACGCGCCGAAGAACGCAATCGCGGTACCGCCAAAATTTTTGATGCGCTCGGCTTACCGGAATACGAAGCCATTGAAGCGTTTAAGAAATGGAAATAATTTTTAGATATTGTGGATGATGGACAATGGACGATGGATAAAATAAATATCCATTGTCCATTGTCCAACTTTCAAAATAGTTATTCATTCACACTCCCGTCTCTGTAATTCAAAGCCGGTTTTCTGTTGCCGAGTAAAGATTTATAAATAAAACTATCGCCGCGCGCTTTTTTAAATTCGGTAGTGGCAGTTTCTATAATTTGCGGAGAAGTAAATAAATCCAACGCGGTAGCGGTTAAAGTTTTTGCGGCGTTTATCATACCTTTTGTTCCTATTTCGGTGCCACCGCACGCGACGGCTTGCCAACTGTGCGCCGGTACACCCGGACTCCAAGTGGCAGTACCCAAACCCACCGTCGGGACAACCCACGAAATATCCGAAACATCCGTTGAACCCCCGCTGCCGTCCATTTTACTTCTGTCTACGAAAGGTTCGATTTTTTCGTTGTCGGTATAATCAATGGGTGTATTGACGAATGTTGAACCGATTTTTTTTCCGAAATCTTTTTCAGCGTCTGTATATTTTACACCGCCGACTTTCACCAAATTATCGTACATCACTTTTGCCAGCGTTACGTTAGGCAGAAGATTATATGTACCGCCAATTATTTCATAATCCACAGTCGTTTCAGTTCCCATTGCCGCACCTTTAGCGCATTTTACGACACGTTCAAAAATGTCTTGCGTCATTTTCGGTTTCGGATGACGCACGTAATAATATACTTCCGAAAAATCGGGTACCACGTTCGGTGCTTTTCCGCCGTCGGTGATCACATAATGAATGCGTGTATCCGACGGAATGTGTTCGCGCATCATGTTCACCATATAATCCATAGATTCTACGCCGTCTAAAGCAGAACGTCCGCGTTCCGGTGCCGCAGCAGCGTGAGCGGATAGACCGTGAAAACGAAATTTAGCAGAAATATTTGCCAAAGAAGAATTCGGACTCGCACCGTTTTTACTGTTCGGATGCCAATGCAGCACCACATCAACGCCCTCAAATAAACCGGCGCGCACCATGTACACTTTTCCGGAACCGCCTTCTTCTGCCGGACAACCGTAAAGTTTTATCGTTCCTTTCAAATTATTTTTAAGCAATTGATTTTTTAATTCAATCGCTGCTGCCACTGAAGCTGTTCCGAACAAATGATGTCCGCAACCGTGTCCCGCCGAAGTTTTTCCGTCGCGCACTTTTTTTTCGGGTTCAGCCATTTGCGACAAACCGGGCAGCGCATCGTACTCCGCCAAAATACCGATCACCGGTTTTCCGGAACCGAATGTGCCGACAAATGCCGTGGGCATATCCGCTACTCCTGCTTGCACAACAAAACCGGCATCGGTCAAAGTTTTTTGCAGCAATACTGAACTTTTATATTCTTTATACCCGACTTCGGCATTATCCCAGATTTGCAGCGCGATATTTTTGTAATCCGCGTAACGCGCATCTAAATTTGAAAATGCGTCGCGTTTCATAGTTTCCGCGTTTTGTGCGAAAGCGTGCGCCGCAAAAAATAAAATAAAAACTAAAATTATTGAGAAAATTTTTTTCATGAAGTTTTTTTTAAAAATAATTTGAAAAATTTTTTTTTTTAATCGTGGAACTGAACTTGAAAATTTTTTTTGAAAATAATTTTTTTATTTTTACAAATTTACTTTTTAGTCTGCAAAAATTAAATCGACGCCCTCGTTCTAATCATGAGGGAAATCTGACAGTCAAATATTTCTTAGCGGTAATTTCTATTTGAAATTTTGTTGTAAAACTAAAATTATTTTTTGAATATTGGGTTAAAGTTTCGGATGCTTTTTTGTAAACATTTAACATTCTAAATTTTGAAAAATTTATGCTCACAAAAAAACACACGGCTTGGAAAAAGAATAGAAAGTTTGGCGACAAGATGGGTGGTCGTTTGCGGACAAAGTTAGCGGATAATGTTTTTTTTCGGTGTCACGGTTTATTGCCGCCTTCACCGGATGAAATAACACCGATTTATATCGTTGACAATCCGTCAAGGGATTTTTATTTTCCGGTAAGTATGGAAGAGGTTGAATCGGCACTTTTAAAATTACCGAAAGAACATACCAAGCATCTGACGTATATTTGGTTAAAAAAAATTAAAAAAACGGATTACCTTGATGGTAATACTTTTCAAGCCTGTTTCATCAATGGCAAAAAAATTGCTTTAGTAGTTTTGTACCCGTTTCCTAAAAACAATATGATGAGATTGGGAAAAACAAAACCACTCGATAAAATCCTAAATTTCTACAAAAAATACGCGATTCAATTAGGTGAAGATGAAACGAGTTGGTTTTTAGTATGGAGCAACGAAAGTATCAAAAAATATTATTTAGACCATTTACTGCTTTATGTTGTTGGTCGTTCGCTTGATAGTTTTTACAAAAGATATTACAGTAAAGCTGCTCTTCAGAAAAGAGAAAATTTTGCGAATAATTACGCTTCTGTTTGGATGCGCAATTTAACAGAGACTTACACAGAAAATAGTACCTTAGAGTAAAAAAGCTAATCGGAAACTATAAAATTCAGAAAAACAAAGGTAGAAATAGAAATTGTCCGTTTTGTTTTATAATTTAAGTTGAATTAACCCGAAAATAACCTGACAAAAAATAATAATACGGTACGATTCTTGAAATAAAAAGGTGAATGAGATACAGCACAAACGAGAAAAATATACTGTAAGCGTTAAATCTCCTGATGCTTTTCATATTTCTTTACTTTTATTATTAAACCGTATTTAAAAACGCATAACTTTGTGTATCGAATTTTATAAGATACGCTTAACCGATTTATTTTTCCCGCAATCCATGAACCGTTATACACTCACTTCGCTTTTACTGCTCGGTTGTATTTATGTTTTACGAGCGCAACAAATTCCGCTTTTTACGCAATACGAATCCAATTTCGGTGTGATCAATCCGGCAGCACCGCCGGCAGATTTTTTTACGCACCACAATAACGCATCGATTGGTTTGTCTTTTCGGCGACAATGGGTAGATGTTACTAATCCGCCGACGACGCAGGTGTTGCATGGCGAATACTTCGCCGCCGACCGCACAGGAGTTGCACCTATTGTGGGTGGTTATTTGCTGAACGATCAAACGGGTCCGACCGGATTAACGGGTGCCTACTTGCGCATCGCCGGCGTGATTACGGGTGATGCGGAATATTCGGGTTTGAGCTTCGGTTTATCTGCCGGTGCTGTGCAATACCGCATCAAGACGAGTGATTTAAAGTTGCGCGATGCCAACGACGTGCGCGCCGATGCCGACCGTGCGCAATTGATGCCGGATATCGGATTGGGTATTTTTTATTATCAACGCATGGACGGGTTGATAGATAATGATTATTTTTTTACGGGCATTTCGGTGCCGCAAGTTTTCGGGTTCGATTTTTCGGTGCCGCGCACCGACGGTTCGCTTAATATAGTGCGTACACCGCATTATTATGCTACGCTCGGTTGGTATCATTTTACGGGCAATGATTCTTATATTGAGCCGACAGCGTGGTTGCGTTACGTACCGAATGCGCCTTTGAGTGTGGATATAAACGTTCGATACAATATCGGCGGTTCGTTTTATGTCGGTACGGGTGCTTCAACGAGCGGCACGATTCATGCCGAAATGGGTTTGTTTTTAGGAAAAAACAATGGTTGGTCAAATAATTTTAAATTGGGTTACAGTTTCGATCTGCCTTTGCAAACTTACGGTACCTATACCGGTACTTCGCACGAGTTTCATGTAGGGTATAGTTTTTAGAATTATGAATTAGGTATTACGTGGCGTTTGAGTTGGAGTGAATACTATTCCCTCAACTTGCAGATTGGTTCGGTGCGTGACTTTCCGGCAAAATTAATATAAAAAACAGCGCGCCAAGAAAAAATTCTCGGCGCGCTGTTTTAATAACATCTCTTTTAAAAAAAACTATTTCAACAAAACAATACGTCCGTTCAATATGTCCGTACCGCCTGTAATGCGGTAAAAGTAAATACCGTTGGAAAGATTTGCGGCATCTAATTTTACGTTGTACAGTTCGTTTGTCGCTGCTTCACCGTCGAAAAGACGTGCTACTATTTCTCCGTTCGTATTAAACACTTCCAATTTTAAATGGGCCGCATCGCCTTGATTGCTGAATTCGATGGTGGCGGAACTTTTTACCGGATTCGGAAACACCCGCGCTTGAATACTTGATGCAAACAAAATTTTATTGGCAATGCCCGGCTTAATAGAAACATCGGGCGCAGCTGCAGATAAAATCGGCACCCCGAAAAGTGGCGTAGTTCTTACCATAAACGAGCAAGATGATTTGTTGCCGCACATATCGCTGCCAACATATTCAATTTGTGTTTGTGTGTTAGGCGGAAAAGGGTAACCGTTGTAGTAACCGGAAGTTTGTACAACATCTACCCAATTTTCCGTTCCGAGTTTACAATTTGTAGAAAAAGCGATTTTCCAATTCACTACCGTACCGTAAGGATCTGTCGTCAAAACAATTGTATCCTTTGGACATTTAACGGTCATGTTTGGAGAAAAGAAATCTCCTCGACATTTACAATCATTCCGAACGCGATCATTAATGGTATTCGGATTGCCGTCATCACAAGGCGCGCAAAAGTTTTTGTGAATGCTCGGGCAATTATCGCCGTAATCCACTTCCGAGCGAAATAATTGCGATATGGAAACACAACCCCTGATGTTTGTTATCTGAACAGTATAATTACCGAAAGTTGTCGGGAAGTACATTTGTTGCGTTGCCCCCGGAATTAGAACGCCATTCAAAAACCACTGAAAGTTTGTGCCGGCGGATGCCATCAACATCGGTCCCATTACAGTTATAATTGCCGGTGCTCCGATATATTTATAAGTTGTAGTGGTGCATGTAATTCCAGCATCCGTTATAGAAGACAACGTTGTAGATATGCCGTCAAGCGCTGCATTACAAGTTTCTAGTGTAATCAAATTCGGATTTATGCATCCGCATTGATTAACGGTAACTGTTACAGGTGCCGATGCGCCCTGACAACCGTTAGCATCCGTAACCGTAACCGTATAAGTTCCGCTTGAATTGACAGTAATATTTTGCGTTGTCGCGTTCGTACTCCAAAGATAACTGCTTGCCGTACTCGAAGTAAGTACTA
>JBBRQS010000011.1:0-145539 GCA_038226035.1 Chitinophagales bacterium | reverse complement strand
GTCTGTGCGTCTGTGCGTCTGTGCGTCTGTGCGTCTGTGCGTCTGTGCGTCTGTGCGTCTGTGCGTCTGTGCGTCTGTGCGTCTGTGCGTCTGTGCGTCTGTGCGTCTGTGCGTCTGTGCGTCTGTGCGTCTGTGCGTCTGTGAATAAATCATAGCAAATAATTTTTGGTTGAACGGGTTTTTACTAATATGAATCTGATATTATAAATGTATGATGTTATTTTTGCAACTGCAAATACTTTTTGAAATATTTCTGCGAGTTAATAAAAACTTAATATTGAAAGGAGGAAGCGTTTTTAAAACCCATCTGTTTAGGGTGTGACTTGCCGGAAAATAAAGCGAAAAATAAAAAAATCCATTATCAACTCTTTTAAATTTTAAAGAAGAATTAATTTATAAAACAAAATTATTTCCAAATAAATTTGATAATATCAATTGAAAGAAGTAATTTTGCAGGCTTATACAAAAATACCTGCTTTTGTGTATAAAAATCTCATTTTTTTCAAAAAATTCAAGTCTGTGCCTAATATAAACGTCCTCGATTTTACAATTCAATTGCATTAACGAGAGCGACTTTTTTATTTAGTAATAAATGAAATTAATGCGTGATTGGTTTTAATTTTCTGCTCACCGCAAACGACATTTATCACTGAAAACTAACCACTAACGACTAATTATGATTGTTGACAGTGTATTGCATTCCGAATTAAGGCGCGTGAATTTCGGTAAAATCAAATTGGCTTACGAAAGTCCCGATTTGTTGGAAATTCAAGTAAAATCGTTCCAAGAATTTTTCCAGTTGGAAACAACGCCGGAAAATCGTGCTAATGAAGGCTTATTCAAATGCTTTCAGGAAAATTTTCCGGTCACGGACGCGCGAAATATTTTTGTCTTGGAATTTTTAGATTATTTCGTGGATCCTCCGCGTTACAGTATCGAAGAATGTATCTATCGCGGCTTGACGTACTCCGTGCCTTTGAAAGCAAAATTGCGCATGAGTTGTAACGATCCGGAACACGTTGATTTTGAAACTATCGTACAAGATGTATTTCTCGGTAACATTCCGTACATGACACCGAAGGGGACTTTCGTCATCAACGGTGCCGAGCGCGTGATTGTTTCGCAATTGCATCGTTCGCCGGGCGTATTTTTCGGACAAAATTTCCACCCGAATGGAACTAAAATTTATTCGGCGCGCGTTATTCCTTTTAAAGGTGCGTGGATGGAATTTGCGACCGACATCAATAATGTGATGTATGCCTATATTGACCGTAAGAAAAAATTTCCGGTGACCACTTTGCTCCGTGCCATCGGTTTTGATTCCGATAGAGCTATTTTGGATTTGTTCGGCTTAGCCGAAGAAATTAAAGCGGATCGGGATACATTGGTGAAACACGTGGGAAGAAAACTCGGTGCACGTATTTTGCGCATCTGGCAAGAAGATTTCGTAGATGAGGATACTGGTGAAGTTGTAACGATTGACAGAAATGATGTGATTTTGGAACGCGACGTGGTTTTAGACGAAGAAAATATTGAACAAATTCTTGAAAGTGAAGTGGAATCCATCATTTTGCAAAAAGAAGATGTGGAAGATGATTATTCCATTATTTACAACACACTTGCAAAAGATCCGTCATCATCGGAAATAGAAGCCGTTAACCATATATACAAACAATTGCGCGGTACCGATCCACCGGATGATGAAACGGCGCGCGGTATTATTGACAAATTATTTTTCAGCGATAAACGCTACAATTTGGGAGAAGTCGGTCGTTATAAAATTAATCGTAAACTCGGTTTAAGTAGCGAGGCGTTGGTTTTAACAAAAGAAGACATCATCAATATCGTGCGTTACATCGTTCAGTTGATAAATGACCATGCTGAAATTGACGATATTGACCACCTTGCCAATCGCCGTGTGCGCTCGGTAGGTGAACAATTGTATGCCCAGTTTGGAGTCGGTTTGGCGCGTATGGCGCGCAACATTCGCGAACGCATGAACGTCCGCGACAATGAAGTATTTACGCCGGTGGATATGATTAATGCCAGAACTTTGAGTTCGGTTATTAATTCATTTTTCGGAACAAGCCAGTTATCGCAATTCTTGGATCAAACAAATCCGCTCAGCGAAATAACCCATAAACGTCGTATTTCCGCACTCGGACCCGGTGGTTTAAGTCGTGAACGTGCCGGCTTTGAGGTGCGTGACGTACATTATTCGCACTACGGTCGTTTGTGTACGATTGAAACGCCGGAAGGACCGAACATCGGTTTGATTTCTACACTTTGCGTACACGCGAAAATCAATAAAATGGGTTTTCTCGAAACGCCGTACAGAAAAGTTGTAGATTCGAAAGCAACCGAAAATATCGAATATTTATCGGCAGAGATGGAAGATTATAAACGAATTGCACAAGCCAATTCGATAATCAATGCCAAAACCGGTGATTTTTCCGAAACGCAACTCAAAGGACGCGAACACGGCGAGTTTCCGATGTTTACTCCAGGCGATTTAGAGTATATGGACGTGGCACCGAATCAAATTGTAGGTGTGTCCGCTTCATTGATTCCTTTCTTGGAAAATGACGATGCAAATCGCGCTTTGATGGGGTCGAATATGCAACGTCAAGCCGTACCACTTTTACGTCCGCGCGCGCCGATTGTCGGTACGGGTTTGGAAGGAAAAGTAGCGCGCGACTCGCGTATGCTTTTCAATGCCGAAGGAAACGGTGTTGTAGAATACGTTGATGCTACGCAAATCGTTATTCGTTACGACAGAACCGAAGAAGATCAATTGGTATCTTTTGAAGACGATAAAAAAACGTATAATTTAACGAAATTTTTGCGTACCAATCAGGAAACGTGTATCAACCTCAAACCGATCGTGCGTAAAGGGGATCGCGTTGTGAAAGGACAAATTCTTTGCGACGGTTATGCGACGGAAAAAGGTGAATTGGCACTCGGACAAAATCTGAAAGTAGCGTTCATGCCTTGGAAAGGTTACAACTTCGAAGATGCGATTGTAATTTCGGAACGCATCGTTCAAGAAGATATTTTTACATCATTGCACATCGAACATTTTGAGATGGACGTGCGCGATACGAAACTCGGAGAAGAAGAATTGACAAACGATATTCCGAACGTATCCGAAGATGCAACGAAAGACTTGGATGAAAACGGGGTTATCCGCATCGGTGCATGGGTGAAAGAAAATGATATTCTTATCGGAAAAATTACGCCTAAAGGCGAATCGGATCCGACACCGGAAGAAAAATTGTTGCGCGCCATTTTCGGCGATAAAGCCGGCGATGTAAAAGACGCATCTATGAAAGCACCTCCGGGAACCGAAGGTATCATCGTGGATAAACAAATTTTCGCGCGTGCGAAAAAGAATAAAGACCAAAAAGAAAAAGGCGACGAAGATATTGCTACTTTGGACAGTGAACACGCGGTTGCGCTGAATGAGTTGAAAACGATTTTGATTGATAAATTGCAACAACTCGTGAAAGATAAAAAAGCGGAAGGCGTAAAATCCATCTACGGTGAAATGAAAATCGCGAAAGGCACTACTTACACGCCCACGATATTGAAAGAAGTGGATTACGATGAAATTGATTATCTGAATTGGACAAATGATGCGCATATCAACAGTTTGATTTCGCGTTTGCTGCACAATTACAGTATCAAAGTGAATGAAGAACTCGGTCGCTACAAACGAGAAAAATTCAATATTTCTATCGGTGACGAATTGCCGGCGGGCGTATTGAAATTAGCGAAAGTATATTTGGCTAAAAAACGTAAACTCAAAGTCGGTGATAAACTCGCGGGTCGTCATGGAAATAAAGGTATCGTATCGCGTATCGTGCGCGCCGAAGATATGCCTTTCTTGGAAGATGGCACACCTGTTGACGTTGTTCTGAATCCGTTGGGTGTGCCTTCTCGTATGAATCTCGGACAAATTTTTGAAACCGTTTTGGGCTGGGCAGGCGAACGTCTGGGCTTGAAATTCGCAACACCTATCTTTGATGGTGCTAAATTGGAAGAGATCGGTGAATGGATGGTAAAAGCCGGCTTACCTGAATTGGGTCAAACTTATTTACAAGACGGCGAAACGGGCGACCGGTTCCACCAAAAAGCGACAGTAGGTGTTATCTACATCTTGAAACTTTCGCACATGGTTGATGACAAATTGCACGCTCGTTCAATCGGACCGTATTCACTTATTACGCAACAACCTTTGGGTGGTAAAGCGCAATTCGGTGGTCAACGTTTCGGTGAGATGGAAGTGTGGGCATTGGAAGCTTACGGTGCAGCAAACATTCTTCAAGAATTGTTGACAATTAAATCCGATGATATTTCCGGTCGCGCAAAAGCCTATGAAGCAATTGTGAAAGGCGATAACTTGCCGGAACCGAATATTCCCGAATCATTCAACGTATTGGTTCATGAGTTACGCGGTTTGGCATTGGATGTGAAGTTCGATTGATATTTATTGTAAAGATTTTCTTGACAAAAAAAATACGCACGATGATGTACTTCATTTGTGCGTATTTTTTAATTAAATCAATTTATTTTGATTGAAAATATTTTTTTGATGAACTTGATTTTACGAAAAAAAATAAAAATCATTTTTATCAAGAAAATATTTCCAATCAAGGTATGTGCGGTGTTTTTTAATCAAGGTCGTCAATTATCAATTAAATCCTTATAACTAAAGTATTTGTAGTTGGAATCAAGGTTGTCAAGCAAATCTTTTAAATCAAAGTAAAAATAAGAAATGCAAAAATACAAAATCATCATCATCGGCGGCGGACCGATTGGTTTAGCGTGTGCTTTAGAAGCGCAACGGAAAGGATTGAGCTATATTATTTTAGAAAAAGGAACGCTCGTTAATTCGTTATATCATTATCCGAGTAACATGACCTTTTTTTCCACGTCGGAAAAATTGGAAATCGGTGATGTGCCTTTTGTTTCCAATAATGCTAAACCGACGCGCAGTGAAGCACTTGAATACTATCGGCGCGTAGCGGAATCGAAACAACTGAATATAAAATTGTTTGAACCGGTTGAAACGACACATCGTAACTCGGACAATACTTACACCATAAAAACAAATAAAGCAGAATACATCGCCGAAAATATCATTATTGCTACCGGTTTTTACGATGTGCCGAAGTTGATGAATATTCCGGGCGAAGATTTAGAGAAAGTGACGCATTACTATAAAGAGCCGCATTTTTATTTCAAACAAAAAGTAGTGGTAGTAGGCGCGAATAATTCCGCTTCCGATGCAGCATTGGAAACCTACAGAAAAGGTGCGGATGTAACGATGGTTATTCGCGGAGAAGATGTCGGAACGCGCATAAAATATTGGGCGCGACCGGATATAGTGAACCGGATTAAAGAAGGCACCATAAAAGCGTTTTTTAATTCTACGCTGCACGCCGTTCGTGCGCATGAGGTAGATATAAAAACGCCGGAAGGCATCGTCACGATAGCAAATGATTTTGTCATTGCCGCCACCGGTTATCAACCTCAATTTGATTTTTTGAAAAAAATGGGCATTCAACTTTCCGATGACGAAAAGTTGCATCCGCAATACAACCCGGATACACAGGAAACAAATTTGCCGAATGTTTATTTAGCCGGTGTGATTTGCGGCGGTATGGATACGCACGTTTGGTTTATAGAAAACTCGCGCGTTCATGCCGAAAAAATAATCGAAAATATTTCGGCAAAACTCGAAAATCTTGAGCTATATAAAAAAAACGTCGCGGTTATCTAAGGTTGCATACGTGCTTTACGTGCTTCTCTGAAACTGTCGATGAAATAATACATTGCCAATGCACAAGAAGCGAACATCATTAATGCACGAAATACGCCCAACATATCGCCTTTCATCATTTCTCCGCGCATCGGCATTAATGTACCGAGCAACATCAAAAAAGTAATTACAACGAGTACGTGCGCCACCGTTTTGTTACCCGCTTTGAGTTGGTTGTTGAAAATCCAGAGTACAGCGCCTGAAAAAACGGGAATAAGTGCAGTCGGGGTTCCTTTTTCTAAAAATGCCCATAAACCCATGGCTACAAGTACAACGGCATTTAATAAACTCGCTTGGTAAGTTTTAAACATGATTTTATTAATGGAAAATGATTAATGAAGAATGCTAAATGTTAAATTTTTTAATGCTAAATGCTAAAGACTAAATGTTTTTATTTTTAAATTCACGGAGCAAAATAAATACATTTTGGTCAAAATATGTTTAAAATTATTTTTTTTCAAAAAATTCAATTCAGTATTCGGCATTAAGGAATTTAGCATTTCTTTCAAAACTTTTGGTCAAAACGCAATTGAATATTGCGCGGTGCTTCCAACAATCCCGGACGATATGCATATTCGGTGTTGGTGGCATTAGCTAAGATAAAAGTTAATTTGGTTTTATCCGAAAAATTATATGCCATGCGCAGATCCAAAGTAGCAAAACCTTGATGGTGCGCCGCGCGAAAATTTTGCACACCCGGCAAAAACAAATCGAAAGCTTTATCAATAGCATCCATGTTGCTGTTATAAATGATGGCTACACCGAAATTTATTTTTTTGTAACCGATTTCTCCGTCAAATTTTACGGCGTGCTTGAAGCGATATTTTAAAACATTATAATCTACCGAAGAATTGGCGCGACTGATGGAGTCAAAAGTTTTATACACCGGATCAACATAAGTATAGCCGATCAAATACCGGTGCGTGAAATTATTTATTTTACCCTGACCGGTAAAACTGATTTCAAAACCTTTTATACTCGTATTACCGACGTTTTGAGATTGAAAAGCGATGGCGGATAAAGTGAGTGGTACTTTTTGCGAAACTAAAAACTCCATCATATTGGTATAATCCTGAACAAAAAAAGCGGCATCAAAAAATCCTTTGAAACTATTTCCGATTGAAATACCTTGTTTGATGCCGATTTCAGCCGTCCAACCGGTTTCGGAAACTAAATTCGGATTCGGAATAGCGTTAAATGTACCCGCATTAGTATTAATAAAAAGTTCAGCAATCGTCGGAAAGCGATAACCTTGCCCGAATGAGGCGCGCAGAAAAGTAGCGGTTGCAGTTTGATAATTCAAACCTAAACGAAAAACCGGTTTCGATTCACTCAATGCGCCGCCGTTTGGTGTAACTTCGGTTAAATCTTTGGAATAATGCACCAATTTCGGTCCTACTACTTTATTATTTTCGTATCGCACGCCCAAAGACGCATTCAGTTTTCCCCATTTTTTATCGGCTTGCGCATAAATCGCATAGTTTTGTGAAGTAAAAGATGTATCACCGTATAATTTGGCTTGAATACCTGAAATTGTACCGACAACGCCGGTTGTAAAAATAAAATTGTCCCTAAAACTGTGTTGAAATTGATATTCGCCGTAAAATAAATTAGATTTATTGTTTTGGTCACTACCCGAATACGAGTTGGTGATATTGTAAATGCGCGTCAAGATTTTGTGTCGATTGCCGTTGTTATCCGTAAAATTCAAGTACGGATCAATCGTATAGCGCAAGCGATCGGAATTATTATAAGTACTTGGTGTTCCGACATAAGCATTTTTGCCACCGTCGAGCCAATATAAAAAATACGATCCTGCACCTTTATTAATGTTCATATTAACGCCTATACTCAAATTGTCGGTGACGCGGTAGCGCGTATTGAGTGTAAATCGCCCGTATTTTTCTGTCCAATCTTTATCAAAAATATCTTGATTCGTGTAAAACAGCGAAGCGGCAACGTCCAATTTACCGAATTTTTGTTTATGCAGTAAACTGACCGTTGCTTCATAAGGCGCGGTTGTCCACCATTTTTTTGCCGGATCTGCTGGATCTAAATAAGCGACGTAGCTGGTAGACAGTTTTGTTTCGGGATCCGATTTCGCGAATCCGGTGCGTACATTTATAATCCCATTCATCGCCGACGAGCCGTACAACGCCGAAGCAGCACCTTTAACGACTTCAATTTGTTCGACATTTTCAATCGCTATGTCTTTCCAATTCGCAGAACCCGCGTCGGCTTGCAATGCCGGCATATCATCTATGAGCAACAAAACCCGACTGCCGGCACCGTAACTCCAACCCGAACCGCCGCGAATATTTGCTTGTCCGTCAATAATATTTACACCCGGTATTTTTTGCAAAACATCATCTAATTTGCGCGTGTTCACATCGTCTATCAAACCGGGTTTCAAAATGTCGAGTGATACGGTGACTTCGCCGAGCGGTTTTTCGAATTTTCCGGTGGTGACGGTGGTCGTTTGCAGTAAAGTATTTTCAGGTTCAAGAGCAAAGTCGAAAATGTTTTCGCCGGGTTTAATATCAATTTGTTTTTTGATGCTGCTGTAACCTATGCTTGAAATAGATATTTTCAAAATGCCGAGTGAACCTGTGTTTAAATTATATTTTCCGTCAATATCCGATACTGTACCAATTTCACCATCTGTGTAAAAAATTGAAGCACCAACCAAAACCTCTTTCGTTTTAGCATCTCGGATAATACCTGTGATAAAAGTTTTTTGCGCAAAAGAAAAAAACGGCAAGAAAAAAAATAAAATAAATATTTTTTCGGAAATTTTTATTTCAGTAATATTTTTGAATTTCTTTTTAAAAAATATTTTTTGAAAAATATTTTCTTGAATTTCTTTTTCGAATTGATTTTTGTAAGTTAGTTGACCCATTAATTTTTTTATTTTGAAATCGGAATTTTTTATTTCAAACAAAGATGAAAATAATTTTCGATTTTATTTTTTTTTACAAAAGAAATCAAAAATTATTTTCTTTCCGGATGAACTCAGACGGAGAGAATTTAATTATGACGCGCACTAAATTAAAATTAATTTTTAGATAAAGTCCTGTTTTTAAGGTTTTTTTACGCTACTGTCAAACAAGGGTAATATTATGGTCAATGCTTTGTAAAATCTAATTTCACACAAGTTTAAGAAAAATTTTGAACTGATATTTGCACTAATAATATTAAATAGTAACAAAATGCAAAAAAAAATAACCGGAATAATTTTATCAAATCTTGGTTCACCTGACTCAACGAGAGTGCCTGACGTAAGACGTTACTTGAATGAGTTTTTAATGGATGAGCGTGTAATAGATATACCCCGGTTTTTTCGAACTGTTTTAGTTAAAGGCATTATTACACCGTTGCGCGCACCGAAAAGTGCTAAAGTTTACGAGAGTATTTGGTGGAAAGAAGGATCTCCGCTTATTGAATTAACTCGTAGATTGCAAAAAGCGTTACAACTCGAAATGCCGGATATGCCGATTGAAATTGCAATGCGATATGGAAATCCTTCTATGCAAACTGCTTACGATAATTTACAAAAAAATTATCCGGATATAGAAGAAGTGATTTTAGTGCCTCTATATCCGCAATACGCCATGAGCAGTTATGAAACTGCTGCGGAATACGGCAAGCAGTGCTACGAAAAAGGCAACTATAATTTCGATTTAAAAATTGTTCCACCATTTTACGACGATGAAAATTACATAGAAGCGCTTTCAAAAAATATACAGACTTATACAGAAAATCAGAATTGGGATTTTCTTTTATTCAGCTATCACGGCATTCCGGAAAGGCATATCAGAAAATCAGATCCTACTAAAAGTCATTGTCGGATTGATGATACTTGTTGTATTACACCATCAAGTGCTCATAAATTTTGTTATAAACATCAAGATTTAACAACCATGATTTTAACCGCAGCTCAGCTCGGTTTGCCTAAAAATAAATTCGGCATATCTTTTCAGAGCCGGATCGGGAGCAAATGGCTTAAACCTTTTACTGATGAAAGGCTGAAAAATCTTCCGAAAGAAGGTGTTAAAAACCTTTTGATTGTTTGCCCGGCATTTGTGAGTGATTGCCTTGAAACTTTGGAAGAAATAGCGATTGCCGGAAGAGAAACTTTTCTTGAAAATGGCGGCGAATCTTTCACCATGATTCCTTGCCTCAATGATTCACCGCTTTTTGTAAAAACATTGAAACATCTTATTGAGAAGCAACAAACAGAAGTATGTATATAAATACTAAAGCCAAAATTAGAATTGGTACCAGAGAAAGTGCCTTAGCGGTTTGGCAGGCAAAACAGGTACAAGGTTTTTTTACATTACAAGGCATCTCCTCTGAAATTATTTTCATTAAAAGCGATGGCGATGCTGATTTAATAACGCCCTTGTACGCCATGGGTGTTCAAGGTGTTTTTACTAAAAGTTTGGATGCCGCTTTATTGAATAATAAAATAGATGTCACCGTGCATTCTCTCAAGGATGTACCCATTCACGCGGCTCGTGGTTTACAAAAAGCAGCCGTCCTTGAACGTCACAATCCTAAAGATATATTGGTGTACAAATCTTCGGACAATGGACAACAAAATTTTCCATCGACCATTTTCCATAGCCCAACGTCTAAAATAATTATTGCAACCGGTAGTATTCGACGTGCTGCACATTGGAAAAATCGTTTTCCTGATCATTCAATAGAAAACCTAAGAGGTAATGTCAACACGCGCTTGCGCAAATTAGAAGAAAGTAATTGGAATGGTGCCATTTTCGCAGCAGCAGGTTTAGAGCGTTTAGGTATCAGACCCAAAAACAGTATTGATTTAGATTGGATGTTGCCCGCACCGGCTCAAGGCGCAGTAGCAGTTTACTGTCGCGAAAATGATTTTTATATTTTGGATGCTTGTAAAATTATGAATGATAAGGCAACTGAAATATGTACTGCTGTTGAACGCGATTTTTTAAATGCACTGGCTGGAGGTTGTGCTGCTCCTATAAGCGCCTTGGCAAAAATTGAGGACGGTATAATTACTTTAAAAGGAAATATTTTGAGTCCGGATGGTAGCTTGAAAATTGAAACTGAAAAATTTGATATCGTTAAAAATGCCGGCACACTGGGTCAACGTTGCGCCGATGATGTTTTGAAAAACGGTGCTGAAATACTGATTGAAAAACATGAAAGATACATGGCTTTGGTGAACGATAAAGTGAACCATTTTTGTTTTTCAAAATTTTTTCAACCTAAACAAGTGTTTCACGGTGTTAAATTAAATTTTAATGCTGCTTTCAAAAAAGAAAAAAACCTGGTTCTACATGAATAATAGTTTATTGATTCAAGCATTGAAAGGTGAAAAAGTCGAACGTGTACCGGTGTGGATGATGCGCCAGGCGGGAAGATATTTGCCCGATTATATTAAACTGCGCAATACTTACAGTTTTTTTGAAAGATGCCGGACGCCTGAATTGGCTTGTCAAATCACTTTGCAACCTGTGGATATAGTCGGTGTTGATGCTGCTATTATTTTTTCAGATATTTTAGTAGTACCGCAAGCGATGGGTATGGAAGTTCAGATGATAGAAAATAAAGGACCTTTATTGCCTGAGCCGATTAAAAATTTCAAAGATGTTGAAAGATTAAATTCCGATATTGAAGAAAACTTGGACTATGTTTTCAAAGCACTCGCTCTGACAAAAAAAGAACTAAACGGACGTGTACCACTGATCGGATTTGCAGGCTCACCATGGACTTTGTTGTGCTACATGGTACAAGGAAAAGGCTCAAAAACTTTTGATGAAGCGAAAGGATTTTGTTTTACTCAGCCCGAATTAGCACACGGTTTGTTGCAGAAAATTACAGATGCCACCATTCAATATTTAAAATTACAAGTCCAATCGGGAGCTGATGTGGTTCAAATATTTGATTCTTGGGGTGGTTTATTGAGTCCTGAAGATTTTGAAATTTTTTCACTTTTTTATATCAGTCAGATCGTAAAAGCACTTAAAGATATTTGTCCAACCATAGTTTTTTCTAAAGGTGCTTGGTTCGCACTTGAAAGTATCAGTAAAACCGGTGCGCAAGGTATTGGTTTAGATTGGTGTGTGCCTGCAGAATTTGCCAGACAAAAAGTCGGCAACAATACAACACTGCAAGGTAATTTTGATCCGGTGCGTTTACTCTCAACAATCCCTGAAATCAGAAAAGGTGTGCGTGAAATGATAAATGCCTTTGGCAACCAACGATATATTGCGAATCTCGGGCACGGCATAATTCCGAATATTCCTGTTGATCACGCAAAAGCTTTCGTGGATGCCGTTAAAGAATTTTCTTCCGAAAAAATTTTGGAATTAGTTTGAATATGATAGCATCAGGCATGAAAGATGAATTTATTGAGTTCATTTACAGACTTCAAGATGAAATTTGTTTCTCACTTGAAGCTGTTGATGGAAAATCCAAATTTAAAGAAGAAGTTTGGAAACGGGAAGGCGGCGGCGGCGGTAGAACTCGCGTGATAAGTAACGGAACTGTTTTTGAAAAAGGCGGCGTCAATACTTCCGTAGTTAACGGCGTTTTGCCTGAAACCATGCAAAAGTATTTCAATACCGCTCATAAAGACTTTTTTGCGTGCGGTATTTCATTGGTAATCCATCCGTTTAGTCCGATGGTGCCTACAGTGCACGCCAATTACAGATATTTTGAACTGTACGATAACACGGGCAATGTTGTTGATTTTTGGTTTGGCGGTGGATCGGATCTATCTCCGAGTTATATTTTTCCGGAAGATGCTGCTCATTTTCATAAAACACATAAAGCCGCCTGCGATATTTACGGCACTGAATTTTATCCGAATTTCAAAAAAAATTGCGACGATTATTTTAGAAATACCCATCGCGACAATGAAGCGCGGGGTATTGGCGGTATTTTTTTCGATTACCGCAAACCAAACGAGAAACAAAATGCCGAAGCGCTTTTAGCATTTTCTAAATCGTGTGGCAAAGCATTTATCGGGTCGTATTTGCCAATAGTTGAGAAACGCAGAAATATGCCTTTTACGGAAAAAAATAAGGAATGGCAAGGAATAAGGCGCAGCAGATACGTGGAATTTAATTTGCTTCATGATAAAGGAACCCTTTTTGGTTTACGTACAAACGGCAGAATAGAATCTATTTTAATGAGTTTGCCACCGGTCGCAAATTGGATTTACGATTATCAACCTGAACCTGATAGTGCCGAAGCTCAAACTTTGGAATATTTGAAACCCAGAGATTGGGCAGACGAAATTTTAGGTATCGGGCATCAGATATCAGGTGTCAGATTCCCGCAGTAGTTATTTTAAAATGCTTATAATTTTCATATTGATATCTGATACCTAACAGCTAACGATGCTTTACATAAAATCTTTACACATAATTTTCATTGTCACTTGGTTCAGTGGCTTGTTTTATATAGTCAGGCTATTCATTTATGTGGCAGAAGCCAACGAAAAAACTGAACCTGAACGCGGTATTTTATTGAATCAATTGAGATTGATGTCTAAAAGATTATGGCGGGGTATTACATATCCATCTGCTATTATCACATTCTTTTTCGGTACTTACTTATGGTATTCGTATGGCGTAACCCCGAATTGGTTAGTTGTCAAATTGTGTTTTGTTGCAGGGTTATATTTGTACCATTTTTCGCTCGATATAATTTACAAGCAACAAAGAGATGGTATATTCAAATATTCATCTCAACAATTACGCCTTTGGAATGAGGTTGCAACTGTTTTTTTAGTAGCTATCGTCATGTTGGTCGTGGTCAAGGAAAGTTTAAGTGCCGTTTGGAGTTTGATAGGTTTAGTGCTATTTATCATTATACTCTTGTCGGCAATTAAAATTTATAAAATGATAAGATCAAAGCGTGTTTCTTTATAAAATTTAATTAATTATGGTAACTGAACTCACCGGGTTTAAATATTCGGAAATGCTTTCGGGTAAACTAAATACACTGAAACAACAAGGTAATTATCGTTATTTTTTACCGATTCAAAAATCTGTTGAAACGCATCCTGTTTTCAAATACATGGATGACGGAGTGGCGCGCACAGCAGTTAATTGGACAAGTAATGATTATTTGGGAATGAGCGTTGATCCTGACGTTATAGCCGAATTTATTGAAGTAGCTCAAAGTTTAGGAATCGGGAGCGGAGGGACTAGAAATATATCAGGAACTTCTCAATATCATATCGAGTTAGAAAAAACTTTAGCGGAACTGCACAGTAAACCCTCTGCATTGGTTTTTAGCAGTGCGTATTTAGCGAACTGCGGAGCCATTTCTGTTTTGGCAAGAGCCTTTCCCGACACTTTGATTTTTTCCGATGAAGAAAATCATGCTTCCATGATTGAAGGTTTTAAATTAAGTCGTTGTGAAAAACTAATATTTAAACACAATGACTTGGAGCACTTGGAAATGCTTCTAAAAAGTGTTGATTTTGATCGTCCGAAAATTATTGCTTTTGAATCCGTCTATTCTATGTCCGGTACAATTGCACCGATAAATGAAATTTGCGAGCTCGCCAAAAAATATAATGCCATAACGTATTTAGATGAAGTGCATGCAGTTGGTATGTACGGTTCTAAAGGAGAGGGTGTTGCAGGTCAACTCTTTTGTTCTGATGCGGTTGACGTGATAAACGGCACTTTGGCTAAATCTTTCGGCTGTATTGGCGGCTATATTGCTGCGAATAATGTCATAACAGATTATGTCAGAAGTTTTGGTGAAAGTTTTATTTTTACTTCTTCTATGCCTCCGGCGATTTGTGCGGCTGCAATTGTTAGTATCAAAAAAATTAAAAATACCCCTGCGTTAAGAAAATTATTTTTCGAGAATGTGCAAACGCTTAAGCAAATCCTTCGCGCATCCGGAATTGTATTTGAGGATAATCGATCGCATATTATCAGGATAATCATAGGTGATGCTAAAAAAACTAAACAAATTACAAACCGTTTGCTCAACGAATTTGGTATTTATTTGCAACCTATAAATTATCCGACAGTACCAAAAGGTAAAGAGGGCTTGCGTATTGTAGTTACTGCTAAACATTCAGTAGAGCAGATAAATGATTTAGCAGAGGCTTTGAAAATTGTTTTGAATAATTTTTAGCTGCTGTTTTTCTAACTATTTTTTAATGGTCTTCTTGCGAAAGTAAATTCGATATTAATTTTTTGCATGAAAAGTAAATAAAACAATATCAAATTTATGTGAAAATTGGAAACCTATATTATTTTCGCAAGAAGTCTAATAAAAAGCATAACTTCGCTTTCCGCCAGCAGGCTGTAATTCAGTATCGGCAATTCTCTTATTTTTAGGTTTAAGCAATCTTTTTTATCTTTGCAATTTAAAAAGTATGCGATTGTAGCATTTGTAGATATTCAAAAATGAAAAACAAAGTCCTCATCACCGACGACGTCCATCCGTCTCTTATCGCCGGTTTAAAACAACTTGATTACGATTGCGATTATCAACCCAATATTAATGATAAAGAAGTACGTGAAATTGTTCACAACTACATTGGTCTCATCATCAATTCAAAAATTTCGGTAAATAAAGATATGATTGATCGCGCGCCGAATTTGCGTTTCGTCGGGCGATTGGGCAGTGGTTTGGAAATTATTGATTTGGCGTATGCAGCAGAAAAAGGCGTACACATTATTAATTCGCCGGAAGGCAACCGAAATGCGGTGGCAGAACACGCACTCGCAATGTTGTTGGCAATGGCAAATAATTTGGTTCGAAGCAACAACGAAGTCAAAAATTTCGATTGGCAACGCGAAAAAAATCGCGGATTTGAATTGCGCGAAAAAACAATCGGTATCATCGGATTTGGTCATACAGGCAGTTCTTTTGCCCAGAAACTTTTAGGCTTGGGAATGCGCATTCTCGTTTTCGATAAATACTTACCCGCCGGTTATACTAAACATTTTATTCACCGAGATTATCTGATTCGTCACCCCGCAAGTAAAAAATCAGGTACTTTTGACGGGCAATCCGTTGCTACTTTTAATTTTGAAATATCTGAAATTGAAGAATCAAATTTAGAAACGATCCAAAACGAGTGCGACATCATCAGTTTTCATTTGCCTTTAAATACGGAAACAAAATATATGTGCAACGCGGAGTTTATCGGTAATTGTAAAAAAAATATTTATTTCCTTAACACTTCGCGCGGCAATGTGGTGAATACCTATGACCTCATCACCGGTTTGCAAACCAAAAAAGTGCGCGGTGCTTGTTTGGATGTTTTTGAAAACGAAAAACCGAATACCTATACAGATCAAGAACGGGAAATGTACAAACTTCTTTTTTCTTTCGATAACGTCATCGTTTCTCCGCATATTGCCGGATGGACTTCGGAATCGAAAGAGCGTTTATCGGCGGTGTTATTAGAAAAAATAACACGATTTGAATCGAAAAGTTAAAATCAAGTTAAAATTAATTGAACCCTAATTTATAAAATTTTTCAGGCGTTTAAGTTTCGTTGACATTATTTTGACACCAATATTTCAAATTTTTATTAACTTTTAAACTTTTAAACATCATGAAAGGGTTTTTTATTACCGTTTGCTTCTCTTTACTCTTTTTTTGTTCTGCTTTTGCTCAGGATACACTTCAATGGTCGCGTCCGTATCTTAAATCCGAAGTTGGATATTTTTATCACAATTTGGATAATTTCAATGCACAACTTCGTAATTCAAATTTTCAACCGCTTTACAATTTTACTTCCGAATTTAATTTAGGATTGATGACTGTATCACCTAACAAACATTGGCGTCTTGAAAATACACTTGAATTTGCTTTACCCGTTTATTCTAACAATTACAGTTATCCGAACAAAGTAAAAATGTATAGTTGGGGTGGTTATGGTGGTGTACAATACGATTTTTTTCCTAAAAAAGATGGTTTTCATTTGTTTCCTTTAATTAATATAGGACTAAGATCTCGAACTTTAGATTTTATCAGAACAACCGGTACTCCAAATACCATCGCTACGGTATTAGCGGGAAATGTTCAACAAACCAGCTTCAATTATTTGAATGCCATTTTTGATTTTGGTTTAGGATTTGAAACTAACTGGGGAAGAAAAAACTATAACGGTTATTTCGGTACGAGAATAGGTTACAGAATTGAAGCAGGAGAAACGACAGACTCAAATTCCGGAAATTTTGTGATTCCGAATACCAATTTCGGCGGCTGGTTTTTAACTATTACCAGTCGTTATGGCAGAGGTAAGAGATCATAAAAAGGTAATAACTTTTTTTAAAAATACGAATGCGTCAAAGCAAGGCGAAAAAAAAGTGAATTTTTTAGTTTTAGATTTAGAAATCAAAATAATAAATTTATCTTCGTATTGATTTTTGAGAACCAAGACAAAATATGTACATCGACAACATAAAAATACTTTTATTCATTTTTTTCATCGCGGTTTACGGCGTGCAAGCCCAAACCGATTTATCCGCAAACGGTTACGATAGTCATACTGAATTGAATTGGACACCGGTAAATAATACGAGCGTAACGGGGTATCAAATTTGGTTTTCTCAAGACGGTATTACTTTTTCACAACGCAAACTTGTCACCGACAACCGTTTTGTATTGGATTTCGTAAACGACATCGGCACCAATCTCAAACTTTATTATAAAGTTAAACCCGTTTTAGCGGGCGGCGACGACGCGCCTTTTTCCAACACAGCTACTACTACAACGCATAATTTTTCGGACGATGAATTGCTGACGATGGTGCAGCGATATACTTTTCGATATTTCAACGAGTTTGCGCATCCGATTTCCGGTATGGCACGAGAAAGAAACTCTTCCGGCGATATTGTTACCACCGGCGGTACGGGTTTCGGTATTACTGCGTGGGTAGTTGCTGCCGAGCGTGGTTTTGTTTCAAGAAATGATGCCATACAGCAACTTTATAAAATCACCAATTTTTTATCCCTTGCCCAAACTTTTCACGGTGCTTTTCCGCATTGGATGGACGGTATTTCCGGAAAAGTTGTACCTTTCAGTCAATATGATAACGGAGGCGATTTGGTGGAAACCGCTTTTTTGATGGAAGGATTGCTCACGGCACGGCAATATTTTAATAGTGCGAACGACGATGAAAAATATTTGCGTGCTGCCATAACGCGACTTTGGGAACAAGTAGATTGGTCGTGGTACAGAAAAGATGGCGGTAATGTTTTGTATTGGCACTGGTCACCGAATTATGACTGGAAAATGAATTTCCCTATTCGGGGTTATAACGAAGCATTGATTATTTATTTGTTAGCGGTGGCTTCGCCGACACATCCTGTCCCGGCGAGTATGTATCAAACGGGTTGGGTTGGGAGTAATAATTACATAAACGGACAAACGTACTACGGCGAAAAATTGCAAGTCGGACCGACGGCGGGAGGACCACTCTTTTTTGCGCATTACTCTTTTCTCGGCTTCGACCCGCGCAATAAACACGATGCTTACGCCAACTATTACACACACAATATAGCTCAATCGAAAATTAATTGGTCTTATTGCGCATCTAATCCGTTAAAGTTTAAAGATTATTCAGCCGATTGTTGGGGTTTGACGGCGAGTGATGATCCGAACGGTTACTCGGCACACGCGCCATTAGAAAATACGGACAATGGCACTATTACACCTACTGCAGCTTTAAGCTCTATGCCTTACACGCCCGTACAATCTATTGCTGCACTTAAGAATTTTTATCGAATTCGCGGCGCGAAACTTTTCGGCAATCAAGGTTTTTACGATGCTTTTAATCCGCAACGCAACTGGGTTGATAATTCTTATTTAGCCATTGATGAAGGACCGATTGTAGGGATGATAGAAAATTATCGCACCGGTTTGTTATGGAAAAATTTTATGTTGAATAAAGAAATAAAACCCGCATTAGATGCTATCGGTTTCAAAGATGAAGCCACATCAACGGAAACGGTTTTCGAGAAAAATATGAATAATGTTAAAATTTTTCCGAATCCGATTTTTTCTCAAGAAAGTTTTTTATCTTTAAATTTAAATAAAGAAGAAATTATTTCTGCTTATATTGTAGACGGGTCAGGTAGAACAATATCTAAAATTTTTTCGGGCAAAAAATTTCCGAGCGGGCAAAATGACGTAACATTTAATGTTTCCGATTTAGCAAACGGTACTTATTTTATTCACTTAAAATTAGAGTCGGAAGGTGAAAAATTATCTAGATTTATTATTTTACGCTAATTTTTTTTTAGAATTTTTTTAGAATTTTATTTTTTTACTCAAAACTTTTTTATTTAACAACTGAATTTTTATAGAACCACTTTTAATTTTAATTTTTTAACAATGAAAAAACTCTTACTACCTCTACTCTTACTTTTTTGTATGAGTATGACCGCGCAAATCAATGAAACATTTGAGAGCGGAACAGCTACCGAAAATTGGAGAGCCTTTGCAGGTGCGACAAACGGTAAATATTTAGGCGTCGTTGACAATCCTAAAAAGGACAAAACCAACAGTTCCAACAAATGTATCGGTTATGTAAAAGGTGCCTCGGCTTATTCTTTATTCGGCGATTCATTGATTGCACCTTTGAACTTGACTACGAACACACTTTTCAAAATTCAGATTTATGCAAACAGAGATGCTAAAACAACTTTTATTTTTAAACTCGAGGGTCCGAAAGGTGCCAAAGAAGTAGCAGCTAAAATACCGACGACACGCGGCTGGCGCGATTATGCTTTTGATTTCAGTGGTCTTGTATCGCCGGCAAAAGATTCGATAAACCGTATTTACATGTTTTTCGATAACGGCGTAGATGCTTCAACGGATACATTCTATATTGATAACGTCCTTCAATTACCGCCGACTGCTTGTGCGGGAACAGTACCGATTATCAGAATTTTAGATGATTTTGAGTGTCAACGCAATGCGAATTACGGATATTCTTATGATTCCTTGACCGTTATTCCTAATCCGGACAAAAGCGGCATTAATACGTCGTCGAATTGCGGTAAATATGTGCGCAGACCAAATGAATCATATGTCTTTGTTTTGCACGATAATTATACACCGATTGATTTAAGCACCTTTAATTATATGCGCATTAAAGTGTGGGCGCCGCATAAAGGTACTATATTATTAAAATTAGAAGGAGATGGAACAGCCGCAAAAGAAGTTAGAATTCCTTTAACGGATGCTCAAGCCATGAAATGGGTTGAAGTCGGAGCGGATATGAGCAGTGCTACTCTCGCCGGCAATACAAGAGCACTTGTGTTTTTTGATGCGGATTTTAACCAAACTGCCACTGATACTTATTATATTGATGACTGGCAGTTTACGACACAGCCTGCACTCGAAGATTTCGAACCAACGGCTAAACTCAGTTGGGGTCCGTTTCAAGGAAATGCTGCTCAACACGGATCTTTTGTTTTGGCTACCAATCCGACACCGAATAACGTCAATAACAGCAGCAGTGTGGGTAAATACACAAAAGGTTCTGCAGCCATTTCGGTATTAACGGGTACTTTACCGACCGGATTTTTAGTGGATGCTTTGGCACCGCAAGTCAATTTACAAGTTTTAACACCGGCAGGTTCCGCAGGAAAAACTGTAACTGTACAATTGGCGAGTGCTACAAAAGGTAATATTGCAGCCGATGCAACCATTGACTCTGCGGGTGTTTGGGATGAATTAAAATTCGATTTATCTGCGGCTGTTGGATTGACGGATATCAGCAGCATCAATGTCATTTTCGATAAATCGGCTGCCGCTCCGGGAGCTATGTATTTCTTTGATAATTTACGCTTCGGTAAATCAACGCTGAATCCGTGTTTGGGTGTTACACCGGTACCTAATTTTATAAATGATTTTGAATGTCAACAAAACATTCCTTTTGATGCTTCACCGAATTTGGTAACGGTTAAAAATCCGTCACAGGTTCAACCCAATATAAGTACAACTGTTGGCAAATATACGCGTCCTAACAATGATCCTTATACCAATATATCACTGACTTACCCGAATGCAATTGATTTATCGAAATTCAATCAGTTGAATATGCAGGTTTATGGTGGACCGGGCGGTAAAGTGCCGATACTTTTTAAATTAGATGGCGGCACATCCGGTGGAAAAGAAATTTGGGATACGCTGCGTACAAATAATACTTGGCAAAGTTTCAAAATTGATTTCAGTGGTGTAAAAGCCAATAATTATAAAAAAATTATCATTTTCATAAATGGTGGCGTAAATGCTCCGAATGCTGACGTTTACTACATTGATAATCTGCAATGGACATCAGAGCCTGTAACAGGGTGTTTAACTAATTTTGAAACACCGATCAAGTTCACTTATTTTGCTGACGATACGCTTGACGGCAAACAACCTCGATTGGTAACTAATCCGAAAAAAACCGGAATTAATACTTCAGCTACTGTTTTGGAATTTAAACGTTTGAGTTCTGTAAAAGCTACTGTATTTCAAGGTATGTATACGGATTTGGGCACTACGGCTAAATGGACAACGAATAAAATTATTGTTAAAGCTAAAGTTCTCTTGGATCATATCGGTAATGTCGCTTTCAAATTAGAAGGTGCGCCGGGAGGTGCGGAAATACCGGTTGCTAATACTAAAATAAACGAATGGGAAGAATTAACTGCAGACTTTGGTACTAAGGGTATTACCGGTAAAGAAGGTTTCACGCGCGTAACAATGTTTGTTGATTTGAATTTGCCGCTTCCTGCTACGGACCAAACCACTTATCTGGATGATATTACTATCGGTGAGGTAGGATCTTGTACTACAACCGGTATTTTCGATCCGATTCGTGTTGATGCTTTATCGGTATTCCCGAATCCGGTATCCGAAGTTTTGGTGGTACGCAACGCACAATCTATTCGCCGATTGGATGTAACGAATTTGTTAGGTCAGCGCGTTAAATCTACTCCCGTTTCAAATTTGAATGATGATTTCAATATTTCCGTTAGCGAATTGGCAAAAGGTATGTATATCATTTCAGCTTTCGACGAAAACGGAAAATTAAGCGCGAATGCGAAGTTTACGAAAGAGTAAATAGTTGGTCGGTTAGTCGGCTAGTGATTAGTCTTACTTTTTGACTAACTGACTAACTGACTAACCGTCTAACTGACTAAACTAAAATTCAAGTTTTTTCATAAGTTCTATTGTGTTTTGAAGCCGAATCCGTTCGGTTCGGCTTCACTTTTTTTTATTACTTTCGTAATCAAATCATGAAATTATTTCGCACCCTCATTACCGGCTTTGTTTTGCTACTGAGTGTGGCAGGGTGCAGCGTTGAAGCACAGAATGTAGGGCATAAAAATGCCGGCACTTTTCTGATGAATCTTCCGGTTCAACACAAAACTTCCAAAACTTTTTCTTTAGATGAAGTACAGCATAGAACTTTCAATTGGTTTTGGGATTTAGTAGACAAAAATTATCAAGTACCGGACCGACATCCGACACGACAATTTTCGAGTATTGCTGCAACCGGTTTCGGCTTAACGGCTTATTGTATTGGTGCCGAAAGACATTATGTAACGAGAAAACAAGCTGCAGAGCGCGTTTTAAAAACATTGCAAGCACTTTGGAATATGCCGCAAGGTAATGCACAATCAGGTGTTAGTGGCTTTCATGGTTTTTACTATCACTTTCTCGACCATCAAAAATCTTTGCGTTATCGTGACGTAGAACTTTCTACTATAGATACCGGGTTATTAATGGCGGGTGTACTTTCAGTAATGTCTTATTTCGATAAACCGAATGACGAAACCGAAAAAAATATTCAAAATTTTGCGGAAAAATTGTACCGCCGTGTAGAGTGGGATTGGTTTCTGAACAAAGATAAAAGCCACCTTTCGATGGGTTATCATCCTGAAAAAGGTTTTTTGAGTGCTGAATGGAAAGGATACAATGAAGCAATGGTGTTACTCATCATGGCAATCGGTTCACCGACACATCCGATTTCCGAAAATTGTTGGACAGAATGGTGCAAAACTTATCCTTGGGCAACGTTTCAAGGGATAGAGCACGTCAATTTCGATCCGCTTTTCGGGCATCAATACAGCCAAATGTATATTGATTTTCGCGGAATTTCTGATGCTTACATGAGCAATAAAGGGATTGATTATTTTGAAAACGCAAAACGCGCCACTATTGCCAATAAAAATTATTGTGTTCAAAATCCGAAACAATACGATAATTATTCATCTAAAGAATGGGGATTGACTGCTTGCGATGGACCAAAAGATACGGTTGCAAATATGGACAATAGTAGACCGTCAGTAAGAATAAATGATTCAACCGTTACAGCTTACACTCCTGAGATTCATGAGCGAAAATTTTGGAGCTATCGTGCAAGAGGTGCAGCTTCAACACAAATTGTTGACGATGGTACAATTGCACCGACTGCTGCCGGTGGTTCTGTTCCGTTTGCTCCAGATATTTGTATTCCGACATTAGAAAATATGTGGAACAAATATTACAGTACGCTCGTTGCTGAATATGGTTTCAAAGATGCTTACAATACGACTTATACTTTCGGAAAAGGCAATGAAAAAGGGTGGTTCGATAAAGATTATCTCGGCATTGACCAAGGTCCGATTCTGATTCAAATTGAAAATTACCGTTCCGATTTTGTTTGGAAATTAATGAAGAAGAATCCGTACATCGTCGCCGGTTTAAAAAAATCCGGATTTAAAGGCGGCTGGTTGGATTTAATTAAAAATTAATAATTAGGTATTTGAAAAAATCCGTGAAAACCCGTATCATCCGTGTTTCATTGATTTTAATCAGCAAAATATTATGATAAATAAAAAAATTACACTTTTCTTTTTTGCAAGTTTGCTTTCATTAGCCTTCATAAATGCGCAAAAAACAATTGACCAACGAGTTGATTCTGTCATACGCTTGATGAACTTCGATGAAAAAGTCGGACAACTTACGCTGTTTACTTCCGACTGGGATGTTACGGGTCCGACTATACGAAAAGGTTACGCCGATGATATTCGCTCCGGCAAATGCGGCAATATTTTTAACGCACATACTTCAGATTATACGCGCAAACTCCAAGAAATAGCCGTTAAAGAAACACGTTTGAAAATTCCGTTGCTTTTCGGATACGATGTTATTCATGGTTATAAAACAATTTTTCCGATTCCGCTCGGCGAGTCTTCAAGTTGGGATTTAGATGCTATTGAAAAATCCGCACAAGTTGCGGCTGCGGAAGCGGCAGCCTCGGGCTTGCATTGGACTTTTGCGCCTATGGTAGATATTGCACGCGACCCCCGTTGGGGACGTTGTATGGAAGGGGCGGGTGAAGATACTTATCTCGGTTCAAAAATTGCGGCAGCGCGTACGCGCGGTATTCAAGGAAAAATCGGAGCAACGAACAGCGTCATGGCATGCGTAAAACACTTCGCGGCTTACGGAGCAGCCATTGCAGGACGCGATTATAACACCGTGGATATGAGTGAATTACAATTGCGTGAAACGTATTTACCGCCTTACAAAGCTGCAGTTGATGCCGGTGCTTTAAGTGTGATGACTTCTTTCAATGAAATTAACGGTGTACCTTCTACCGCCAACAAACAACTTTTAACCGATATTTTGCGCAAAGAATGGGGTTTTAAAGGTTTTGTAGTAACGGATTATACTTCTATTAATGAAATGGTGAATCACGGTAACGTGATCGATGATAAAGATGCCGGCGAAAAAGCCCTCAATGCCGGTGTAGATATGGATATGCAAGGTGCAGTATATTACAATTATTTGAAAAAATCACTGGCAGAAGGTAAAGTCTCAATGACAACCATAGATGAATCGGTGCGGAGAATTTTGCGTGTCAAATTTCAGTTGGGTTTATTCGATAGCCCTTATAAATACAGTGATGCGCAACGTGAAAAAAATACGATACTGTCGGATGCCAATCAAGTTGTAGCACGTGATGTTACCAAACGAAGTTTTGTTTTATTGAAAAACAATGGTAATATACTCCCCTTGAACAAAAATATTAAAACGTTAGCAGTTGTCGGACCATTAGCCGAATCGGATTTAGATGTAATCGGTGCATGGGGTGGGGCAGGAGATGCTAAAAACAGCATCAATATTTTAAAAGGTTTGAAAAATAATTTGCCGAACACCAATATTTTATATGCCAAAGGTTGCGATTTAGAAAACGAAGGACCGGCGATGAAAGGCAGTAACATGAGCACCACCGGTTTTGCAGAAGCTATTAAAAACGCGAACCAAGCTGATGCAGTCGTAGTTGTTGTAGGTGAACGCGCTTGGATGACTGGCGAAGCCGCATCGCGCTCGGATATTTCTTTGCCGGGTGTGCAAAAAGAAATGGTGCTTGAACTTTTGAAAACCGGAAAACCGGTTGTGGTTGTATTGATGAACGGTCGTCCGTTAACAATTCCGGAAATTTCCGATAAAGCGCCGGCGATTTTAGAAACATGGTTCGGCGGTACACAAACAGGAAACGCTGTGTACGATGTTTTGTTCGGCGACTACAATCCGAGCGGAAAATTGACGATGACATTTCCGCGCTCGGTCGGACAAATTCCCATTTATTACAGTCAAAAAAATACCGGACGACCTTATGATGCGAACAGTAAATACACTTCCAAATATCTCGATATTCCGAACACGCCTCAATATGCTTTCGGTTATGGTTTGAGTTATACTACTTTTGAGTATTCAGACTTAGTTGCCGGTATTCTGAAACAAGGCGTTACTAAACCAAATACTTCGTCTATGTCCTTGCGCCCTTTATCTTTTGATGTTACGTTTACCGTAAAAAATACCGGTACGCGCGATGGAGAAGAAGTTGTACAATTATATATTCGCGATGTAGTTGGCAGTATTACTCGACCTTTAAAAGAATTAAAAGGATTTAAAAAAATCATGTTGAAAGCCGGCGAATCTCGCGTAGTTAATTTCACCCTTACAACCGACGATTTAGCTTTTTATCATCCGGATTTAACGCGGTATGCTGAAGCCGGTGATTTCGATATCATGGTCGGCGGTAATTCAACGGATGTTAAAACGGTAAGGCTTAATTTAAAATAATTTTTGTTGATTGTAGAGACGCGATTTATCGCGTCTCACCTCGTGCAAAATATAATTGCTTTAACGTGAGACGCGATAAATCGCGTCTCTACACCAACAACAACTCAAAATGTTATGAAAAACAAAATTTTTACATTAATTCTTTTTTTAGGCAACTTTGCTGTTATTGCTCAAAAAAATATTTCGGGCAAGGTATATGATGCTAAAACCAACGAAGCCATTATCGGTGCCAGTATTCTCGTAAAAAATTCGACTACAGGAACTGTATCGGATATTGACGGAAATTATCAACTTTCCGTTTCTTCAAAAGCAATTCTTGTCGTGTCTTTTATAGGTTTTACAACACAGGAAATATCTTTAGCGACTCAACCTTCTGTCAATATTTTTGATATTGCGTTGCAACAAGATGATCAAATATTGAAAGAAACAGTTGTTGTCGGATACGGAACGCAACGCAAAAGTGATTTAACGGGTGCGATTTCATCTGTTAAAGGAAAAGATTTGCAAGGGATAAGTTCCGGTTCTGTTGATCAAATCTTGGAAGGAAAAATTTCCGGCGTTCAAGTAACGCCCACTTCAGGCAGACCCGGTGAGGCTGCCATTATTCGCATTCGCGGTGTCGGTACACTCAATGATGCATCACCCCTTTTTGTTGTAGATGGTTTACTGTTAAACGATATTTCTTTTTTGAATAATAACGATATTGAATCGGTGGAGGTTTTAAAGGATGCTTCTTCTACTGCGATTTACGGTTCACGCGGTGCAAACGGTGTTATTATCATTACGACCAAAAAAGGAACTTCGAAAGACCATACCACTTTTACGCTTTCAAGTTATTACGGTCAGCAGGAATTGGCAAAAAAAATTGCCTTAACAAATGCAGCGCAATATGCGACCCTTTCTAATGAACTTTTAGCGGGTTTAAATCCACCGCAACCACCCGTATTTTCTAACCCTTCCGCTTTAGGAGTTGGTACGGATTGGCAAAACATTATTTTTCAAAAAGCACCTATTCAAAATGTAAACCTTTCAGCTTCGGGCGGAAGCGACAAATTTACGTTTTTTGTCAGCGGCGATTATTTTTATCAAAAAGGAATTGTAGTCGGCGGCGATTATCAACGCCTCTCGTTGCGCATTAACAATGAATATAAATTATCGGATGCTGTTAAATTGGGGCATAATTTGGTATTTACGAATACCACAGGTATGAATGCCGCCGATGTTATTTATAATGCCTACTATGCAGACCCTACGGTTGCAGCAAGAGATACAAATAATACTTACGGCGAAACAGGAAACAGATCCAGTGTAGCCAATCCTGCAGGACAAATTGATTTTAACCGCAATGCACAATCAAGTTATCGTGCTTTAGGTTCTGTTTATTTAGGCATTAATTTTTTGAAGCATTTTTATTTTAAAACTAATTTGGGTTTAGATTTAGCTTACGCACAAGGCAAATCATTTTTACCTATATTTAATATTACTGCGCAACAGCATAATGAGATTAATCAGTTGAATGTAAATCAAAGTAAATCTACAAGTACTTTATGGGAAAATACTTTGACCTATGACAATACTTTCGATAAACATAGAGTAACTGTTTTGATAGGTTACACTGCGCAAAAAAACAATTTTGAAGCTTTAGGCGGTTCAATAAAAAGACTTCCAGGAGAAACACCCGACTTTTGGTATTTATCGTCCGGAGATCCGACTACTGTAACGAATTATAGTTCAGCAGATTTTTCAAGTATTTTGTCTTATTTAGCGCGTGTCAATTACACTTTTAATAATAAATATTTATTTACGGCCACAATCCGTCGAGATGGCTCTTCTAAATTCGGTGCAAATAATCGTTACGGAAATTTTCCATCATTTGCCTTAGGATGGCGTTTAAAAGAAGAAGATTTTTTGAAAAACATTTCTTGGTTAGATAATTTAAAACTTCGTGCAAGTTACGGTGTAATAGGCAATGAGAAAATTGGCACTAATAGAGGTAAGCCGCTTATTGATAATAATTTGAATCCTGTTTTCGGAAATCCCGGTTCAATTAATATCGGCTCAACAGCCACGACTTTGCCTAATCCGGATATAAAATGGGAACAAACAGCGCAAACGGATATAGGTTTAGAAATGGGATTTGCTCAAAACAGATTAACGGCTGAAATTGATTATTATGACAGAATTACTGACGGTATTTTACTAGCGGTCCCCATTCCGTTATATGTAGGTTCAGCTTCTAATCCAACTGTAAATGCCGCAAAAGTTGAAAACAAGGGTTTTGATTTAACAGTCGGTTGGCGGGATAAAATAAATGGTTTCGGTTACAATATCAGTGTTATCGGTTCAACCGTAAATAATAAAGTACTATCACTGGGTAACGGAAATACGGAATTAGTGTACCTACAAAATATTTATACGCTTACGAGAACAGCTATAGGTGGTGCTATCGGCGATTTTTTTGGATATAAAACTTTGGGCGTTTTGCAAAATGCTAATGACGTGAAAAATTATCCTATCGTGAAAAATGAAGTACCGGGTGATTTACGCTTTCAAGATACAAATGGTGACGGTATAATAGATGCAAAAGATCGCGTAAATTTAGGTAGTCCGATACCGAAATTAATTTACAGTTTTAATTTAGGAGCCAATTACAAAGGTTTTGATGTATTGACATTTTTCTCCGGCGTAAGCGGTAATAAAGTTTTGAATTACAAAGAAATGCTGCGTTTCAATACTCCGAATTTTGAAACTTCAGTATTGGGTCGTTGGACAGCGGACGGTACTTCAGCTAACGAACCGCGTGTTACAAATGGCGGCACAAATTTTTCTATGTCGGATAGGTTTTTGTCCGATGGTTCGTTTTTGTCTTTGCGAAATGTTCAAATCGGTTATACGCTTACTGCTTTAGCTAAAGCCGGTATCAGTTCCGTTAGAGTGTATGTTGCTGCTACTAATTTGAAAACTTGGTCTAATTATTCGGGTTATACACCACAAATTACAAACAGCAATTCAGGTGATGCGAATAATCCGATTGCAACCGGTGTTGACGGCGGTGTTTATCCGGTGGCAAGAACTTATACGGTGGGTTTAAACGTTACTTTTTAATTTTTTTTAAAACTTCATCCATCAAAAATTCGTATGTTTCAACAATAAAATAATAAATCATGAAAAATTTGGGTTTAACTAAAAATACGGGCGGAAGAAAATTCAAACAGATAGTCTGGGTTTTATCCTTTATTCTTTCTCCTTCTTCTTTTTTCTTGATGACTTCTTGTAAAAAAGATTTTTTAGAAATCAAACCGCAAGGACAATTGACTTTGGATAATTTTTTTCAGAACGAAGCGCAAGCCGTACAATCTACGAACGCGATTTACCAAAGTTTGCGCGCTTGGGAAGTTCACGTTTTTGCTTTTTTAGGTATGACCGATATACCGAGCGATGATGCCGATAAAGGCAGTACACCAACCGATGCCAATTTTTTATTGGATATGGATAATTTTACTTTTGATGCCACAAATATTGCGCCGCTCACGGTGTATCAAGGTTATTATAAAGCGATTTTTCGTGCCAATGTAGCTATTAACGGTATTCCGACGGTACCGACAATGAACGAAATTTTGCGTGCCCGTTTAATTGGCGAAAGTAAAGTTTTGCGTGCTTACTATTATTTCAATTTAGTGCGTTGGTTCGGTGATGTCGCTTTGATAACAAAATCATTAAACCCGAGTGAATATTCTCAACCGCGTACGCCGAAAGTGCAAGTTTACGCGCAAATTGTTCAGGATTTAAAAGATGCAATCGCGGCTTTACCTGAAAAATCCGGTTACAGTGCTGCGGATGTAGGCCGCGTAACAAAAGGTACCGCACGCGGATTATTGGCTAAAGTTTATTTAACTCAAGGCGATTTCGTAAACGCTGAAACTTACGCGCTTCAAGTCATAAACTCGAATGAATATGCTTTACTGCCGGATTATTCTAAAATTTTTACACCGGAGGGAGAAAACAGTTCCGAATCGGTTTTTGAAGTACAATGTATTGCTACTTCCACCGGCGATGGCGGTTCACAATATAATGAAGTGCAAGGTGTGCGCGGAGTTCCTAATTTAGGTTGGGGCTTCAACAGACCTTCCGATTCATTTATTTTAGAGTTTGAACCCGGTGATCCGCGTCGTGGTTTAACCGTTTTATACGAAAATGAAATTTTACCGGACGGTTCCGATTATGTTCATCCAAGTTCGGAAGTTTTCAATGCGCGTTTTAACAAAAAGGCATTTGTACCTTCACATTTAGGCGGTAACAGCGATGGTCCGGGCAATATTCGCATTTTGCGGTATTCGGATGTGGTTTTAATGGCAGCCGAAGCACAAAATGAAAACGGCAAAACTGCGGAAGCATTAAAAAACTTAAATGCTGTACGCAAACGTGCGCGCGGCACTTTACCCGCCGGCATTTTAACGGATATAACTGAAACCGATAAAACTAAATTGCGTAACTTAATCTGGCACGAACGCCGTTGCGAATTGGGCATGGAACAAGTACGTTGGTTTGATTTAGCACGCACCAATCGCTTAGCCGATGCCATGAAAAAAAACGGCAAAACTTCTTTCGTCACCGGTAAAAATGAATTGTTCCCGATCCCGCAAGTTGAAATTGATTTGAGTGCGGGCGTAATGGCACAAAATCCGGGATACTAAATATAGTTAGGAGATATGAGATAAAAGATATGAGATAGAAGTTAGAAGATAAAAGATAGAAATTTTAAAAGCGCTGTAAGAAATTTTTTCTTACTGCGCCTTTTTATTTTAAAAGGTTTTTTATTTTCTAAACTTTTAATTCCTAACTCCTATCTTCTAAATTGATTTTCATTCTCTCCAGAGTGAGTGAAAATGATATAATCCTTGATCGCGATTAGTAAATTCAATAATAAAATCCGGCGATTGTAATCGGTAATAATGTAATTGTTCGGCATCGGAAGTTCCCATCCAAGAAAATTTAGCTTTATCCAAGTTTTTATAAATTTTTTGCGTTTTTTCTGTGGCAATTTTTTCATTAAAATTATCAACCCATGAATGAATAATTTTTTTTACTAAAACTTGCTGTGCGTTATCCATTTCAGTATAATTTACGAAAGAAATAGCCGACGGGATATTATTTACATTATTTTCTAAAATCCAACTTTCTGCTTTTATATTTTTATTCAATTCCATTCTCGTATCTGCATCGCGGGGTAATTCTGCCGAGATGATTGCTTTTTTTTGTAAGTCCGGAGAAAGAGAAGAGAATAATTCTTTTCCGAATTCATTTTCATCTGCTAAGATATATTTACCGGCATTTAATCCGGTAGCACTGAATGCGGGATTAACACCCGTAAAAAGCGGCGTACAAGAAGTAACTTCACCGTTTGGAGAAAAAGTGAGATTGATGGATATATGATGCCCTTCAAATTTTAAACCCCAATCCGATTTCGGGTTTTTATTAGTTCCATAATCCGAAAAAACCGTTATCCAATAATTATTTTGTCCGTATTTACGCGCCAAAGGATTATTTGCTGCAACCATGCGCAAGTGCAATTCTTCGTCGTATTGCATAATAAATAAAATTTTTTGATAGCCTTGCGCACTCAAAACATTTCTTAAAATTTCGTGTACTTTTATTTTTTGTACATCCGTTAAATCTTTAAATTGAATCCCATGCCGAGTTGTTTCTTCCATCGGCAAATTAGACCATTCTAATCTGGAAGAATCCGAAAATTTCAGTTCAGCGATTTTAGTTTGTTCCGGCGTTAGCGATATCAGAAAACCATTTACGTTTGTAATGATAGTTTTATGCTGCGCATAGCCCAAATGTGCCGAAATAAGGCAAAGTATAAAAACAATATTTATTTTCATTTTTTTAAATTTAATTATGGAAATACACCCAAATTTTTATAATCGCTACCGACTTTGTTAATAGCCACTACAAAAGCAGCAGTGCGCAAATCTTCGATTTCAGGTTGTTTGAGCCATTGTTCGCGGATGGAGTGATACGCATTAATCATGGTTTCTTCCAAACCGGAGCGTACTAAATCAATTTCGTCCGGACCTTTTGTTATCACGGCGCGGTCGCGGTCGCTTACTTTTTTGCCGGTATATTTTTCTACTGCATCCACGACACTTTCATAAGTATTGTGTTCATGCCGTTTGGTCATGCGACCGAAACGCACGTGTGAAAGATTCTTTAACCATTCAAAATACGACACCGTAACACCGCCGGCGTTGGCGTACATATCCGGCAAAATCCAAACGCCGCGTTGATTTAAAATGTCGTTGGCATCGGCTGTTACCGGACCGTTGGCGGCTTCGGCAATAATTTTGGCATGAATGCGTGGCGCATTTTCTGCCGTAATTTGATTTTCTAAAGCCGCAGGAATCAAAATATCGCATTCCAATTCTAATGCTGCCATGCGGTGTGCCAAAGGCTTTGCACCGGCAAAGTTCATGATAGTACCGCTTTCCTGCCGATGTTTCAATAAGGCTTCAATATCAATACCGTTCGGATTATGGATAGAACCTTCGTATTCAGCTATACCAATAATTTTTGCATCTCCTTCTTGTTGCGATATTAGGGAGGAATAACTGCCTACATTTCCCAAACCTTGTACGACTATTTTTTTTCCGGCAATACCGTGTGTAAGTTTCAGTTTTTTCATATCTTCTTTCACGCTCAACATTTCGCGCAAAGCATAAAATACGCCGCGTCCGGTCGCTTCTACGCGCCCTTGAATACCGTTCATGGACACCGGTTTTCCGGTTACACACGCGATACCATCCAATTCGCCGTGATTCATTTGCATATAGGTATCGAGTATCCACGACATTTCGCGCGGTCCTGTGCCGTAATCGGGTGCAGGCACATCTACACCGGGACCAATCATTTTTCGATGTACCAATTCGGAAGTGTATCGGCGCGTGATGCGTTCGAGTTCGGCAAGCGTATACTTTTTCGGATCAATTTTTATTCCGCCTTTTGCACCACCGAACGGCACATCTACGAGTGCGCATTTATATGTCATCAAAGCTGCCAAAGCCATCACTTCTTCTTGATCAACGGACATGGCGTAACGGATACCGCCTTTTGTCGGCATCCGATGGTGCGAATGTTGTACGCGATAGGCTTCCATCACTTCAATATCTTCGCCTACACGAACCGGAAAACGCATTCGCAATACAGTATTACACGCTTTTATTTGGTCGAGTAAACCTTGAGACAAACCTGTATGTGGTGCCGCCTTTCTGAAATTCAGCGCGACACTGTCAAAAAAACTGATTGGAATATTTTGTTCAGACATGGTAATTTAATGGAAAAAGGTAAATAATAAGATTGCACTAACTTGGTTATTTCAAAATTTACTGATAGACGTTAGTTATCTTTTTTTTAAACGTTATTTTTTTGCGATTTTTCTAATCGCGATATTTTCCTATCTAAATTTATCAGGAATAAGATGATGCCGAAAAAAATGATGAGTAAAACGGCAACAACAACATAAATTTTTCCGACAGAGCGAAAAAAATCCGGATTTTCGTTTTGCGCGAAAAGAAAATTATAAAATAAAAGCAGAAGGGATGTGGTAAGCGTTTTTAGTTTCATATAAAAATTATTTTTAACAATTGGTTTCTAAACAGCCTCAAATAACTTAGTGTTTCCTATTCACAGAGTAAATTTTTTAAAATTTTACTTGTCGGATTGTTTTCCGGTTAAATCTTCTAAACGTTTTTTCAAAGTTTCCATTTCATGTTTGATCTGCTGATTCTCTTTGTTTTTAGCTTCAATTTCTTTATCCCTCTCTAATATCTCTTTCTTGCTTTCCTCAATCTCTTTTTCTTTTTCTTCGATTATTTTATCTTTTTGACCCATTTCTCTACGAAAAACACGATCAATTTCATCTTCAAAATCCATTTGATTACGGATTTCATCACTTGCAATAGCGCGATTCAATCTGTCAATCATTCGTTTTACTAACGGATCATCAGTCGGAAGTACATTAAAATTGAGTTTGTGGCGATCGTCAGTTTTAAACTCTTGATTGAAAACGTTTAATATTTTTTCAAGTCGCGTTTGAAGACCTATTTTCAATCTTGGAATTTGTATCGTATAACTTTCGTGTGTCAAAAGGTCTATAAACGGTTCGGAAAATTTTTCGGTAAAAATTTCACCGGTTCCCGCATTCTGAAATGCCCTTCCGACTTTCAAAACAGGAACCGGAACATTTTGCAACTTAAAACCTAAAAAATAAATAGTGATGATCGGTAAAGGTACAATTTCTACATCGCCTGAGTCAGTTGCTACGTCATCTTCTTTACGATAATTATCGCCGAGATACCGCCTGAAACGCATGACATCAAAAAGTTTTTTCGCTTTTTGAAGTTCAATCAATACTTTTTTTGATTCGCCTGTCGCTGTTTTAATCACAGCTTTAAAATCCAATCTAAAAACACTAATATTATTTGCTGAAGATTCGATTGAACTTTCCTGAGGTTTTAAGTGGATTGTAATAATGTTTTCGCCCAAAATAGTTGAAAGCAAATCTTTTGCTATTTCCAAATCTTCCATAAGATATTTGAAAACGGCATCATAGATCGGATTGGCTATAGTCATTGCTAGTTTTATTACTCCGCAAATATACAAATCCAATTAAAATTTTCCAAATTCCTTTCCTTAAAACTTATCTATTGATATTCCAAATTTGATTTTATTTTTTGATAACGCACAACCAACGACGCTATCCATAACCCCAATAAAATCCAGCCGATAGAAGCCGGATAAAATACTAAACGCAAGGTATTATCCAAATCTTGTGAGCCGAAAGCGGGATTGCCGTTGCCGTTGCCGGGATGTAAACTGTCTTGTGATAATTTCGGAACGACGTAAATAAGTGGAATGATGGCGACAAAAGCAAAAATAGAATAAGCGGCGGAAATACGTGCACGTTGTTCAAAATTATCGAAAGCACTTCGCAGCAAAAAATAGGCTAAATAGATGGCTAAACAAGTGTACGTCATAATTATTTTTATATCCATCGGGAACGCTTGTCCCCACGCATATTTTGCCCAAAAACCACCGGTGAATAAACCGAGAAAGCCGAACAGCACACCGGTTTGAGTATAAGCAGCTGCTTTCAAATCGGTTTCGATATTATTTTTGAGTAAATAACGGACACTGTGATACACGGCAATACCGAATAACGTAAACATAACGAACCACATCGGTACATGAAAAAAAGTATTCCGAATGGTTTCGTACAATAAATTACGGAAAGGAAATTGAAATCGCCAAATGCGTTGAATATCCAAAGTTGCGTTCCAAGCCGCTTTGCCTTGTACCGCGTTGATAGAATCTTGGGTAATCGTGACGGCTTCCGGACGAATTGCTTGCGCGTTTTCGCCGACATTTATCAGCAAACTCGCACTTTCCAATTTTGATTCGGAAGGTAAAAATTCCGGTATTTTGAAAGAAAAAATCGCATGGTTATCATCTAAGACGACACATTTGCGCGAACGAATTGTGAACGCAACAGTAGAATCAATTTTTTTCGTGCCGTTGTCTATTTTAAATGAGCTGTCTATGTGCAACCAAGCGGTACTTTGAATATTTTTATCCGCATAATTTTCTTTTAAATGCGCATTGTAGCACTCGACTTTCAATTCAATATCATCGCCGGATTTTACGCTGCCGGGTTCTACATTCATGACACCGACGCGAAGAGGCAACAGTAATCCGGCGGTAAGGGACCAAGTGAGCAACACGACGCACAGAACTTTCCACCAATTTTTTCTGAATGCTGACTTATCAGTATCGGGTAAAGGCACAATGACTTTATTAATTGTTAATTATTAATTTTTAATTAAGTGACGCTAAGCTTTCTTCTAAAATAGCGATACGCGATTGCGCATCATCTCTTTTTTTGCGCTCATTGTCCAAAACTTGAGCGGGTGCATTACTAACAAAACGGTCGTTGGAAAGTTTGATTTCAACGCTTTTTAAAAAACCGCGTTGGTACGTCAATTCTTTTAAAATGTTTTCACGTTCGGCAACCGCATCAATTACTTCTGTTAAAATTACGAAAAATTTGTCTGTACCGGAAATAAAAGCGGTACTGTTTTTTACTTCTTCTTCCGCAAAGTCCAAGTTACTCAAATTCGCCAATTTCATCACCAATTCTTTACCTCCCGCGATTGACAATAATTGTCGTGCATTTTCGGTATCCGCAACTTTTATAGCCAAAGCTTCTTTCATTTTTATCCCTTTTTGGTTGCGAACATCGCGGATTTGTGTGATAATATCTTTGAGTTGTTCAACTTGTTGGACGTAAGCTGTTGTCTGTTGGTTATTAGCTATTGGATTTTTAGATTTCGGGAAAGAAGCGACGCAACAATCTTTCCCTGTTGCTTCCACACCGCCTAATTTATTCCAAAGTTCTTCAGTAATAAAGGGCATGAAAGGATGCAACATCACCATAAAGCGTTGCATGATTTGTTCGGTATCTTGCAAAGTTTTTTTATCAATCGGCGCACCGTAAGCGGGTTTTATCATTTCGAGATACCACGAACAGTAATCGTCCCAGATAAATTTATATAAATCCATCAATACTTCCGATAAGCGGAATTGTTTGAAATCTTCTTCCAATTTTTCTAACACCACCGACGATTTTTCATCTAGCCAACGATACGCCAGAGCATTCATTTCGGGTTGTGGTATGTCCGCCGTTTCCCAACCTTTTATTAAACGCAGCGCATTCCAGAGTTTATTGCAAAAATTTCTGCCTTGTTCGCACAGTTTTTCATCGAACAACAAATCACCGCCGGCAGGACTGCACGACAACATTCCGAATCGTACGCCGTCGGCTCCGAAATCTTCTATTAATTTTAAAGCATCAGGCGAATTACCCAAAGATTTTGACATTTTGCGGCGCATTTTGTCGCGTACCAAACCCGTAAAATAAACTTCTTTGAACGGGCGTTCGTGTTTCCATTCAAAACCCGCCATTGCCATACGTGCTACCCATAAAAAAATAATATCCGGACCGGTGACTAAAACGTCGGTAGGGTAGTAGTAGTCAATATCGGATTTCGGATTTCGGATTATATCTGCCGGCAGACAGGTGTCAACTTTCGGCTCAAAAACAGACATAGGCCACAACCACGACGAAAACCAAGTATCCAAAACGTCTTCGTCTTGATGCAAATCTTGGATGGTTAAATGTTTTCCGAATTTTTGTTTCGCTTGCGCGAGCGCGTCTTCGGGCGTTTCCGCCACGAAAATTTCTTCGCCGAAATACCATGCCGGCACACGATGCCCCCACCACAATTGCCGGCTGATGCACCAATCGCGAATATTAGACATCCAATGGCGGTAAATATTCTTGTAATTACGCGGATAAAAAGCAATCGCATCCGTTTCAACGGCTTCGAGTGCGGGTGCGGCAAGTTGCTGCATATCTACGTACCATTGCAACGACAATTTAGGTTCAACAACCGAATTTGTGCGTTCCGACCGACCGATATTGGTTTTATAATCTTGAATTTTTATTAAAGTTCCCGCTTCGGTGAGCAGTTTTTTCATTTCTTTGCGCGCCGCGAAACGTTCTTTACCTATAAGCGGCGCGAAATTACATTCATGATTGAGTGTTCCGTCATCGTTCAAAATATCTATTATCGGCAGGTTAAATTTTTTGCCGATTTCGTAATCATTCACATCGTGCGCCGGCGTAATTTTTAAAGCGCCGGTGCCGAAATCAATATCCACGTACGTATCGGCAATAATCGGAATGGCGCGGTTAATGAGCGGAATTAAAACTTTTCTGCCAATGAGTTTTTTAAAGCGGTCGTCGTTCGGATTGACGGCTACCGCTACGTCGGCAAAAATTGTTTCCGGACGTTGTGTGGCGATTACGATACCTTTTTGTTTCGCACCGACTAATTTATAATTGATATAATAAAGTTGCGCATTTTCTTCGCCGTGAATTACTTCTTCATTCGACAGCACCGTTTTTGCTTCAACATCCCAATTCACCATGCGATAATCGCGATAGAGTTTTCCTTTTTTGTGCAAATCCACGAATGCTTTTATCACCATCGGATAGCGAGTAGCATCCATCGTAAAAGCCGTGCGTTGCCAATCGCAACTGGCACCGAGTTTTTTCAGTTGTTCTAAAATAATACCACCGTATTTATCCGTCCATTTCCAAGCATAATTCAAAAATTCTTCTCGCGTGATATCCGATTTTTTTATGCCTTGTTCGCGCAACCACCGCACAACTTTGGCTTCGGTAGCAATAGAAGCATGGTCGGTTCCGGGAACCCAACACGCATTTTTCCCTTCCAAACGCGCTTTGCGTGTGAGTACGTCTTGAATGGTATTGTTCAGCATATGCCCCATGTGCAAAATGCCTGTCACGTTCGGCGGCGGAATGACGATAGAAAACTTTTCGCGATCATCGGGTTCGGAATGAAAATATTTTTTTTCTTCCCAATGCGCGTACCATTTGTCTTCGATATCTTTCGGATTATATTTGGCGGAGAGTTCCATACTTGAATTATGAATTATGAATTATGAAATTTTGTGCGCATTCCCAAAAAATCAAGTATCCTAATTGTATTAAACAAAGTCGTTAAAAAAATTTCTGCAAATATAATACGCGGAAGCGTAAACAAAAGTTGCAAGTGTGTGTTTAAGACTTGTTTGAATAATAAAAAGTACAAAAAAACTTTTTAGAATCAGCAAAATTTTATTTTAAATGTTTTTTCAAAAACGTTTGGTTAAAAAAAATTTGTCTTGTATCTTTGCCCCGCATTAAATAAAAATTGTTTGTAAATTGATCTTGTAGCTCAGCTGGTAGAGCATTTGACTTTTAATCAAAGGGTCTTGGGTTCGAATCCCAACAAGATCACAAAAAGCGCGAGAAAAATCTAACGATTTCTTTCGCGCTTTTTTTATCTCTATTACGGGTTCACATCCTATCCATATACCAATCCAATTGCAATGCCATTTTGCGGTAACTTAAAATACTTTTAATGGTTTTTTGCAAACGCAGAAATGCCGTTTCACTTTTTACGATATAATCGGACGCTTGGTGGTGCATACAGTTGACGGCAACTTCAATTTTATCTTGCGAAGAAAGCATGACGACGGGAATTTTCGGATTAAATGATTTTATTTTATCCAAAGTTTCCAAGCCGTTTATGGCACCGACTTCTATGCCGTCCAAATGATAATCCAAGATAATTAAATCCGGATTGTGCGCAATATGCAACAAACACGCTTCGCCCGTCGGATATGTTTCTACTAAGTACTCTTCTGTTTGCAAAAATTCTTGTTGCAACAATTTCAGGTACACGATATCGTCGTCAACCAAAAAAATTTTTATCTTTTTTTCGTGAAAACCGGTGCGCTGAATATTTGTATCGTAGATAAAACTTTGGTTTAATTTAACGCTATTTTTCATGTTGTTTTATTTTTAAAGTGATTAGTTCTTGTTCCAATTCTTCACACGCTTGTACGCAAATATTTTCAATTTGTAACATCATTTCTAAAATACCGACGGTTTGTTGCTGTATACCGGCGTATTCTTGAATTTTTTTGGCCATGTTTTCAAAATCTTTTGCGATACCGACGATGGAAAAAGAAGGAATCATTTTATGCACGGTCGCGTAGAGTAAAACCCAATCTTTATCCAAAAAACTTTTTTTCATAGCCGTCACTAAAATCGGTGTTTGTTCTAAATAAAGCATAATCATCTCAGTCATTAATATCGGATTAGATTTTGTACGACGCAGTAAATATTCCAAATCTATATACCTCAGTTTCGGAACATTAATATTCTTTATCGTCTCTTGTTCGATATCGTAAAGAGATTTTTTGACGGTGAAAATAATTTTGTTGTACAAAATTCTTTCGTCTACGGGTTTTGAAATATAATCGTTCATACCAACCGACATACATTTCGCCAAATCAACAGTAGTTACATCGGCAGTAAGTGCGATAATCGGGATTTTCGATTTCAGGGTATTACGGATATAGTCGGTTGCTTCGAAACCATTCATCACCGGCATTTGCAAATCCATCAGAATAATATCATAAACGTTGGTTTCCATTTTTTCAATGGCGACTTTCCCGTTCACGGCAATGTCGCAGCCGAAACCATAATCATCAAGCAAAGTGCGCATGAGCAATTGATTGAGCGGCACATCCTCTACGACTAATACCCGTATATTCTTTAAATCCGTCGTCAATGTGTCAATTTTTTTATCGGATTCTATTTCCGTATTTGTTTTTTCAAATTCTAAAATAAAACTGAAGGTGGAGCCTTTATCTATTTCACTTGTTACGCTGACAGTTCCGCCTTGCGACTCTACTAATTGTTTTACGATAGCTAAACCCAAACCCGTGCCGCCGTACATTCGCGTAGTAATACTGGAGGCTTGCTGAAAATTTTCAAAAATATTTAAAATTTTACCCGATTCTATACCGACGCCTGTATCCGTTACGGAAAATTCTATTTTAACGGTATTTTCACATTCGTTGAGTAATTTTACGGATACGGTGATACTGCCGGTATCCGTAAACTTGACGGCATTACTCACTAAATTCAAAATGATTTGGTGCAAACGCACAGGGTCGCCGAGCAATACTTCAGGAATGCGGCTATCGTAGTGCTTAATCAATACTAAATTTTTTTCGTCCGTTTTCGGTTCAAACAATTGGAGCATAGCTGCAACCGATGAATACGGTTTGAACGGAATTTGCTCGAACGTCATTTTGCCGGCATTTACTTTTGCCAAATCTAAAATATCGTTTATGAGTACAATTAATGCGTCTCCGCTCAATTTTATGGCGAGCAGATATTCTTTTTGTTTTACACTGAGTTCCGTTTTCAAAACCACTTTCGTGAAACCGATAATCGCATTCATCGGTGTACGTATTTCGTGGCTCATGTTGGAAAGAAATTGTTGTTTAGATTTTACGGCATTTTCCGCTAACCGCATCGCACTTTCCGCATTTACTTTCGCTTCTTCCGCAACGTATTTGGCTTCTTCGGCGTGGCGGGTGGCTAATTCGGCAAATACTTTTGCGTGTCGGAGTTCAGAGGCAATTTTCTTTTCGACACTCACGTCACGCGCCACCACCACTACACCCAATACTTTCCCCGCTTTATCTTTGAATACCGAACCGTTGAATAAGACATCGGTTAACTGATGATCCTTTATAGTGAGCGGATAATTTTTTACGAAACCTTTCTCGAAAACTTCTAGATACACTTCGCGCGCTTTTTCGGGTTCGGTAAAGTAATCAAAGAAATTTGAGCCGATGAGTTTTTTTCGTATTAAGCCGGTCGCGTGTGCAAAGGCTTCGTTGATATCCATTATTTTACCTTCAGTGTTGACGGTAATCAATGAATCCAAACTTGCTTCGATTAAACTTCTTGCGTAGTTAGTGTCTTGAAGTACCATTTTATTGTGATTGCGAACAATTAATTTTATTTTCCGTATTCCCGACATCTTCGAGTGCCGTGCGCCTTTTATTTTTCAATGTTTTGAAATGCGACGGCGTAAGTCCGGTAATTTTTTTGAACTGATTGGACAAATGCGCCGTACTGCTGTAATTCAATTTCCAAGCGATTTCCGAAATCGTGAGTTCATCGTAAAGAATTAATTCTTTCACGCGCTCTATTTTGTGAACGATGATGAATTGCTGTATGGTAATACCTTTCGTTTCCGAAAAAATATTGGATAAATAAGTGTAATCGTGTTGCAATTTATCACTTATAAAATCCGAATAATTGACGTTCGGTAATTCCGAACTGTAATGAATCATTTCTATCACAAGTGCTTTTATTTTTTCAATGAGTATCGCTTTTTTATTGTCCATCAATTCCAATCCCGTTGGTAATAATGTAGTTTTCAATTGCAACCATTGCGCGTCGGTCATACTTTCCATAATTTCTATTTCTCCCAATTCCACGAAAATAAAATGCAATCCGAGCGTTTTTAACGCTTCTTTTACAATTATTTTACATCGTTGACTGACCATGTATTTGATATATAATTTCATAGGTTGTTTTTTGTTTTAGCGAAAAATTTTAATTCATATAAAAATACGCAGTTTTTTTTGCGAAACCGTTACACTATTTATATTTAAAGTTGCACTATTTACATATTTTCTTCCATTCTGTCTCTGTACCAATCGATTTGCATCGACATTTTTTGATAATTCAGTATTGTCGGAATGAGCCGCTCTAAACGGTGAAAGGCGGTTTCACTTTTTACAACATAATCCGATGCTTTATGGTGCATACAATTGATGGCAACATCAATTCTATCTTGTGACGACAGCATAATGACGGGCAACTGCGGACTGAAATTTTTTATTTTATCTAATGTTTGCAAGCCGTTCATCGCATTTTCCTGAATACCGTCCAAGTGATAATCCAAGATGATAAAATCCGGATTGCGCGACAAATTTTGTATGCACAATTCGCCCGTCGGAAAAGTTTCTACACTGTAACCGCCGTGATTCACAAATTCGACTTCCATTAATTTCATTAACACGGCATCATCATCTACTAAAAATAATTTAATTTTACGTTCATGTTTCATGGTTTATTATTTTAGTGTGTTAAAGTGTTCTTGTAATTCGGCGCAAGAGTTGCTGCAAATATCGCTGAGCTGTGCTATCATTTCGGGCATATCATCGGCGTGTTCTTGCGCGCGCGCCAACTCCATAATTCTTTTTGCCATAACCTCATAATTTTTATTGATACCGACGATAGAAAAAGACGGTATCATTTTGTGCACGGTGGCGTGTAATTTATGCCAATTTTTTTCTTCATAACTTTGTTTAAGTGATGCAACAAGTGGCGGTGTTTGCTCCAAGTACAATTCTATCATTTGTTTTATCACTACCGGATTGGATTTCGTTCGCTCGTTGAGATATTTCAAATCGGTGTACTTTATTTTTTCAACGGGCGAATTTTTCAATATTTTTGCGGCTTCCGCGTTTTTTATTGCCGTTCTTTTCAAGTGATTGAGGATTTTAGTATAAAGCAATTTTTCGTCGAGCGGTTTGGATACATAATCATCCATACCGACGGCGGTACATTTCGATAGGTCGGCAGTAGTAACGTCGGCAGTAAGTGCGATAATCGGTACGTCGGAGCGGAGGGTTTTACGGATGTATTCCGTTGTTTCAAAACCATCCATTTCCGGCATTTGCAAATCCATCAATATAATATCGAAAGTTTCGGTTTTCATTTTTTCGATGGCGATTTTTCCGTTCGCGGCAATCGTGCAACCGAAACCGTATTCGTCAAGCAGTGTGCGCATCAACAGTTGATTGAGGGCAACATCTTCGACTACCAAAATTTTTATATTTTTTATATCTTTTACCACTTCCTCTATTTCTACTTCGGCAGTTAATTGAATTTTTGTTTTTTTGAAAGGCAATGTAAAACTGAAAGTAGAACCCGCATCGAGTTTGCTTTTTACGGCAATAGTTCCGCCTTGCGACTCCACTAATTGTTTTACTATCGCTAAACCCAAACCTGTGCCGCCGTATATGCGTGCGGTAGTACCGGAAGCCTGCTGAAAATTATCGAAAATAACTTCTATTGTATCTTCAGCCATACCGATACCGGTGTCGGTGATACTGAATCCGAGTTCGACCGCATTTTGGTATTCGTTCTGCAACTGAACCGATACCGTGATGCTACCGTTGGCTGTAAATTTAACGGCGTTACTCACTAAATTGAGAATGATTTGGTGCAAGCGTACAGGGTCTCCGAGTAGTACCGGCGGGATATTGGAGTCGTAGATTTTTATGAGTTCCAAATTCTTTTCTTGTATTTTCGGTTCAAATAAATGCAGCATCGCGGATACGGACAATTCCGGTTTGAAAGGAATATGCTCGAATGTCATTTTGCCCGAATCTACCTTCGCTAAATCTAAAATATCGTTGAGCAGTATTATCAGTGTATCGCCGCTTGTTCTAATCGCTTGCAGATATTCTTTTTGTTTTGCGGACAATTCCGTTTTAGTCAATACTTTAGTGAAACCGATAATGGCATTCATCGGCGTTCGTATTTCGTGACTCATATTGGCTAAAAATTGTTGTTTCGATTTTACGGCATTTTCGGCTACACCTTTTGCGATTTCAGCACGCATTTTTTCTTCTTCCGCTATTTTCGCCGTTGTTTTTAAAGTTTCTACTAATTTTTTTTGTTCGTGAATATCCGTAAAAGTGCCTACCCACATCAATATTTTTCCGGATTTACCTTTATACGGCAAACCCCGGTTCAGATGCCAACGATAGGTACCGTCGTGGTGAAGCAAGCGTTGTTCTATCTGAAAACTTTCGCCTGTAAACATGGCTTGTTGCCAGATGCGTTCGTTTATGATTTGATCGTGCGGATGCAGAATTTTTTTCCAACCGCCGTTTTTCAGCGCGTCAATATCAAATTGCTTATCTTCAAACCATTTCTTATTGAAATAATTGATAGTACCTTTCGAATCTGCTGACCATACTTTTTGCGGAATAGCATCGAATATAAATTGAAGGCGTTCGATATTTTCTAACTGATGTTTTTTTGCCGTTACTTGCTCCGTTACATCGGTCGCTAAAATTGTAATACCTCCGATGTTACCGTCGGGTTCCATAAACGGCAAGTAAGCATAAGTGTAATAATTGTCTTCATATTTGCCGTCGCGCAGGATTACTGCTTTTGCTTCATATTCGTTGTGTGGAATACCGGTTTCGTAAGCGTTTTGTAGAAATTTTGGAAAATCTTGATATTCCAACTCAGGCAACGCGGAGAGCAATGGCATATTCATTATTTCGCGCCCTCTTCCCCACGATTTGAGTATCTTGTCGTTGGCAAAATCTATCGTCATATCTTTGCCTTTCAGTATTGCAACCAACATCATGGATTGAGACAGAATATTGCTGAAACGTTTTTCGTTGGCGATAATCATCTGTTGCGCGCTCAACAGTTCCGTAATATCGCGCGCTACCATAACGGCACCGAGCACGTTGCCGTCATCATCTTTATAAACCGAACCGTTGAGCAAAACTTCCGTGTGCGCCGCATCATTGAACGTAAAGCGATTACTTTTTACGGAACCTTGTTCAAAAACTTCATGATAAATAACGGATACTTTGTCCGGCTCCGCAAAATATTGTGTGAAATAAGTATCCAGTATATTTTCTCGTGTGGCAGATGTAAAGGAAATAAAAGCGACGTTCATATCCGTAATTTTACCGTTGAAGTCAATAATAACTAACGGATTCATATCCGCCTCTATAATATTGCGTGCGTATTGCCACATTTCCAATTCGGCACGTTTGCGGTCCGTAAAATCTTGTATCAAACCTGTCATGCGGCTTTGTTTGCCGAAACTGTCTTTATAAATTTGCGCACGCACCCAAATCCAGCGTATTCTACCGTCGAGATATTTTATGCGCGTCTCAAAATTCAAATCTTCGCCCGTTGCGATAGCTTTTGCGAATGCGGCTTCTACTTGCGGTCTGTCTTCGGGCAGTACGTGTTTGAGCAATAATTCTTTATTCCAACCCTCTACCGGTTTGTCGTAACCGAATATTTGATCATGGCGCAACGAATTGATGTAAGTATTTGTATCTAAATCCCATTCCCATGAACCGATTTTGGAAGAATTTAATGCTAAATCAAGTTTAAGTGCATTTTGGCGGAAAGTTTCTTCTATTTGTTTTTGTTCGGTTATGTCTTGTGCAGTACCGGTTAAGCTTATAATTTCTCCCTCTTCGGATAGTTTTACATCGCCTCGCGCTTGCAATATCCGTACGGCACCATCGTTTTTTCGGATAATACGGTAAGTATATTCCGGGAATTTTTTTTGAATCCTTATTTCAGCAATCAATTGATTAATGCGATCTTTATCTTCAGGGTGCAGTGCTTCTTGAAATTCATGAGTAATAGGCTGAAAAGAATTATCTTCTAAACCGTAAATGCGGTAAAGTTCGGACGACCAGTAAACCGTGTTTTTTTCAATATCCCATTCCCAGCTGCCTATTTTACCGAGCCGTTGTGCTTCCGCGAGCGAAGATGCCAGTCGGCGCGCTTTTTCCTCAATAATATTTTTTTCGGTAATATCGTTGAAAATAGAAAGAAAATATTTTTCATCGTTGATATTTATTATTTCCGTCGAAATTTCGCCTGTACGGGTTTCGCCGGATTTTTTTTGGTACTTGAAAACGCCGTTTGTAATAAGATTATCCGGCATCAAGCCGATTTGCATTTTTTTAAGTGCTGCCTGCGTGCTCGGATTCAGTGCGGAAACAGTATGCCCTATAATATCTTCTTTGTTGTAGCCCGTAAATTGTAAAAAACTATTATTGGCTTCAACGTATCTCAGGGTATCTGTTTTTATCAGTGCAACCGCGAAAGGATTTAACTCGAATATTTTCGTAAACAATTTCCCGTTTTCTTGGTTTTTTTTTTCGATTTTATTGCGCTCGGTAACATCATTCAGAATGCTCAAATAACATTTTTCATTGTTGATATAAATAATTTCTGTGGAAACTTCTCCATCAAGAGTGTCGCCTGATTTTTTTTTGATTTTAACTGCAAAGTTCGATAACGAATTATTAAGATTTAATTTTTGTAGTATCTCGTTTCGTAATTCCGCTTCTAAAATTCCCCTTGTGAGAATAGATTGTCCTATCAGTTCTTTGCGGGTAAAACCCGTCATTTGCAAATAATTATCGTTTATTTCAATGTATTTTAAACTTTCCGCGTTTAATAGGGAAATTCCAAACGGACTTAAATGAAAAATTTTAGCAAAAAAATCTTTGCCTTCCAAGTTTTCTTGAATTATTTTTTCGCGCTCGGTGACATCGGCTAAGATATTGAGAAAACACAACCGATCCTTAATCATTAATTTTGAAATAGATAATTCGCCGTACCGAATCTCACCGGATTTTTTTCGGAATTTATACTTTACATTTTTGAGCGTTGTTGCCGCATTAATATCGTTCACTATTTGAGTACGCGCCGTACGCGTACTGAGCCTCAATTCCGAAGATTTTTTTCCGATGACTTCCCCGCGCGTATAACCTATCAAATCTAAATATACATTATTGAATTGGATGTATTCTAAAGTCTCTGCGTCTAATAAAGCCACACCTAACGGGCTCATTTCAAATATTTTTTGAAAAAACTCTTTGCTTTCGAGGTTTTCTTTTTCAACTTTATCGCGTTCGGTGATATCGTCCAAGATACCCAGAAAACACAATCGACTTTTTATCATTAATTTTGAAACGGACAATTCGCCTTGCCTGATGTCACCGGATTTTTTTCGGAATTCATACTTTACTTTTTTGAGCGTTGATGTCAATTTTATATCGTTCAATAGTTGAGCGCGCAACTCGGGTGTAGAAATACTTAAATCGTGTGATGTTTTTCCGATAACTTCTTCGCGCTCGTAACCTGTCAATTTAAGAAATACATCATTCGCTTTAATGTATTCTGAAGTCTCTGCATCTAATAAAGCCACACCTAACGGACTCATTTCAAACATTTTTAGAAAAAGAACTTCGCTTTCGTGGCTTTCTTTTTCAATACGCTCGCGCTCCGTCACGTCGTTAAGTGAGGTCAGAATATGCGGAACGCCGTCAATATCTATTTTGGAAGAAGAAAATTCGACATTGCACCGTTCGCCGGATTTTTTTTTCAGAGTAATAACTTCATTTTTAGTAGTTCCGTTATTCAGGGTGCGTTCCAAAATAAATGAGCGGACATCGGGCGAAGTGATATTAATTTCAGGCGGAGTATGTCCGATAACTTCATCGCGTTCGTAGCCGATGATGTTTAAGTAATTTTCGTTCACCTCCACATATTTCAGCGTATCGGCATCTAAAAGCGCGACACCGAACGGATTGAGTTGAAAAATTTTATAAAAAATATCTTTGCTTTGTTTTTTTTCTGCCGTTTCTTTTGTCATATCGTTTGATTGAGCCGAAATATTTTTATTTTATAATTGCATTTTTTTTGTAACATTGGTTTATAATTCATAAAATAAAGAAAAGTAACTGTTTAGGAACTGCCGCGTCTTTAAAGGCGTGGTAGACTGTGACAGAAAAAATTTTAGGGCTTAAGCCCTTTTACGCCCTTGTAATAACTTTTGAAGGGCTAATTTCTTTTTCATCTCTCCATGCTCTTAAGGATGTGGCAACTGCTTAATAATTAAACAATTTTTTTCAATTACCGATTTCTTCAATCGGCGTGCGTCTTTTTTCTTTTAATTGTTTGAAATGCGAAGGCGAAACACCGGTTATTTTTTTGAACTGATTAGACAGATGCGCCACACTGCTGTAATTCATTTTCCAAGCAATTTCCGACATCGTGAGTTCATCGTATATTATCAACTCTTTTATACGCTCTACTTTATGGTTAATGATGAATTGCTGAATCGTCATACCTTTTACATCGGAAAATAAATTGGAAAGATAATTGTAATTGTATCCCAATTTTTCGCTGATAAAATCCGAATAATTAATGCTCGGCAAATCATCGGTATAATGCACCAACTCAATCACGATAGCTTTTATTTTTTCGATGAGAATGGTTCTTTTGTCGTCCATCAACTCCAATCCCGAATCAAGAAAAGACGATTTCAACTGAGCGCGTTGCGCATCGGAAATGTCTTCCATAATTTCCGCTTCGCCTAGTTCGACTATCACGAAATGCAAGCCCAACTCTTTGAGTGCATCTTTTACAATCATTTTACACCTCTGACTCACCATATATTTGATATGCAGTTTCATGATACTTGTTTTTTGGCAATTTTTTATCGACCTGAATTGGAAGATTCAAAAGAGAGGCGTAGTTGCGACAAATATTGTAGCAACGGATTTTAATCCGTTGAAAAAGTTATAAAAATTATTTTGAGTTCCGAAGGAATGGCGCACAAACCGTAAATATGACCATTTCTACGGAACTCAAAATAATTTTGCCTTATTTTACCCCGAAATAAATTTCGCGGAACCACAAAATATTTCGAGCCTATCGGCTCTTTTCAAAATACTCGAATCCATGTTCAATAATTGTACTGGCGTTTGTCAGTGCGAAAATCCGACAAATTAATGGTAAAACTTTACACAATTTACAGAAATAGTTACATAAATTACACATTGCGATATTTATTTTGTCGGGAAGTGAAATAAAAAGTACATCAAAGCTCGAATATAATAAATGGTACTACCGAAATATTTTTTATATTTGCTCCGAAATATTGAAATTCGATTTTATTTTTTTTAATTCTGCATAACATAAGCTATCCATTCTCATCATTATGATTCTACTACAAGCCGGCGGAATGTCTGCCGTTTTCCAATTCGCACCGATGTTGTTGATATTTGTGGTGTTTTATTTTTTTATGATAAAACCGCAAATGGACCGCGGTAAAACACAAAAAACTTTTGAAGGTTCGCTCGAAAAAGGCAAAGATGTTGTCACGGGTGGCGGCATTATCGGAAAAATAAGTAAAATTGACGGCGACATTGTCACGTTGCAACTCAGCCAAAACGTGTTTATCCGCGTATTGAAAAGTGCGATAGATAAAAATTTGACGGAAACTTTTGTCGCAAAAGTAATTAATGAAACCAACGCATAGTATTCGCGATAGAATCCGAAATAACTTCCAAACCGATTTTCGGAATCTGCAAGTTCGAAATACAAATATCCGTTCGTTTTTCAGTCGCGATAGGGTCATATTTCTGTTGTGCGTGTCGGTAGCGTTTGTATTTTGGATACTGAACCGTTTGTCGTCACCGGCAAAAAAAAATATTTCGGTGGGTATCGTGTATCAATTACCCGACAATAAAGCGTTCAGCGAACCGCCGCCGCAATATGCCAACACGACTATCTCCGGTTCCGGTTGGGATATGTTGACGCACCGCTTGGATAAACTTTACGTGCGTATTAATGAAGACAGTGTGCAAACTTTTTCACTTCGCGGTTTGGCAGCTGTCCAATTCGGTGGCGATATTCAGACGATGGAACCTGAAGTATTGTCTGTAACAACCGAAAATGCAGTTGAAAAATTTTTGCCTATCGAACAAGTATCGCGTATAGCGTTGGCGAAAGGTTATGATTTATCGGAAAAAATACAAATAGAACCCGAACGGGTGCGCGTGACGGGACCGCGGCAACTGGTCAATAATTTAGTGTCCGTGAAAACGGATACGGTATCCATAAAAAATTTGAAAGACGTTTTTACTTATGATATTGCTTTGAGTAAAAACCCCTTACTGAGATATAATTTTGAAAAAGTGCGCGTGACTTTGAAAGCGGAACAATTCACTGAAAAATCTCTGTTCATACCGATCGTTATAAAAAATGCGCTTGAAAAAATAAAAATTTTTCCGAATAAAATTCGCTTGGATTGTACCGTCACACTGAGTCACTACACCAAAGTTACCGCCGAAGATTTTATTATTGAAGTAGACATGCGCAATATTACGCCGAACAGTAAAAATAATACCCTACCTTTAATGCTCGTTAAACAACCGGATTGGGCGCGTGGCGTAAAATTTTCGCCTAAATCCGTTGAATTTTATTTAGAAAAATGATTTATATCGTAAAAACGTTTGCCGGTCTTGAAGATATTTTAGTAGGTGAACTTATGGATTTGGGTGCGACCGAAATAGTGAAACTTAAACGGGGTGCTTCTTTTGAAGGAGATTTGGAAATGTTGTACCGCGCCAATTATTGGTTAAGCACGGCTTTGCGCATATTATCGCCGATTACCGAATTTGAATCGCACAACGAAAACCAATTGTATGAATCAATGAAAGAAATTGATTGGTCTCCGTATTTAAAAATAGATCAAACTTTTGCAGTAGATGCTGTTGTGAATTCGAGCTATTTCAAACATTCGCATTACATCGGATTAAAAACAAAAGATGCGATAGTTGATCAATTTAAAGAAAAAATGAACCGCCGACCAAACGTGGATGTTCAATCGCCGCACGTACAAATTCATGTGCATATTGCCGAAAATAAAGTCAGCGTGAGTTTAGATGCTTCCGGAGAATCGTTGCACAAACGCGGGTATCGCCAAAGTTCGACGGAAGCACCTTTGAATGAAGTTTTAGCAGCCGGCATCGTGCGTTTAAGTAGTTGGGACAAAACAAAACCTTTAATAGATGCCATGTGCGGTTCGGGAACGCTACTCACGGAAGCGGGAATTAATTTGTACGGCATACCGCCGCAAATAAAACGCGCGCATTTCGCGTTTATGAATTGGCAAGATTTTGATATGACGTTGTGGGAAAAAGCAAAAAAAATAAAAACTAAATGGTCGGAAGTTACCGGTCAGGCAGAAATCGTTCCAGATAACCGAACGCCGAATGCGGAAATTTGTAAAATAATCGGTTTCGATTGGAATGAAAAAGCGGTGCGCAGTGCGCAAAAAAATTTAGCCGAATTGGGTTTAGCGCAAGAAATTCCGATTCATAAAAAGAATTTTTTTGAAAATACCGCCCCTTTTCCGGAAGGCGTATTGATTATGAATCCGCCTTACGACGAACGGATGCCGTTAGGTGATGCCGTGTTGTTTCATAAAGATTTGGGCGACGCGATGAAAAAAAATTGGAAAAATTGGCAAATTTGGATTTTTACCGGTAATTTAGAAGCGGCAAAATTCATTGGTTTGCGCCCTTCACGAAAAATACATTTGTACAATGGAGCTATTGAAAGTCGTTTACTCCGGTTCGATGTTTATTGAAAAGCTAAAACTTAAAACTCAAAAAAATATATCGGACAGATATGTTTTTACCTGCTGTTTTTTTGTTTTTTTGTTTTATTCAGCATCCGGTTATGCGCAAGGCTTAACTTTAGATAATTATCTCAAGAAAGATTCTGCTGTTATAAAAAAATACGTATTGGTCGCACCGTTGCAAAAGTCCGGCGATTTTTCGTTTCCGACCACTTCCAATTTTTTCTTAAAACCATTCAACAAAAAAGATTTACCGTTTTTTTGCCGTATCGAATATGATATGATAAAACAAAAAAACATTCCCGTCAAATTTCGTCTCGGAGACGTTCAATATGTTGAGCAGTTAGAAGGTAAACACTGAAAACATGAGTTATCCCGAATTTTTTGAATCATGTTTTCAGGGCTACCTACATCGTTTTTTTATTGCTGTCCGTCATTACTTCTACCCACATACCACCTTGACGGGCAGAAATACTGTTGTCGTACATTGCTTCGCAAGATTGAGTTGGCAGCCAAAATTTTCCGATATAAGCGGCGTTGAGTTGTACGCGGAAAATTTTCGTTTTACCGGCATCTATATCGAAAAAAGTATTCACACGGTCGTCGCGCACGTCTAAATATTGCGGCACACTCGCATTGCTTGCGACTTGTAATTGATTCATGCGCGTATTAATAATTTCCCAACCCGACGGAAAAACTTGTGTGAGTGCGAGTTCTTTAAAATTTTTACCGAGCGCGGCGATATTCGTCACCGTTACTTCGGCAATAAAATCGGTGCCTTGTTTTAATTGTGCAACGTTTACCGGTTCGCCTTTTTGAGTTTTATAGACAATCATCATTTTGATATTTTGATCTATATTCGGCAAATTATTTGTACCGATTGCCGGTTGACCGCGTTGCACCAAACGCGCAAACAATTGTCCCTTCCCGTTATTTTTTATCGTTAAATTATTCGCTGCAGCGAGCGGTAAATCTATTTGTGCTATCGGCATTTGAGTTGTCGTGGAGGCAGTAGTTTTACCGTTGAGTGTATACGAAAAATTTATCGTGCTGTTTGCGTTTCCGTTCGCTTGCGCATATTTCGACATTGCCATTAAACCGAATGCAACGGATTGTGTGCCATACCAATCACCGGAATTTAATTTTCGACTTACTTCTTGCGCTATCGTTGCCGATTGAGTTTTATCGCCCATCAAAACCGACGACATTAAAATCATCGCTTGATCGCGCAAATCGGAACCATAAGTGTAACTCATTTCCCGGTACGGGCTGATAGCTGATAGCTGTTGGCGGTTGGCGGTTAATTGTTTAGATACATCTTGTTTGCCGCCGAGCGCGTAAGCACCCGCTAATGCGTAACGAGCAGCAGGAGATAAATTTTTCTTTTCGCGCAGTGCATTCATCGCCGCATTTTCAGGTGTGCGATAAAGTGCCAACGTGAACAAACGATATGCTTGCGTTACGTCGCGTGCTTCTTCGCTCCAATAGGGGAGCGGTGCGTCGCTGTTTGTCCAACGTTTGGCGGTTTGCAAAGCATATTTTTGCCAACGATCAAGCATACCGTCGGGTACAGCGTATCCGTTATTTTTTGCTTCTATGAGAAAATGCGCGGCGTAGTTCGTTGCCCAATTATCGTTGTCGCCGCCGCCGGGCCAATAAGCGAAACCGCCGTCCGGTGTTTGAAACAAACGCATTCTATCTATACTTGCTTTTACGTTTACGGCAATTTTCTTTTTATTGATATCATCTAAAGACATTAATTTATCTACATACAATTGCGGAAACGCGGCACTCGTTGTTTGCTCGATGCAACCGTAAGGATATTCAATCAGATAAGCCAAGCGCGTAGCTAAACTCAACGGCGGAATATTGGAAACTTCAAGTGTTGCTTTTCCGTTTGTCATAGCGTTATAATTAAAATTCGCACTTTCGCCGGCGTTGGCGATTTTCAATTGCGCATTATGCACAAACGGATTCGGATTACGCACATCAATTTCAATATCGGTTGTGGCGTGTTCGCCGCCGCCATCGGCAACGACTTTAAATTTAGCAATACCGGATACACCGTCGCGCACCGTAAAATCAAAATCAACCATTTTATCGCCGATTTTATCGAACGCCACGGTTTTTGATTTTTGCCCGTCAAAGTTTACTAAACCGGAAGTTTCAGTAATAGTTACCGTCACGTTTTTTACTTTCGGCTCCATGGCAAACACATCAACAGGCAATTTAACTTTTTCTTGCGGCGAAAGTGTGCGCGGCAACGTTGCCAATACCATTAAAGGTTTGCGCACCGCCATAGTTTGTTCGCTGTTTCCGTAAGCGCGTTGACCGTCGGTTGCTACAATCATTGCGCGCACGGAACCGACGTAATTCGGAATTTTTACGAGGTGTGTTTTTGTTCCGCCGTTATATGCAAACGGTCCGAGCGTCATCACGACGGGTTTGAAACGGTTGGCAACTTGCGCATTTTTCGGTTTAGCTGCTTTATCTCCGCCGATATTCAAGATGCGTTCAAGCGTGCCGCCGTAAGCACCCAACACTTGATCATAAACATCAAACGTTTTTACGCCGAGTGCTTCGCGCGCATAGATTGTAGTGAGCGGATTCGGTGTTTCGTATTTGGTCAGGTCCAATAAACCTTCGTCAACAATCGCAATCGTGTAAGCCATCGGTCTGCCGTTTTTTTCGGATACTTCAATCGTAACGTTTTCTTCGGGTTTCAGTACGTCCGGCATTTTGACGATCGGTTCGAGTTTATTTTTCGGATCGTCCACCTTAATCGGCGTTACACCGAACATACGCATCGGCAAATCATTTTTCACGTTATTGTGCGGTTGCACGAGCGTAATAAAAGCATAAACCATCGGAGACATTTCTGAAGTAGCGTGAAAAACATATTTCGTAATGCCTTTGCGCGTATCAATCCAACGATGTTCAATTATTTTTGAACCGTTTTCTATCGAAATTAATGCTTTGCCGCCTTCCGGTGTCGGAATATTTATTTCGATATTATCGTTCACCACATATTTTTCTTTATCCGTCGAAAAACTCAACATTGCTGCATTATCGCGGCTCATATTTTCTTTATCGCCGTCATCCCAAGGATAGCCACTGTAAAAATAATCGCCTGAAAAATGTCCGGAACTTAAATCGCCTGCACGCACAAAGTAACGTCCCCATTTATCCGTTTTCACTTGCATTTGCGCAACACCTTCACTGTTGGTTGTCACTGTTTTTTGCATCACGGCGTTCATTTCTTTAGAAGATTCAAAATTGGCGGCATCATCGTCGTTGCGTTCCCACCACCAATGCCATTCTACGCGATATACGTTCACATCAATCGTTCGGTTGCGCAACGGATTCCCGTCTTTATCCACTAATGCGAAATTTATCGTACCATCGGTGTTCATGTCAATCCGTTTTTCATTGGTTTTATTTTTCGGAATAAGTATGCCGACGAAAGATTTATAAGGCGCGTAATCCAGCGTTTTATAATCGCTCGAAAAATCACCGCCTTGTTCAAATACGCGCATTTTAAATCCGACTTTTAATTTTCCGGGCGCATTTTCTACTTTCGGCAAAACACTTTTTACTTGCGCAAAACCATTATCGTCTAAGTTGCTATCGAAAATAGTGGCGGGTTCCGATTTAAACGTTCGCGTCGGATCATCGAAAACATAATTTTTTAATTTTGCAGAAGGAAATTCCGTTTTAGTAGATGCCATCGTAACATCTATTTTTGCTTTTAATCCGCGTGCGAGCGCACCTGTTAACCAATTGACTTGAAGTTTACCGTCAATTTGGCTGTCAGCCGATAGCTGTTGGCTATTAGCTACCTCAAAATTAATTTTCAACCTATTGGGCTTCACATTTTCTATTCGCAACGGTTGATGGAAAATGGCACCGCCTACTTTAATATCGGCGCGCCATTTTCCGGTAGGTGCGTCGTTACGCGTGGCGATATTGAACGGATAAATGGATTTTACGTTATCGATACTCGTCGTGCGGTATTGCAAACTACCTTTTGCGTCGTATAGCTCTAAAGTAATCGGAAAATTATCGGGCAATTTATTATCTCTGTCATTCAACATAAAGTTTAAGTGCAGTGAATCACCCGGTCGCCAAACGCCGCGTTCACCGTACAAGAAACCTTTTATACCTTTTTGCACGTCGGCACCGGCAACATCGAACCGACTCATGTTGAGCGAATTGTTGTTACCCAAAGTTAAATAACCTTTTTGCGTACCGTCAGTTGCTACAACACACCAAGGTTTACCGTTTATTTTTTCGAAAATAAATATGCCTTCGCCGGTTGTAGTGGCGGTGGCGATAACTTGTTGTTGATAATCGAATAAATCCAATTTAACGCCGCTTTTCGGGGTTGCCGTTTTCAAATCGCTGACGGCAACGAACACGGAATTATCGGTGCCTTTTTTGGCAATCATTCCCAAATTGGAACAAAAAATATTGCGTTTTACGAAATGATCTAAGTTGTAATAAGAATTGTTGCACGGATTTTGTTGTTGCTTGTAATCGTTTTGTCCGCCTTCTCCGCCGTTCCAACCGTAACTGAAATACGAATTGGATTCGTTCTCGAACTCGCTGCCCGAATCATCATTCGATGCTTCAAAATCATTTGATGCACTGTTTACTGTTATCATGTTATCGGATTTGCCGGCGCAAGCAGAGTTGCTGACATAAGATTTTCGGAAACATAAACGCACTTGGTATATCGCCGTCGGATCGCGCTTTACTAAATCCGATAAATCCAAACCATATCGCGTCCATTTCATGGCAGATGCGGTCGGATTAAGGGCTTTCAAAGCGATTTTTTTCTGCATAATTATTCTGCCGACGTTTGCCATATTGTCACCGCCTTCCATACCGTTGGCTTGCAGAAATTGGAGAATATTGTTGTTGAATATTTTCAAAATCTCAACGTCCACATAATTCAAATTAATGGCTTCAAACGGAAAATTTACGCCATCTTCACTCGGTAAAATAACACCTTTTCCGACTAATCGCACTTGCGGTTTTGTGTCATTGAAAGTAATGACGTAATTGCCGGAGTGCAACATTTGTTTACCCGCATAATTCTTGACGGCATTGTTAACGAACACACTTTTTTCGCCGGACATATTATCGTTGGTATAAACCAAAATAGAATTACCTTCAATCGAAGTCGTGAGCTTATCGTAATAATCATTTATTTTCACTAAACCGTTCACGTCTTGATTGGTTTGAAGCGGGTCGCTGAAATTTATTTTTAAGTATTGTTGGTCGCCGGCACCTTGAACGATATGCACATTCATGACACTGAAATCGTTTAAAGCCGGAATTTTTACTTCCGTGTCTATGGTTTGGTCTACACCGAAAGGTTTTCCGATGGCTTTTATTTTTACGGTATTTTCTTTAACGTCGCGTCCTACACCGCGTATTTTAAATTCGTGCTGTTTTCCGTCGCTACTGTTGATCCAAGATACGGATAAATTTTTTCCGTTTTCAGCAGCACTAAGCACTTCTTCCATTTTTTTTGTATCCACTTTATCCGTCGTAACCAACGTGCCGGATAAAATTTGTTTGCTCATATCACCCGGCGTTTCAGGCTCTAAACCTTCCGTTTGAAGCGTGAAAGTAAGTTGCCGGATATTAAAATCAAAAACAAATTCCTGCGCCTTGGGCGGAATGTTTTTGAACAGCCTGTTCAATTGTACTTTTGTTGTATACCATTTTCCGGGTTCAAAATTTTCAGCCGGCGTAAACCGAATTGTTTGCGCATCTTCCCAAACTGCTGTTCCGGAAACATTCGGCGAAAGATTAAAAACGCCGTTATCAACGGGTTTACCGATTTCTTCGGGCGTAACGAGTGACGACGTAAATCGAACTTTTACGGCTTGGTCTGCGGCAATTGAACCGTTTGTGTAGGCGTACACATAATTGGCAATATCCGCCGTCATTTGCGGCGAAACTGTTTTATTACGACAAGCCGTGAAAAATAAAGCGGAAAATGAAATAATAAAAAACTTCAAAAGAAACGGTATATTTCTTTTAGGAGAAAAAACAAAAGATAAAGTTTTCATACAGGTTATTAAAATAAAGTGGTAAAAGTTTTTTTGCTAGAGATAGAAATAGTTTTCCAAAAAAAATTATGAATAAATTTATTTTATCGGTTAAAAATTTAAGGTTTAAAAATTTTTATAAAGTTGAGACAATTTTTTGATTTCAAGAATTTTTTTAAATTTTTTTTTGAAAATATTTTTTAAAAAAATTTATTTAGTTTATTTTTTTGTGTTCAGCGAAGATTTTTTTAAAAGCCTGCGAATAAAAAAATATTTTTGAAATTCGGAATGAAAATTAAATAATAATCCGAGAGGAGTTAAAGGATTTAATGTAGAAAAAAGTTTTTCAAAAAGCCAATTTCAATGTTGCAGTAACAATGGCACGAACGGTCGCCAAGTATTATTATTGAGCGGCATAGCGGAAATTTCCACTTCGATATTTTGTACCGGATGAATAAATTTCATAGAATAGCAATGTAAATCTATAGATCCGTCTTCGTTCGCTCTCGGATAACCGTATTTCACGTCACCGCGAATCGGTGAACCGATATGTGCCAATTGCGCACGAATCTGATGTGACCGACCGGTTTGCGGATTTACTTCGAGTGCATGAGATCCGTTCAGACTGCCTTTCAAAAAATAATCCAAAGTAGCAATTTTCGCATCCGGATGGCGATTACTCGGCCCGCTTAAAACTTTCGTAATATTTTTATCGGCATCTTTAGAAAGATAATTGGTGAGTGTACCGAATTCCGGATTCGGTCGTTCACGCACGATTGCCCAATACGTTTTTTTTACTTCGCGGTCTGCAAAAATTTTATTCATCCTTTCCAATGCTTTGCTCGTCCGTGCAAAAATAACGGCACCGCTAACGGGTCTGTCTATCCGATGCACGACACCCAAAAACACATCACCGGGCTTATTGTATTTTACTTTTACATACTCCTTCATTAAATCGAGCAAAGGCGTATCACCTGTTTCATCTCCTTGCACTAATACACCCGCCGGTTTATTGACGGCTATGATATGATTATCCTCAAAAATTATTTGCAATGCCATACCGCAAAGATAAGAATTAGTTAGGAGATAGGAGTTATTAGTTTTTATGGTTTCACTGTTTAATGCTGTCATTTATCCTCAATATAACCTTAAAAAAGCCTTATAATTTAGTGCTTGATGAAATTCCGACTTAATTTTGCGCGATGAAAACCGTAATGCCTCTTTCGTCAACGTCTAACTTGTTTTCTAAGCAATTTATATTATTGTGTGCGAGTAATTTTGTATTTGCAGCGAGTTTTCAGATGCTGTTACCGGAATTGCCGGATCGTTTAACGGCGTTGGGCGGCGCAAGTTATAAAGGTTGGATTTTAGCTTTGTTTACACTGACCGCCGGCGTATCGCGTCCGTTCAGTGGCAAACTTACCGATACGATCGGTCGCGTACCGGTGATGATATTCGGTTCGTTGGTGTGCGTGATTTGCAGTTTATTTTATCCGATAATGACGACTGTTTACGGATTTTTATTATTGCGCTTATTTCACGGATTTTCTACCGGTTTTAAGCCGACAGCAACGGCAGCTTTTACTGCAGATTTGGTGGATGCACACCGTCGCGGTGAAGCAATGAGTGCATTGGGTATGAGCAGCAGTATCGGTATGAGTATCGCGCCGGTTATAGGCAGTGCCGTCACTTTGCATTTCGGTTTTTATGCGATGTGTATACTGAGTGCGGCGTTTGCTTTGATATCTGTTGCCATTTTAGTCGGCACCATGCAGGAAACATTACCGAATAAACAAAAATTTTCGCTTGCGTTATTGAAAGTAAAACGTCACGAGATATACGATCCGCGTGCCATTCCTACTTTTATTGTGCAATTTTTGGTGGCTTTTGCGTCGGGTGTAATGCTCAATATCATTCCGGATTTGACGAAACTTTTGGGTATTGAAAATAAAGGATTATTTTTCGGTGTTTATACGTTTTCTTCGCTGATCATTCGGATATTTTTCGGTAAAAGTTCCGACAAGTACGGGCGCGTAACGGTGCTTAAATTTTCTTCTTTGACCATGTTTTTTGCATTGCTCGTTGTCGCTTGGGCGCACACACCTTTTATGTTTATTTTTTCGGCAATTATTTACGGATTTTCTTGGGGAATGAATACGCCGACATTGCAAGCATGGGTTGTGGATTTGGTGGCACCCGAACATCGCGGACGCGGTTTTGCTACCATGTTCATCGGTTTGGAATCCGGTATAGGTGTAGGTGCGTTAACTTCGCAATTTATTTATAAAAATGATCCGGCACGCATTGATTTACCGTTTTATTTGAGCGCAGTGTTAGCGTTAGCTGCTTTTATTTATCTGAATTTTAGAGTTGAAAAAAAATGAAATTTTAAATAAAGTAAGTCTCTGAATGAAAATATGTGGGATTAAGTTGAATAAAAAAAAAATCCGCGAAAATCCGCGTCATTAGCGTTATGTTTGAGCGTAATTGGGACGCGGATGACACGAATTTTCGTGTATTTTTTTTTAAGTTTATTCCCTTTTATCTAATTATCAAGTATGAAGATTGAAGAAAAAAAAATATTTTCCTCATGTTTGTTTTCGTTGGTTTTGTCTTTTTTGTCTTTTGAAGCCACCGCTCAAAACAACGTAAATTATTACACTGAGCAAGCAAAAGCATTTAGTCCTCTGAATAAAGATGTGCGCAATCAAAGTAAAATAAATTTATTGGAAACGGAACGCTTGCGTGCGCAATATCTCAAACCGCAGATTACTTTCAACGCCGGATATACTTTAGCGCCGATTCTTTTATACGACAATAATAAAACGCGCATTGACCTCAATTCACAAACAGGTAGCAGCGATTATATCGGGCTTGATCTCGGCTCTACGAACGGCGGAAATTATCAGGCTTTGTTTACGGTGATGCAACCGATTTGGGCATCCAATAGATTTAAACCACTTGCCGAACAAATACTTGCCGGCAATAAAATCAATGAAAATAATATTGAACTTACAAGCCATGATATTGAAAAAAGCGTGGTTGACCAATATATATATTGCCTTTTGGATTTAAAACAGGCAGATTTTGTATCCAGCATCATCAAATTGATTGATGAGCAACGCGATATTGTTTTGAAATTAGCAGCAGCCACTTTAGCAAAAGAATCCGATGTGATGTTATTGAATATTGAAAGGCAAAAACAAGTAATTAATTTAACTGCTTTTCAAAATAATTACCGCTTGCATTTCTTGGATTTAAACGTTTTGTGCGGTATCAATGATACAACCGTGCAAACAATCGCGCCGCTCGATTCGACATTGGACGTTGGTCATTGGACTTTGGAAAATCAAAATTCTAATATCCAACGTCCGATGTCTAATATCCGATTTCTTGAAAAATATCGCCTTGATAGTCTCAATGCCTTGATCGCTCAAGATGTTTTTGAACTGAAATACAAACCGCAATTAAATCTTTTACTCAACGTTGGTTTAAATGGCAATTATATTCCCGATTTTCCTAAACGTTTCGGTTGGAGTGCGGGTTTGGGTTTCAGTGTATATATTTTCGACGGTAAACAAAAAGAAATAAATCGAAGTAAAACCGTGCTTGCAGTACAAACGGCTGCCAATTATAAAACTTCTTTTTTAAGTCAGAACGGTTTAAGAATGATGCGCATTGCCGATGAAGTCAGATTTTTACATAATCGGCAAATTTTACTCGATGCGCAAATCGGCGAATATCAAAAACTTTTATTTGTATACCATAAAGAACTGGTGCGCGGACAAATTTCGGTACTGAATATCGTCACGACGCTAAAAGATTTAACGGCTTTGCAACAAGATTTTATAACCATTCAAGTACAACAACAACTCTTAATAAATGCTTACAATTATTGGAACTGGTAAAAAAGGATTTTGGACGTTGGACGTTGGACGTTGGACGTTGGATAAAAAAATATTGGTTATATTGTCCAAAGTCCAAAGTCCAAAGTCTAAAGTCTTATTTTGTTTTCTTTTTCTTATAGCGTGCAAAAACGCGGCACCGAAAGAAGATGCACCGGCGGCAGATGTACAACCGAAAGCGCAAGTGACTGTTGCCGCCGTCACTATCGGCGATATGAACGAACAAGTTCCGCTTTCTGCCGTGACCGCGTATGTGCAACGCAATATGGTGACGGCACCGATACCTTGTTTTTTGATGGAAGTAAAAATAAAGTTAGGACAATCTGTGCACAAAGGCGAAGTGCTGTATGTTTTGGAAAGTAAAGAACGCAAAGCCCTCGGCGATACTTTTAAAGATGATCCGTCGTTGGCGAATCTCGGTAAAATTACGATAGAAGCACCGATAAGCGGTATCGTTACTGTTTTAGATAGACAACAAGTCGGTGATTATGTAACTGAAGGCAATCCGCTTTGTACCATCACAGATAATAACAGCGTCGTTTTTCAATTAAATGTGCCTTACGAATATACCGCTTTAACGCACATCGATTCGTACTATACTATACTTTTGCCGGATAAAAAACAAATTATCGCCAAACTCACGCGACCGCTTACAACCGTGCTGCCGACGACACAAACGCAGCAATATTGGTTGAAACCCGATACGCAAATGTTTTTACCGGAAGGTTTAATTACAACCGTGATGCTGACATTGAATCATAAAAGCAACACACAAATGCTGCCGAAAGAATGTGTTTTAAGCGACGAACTTTTAAAAGATTTTTGGGTGATGAAAATGATAAATGACAGCACAGCAGTAAAAATTCCGGTGCAATTGGGTATGCGAAATTTGCAACAAGTTGAAATTACAAATCCCAAATTCAACGAAAAAGATAAAATTTTATCGGACGGTAATTACGGTTTGGCGGATACGGCGGCGGTGAAAATTTTGAGCGACAAATAATTAGGTTGATATAATTTTAATTTTTTGCAAGAACTAATTTATGGAGGTAAGAAATTTGTTTGATTTTGTTTAAAACAAATCGATTAACATAACTAAACGCTACAAAAAATTTGAACAGTATAACTAAAATTCTATTTTTAGCAACATGAAAGCTGTAGAACTAGTTAAATTGATTGAAGTCGGGTGCTGCGAGTGCGTTTGTTGCACAAACTACTAAAATAGAAATGTCGATCACAATTTTGCGCGTTCTTTATTAACATTTCCGGTGGTGTAGGTGCTTGTGTTGGGTTTGGTTATTGTCCTTCTTATACAAATGTGCAAGTTAAATTATAAAAATTCAGCGATTTTCGCCACGCTCGAATTATATGCGTAAGGTTTAAAAAAATAAAAAAGCAGGTTTATGTCTTTCAGACTTAAACCTGATATCAAGCGCGAGTCCCACGCGTGTTTGCCGTTAATTTTTTTAAATTTATTTTCCTGATCTTATTTCCTGAATCTATTTAAAACTTACCAATTCAATTTCGAACACAAGCGGAGCAATGCCCGTAATTGATACGGAACCATAGCTACCGTAACCTAACTAAGAGGATATAAATAATTTTCCTTTACCGCCTTTCTTGAATTTCGGAATCCCGATTTGCCAACCCGCAATTACATTACTCAAACCAACCGTAAGACCCGATGTGTTTTGGTCGAAAACTGTTCCGTCAAGTAAAATCCTTTGTATTTCACGATAACGGTACTGCCCCGCTGTGCTTGTCAATCGCAGTCTCAAAGGAAACGGCTGTGAATTTATCTGTCATAATTATTTACTTTTAAGTTTACTCCTGTTGTTTTTTAAAAAAGCAAATATTCTTAATTGGGTAATAAAATCTTCATTTAAGTTTTTTTTACAAGAGCAAATTATAATCTCCACTACAAGAAGATTTTCATTGATACAAAAAAGATGTATGAATTTAAACCAAGAAAAAATAAAGCAGGTAACAAATCCAACAAACTGTCTTTAACTCTTAGTCTGACTGCTACGCCAAAGAACATCAGTAAAGCTAAGCCTCCTGAAGATATCGGTAAAATATAGCTAAACATTAAGCCGGCTAATAAACCTAAGGCTCCCAAAATCTCTAAAATTGCAGTAAGCGCTCCTAGTCTACTTAGTCCAAAGCGTATAAATTCATTTTTCATTTTAACAGATGTAAAATAAGATATACCGTAAACTAAAAAAGAGAGACTCGAAATAAAAATTAAAACTTCCAGTAAATGCATTATGCAATTAAATTAAGGGATACGGCTGCAATAAAAAGACAAAGTAGCAAAAGAAACAATGAGGGAATACGTTTTTGCCATGGGCTATTCACTTTGAAGTGAAAATATTGTGCACTTAGCATAAGGAAAGCCATCAAAAGTGCCGGAATTAAAACCAGCGAAGGATACCAGATACCTGCTACAAGCAGAGTTGCCAACGATATTTTAACTGCTCCAACAATCGTGCGCGTCAGAACACTCAGGTCATATCGGTTGAATTCTTTCACGATATTATCGAAGCGAAATACCCACACAATAACAACAGAAATAGCAACAATGAGTTGCGCGATCACAGATAAATTTACCATTTTAGTTTTTTTAAATTTCCTTACTCATTTGGCTTTTCAGGTTTCGCCCCGTTATTTTTGAGTGATTTCTGGCCTTCACTTTTTAATTCTTTGCCTGATTAAATTTTATAATCAATTTAGAATTGTAGGTTCTTTTGTTTGTGTCATACTGCTATGTCGTTGCAATGACCGCTAACTTTCAAATATGTGAAAGTTTTGTTGCGGTTTTTGTAAGAGGTCACATTAATTGCGCGCGGATTTTATTGCAACATTCTTTCACTGATATACTTAATAGGTGAACTGCCAAAGCTTAAAAAGGTTTCGTGAAAAGCTTTTAAGCTGTACTTATCACCCATTTTCTTTTGGTAAGCATCTTTTAAAGCAGCAATCGCACTGTAGCCTGCATAGTAGGAGCAAAGTTGTACTTGTGAAACCGTTGCTCTATGGTATTTTTCTTCTGCCTGAGCCTGGGTTTGAAAACACTCATTTACCAAAATATGCATGATGTAGTCCTTCGGCTTGTTAAGTACTTGCATATCATAATCGATTATTACATTGGAGAGTTCGCGGAGTTTCATTTTATCATGTATCAATTCCATTTCAGGAGAATGATTGCCCCACCCGTTATCTAGCATCATACCTTCCGTATATACCGCCCAGCCTTCAATCATGGCGCCATTCTGAAAAACGGAACGTAGTACATCCGACGATTTTTTATTGCTGTAAATACCCTGTAAACAATGACCCGGCATAGCTTCATGTATCGAAAGTAGCTGTGACATAAAGTTATTCTCTTCTTGCAAAGCGCTCTCGGCTTTTTCTTTGGTGTATTTAGTCAGGTCATCAACATTGTAATATGTTGCCCCCTGTTTTTGATAAGGTGGGGCAAATTCAGCACTTGCAATAGTTACACCGCTTGCATAGTCCGGCATATATCTCACTATAATGGGATAGGTTGTATCAAAATCAAACAGATTTTTTTCAATAATGAATTTTTTTAACCGGTGCACCTGATTTGAAAGTGTATCAAAAAAATGCTCTGGAGCGGCATGTTGCATTTGTATTTTATTAATCACATCCTGAATCAATGCTGTAGTATCAGTTGGTTTGGTTTGTGTTTGATAATATTTTGTCCAGAGACTATCTGAGAGGTGATACATTTTTGTGTGGTATCGCACTTTATCTCCTTTTGCTTTGGCATACAATTCTTCGGGACTGATATCGGCTGCAATATCATATTTAAATTTTTGGGTAAACAATTCTTTGCCGATGGCATAACTGCGGAATTCCTGTTTTTTATTTGCAAGCATTCCTTTTAAAGAGGCAATGTATTGGTTAATGGCGGCAACTGTTTTGGCTGCATTTTCTGTGAGGATATTTTTTTCTGTATCACTTAAATGAGAGGCTTTAATTGAATCGGTTAATGATTTTCCAAAAACAGATAACCCGCCTTGGTTTTGTGAGATGGCCAGTTCAACATATTCTTTGGTAGGCAGATGAAGTAAGTTGAACGCAGTTTGATAATATGCCTGTGTATTTTCTAATCTCTTGGATAAAGTTTTCAATCGATCATCCAATGCTGCCCAAGGTTGATTGATTAAGTAATAACACTCACCACTAAGATTATACAAAGAAGCATCCCATTCGTATTGTTTAAAAACCGATTGATACCAGCTATCGCTCTCTAATTGATTTTTGATGATATTGAAACTGATTTTATTATTGTCGTTTAGCTTTTGATAATCCAGTTTATTCAATGAATCGATCCATTGATTGGAAAATGAAATATTGTTCGCTACTGAAGTATTGTCCGGTACTACCAACTTATCATAATATTTACCATAACCAATGAATATGGAAGCAGCAGGGTATTGTTTCCAGTAAGCATCTAAAAATACATCTTCAAATATTTTGAACGTACTGTCTGCGCTTTGACTGCTGCCGGCGTTTTGTGGTTTACAGCCGATACCATTAACAGCTAAAATAAGAATAAATAAGTAAAGAAGCTTTTTCATTTAAAGCTTTTTAATGGTGAGGTAATTTAAGTAAATAAATAAATTGATTTGACGAAGGTATGATTGTTTACTCACTTTGACGTACAAAGTACAAATATGCGAAAGATTTGTACTGATTTTTGTATTGTTCAGCATTTTGTATTAAAAATTCATGTTTAAAAAAAACTATCTTCATATTATTTTCGCTCATTTTGTGGTCAATATCGCTCTCCGCGTAAGATACGGGTGCGGAAACATTGGAAGATAAAATAAAAAAAACCGATGATCCGCGCGAAAAAATGGGTTTGTTTTATCAACTCTCCGAAAAATATACTTCTGCCAATATTCATAAAGCTTCTTTATACACACATCAAGCATACAGTTTCGCGCTAGATCTGGGTGACGATACCCGGACACGTAAATATCAGTGAAGCCACTTACAGCGAAATATGTTACAATTTCAATTCTCGCGATCGCGGAAAACTCCCTGCCAAAAATAAAGGCGATATAGATATGTATTATCTCGGAAAAGCAACGAGATAATTAAATTGCTTTTTTTAAAGAATTGTTTGGCTTGATTTTGGATATTTGTCAATACAACTTCTTATTAATTATTGAATGTTAATTACAAATTTTCCCGTAAACCAATCCGCATGAACAATTTTTTTGAAGATAATTTATATTTTACGGTCAATGCGTTTGCGCGTGAACTGTCGGTAGTAGCTGAAAGTTATTTCGGCGTCATCGATTTAACCCCGTCCGATGCGATGTTGATGCTCGTAGTAAGCAGCAAACCGAATGTACAACCGACGGAAGTGAGCGAAAAAATAAAATTAGCACCCTCTACCATTACGCGCATGGTAGAAAAATTGGAAAAAAAAGATTTATTGGTACGCACGTCGGAAAGTAAATATACTTTTATTAATGCTACCGAGAAAGGGAAAAATTTGTTTCCGGCAATTTCAGAAACATGGCTGAACGTGTACAAACATTTTAATAATCAAATAGATCTCTCGAATATAGAAAAATTAATTCAACAAACTACCGAAGCTTCCAAAAATTTACGGAAGAAATAAAACCTTAAAGTCGTTTATTTCTCCGTTCAACTATTTTAAAAACTAAATTTAAACAATAATAATTACTCGAAAAATAAATGCTTTGTGCTCTGAAAAATTAACTTTGCAGTCTATCGTAAGTTAGGACGTTAATGGGATATTATTGTTTAACGTCTAAATTCAACACTCGGTCATGACTTTAAAAAACAAATCCATTATTATAACGGGTGCATCGAAAGGCATAGGTCGCGCATTGGCTTTATTGCTCGCCAAATCCGGCGCGCTTGTCAGTTTGGCTGCACGCAGCGAAAACGAATTACTTCAACTGAAAAAAGAAATTGAATATAATGGCGGACAAGCCTTAGTTTTTGCGGGAGATGTGGCAGACGAAAAATTTGTTGAACATGTAATTTCGGAAACTTCTACGCTTTTCGGTACTGTGTATGCGGTGGTGAATAACGCGGGTTTCGGCGTGTTCGGTAAAACCGAAAATATTTCCGCGTCCGATTGGGATGCGGTGATGAACACGAATGTAAAAGGAACGTTTCTGTTCGCAAAAAAAGTAATTCCTTTCATGCGCCAAAACGGCGAAGGGCATATTATTAATATCGCTTCCGATGCAGCAAAGCACGTTTTCGAGGGCGGTGCTTTGTATTGTGCCTCCAAGTACGCACAAGATGCTTTTTCGATGGCATTGCGCAAAGAAGTGCGCCGCGACGGTATAAAAGTGTCGGTCGTTTATTCCGGTTTAGTAGATACGCATTTTCATGCACACGCACAAGGTGCCGAAAAAGCACAAACTTGGCTCAAAGATACAGATATGGCTGATGCCATAAAATATATTCTTACCGCTCCGAAACACGTTGTGATAGACGAATTAGTGATACACCCGATGTCTCAGGATTATTGAGAGTACTTTGTGCGGAAAAATTTTACAACCGACTCTCATTCAAACTAAATTATTTAATTTTGCGTTTCTAAAAAAAATATTTTGACGACGCAAACGATTTACGATTTACGATTTACGATTTACGATTTACGATTTATAATCTTTATTGGTTTGGTTTTTATTTTTTTTGAAAAAAAATCTTTTCAAAAAATAAAAAATTTTTTTGAGAAAAATTATTTTTCAAAAAATTTTTTAAAATATTTTCTTCAAAAAAAAATCGGACTCAGTCTTTTTTTTGTCGGTTCCGCAATAGTTTTTTTGGTAGCACAAAATCCGGTAACACCCGAAATCCAAAATCCGACAGATACCAACAAAGTACAAATTCTAAGCGCGCAAGTCCTCACTTTTACGTTATTGAAGGACGAGCAAGTGCGAAAACTTATCGGCAACGTGCGCCTGAAACACAAAGACGCGATTATGTTTTGCGATTCTGCTGTCTTGGATAATGCTAATAACGTTATTGCGCGCGGCGGTGTGGTGATAAAGCAAGGTGATTCGGTAAATGTTTTTTCCGATTCGCTTCATTATTTCGGCAATACGCGACAAGCGGACCTATTCGGAGATGTGATTTTGAAAGATAATGACAAAAAATTATTCACCACGAAACTGCACTACGACCTCGCAAATAAAGTCGCTACCTACATTGTGCCGGCAACGTTGGACGACGGTAAATCGCAACTCACAAGTCGGCGGGGAGAATATCGGGTGGTGCAACACGAATCTTTTTTCAAAGATCATGTCGTCGTAGTCGGTAAAGATGTGCAGATAAAAACCGATACGCTGCGGTATAATACGCAAACCAATGTCGCGTATTTTCTGGCACCGGCGTTATTTTATCTGAAAGATTCGGCGCGATTTTATACCGAAGCCGGTTTTTACGATTTGGATAAAGATAAAGCAGAGTTCACACTGAAACCGCAATACGAAAAAAAATCGCAAATTGCCACAGCCGATACGATGTTGTATGACGGTGTAACAAGTTTATTGACACTTAAAGGCAATGCCGTCACGCACGATTCGGTGCGCAATGCGACCGCTAATACAATTATTTATAACAGAAAAACCGAAGAAACTTTTTTGCAAGGCAACGCTTTTTTTAAAGATACCTCTCAAACCGTGAAGTCGGATACGATTTTATACGACACAAAAGCAAAAACGTATCGTACACGCGGACGAACGAATATCGTGAACGGTAAACAACTCATTGAAGCCGATATCATTGATTTTGAATCGAAAGACAGTGTGGGCGTTGCGCGCGGTAACGTTTATTGGCAAGATACTTCCGCAAAAACAACTTTGCGCTGCCAAACCATGCAGTACGACCAAAAACGCGATTATATAAAAGCCTTCGGCAAACGTCCGATTTTATCGTCGTTAGTAGAAAAAGATACGCTGTTTATGCGCGCCGACACGATTATCACCTTCAAAGAAACCGCGAAAGATACGGCGCGTACTTTACTCGGTTTTGAACACGTGCGAATTTTCAAAAAGAATTTCCAAGCTGTGTGCGATTCAATGGCGTATGTTCAAAAAGATTCGGCGTTCCGATTGTTCAGAGACCCGCTTGTCTGGTCGGATACGGCGCAACTTTCCGGCGACACCATTCGCGTTTCGATGCGGGAGCGGAAAATTGATAAAGTTTTTCTTGATCAAAATGCGTTCATCATTAACTCTCGCGATGAACATTTTTTCAACGAAATTAAAGGTAGGCACGTAACTGCTTTTTTTGAACAAGATTCTTTGCGCCGCATTTTCGTAGAAGGCAATGCCGAATCGCTGTATTATGTTACGGATGACAAAAACGCTTACGTGAGTGTGAATAAAATTGAATGCTCGGAAATGCTGATTTACTTGGATCGCAACAAAATAGATAAAATAAAATTTTTCAAAAAACCGAAAGGCAACATGATACCGATGAAACAAGCCGACCACGACGGATTAAAACTGAAAGGGTTTAAATGGCAATCGGTAAGGCGACCAAAGAATAAAGATGATTTGTAACTGTATATAAATAACGCAGATATATTGATTGATATGCCCTCGACGAGTCGGAATTGAAACAATTCACAAAACCGGTTTAAGATTTTTTTGGGCCCGTTTTTTTTCATTTAAAATCTACGTACCCGAATTTTCAAAAACGTATTTCCGAAATCTATCGAAAAAATTATCCCAAAATAATTCTGAAAAAATTTTTTTCACCGCAATATTGACTAAATTTGCCTTAATTAGTTTTACACGAAAACTAAATGCTTTTTTTAAAGAAAATCAATTTAAAGGATTAAATTACACTTATTAATTAATTTATGAAACAGATCTTATTACTTGTCGGCGTGTTGGTACTTTTGGCTATGTATGGCGGTTGCAAATACAATGCTATTGTGCCTACTGAACAAAATGTAAATGCTAAATGGGCAAACGTGCAAAGTGAATATCAACGCCGGAATGATTTGATTCCGAATATCGTTGAAGCCGTAAAAGGAGAAGCCAACTTTGAAAAAAGTGTTTTGGAAGGCGTCATTAATGCGCGCGCAAGTGCTACTAAAATGACTGTAAACGCCGCCGACTTAACGCCTGAAAAACTCAAACAATTTCAAGATGCACAAGGACAGATAGGTTCCGCTATCGGCAGATTGTTGAGCGTATCAGAACAATATCCGAAATTGAATTCCAATGCTGCATTTCAAGAATTACGGGTAGTGTTGGAAGGTACCGAAAACAGAATAAAAGTAGCGCGCAACGATTATAACGCGGCAGTTCAGGCCTATGATGTTCAAGTAAAATCTTTTCCGAACAATATTTACGCCGGTATGTTCGGTTTTAAAGACAAACCTTATTTTCAAGCGGATGCCGGTGCGGACAAATCACCGAGTTTGAAAGGCGCGTTCGATAATATGGGTGGCGCACCTAAGTAAACAAGGATAAAGTATGAATCCTAAAGTATGAAGTGTAATACAAAAATTACTTGATTATTGATACTTAATACTTTATACCTAATACTACATAACTCATAATTATGCGTTTCTTTAATGTACAAGAAGAACATCAAATTTTAAAAGCAATAAGGCAAGCAGAAACAGTTTGTTCGGCAGAAATACGTGTGTTCGTCGAAGATAAATGCCCGGAAACGGTGCAGGGCAGAACATTGGAAGTTTTTAAAAAACTGAAAATGTTTGAAACAAGACAAAGAAACGGTGTTTTGATTTATATTGCTTTGAAAGATAAAAAATTTGCGGTTTTCGGTGACGAGGGCATTCATCAACATCTCGGTTTTCAATTTTGGCGCACGGAAGCAAAATATCTGCGCGAATTTTTTGAACAAGATATGATGGTATCCGGTTTGTGCCACGTGATTAAACATTTGGGTGATACGATGGAATCTATTTTTCCGCACTCCGATAGCGATACAAACGAATTACCGGATGAAATTGTTTACGGTAACGGTTTATAAGATACATGAAAAATTATTTTAAAATACTACAAGATTTGATTTCGACGAATATAAGTAAAAACCGCTTTCATTTGCCTAAAGTAATAATATACCAACTGTTCGCAATTTTTTTCGTCCACAATTTAAAAGCGCAAAACAGTCCGGAAAGGGATACATTAGTTTGGCAACTTTCGGCAACGGTGCGTGCCGGCGAATTGGAAGCATTTTTTAATTTACGCAAATGGGACAGTTACGTGCGGTATAACCATCCGAAATTAATAAAAATGATGGGTGGTGCCGAAAAAATGACCGAAACGGTTACGCAACAAATGCAAACCATCGAAAGTGAAATGACTATTGATTCTTTCGATTTTGGAAAACCAACCGGTTTCGTTAAGTGCGACAGTATGATAAATTGTCTTTTATCGCAAACCATTGTACTTACTTCTAAAAAAGATGCAAAATCGGTGCGCGTTACAAACTTTTTATTGGGCGTATCCGAAGACGAAGGTATTACTTGGTATTTTATAGATCCCGACATCGGTGCGGAGTTATTAGATAAAATTGTACCCAATAAATGTAAAAATCTGAAAATTCCGAAACGTACTTCCGAGATAAAAAATAAAGAATGATTTTTAAAACGGTAATCCTTCGATGATAAAATCTTTTTTAAGTGTAATTTTTCTTTTTTTCGGTACGCTTACTCTTCTTACAGCGCAACCGAAAGTTCCTGACAGACCAAATCCGCCACGATTAGTGAACGATTTTGCCGGTATGCTCACTCCCGATGAAACAGTACGTTTAGAGACAGAACTGTCGGCTTACAATGATTCGAGTTCTAATCAAATCGCTGTTGTCACAGTAAAAAGTTTGGGTGATTATGCGATTGAAGATTGGGCTTTAGAAATCGGCAGAAAATGGGGTATCGGTTTCAAACAAAAAAATAACGGTGTTGTCATACTTATATCTCAACAACCTCGTAAAGTAAATATTTCTCCCGGTTACGGTCTCGAAGGTGCATTACCGGATTTGCGATGTAAAAGTATCGAACAACTGCAAATGGTGCCGGCTTTTAAAGAAGGTCGCTACTTCGACGGTATTCACAATGCGGTTACTGCTATTCGCGCGTCGATAAAAGGTGAATTTGTGAACGAAAATTACGGAAAAGATAAGGGTAGCGGCAGCGATGCGGGTTTTTGGTTGTTCATTATTTTCCTGATTGTAATGGTGTTGGTGTTTATGTATATGTCTAACCGTTCCCGTTACGCGCAGTACGGTTCAGGTAATCGCGGTTTGGGAGGTGGTCCCGGATTTTTTTGGTTCGGCGGCGGCGGCGGAAATTCCGGTGGCGGTTGGGGAAGTGGCGGCAGCGGTGGTGATTCCGGCGGTGGCGATTCCGGCGGTGGTTTCGGCGGTTTCGGCGGCGGCAGTTTCGGCGGCGGCGGCGCGAGCAGCGATTGGTAACAGAAAAAAAGCTTTAATAAAAGTATTCGAAGAGCAAAATCATAATCGATGATTTTGCTCTTTTTGTTAGGCTGAAAAAAATCTAAAAAAAATAAATCAAGAAAAAACTTTATTTGCTTAATTAAAAAATTAATTTAGTGCTTGAAATATTTCCGGTATTCTATATCAAATAATTTTCACCAACCAATTTTATTCAAGTACTTCATGAAAAAATATTTAACGGAATTTATCGCCACATTTCTCTTAATTTTTTGCGGTTGCGGTGCTGCTGTCATTAATCAACAAACAAACGGTGCGGTCGGCGGTGGTTTGGGTATTTCCATTACTTTCGGTCTCATTGTTACCGTTTTAGTGTATACTTTCGGGGAAATTTCGGGTTGTTTTATCAATCCCGCCATCGCTATCGGATTTTCAGTTGCCGGTTTGTTCGATAAAAAAGAACTTTTACCTTATATTATCTGTGAAATTATAGGTGCAACCGCGGCGGCGGGCGTTTTGAAACTCATGTTTCCGGCAAATCTAACTTTAGGTGCGACTTTGCCGTCGGGCAGTGAATTACAATCTTTTATTTTTGAAATTATTCTTACTTTTTTATTAATGGTGGTCGTCATTTTTATGGCACAAAGCAGCAATAGAATGACGCAACAATTAGTGGGTGTATGTGCCGGTGCTACGGTGATGTTAGAAGCTATTTTTGCCGGTCCTATCAGCGGTGCGTCCATGAATCCGGCAAGAAGTTTGGGTCCGGCAATTATTTCCGGCAATTTCACGTCTATCTGGATTTATTTGACTGCGCCCGTTATCGGTGCGTGTTTAGCAGCGTGGTTTTGGAAATTTTTAAAACCGGTCGCGTACTAACTCCTTTGACTTAACTCGTAGAAATTCGTTTTTTCAATTTTTTCAATTTTACAACAAACGTTGCATTGCTTCAACGAGCGTTTCTACGTCTTGTTTGGTTGCGGATAACGGCGGCAACAAACGTACGGTATTCGCTTCCGATGAGGAACCTACAAAAATATGCCCGTCAAATAATAATTTTTTGCGCAATTCCGCTACCGGATAATTAAATTCAATGCCTATCATTAAACCTTTACCGCGTACTTCTTTTACGCCGCGCAGCGTTTTGAGTTTTTCTTGTGCATAATCACCTACTTCAACGGCGTTTTGCATCAAATTTTCCGCTTTTATCACATCCAAAACCGCAACGCATGCTGCACAAGCCATGTGATTGCCACCGAAAGTCGTACCGAGCATTCCGAATTTCGGTTTAAATTTCGAGTGAATGAGAACACCGCCGACCGGAAAACCGTTGCCCATGCCTTTAGCAATTGTTACGACATCTGGTTCTATACCTTGCGCGTGTTGGAAAGCGAAAAATTTTCCGGAACGTCCGTAACCGGATTGCACTTCATCGAGAATGAAAACCGTATCAGTTTGGTGACAAAGTGCTTGAACTTTTTGTAAAAAATCTTCCGATGCTTGATGAATACCGCCGATACCTTGAATACCTTCAATGATGACTGCCGCGACATCGCCTTTTTTCAGTGAAGCCTCAACTGTTTCAAAATTATTGAGATCGTGAAATTCTTTTTCGAAACCCGCATTAATTGGCGCTACGATTTTTGCGTCGGGTGTTACATTCACGGCTGCAGAAGTTCTACCGTGGAATGCTTTTTTAAACGCGACAACTTTTGTTCGTCCGTTGTGAAACGACGCCAGTTTTAAAGCATTTTCATTCGCTTCCGCACCGGAGTTAACGAAAAAAAGTTGGTAATCCTCTAAACCGGAAAGCTTGCCGAGTTTGTCAGCGACTTCGTGTTGCAAAGAATTTTGAATAAAATTGGAATAAAAACCTAATTTATGTAATTGTTCTTCCAATTTTTTTACGTAATGCGGATGCCCGTGACCAATGCTGATGACAGCGTGTCCACCGTAAAAATCAAGATAGCCGACACCGTTTTTATCGTACACGCGGCAGCCAAGTCCGCTTACCGGTTCAATATCGTACAAAGGATAAACGTCAAATAATTTCATTTCATTGGATTTACGATTTACGATTTACGATTTACGATTATAAACTGAAATCTAAATTTTTCAATCGTCAATCGTCAATCTTAAACCGTAAATCAATTCAAAACGCTAATGCTTTCAATTTCAGTCCTTCTGTTTGATGAATACCGAACATCAGATTCATATTTTCAACCGCTTGTCCGGAAGCACCTTTCAATAAATTATCAATAATGCTGATAATATGCACTTGGTCGCCGTGTTTAGTAATATTCAGATAAATTTTATTGCTGCCGACCACCTGTTTTAAATGCGGCGACGTAGAAATAAGATGTACAAACGGCGCACTTTTATAAAACCCACTGTAAATATTTTTCAAATCATTTTCGGATAGGGTAGTGGGAGTATAAACGCTCGCCATTATACCGCGCGTGAAATTGCCGCGCATCGGTACGAAATGAATTTTATTATTAAAATTCGGCATTAATGAATGTATGCTCGCAAAAATTTCTTTTAAATGCCGGTGCTTAAAAGCTTCATACACCGATAAGTTATTGGATCGCCAACTGAAATGCGTCGTATCCGTCGGTTTTTGTCCCGCCCCTGTCGAACCGGTGATAGCTGTTACGTGTATATCATCGGTTAAAACACCGGCTTTTGCGAGCGGTAAAATTGCTGATTGAATGGCAGTAGCAAAACAACCCGGATTAGCAACAAATTGTGCGTGTTCAATTTTATCGCGATTCAGTTCCGTTAAACCGTATACCCAACCTTGTTCACCGGCGTTCGGATTGGCACCCCAACGAAAATCTTGTGATAAATCAATAATTTTTAAATTATCGGGTAACAAGGTTTCTTCAACAAATTTTTTTGCATCGCCGTGTCCGGCACAAAGAAATAATAGATCTATACTGTCAAGCGCAAGTTTATCCGTGAAAATTAAATTTGTGTCGCCCTCCAAATCGGAATGAACAGAGTTTATGTACGCGCCGGTATTGGATTTTGAATGCACGAAAACAATCTCCGCTTGCGGATGATGTACCAATAACCGCAATAATTCTCCGGCAGTGTATCCCGCTCCACCTATAATACCGACTTTAATCATTTTTAGCTGTTGGATAATAGCTGTCAGTTATTGGCGATGGACTGTTAGTTTATTGCTAACACACGGTTGCCAACATCTAACAGCTAAAATTATTTTTTGTTTCTTTTTTGAACAGATTGCCAAATTTTAGTGGAATTACCCAAAATTTTAGTAAAACCTTTCACATCATCGCCACTCCAAGCTGTATTTATTTCGCCGTAAGTACCGAAGTCGGAGCGCATTAAATCGAAATCGGAACGAATACCCTGCAATTCAAAACGGTAGGGGTGTAGTTGAACAAACACATCACCGGTTACATTATCTTGCGTTTTTTCTAAAAAAACTTCGATGTCACGCATCACGGGTTCTAAAAATTGTGCTTCGTGCAAAAACATTCCGTACCAATTAGCGAGTTGTTCTTTCCAATACGTTTGCCATTTCGAGAGCGTGTGTTTTTCTAAAAGTTGGTGCGCTTTTATAATAATAAGTGCCGCAGATGCTTCAAAACCCACGCGCCCTTTTATACCGATAATGGTATCGCCGATGTGCGTATCTCTGCCGATAGCATATTGGCTTGCTAATTTTTCCAAATGCTGAATCGCTTGAACGGGATGTTCAAATTTTTCTTTGTTGATACCGACGATTTCACCTTTTTCAAACTGTAAGGAAATTGCAGTAGATTCTGTTGTTTGTATTTGCGACGGATAAGCGCTTTCAGGTAACGGTAAATCACTTGTCAACGTTTCTTTTCCGCCAACCGAGGTACCCCAAATGCCTTTGTTGATAGAGTATTGCGCTTTTTCCCAACTCAACTCAACGCCGTGTTTTTGCAGATAATCTACTTCTTCTTGTCTGGAAAGTTTTAAATCGCGTATCGGAGTAATGATTTCTATGTCGTCGCCGAGCGTTTGAAAAACAATGTCGAAGCGCACCTGATCGTTTCCCGCTCCGGTTGAACCGTGTGCGACGGCTTTTGCACCGATACTTTCGGCGTGTTTGATGATACATAAAGCCTGAAACATACGCTCGGCGGAAACAGAGAGCGGGTACACGCTGCCGCGCAAAATATTGCCGTAAACTAAATATCGAATACAGTTTTTATAAAAATCGTCAAGCGCATCAATTGCGGTGAAAGATTTTGCACCCAACGCCAAGGCTTTTTCTTCGAGTCTTTTTAATTCTTCGCCGGAAAAACCACCTGTATTGACGATAGCAGCATGAACTTCATAATTTTTTTCAACCGTCAAATATTTAACGCAAAACGATGTATCTAATCCGCCGGAATAGGCGAGGACTACTTTTTTCATTTAATGGTAGTTGGTTAATGGTAAATGGAAACGGTAAATGGTGAATAAAGAAATCATTTTCCATTTTCCATTAATTATGGTCCTTCAAAAAAGAAACCGGCGACGTTTTGTTGCGGCGATTTTTTATCAGACGAATGATTAATAATTTGCGCCGACAAATCGAATTTCATTTTTACTTCTTCATTTTTCGACGGAGCCAACATGCCTGTACACAAACAAACTTTGCGGTCTTTCGCTTGTAAAATATCGTAGTTCGGACAACTAGAACAACCTTTCCAGAACGCATCGTCTTGAGTAAGTTCACTGAACGTAACGGGAATATAACCGAGTTCGCTATTGATTTTCATAACCGGACCACTCGTAGTGATGCCGAAGACTTTAGCGTCCGGAAATAAATTGCGCGCTAAATCGAAGGCTTCTTTTTTTATGGCGCGTGCCAAGCCGCTTTTTCTGTAATCCGGATGTACGATTAGACCCGAATTGCTCACGTAACGTTCATGCGACCAAGTTTCGACGTAACAAAAACCAATCAATCTATCGCCGCACAAAGCGACTACCGAACGCCCGTTAATTAATTTTTTTCTGATATATTCCGGATCGCGTTTGGCGATACCGGTACCGCGAATTTTTGCACTTTCTTCAATGAGTCGACAAATTTCTTCTGCATATTTGGCGTGGAAAGTATGAGCTACTTCAATACTAATTTCGTCGTTAAATTGTGTAGCAGTTTCAGTTTCCTTAGTTTGAGTCATTATAAAGTTTCTTTGTATTTTTTTAATGAAAGAGTAATCGACGCAACAATTCAACGTCTGCGTTTGAAAAGCCAATAAATAAAATCCAGTTAAGACATTGCAGTACAAAGTCGCTACCGAAAGATAAATAATATTAAGAAAAGAAAATTTTTTGTACGGCAACATTCCTTGAATGTGTCGCGCCGGAAAGAAGATTATTGCACGCTCACGCGCGGTCGGGGACTGTGCGATTTTCGGGGATCGCGTGTCGGTTGAAGAAATGATATGAATTTATTAATTTTCATTGTTGGGCACAAAAATAAACTGTATTACGGTATTATGCAAATAACATGCTGTTTTTTTTATAAAGAAATTTTATTACGGCTTATTGAATCGTTCAGAATATTTAAAGTAAACCATAAAAAAAATTTATTTGATACTTAGACTTTACTTAAAAATTTTTAACCGACAAAGCGATATTGTACAATATAATAAATTGCGATGGTCAAAAGACTGAAAGATTATTTTAATTTTCTTTTTTCGGTAAATCAATTATCCATCATTAAAATCGTTAGTTTTAATTTTATATGGTCTTTTAGAAATTAGAAGAATAAGATTTTAAAATTCTCGAATATTACTTCAATATCGGAATAAAATTTTTTAGCAATGTCTTAAATTATTAATACATTGTTAAACTTTTCCGGAAGCACATTAAACGCTAAGATTTTTTTGTTTATTGCGGATAAAATTGTTTTTATGTTTTTTACGTAAGTACTTTTGCAGCAGAACAAATAAATAAAAATGAGAAAAGTTGAATATCAAGAATCATTTTTTATTTTTTGATTACTAAAAATATTTATGCTCAAATCGCCAGCCGAAGAACCGGAAAGAGCAATAACAGAAAAAAAATTACCGCCAACAAACTTTCGTTTTGATTGGAGAAGGGTAATGCGATGGGTATTCCGCATCTGTATTACTTTTTTGTTATTATTTTTTGCGTTGGTGATTATTGTACAAATTCCTTCCGTTCAACAAAAAATAGTCGACACAACTTCCGGTTATTTATCCCGAAAATTAAACACTAAAGTTAAAATTGATGAATTTAAAATCAATTTTGTCGGAGACATTATTATCAACGGCTTGTATGTCGGCAATCAATTTGCGCCGAACGATACATTAATGAGTGTAAAAAAATTAGATGCAGCCATTAATCCTGCTTATGTATATCTGGGCATTTATCAGCTGCAACACTTGAACTTAACGGATGTTATTGTTCGCGTAAAACACGAACAAGGAAAACAAGAAAGTAATATTGCTTTTATTGAGAGATTTTTTAATCCGAATCCCGACAAAAATAAGCCTGCCGGACCGTTGCCCGATGTGCGTGTCGCGATTATCGGTATGCATCATATCGAGATCGATAATAACGATGAAATTGAAGGACGACGTATCAGCGTATATCTCGAAGATTTGAAATTAGAAACTAATTTCATGAATTTGCCGAAAAAATTAGTAGATATTGATAATATCATCGTTCAAAAACCTTTTGTAACCATACAAGAAACGGATGCGCATCCGCTTAAAACTGACGGACATTGGACTTCGGTAGCCGGAAAAGATTCTTCAAATCATGCAACAGTTGATTCGGTTTCCAAAACTCAAATTCAAGCTTCCAATGTCCGGGAAAATAAATTCCGATTCTCTATCGGTGCCGTCAATATCGTGGACGGTAAAGTTAAACTCGATAAATGGAACAAATCCGTTCAACGCCATCCGTTTCCGCACACCTTAGATTTCGATCACTTGAATGTAATAGATGCCGATATTTTTTTACATAATTGGATTTATTTCAATGACGAATGGACGGGTGTTATTGACGGCGTTCATGCCGTAGAAAATAACGGTTTTGAACTCGTAAAACTTACTTCCGACAACGTGCGCGTTACTTCAACGATGACCGAATTTGCCGGCTTGCGCATTCAAACGCCGGGCAGTATTCTTGGCGATACATTTCGTATGATTTACAACGACCCGTCGGCATTTAAAGATTACGACAACTTGGTAACGATGCAAGCGAATATAAAAGCACAGAAAATTTTGTTGAACGATATTATGGCATTTGCACCGGATTTAGAAAATAATCCGTTTTTTCAAAAAAATAGAAATGAAACCGCTGCTATCTCAGCAAAGCTACTCGGAACCGTCAATACTTTAAAACTTTTGCCTTTCTCAATCAAAATCGGTAACGGTTTTTCAGCTAACGGCAAATTCAGTTCACGCGATTTGAAAAACAGTGACGAAACTTTTATCAATTTGGCACTTACCGATTTGAAAACTTCGATGAATTCGCTTCGACAACTTATTCCGGATTTTAATCTCGGCGACAATTTCATCAAAATGGGAAATCTCACTTTCAATGGAAATTTTGATGGATTCCTTACTGATTTTGCGACAAGCGGTACGCTGAATACCGATTTAGGAGATGCGGTTATGGATGTGACGCTCAAACCTTTTGCCGGCAACAATAAAAATGTCACTTACTCGGGTAATTTGGCATTATTGAATTTCGATATCGGAAAATTTTCCGATGATAAAGATTTGGGTAAGGTATCGCTGAAAACGACGATAACGAACGGAAGTGGTTTTAAAAAAGAAAACGTGGAATTAGATTTTTTGAGTCAAGTAAATGAATTTACTTATAAAAATTATACTTACAAAAATTCGACCGCGACAGGACGCTATGAAAATAAAAAATTTACGGGAAAATTCGAGAGCAAAGACCCGAATGCGGATTTTATTTTCGACGGAACCGTAGATATTGAACCGCTTCTACCGGTTTTTCGTTTCAAATCTGACATCAATCGTGTTGATTTTAAAACCTTGGGCTTTTTGTCCGACGATATAACATTAGGCGGTCAACTCGATATAAACATTACGGGCAATAAACTCTCCAATATCATAGGTTCGATTTCCGCAGATAACATCAATATACTTAAAAACAAGACCGAAAAATATAAAATTGACTCTTTGAATATCTCATCTGTCATTAATGACGGTATAAAAACATTCAGTATTAATTCCGAATTATTGAACGCCAAAGCGGTGGGGCAAATGGATTTGGATAATATGGCGGAAGCATTTAAGTTTAATTTTTACAATTATCATCCCGGCATCGCTACTGATTTAAAATTAATTCCTAACTCTTTTAATGGTTATTGGCATATCGAGAACGGTCGAGTCGTTAAAAATATGCTTTCCGGTATTCAATATCCCGTTGCTAATGTGCGATTTACTTTTGAAACGCACGTAACGGACACGAAAAATTTAACTTTTTTGTTCGATAAAAAACTCGGCGCGATAAAAAAATTGGACATTACGGGCGAAATTGATAATGTTAACGGTACTTTGGATTGGCGTATCAACACACCCGAGAAAATAATTTATGATAACATTACTGTTGAAAATTTCGGTTCTATCGGTTCCGGAAAAGGCGATGATTTGCGTTGGGATGTTCAAGCGGGAGAAGTAAAAATAGGCACTGATCAAAGTTTTGAAGGTATTACTTTCCAAAATAATTTGCACGGCGATACGATTGAATTGGGTTTAACATCGAAAACTTTTTCTAAAAGCTTGAAACTTGACCAAGTTGAACTCAATGCGCTGTTGATGAAAAAAGAAAACTCTTACCAACTTTCGTTCGGAGGCAATCAACTTTCCAAACTGAATTTACTGGGTGATACTTGGGAAATTGATAAATCCAATTTGATAGAAATTTTCAGAGACAGTGTCAGTATTCATAATTTTTTGATGCAAAATGCCCAACGCAGTATTGCTTTTGAAAGTTTCGGCAAACGAGGATTGAAAATAAATATAGATAACTTCGACCTTTCATTCGCAAACAGATTTTTGAATGAACCTCGATTTTTACTCGGCGGCGAATTTGATGTGCGCGCACAAGTTGAAGATCTTATCAACCTTAAAAATTTTTCCGTTTCAGCCGTCGTAGATACTTTCACCATAAAAAACGATATGCGCGGCACTTTAAAAATAGATGTCAAAGGTGCCGATTTAGTATCTCCGATAAATATCGGCGTGTCACTGAAACGCAACGACGAATCTTTGACATTAAGCGGCAATTATTATCCGGCGGCAAAAGATACTTTTGCCGCACAATCAATAGATGTTCGTTTCGATTTAAGTAAATTTGCTTTCGATAATTTACACTATATAATTGATACCGGTGCATCTGAATTCGGCGGATATGTGGACGGCTATTTGCGCATTAACGGACCGCTCAAAAAAATAAATACTAACGGCGAACTTCACCTCAAAGATGGTCATGTCGTGATTGATTTTCTCAAAATTCCGATAGATGTTGTTGACGGTAAAGTTCGCATTACCAACGATATGATAGACGCAACGGGCGAAACCATTTACGATAAAAACGGTCATAAAGCCGTAGTGAAAGGCGGATTGCGACACAATCGTTTTCAAAATTTAGCACCCGATGTTAACATTCGTTCTAATGATTTTATTTTTTTGAATACCCAACGCTCCGACAATCCGCTTTTTTATGGTACTGCCGAAGGTCAAGGCGATGTAACTATCGGCGGAACTTTTGAGAAAACTGATATTCGCGTACGTGCTTCTGCCGACAAAGGCACCAATATTGTTTTTCCGTTCGGCACCGAACAAAATGTTAAAGAAACCGGATTTATCGTTTTCAAAAACAAAAATAAACCCGTTATAGATCCCTTAAAACAAAAAAATTCTGCGGATTTGACCGGTTTGGCTTTCGATATGGAATTAAATATTAAAGAACCGGCGGAAGCTACCATGATTTTAGATGAAAGTTCAGGCGATAATCTCAGAACGCACGGTACCGGCGATATACATTTCAACCTTAATCGTGCGGGCAGTATGACTATGGACGGAGAATATCAAATAGAACGAGGTGATTATTTATTTTCGTTAGCCAAAATCGTTACAAAAAACTTCGCGCTTAAGTCCGGCGGGACAATTCGCTGGAACGGTTCGCCTTTCGATGCCGTGATTGATGTGGATGCACAATATAAAGATTTAAACGCTGCGCCTTATAATTTTTTAGCAGAGTATGTAGATAAAGATGATAATGCCAAATCGGAAAGTCAAAAATTAACGCCCATTGAATTATCTTTGAATTTGAATGGCTCTTTATTAAAACCCGATATTAATTTCGATTTGAATTTTCCGCAACTCACCGGCACGCTCAAAAGTTATGCGGACAGTAAATTGCGGATTTTGCACCAAGACGCGAACGAACTCAATAAACAAGTTTTCGGATTAATCGCTTTAGGCGGATTTTTACCGACCGACGTGCAAAACTGGAGCGGTACTCAATTGCGTACGGGTTATCTCAATACACTTTCCGAATCCGCTTCCACTTTCGTGTCGGGTTTACTGAATAATTTTCTCAAAGATTATATTACCGGTTTAGATGTCGAAGTAGGCTACAGCTACTACGAGTTCGATAAAGTAGATGCTAGCGGAAGAACCGGCAACGGTTCGCAATTTCGTCTGCGCAGCACTTATTCCTTGAATGACCGTACAACAGTGAGCGGCGGTGTGGGTTTAGAATATGGTACCTTCGCAAACGACAATTCTTTTATTAATTACGACGTTATAGTTGACTACGCTATAAGTAAAGACCGCCGCTTGAAAGTACGCATATCCTATACGCACGATCAGGTTTTTGAAGGCAAACGCGATAAACCGGCTGGTGGTTTGCGTTATCGCCGAGAGTTCGATACTTTTGAAGAATTATTTAAAATTTTCAGAAGAAAACCGAAACCGGATAATAAGATTTTACCCGTACAAACTAAAGATACGCCGTTGAAAAAAAATAACGTACCAACGTTCTAAAAAATTTCAAACCAATGGAATTCGGAAAACTCTATAACCTTACCGGTATTGATTTTACTTTTCCCGAAGAACCCGCCGAAAATGAAAAGATATTGAAAATTTCGGATTTCGGATTTCGGATTTCGGAGAGTATGGAAAATCCGAAATCCGAAATCCGAAATCCGAAATCCATATACGTCGGATGTACCGGTTGGTATATGAAAGAATGGCTCGGCACAGTCTATCCGGCAAAAGCTAAGTCACAGGATTTCGTACATTATTACGGACAACAATTTAACACTGTCGAACTCAATACCACGCACTATCGTATACCCTCGCTTGATGAAGTAAAAAAATGGCGCGACGAAACACACGACGATTTTCGTTTCGCTCCTAAAATGTTGCAAACCGTGAGTCATGCTAAAGATTTAGGTTACGGCACCGGACTAACGGCTAATTTCATCGAAAACATTTTACATCTCGAAAATCGACTCGGAATTACTTTTTTGCAATTGCCACCTACTTTCGGATATAACCAACTCAAAATTTTGGAAACTTATTTGAGCAAAGTAGCACATATCTTACCGCTCGCCGTCGAAATCAGGAATGAAGATTTAATTGGCGACAAAGAAAAATTCAATATTTTTTGTCAGCTTTTAGAAAATTATAAAGTTTCTACCGTTATTACAGATGTTTCGGGCAGACGCGATGTGTTGCATCTGCGACTGACGACACCGCACGTTCTGGTTCGATTTGTCGGAAATAATTTACACCCTTCCGATTTTGCACGCGTTGATGCATGGGTTGAAAAAATAAAATATTGGTTCGAAAAAGGTTTGCAAAGCGTTTACTTTTTTTCGCATCAACCCGACAATATTCAATCGCCGATTATGGCGCGTTATTTTTTTGAAAAACTTTCCGAAAAAATTAAAATTAACGGACGTTGTTACAAACCGATAATTGAAAAACCGGATGCTCAAATGAAATTATTTTAGTTGAGCGGGTTGAAACTAACTAAAATATACAACTTATTCAACCAACTAAATTAATAATTATGGCACTTAACAATTTTACAAAACTCATTATCGCCGTTGCTTTACCGCTTGCTGTTGGCGGTATTTCAAGTTATTTTACCCTCCAAGCGATTCCTACATGGTATACCACGCTTCACGCACCATCATTTAATCCGCCGAATTGGTTATTCGGTCCGGTTTGGACAACACTTTATATTTTGATGGGTATTTCGTTGTACTTAATCTGGAAAATGCCCGAAACGCCGGAACGAAATACGGCGTGCATTGCATTTCTGATACAATTGGTTTTCAATTTTGCTTGGAGTTTTTCCTTTTTCTATTTCAAAAATATCGGCTTTGCTCTTATCATTATTGTAGCACTTTGGTTAAGTATTGCCGTTACTTTGTCATTGTTTTATAAAATTAAACCCGTAGCGGCATACATCAACATCCCGTATTTATGTTGGGTAAGTTTTGCTACTGCACTCAATTACGCTTATTATCGGTTGAATTGAATCTGAAAAATAATTTAATGCCAACCGATAAATAATTTTTTTTGTTTTTTTAAAAATTTACGGGTAAGCATTTATCAGGTAAATACTAATTTTTTACAAACCGCAAAGCCGGCAAATCAAGTCCGGAATTAAAACGCACCGAATAACTACCGACGGGAAAATCGGATGTACTTATTTCTATTGTATTTTGTCCTTCATTTAGTCCGGCACTTTTATTTAAAATTATCTGTCCGGAAATATTTATCACATCGAAATTGATATTGGCTACCGAGTTGGATTTAATAGATAAATTTAAAATGCCGGATGTCGGATTCGGATAAATTTGCGCCTCATTTTTCCCGACAATGCTCGCCGATTTTATATTCGAGTAAGTGAAATTACCGTTTTTGTCTAATAATTTTAAACGATAATAATAGACTTTAAAAGGCTCGACTTCCGTATCGGTAAAAACATAATCGCCGCTACCTTTACCTTTTATTTCCGCAATCGTTTTGAAATTTTGTGCATCGGCACTGCGTTGCAATTCAAAACGGCTGAAATTTATCTCGTTTGCTGTTTGCCACAATACATTAATATTTCCTTCTTGCGGTTTAACGTTGAAATCGAGAAGTGTAAGCGGTAAAACGATATCATTATTACACAGCGTAACAGGAATTATTGCGGCGTTTGCAATCGCTTGAGCTATACCTAATATAAAACTTATCTTAGTCGAATTCGTAGTTGTTGTTGCTAAATGTACATCTATGGTTCCCAAAAGTGCAGGCATTATTACGGTGCTGCCGCCGGAAGCAAATCGTGTTGTACCATTCGTTCCATCACTCCCCGCACCGGGTGTTATATCTATAGTATAATCTGTGACGTTGGCTGTAGGACTACCGTTACTCACCAAAGTAAAAGAAAATAGAGCAGTAGTAGAAGTACTTGATAATTTTGTAATTTGCACACACGTTGATTGTGCATAAGCCAAAATAATATATCCCGAACAAAATAAAAATAGTAGATATTTTCTTTTCATGGTTTAAAAAGTTGGTTAGTTTTAAAAATCCCTTAGTTAGATTTATTATTTTTTCTGATTATTAAAATATCAAAAGCAGTTGTTTGCCCATCCATATTTACATCTTCAACAGTGTAGGTATTACTTTGACCCGCCGAATTTGCTAATCGAACTTTTAGCACGTCAAAAGCCGTAATATTTTCGTCGGCATTTAAGTCGCCGCCGCGCATCACTTTAAAATTATTAATTTCATTCGTTTTAGAGGAAGAAACAGGATTTGTTTTTGTTGTAAAATCAATGAGCGCTATTACAGATGAAAGCGCGACAGCATAATCGGTTTTGATAGTGAGGTGGTTTCTGTGTCGCACTGTTATAAAATAATTTCCGACGGGTAGCGCACCAAATTGAACCGGTGAAACACCATCTATATCAACAACATCTCCATCGGCTTGAAGCAGTGCGGAACGTGTGCCGGAAACAGTTAGCGGTGATGCTTCAGCTCTTAATTCTAAAAAAAGCCAATCTACAATCGCATTATTACCGGTAATGCCTAAAACAGCAGTATTGGTTACTTCGTTACCGCCACCGTTTACGTGCGCGAAACCCGTTAAGTCGGTGTAGGGTTCTGTTTGCGGAATCAAATTCAGGTTGCGCAAATTATCATTCATTAAGTTCGAGCCGTTAAACGGACCTTCCAAAAATACTTTTATAGAAAGCGTCGGTACTGCAATAACCGTTAATTTTATATCAGCCGATTGCGAACAAGATCCCAAAGTTATCGTCCACCGCAAAACCGTTTCGCCGACCGGAACGCCCGTTACCGTCGTGGTAGCTGATGCCGGATCCGTTATTATTCCTGTACCGCTTACCAAAATCCATGTACCGGTGCCGACACTCGGTGCGGTGGCAGCCATCGTGAATGTAGATCTGCTTTGCGAAATATTAGTACCGGCATTAACCGCCGCTAAAGATTGTCCGTTCGCGCTGCCCGTAATATTTATTGCTAAACTTTGTCCATGAGCAACATATAAGCCGATAAATAAAAGCAGCCCGCATATCGCCGACTCGCGAATAAATTTTTGTTTCATTGTCGCTTATATTTTATTTAAGTGGTAAGCGGCAATTAATAAGTGATGAGTTTAAACTTATTACCTTTTAATTACCGCTTACCACTGATTATTACTGAGTCGTACAACCGTTGCCGTCTTTAATTACAAATTTATAATCATAACCGCCCGTCAAATTACTGAAAGCGCCGGTTGTGCCTGCTGATGTATAAATATTGATAGCAGGTGAACCGGTTGCAGCCGGATGATGTGGGGCTGTAACCGGATTTTCAGTTGCCGATACCCATGCCATCGTGAAAGGACTTGTGCCGCCCGTACCCGTCAAAGTTACTGTCCCTAAATTGGTTTCACAACCGTCATCTGCTTTTACGAAGGTGGCTGAAACCGCAGCAGGTGCAGTATTGATTGTTTGAGTAGATGTAAAAGGACAATATCCTGAAGCACTAACTGTTACAGTATAACTACCGGCAGCTAAGCTACTTGCAGCTGCGGTAATTGTAGAAATCGGAGAACTCCAAGCATAAGTCGGAACGGCTGTATTCGGAGTTACTGCTGTTACGGCGATACTTCCGGTTGTACTGCCCGTAGCTCCGGGTGTTAGTGAATTGCATGAAATTTGTGTGGGCGTTACGGTCGCCGATAATGTAGTATTTGGTGCTGTAATTACTACGGCAGTCGCAGCCGGACTTGTCGCGCAGCTATTGGCATCGGTAACAGTTATATTATAAGTGCCGGCTGTCAATCCTGTGGCAGTTGAAGCACCGGTTGCCGGATTTGAAGGTGTAAAAATTGTACCAGAGGGCCAAGCGTAAGTATAAGGTGAAGTTCCACCGGAAGCAGTTATTGTCGCAGAAGCGATTGTTGCACCGCAAGCAATTTGTAATGTACCTGAAACAGAAGCAGTCAATGCCGTTGCCGGTTCCGTGATTGTAACGGCTTGGGTAGCTGTACATGAAGTAGAAGTTACCGTAACCGTGTAAGCACCGGCAGCTAAACCCGTAAACGTACCGGTTGAAGCACCGGTTGTGTTTGAGGGCGTTACATTTATTACGTAAGTATAAATGCCGCTTCCGCCCGCACCGACAACGGTAACAGAACCGGTTGATGCGCCTTTGCAAAGTACATTTGTTTGGGCTGTTTTAGAGACTGTTAAAGCAGCACCCGTAGTAGAACCTGCAATCGTAATAGTTATGCTTTGAGCTTGAGTTTGTGTCGCGCAGGCTAAAGTAAGGGCGACGACAAAGAGTGTTATAATTTTTTTAAGCATGATTGAAAAAATTGAAAAGTGAGTAAAAAAGTTTAAAATTTGATTTAAGAAATATAAAAATCGTTTTAAAAAATTTCATTAGTTTGTACATCCGTTAGCATCTGTTACTGTAAACGAATATTGAACATTTCCTTTTAAACCCGTAAATATTTTCGAGTCTCCTGAATTTAATATAGTTGCGCCCGAACCTGTTACGGATATGGTTGTTCCGATGACGGGGCTGGGTGAAACTGTAGTGCCTGAGCCAATAATTGTATAACTCGGAAAACCGCCTGTAACTGTAACCGTGATTTTTCCTGCATTTATAAGACACGGGTCGTTTATCTGATTAGATTGAGTCGCCGTCGGACGAGTTATAACCGTTTCCGTTTTTGAGTTTGTACTTGTACAACCGTTGTAGTCCTTTACTGTAACGTTGTATGTGGTTGTTACCGTTACAGTTGTTGATTTAGGCGAACCACTTCCCAAATTATTATCCCAAGTATAAGTTGAATAAGGAACCGAACCGCCCGAACCGGCGGCAATAAATTTTACTGATGTACCGGATAAAACTTTATCGTCATTGAGGGTACACGAACTTTCGGTGGCAGTGATAGATACAGAAAGATTTGTGGAAACGTTTTCGTTTTTAAAATTTGAAGCAAAACACATATTTACATCCGTTACAGTTACCCGAATCAAACTTATTCCGGATGCCACACCTGTAACAGTTGTACTAACTCCCGTAGTTGAATTTAGCGTTACAATTAAAGGGCTGCCACTAGACCAAGTATACGTATAAGTACCTGTTCCGCCGGTAGCTGTTGCAGTTAATGTTGCAGTGTTATTAAGCCCGCATACATTTAACGGAACGCTAGAGATACCAGAGATTGTTGGAGTTGCATTTACGGTTTCTGATTGTGAATTAGTTACAGTACATCCGTTAGCATCCGTTAGTGTTACATTTATGTTGGTGTTTCCGCTTGAAGATGCCGCATTAATCGTAGTGGTAGGTCCGGGCGAACTGACTGAAAATATTACGTTGGAATTTGAAGTTGACCATGTATAAATGTAAGGAGTTGATCCGTTACTTCCCGATGCGGTTAAGTTAGTAGTTGTAGATGCACAAAGACTCGAATTACCGGATATACTTACCGAAGGATTTGCCAAGATAGAATAATTATTTCCGCCGTTGTTGACATAATTGAAACTCAATAAATCGTGCGCATTTTCACCGATTAAAGTTACACTTGAATCTATAGCCGTTAACGCAGCACTTGATGTATAGAAATAATAATAGACTGTACCGCTACAAGTATTTGAAAAAGCGAAAGTACCGATAGTACTTGACGTAGGTACACTTACTTGTGCTACTTTTGAGGATACAAAATTTGAACTCGTTGAATATCGGACAAATAAATTTTCTCCGCTACTAAGATACGTACTTAATTTAATTGTATCCGTACCGGCAGTATGTGAAGCTCCGCTTAAGCTACTGGGTGTAAAATTTGCAGCCAAAATAACCATATTTTGATTGATATAATTATTTGAACCACGATACCCTGAAATCCGGAAATAGTATTTTGTGTTAATTATTGTTGACAGCATTTGACCGCCGCTACCTTGGTTAACACCAGCTCTAAAATACGCAGAAGCTGTTGAAATAGATGGTGCAATAACTTTATTATACGCACTCACTGGAATACCTGAGCTTGGTGCTCGCCAAGTATTAGAAATGTTGTCCGCGTTGAATTCCCATTTTCTATAACCGCTTGGAGTATTAAAACTTTCGGTAACTACAGTTTCATAAAAACCTTTATTGTTGTAAGCCATCGTATAATTAGTATAGGGTGTAGTTGAACTACCACCTATATCCGTACCCAACATAAAAGTTTGAGAAGCAGTTTTTTCGATACAAAAACATGTGCATACTAATAATAAAAATAATTTCATACAGAAAAAATTTAAGCATTTAAGTTAATGTTTTTAAAAATAGACATAGCAATGCCTGATAGTACGACACGTTGAATTTAAATCGGTGGGAAAAAAAATGATAATTAAAAAGCAGAAAATTTTTACTTGGTTGAGAAAAGCGTATTTGTTACGTTTTGGTTAAGGAATATAAGTTGTCGGTTTTTCTTAAAAGTAAAAATAATGTCACAAATATAATTATATTTTTTTGTAAAAAAATAATTATATTTTTCGAAAAATTAAATTGATTTTTGATGGTTTACAAAATAAAGCCGCCGTATATTCTCAATATCGAAAATATACGGCGGCTTTATTTAGTAAACTTAGAATTATTTTATCTCTCCGGTTTTTTACCCCATAACGTAAACGCACGCGAGACATTAAAGCCGAAACGCACGGCTTGCGGACCCCAATTATTTGGCGTTTGAGTGATGAACGCATATTCCGACATTGAAGGGGAATTGGTAAAATGCAACTGAAATACGTGTCCGCCCGTTTCTATATCCAAACCGACCGAGAGTGAGTTTTTATATTGCGGATCAATTTGGTTCGGCAGCACATAAACATATTCCGCATTTAACGTCAAACGTTTGTTGAGACGGATGCGCCCGCCGATACCCATTGCGAATACATCGTTTTTTTCGGCAGCGGTTAACACTAAATTTCTGTGAACGAGCGTCGGTGCCAATTCCAAGCTAAATGTATTATTAAACTTCCGTCCGATGATAACCTGATTTGTATAAAACAACCGCGAAGAAAAATAATCCACCCGTGTCGGGTCAAAATTCTTTAGTGTTTGAACTGCAATACTTGAGAGAAAAATCGCCGTAACAGGCATCTCGCGCGCGCCGGTGCTTTGTCGTAAAAATTTATAAGTCACGAAAGCATCGAACGCTTTTTGTTCACTGTTCCGGTTAATACCTACCGAAATTTTATCCGTTAAACCGAAATCAAGACCGATGCGTTGTTGCGCATTATCCAAACCGAATAAATCGTAGACGCCGTTATCTATAACACCGAAACGATGCGAAATTTTTACTTCCATCGTGCCGGCTGACGTGATCTCCAGCGAATGTAAATTGATGATGCGATCAGTTTTAAAACTGTATTTAGCGTATTCAATTACTTTTTTATCATCATCACCGAGTTTATCAAGCATACTGCCGCTGTTGTTTTGCGCATAGAGATTGCCGAAAAGTAAAACCGAAAATACAAAAATCAATTTTTTTTTCATGAGAAATTGTATACGAGAGGTTGGATTTAGAATTTAGGATTTAGAATTTTTTTAAAAAATATTCTTATTTCCAAAGTCCTAAATCTTAAATCGTTTTAATTTAATTCAATTTTTTTTACAACAGAATTGTCGCCGATAATAAATCGCGCAAAATAAATACCGCGCGCCAAATCGCCCACGCGGACATTGGCATTGTCCGTTACGGTTTGTTGCAAAACCGTTTTGCCTGACAAATCAATAAGCGTTAAACGCGCAATTGCGTTTGTTTGTTGAAAATGAACTGTCAAAATTTGAGAAGTCGGGTTCGGTGAAATTATTATTTGCGCATCGTTTGCTAAGTCGGAAGTTGGTGACAGCGTATTTTTGAAAATTACTTTTTGGGTTCCCGTGACGGCAATGTCACCGCTCATACCGCCGTTGCCGTTAGCGAGTAAACTTGCGGTGTAAAAAGTTATCGGATTGTTTTTAGAACTTGCCGGTGATTTCCAAGTGAGTGACCAAGAAACCGTGCCGTTGGCATAAATTTTCGGCGTATTATGGTTGACGTATTGCCGACCGGCATCGGTTTGATCTATTTGACCTGTACCCGGAGACAAAGTGCCGATGGCAAGATTAGTGTTGTCTAAACAAGTGATTTGAAAGCCGCCTTTCACAGCATTTGTACTATTTGCTTTTACGGTTAAAGTGTAAGTCGTATTTGCTAAAACAGTGTCCGGTAAACCGGAAATAGCCACTGTACCGGTTTCGGTACCGCCGAAATGGCAGCCGGCTGTGGTGCTGCAAGTTGTTTCGCCGGGCGCGCCCGTAACGCCGGGTTGCGGACCCGAAGAATGCAACGATAAAGTTAAAAACCATAAAACGCAAAGCGAGAAAAGACCGTAGAAAATTTTCATTTTGATTGTAATTGAAAAGTTTATCAGAAAAAATTGTTTTGAGCATCTTAAATTTTAAGAAAATTTCATAGCCAGCTTTAATAACAATTTAGATACAGCGATTGAATGATTCGCTGCATGAATTTTAAAAAATAAAATCATTTAAAATAACCTTTATTATATGCTCTCACATAGCCTTTGTAATCCGATTTAACTTTTAGAGCATAATCTTTTGCGAAATCGAGTACATTTTTTTTCCAGTCAACATTACTTTTTCCAAATTCAATTAAAGCATCTGCAGTGGAAGATCCTTGTCTGCCGCCACTGCGCAATTGCCCCCAAGCTAAAGTTTGTGCCATCGGTTCTAATAATTCCGCTAATTTTTTCGGTTTTCCGGCGAGTAAAGTCAAATCCATTTTATCGGAAGTCGGTTGCAATTCGCGCAAAACGAAACTTTTATGATTTAACTCAATTGTACTGAGCAAAGCTGGTGGCACGGGTTGAATACGTTTTTGCAATTCTTCGACCCGTTTTGCTTCGGAATGGAAATGCGGATAGGGCTGCGTTTTTAAGAAAGTTTCCACCGCCGACGGCATTGCTTCTTTTAAATCCAATAAAAGATTATCGGATTTCCCTTTGCCTTCAACGAGCAAAACATATCTTTCGACTCCTAAACTGCCGGTTCCGGCAACGCGGTATGCCATATCTTGAATGCGGAAATACTTCGGATAGTCTTGGTTTTGTGCCCATATACCAATCGCTTCGGATACTTGCTGCTTAGTTTGTTTAGAAACAGGTAAAGTTTTTACGTTATCAATAATTAAATGCGGTTTATGATTTCGTTGTTCCACTCTGCCGCCCACAAATTCGTTTTGTTTACGCTTTTGTACTTGTTTCAGAAATTTTTTAATAATACCCTCCGAACTTTCCTGTTCTAAATGCCGAATGTAACCTTGAGCCAAGTTATGAGCATAAATTTCTAAAAAGCGATGTATTAAATTTTCGGCTTGTTCTTTATTTATTTTCAAAAAATCGGCTGCAACATAAATACTCGTAATCAAACGCGCCGGATCAATGAGTGCCGATGTGAGAGTAGATTCATCAAAATCATTGATATCAAAATACGCCACTCGATTATCTCCTTTAAAACTACCGTAGTTTTCGAAGTGTAAATCTCCACACACCCAAACCGGTGGTGCATTCAATATCGGCGCATCGGCGGGTAAATCTTGATAAAACAAATGCGCCGTCCCGCGATAAAAAACAAAAGCACTTTCGCCCATTGCTTTGAACTTGAATTTCAACATATCCGCTCTTCTGCCTTTATTGAAATTTAAAATTTCCTCATTACTGTTCTTCATGTTTAATTATTTTAGTAATCAGTGGTTTGTGATGAGTGGTCAGTAGTCGGCGGTATACAAAAACCGACTTCTGACCACTGACTACTGAATCACAACACACCTATCCATAATGACATCCGATAATTTTCCGGTGCATATGCCTTTCACGGTTACTCGCTCGCCTGTTTTAAAATCAGTGCGCGGTTGTTTCGAGAATTTATCGAGCGTGCAGCTCACGCCGAGCAACGGATCGCCGGTATCTAATGAAAAGGAAATACCGGAAGTATCTTTTTGGATATTTGAAATAACGCCCGAAACTTGTACGACAATCATTTTATCGTCCGTACCGACATATTTTTTTGTCGATTCGGGTTCGTTTGTGCCGAATTCAGTTGCTAATTCTTTGGCGGTAATTACATATTTCGGTGTGCCGATACTTTCGTGCGGTTTGAACCAAGAATATAAACCGAATGCAAAGCCGGCAAGAACACAAAGTAGTACGAATAAAATTATTTTTTTTGTCATGTTTTTAGTTTTTAGTTTTTAGTTTCTAGTTTTTAGTTTTTGGTTTTTAGTTTTTGGTTTTTAGTTTTTAGTTTTTAGTTTTTAGTTTTTAGTTTTTAGTTTTTGGTTTTTAGTTTTTGGTTTTTAGTTTTTGGTTTTTAGTTTTTGGTTTTTGGTTTTTGGTCATAAAAAGTAAATTGCAAATTGCAAATTGCAAATCCTACTGTATCTTATTCATATCTGCATAAAAAATGAGGAACCAATCGTTGTCGCGTTTATAAAAACGGCGGAAAGTACCGAGTGGCGTATTTTTCATGACTACCGTTTCGTTGACACAATTCGGTAAGGGCATTTCAAAGGTACGGGTAAAAAGTGTATCCGAGAAATTTTCGGTGCGGTGCATCTGCCAAGTTTCTTTCGTCCATTGAAAATTATGGGCGATACTGTCCACTTGACTCGGAAAACCCGGTAAAGGAAATTGAATATGCGCTAACTGAAAAATACTGTCGTTGTGAAATTTAGTATAAAAAGCAACAAAATCCGGCGGTAATTCTTTTTTTTCGGTGTCAGATAAATTATTTTTTTGTTTACACGCCGTTGCCGAAAAAAGAAACAGAAAAAATAGGGTGCAATTAAAAAAAATTTTAAAATTTATTTTTTTTTGAAAAACTTTTAAAAATAATTGAATTGAAAAAAAAATTTTTTCAAAAAAAATTTCTGAAATTTTTTTTAAAAAATTAATAAACTGAATTTTCGAGTGCAACGACGAGAACGTAATCATTTATAAGTTGGAAAAAGATTTGAAAATTTTTAAGATAATCATTTTTTGAAACCGTACCGATCGTTACCTGTTGTAAAATATTCGGATTATCCGGTAATTTCAAAAACGGTTTTATGAGAATATTATTTTTGAAATGCAAATTGCGTTCGCCATAAGCCTTGAACAAGGCTTCTTTCGCTCCCCAAGAAATATGCAAATGCAAGAGTTCGTCGTGGGTATCTAATTGATTTAATTTTTCTTCGTTCATCACACGCCCTGCGATTTTTTTTAAACGCGGCGTTTGATATTGTATATCAATTCCGATTAAATGCTCCGACACTGCAACTGCCAGAAAGTCGCGTGAATGCGAAACGGAAATCGCTGAATGGCTGTCCTCTAAATGCGGTTTGCCGTGTGCGTCTTTACAATAATTTTTTCCTGTAAGTTTTTGTGTCAAATAACGTGCAGTTAACTGTTCTCGTTGTTGTTTTTCGGAAAGTGTGGAAATTTTAAGTATTTCAACTTCCGGCAGAACACATATTCCTTTTAAACGCAAAAAGTCTTCATCCATACGCCAAATAATAATTTGCGTATCGTTACCGATTTTTGATGAAGTGACTAAAGACATACAGATTTTAAATTGAGTGCCAACGCATTTAATACCAAAGAGTTTTCTATTCCCATTAACAATTTTAGAATAATAAAATATCAAAGCTAAAAATAACTTAAAAATAGTAAATTATATTATTTTGCTATAAAAATCATTCAATTTCCAAAAATAACTTATAATTTCGTAGTGAAATTACTTTTTCACGTAATTTTTATCCATTTTCTTTGTTCAACCGAAAATAAAAAAAACCTTAAACCGACAATTAAAAAAACTATCGACTGATATGATACACATAATAGACCTGAATTTTCAAAATAAAAAAAATACCATTGCCGCTTTTTTAATCGAAAATGCCGGAGAATTAGCATTGGTGGAAACCGGACCTTTTTCAACTTTTCAGACTTTAAAAAAAGGTGTGGAAGCAGCGGGCTATTCGATAGATAAAATTAAAAAGGTTTTTCTCACGCACATACATTTTGATCATGCGGGTGCGGCTTGGCACTTTGCGCAACATGGTGCGACAATTTATGTGCATCCGCGTGGCTTAAAACATTTGGCGGAACCGGCAAAATTATACGAATCCGCAAAATTAATTTATCAAGACAGAATGCAGGAACTTTGGGGCGATATGAATGCGATAGAAGAAAAAATGTTATACGCACCCCAAGACGGCGAAAAAATAAAATTCGGAAACACGGAATTAGTCGCGCACTTTACGCCGGGTCATGCCGTGCACCACATTGCTTGGCAATTCGGAGAAGATTTATTTTGCGGTGATGTAGCGGGAGTGAAAATAGAAACCGGTATAGTGGTGCCGCCCTGCCCGCCGCCGGATATAAATGTCGAAGATTGGTTGAAAAGTATAGACGCGATAAAAAAATTAAAAGTAAAACGTTTGCATTTGGTACATTACGGAACTGTTGTAAAAGTGCGGGCACACTTGGAAAGTCTTTCAAAACGTTTGGTACGTTGGACAAATTTCGTAAAAAAACAATCAGACAAAGGTTTATCCGCCGAAACAATAACACCGCTTTACGTCAATTTAGTGAAAAAAGAATTGGAAAGATACGGCGCAAATACACAATTAATTTCGCGATACGAATCTGCTAATCCGGCGTGGATGTCAGTTTTAGGAATTGTGCGTTATTGTAAAAAAAAGGAAAATATTTACCGGTAATTTTACCTATTTTTGTATGAAATTTTAAAAACTTTGACTGTAAATTTTTTTCTCGTTTCATTTGAACCGAAGCGTGAAAGTAAATCGTTTACGCCGGCGGAATATTTGCTTAAGTGAGCAAAAGTAATTGATAAACACGAAATTATCCATAAATTATGAAATTACAAATCGGTTTAGTTGGTCTCGGAAAAATGGGATACAACCTGGTATTAAACATGAAAGGGCACGGTTATCAAATGATAGCACAAGACGTTAATGCCGCTTTTGTAGAACAAATCAATAAAGAAGGCGGCATAGTCGGTGTAAATACACCCGAACAAATGTGCGCCGCTTTTTCTGACAAACAAAAACACCGCGCTATTTGGTTAATGGTGCCGTCCGGAAAAGTCGTTGATATTGTTATTGATTCCATAGTCCCGCATTTAAAACCCGGTGACATAATAATTGACGGCGGCAATTCCAATTTCAATGATTCCGTGCGGCGATACACCGCATTGAAAGAAAAGAATATCGCTTTCTTGGATTGCGGTACGAGCGGCGGTATGACCGGCGCATTGCATGGTGCATGCACCATGATAGGCGGTGACGCCGAAGTATTCGCTTATGTGGAAAGTTTATTTAAAGATATTTCTGTCAAAGATGGTTATTTATATTGCGGTGCATCGGGTTCCGGTCATTTTTGTAAAATGGTACACAACGGTATCGAATACGGAATGATGCAATCTATGGCAGAAGGCTTTGAAGTTTTAGAACATTCAAAATATGATTTTCACTTTGAAGATGTGGCACGTGTATGGAATCACGGCTCTGTTGTGCGCAGTTGGTTGATGGAGTTGGCGCAAGATGCTTTTTCTAAAGATGCAAAATTAAAAGCGATCACGGGTATTATGAATTCGTCGGGAGAAGGCAGATGGACACTTGATACTGCAATGGATATGGGAATTGCAACGCCGGTAATTGCACTTTCCTTACTTATGCGGTATCGTTCGCAACAAACGGATACTTTCTCGGGCAAAGTCGTAGCAGCTTTGAGAAATGAATTCGGTGGTCATGCGGTTGTAAAAAAAGAAGTGTAAAGTAAGAACTATTTTTCATCTACCGGCAAACACCAATAAAACGGAAATATCGGACGGCGAAATACCGCTTATGCGTCCGGCCTGACCGAGTGTGCGCGGGCGCAATTTAGTGAGTTTGTTGCGCGCTTCCATCGAGAGCGACGGAATGGCGTGATAATCGAAAGTATCGCTGATGCGCAAACCTTCAAACTTTTGCATTTTTTCTACCAAGTCGTGTTCTTTTTCAATATAACTTTCATATTTTATTTTTATCTCCGCTTGTTCGGTTGCTTCGTTGTTATAGTCGGAAAGAAAAGTATTTAAAAAAGGGAGCATTTTGCGCATTTCCGGTAAATTCACTTGCGGACGCAGCAAAAGTTTCATCAGCTTCATGCTTTGATCAATAAGAGAAGAATTCACTCTTTCCAAATAGGGATTAATTTGATCAGGAGAAACGCTCGTATCAGTCAACCATTTTTCGATATTTTTTGCGTCGTCTATTTTTTTATTCACGGCGTTTAGTCGGTCGGTCAGTTGGTCGTTTAGTAGATTACGCGGCAGGTCATTAACTAACGGACTATCTGACCAACCGACTAACCGACTAAATAACGGTGTGAGGCGGATATCGGCATTGTCTTGGCGTAAAAGAATCCGATACTCTGCACGACTTGTAAACATTCTGTAAGGCTCTTCGGTACCTTTTGTTATGAGGTCATCAATCAAAACACCGATATATGCGTCGGAACGTTTCAAAATAAAAGGTTCTTTTTCTTTGACGGCTAAGTGCGCATTGATACCCGCAATTAAACCTTGGCAACCGGCTTCTTCGTAACCTGTTGTGCCGTTTATTTGCCCGGCAAAAAACAAGTTTTTTATTAAGCGCGTTTCGAGCGTCAAATCTAATTGCGTCGGCGGAAAATAATCGTACTCAATAGCATAACCGGAGCGAAACATTTTTACATCTTCAAAACCCGGAATTAATTTTAAGGCTTTGTATTGTACCTCTTCAGGCAATGAAGAAGAAAAACCGTTGACGTAAATCTCGACAGTATCCCAACCTTCCGGTTCAATGAACATCTGATGACGATCTTTATCGGCAAAACGATTTATTTTATCTTCGATAGACGGACAATAACGCGGACCCAAACCTTGAATACGTCCGTTGAACATCGGCGAACGGTCGAACCCCGTTTTCAACATTTCATGCACTTTATCGTTCGTGTAGGTGATATGGCAAGGTAACTGCCTTGTGAGTTTCGGTGTGTCCGTAAAGGAAAATTTTAAAGGATTTTCATCGCCGTTTTGCACTTCCATTTTATTGTAGTGCAAACTGCGTCCATCAACGCGCGGCGGTGTTCCGGTTTTCATGCGTCCGGCTTCAAAACCGAGTTCTGTTAATTGTTCGGTAATACCGCGTGCAGCCGATTCGCCCGCGCGTCCGCCGCCTAATTGTTTTTCGCCGACGTGAATGATGCCGTTCAAAAACGTGCCGTTCGTCAAAACGACTGCATCTGATTCGATTTCTATACCCATCGAAGTGCGCACACCGCACACGCGCTTATCTTTTACGATGAGTCCACTTACCATCTCTTGCCAAAAATCTATGTTCGGGTGTTGCTCCAACATAATACGCCATTTGCGCGCAAACAACATTCTATCGCTTTGAGCGCGCGGCGACCACATCGCAGGACCTTTCGATAAATTCAACATTCGGAATTGAAGCATCGTTGTATCGGTTACAATTCCCGAATAACCGCACAGTGCATCTATTTCGCGCACGATTTGTCCTTTTGCTACACCACCCATTGCCGGATTGCACGACATTTGAGCGATGTTCTGCATATTCATTGTGACAAGCAAAACTTTAGAACCCATATTTGCGGCACCAACCGCCGCTTCACAACCGGCATGACCGGCGCCTACTACTATTACATCGTATTTTGGAAACATTTTTTTTATAGGATATTGGATATGAAGCGCGAAAAAAATTAAGTTTACGTTGCTTCAAGTCGTAAAAAGCAGTACAAAGTTCGTTATTTTTGTTGGTAATAACAAATATTGAATAAAGACGGAAATTATAAAATGATTTTTTCGATAAATTCAGTAATGTATACTGCACACTCAAAAATAAGAGACTAAAAAGTAACATATTATCTCCGGCTTTTGTTTTTATAGAAAGAATTTATCAATGCGCTTAATTTTTATACACGGTTTTTTGGAACGTGAAAACATTTTCGACAAAGTGGCGCCCGCTTTGGAAGGAGAAAAAATATTCGTTAATTTTTGGAGTCTATTGGACGAAAAACCGCGACACGATTTAAATATAAACGATTTTGCAAAAGAAGTGATTGAAAAATTCGGAATAATCGAAAGTGACGTTCTCATCGGTCATTCACTCGGTGGTTGGATGGCTTATCATATAAAATCTTATGTTCATTGCCGAATTGTATTGATTTCTTCATTTACCGATGTTAACAAAATCGGCGCACCTATCCGAAATACGCGAATTATTTACGGTTTTGTAGCTTTGGGTTTAAAAGTACTTTATCCGTTTCGTTCTCTGAAAAAAATGTTTTTATTGCTCAATTATAAAAATACCCCGAAAGAATTATTTTCTCAGGCTTTTGACGATATCACAAAAAAAGAAAACCACGAAAACGTCATTAATCAATTAAAATTAATTTTTGAACCTGTTAAAAAAATCTTTGAAACCCCCGATTTGCGTATTCATGCCAAACTCGACCCGGTTGTGCATGCTCCTAAAGAAAAATATTATGAAATTCCGGGAAATCATCTTACAATTTATACTCAACCGGAAACAGTGATTATTCCGATTTTGAAATTTTTAAAACATTAAGGAATTTTGGCGTATTAAACCAAGACTTAATACCCTTGTCGTGAGACTTAGTAGTTTACTTTTAACCCCTTTATGTTTCAAAAATTCATTCGCGTTTTTTATTAATTTTCCAATTCGGGCAATTAGTCAATCGAAGTCAATAGACTTCTCCAGCCTTCCCTTTTATCTTTTTTTTATTTTATGACCGACTTATAACGAGCCGATCTGTGACTGTAAAACTTGTTGGGTTCAAATTTCGTAAAAGAATGTTTAGAAATTTTTTTATTTTGGTTTGTAATATACTTATTTTTTTGTTTTACTTAAAATTTTAGACTAATTTTGTACAACTTAAGAGTTGAATAAATATAAACGATGTTTAGTTTTTTTTAAAAATTCTTGAAAACCCATGCAAACATGAAAAAATTAATTATACTCTCTGTTATATCAAGTATGCTATTATGGTCGTGTACACACGAATTAATAATTAATACTTTAGACGTAGATTTGAAAAGCCTTATTGCCGCGAGTGCAGCTACAGGTTCAACGAATTATTATATTTTCCCTGAGAGTAACGACTTTACGAATATTCCCGGACAAGATTCCGCAAATAAACTCAACTCTGCTAAAGTTAATCTGGGCAATATGCTTTTTTTTGAAACAGCAGTAGGCTTAGATGGTATGCACGCAGAGGGCTCAAAAAGTTATTCGTGTGGCAGTTGTCATATTCCATCTGCCGGTTTTCGTCCGGGTGCTAAGCAAGGTATTGCAGACGGTGGTGTTGGGTACGGGAAAAACGGCGATGGAAGGCAATTATATAAAGATATTTATGCTCCTTCTGAAATTGATGCGCAAGGTATTCGCGCTTTGAGTGTGATGAATGTAGCCTATGTTAAGAATACACTTTGGAGTGGACAATTTGGCGGAAAAAACGTTAATAGAGGCACTGAAAAAGTTTGGGGACAATTGGATCCGGCATCTGCGGTAAATAAATTAGGTTACGAAGCATTGGAAGGACAAAATATTGAAGGGCTGAAAACGCACCGCATGAGATTCAATTTAGATGTTGTTTCTTCTTTGGGATATAAAAAGTATTTTGACATCGCTTTTCCGGAAATTCCTGATTCAGTCCGGTACACACCAGTTACTGCAAGTTTTGCTTTGTCGGCGTACTTGAGAACACTTTTTTCAAGTAAAGCACCTTTCCAAAATTGGTTGAAGGGAAAAGATAATGCGTTGACTGATTACGAAAAAAAAGGTGCTGTCCTTTTTTTCGGTAGAGCCGGTTGTGTACGTTGCCACCGTGAACCAAACTTAGGTTCCATGCAATTTCAAGCTATTGGCGTGAAAGATTTGATTGATGCGGGCGGTTTGAAAACTTCTGCATTAGATAATAAAAATATCGGCCGCGGTGGTTTTACTGCTAAAACTGATGATATGTTTAAATTCAGGGTGCCGCAACTCTACAACTTAATGGAAGGCAGTTTTTATTTTCACGGCAGTAGTAAAAAAACTTTGCGTGAAGTAGTTGATTATTTTAATAAAGGCGTTCCCGAAAATGCAAGAGTTCCTAAGTCACAAATTTCTCCCTACTTCACACCGCTTGAACTAACAGAACAGGAAGTTTCAGATATTACTGCATTTTTAGAAAATGGTTTGCATGATCCGGAATTGCAAAGATATTTGCCGAAATTTATTCTTTCGGGCGATTGTTTTCCGGATAATGATCCTCTTTCTCAATACGAATTAGGTTGTAAATAAATTCTATTCTCGAACATAAATGGTTTGCGATTTTTGATAGGATATAAATTTGCTTAAGTTCATCCGAGCGCATTTGTTAACAGAGTCTGTAACACACCGGCACACGGATTTTCACAGATAAAATTACACATTCTTCATTATTTTCCCTAATTCTTCATTGTAAACTTTATCCCAACTTGTAATCGCTCCCCAATCTTCATCGTCTACTAAAACAGTTCCATCTGAGACTGAGCCGATTAAAATGCAATCAACAACTTCATTTTCAAAAAAAGATTCAAACGCTTCTTGATTTGCTTTACTCACCGAAACCACTACACGACCTTGCGCTTCACCGAACAAAAACGCATCTTTACTAATGAGGTCTTGACTTTCTATTGAAAACCCTTTTTTGTTAGGCATGGCGGATTCCAATAAATTACAAATAAGCCCGCCGTCGCTGATGTCGTGACACGAAACGACTAATTTTTGTTTGATGAGTTTTTTTACCGTTTCTAAAACCGCTACTTCTTCTTCCAAATCAAAATGTGGTGCGCGGGAATACTTAACTCTTCGCACATGACGTAAATATTCCGAACAATATAAATCGTCCATTTCTTTACCTACGTGATAAATTAAATCGCCTTCGTTTTTAAAATTCAAAGTCATTCTGTTGCCCGCATCATCTAAAATGCCGAGCATACCGATAGTGGGTGTCGGAAAAACGGGTTCAGTTACACCGTTTAAAACGGTTTGATTGTAAAACGAAACATTCCCGCCTGTAACGGGCGTATTCAATCTGCGACAAGCATCGCCCATACCTTGCAGCGCATAAACAAATTGGTAATATACTTCCGGATTGTAAGGATTACCGAAATTCAAACAGTTTGTAATCGCTACGGGTTCTCCGCCGGCACAAACTATATTGCGCGCAGCTTCGCACACCGCAATCATCGCACCTTTATAAGGGTCGGCGTGAACGAAAGCAGAATTACAATCGGTCGTCATTGCCAACGCTTTTTTTGTTCCTTTTACACGCACTATCGCTGCATCACTGTAGGTATGAGATTGCATAGTGCCGATGCGCACTGTGGAATCATACTGTTCGTAAATCCATTTTTTGGAGGCGATATTCGGCGATTTCCAGAGTCTTTGAGCTGCTTGTAAATAACTTTTCGGCTGCGGGTACTTATCGTGACGTGACGGCGTAAATTTTTTTATTTTTTCAAAGTATTTCGGTTCAGTGAATTCGCGTTGATAAACCGGCGCGCCGCCACCGAGAACCAAAGGTTCAGCCGGCACGTGCGCAATTAATTCGCCGTGATGAAAAAACTCTAACATTTTTGTATCCGTCACTTCTCCGATTTGTGCGCAAGGCAAATCCCATTTTTCAAAAACGTCGAGAATTTTTTGTTCTTCGCCTTTTTTCGCCACAATCAACATACGTTCTTGACTTTCCGACAGCAAAATTTCCCACCCTTTCATGCCGGCTTGCCGTTGCGGTGCTTTTGTTAAATCGATGCGCATACCGACACCGCCTTTTGCAGACATTTCCGAAGTAGAACAACAAATACCGGCTGCTCCCATATCTTGCATACCGACAATTGCACCGGTTTGAATCGCTTCAAGCGTAGCTTCCAATAATAATTTTTCTTGAAAAGGATCGCCGACTTGAACCGAAGGTAAATCTTCAGCAGAGTTTTCATCTAAATCTGCTGATGCAAACGTCGCGCCGTGAATACCGTCTTTGCCGGTAGCAGAACCGACAATAAAAACCGGATTACCGACGCCTTCCGCAGTTGCCGAAACTGTTTCACCGACTTTTACGATACCCGCCGAAAAAGCATTGACGAGAATGTTTTGGTTGTAACATTCATTAAAATAAACTTCACCGCCAACTGTCGGCACGCCGAAACAATTGCCGTAATGACCGATACCTTCCGTTACGCCTTTTATCAAACGTTTGGTATGCGCCAATTTCGGATCGCCAAAACGCAGAGAGTTCATTGCTGCAATCGGACGCGCGCCCATCGTAAAAATATCGCGATGAATACCGCCAACTCCTGTTGCAGCACCCTGAAAAGGTTCAATCGCCGAAGGGTGATTATGACTTTCTATTTTAAAAACGCAACCTAAACCATCGCCGATATCAACGAGTCCGGCATTTTCTTCACCGGCATCAACGAGTAAACGACCGCCGGAACGCGGCAATTTTTTTAAGTACGTGATTGAGTTTTTATAACTGCAATGCTCCGACCACATAACCGAAAAAATACTGAGTTCCGTAAAATTCGGTGTTCTGCCGAGATGTCCGCAAATCAAATCAAATTCGGAAGGCAATAAGCCGAGATTTTTTGCTGTATCGTAATTGACTGTTGTTTCTTTGTGCGCCATGAATTTTTATTTTTTAGATGCCGCAAAGGTAATGATTGATGAATCAAGTAGGAAGCAGGCTAAACAAAATTTAGGTTGATAATATACAATCAACTTACCTATTCGCGTCTTTAATACCCTGTATAATGTTGAGTATTTAAAAAATAAAAAAATAATTTATTTTTTTAGAAATATATAGACTCAAAACTTTAACTTTGTTGCTAAAATAACGTTTACAAAAATTACAGCATCAAAATTATTAGAACAAGACGTAAAATACATAAAGCCCTATAAAGCATTGTTATATTTAATCGATTCCTGTAACCCTTTTGTAGTCCTTTCGTATTATATGGATAAGTAAAAACAAATTACCTGCGCTTATCAAAATTAAGAAATGCGCAAAATAACACACAAACTAACGCTAATAGTAGCACCTTTAATTTTGTCCAACACACCAAACTTATTACAACTCTAAATAAAAATTGAATTTTATATGGAATTGATAAAAAACAATCCCTATCGAATAGTCGGCTTACTTGTTGGAGCAACAGCAAAGGAGCAAGAACGCCAAATAAGGCGACTCAAACAATTTATTGAAGCCGAACATGAAGCCGAAGAAGATTTCAGTTTTCCAGCTCTCGGAAAAATTATCAGAACACTTGACACTGTTAGTGATTCAGCTTCAAAACTAAATCTTGATAGTGATAAAATGAACGCATCATTATTTTGGTTTTATAATGGTAATCCAATAACAGACGAACCTGCATTTGACGCATTGAAAGATTCTAATTTAGAACAAACTATTAATATTTGGACAAAATTAACTTCCGCAGCAGAAATCACGCATCGTAATGCCTCTGCTTTTAGTAATTTGGCTACACTTTATTTGAATCATAACACCGATGAAAATTGCTTTGACTTAGGGATTTCTTTAAAATTAAAATTTTTAGAAAGTGAATTTATGAAGGATATCAAAGCAGTAGCTACAGACGAAACATATAAAACAACGAAAAAGGAATTACAACTTATTTTCTTGAATCAAATTCAAAGTGAAATTGATTCAAATAATGGAATAAAAGCAAACAAATTTCTTGAAATACTAAATAAGCAAACATTTTCTGCAAAGGAAGATTTTTTGAAGAGTTATAGCCAAAGGTATATTGAACAAATTGAAAGAATAATTGAAGAAACAAGGAAAAAACAAAAGGCAAATCCAGCAAAAGCAGGAGATTATGGAAACGAATTATATAAAACCTCAAAGCCATTATTAACTTGTATCATTTCAATTCTTGGCAAGTCAGACATTAAGATAATTTCAGTTTCAGACAAAATTGCAAATGAAGTTTTGCAATGTAGTATTAATCTTTTTAATCATTTTCACGAATCAGCAACAGAAGTAGGAGAAATTGCTTTGGACTTAAATAAAAAAGCTAAAAGCATTGCACTTGGAAGTGTTATAAGAGAAAGAATTAATGAAAGTTCACCAATTGTTGAACGATATATTAACGAAAGAAGCGAGAGAGAGAAACAAGCAAAAATATTAATTGATCTTGAAGCTTGGAAAAACCTTATAGATGAATATGAGCGAAAAAGTGAAACAATTGAAAATGCGAAAGCGCTGATTAATAAAAGTAAGCCTATATTATTAAATATAAAATCGGTATTAGGCAGTGTAGATAATTTGTATTTAAAACTTTCAACGCGAGTAGCTTCACAAGCTCAAAGCTATGTGATTAATGAGGTTAATAGGGTACAAGAAAATTTAACTTTAGAATTTTTAAATGACCCAAATGCAACAATTAATAAATTAAAATCTACATTAAATCAAGCTTGGGAAGTTACTCTTTTAATTGGTACTTTAGATATGGAACACGATTTCAGAACAAATCGTTATAATCCTAATAAAGAAACTTTAAAAAGTTTAATCGAACAATTAGTCTCCCCTACTCCTCCTCCAAGACGTCCTTATCCAACCACTTCACCTCCAACAAATAAACCAACAACGAGTCCAAAGTCTCCAAACAGCGGTTGTTACATTGCAACCATGGCATTTGGAAACTATGATCATCCGCAAGTCATCATTCTAAGAAAATATAGAGATGAAGTCTTAAGTAAATCAAATTTTGGAAAATGGTTTATCAAAACGTATTATTTCTACTCTCCGCAAATGGTAGAGAAAATGAAAAATAAAAAAACACTAAATATTATAATTCGGAAAAGTCTAAATCAAGTAATAAAACTCATAAAATAATGAAGAAAGCAATACTCTTAATTTTCTTATTATCAAATTTTTGGGTTACCGCTCAAAACAAAACTATTGATTTTAGCAAAGAAATAAAACCTTTGAATGATAAGATAAAAGCGTTACAAGTTGATAATAGCACACTTAATAAAAAAATAAAATCGCTTGAAACTGAAATTACAACTAATAAACTTTCACTTGACAGTTTGCGAATACAAACAGAACAAAAAAGCAAAGAACTTGAGTTGAAAATTTCATCAACCGAAAATAAAACGAACCAAAAAATTACTGCCGTGGATGAATCACTTGGTAATAATTCCCATTATGGAATTATTGGAGTGCTTTCTGCAATTTTACTTTCGGGGCTTTTATACTGGTTATTGAACAAACGACAAAAAACGGATAAGACAAATTTTATTGAACAATTGGGCAAAACAAAATCTTCCATTGAAGAAAGTTTAGTTAAAGAATTTGAAAAACAAACTGACTTGATGGATGCTCAATTACAATTATTAATTAAACAACAAAACCAAACAATTCATAAACCAAATGTTGAACCAGACCATTCATTAGCGTTGAAATTGGCAAGTGAAATTAATCTTATTGAAAGAAATATTAGTTTGATGGACTCAAAAACAAAAGGATTAAAACAAATACAAGCATCAGTTGGGAAATTGAAAGATAATCTTTCAGCTAATGGATATGAAATACCTGAGTTATTAGGTAAGCAATTTCATCAAGGTATGAAAGTAATTGTAACAAGTTCAATTCCTGATGAAAACCTTGAAAAAGGATCCGAGATTATTTCAAAAGTATTAATACCTCAAGTAAATTATAATAATAAAATGATTCAATCGGCCCAAATAGAAGTTTCTGTTGGCTAATAACTAAAAAATATTCAAAGTATGCGAAATAAAATTGATTACGGCATTGACTTGGGAACAACCAATTCGGCAATTGCAAGAATGGAAAACGGCGTTCCGACTATTAAAAAATCGGATACTTTAAAAGATACATTCCCTTCATGTATTCATTTCAATAAAAAGAAAGACGTTATTGTAGGCGATGCAGCTTACAATATAACGAAGAATGACAATGCAAGAGCCTTAAAAACTTTTGAAAAAGGTAAAACCAATACATTCATAGAATTTAAAAGAACAATGGGGACAACCCACACTTACGAAAGTTCTAATATGGATAAAAATTTTACTTCGGAAGAACTTTCTGCTGAAATTTTGAAAACACTAAAATCTGTTATTAAAGACGAAAATATCAATTCTATTGTAATTACAGTTCCTGCAAAGTTTTTAAATCCGCAAATCGAAGCTACTAAAAAAGCTGCTAAATTGGTTGGCTTCAAGCATATTGAATTATTACAAGAACCTGTGGCAGCAGCCACTGCTTATGGTCTTAGTTCAAAGAATAAGAACGGCTTTTGGTTAGTTTTTGATTTTGGTGGTGGAACTTTTGATGCAGCATTAGTAAAAGCGGAAGAAGGGATATTAACTGTGAAAGATACAGATGGAGATAATTGGCTTGGTGGGAAAAATTTAGACGAAGCCATTGTTGATCAAATTATTATACCGAACCTTCAACAACATTTCTCAATTGCCGGCATATTAGAGGATATGAACAAAAGAGAGATTCTGAGAAATGCTGTTAAATTCTTTGCTGAAGAAGCAAAAATACAACTGTCCTTTAAAGATTCGCATAACATACTTTCTAATTTAGGTGATTTGCCTTTCGAGGATGAGAATGGTGATGAGCCTGAAATTGATGTTTTGGTAACTCAAAAGGATTTGGAAAATGTTGTTGCACCAATTTTCCAAAAAGCAATTGATATTACAAAAGATTTATTGAAACGAAACAATTTAAAAGGTACTGATCTTGGTGCCTTGATTTTGGTGGGTGGTCCAACTTATTCGCCAATATTGAGAAGAATGTTAAAAGAGCAAATCACAGATAAAGTAGATGCTTCAGTTGACCCGATGACAGTAGTAGCAAAAGGTGCGGCTTTGTTTGCGTCCACAATTTCAGTATCAGATGAAGTAATAGAAATTACAAGAGATAAAACCAAAATTCAATTGGAAATTAATTACCAAGCTACAAGTGTTGAATTAGATGAGATGATAAATCTTAAATTACTTAAAGAAAAAACAACGGGGACACTTCCTGAAAAGATTTATGCAGACGTTATTCGTTTTGATGGTGCTTGGTCAAGCGGGAAAAAGCTAATTGGTGAAAAAGCGATAATTTTAGATGTCCTTTTAGTTGAAGGACGTTCCAATTCTTTTGAAATCAATGTATATGATGAAGCAAGTAATAAATTAGAATGTCAGCCAAATCAATTTAGCATTTTACAAGGTATAGACGTTGGTAGAATGCAAGTTTTACCATATCATATTGGAATTGGAAGATTTTTTAGAACAGAGGATAAAGATTTGTTTTTTCCAGTAAAAGGGTTAGAAAAAAACAAACAAGTTGGAAAAGGAATTGTGGGCGTTTTAAATGGTTTGAAAACAAGAAGTGCCATCAGACCCGGGATGAGACAAGACATTCTAAAAATTCCAATTTATCAAGGTGACTATAATGCAGAGGGATCAAACCCATTGTTGAATAATTTAATTACAGAAGTAATTATTTCAGGAGAATCGTTGCCGGCATTATTACCTTCCGGCAGTGACTTAGATATTACTATAAAAGTTGACGCTTCTCAACTCATGAAGTTTTCGGCTTACTTTCCATTGCTTAATCATACTGAAGAATTAGAAATTGAAGTTAAACAAACTGAGCCACCAACAGAAGAACTTTTGACAAAAGAAATATTAAAAGCAAAACGAATAGCTCAAAAAGCAAATGCGGATGATGTGAGTAATAAATTAGTCATACTTGAGGAACTGTTAGAAAACGATAAGGGAAGTGCAGACGGGAGAATGAAAATTCTTGATGGATTACGTAAGGAATTATTAATATTGGAAAATGCTGAAAAAACTGCCGAATGGCCAAAAGTGGAGCAAGAATTAAAGGACGCTTTTTATGAGTTGGAAGACTTGATAGAGAAGATAAAAGCCAACGGTGACGATAAAAATTTAAATATGGATAAAATTCAAGCACAGATTCAAGAATTCAAGAAAACTATTGGGGAAATAATTAAAACTAAAGATAAAAAAGCAGCAAAAGAAATTACAGAAGAAATAGAAATTTTTGAAATAGAATTGCGAAATATATTAACCGAAGGATTGGTTGACCAAAGACGTTTGGAACATCATGATAAAGAATTTAATAATCTTAAATGGAAAGATAGAAACAAAGCAAGACAACTTTTAAATCAAGGATTAAAATTAATACAAGAGGGTAAAACAGGACAATTAAAGCCTTTAGTACTTCAGATTTGGGATTTGAGAATTGATAAAAATGGTGGTCCCTTTGTAGAATAAAATAAGATGGAAATAAATTATCAGGGCAAATTACAAAAAAACTTTTCAGTTAATGAGAAGTATTCCGTTATGCTTTTTATCAAGCAAGGGAGTAACGCTGAAACATACAGAGTAAAAGGGAAAGACGGCAAATTGTATTTTCTCAAATTGTTCAATTATCATAAATTGCACCGTTCCGCATTTGATAACGAACAAAATTTATTAGAAATTGAATTTTTAAAATCAATAAACCATTTAAATATTGTTGGTTATAAAGATAGCGGAGAACTGATTTTTGAAGCTAGGAAATATGCATTTTTGATTTTGAATTTTATTTCAGGCGAGACATTAGCAGAAAGAATTTCAAGAGAACCTATTGCATCATTATATGACTTAAAGCAAATTGTATCGGACATATTAAATGGATTGAATTATTTACATACTTTATCGGATCCAATTATCCATAACGAGGTAACATTACAAAATGTAATGTTGGATTTGGCAGGTGATGTACCTCAAGCAAAAATTATTGATTTTGGTTATGCCCGTTCTTTTCATCAGTCCTCAAAATCATTTTCAACAGAAGGTTTAAATTTAAACTATGTAGCATCTGAATGTTTCAATAACTTTTATTCGCCACAATCTGATTTATTTTCAGTTGGTGCATTAATGTATCATTTGCTTTTTGGAATGCCACCTTGGTTTAAAGACATTTCAAAGTTTATGGCAGACAGAACGAAAGCCGAAGATGTAATAATTGAAGCGCGTAAAAAGCCTCTTTCATTCCCAAAAGTTTCAGATGATATAGTTGATTTTGAAGAATCAATTTTAAAAATTATAAAGAAATCATTGCAACAAGACCCTGAAAATCGTTTTAAATCTGCTCATGAATTTACTCAAGCTTTGAATGGTGAAATTGAAATTGAAGATATGGATACCATCCAGAAAATAAAATCTATTGAAAAACCATTACAGAAAATTCAAATTCAAAAAGCCAAGGGAAAAGGTTTTGACGCGATTGCAGGAATGGCCGAACTCAAAGCACAATTGAAATTAGATGTTATCGACGCTTTGCATAATCCTGAACTATATGAAAAATATGGCTTAACTATTCCGAATGGAATGCTATTGTATGGTCCACCCGGTTGCGGCAAAACATTTTTTGCCAAGCATTTTGCAGAAGAAGTGGGATTCAATTTTATATTAGCAACTCCTTCAACTCTGAAAAGTAGGTTCATAAATGCTACACAAGAAAACATAGCTAAAATGTTTGAAGAAGCAGAAAAAAATGCTCCAACTATAATTTTTATAGACGAAATAAACGAACTATTACCAAGTCGTGATGGTAACTCCCATGAAATGTCAAAGAGTGCGGTAAACGAAATGCTAGCTCAAATGGATAGAACAGGCGAAAAAGGGATATTCCTTATTGGTGCAACGAATTATCCCGATATGATAGAACCGGCTATGCTTAGGGCAGGGCGATTAGACAAAAAAATTTATTTGCCACCACCTGACTTTGAAGCAAGAAAAGCAATGTTTGAAATGTATTTAAAGAACAGACCTTTAGATTTTGGAATCGACTATGACAACCTTTCAACTTTGACGGCAAACTATGTTTCTGCTGACATTGAATTTTTAGTTAATGAAGCATCTCGTTTTGCATTAAAAGAAAAAACAAGAATCAGTATGACTATTTTAGAAGAAGTAATAAAATTCACAAAGCCTTCTGTGTCGTTGCAAGAACTACAGAAATACGACACTATTAGGTCAAAAATGAACTCGGAAAAAATAGAACAAAAAAATGAAAGACCAAGAATTGGTTTTAATACAAATAAAAATTAAATTTAAAAAAAATGCAAAACTTATCATTTGACAGACTTTTACTTAAAACGGCTTTTTGTTGCATGGCATCCGACGGCAATATTGATAATAGAGAAATTGCTTTAATTAAGTCAATGTGTGAAAAATCTCATTTATTCAAAGATTTCAACTTTCAAGAAGAAATTAATATATTCATTACTGAAATCAATAAAAACAGTAAAGCTTTTATTTCTTCTTACTTTGATTTGTTGAAAGCAAATTCTTTGACTAAAAAAGAAGAATTAATCTTAATAGACTTTGCAATACAAACAATTAAAGCCGATGAAGTCATTGAATATTCTGAAATAAAGTTTTTCAAAAACATTCGACACAGGCTACAAATTAATGATGAAGATATTTTAAAAGTTTATCCCGATATAGAGCAATTTTTGGAATATGACATTATAACAGAAACATTTTTGGACAAAATAACAAATCAATATTTAGACACAGCAGAATTACCGAAATTTGCACATATTAATTTTGATATTACGTGAAATCTAAATTATAGAAGCACAATACTAAAACAGCAAAGCATAAATTATTTATAAAATTTTAAGCTATTGTTTAGGATGAAATTTTAAAAAATAACTTTTTGTTTATTCAATAAATATAATAATTTCGCACCCTAAAAAAATACTACCTTAATCAGCCTTATCAGAAAAAAATAAATGACTTTTCCCGAATACGTGTACAAACGTCCCGATTTAGTGCGCCTGAAAAAAAAATTCGCTGATTTGAATCTCAAATTGGAAACCGCAACCGATGAAACGGCAGCTTTGGCGGATATAAAAAAGATAAATAAACTGCAAAACGATTTTTCTTCAATGGCGGTTATTGGTCAAGTCCGACACAGTTTGAACACGATCGATACTTTCTACGATGCCGAAAATCGCTTTTACGATGAAAACGCGCCGGTTGTAGAAGATTTCGTGACCGATTATTACAAAAAAGTTATCGCGCACAAATTTCGACCGACTTTAGAAAAGCAAATCGGTAAACAATTTTTTACGATTGCCGATTTGAAAACCAAAACTTTTCAAGCGGAAATAATTCCGATGTTGCAGGAAGAAAATATTTTGGCAAGTAAATACCAAAAACTGAAAGCGACTGCGGAAATAGAATTTCGCGGCGGTAAATATAATCTTTCCACGATTCATCCTTTCGAGATAGAAAAAGACCGCGTTACGCGCAAAGAAGCCAATACGGCAAAATGGAAATTTTATGCCGATAATCAAAAAGAAATAGAAACTGTTTTTGATGATTTAGTGAAAGTGCGTCATAAAATTGCCGTAGCACTCGGCTATAAAAATTTCGTTGAGTTGGGTTATGTCCGTATGATGCGCTCCGATTACGATGCGGCGATGGTGCAAAAATTCAGAGCGCAAATTGAAAAATTTATCGTACCGGTATCGCGCGCGCTTTACGAACGCCAAGCTAAACGTTTGAGTTTAGATAAACTGAAAAATTACGATGAAGATTTCCGTTTCAATTCCGGTAATCCGAAACCGACCGGAACGCCGGAAGATATAATCAACGCCGCCGAAAAAATGTACGGCGAACTGTCCGCAAATACCGATAAGTTCTTCAAGTTTATGCGCACGCACAATCTCATGGATTTGGTGAATCGAGACGGTAAAGCGACGGGCGGATATTGCACATTTATTGCAAAATACAAAGCACCGTATATTTTTTCCAATTTTAACGGTACGAGCGGTGATATTGATGTGTTGACGCACGAAGCCGGTCATGCGTTTCAAATGTTTTCGAGTAGGGATATGCCGTTGCTGGAATATACTTTTCCGACTTACGAAGCCTGCGAAATTCATTCGATGAGTATGGAATTTTTTACTTGGCCTTGGATGGATTTATTTTTTGGTGCTGATACGAATAAATATAAATTCGCCCACCTTTCGGCGGCATTACAATTTTTACCTTATGGAGTTGCGGTCGATGAGTTTCAGCATATTATTTACGAAAATCCGGAATTAACGCCTGTACAACGCAATAATGAATGGAAAAAATTGGAAGATAAATATTTGCCTCAACGCGACTACGACGGAAATCCGTATTTGGAAAGTGGTTGCTTTTGGCAAAAACAAAATCATATTTTCGCCAGCCCTTTTTATTATATTGATTATACGTTAGCGCAAATTTGCGCTTTCCAATTTTGGAAAAAAGACCGCGACAACCATAAAAAAGCATGGAGCGATTATGTGCGGTTGTGCAAAGCCGGCGGCAGTCTTTCTTTTTTGGATTTAGTTCAACTCGCCGGATTAAAATCCCCTTTTGAAGACGGTTGTGTTGAGTCCGTCATCGAAGAAATTACAAAATGGTTAGCGTCTGTTGACGACAGCAGTTTTTGAGTGGGGCGTTACAAGTAAGAAGTAAGAAGTATGAAAAAAAATACTTCTTACTTCTTACTTGTAAACATCCTTCATCAAACCGTTTATTTGCGCGTATTGCAACAGCATAATTGTTTTGCCGTCTTTTATTTCGCCGGATTGTACCATTTGCAAGGCTTTATCAAATGGTAATTCTAAAACTTCGAGTTCTTCCGTTTCGTCGGCAACGCCGCCGCCATCACTTATTTTCATATCTTTTGTGTATTCTGCTACAAAAAAATAAATAATTTCTGTCAGCGATCCGGGTGACATATAGGCTTCCATAACTTTATGCACTTCCGTAACTTTATAACCCGTTTCTTCTTCCGTTTCTTTTTTTATACAGTCTTCGGCATTGTCTTTATCCAAAAGTCCGGCACAAGCTTCGATCAACATACCTGAAGTGTTGCCGTTGACGTAAGTCGGCATTCGGAATTGATTGGTGAGAATTATTGTTTTATTTTCCTTATTGTAGAGCAATATTGTTGCACCATTGCCTCTGTCGAATACTTCGCGATGTTGTGTTTCATAAGTGCCGTCTTTTTTCAGGTATTCGTAAGTATATTTTTTGAGAATGTACCAATTATCTGAAAGCAATTTGGTTTGGATATTTTTGATTTTGTCGTTGAGCATGGTTTTTAGTTGATTGTTGTGGTAGTTGTTAGTTGCAAGTTATAAAATAGTGTGCAAAGAAGCACATTGAAAGTTTTACGGATAAATTTTTTTTTGGAACTAACCAACTAATACAAATAATGTCCTGTAATTTTTTATTCAAATATAAATCGAATCATCAAAAACAAAGCCATATCTGCCGAAAATTTCAAAGTTGACTTTAATTAAAATATCTTCCGGCATTAATTTTTTTAGTTCCGGTTCAATTAAATCTAAAGGATTTTTATTGTTTTGTTTTTTATAATGCGCCACCGCCGACCAACTTGATAAATAACCGATCAGTTGAGCGTAATTCCAAGTATAAGTCATTTCAAATCGCGGCATATCAAATTCTTCAAACGGAAACGGAATAGTTTTATATTTTTCGTCGATAAAACGCCGTTCAGCGTCCCAGTATTTTCCGACAATTTTAAAATAAAAATTTTGAATTAAATCATTCACATTTTGATTATCGGTAATGAACAAAGGATAACCGATGACGGCAATAATTCCATTTTCATCTAAAACGCGACTTGCTTCGCGATAAAATTTTCTGAAATCAAACCAATGTACTGCTTGTGCGACTACGATTAAATTTACGGATTTTTTTTCGAGGGTTGAACTCTCCGCACTTTCCACTCTATATTCAATATTCGGGAATTGTATGGCATTATCAATTTGCTTATTACTGATGTCCGTTGCAACAACTTTGTCGAAATTGTTGGCGAGATATTGCGCAACTTGTCCGTTGCCGGTGCCGCAATCCCAAGCTAATTTTTTACTTAATGATAAACCGCAAAGCGCATCAATAAATTCCAGTGGAAATTCAGGACGGAAAGCAGCGTAATTTTCGGCAATATTTGAAAAAATATCTTTCATTTTAAATGGTCTGTGACAAATATTTAAGACTAACTCATTTAGGGCATTTTAGTTCAAAATCACGCGAAAAATTGTTTATTATTTTTAAAAATTGTAATTTTGTTTGATTTTAAATTTATCCGCTAAAACGAACGCCTTTGTGAAAACTTTATCTTATTTGATTTTTTATTTTACAAAAATATTTTTTTTCGATTTCAAAATTAAAATAAAAATTGAAAAAAATAAATTTCTTTCCGTTTTTTATTTTCCGGGTTTTATTTTTTGTTTTTTATTTTTTCCGGTTTTTCTTTTCGCTCAAATACCGGGCATAAAACGCACGACCACTTTCGGCGGAAGCGGTGCCGAACGTATTTACGCGCTCGCTACTACAATAGATAGCGGATATATTTTTGCCGGTATTACCAACTCTTGGATCGGTGACGGTGATGTAGATGATACTTTCAGAAGAAAACAAAACCGTTTGCAAGTAGATGGCTTAAACGATATTTGGGTTGTAAAATTGGATAAAAATTTAAAGATTCAATGGCAACGGGTAGTCGGCGGTAGTCAATTAGATGTCGCTTATGCGGTTACTCAAACTCGTGACAGCAATTATGTAGTTGCGGGTTATACTTATTCAAACGACGGTGATATGCCGGTGCCGCATAAATGCGATTCAACGTTGAGCGTTTGCAAAGATGCTTGGGCAATGAAATTTAATAATAAAGGTGAGACTATTTGGAAAAAAGACATCGGCGGTGGCGGTGATGAATATATAAATGCCGTGCAACCGACGAGTGACGGCGGATGTATTTTAGCGGGTTTTACGGATTCGAACGACGGTGATATTGATAAAAATTTTTATCACGATAGTATTCCTTTTTTAGACACCGGCGGTGATGCTTGGCTGATAAAGTTAAGTGCCGGCGGACAAATTATTTGGCAAAAAACGCTCGGCGGCACGGCTAAAGATGAATTTACGGCGTTGCAAACAATGAAAGATGGCGGTTTTATGGCAGCAGGTTATACCAACTCCATTGACGGAGATTTAAAAGATATAAAATCCGTTTATTCACGGGAGGCATGGTTGGTGAAATTCGATACAGCTTTTAATATTCAATGGCAAAATGTTGTCGGAAAATCGGTGAATAATATTGATACGCGAGCGTATGCCGTTTCGGAAACTAAAAAGGGCGAGTACGTAATTGCCGGAAATACAGCAACCGGTTCGGAGATTCCTTTGATTAATGATTATTTTATCGCTAAATTTGACCATTCAGGAAAACTCAAATGGCGCAAAAATTACGGTGGAAGTGCCGATGATTTGGCGCGCAATATCGTTTCGTTGGACAGTGACGACGGCGTGATTGCCGGCGGGTATACTTTTTCTTCGGACGGTGACGTAAAAGGTTATAAAGGCGGACGCGATGGGTGGTTGTTGCGTTGCGATAGCTCAGGCAATAAAACCGCAGATAAAACTATCGGCGGCTCGGATTTTGATTATATTTTTACTTCATTGGTTTCTAAAACAGGCACTTATATTTTCGGCGGCTATACAAAATCCAAAGACGGCGATGTCACGCCTTTGCACAACGAATTAGATGCGTGGTTTATTGAATTGTCGTCGGAAAATTTGTGCAAAGATTTCAATAAACCCGTCATCAAAAACATCAACGATACTTTAATATCGAGTGCGGGCACTACATTTCAATGGTTCATCAACGATTCACTGATAACTTCTGCTCAAAAACAATTTTTAGTGCCGCAAAAATCTGGATATTATAAAGTAATGATTTCCGATTCTGCTGCATGTCTTAGTGTTTCCGATACGTTTTTTTTTGCTTTAAAACCGATTTATGCTTGTCCTAAACTCAATAAAAATATCGGCGATACTTGTGTTGATTTCAACTCGGCATTTAAAAACGGAAAAGTGCAAACGGATTGTACGTGCAAAAGCACAGTAACTGAAACAAAAGATATAACGCTTGAGGGAGAAATTATTTTCAGAGAAATTTACCCGAATCCGGCATCCGATAAAACAACGATACAATTATTCAGCCCGAATACAGCACAAATCGTTTTGAAACTATACAGTACTACGGGAATACTTCTCAATGAAAAAATTTTTTCCGTTCATCAAGGCGAAAATAAATTGGATTATGAAGGTTTGGCTATTTGCCGCTCGGGAATGTATTATTGCGTTTTGTGTTCGGGTAATATAAATATCGCCGTAAAAAAAATTGCAAAAATTTGATGTTATTAACCCATAAAAAGTAAATTAGTCAAATTTGCCGGCTCCGCCCGCAGAAGGACTAAAAGATTTCATGTCGCTTCACAAAAACCTCTATCGATATGCCTTTGCGCGAAGCGAAAACAGTGAGCAAATAGTTTTAAATTACACCAAGTTATTATTAACGCGTTACTTTAGCGCTTTTTGTTTGACACTTGCCGGTTTTTTTCGAAAGCCAAAAAATGCGAATCAAAAAGCGCTGACCAATTCACACAAATAACCGGAAGAACAAATAAAATCCACCGGCAAGAAGTATTGAAGCCGGTAATGTCAAAATCCAAGCCAATGCAATATTGGCAATTGTACCGCGCTGCAAATTTTTTACCCCTTTCGATGCTACCATTGCGCCCGCTACACCCGATGATAATACGTGTGTAGTAGAAACCGGTAAACCGTTCAAAGTAGCTAAACCTATTGTAAAGGCTGCGATAACTTCGGCAGTTGCTCCTTCAGCATACGTCATGTGTCGTTTTCCGATTTTTTCACCGATGGTAACAACTATGCGTTTCCACCCGATCATCGTTCCTAAACCTAACGCAATGGAAATCAAAGCAATTGCCCAATTCGGAACGTAATGCGAAAGTGTGGTGAGTGATGCTGTTTCTTTTTTAATAATGTTACGCGCTTCAATATTTGTGATAACATTCGGTTCATCTAAAAGCGTTTTTATATTTTTGCCTAAAAGTCCGAGACGTTTGCGAATATTCAAACGTGATTTGAGGTCGGTAACGGTTTTTATATCTTGTTTTAAATCTTCTATATTTTGTCCCACTAATTTTAATTCTTTCGGAGCATATGTGCTTGTAATATCGGTAGGCAAGTTTTGCTGAATAATCGTTAATGACTGCACGGCGTGTTGTGCTTCGAAATCAGGTGAAAGTGAGTACCGCAAAGGCATAAAACTAATCAATGCCAACATCAAAATACCCAAACCTTTTTGTCCATCGTTGGAACCGTGACCGAAACTAACGAGTGTACAAGTAGTCACTAAAATAGCACGAATCCAGAGCGGCGGTGGATTGTCATCTACGGGTGGTTTGAAAATAGATTTTCTGCTTTCCGATTGCATGACAGAGCGTAAAATAAACATGAGTAAAACTGCCATAGAAAAACCGAATAACGGCGAAAATAAAAGAGATTCGGCTATTTTAATTGCTTCTGCCCAATCTACTGTTGAGTGCGTTGTATTTTCGGGTAAAGTAGAGAATACCAAACCTACACCCAAAATAGCACCAACCAATGTATGCGAACTCGAACAAGGAATACCCAAATACCATGTTCCCAAATTCCAGACAATAGCACCGCAAAGTACCGCCAATATCATACAAGCCGCCTGAGCCGTAGATTGAGATAATACCGCTTCAACGGGCAGAAGATTTGCGATTTTTGTAGCAACCGCAAGTCCTAAAAAGTATGAACTGAATAAAACACCCATACTATTCCAAATACCTGACCAAACAACAGCATGAATCGGTTTTAAAGTTTTGGTGTAAATAACGGTAGCAACCGCATTCGCCGTATCGTGAAAACCGTTAACAAACTCGAAAAAAAAAGTCATAAGCAAGCAGATACCGAAAGCTGCCCATAAACCCGTACTTAAAGAAACCGTTTCTAAACCCGACATACAAATAGGTTAAAGATGAACAAAATTTTATTGATTTTTATTTCGGGTAAAAGTAATTTTTTTTATCGCAAACGTCTGTAAATCTATATTGTCTATTTGTTAAATTTTTCTTTCAGTAAAAGTGCAGTGATAACTGTTTACGGGTTGTTTCTCGCGTCGTTCCTGTCAGTCCGGCTTCGCACCCAAAATCGGTTATCACGGCACTTTTTATAGAAAGTCATTTTTTCCTTTTCCTTTAATTTTTAAATCGCTTGAATAATATCAAATTTCGTGAGTATGTACATCGAACCGGCTTTATCGTAAGTAATAACTGCCGGAATTTTTTTGGAAATATACCGATTCAGTTGTTTGACGGGTAAATCTTCTTGAACAGTCGGAAAAGGCGCATCCATTATCGTTTCAATTTTTTCTTCGGCATGGTGCAACGGGTTTTCTAATAAATATGTCAAAACCGAATTTTCGGTAATCGAGCCGACGATGTTTTTTTCGTGCAAAACGGGCATTTGAGAAATATCGTGTTTCTTCATCAAATTAAAAACTTCGCGAACGGTCTGTGTCGGTGCAACGGCAAAAAAATCTTTGGACTGTTTGCGCGCAATAATATCTTTTACTTTCAATTCATCTTCCAAAAAACCGCGTTCGCGCATCCAATCATCGTTATAAATTTTGGCAATGTAACGCGTGCCGTGATCGTGAAAAATAACCACAACTACATCATCTTTCGTAAAATGATGCGCCAATTGCAAAACTCCTGCCATTGCGGAACCGGCGGAATAACCCATTAATAAACCTTCTTCACGCGCTAAACGGCGCGCCATAAGTGCACCGTCTTTGTCAGATACTTTTTCAAAGGCATCGATCAAATCGAAATCAACGTTTTTAGGTAAAATATCTTCGCCGATACCTTCGGTTATGTACGGATAAATTTCGGTTTCATCGAAAATACCCGTCTCTTTATACTTTTTGAAAACGGAGCCATACGTATCAATACCCCAAATTTTTACAGCCGGATTGCGCTCTTTCAAATATTTTGCTACACCGGAAATTGTTCCGCCCGTTCCGACACCGACAACCAAATGCGTAACTTTTCCGGCAGTTTGCTCCCAAATTTCCGGACCGGTTGATTCGTAATGTGCCACGCGATTGCTCAAATTATCGTATTGATTCATCCAACAAGAATTGGGTAATTCTTTGCTTAAACGCTCAGCTACTTTATAGTATGAACGCGGATCGGTCGGCTCAACATTCGTCGGACAAACGATGACTTCCGCACCTAAAGCGCGCAGCACATCGGTTTTTTCTTTCGATTGCTTATCCGTTGTCGTAAAAATGCAACGATAACCGCGCACCGTTCCAGCCAATGCTAAACCCATACCGGTATTGCCGGAAGTGCATTCTATAATGGTACCGCCCGGTAAAAGCCTACCCGAAATTTCCGCATCAAGTACCATTTTGAGAGCCATTCGGTCTTTGGTACTGTTGCCCGGATTAAATGTTTCCGTTTTCGCCAACACAAGGCAAGGTAATTCGGATGTGATTTTATTGATTCGAATAAGCGGTGTATGACCGATGGTTTCGAGAACGTTTTTTTTGAATTGCATAATTGAGTCAATCTTTTTATTCGTTATGGTATTTTTCACCTTTAATAATAGTAAACGCGCGATAAAGTTGTTCCATAAAAATCAGACGAATGAGTTGATGCGAAAATGTCATTTCCGATAAAGTCAATTGCAAATCAGCGCGCTTGTATACTGCTTCCGAAAAACCGAAAGCACCGCCTACTTGAAAAATTATCTTTTGTGTACCGTTATCGCGTTTAGTTTCCAAAAATTGCGCGAATTTTTTGGAAGTCATACCAATACCGCGCTCGTCCAATAAAATTAAAAAATCGGTTGGTTGGATTTTTGCTAAAATGAAATCACCTTCTTTTTGTTTTAAAACTTCGTTATCGGTCGGCGGATTCTTTAAATCGTTCAGCACTACAATAGTAAAAGGGATATAGTGCGTCAATCTTTTTTCAAAAACTTCGATACCGGTTTTTAAATAATCAATATCCGTTTTACCGATGAGATGAAATTCAATTTTCATAATCTTTTGACGTTTGACTTTGGACTTTAGAAAAATCCGAGGCTCAAAGTTCCGCATTTACTTTCAGACAAAAAAATTATTCTTGATTTACGTTTTCTGTATTATTTTTGCGCTTTTACAATCATAGATTTTGAACTTCGGACTTTAGAAAATATTTTATCTGCAACATCTGTGTCTGAAGCCCAAAGTCATACATCTAAAGTCCAACATTAAATTAATTGTCATGCGCGCACAACGAGCAGTAAATTTATTTCCTGGTATGTTTGAACATAGAAGTCAAAAATTAGCTTCTTCGGTGGTTTACAAAAAAAGACTACTTACGTATTCAGGTATTTCAGCGGGAATGTTGGCATTTTCTCTAATCATCGGTATGTTCGGATATAAATGGATAATTGGCGTTGCCGGGTGGGATGATGCTTTTTATAATGCTTCGATGATACTCACGGGTATGGGACCGGCGTTGGATGCTTCAGTAGTTTTACACACCGACGGAAAAATATTTTCAGGTATTTACGCCATTTACAGCGGTGTAATTTTTTTGACCAGTGTAGCCATATTTTTTTCGCCGGTTGTGCATCGCTTTTTCCATATTTTGCATTTGGATATTGTGGATAAAGACAACAAATGAAAAAGGGATAGGAGACAAAAGATAGGAGACAAAAGATAGGAGATAAAAGATAGGAGACAAAAGATAGGAGATAAAAGATAGGAGATAAAAGATAGGAGACAAAAGATAGGAGAGATGAACATTTAACCTACTGATATATTTTGGTCATTTTTTTTATCTTTTAACTCCTATCTTCTATCTCCAGTCTTATATTTTAGTCTACTTTCACTTCTTTCGTTTCTGCTTGCGCTTGAACCGTTTTAGGTAAAATAATGACAAGTACCTCATTGATTTGTTTCGCGCTGATGGTGGTGACATCAATTTGTTTGTTCAAGTGCAAAATACGCTCGAACGATTTTACCGGAAATTCTTGGCGAATAAATTCAGGTTTAAAGCTTTCATCTACTATTCGTGTTCCTGAAATGTAGAGCAAATCTTCGGTAACCGAAATTTTTATATTTTCCTTTGCAAATCCCGTCGCGTAAATGCTCACGATGTAATCGGTTGGTGTTTCCTCGATATTTATCGGTACATTGTGTTTCGGTCTGCGCATTTGTGCGCCCCAACCGTGAAAACGATTTGACTGATGTTGTCTGAATGCGGCATTGCAACCTTGTGCAGTACCGGCTTGATTATGATTTCCGAACATGATTTAATTTAATTTAAAAAGTTAAAGAAGTTTTTTAGCTGATGACTATGACTTTGGCGTTTGTACGTACGCTTTCGAGACCGTTGAAATCATGAAAATAATCGGGTGCTTTAAAATCATATAAGTGTGTCGGGTTATTGCGATTAAATCCTCGAATAAATTTTTGTCGTCTGAACAAACTCATAAATCCTTTAATTACCAAAAAGACCAGCGCGATTTTTAAAATCAAAAAGGAGATAAAAAATAATACGGCACTTGCGATAATAACGCCACCGATTATTTTAAAAATTGGACGTGACATTTTTTTATTTTTTTAATGGTGAAAAAATTTATAGACCGAAGCAGAAAAAATCCATATTTAACCGGTGTTTGGAATATTTTATCTGACATCGTCGTACATTTAAGATGACGGCGACTTGCTTTTTTTACTTTAAATTTTTTACTTTTTTTTTAATCAAATAATCCGCGAAAACTTAATTAAAAAAGCCCGATAGTAAATTATCGGGCTTTTTTAATAAGGTTTTGGTATACTAATTTTTTCGGTCTTCGCACCGTTTTTTCCATGCTTCTTTGAATTGTGCACGCTCTTCGTCGCTCATATTCTGCCATTTTCTTTTGCGATCATCAACTCTTTCTCCGAAATCTCTGCGGTGTCTTCCGCCGAACCGGAACCCGCCAAAAAGTAAACGGCATAAAATAAAAAGCGAGAGAGACTGTTTATAATTAATGGGCGTAAAATGCGTGACTTCCGGAATAGAACTGTTCCATAACCACATTAAAACAAGCGGTATAGCTAACATGAACATCAATCCGAAAAACATAAAGAAAAAAAACCTTTTACTTTTAACGTTTGTGTTTGAAAAAAAATTTTGAAACATAAATTTTACAATAACTAAAAATTATTGAATTCGGTGTACAATTCTTGCAAGCGTTTGCGCAAATGTTTTACGGCATATCCTTTCCTGCTGATAATAGTTTTTATATTTTCGTTTGTCAGGGTTGCTGTTTCCTGTAAAGTTTTATCCTCCAATTCATTTTGCACAAAAACATAACGTTGATTTTCGGGCAATTCTTCTAATGAAGCCATCAAAGTTTCCCAAAAAAGTTCTTTCAATTCTTCTTGTGCCGGGTCCTCAAAATCTGCCGATAAAATATCTTTGATGTGCGTGTTGCCATGTTCGTCTTCGAAGATATAATCTTCCAGATAATCCGTCGGCTTTTTTCTGTACTTATCAATGACTTTATTTTTTGCCACGCGATACAACCAACCGCTCATACTTTCAATTTCATCTAAATTCAACGTATTGCTCAATTGAAACCACACATCTTGTAAAATATCTTCGGCATCGTCTGACGTTTTTACTTTTCCCTGAATAAAACGCAACAGATTATTGCCATAGTTTTTTACTATCGTAGAAATATTACCTACGGATTGCCGGTTTACATTTCCGGTATTTTCTTTCATATAAAATGGATAAATTTCGTTCACTATTACAAGATGACGAAATTAAAGCAAAATTACTTTAAAGCTCTGCGGAATTTTTTAAGCGGTGAAAAACCCCTCTCGGTCTTATACTTTTACCCAAGCTTGTTTGCGATGACTTTCCAAAATACGTTCGCAAATGAGTAATTCGCGCAAACCGTCGGCGAATGTCGGGAATGTCGGATTTTCGGGTTGATGTCCGGATTCTATTGCAGCATAAACTTCTTTGAACATTTGTTTTGAGGTGTCCGGAAAACCTTCATTGTGTCCGCCCGGAAAACTCATAATGGCACTAGCTTCCGGATATGCCAATGACGGATCGCGCATTAAAGATTGGTTTGAAACGTCGCGATTGCCTATCCACATTTCGTTGGGCGATTCGGAATTCCAAGCAAAAGTTTTTTTGGAGCCTGAGATTTCTAATTTTAATTGATTTTTTCTACCGGCAGATACTTGCGAAACGGTTACCGAACCGCGATTACCGTTATTGAAACGCAGAAGCACATTCGCGTGATCTTCGGTCGTGATAGGCACATCGGCGTAATCTTCCGCTTTCAATGCTAAACCCGAATACGTTTCAACCGGTTTTAAAGGTTTTTTGCGCGTTTTATGAATCGTATTGAAATCTGCCATGACTTCCACTGTTTTTAATCCTGTAATATATTCGATAACATCCAATAAATGCGAACCGATATCGGCAATAGCGCGCGAGTCACCGGATTTATCCGGCTCCAACCGCCAATTATAATCGGTTGCGTAAAAAAGCCAATCTTGCAAATATGACCCGAGTATTGAATATACTTCACCTAAATCACCTTTTTCGCGCATCGTTTTCATCTGCCGCACCAACGGATAATATCTCAAATTGAAATGTACGGCATTTACTAATCCGGATTGCGCTGCAATAGTTACTAATTCTTCGGCTTCTTCAAGGTTTTTTGCCAAAGGCTTTTCACATACCACGTGCTTACCAGCCAACAAAGCTGCTTTGGATTGACTATAATGTAAAAAATTCGGCGTACAAATGTGCACGGATGTAATACTTTTGTCGTGTATTAAATCCTCGAAAATATACGCTTTCGGAATACCTAACTGTTTTGCTTTTGATGTTGCCAACTCGATATTTACTTCACACAAACCGGCAACTTCTACATTCGGTAAACGGCGCAAGGCTTCGATATGCGCCGGTCCGATAAATCCTGTTCCGACAACACCCACTTTTATTTTGTTCATACTTTTTTATTGTTGGTTGAAAAGATAATTTTAAAAGAACAAACATAGAAAAAAAATGCGGAATCTCTGCTAAAACAATAAACGGTTTTTTTTAAAAAAAGAAAGCTGTTACAATGCCTAAATAGTTTCAATGATTTCAAAAATGCCATTAAATATAAAATTCATGGTTTATGATTAAAAACTTATCTTTGCGCCGTTTTTAATACTTTCCATATAAAAATACGTAAAAATTATGCAAGCCACTGAAAAAAAAATACCCTACAAAGTTAAAGATATTAATTTATCTACTTGGGGTCGTCGCGAAATTCAATTAGCGGAAGCGGAAATGCCCGGACTCACGGCATTGCGCCACGAATTCGGCGCAACAAAACCTTTAACGGGTGCGCGCATTGCGGGCTGTTTGCACATGACGATTCAAACTGCCGTGCTTATCGAGACTTTGACAGCACTCGGTGCGGAAGTATCTTGGTCGTCGTGCAATATTTTTTCTACGCAAGACCACGCCGCCGCCGCTATTGCTGCCGCCGGTATTCCGGTTTTTGCTTGGAAAGGCATGAACGAAGAAGAATACGAATGGTGTGTAGAGCAAACGCTTTTTGCATTTTCGGACAATAAACCGCTCAATATGATTTTAGATGACGGCGGAGATTTAACGAATATTGTTTTGGATCGCTATCCGGAATTAGCTGCCGATATTCGCGGTATCAGCGAAGAAACTACGACCGGAGTTCACCGTTTGTACGAACGCGAGAAAAAAGGTACACTCGCTATGCCGGCAATAAACGTGAATGATTCGGTGACAAAATCGAAATTCGATAATAAATACGGTTGTAAAGAATCATTAGTAGATGCTATTCGTCGCGCTACGGATATAATGATGTCGGGAAAAGTAGCTGTGGTTGCCGGTTACGGTGATGTCGGAAAAGGTTCTGCCGCATCATTGAGCGGCGCGGGTTGTCGCGTTATTGTAACGGAAATTGATCCGATTTGTGCTTTGCAAGCGGCGATGGACGGTTACGAAGTGCGCAAAATGGTTGATGCGATTCCGCGCGCGAACATTATTGTTACGGCGACCGGCAATAGTAATATCGTGTCGGAAAAACATTTTAAATTGATGAAAGATAAATCCATCGTTTGCAACATCGGTCACTTCGATAACGAAATTGATATGGCTTGGTTGAACAAAAACTACGGTTCAACTAAAATAAACATCAAACCGCAAGTGGATTTGTATAATTTGGAAGGTAGAGATATTATCGTTTTGGCGGAAGGGCGTTTAGTGAATTTGGGTTGCGCTATGGGGCATCCGTCATTCGTGATGTCGGCTTCGTTTACAAACCAAGTGATGGCGCAAATGGAATTGTGGGCGAACCACAAAAAATACAAAAATAAAGTGTATGTGTTACCGAAACATTTAGATGAAAAAGTAGCGCGCCTGCACTTGCACAATATCGGCGTTGAATTAGAAGAATTGACTACAGAACAAGCAGATTATATTGGCGTGAAAAAAGTCGGTCCTTTCAAATCGGATATGTATCGGTATTGAGAGATGAGAGATGAGATAAAAAAACCGCGTAGAGAAATTAATTTTCTTTACGCGGTTTTTATTTTTTAGAGACTAATAAGTCATTGCTTACACATTCCATTTCTCTACCAAATCATTGGCAGATTCCATAATTTTGAACGGATTTTTAGTAATCAGGTTTTGCCCTACTGATACAACGCAGCTTACAATATTAATTCGTTTTTGAATGCCGTCCAAAGCTTGCAACGATTTTTTAATATCGCCCGTAACTTTTATCGTTTCATTTATGGCATTATTTAATTCGTCTGACATATCAGCGGCATCAGTTGCTGCCAAATCGTCCGCAATATCGCGGAGTTGCTTGGCGGCATCTTTTATTTTTTTTCGTTCTCCTTTATTGAGTATATCGAAATTATTTTTATAATAATCAGAGCAGACATCTGCAAAATCGTCGAAAAATTTTTGCAAAATTTCGTATTTATTGTTGTGTAAGTCAGTTATCATATTTTTTAATTGTTTTTTAATTTTTTAACATCCGAATAAATAAATTTAATATCGGTAGCTGATTGAAATAACATCGCTTTGATTTCTTTTGAATCCGCTTTGGCATGACCGTCAAATAATTTTTGATGCCCTTGTGCAATGGCGTCTAAACCCTCGCAATAAGCTAAAATAGTGCGTCGTTTGGTATCGATATCATTCAATCTGCGGTAGTAATCGTCGGTAATCGTCAAAATCTGAAAATCTGAAACAGCGGTGTCGCGCACCGGTTCTTCAAAAAAATCAGTTAAATTTTTCGCTTTGCGGTCAAGCGAAGTGCTCAAGTCAGTTTGTAAATTTATTTTTAATTTTTTCAAAAGTAGTTGTATGGGCGCATTGGCTCGTTCTATGTAAGTGACGAGTTTTGTGCGCCTGTAATTATTTGTAGCGGCTTGATACAATATCGAACTTATGTCTGTAACAGCTTTTGAATGTACATCATCCAGCCAATTCATGGCGTGTATTTTTTCAACGAGGGTGCCGATGTTTTCTGTCGTTTCGTGATTGTCGGACAATTCGGCAAGCCCAGAAAAATAACTCACCACCACATTGTAAATAGCTTGATTTACGCTGTCCGCTTTAGAAGATTTAGAACAATCACAATTTAATTTCGGACTTATTTTTCTATTAATTGCAGAATCAAAGCGACATTTATCCAAGCAATTTTGTTCGAAGCTGTAATTCAAATCGTTGAAATATTTAATTCCGGTTAGTGAAGCACCCGCATAAGTGCCAATATTGTTCAAACTTACACAACCCGAAAAAAATAAAACAAAGAATGTGTATGCGAACGGATCTGTTTTCATTAATATTTTATTTTTAATTTTTTTTATTGTTTAAAAAGAATACTACAAAATTAATTTTATTATTGACATCTGTGCAGCCGACTTAATTATAAATGTTATTTAAGTGTTGATAGAGGAGATAAAAATATTTATTTGTACAATTTATCTCTTTTATTCTAACGATTCATCAAGTTCTTATTAAACCCTATCTTCAAATTCTTGTAGCCGGCATCAGCAACAACGGCTAACATTTTTACAATGTTAGCCGTTGCTTTTAATTTAATCGTCTTAAAGTCAATATTCCGAGAGCTAAAAGCTATTATCTTCACTCCACTTCAATCCTTTTTCATTAAGTTTTTGCATAAACGGGTCCGGATTGAGCTGTTCTACATTAAAAACACCTGCGCCTTTCCATTCTCCGGTAAGCATCATCATGGCACCTATCATTGCCGGAACACCGGTAGTGTAACTCACGCCTTGAGTACCCGTTTCTTCGTAAGCGGCTTTATGGCTGCAATTATTCCAGACGTAATAATTTTTCTTTTCTCCGTTTTTAATACCCGTAATGCGACAACCGATAGATGTAAATCCGGTATAATTTTCTCCCAAATCGCCCGGATTCGGCAATACGGCTTTTAAAAACTCTAAGGGAATAATTTTTTTGCCTTTAAACAAAACAGGTTCAATACCCGCCATGCCGATATTTTGAATCACGCGCAAATGCGTGAGGTATTCTTCGCCGAAAGTCATCCAGAAACGCGCACGTTGCAGGGTAGGGTAGTGCTTGACTAAACTTTCCAACTCTTCGTGATAAATAATATAAGAATTTTTAGGTCCTATTTCCGGATATACCAACGCTTCCATAATTGAAAACGGCGGAATTTCTATCCATTTCCCGTTTTCGTAGTATTTTCCGTTTTGCGTAATTTCGCGAATATTTATTTCCGGATTAAAATTCGTGGCAAATGCTTTTCCGTGCGAACCGGCATTGGCATCCACTATATCGAGTGTGTACATTTCATCGAATTTGTGTTTTGCCGCATAGGCGGTAAATACATTCGTCACACCCGGATCGAAACCGCAACCCAAAACCGCCATGAGACCCGCATTTTTAAATCTGTCCTGATACGCCCATTGCCACGCGTATTCGTATTTCGCCACATCTTTCGGTTCGTAATTAGCGGTATCCAAATAATGCACGCCGGCTTCCAAACACGCATCCATTATCGTTAAATCTTGATAAGGCAATGCGACGTTTATCACCATAACGGGTTTAAAACGACGCATGAGTTTCACGAGTGCAGGCACATCTTCAGCATCAATTTTTACGGTTTTTATTTTTACGCCGTAACGTTCCAGCACGCCTTCCGCAATTTTGTCGCATTTGTTTTTTGTTCGACTTGCCAACATGATTTCCGAAAAAACGATTGTATTTTGCGCGCACTTGTGTACAACTACTTGCCCGACTCCGCCGGCTCCGATGATGAGAACTTTGGACATGAATTTTTTGTTTAAGCTTTACATTATTAAATCGTCGCAAAATTATTACAAATATCCGTAAAAATATGGACAGGATAATTTCTCTCAATAAAAACTTTGAATTACTGCCTGACAAACCGTTATTGTTGTTCGATGGTGTTTGCAATTTGTGCGCTACAGAAGTTCGGTTTTTAATATCGCACGACCCGAAAGCTAATTTAATGTTCGCATCTCAACAATCCGAAAAAGGTCAGGCAATTATAAAAAATTTCAATCTCGAACATCTCGAATCACAAACGGTAGTGTTGATTGATAACAATTTGGTTTTTACGAAATCTAAAGCAATTGTGCGCACTTTTAAATATTTAGATGGTTTTTGGCGTTACGGATATTATCTGAAAATTATTCCGGCTTTTATTTCTGATTTTTTTTACCGAATCGTTGCCGCCAATCGTTACCGTTGGTTCGGAAAAAAAGAGGCGTGTTGGATACCTACAAAAGCCTTGCGTCAACGTTTTTGGGAATAAAGATTTGGATTTTTTTTGCTACACATGGTAACTGATATTTTACATGGCACCATCTTATTTTCAGAAATCCTACATCCAAAGCGTAACAACCGTTTTCTTTTATTTTTTATTTATCGTTTTCTGTAATGCACAAACATTGACACGCTATAATTTTGATGTCATCACCGATGCGGGCAAATTGAAAATGGCTTTAGCGGGCGGCTTTAATAATCCGCAATTCAGCGAAGTAGATATTAACGGCGACGGTATTCCGGATTTATTTGTCTTCGACAGGAGTGGTAACGGCAGAGCCGTTTTTATAAATAACGGCACAAAAAATAAACAGGATTACACTTACGCACCCGAATGGTTAAAAAATTTTCCGGATTTAATTGATTTTGCTTTAATGCGCGATTTCGACGGTGACGGTGTTCCTGATATTTTCACTTACAGTAACAATATCGCGCTCGGCATAAAAGTATTTAAAGGATTCAGGCAAAGCGGAACTTTAACTTTTACGCAAATTAAAACCGGTTACACGGATAATGTTTTGAATTATTCCGGCATCGGTAATGACCCCGTTAATTTATACGTTAACAGCGTAGATGTGCCGGCTATCGCGGATATGGACGGCGACGGCGACTTGGACATTTTGTCGTTTGAAGTCGGGGGTGGCAATGTTCATTATTATAAAAATATGTCGGTCGAGAGGGGATATAAACGCGATAGTTTGGTGTATGAATTATCGGATAATTGCTGGGGGAATTTTTTCGATTCGGGTTTTTTACCGACCGTAAAATTAGGTTCAAAAGATTCGTGTGCGACTAATTTTACGGAAAGTAAAACGCGCCATCCCGGTTCAACTATAACTACTTTCGATGCCAATGGTGACGGTGTTCAAGATGTTTTGTACGGTAGCATTTCCTATAATACGCTGACAGAATTACTGAACGGCGGTACAAAAGATAAAGCATGGATAACTGTACAAAATCCGAATTTTATTTCCAATGCCGTTGTCAATATCAATACTTTTCCGGCAGGATATTTTGCGGATGTGGATAATGATGGTTTGCGCGATCTGCTCGTCAGCCCGAGCGCGGTTGGTTTTACGGAAAATACGAATTGCTCTTGGTTTTGTAAAAATATCGGTACGGCTCAAAAACCTGTTTTTTCGTTGGTGCAAAAAAATTTTTTAGTTGCAGATATGGTTGATGTAGGCTCTAATGCCAATGTTGCTTTCATAGATTATAACGCCGATGGTTTGCAAGATTTGGTTATAGGCAATTATTCTTATTTCAATACGGATAATCCGAATGCGCGCAATTCAAGTTTACAATTGTTTAAAAATACCGGTACGCCTACTCAACCGCAATTTACGCTCGTTGATAACGATTGGCTGAAATTAAATGCGCTTTCTTCCACAACTTACCTCAATTTCAGTCCGGTATTTTATGATATGGACGGCGACGGCGATATAGATGTTATTGTCGGTGACGATAACGGCGCGCTCACTTATTTTGAAAATATTGCGGGAGTGAACAAACCCGTTCAGTTCGCAACGCCGATTCGGAACTGGCAAAATATCCTAACTAACAATGCAAGTAAACCTACAGTCGCGGATTTGAACCGCGATGGATTACCGGATTTGGTTATCGGAAACAGAAACGGTAATTTATTATACTTTCAAAATATCGGTACCAAAACCCGACCGCAATTCAATTCAACGCCGACCAATAATTTTTTAGGAAAAGTTGATGTGCGTGCTTTGGGCAGTGCAAGCGGATTTTCCGCGCCGCAATTTCTGAATATTAATAATAAATACTTACTTTTGTGTGGCTCGGAATCCGGAAAAATTTATATTTACGATAATATTGAAAATAATTTGACGGGAACTTTTCGATTGATAGATGCCGATTACGGAAAATTGCGCGAAGGCGGCACTAATACATTGGCTTTATCGGATTTGAACGGCGATAAAAAATTGGAAATTGTTATTGGTAATGTGCGCGGTGGTATAGTTGCTTTCGCGACAGAGTTCGCGAGTAATACATTAGTGCCGACTGATGAAGTTATGCCGGAAAAAATAAATTTTGAAGTATTTCCTAATCCTGCGGATGAAGTAGTTTTCTTAAAAAAAGCAAACAAAATTTTTCAAAAACTGTTTATTTACGATGTTCTCGGACAATGCGTAAAACAATACGAAAATTATATTCCCGATGAAATAAATATTAAAGATTTGAAAAGCGGAACGTATTTTATCGTTTTAGAACAAAACGGCGTGTCTGTACGTAAAAAACTTATAAAAATGAATCAGTAGTTAATGGTCAGTGGTTAATTTAGAATTGTCACACCACTGACCATTATACACTGACGACTGACCACTGAATATGCCTGAAATACTTTCCAACGCCGAAAAATGGTTGCTCGGCATAACTGTTCCCGGATACGCGATTATTATTTTAGCGGAAATGATAATGACCAATTATGCCGGAAAAAAAATTTACAGTTGGCGCGATACGTTTACCAATCTGTATATCACGGTAATGAATATGGTCGTAGACGGTTCAATGCGCGGTGTAACTATTTTAGCGATGGTTTTTACGTTTCCGTATCATTTTTTTGATGCGGTCGTGCTTAAAACTTCTACACCGATATTGTATTGGTCGTTGTTGGTAGTGGCATGGGAATTTATGTTTTATTGGATGCACAGATTGGAGCACAGTTCGCGATTGTTCTGGGCGGTACACGCCACGCATCACTCATCGGAGTTTTACAATTTGTCCGTCGGTTTTCGGTCGTCGGTTTTCGAGCCGGTTTATCGTTTTGTTTTTTATTTGCCTTTGGCTTTAGTCGGTTTCAAACCTTTAGATTGTTTTTTGGTTTTTTCCGTCACACAAATTTACGGATTGTTAGTGCATACACAATACACAAAAAAAATTCCGGTGTACGAATGGATTTTTGTCACACCCGCACATCACCGCGTACACCATGCTTGCAATGTGCGGTATTTAGATAAAAATATGGGTATGTTTTTAATCGTCTGGGATAGAATGTTCGGCACGTATACCGATGAAGTACCCGAAGAAAAACCGCAATACGGCTTAATGAAAAAAGGTACGGATTTAAGCGCGCCTTTTAACGTTATTTTTCATGAATGGAAAGCCATCCGGAAAGATTTATCTCGAAAAGATATTCCGCTCAACGTAAAATTAAATTATTTATTCAAAGCACCCGGTTGGAGTCATGATGGCAGCAGAAAAACGGCAGTGCAATTAAGAGAAAAATTAAATGCTAATCACTAAATTTATTGAAGTAATTCCAGTATTTCAATTTACTATTTACCATTTACCATTTTGCATTAAAACAACTATCTTTGTTTTGTAAGTTGAAATTTATGTTTTAAAATATTTTTGAAAGAAATGACCGAAACCCTTCCCGTACCGCAATCGTTTAAACTCAATACCATTGAAGAAGCCATCGCCGATATGCGCGCCGGAAAAATTATTATCGTCGTAGATGACGAAGACAGAGAAAACGAAGGCGATTTTATTTGTGCAGCACAACTCGTAACACCCGAAACCATAAATTTTATGGCGACACACGGTCGCGGGCTTATATGTACGCCCATAGAAGAAACTCGCGCCGATGAATTGGATTTGAAACCGATGGTGCCGCAAAATACGGCATTACACGAAACAGCTTTTACGGTCTCCGTTGATTTAATCGGTCATGGTTGCAGTACAGGCATTTCTGCTTATGATAGAGCTACCGGTATTCGTTGGCTTACAGAGCCGAAAGCAAAAGGCAGCGACTATGCGCGTCCCGGTCATATTTTTCCGTTGCGCGCTAAAAAAGGCGGTGTGTTGCGCAGAACCGGTCATACCGAAGCAACTGTGGACTTAGCGCGGATGGCAGGATTATATCCCGCTGGCGTTTTGGTTGAAATTTTAAATGCCGACGGTACTATGGCGCGCCTGCCGCAATTAATTTTAATTGCACAACAACACGCCCTTAAAATTATCAGTATTGATGATTTAGTAGAATACCGAATGCGCACCGAACGCATCATCAAACGCGAATTGGAACTTACGCTGCCGTCTTCATTCGGAGATTTACAAGTATTTGCTTATCAGCAACTCACTTCAGGCGATATACATTTGGCGATAAAAAAAGGAGATTGGAACGAAAACGAAGCCGTACCGGTGCGCGTGCAATCTTCGACGGAACCGAACGATATTCTAGGAATGTTGTTCAACAGCGCGGATATAACATTGAATAAAGCTTTTGAAGAAATTAATAAAGAAGGACGCGGATTGTTTCTCTATATTCAACAATCCGAAAAAGGACATTCGATGTTGCAACGCTTGCGTTCGTATAAATCGCAATTGGAACGCAATAAACCGATTCAGAAAGATATGGACAAACGCGATTTCGGTGTCGGTGCGCAAATTTTGCGCGATCTCAATATTACTAAAATAAAACTCATCACGCGCTCACAAAACCGACACATCGGTTTAATCGGTTACGGTTTGGAAATTGTAGAGTTAATTGAGCTAAAATAATTTAAAAAAATAATTTTGAATAATTTTTAAGTTTTAAAAATTATTTTTGATTTTTAAAATTTAAAATAAAAAAATAATTCTACTTTTACTCAATCAAAAAATATTTTTTGATTGAGTATTTTTTTTGAATTTTCAATTTAAATAATCGCCATGAAACAACAAACCCTATTTGTACTTTTTACCTCAATGTTTTTTACGTTCAAAACCGATGCCCAAAAATACAGCAATGAATTTTTAGCTATCGGTGTAGGCGCGCGCGAACAAGGAATGAGCGGCGCAACAATAGCCACCACCAACGATGTTTTTTCGAGTTACTGGAATCCCGCCGGTCTGGCACAAATAGAATCGCCCATACAAATTGGTGCTATGCACGCCGAATGGTTTGCAGGTGTAGCAAAATACGATTTTATCGGTATCGCAAAACCAATTGGTAGTGACGGAAAAAATGTAATCGGTGCTTCCGTTATCCGTTTAGGAATTGATAATATACCGTACACACTGAATTTGGTCGGTCCGGACGGCAGTATTAATTACAATAACGTAACACAATTTTCTTCGGCGGATTATGCTTTGCAATTAAATTTTGCTCGCAAACAAAACACCAATTTTTCTTACGGTGGCAGTTTAAAAATTATTCGGCGCGTTATAGGCACGTTCGCAAGCGCATGGGGTGTCGGTATAGATGTGGGTGTGCAGTACAAATCCGGTAATTGGATTTTCGCGGCAACAGGCAGAGATATTACTTCGACTTACAACGCTTGGACGGCGACGCTTACCGATAACGAAAAAAGCACTTTTGCAGCAACGGGCAATACAATTCCAAAATCTTCTGTTGAATCCACTTTACCTACCATTTTTTTAGGTGTTGCCAGAAAATTTCCATTCGGCAATAAAGTAGAACTTTTGACGGAATTAGATGCCGGAATTGCCACTGACGGACAACGCAACGTACTTGTCAGCAGCAGCGCGTTCAGTGTGGATCCGCGTTTCGGTTTAGAATTGTCGTATCAAAAAAATATTTGGTTGCGCGCCGGTGTAGGTAATTTTCAAAAAATAAAAAAAGAAGATGACCCGTCGCAAAAAACATTGAACTTCCAACCGAATTTCGGTGTCGGTTTGCGTTTGGGCGGACTAACGATTGATTACGCTTTGACGAATATCGGAAACGTTTCGCAAGTCTTGTACTCTAATATCTTTTCTTTGAAATTGAATTTCAACAATAAAAAAAGCGGTAAGGAATTGAAGCAAATTTAGTCGGTATTATTTTTATTTTGAATGATAAAGAAAATTTTTGATAAATGTTTTGATCCTATTTCTAAAAAAAATCAAAAAAAAGCCGAAACACAAAAAGTGAATCGGCTTTTTTATAGATAAGAGATAAAAATTAGGAGATAGAAGTTAGAAGTTAGAAGTTAGAAGTTAGAATAAAATCTCTAAAAACTCATAACTCATAATTTGTAACTATTATCTCTTATCTCCTAACTAAAACTACATCATTCCGCCCATGCCGCCCATGCCGCCCGAAGGTGCGTGAGAGTGTGCAGATTCTTTTTCAGCTTTATCATTGATAACGCATTCCGTTGTTAAAACCATTGCTGCAATAGACGCAGCATTTTCTAAAGCGATGCGCGTAACTTTTGCCGGATCAATAACACCCGTGGCTTTCAAGTCTTCGTATTTTTCGGTGCGCGCATTGAAGCCGTAACTGCCTTTGCCGTTTTTCACGCGCATAAGTACAACACTACCTTCAACACCTGCATTTTCAGCGATAATGCGCATCGGCGATTCTAAAGATTTACGAATAATATCAATACCCGTTGTTTCATCATCATTTAAGCCTTTCATATTTGTGAGAGCCGAAACAGCGCGCAACAAAGCAACACCGCCACCCGTCACAATTCCTTCTTCAACAGCAGCGCGTGTTGCGTGAAGGGCATCGTCAACGCGATCTTTTTTCTCTTTCATTTCTACTTCCGTAGCGGCACCGACGTACAAAACGGCAACACCGCCCGCTAATTTAGCTAAACGTTCTTGCAATTTTTCGCGGTCGTAATCGCTTGTAGTGGTCTCGATTTGTTGTTTGATTTGATTAACGCGACCTTTGATACCTTCGCTGTCGCCTTTACCGTTTACGATTGTGGTATTATCTTTATCAATCGAAATTTTTTCGCAAGTGCCTAAGTGCGTTAATTCCGTATTTTCCAATTTATAACCTTGTTCTTCACTGATAACTGTTCCGCCCGTCAGTATCGCGATATCTTCCAACATCGCTTTACGTCTGTCACCGAATCCCGGCGCTTTCACGGCAACAACTTTTAAGCCGGCGCGTAAACGGTTTACAACTAAAACACCCAACGCTTGCGAATCTACATCTTCGGCAATAATTAACAACGGTCGACCTGTACCGAGTGCTTTTTCAAGTACCGGCAACATTTCTTGCATATTGCTGATTTTTTTATCGTAAATCAGAATCAAGGGATGTTCGTATTCAACGACCATGCTGTCGGCGTTGGTAACAAAATATGGCGACAAATAACCTCTGTCGAACTGCATACCGTCCACAACGTCCATATAAGTTTCAGTACCTTTTGCTTCTTCTACCGTGATAACGCCGTCGGTTGATACACGTTTCATCGCATCGGCAATCAGTGTTCCTATTTCGTCGTCGTTGTTGGCGGAAATAGAAGCAACTTGCTTAATTTTATCGAAATCATTATTAATTTGCTCGCTTTGGTTTTTAATGTTTTCAACCACTTTGCGAACGGCTTTATCCATACCGCGTTTCAAATCCATTGGATTAGCACCGGCAGCTACGTTTTTCAAACCCGCGCGCACCATAGCTTGAGCTAAAACCGTGGCAGTTGTTGTACCGTCACCTGCTGCGTCGTTGGTTTTAGAAGCGACTTCCTTTACCATTTGCGCACCCATATTTTGGATAGGGTCGGAAAGTTCGATTTCTTTTGCTACCGTTACACCATCTTTAGTGATGGTGGGTGCACCGAAACTTTTCTGAATAATGACGTTACGACCTTTAGGACCTAACGTTACTTTTACTGCATCTGCTAATGCGTCAATTCCGGCTTTGAGTTGCTCTCTCGCGTCGGCATTGTAAGATATTTCCTTAGCCATAATAGTTATGTTGGAATTTTTTTAAGTAAATTTTAATTAAAAATGAAAATGAAAAAGCCATAGCATGTAGCTGTCGGCTGACAGGCATTAATCCAAGACGACCAAAATATCGTCTTCGCGCATAATTAAATAATCATTACCGTTGTGCGAAAGTTCTTGTCCGGCGTATTTTCCGTACAAAACAATATCGCCGGCTTTTACCGTAAGGGCTTTGCCTTCTTTACCCGGTCCGACGGCGATTACTTCACCGCGTTGCGGTTTTTCTTTAGCGGTGTCCGGAATAATGATACCACCTTTGGTTTTTTCCTCTGCCGGTGCAGGTTTCACAACTACTCTGTCGTTTATCGGCTTCATAGACAAAACTGATTTGTTTTTAAAATTTAAAAATGTGATTAAATAAGTTGAAACGGTAATCGAACCGTGTTTTTTTACGTTTGAGGCGCAAAGATAGTTTAACGATAGCGCATTTTAATGTCTACATCAGCTTTTCTATATCATTTCTTGTGCCAAGCGGGTTTGTGTGACATTTCGGCAGAAAGTCGGTGTTTTTTTGTCGGATGTTTTTTTACTTGAAACGTATAATGGCGTGTTTTTGAAATTTTGGCAGGGGATTTTGTAGAATTAAAACTATACCGTGTTTAAAAATTAGTTTTGTCCGGTAAATAAAGGGCTTGGTGAATTCTATATTTAAATGCCACTGATAATTTGAACAAAATTACGCTCCACATATTCTTATATTTAAATTTGACTTGCAATTTTTTTAAATTACTTGATTTTAATACTGTAATTTTATTCTTACCAAATTTACTGATTCATTTGATTTAAAAGGTACGAGAATTTCGTTTATTCCAATTTGACGGGCATCTCTAAAACATAATTGCATATTTTGCCCTTTTGTATTTAAGATGGTAGAGCGTTGCGTTTGTCCCGCAGGTTTAATATCATATCTCGAAACGGTCGTTTCGTTTTTAGATTCAGTATTAAAAATGATTTGCACCATCGAAGGCGTTCTGTTAAGGAAATACGACCCGAGAAAACCGTTGTCGTTTTCAGATGATTGTTTTTTTACGATAACCAATCGCCAAAGCATTTTTGAATTACTGCCGATGCTTGCAACGAATATATTATTGTAATTGTATTTTTTTACTAATTGTACGTTATTTCTTGCAGATGATATAATATTCGGATTGCCTAAGGTAAATCGGTATTCATTAACTTCTTCAACAATCAATAACATTCCACCATCTCTCTGATGAATTATTTGTTGAACGCGCAAATCGATGGACAATTCTTTTTTGGTTGATATTTTTCCGGTAAATTGAGACACAAAATCTGTATCAAAAATATTTTTCTCAATATCCGAAACAATATTTGTCGACACCGGAATAGTACAATTGAATGTGCCTTCAGCGGAATTCAGGTTTTTTTTTCCGTAAATGCCGGCTACACACAGTTTTTGATTAAAATTATCCACACTCAAACAGGTATGTACTGGATACAAATTATCGCACGGTAAATTCATTTCATGCGCACTTCCGAGTGTATCATAATGGAGCACACTAAGTCTATGGCTTTTTTGATCGTCCGGTTGTTGTTCCAAGAAAATAAAAGCATCGGCAAAATTACTTATCGAAAATTGTTCGGAATTTTTATTGTACAGTACAGATTTATAAGTATAACGTCCGGACCACTTTTTTGTAAGCATACTTAAATCAATAGCGCATAAATCAACGAAATCGTTTTTGTTTTTTTCGGTAAACAACAGCATTTTTTTATTTTCGGACAGTGTAAATGCTACATTACCCGGTAAATAATATTTTGGTGCTAATGGAATATTAGCGGAATCAATCAATCTGATTTTATTATCGTATTTCAGCAACTTTAAATAACCGATATTGTTTGTTTCCGTATAATCTACGATAGTAAAATTTTTTTCGGTGCAAACAATATCCATAACTGTATGTGCAAGTTGTTTGTTTAAAATTATAGTTTTCCCGGATTCTTTTTTTAGTAGCGTATCAAAAACTATAATCTCGATTCGGTTATTTATCCAACTCATAAACAAAATGCGATTATCCATTTTGCCGCTGAAGCTGTAACCGCGCGCTTTTACTTCTAACTTTTTGCCATTATAATTATCGCCGCTGGTTTGTGCTTTTATTCCGGTTGTTGTAATCCAGAGAAGCAAGAATAAATAAGAGTAGATTTTAATTATCATTCGAATAAAATTATAAAAATTAATACTGTGCAAATTTATAAGATTCATCTTAAAATTACCTAACACTATTTTTAAAATCGAAATTTTAAAAAAATAAACTATATTTTTGCCTTAGAAAATCTTTTTATGGATTCAGTTGAAAAAAAACATATTACTTGGTTGGAAAGTTTTTTGCCTCCGGTAATTTTCATCGCCTTTATTTGGTTGATACATTTGGTGCAATTTATAAGCGGTAACGAATGGGGTAACTACGGCATTTATCCGCGCGAGCGGTTCGGTTTGGCGGGAATTTTTTTCGCACCTCTATTACATGCCGATTGGACGCATTTACTGTCTAATACGCTCCCGTTTTTAGTGTTGGCTACGGCGATTATTTATTTTTATCCGCGAGTCGCTTTGATTTCTTTTTTCCTGATTTATTTTATTTCCGGATTTACGATTTGGATTTTTGCCCGAAGCGGCGTTTTTCATATCGGGCTGAGTTATTTTGTGTATGGTTTAGCTTCGTTTGTTTTTTTTACCGGTATTTTTCGCCGAAGTGTTCGCGGTATTATTTTATCTTTATTAGTAATGCTGCTTTATAACGGTATGATTGAAGGCGTAATGCCAACTAAAGAAGTTTTGGCGCGCAATATCAGTTGGGAAAGTCATTTAATCGGTGCAATTGTCGGATTGTTTATAGCTTATATGTACAAAGACGAACTTGAAGATGATGAGATAAAAGTTCAACATTTTGCACAAGAACCTAAAACTTTTTTTTTCGAGCGTGATGTCTTCGATAAAACACTGGCACAGCGCGCATTTGAAACCGAACAACTTCGACAACAAGAGATTTTAAGACAAACTGAAATTTAAAACAAAATCGCGCAAAGAAAAATAAATTCCTTAGCGCGATTTTTTTTGTTTCCGAAACCCGATATCAATGCGCCACCACCACTTTCTGTATGTGCATCAATGCGCCTTCATGATCTATGGCGATGAGAAAAACGCCGGACTCCCAATTTTTCGTATCAATATTGTGTGTGCCGGTTGTGTTCGTTGTGCCGATTAAATTCGTGTACACACTCATACCTGCACTGTTGATGACGGTGACACGTGCCGATTGCGGTTGTTCGAAATTATATTTCACGCTTATAAAATCTCTTGCCGGATTGGGTGAAATAGAAATTTGTTTATTGAAACCCGCACTGTCATTTTGAACCGATAATGCTTGTTCTTTTGAAAGTGAATCTTTGCCGGTAATTTTTCCAACGTCCAGTGTCTTTTGTCCGATGTCTTTGACAGGTTGCTCTGTTATATTTTGCGTTTTTTCCGGCACTTTTCTTTTTTTAACATATAATGCCACACGTGATGGCAAGTGCATCCGGATAGAATCGCCTTGCTTACTCGTGACGGCGAATACCGGAATTTTTAAATCGTTGTCGAATTCTTCGCTTTGCAGATTGTCTGTGACTTTATTTGTGACGTCGAAAATGACGATAACGGCAACTGCTCCGGCTTTCTGTGCCTGAACACATTTATCCGTTTGGTCGCAACCTTTATCGTAATCTATGAGTACGATTTTACCTTTTAAATTTTTTTCCGAAATTTTGCAGGTACGTTTTGCGGCATTTGCTAATACCTTTGCAATGTCTGCCACTGTCGGTTTTACGCGTAAATCCGGTTTTGTTTTATTGGTCGGTACCAACAGTTCTATTTCCTTATTTGTTTTAGGTTTGAAATCGACGGCAACTTTATTGTCTTTTTGTGCAAAACTGTCTGTTGCCACTACCATTTCTTTTACAGAATCCGTTTTGGGCGTTTGCTCTCCGTAAGGCGCGCGTTTTAACATATAGCTGCCGCCGGTATTGTAAACGGTCAGGTAAACAGTATCTGTTTTACTTGCCTGCGCGAAACTGGTTGCGTAAATACACACCAACGCAACCAAGAGAAGATATTTTTTCATTATTATTTTGTTTAAATTTTTAGAAAATTTTGGTTGTTGGCATCAAGATGTCCAAGATTTTAGGATTGGCAAGATAATTTTATTCTGCCAATCCTTTAATTCTAACTATCTTGATTCCGACAAATAAATTACGAGCTTTGTTTTTAAAAGCAAAGAACATCATGTGCCTAACAGGTATGCAAATACAACTCAGTATTGCCCTAGTTTTTTTTCAATTAATGAAATATTATCTTTATCTATTTTAAAACTAAAATAACCCACGTGATTACTTACTAAAACAAAAAATTTTATTTTTATCACATTTTCATTTATTTCAGGTTTATCCAATATAAAATAATATAAACCGTAACGCAAAAGACACTCTTCAGAAAATTCTGAACCTTCCCAACCATTCTTTAACGGAAAAGGAATTAAATCCATTCGTTTAATAACTAATTTTTTTTTCTTAATTTCAATTGACTCGCAATCTTTAAAAAAATCGGATTTATCAAGAACTGTTATTGAATCCGCATAAGTTAAATTAAGTGAGCGCAATTTATAGAATATTGAATCCTGAAACATCGTTTCCAAAAGTAAACTTTTTACAGTTGGACTTATCTCTAATTTAGGTTGTGCAAAAATTAGCGAACTATGAAATAAAAACAAAATAATCCATTTCATAAATAATATTTTACTGTTAAAAATTACTAACTAAAGGTTTTAAATTAATTTTGAAACATTAAATTAAAAATCAAGCATTTAGCGGTTAAAATAATATCAATTTATTTTGTCAAAAACCTATTCATCTGTTGGTGCTTTAGGGTGGGGATTTGGTGGTCCTTCACATCCTTTACATTGAGGATGATAGATAATGTCGGGAAATTTATCCTTTATTAAGGCTTTATAGAAATCTATTCCAAGTGAACCTTGTTTATTAGGTTTGTTTTGTCCGGTTCCCCAAATGGCTTGCTCAAATGCATCACCAGTTTCGCCGGAGTGGCCTACTGCTTTTCCTTTATAATAATAACCCAACACGTATGGTTTGTAACCGTCTTGTGGTAATACATTAAGCTTTATTTTTCGTTCCCAATCACCAACTTTAAGATCTAAACTACCATTTGGGTTATTACTATTGAAACCCACATGTGTCGTTTCATGCAATATATTAGATACTATAATCAGAAGTGCTGCTTGTTCGTCAGCTGAATTTGAAGCATCTTCAAGTTGTTGCGCTAATCTTTCTTCAATACTAAATTTGTCATAATAAGTGACACCATTTAATTCAGTTCGACCTGTAGGATCAGCATCGGCTAAATGTTCAATCGTGATTTCCGGACCCTTCCCGAAAACTGCTAACTCTTGATCGATTTGAGCCTCTGTGTAAAAACCTATAATTTTTAATCCCATACGAATGTCTTTTTTCGCTAAGAAATCTTGGATTCCGCCGCCATCTAAGAATTTAGTTAATTTCTTATATTTGCCAGCATATGCTTGAGCTTTCCCTGCCGGATACTTATACATTCCTGCAATATCAACAAAAGCAACCGGATTATTACTTACAAAATTGTACACAGTACTACCTGCTAACATTTCAGATAATGGGTCTTTAGACCACCATCTACCGACTATGGGATCATAAAACCGCGCCCCGTAATATTGCCAATTCAAACCAAACTCGCTACTTAATTCTTTTCCACTAAATTGATATTTATCCGCACCATTTGCACCGTTCCAAGGTCCGTCCATGTTCATACCGAAAGGATAATAGTTGTTTATTTGTTCAATATCAGCTACACCGACAACGCCGTCGTCGTTCCTGTCGCTGAACACAACCCTCGTATTACCGAGATGATCTTTGAGTGCGTATTTATATACCCGCTCGTTCAAGTCTTACCTAAAAAAGCCGTATCGCTGGTAAAAGTTTTCAAACTTTTATCTACTATCTTTCAGGTCTCATGACCTGAAATGCTTGTTGCTCAATTTGTTATGTCAATGAACTTTTGAT
>JBBRQS010000010.1:0-159734 GCA_038226035.1 Chitinophagales bacterium | reverse complement strand
TATATACGGTAATTGAACCGTACCTTGTTTATCTATGCTGTCCATTCTGAAATACGTTTCTTTTTGAGTCATGTTATAAGCTACAAAATCAGTACGTTCTCTTGAAGATGCCGTACCGAATTCAACATATCGAATTTGGAAAAGAGCAATGGAATCTCCCTTCGGGCTAATCCATATCGAAGGCATTTCTGCGCCCCCTGGATCATATTGATCAATTTTATTTTGAACGAAAAAAGTGTCCCATTTAACCGCGTCTATTTTTGAGCGCACCCAATAAGATGGCGTGTTATAAATGTCTCTTCCCTGATGTACATGATATACGTAATCATATTGGGTATTAATCAAACCGGAACCTGATCCTGTAGCGAGATGACTTTTCCATAACGTTGATAAATTGTCGAGGCTTACCGCAAAGACATCGTTACCGGCAGTGAATACGCATTTGTTTTGGCTTGGATAGAGTGTTTGAGTTGAAAGATCTCCTGTCGTAAAATAATCCGCCCAAGTATTTTTTAATTTTCCGGTTTTGGCGTCAAATAATTTTAAAGTATCTAAGCCATAACCGAAAACGGAACGAGTGAATATTACATTGTTTTTATATTGAAGTACGGGAGCAGAAATTACTTCTGCTGTATCCGAACTGATTGGTTGTTGCCAAACAATGTCAATAATAGATGTGTCACAAAAACCAAAAAGACAAGGAGGAGGAGGTGGTAACGGTGTAATTCCATCTTTATGGCACCCAAGAACGGATATTAGTAACAACGCGGTTAAAATATTCATTTTCATTTTTTTTATTTTAAATATAGGTGCAGATTTTAAACTACACCTATATTAAGTTAATGAATTATCTTTAATGAGGTGTAAAAAAATAGTTATCGTAAGTACCACCGCTAAAGAGTTTGAGCAATTGGTCTTTAGTGTTACTATCATTTCTCATTTGTTGATGATTGCTACCAGGCATTAAAGCAGTATTTGAAAGTGATACACCCGGATAGTTCATCGCAGACTCTTTTAATACGATACCATCACTATCTTTGTTTACTTCCTGATAAGTTGTAGATGAGCCAATAATTGTTGAAGAACAATATTTAAAATTACCGTTACCACCGCTACTTGCACAATCCGCTAAATTAGTAGTTTGCTGTGACCATTGACTGATTACATGCCCACTGTAATCAACAGTAACACAATTACAATTGTAAATATTAGTTATAACAGGGTCAAATGATTTGGCTCCCGTAAGTAAATTCCATCTGTCCGGTGCGGAATTCCACCAATTAACGCCGGTTTGCCATGCATCTCTACGCGATAGTGCGTTGTTTCTTTGATTATTAACTGTGAAGTCATTTGCTCCACAATATGTCGATGAACTTATCCACATTAACCAATTACAATAATTTGAGGCTAAATTATAATAATCATTTTGTGCTTGCACAACTTTAGCTTGATAATTTGCAGTAGTCGAAATGACATTATTTAAAACCGGAGTGTCATCGTCGGCTCCGAATGCGGGAAATTCATTCGGTTTTTTAAGCAATACATTATACAAAACCCGCCAAACAGCTGTCTGTTTGTCTTCAACACCATAAAAGGCGACTTTATGTTGCACGGGAGAACCGACTGATAGTCCGTTGTCAAAGTCATTGAGTTCCGTTATTTGTGGCGAGCCTACTTGATATTCTTTAGCAATTGGTGTTGTAAACTGGCTTAATGTCAGAGGGGCTAAATTACTTAAGACATTACACAAAGGATTTAAAATATTTCGAACTGCAGGTCCGGTATTTAAAAATGAAACAATAAAAGTATTGTCTATTGCTTCATTTATCGGACCTGCTAATAAGTCGGTACATGCTGCATCAACGAAACCATTAAAATTCGGTATATTATTAACTATCATAGCACCCTGATGCGGTGTTCCAAAAGTAACAATACCGCCTATATCCCTCAAATACCCGGTTTCGTTATAATATTTATCAAGTCTTCGTGCTACAACACCTCCTTAGCTGTGAGCAATCATAAAATTGTTCGCTCTATTTGATAATCCGTAATTAGTGATGGAAGATGCTTCGTCGTTTGCCACTTGCTGTTGCACATAAGTTGCTGCGGTTGCTAATGAATAATTTTGATTTTCGTAACCGATTTCGTAAGAATATAGCCTTCTTGATGGATAGTTTGATGCACCAATAGCAGTTGCAGTAACTGCTTGAGTCCAAGCTGCTTCATCTCCTCCCAAACCGTGAAGCCAGTAAACAACACGTGTAGGTTGTGCGGTTGAATTTAGACTATACAACGTAAAAAAGAAAATAACTAAAAATATATTTTTCATTTTAAAAAGTTTAAAGATTTAGGAAATTATTGTTTTACAAAACGTTCTACTAATTTTTCGTTATTGGAATTAGTGACTTCAAGAATATAAGCACCCGCCGTTAATATTTGCACATCTATAGATTGCAAATTATAAACCGCGTTTTTAGTTATAACCGTTCGACCTAATAAATCTTTAACCGTAATAACAGGTTGGGTATCATTAAAGAATTCGGCAATTGCACCCATAATTCGTTGGCAGCCGGATTCGGATAGACTTCAAATTTATTGCTGCCAGGTACTTGAGCGAGTGCCTGATTACCGGCTTGGATATTAGTTGCCGGTTTAAAATGATAATCAGTGATATTTTCATCTCTGAAATACCACATTTTATTGCCTTTGACGTTGCGCTTCATATTTATCTCTTGCCTGTATGCCGCATACAATCTGCCTGTCGGGTCGGTTTGAAAATTTTGATGCAAACTGTATTTCAAATCGGTACCCTCGAATGTACGTTCTTCCAACATTTTTTGGTCAAAGTCGTGCAGCACTTCTTTATTCCCCGCTCTGATGTGTGTTGTTGAATTACCCACTTTTTTTACAGAAGCACCGATTTTCACCAAATCACTTATTTCCACGTCGGTCGGTTTTTTAAACGGTGAATAATTGTGGATTTCGCGAGTAGCAATTGATGTTTTTATAAAGTTATATGTCTCCAATGATTGCGTACTGTGCGGAATACTTGCAAGAAGTTTTCCTTTATCATCATAAGATTTTACACCGTATTTATCAATTACGGTTTTAACAGCCTGATTCATCCAATTCGGAAAGCGATCGGATTTTACATGGTTGATAGTTGTTTCAACATCATTGTTATCAAAGACTTTAATCGTGTGATCATCTTGCTCATTAACTACTCGCATATTCACTCTGTCAAAATCAGTCATTAATTTTTCTTCGCCTTGTGTGGGTAGTATATAACTTTTTGTACTTTTAGAAAAAGTAATGGAGTAATTTAGTTTTTGTGCTTGTACCGGGATATGCGTCACCCATACGCACAAGAAAAGTAATATCAGGTTATTGTTTTCATAAAAATTGTTTTAATTTAATTTTGAATAAAAGAGATTTAATACAAGGATTCTTGGCCAAAAAATCTTAATGTAGAACTAAAAGGAATTTTTCAAACAAAAAACACTGCGTCTCTGTCAATATGTGTCAATATGTAGCAATGTGTGCCGGCGTTATTTTTCCGGTTATTTAATCTCCAATTTTATCAAAATTTCATCCCGCAACTTGGGTGAAATGAGTTTTCCGTCATTTTCAATTTGGTATTCTTTAAACTTTCTGTACAATGTACTTACACTAAACCCGCACAATTTGGCTAAATGTGCGTGCGTAATATAAACTTGTTCTTGTTCGGTTTCTTCATGATCTACGGATTTATTTTTAATTTTGTCCGTTGTCCGTTGTCCGTTGTCCGTTTTTTGATTTTTTTTCATGCTTCATTGTTTTATGATTTTAAGTGTAAAAGTAAAGTAAAATTATATAACCCTACAAACATATAAAGAGTTTTGTTTTTACTTAATGAAAAAGGGCGAACGGCAGAAAAAGCTACTTAAACAGGTTGTTATGAAGGGTGAATGAAAAACTAGCGCGCCATTTATATTTATAAATGGCGCAAAAACTTAGATAAAGGGAGAGAATTTTTTTGGTTTTTTCTAAAATAAAAGTATGTTGTCAAACACGACTCTAAGTAGTGTTAACTTCAGATTTTCTACCGAAATATTATTTAAAAAAGACTATTAATTCGTACGTAATTGATTACTCTATCTAATTAACGTCACATTGCCCGTAATTACATCTGTTGTACCGTCTTTGTACAACAAGTTGATGTAAAAAATATACACGCCTGCCGGTGCTTCTTTGCCTTTAAAACTACCGTCCCAACCGAAATTCGGATCATCAGTTTTGAAATTTTGTTGAGCAAACATTTTTTCTCCCCATCTATCGTAAATATTAAATTCCGTGACTGTTTGCACAACTTGTGTGCTGTAGATGTAAAAAACATCATTGTTGCTGTCGTTGTTCGGCGAAAAAGCTGTCGGCACATACACGGGACGTTTCTTATCAATATTTATATTTATTTTTCCGTCGGCGGAGCAACTGTTTTTATCCACTATATGCACCGTATAAGTCGTGAGTAGGGTAGGGTGGACGATTTGTTCAATACAAACAGCTGCTTTTGCGCAAACGGAATCCGAATAAGATGACCAAACACTTTGTACAACACTGTCGGCATTTGTGTAAATATGCAACAGGATACTGTCTCCGAGTAATAGAGTGGTATCCTGACCGAGCGAAACAGAAAGTTGTCTGTTTTGATTGATTGAAAATGTTGTATCTTTTTTACAACCGTTAGCATCTTGTATGGATAAATGATAACTGCCGGCGCATAAATTGGAGAACGTATTTTTTCCCGTAAAAACTTTTGTATCCAATGAATAAAGATAAGGCGTTGAACCGCCTAAAACCGAATCAATACGAATGGCAGCATCACAATCGCCGTAACATGAAGGTTTTTTTGTTGTGATGTTCAAAGCATTCGGTCGCAACACACTTTGATATACCTTGACAGTATCTATTGCCGAACAGCCGGAAGCATTATTCGACACAGTGAAAATATATATTCCCGGTTCATCTACCACTGCATTCAAATCATTATCGCCGGAGACGATGTGCCCCGGCTGCGCTATCCATTGATACACCAAACCCGCTCCCAAAGTTGTGCCGCGCGCACTCACGGAAACCGTTGCATTTCTACAATTCAATGTATCTGATGCAAAAGCAGTAGCATATGGTATGCCGGTATCAGTTCTGACAGTGGTAAGCAAAGAATCAACGCATTTATTTGATGTATCGGTTATCGTGAGCGTGTAATCACCGCCTCGTTTAATGCTCGGCAATAAAGTTGTTGAATCTGCGGCAAATAAACCGCCACGCGACGACACCCATTTCAAAATAAAATTTGCACCCGACGAAGACGCGCGGGCATCTAATTTCAAGATGGAATCTCTGCAACTTAAATTACCGGGTTTTACAACTTTCAAAGTAGGTTTTGTACGATTTTCAGGAATAAAAGTCGTATCTAATCCTGTACAACCATTGGATAGCCGAGTAACTTTGAGTTGATAAGAGCCGCCCGATTGCGCTTTTGTAACGGGTTGGAAATCCAAAGGCGCCCCGTTGTAGGTCCAAAGATATTGGATTTGTCCGCGCGGCGACGAAGCGGAACCGTCTAGAATAACCGAATCTACGGCACACGTCAGTAACGGATTTATAACGGGTTTTATGTTGGCTTTCGGTGCGGTCGTGTCAATATAGATAACAACCGAGTCCAAAACCGTACAAGCACCTGAACTTACTGTAAGTAGATAAGTACCGGCTTGGTTAACTGTTTGTACCGACGAATTACCGCTCAAACCGTTTCCTGACCATTTTATTGTGATACCGTTGCCGGTACTTGTTTTTTTGCCGCCAATATTTATGGTGCGCCGATTGCACCGAATCGTATCGCTGATACCCGCATCCGCAATCGGTGTCGGTGCAACTATAATAGTAACGACAGCGGTATCGGGTAAACAATTCGAACCGGCTGCAGGCGATTTTATGTATTGAAATGTGTAACTACTTGCCGTTTGACCTTTCGGATTGAAAGTACCGTCACCGGAATTAAATGCTTTTCCGCTGGAACTTGTTATGGAATTTTCTTTCCAAATACCACCGACTGAAGCATTTTGTAAAAGCGATATGAGCGGGATAAGTGTGTCGTTGAAACCGCAAACATTGTAAGGCGGTAAAGATTTACCGGCAGAAGTCGGCGGAAAAACTTTGAAATTAATAACTTGCGTTAAAGAAGTGTCTTTACATCCCAATGAATCCGTAACTGATTTCAAACGCAAAACAGTATTAGCTCCCGGACAAAAACTGCTAATATCATTGTTGTGCATATTTATTAAAAGCGAATCGCGCGATAAAGAATCCGTTAAACGAATCCGTAAAGTAAACGGCGCTGCACCGCCAAATCTATAATTGAGTTTTGCACAAGTGCCGCTACACAAAAGCGTATCCTGATTGATGATAGTAGCAGTTGGTTTTTTATGAAAAACAACCGGCACGCCGTTACTCGGTGTAAAACACAGATCCGAAACTTTTACGTGTCCGCTACTGTCTACACCTGAAACGGCGGCAATGAAATAAGTCGAATCATATTGCATTCCGTTTTGAAATACGAATTTCGGCGTATAATTGCGTGCTATAATACCGGATTGAGGCGTATTTTTATACAAAATAAATTCGAGGGTATCTTTTCCGCTGTTCACGAAACCACCCAAGTAGTTACCGCGCGCCGTGTCACCGGCACAAACACTAATGGGTGTTAAGTTCATATTGCCCGTCTTATTATTGCAACTGTTACAAAATTGCGCGCCGCTCACCAAAGTTGCCGTACAATTTTTTGCATCCGTTATTCCGAATTGATATGTACCCGGCGTTATGGCACTTGTTTGAAATTGCCCGAGCTGATTTACGGCGGTTGTAACACCAGAGTTAATATTTTTTATGGTAAAAGGCGGCGTACCTTGCGTTAAACTAAAACGAACGTATAATTTCGTTCTGTCTGTGCTGCAACTGTCTGCGGTATTAGCAGTTTTCGGAGGTGCGGAAAATATAATCGCTACGGTATCCGATCGGGTACATCCGGCGTATTGCTCCATCCAAATAAAATTATAAACGCCCGATGCCGGTACCGTGACGACTGTATTAACGTTCGTCGGGTCGGTAAAAGTTGCAAATCGTGCATTAGAAAACAAATTCGACCACGCGCCTTTTCCGCCTGCAGCTACGGAACTTGCCGTTCCATATAATTTTACGGTAGTATCGCATACGGTAGAATCTTTTCCGGCGTACAAATTAGCAAAATTAATAAAAGTCACATTCAACGTTTGCGCTGTTCCCGTACTGCAATTGTTTCCGGCTGTCACTGAAACGACATCATTCGGCACGTTATTCGCCCATGTAATTACGACGGACGTATCATTCGTACCGGCAATATGCGCCGCAATTTGTCCGCCGTTTTGCGTCGACCATGTATAACTCGTTGCGTTCGCAACTTTATTTATCGTAAATTTTGTTGAACTGCCTTGACAAAGATTTTGAGATTGTACGCCGTTTATTGCCGTCGGTTGTGCCGGTGTGGGCGAAATACCGGAACCCGAAACGGTTACTTTCAGTGTATCATTAAAAACAGTATAACCTAATGCCGGTTGTAATTTTAAAAAAACCGAATCGTGAATTATTACAGAATAAATACCCGTTTGCGATACTGAAAAAGTTGCACCGTTTCCGTTCGTTGCCGTCGGTGCCGTCGCAGAATCCGGTTGAAAATACCACGCATAACTTTTGAGATGATTTAACGCATTGCAAGTATCACTGTTCATGACGCTCACCGTTTTCGTACTACCGCAAGTGATAGCAACATTGGTTGCCGAAAGCGTATAAGTTTGTTTGGCATTATAAATCGTATAGTTCACAATACTGTCGCAACCGTTGAGCGATGAGCGGGTGAGGCTTTGAGTACCTATTTTTTGTGTGCAATCCGGATTAGGAAAAACCAAATTATTGCCGATCGTAACTCCTGTTCCGGGCTTTAAAAAATAAACTTTATTGGCGCGTCTGTTCGCGTAACTTACGACATTGACATTGAAAGTTGTATCGCAAACACCGTTTTTTCCTTTTACGGCATAATTATAATTTTTGCTTTGATCCGTATTCGGCGGCGTTGAGTTATCCGCCGTCGTACCGTCCGGAAAAGTATATACATCATTCGGACATAAATAAATGGTCGGCGATAAAATCGTACTGATAACCGCTATGGGTATATCAATACATTTTTGCGGACCGGCAGTGCAATCATTTTTATAATTCATGCAAACAGAAATCGTCCCCGTAGCCGGCAAATTCGTAATCGTATAAAAACTGTCAGGGCGCGTAAATGTACTCGGCGCTCCGCCGTTGAAAGCAACAGAAAAAACGTAATCGGTGACACCCATATATTTCGGAACGGAATATGTGGCAGATGTCGCACCGTTGCATAATTGGCGCGGACCGAAAATATCGCTCGGCTGCGGTATCGGATCATTCGAATCTTGAATGGTGCCGGCAATTACAGAAATTTTGAAATTACAACCCGCACCCGAATAACCGTCAACGAGAATATAATAAGTTTGTCCTGTGACCAAATTATTTCCGGTAATGGTTGCAGTTGGTTGTCCGCCGTTGGCGTTTATACAATTGGATACCGACGTAAAGGCTGCCGAATCATTGCAATTTGTGGTTGAAAGCATAACGGCTTGCACACCGTCGGCACCGCAAATCGTCGCAGCAAATTGCAGGGAAAGCACAGCAGATTGTGCTTTGAAACGATACCAACTCGGACTTTCGAGCGTACCGCAAAAGCCGTGTGGTAGTAAATAAGATTTACCGGTAACGGGCGTTTTTATAGAACTGCAATAGGCGTTAAGTTGTGCCGTATTGCAAAAATAAGGCGCGGTACAAGCGTTATCCGACGCAAAAGGTCTGTCGCATTGTGCATGACCGGAAAAAGCAAAAAGACTTGCGAAAGTAAAAAATAAAATGAGTTTTTTTAACAGCATCGGTTATATCGTATTAATTGATTTATTAGTCTTCAGAAGTCTGTGATCATGGTTCAGTTTATACTGAAAACTCACCAATGATCCCGGACCACTGATAAACCCATTGATTTTTTTAAAAATAATTTGCCGCACGGGGAGGTTTAGGTGAAGAGCCGGTTTAATTTTAAATAGCTGCTCAATAATCCGCGAAGATTAGAAAAAGAATTGTATAAATTATTCTTCTAATGAAATAACGTTTAAAGCACCTGAAAAATTTTAGTACCTTTTTTATTTTAATAAAAAAAAATTATCCAATCTTGATACTTGGATTGAAACAGAATAATTTTGGCGTGAAGTTCGTTATAAATGCTAAACGATAAATGCTGAATAAAAAATGGTTCGCTGATTATCTTTAAAAAATTCAACATTAAAATATTTATTATCAAAAAATTCCATGAACTTAAAAAAAACTTTTTTAGCTTTTCTTTTTTTATTGGCTTTCATAGAAATCAAAGCTCAAGTCCTACTTAACGGTGGTTTTGAAAAAATTGCCGATGACGGTGGTTTCAAAGCTTGGAAATGGAGTAATTCGCCTGGATTTACATTTTCTCCCGAAACCGGAAGTGTCTATGAAGGAAAATATTGTGCACGCTTATCGAGTACGGTCGGTAATAAAAACGGCGGTGCAGCTTTTGTGCAGGCTTTGTCCGGCAGAGTTTCGGGTTTAAAGCGTGTGCGTTTTTCGATGATGATAAAAACAAAAGATGCCGCACCGGTTGGATTCATAATGAATGCGTTCGTAGATCGTTTTAACGTTTATTCCAATAGTGAAGCACCAACTACTATTTCCGGAACTAATGATTGGCAACGTTATTCCTTGGAAACTGTTTTACCGACTTACACTAATGCCTTGAGTATTATCGGCAAATTATCCGGACCAGGAACGGCTTGGTTCGATGACGTAAAATTGGAAGAAATACCGTTAAACGTTCATCCTTTACCCGACTCACTCGCCGGTTTGAGTGATGAATTTTTAAATGTTTTCGATAAATATTCCATTCGCCGCGATTCTTTTGATACGGGTTTGTTGAAAAAAGATATTGAAGCACTTTCTCAGGAAGCCGTCCGGAAAGATGATTTAGGTTTCGGTTTTATATATGCCTTTGTCGCCACCGGCGATAAAAAAGCAAGATTTTCTGACGGAAAAAGACTGCCGAAAATAAAAAATGAACAAATTTTGTATCCCGTCGGCGGTATTTATAAACAGCGATACGCCGTCGTTCGTATTCCTTCTTTTTTTGTATCCGACTCAACACAAAGAAAATTGTATTCGGATAGCTTGACCGCGCTGATAAAATCGTTTGATAAATCTTCCATTCACGGTATTATGCTTGATTTTCGCAATTGTTCACAAGGTGATGAAGGCGCGTTGTTCAGAGGGTTAGCACCGTTTTTCAAAGAACAAGATACGGTTTTAACTTTTTCTGCCACTAATGCACCGAATAAAGCGTGGCGGTTCAATGATTCGAGTATTTATAATTTTAAGCACAACATTCCGGTTGCCGTTCTCACAAGTATCAATACAGGCGGTGCCGGCGAAGTATCTGCGATTGCGTTCAAGCATCAAAAAAACGTTAAAATTATAGGCGAGCCGACGGCGGGTTTATCTGCGCGTACGACCGAATTCAAATTGTCAACGGGTTGGGTGGTTCAACTTTCTACCGGTGTATTTGCCGATAGGACAGGAAAAAAATATTTAGGTCAAGTTCAGCCGGATGAATTTATTACTTATCCGAAAGACGTACAAATCACGATTGATGAAGATGCCGTCATTTTTCGCGCCGTTGAATGGTTTAAATCGAAAAGAAAACTTTGATGGAGAAATAGGTATACATCGCACAAAAAAATCGCGTAAGGAAACATTTTCCTTACGCGGTTTTTTTTATGGTAAACTCTAAATTCAAAATTCTTTAAGCGATTTGAACGGATAGACTTTTATTTTTTTCCAAACTTTATTAAGGATATACGGTTCTTCGGATAAATAATTATCAAATTCTAAACTTGTTTCAAATTGCAAAACCAAATTCGAGCCTATCATTTCACCTGCACCGTTCAGTATAGCCCCGCCGTAAATAAAATTCCCGGCTTGTTTGAGTTTCATGCAGATTTCAAGATGTTTCGGACGGATTTCTAACCTTCTTGAACCGGCTTTATTATCTTTTGCATCAAAAGCGTGAATCAAATATTGGTTCATACAGGTACATAAAAAAAAATCTGCGAGCCAAAGGAACTCGCAGAAAAACAACATTTGTTAACCCCAAAAAATTATCTTAAATTATAAAATTTTAATCCGTTGAAAAGCAATGAATTGAAACAAATTTTTCAATTATTACTTATGAACGTAAAGATACATTAAACTAACAATGAAAACAAAATTTATTTTTCAGTTTAGTAATTTTTTTACAATCTCGGCGGCTTCTTTAAGTTGAATGGCAGAATAAACTTTCAATCCGGATTCGTCTATCATTTTTTTTGCGATGTCGGCATTGGTACCTTGCAGACGTACAATAATCGGTACGCGAATGGTTCCCATATTTTTGTACGCATCTATAATACCTTGAGCAACCCTGTCGCACCGAACAATACCGCCGAATATGTTTACTAAGATAGCTTTAACATTTTCATCTTTCAAAATAATATTAAACGCTTTTTCTACACGCTCCGCGTTTGCAGTACCGCCGACATCTAAAAAATTAGCGGGCTGACCGCCGCTTAATTGAATCATGTCCATCGTCGCCATTGCCAATCCGGCACCGTTTACCATGCACCCGACATTGCCGTCGAGTTTTACGTAATTGAGTTCGGCATCGGTGGCTTCTACTTCCGTCGGATCTTCTTCGCTTTTATCGCGCAGGAGTTCCAAATCCGGATGACGGAAAAGCGCGTTATCGTCGAGTTCTACTTTAGCATCTACCGCAATAATTTTATCATCGGAAGTTTTCAAGCACGGATTTATTTCAAACATACTTGCATCGCTGCCGACAAATGCTTTGTACAAACTGTCAATAAAATTTGTCATTTCTTTAAATGCAGTTCCGCTTAAACTTAAACCGTAACAAATTTTACCGATTTGGAAAGGGCGCAAACCCAAAAGCGGGTCTACCCATTCTTTATGTACTAAATGCGGTGTTTCCTCCGCTACTTTTTCAATATCCATGCCACCTTCCGTAGAATAAATAATGACATTGCATTTTTTGGTTCTGTCCATCAAAACCGAAACGTAAAATTCTTTTGTCGGATTGGCACCCGGATAGTAAACATCTTCGGCTACCAAAACTTTGCGTACCAATTTTCCGGCAGCAGAAGTTTGCGGCGTTACCAAGTGCATTCCTAAAATTTGAGAAGCGATTTCTTTAGCTTGTTCCGGGCTCTTTGCCAGTTTTACACCGCCGCCTTTTCCGCGACCGCCGGCATGAACCTGTGCTTTTATGACACACCAACCGGAATTGCGCTCTTCTTTTAATTTTATAGCGGCGGCTTGCGCTTCTTCGGGTGTGTAGCATAAAATACCTTCTTGTATTTTAACGCCGTAACTTTTCAATAAATCTTTTCCTTGATATTCGTGTAAATTCATCAGACAGGGTGACTTTCTAAAGTTTTAATGTGGGACGTGTTTTACATTTAATTTTTTTACAACGTAAAAGTAATTATGCGCATTGAAAAAAAAAATTTTTTTTAATTTTTTTTAATTTTTTTTGAATTGAAAAAAAAAAATTTGATTTGAAAATTCTGATTTAATTTTTTTTTTGATTTTTTAGACGATTACTTTTTTAGAATCTACAAAAAAATAAAAATTTTTGTTGAACAAGCAGTTCATAAAAAACATCGAAGATTTTCAGTAATTAAAAGTACGTGCTTAAAAATAATTTTTGAAGTATCTTTACATTCGGGAAAGATTTTAAAATCTCCGAACTCACTTTAAATTAATAATTCAAATTGCTCTTAATACACTGAACCTTCATGAAAAATGTATTTATTGTTTCCGCCGTGCGCACACCTATCGGAAGTTTCGGCGGTGTATTTGTTGATACTTCCGCCACGCAGTTAGGCGCGATAGCGATTAAAGAAGCATTGAAACGTTCAACGCTCGCGCCCGAAAATGTGGAAGAAGTGATAATGGGAAATGTTGTTTCCGCCAATTTAGGTCAAGCACCGGCGCGGCAAGCGGCAATTTTTGCCGGTCTGCCGACTTCAACTGTTTGTACTACTGTTAATAAAGTATGCGCGTCCGGTATGAAAGCGATTGCTTATGCCGCACAAAGTATTATGCTCGGTTACGCCGATATAATAGTAGCAGGTGGTATGGAAAATATGTCGCAAGCACCGTTTTATATTCCGAAAGCGCGTTTCGGTTACAAATACGGCAATGCGGAATTAATTGACGGTTTGGATAAAGATGGTTTGCTCGACGTGTATCAAAAAAAGAAAATGGGAGAATTTGCAGATAAAACGGCACAAAAATTTAATTTTTCGAGAGAAGCGCAAGACGAATATGCCGTTAGATCGTATCAACGCGTTGCCGAAACGACGCAAAACGGGAATTTCTCAGCAGAAATAGTGCCGGTAGAAATTACGACCCGCAAAGGAACGGCAACGATAACCGAAGATGAAGAATTTAAAAACGTGATGTTCGATAAAATTCCGTCGCTGAAACCGGCGTTTACAAAAGACGGAACCGTAACGGCGGCGAATGCCTCCACAATAAACGACGGTGCTTCCGCTTTGATTTTAGTAAGTGAAAAAATGTTGAAGCAATATAATTTAACGCCCATTGCGCGCATCGTCAGTTTCGCGGACGCGGAACAGGAACCGGAATGGTTCACGACCGCCCCCATAAAAGCCGCACCGATTGCCCTCAAACGCGCCGGCTTAACTTGGAAAGATATTTCTTTTACTGAAGTAAACGAAGCATTTTCGGTCGTGCCGATGGCGTTTATGCAATCTTTCGATTTATCGCCCGATAAAGTAAATATTCACGGCGGTGCAGTAGCACTTGGTCATCCGCTCGGTTGTTCCGGTGCGCGTATCGTCACGACTTTGAATAGTATTTTGCACCAAAACAAATCAAAATACGGTCTTGCTGCTATTTGTAACGGTGGCGGCGGTGCAAGTGCGATGGTGATTGAAGCGTTATAGCTAATTAACGTGAATTCGGGATTATGGATTCAAAAAAATCCGTCAGGATTTAAACGTTTATAGTAAAAAGACAAAAAAAATCACCGGATCCGTCAAGATTCGGTGATTTACGTTCCGTGCGAATCCGTTAGGATTCGCACGGATGCTCGTTACATTTCTATAAACGTTTAAACCCTTACGGATTCACGTTTATCCGTTTGATTTTCAATATTTTAATCCCGAGTTCATGTTATAATTAAGAAAAGAATTTATTTTAATCCTCCTCCTTCACTTTCACCGCAATAAACGCGGCGCGTTTCGGTGCCGGCATTTCGCTGTGTATCCCTTTTACGGATTTCCAAATAACTTCGTTCAATTCTTTATCCGGTGCGGCGTCGGCTTTTGCTAAATTAAAAGTTTCGGATTGTTTGGACAGTTCATTTTCCGCAATATTTTTTTCGTTTATATCAGTTTTCGGCGAAACGGATATAAATGGCGTCATGTTTTTTTGGTTCGTGAAACTGCGCCACATCGGCGTTGCTGCTGCATCGTACTGGCTCATCGGCGGTAAACCCAGAATTAATTCCATCGTTCGTACCATCGAACTCGTTGAGTACATCGTATGGTCAACAAAATTTCTTTTTATATACGGACTGATGACATAAGCTGTCGAACGGTGCGCATCTACATGGTCGGCTCCGTTTTGTGCGTCGTCTTCGAGAATAAAAACAGCGGATTGCGCCCAAATCGGTGATTGCGATAAATGTTCAATAAATCTGCCGACACCTTGATCATTATCCGCAACATTTGCAGTCGGTGTAAATGAACCGCGTGATAAACCGGATGTATGATCGCTGGACAAACGAACAGAATTAAAATGCGGTACTTGTTTAAGTGCCACGAGTGAATCGAAATCGCGTTCCCAATCTTTTTCGCGCTGCACATCTTTATATTTCATATCGAATCCGGCATAGTATGGACACCAGTGTCCTTCCAAAGTTTTATAACTCACTTTTCCATCATCCACAAATTCGCCGTAAGTGCGGTACGATACGCCGGCGCGTTTACAATAATCCCAGATGAAACCGTTTTTCGGATAAGCGATTTTGCGCGTTCCTTCATAATCGTAATTTCCGCCGCGTCCGCCGTAACTTGTGGGCCAGGTTTTTTCTACAAAATCATTTGCATACGCTGCAGTAGACCAATTATGTCCGTCGGCGGAAACTTCTGCATCGTCGTAAAAATTATCGAACAGCGTAAACTCTCTTGATATGGCGTGTTCGTTAGGTGTAATTTTTTCAGGAAACAAACACAAAGTACTGTCGCCGTTGCCTTCTTTCATATCGCCCAAAACTTGGTCATAAGTTCTGTTTTCTTTGATAATATAAAAAACGTATTTTATCGGCGACGTATCTCCTACACGCATCGGTATAGGATTATTTTTTTCGCCTTCGGCAAGTTTTTCTTTTTCTTTGTTATAAGGCGTGTTTTCATAAACTAAACGCGAATACGCGCCGAGTTGTGCAGCGTCGGGTTGGTCCAAAACGGAAAGAGTTCCTAAAAATAAAGCACCGATATATTGCGCAGCCCGATTATCTTCGCGTTTGGAAAGTGGACTCGGACCTTTCGGATTGGCTTGCGAAGAAAAACCTTTACCGTTCACGACTATTAATTTATTTTTCAGCGTCCGCACCATTGTCGGATACCAACCCGTCGGAATAAAACCTGACGAAACGCTGTGTCCGCGTTGAGAAACATCGAATACCGCCAAGCAATTATTATCCGCATTAGCGATATACAATTTTTTTTCATCGTCGCTTAAAGCCACACTGTTTGTCGTTGAGCCGTTTGGCGCGTTAGGATACAAAGCGGTGTTAAGCGTTTCGATTACTTTTTGTTTTTTCAAATCCACGATGGATACAGAATTATCCAAAGAGTTGGCGACGTACAATGTTTTTTGGTTTTTATCCAGTATAAATTCATTCGGATGATCACCAACCGCAATATCGTGTTTCAATTGCAGTGTTGCCAAATCGAAGACGCGAATTTTTTTTTCTCCCCAAAGCGATACGTATAATTCTTTGCGTTTGTCGGAAATCAAAACAGCGTAGGCTTCGGTGCCGAGTTTAATTTTTTTCAAAACTTTTCTTTCTTTTATACTGCAAACATACAGCGTAGAGTCTTCTTTTGTTGCCGTAAACAATCGGTCAGTCGCATCATCGAGAGCGATACCGGTAGGTCCGACTTTTTCTTTGGGCCAACCCGTTGCCGCTAATTTAATAACACCTTCGCTCAAGAGTTTTTTATCGTCGCCTATTTTTGAAATAATAATCGTGTTGTCGTTACCGCCGGAAGCGTAAAGATATTTTTCATCTTTGGAAAATGCCAAACCATACCACGCTTTAGCAACGCTTAATTCACTCGTTTGTACTAATTTTTCACCGGAGGCATCAAACAATTGCAAAAATTGTTTCCCTACGCCGTTGTTGGTAACGGCGAGTAATTTTTTTGAACTACTCCACACCGCATTCAACGGTAAATCGCCGAGTTGTAAAGAATAACTTCCTGCCGGCGTAATTTGCCATTGATTCGGTAATTGCACGCGCTGCCGCGTTAAAGCTTTATACAAGTCGGCATCAAAATCTTTTTGGTTTGAGATTTTATTTTCAATTTTTTTTTCCGGCATTTTTTGCGCCTTTATTTTCTCTAACAAAAAAATATTTTGCGAGAATAAAATAATAAACAAAAATAATTTTTTTTCCATGATGAATTTATATTTCAGATTTTAATTTTTAATTTTAAAACGACCACAAAAAACAAAAAGTCCTCTATGAATTTATCATAAAGGACTTTATTTTTTTATTAATTTTTTTGTTAGATCCCATTAATAGAAAAATTCTTCTCGAACTACTTTGCCGTCTTTCACTTCATAGACACATAATTCCCTTTCTGCTACTCTGCCCCGGTCTTTGAATTCTACGTCATGCGCGTAACCGTAAGCAAAATAATTTCCTATAATGGTCGGTTCCGTCAAGATTGTTTTATGTACGGTAACTAAATTTTCTGCCCATTTTTTTGAATTTTCTTTGATGTTAACTAAACCTTCTGTTTTGTGGTAGTGTGCTATGGCAGCTTCAAAACCTACAACATTTTCGGCGTATAGCGTGTTGATGGCTTCATCGTTTTTTCCTGCACGGCAAAGTGCGACGAGTTTATCGGCAACCGCTTTTACTTGCACTTTATCGGAATGATTAGAATAAAAAAATTGTTCTTTAATAATTTTTCCGTCTTTGGTTTCGTAAACAGCGAGTTCGTTCATGACAGAACGATGTCCGTCTTTTTTTTCGGTCACATCTTGCCCCATACCGACTGCAAAATAATTGCCCACAATAGTCGGTTCGCCGATTTCTAATTTGTTTACTGTCCACATTTGGCTCATTACTTTTCCTCTTTCAATTAAGTTGTTTAATCCTTTGGTTTCGGCGTAGCCGGATTCATGTGCTTCAACGCCGACGGCATTTTCAGCAAACAATGTTTTATAGGCTTCTTCGTTTTTACCGGCTTTGCAAAGTGCAACTAGTTTATCGGCAATTTCTTTTACGGTCATCATAACAGGCGTGTTTTAAAAGTGAAAAAATATGGAATAAAAATAAAAATTTTTTTGGTATTTTAAAATTATTTAAAAGTTTTTGTGTTAAAAGTGCATTAAATTTCGTCGGCTATTTTTAAATCTCTTACAATATATTTTCCCGTTAACCAACCCGTAATATTTCCGACCGCAAAACCCAAAAAACTGCCTGCCAAAACATCGGAGGGGTAATGCAAACCAACATAAATTTGTGCCACGCCGATACTTAAAGCCCATAAAATAAGTGCCGCAACGGCAAAACGATTTTTTATCCGAGCCGCCGCTATTAAAAAACTAACTAAAGCAAAATGATTCGCGGCGTGCGAGGAGGGAAAAGAATAACCGCTTCCGCACTGTACCAATAATTTTACTTGATCTTTCATATTATCGTCTTGACACGGGCGCAGCCTTTGTATTGCCGGTTTTATCACTTTACTGCTCAACGTATCCGTAATACCGATAGAGAGCCCGGCGCATAAAATAAAAATTAATCCTTTTTTACCTAAGTTGGATAATAAATACATCGCCAAAAAAGTATAAGCCGGTATCCAAAGATACATACTCCTGTAATAAGGCATTATTTTATTCAACGTGCTGATGTGCAACGTTGAATTAATGAAATGAAAAACGGCGTTATCTAAAGCGGAAAACATTTTTTTATTTACATTTTTTTCTTAATTCTTAATTCTTAATTGCTTTTCCGATGCGCAAAACGTCATAAACTAACGCATCGAAATCGGATTTTTTACTGCGGTGGTTCACATTCGCTACTCGAATAACGTAATTACCGTTGAGAAAAGTATAAGAGGGTACTGCAACGCCTTCTTCGTGCAAGCGCATTAAAATTTCTTTATTGAGTGTATTTAAAGCCGATTGCGATAGCCGGCGGTTCGGATTGTATCGAAAACACACCACGTTAAGCGTAACGGGCGTAAGGAGTTCTAAATTTTTTTCTTTTTTTATGAGTGATTCTAAATAAAAAGCCTGTGCGATGTTTTGAAGAATCAATGCTCGAAATTTTTCTATGCCGTGTTCTTTCAGCGACATCCAAACTTTCAGGGCTTTGAAGCCGCGCGACAATTCCAAACCGAAATTACTGACCAAATCCGGACCGGAAGCTAATCCGCGCTCGTGGCTTAACAAATAATTAGGTTCGTACGCAAATGCGTTTCTGTGATCGGTTTTATTTTTTACCAACAGACAACCGATTTCATAAGGCATATACATCCATTTATGATAATCGAATGCTACACTGTCCGCGTCTTCTATCGGTTTTAAAACTTCTGCATATTGAGTGGTAATTTTTGCTAAAGCACCGAACGCACCGTCAATATGAAACCATAAATTTTCCGCTCTGCAAATATCTAAAATCTCTTGAAGCGGATCAATTGCACCGGTATTAACGGTGCCGGCGTTTCCGACAACACAAAACGGCGCGCAGCCTGCGGCTCTGTCTTCAGCGATAAGTTGTTTCAAATGTTCAATATCCATTCGATAGTCACTGTTTACGCGCACTTTACGAATGCCTTGCGTACCTATACCGGCTACTTCTGCCGCTTTTATCACGCAACTGTGCGTTTCGGTTGATATATACATCACCAACTGCGCGCTTTGCGCTTGCAAACCTTCACTGCGCACTAATTGATCGCCGAAAGCGTTACGCGCAATAACGATACCGGTGATATTCGCCATAGAGCCGCCACTCAATAAAATACCGCTTCCCGATTTCGGAAAGTTCATCATTTCTTTACTCCATTCGATAACCTGTTTATCTACGTACATCGCAGAATGTTCGCCTATCGTGACGTTTGCATTCATACCCGAAGCTAACATATCCGCCATCATCGCAAACGGTGTTCCGGTACCTTGCACATACGCCCAAAAACGCGGATGGATATTACCTTTCGGATATGGTAAAATATTTTCTTTAAAATCGGCGTAGATATCTTCGATCGCCGTGCCGTTTTGCGGTAAAGTTTCTTGAAAATGATTTTTGATTTCCGGGGGAATTTTCCGCCAAACGGGTTTTTCGGCAATGTTTTTCAGGTATGCGAACATATCGTCCACCATATCATGTGCGAGTGAGCGCATATTATCCCAATTTTCGGGGTCGAGTGTTTTTTCGTCGGAAAGGATTTGATTAAAATTAATCATGAGTTGGATTTATGATAGATTAAATTTACGATTTTCGATTGAAATAATCTTTCGGACTTACCCAACCATCCATGAACAGATAACCGAAAATAAGTAAAATGATGCAAAAAAAAACTAAACCGACGATGAGACCGATACCTAAATTTTTATGTCCCATTAACCATGCCAGCGCACCGAAAACGCCGAAAATAATTATTAAGCCGCCGAAAGCGAATTGACCGAATTTTACCAAAGCTAATTCTAAAAGACACGATATAACGGCAATCGTATTGATATTGATAATGTTTTTCATCTAAAAAATTATTGGAAAAAATGACTTTAAAAAAATTCCGCAAATGTAGATACTGTTTTCAAAATTTCGGTTTTTTCCGTGAACCGATAAAAAATAATTTTGAACAACATCAAGGAATAACATTTATGATGAAAATGTATATTTGGGGTGCTTGTTTTTTATTTTCAGTGAATTTATTTATAAAAAAATGCTGTTTAAGCACTTTTTTGTAGAAAAAAATGCGTTTCTTATTTTTTTTTTGTAAAAAGTATTTACTTTTAGGGTGGGAATTTAAAATTCCGATGACCAAACACCTTTCATCAAAAAAATATTGAAACACTCATGTCCTTTTTTACGCGAAACTTTGCTTTTTGTATCGTTTTTTTTACGATTGTTTTCCGGGTTCAGGGACAATCTCTGCCGAATACCAATATCTTTTGCTTCGATATGGATAAATTCGGCGAACAATATGAATTTAAAAACCCCAAATTCATGAGCGGATTTAATCCGACGGGTTACAACAATCAACCGCAGTGGATCAACAACAACGAAATTTATCTGAGCGTGATGACACCGAGAGATACTTTCCAGACGGATATTTATTCACTTTCTTTTTTGAACAACGTCCTGACCCGCGTTACGGCAACACCCGAATCGGAATATTCACCGACTTTAACACCCGACCGCAAACACTTTTCGTGCGTAAGAGTGGATCTCGGACGACAACCCGCGCAACGTTTGTGGATTTATCCGATAGACAGAACCGATGTCGGGCGAGATTTGCTACCTCTGCATCAAGCCATCGGTTATCATTATTGGTTAACGGATAAAAAAGTGGCTTTGTTCATTTTAGACGGGACGGCGAATAATTATTTGAAAATCGTGAATGTGGACGATCAGTCCTCAATACAACTGATGTCAGGTATCGGACGTTCTTTCGGAAAATTGCCGGACGGTAAGTTGGCTTTTATACAAAAATCAACATCTCAAACTTGGTACATCAAATCGCTTGACCCGATTTCTTATTCATCGGATATTGTAATTCAAACATTGCCCGGTAGCGAAGATTTCGTGATGTTACCCGACGGTACCGTTTTTATGGGCAACGGCAGCAAATTATATACGTACAAAGTCGGCGATGCTCAAAAAGAATGGCGCGAGGTGATGGATTTTGCAAGATACGGTATCTTCAATATCAAACGTTTGGCGATTAACCGCGACTTAAACCGTATTGCATTGGTAACAGATATTCCCAGAACGAGATGATTTTTTCGAATCCGCTTACAATCATTTCATAAAATAAACGTTATGCGTTTGTCTAATTTTTTTTTAACCTACTGCGTAATAGAATCTTTATAATAATGTTTTTAATCAGCTTTAAAATAACATCAAAATGAAACACTTAATAGCGGGAATGATTTTTACGATAATTTCTTTCTTTGCAACGGCACAATCCGTAAAATCGCAACAAGATAATTTTTATACTATTCAACTCGGTACTTTCGATCCGTCCGTTAAACAAGCGGACTTTGAAGCTATTAACTCTTATGCTTATGTTTATCGGCGAAACAATGTGATTTTTGCCGGTGGATTTAATTCTGCCGAAGATGCACAAGGTGTATTGCAACAAATAAAAGCAAAAGGTTACGACGACGCTTTTATTACTAAACGACCTTTGACTGCCGAAAAATCGTATTACGTGATTCAGTTGGCAACAAAAAATGCCGGAGAACCCATAGATTGGAAAAAATATGCTATTGCCGGTGATTTATTTTCTTTCCCGAACAATTCTCAAGTACGTATTCTTCACGGAGTTTATGAAGACAAAAACGATGCGCGCGTGAAAATGAACGAACTTATAGCAAAAGGTTTTCAGGATGCTTTTCTTAAAACTATTAAACTTCCGCAAATAAGCACAGTTACGCCTTTTGAAAGTGGCGAAATTTCCACACTCATGCAACCCGTTAAGGTTGAAACCAAAGCTGTTCCTAAAACGCTGGTACCGGAAAGTTATTCGGTACAAGTGACTAAAAGAAAAACAGTCGTTAAATTGCAAGAAGCATTGCGAAAAGAAGGCACTTTTACGGGTGATGCGGACGGAAAACTCGGCAAACTGACGGAATTGGCTTATAATGAGGCTTTGGTTCAAAATCGCAAATTGAAACTTTTGAATGAAGTGGCTCAAAAATATAACGGTTTCGGCGATTGGGAAGATTTACGTTTGTTGTTAACGATATCACGCGATATGAATCCGAAACGTGAGGTGCCGGAAGTTTCGTCCGATGTGCTTATCAATTTGCCGAGCGATGCACTCAGCGCTGATGCAATGAATAAAATGTTGAGTTGGCACGTAACAGAATGGAAAAAATTGGAAACTTGGGCTGTAAAATCCAAATTGGATGAACAATATTATAATGCTCTGAAAATCGTATACTACCGCTCTTTATCGCACCTCGAAGATTTTTATATGAAAAGCGGTTTGAAACAAGAAGCAGCAACAGCTTTAGCTGTTTCGGTCGTTAAATCCATGATAGGGCAGGATATCGATGCGGTAGTTCAGTAAAATTTTAGAATTAATTGTGGTTTTAATGAAACTGCTTTAATTTTGTAGGAATAAAAAGTGACAAACAACGGAAATGAACCCATTTTACATTGAACCGGATACGGAAATTTTAGAAGAAGAGATAGACTTGCAAGATGAATTGAAAGATATATCCAGTGGCGATTTATCTTACCTTATTGTTTATAACGACGAGCATAATACTTTTGATTGGGTGATTCAATGTTTCGAGGAAATACTTCAACATTCATCGGACCAAGCAGAACAGTTGGCGCATATTATTCATTATAAAGGAAAAGCCACCGTGAAAACCGCGCATTACAACGAACTGAAACCTAAACAAGAAGCTTTGTGCGACAGAGGACTTTCGGCAGTGATTGAAGAAAAATAAATTGTGTATGAAAGCGTGGTTTACAGGCAACGAAAAAAATAAACGATACCCGGAATATGCGCATATTCCGGGTATCGTTGCTATTGGCGGCGACTTGTCGGTCGAACGTTTATTGTTCGCCTACTCGAACGGTATTTTTCCTTGGTACGATGCAGATGAACCTATTTTGTGGTGGTCGCTTGCTCCGCGCATGGTGCTTTTTCCGGAACAATTGGTCGTGAGTAAAAGTATGCGCCCTTATTTCAATCAAGTAAAATTTACGGTTACGTTCAATCAAAATTTTGCCGACGTAATGCGCGGGTGCAGAACCGTGCGCAGAAACCGTCAAGACGGCGGGTCTTGGATAACCCAAGACTTAATTACGGCATATATACAATTGCACGAACTCGGTTTTGCGCATTCCGTTGAAGTGTGGCAAGACGGTGAATTAGTAGGCGGCTTATACGGAGTGGCGTTAGGACGTATTTTTTTCGGTGAAAGTATGTTCGCACTCGTACCGAACGCTTCAAAATTCGGATTTATAACTTGGGTGCGGTTGTTGGACGCTATGGGAATATGGTTAATTGACTGCCAACAAGAAACGTCGCATTTGAGCAGCATGGGCGCAAAACCGATTCCGATGGGTTTGTTTCATACTTTTTTGGAAAAAAATAAAAAAGAACCGCATATTTTGAAAAATTGGTCACAAGCATAACACGCCCTCATTTATAACCCTACGACAAACGCTTTCATTATCCGGCAGCATTTATTATTTTTCAGAAATATTTCCGCCGATTTTTGTGAAGAAAAAGTGCCTAATAAAATTCTGTAAACCGGTTTATCTGCTTTGTCCGCGCCGATTTGCACGAAAACGTTTGAACAATTTTGTTTGCGAAACTCATTCACCGTTTTTTCTACATTCTCCGGGTTCACGATACTTACTACTTGAACGGCGAATTTTCCTTTCAAATTAATTTTGGATTCCGATTTGTATATACCGGCATTTAAGTTTGCGACCGAGACTTTATTGCTCGATTTTTTTAACGATGTACTGTAAGAAGTCGGTACACTTTTCGATGTAACTATAGGTTTAATGTTTTTTTCCGATATTTTTTTTGCGGAATTGGCTACATGTTTTACGGTTGTTAAAGAAACATTTTTGGTATAAATTTCTTCTCGTCCGGATGCGGGTTCTATTGTGCTGTTAGAGATAAAATGCGCATCGTTATTTTTTTGAAGTAATTCTATTTGCACGGATACTACATCTGATTCGTTTTTTATACCCAATTTTATCGCGGCGGCTCGCGATAAATCGGTAATATGATCGTTTACAAAAGGACCTCTATCATTTATGCGCACAATAACCGAGCGACCATCGTCCGCACGCGTGACACGCACCAATGCGCCGAATGGTAGCGACCTGTGTGCAGCGGTGAGTTCATCATTGTTAAAAATTTCGCCGTTAGCGGTTTTGCTGCCTTGAAATGCGGAAGAATAAACGGATGCAAGCCCCGTTTCACTAAATGCAAAAGATGCAGACGTTATAAAAAATAACGCCAAAGCAGTAATAAAAAGCCTCATAGCTGAAAATTGTATGTACGTTTCGGTTGTATATTTTGGTTTCGTTGCACAAGATAATGCTATTTTACTTCGCCCTGCAAACTTATTAACATAAATATCTATTTGGTATAAATGAAATTTAAGAATTATTGCATTCAATAAAAAAAAACAGGACAAAAAATGCGCAAACGCATCTTTCGTCCTGTTTTTTTTGTGCTCCCGGACGGGCTTGAACCGGCGACCCCCTGATTATGAGTCAGGTGCTACTAACCAACTGAGCTACAGGAGCAAATATTTTTCTTTAAAAGCAAAAAAAATTACATTTCTACTAAAAACGGTGCAAATATACTCAATATTTAAAACCGAAAACAAAAAATTGCCGAAAAAATAAAAACTTTTATAATAGTTGAAGGTTTTTAAAATCGGATAGGGTGTTGAAAGAGCAATTAGTTATTCTATTCGTTTGAAAATCCGTTAAAATAAAAAAAATTTTTATCGTAAGTTTACATCAAATTCTAAAACGAAATTGGCTTTGACACGAATTTCTAAACAGGTTCAAATTTTCCATTGCAAATATGAATTTAAAACCCACCGGCAGTTTTTATTTCATTGTGCCGGGATTCGTTATTTTTATTTACCTCATCGTGCGCGCCGTAAAAATACCGATGACGTGCGATGAAGCACAAACCTGTCTAACCTTTTCCCGCTTTTCGGTTCTCGAAATTATGTCCTATAGTCGTTCTACAATTCCGAACAATCATATTTTTCATACCTTGTTGGTGAAATTTTTTACAAATATTTTCGGCATGAAGTTATGGGTATGCCGTTTACCGAATCTTTTAGGTTTTATTATTTATTATTATTTTTGTTCTAAAATTCTGGCTTATAATTTAATTCCAATCAATTCGGATAAAAAAATATCTGCTTCACAGACAATTGGGTTAACGGTAGGCATATTTGTTTTAGTTTGCAATCCTTATTTATTGGATTTTTTTTCTTTAGCGCGCGGTTACGGTTTAGCTTGCGCTTTTATGATGGGTAGCATATATTTCTCAGTGCTTTTTTTAAACAAAAAAAATAATAAAGCACTCTTTTTTTCGATTGCGTTTGGTGTATTATCGGTTTATACTAATTTCACAACTTTGAATTTTTTTGTCGCTGCTTGGTTTTTGCTCGTATTATCTGTTTTAAGTTTTTGGAATATTGACAGAAGAAGCACGAAAAACATTAAGTCCAATGTTTTAATTCCGCTTTCCTGTTTATTTTTGTCAGGTGCGGTTTTGACTGCTTTAAGTTATTTGCCGATTACAAGGATGCGTGCTGCAAATGAGTTTGTTTTTTGGGGAACCAAAGGTTTTTATGAAGACACTTTTACTACACTAACTAATAGTCTGATGTATGGCAGTTGGTATTTCGGTGCTTCTACGGCTTTGGTTTTAAGGATAATTACTGAAATATTCTTGTCCGGCGTTTTTATTTTAACGATAATCGAGTTTAGGAAAAATCAATTTTCTGCTTTTAAAACACCTTTTGTGTTTACTTTTATTTTACTCGTTGCAACAATTTTAGTGAATATAGGACAGCATTACATTTTTCAAACGCCATACTTACAAACGCGTACGGCATTGTTTTTCTTTCCGTTAACAGCATTACCTATTGTTTTATCCTTTAAAGAATTAGCAGAACGCCGAATAAAATTATTTTACGGCATAGTTCCCGTCTTTGGTTTATTGTGGGCGTTCCATTTTTTTCACTGCATCAATACGCGCTACTGTTATGAGTGGTGGTACGATGCGAATACTAAAAAAATTCTCACCTATCTTAAAAATGAATACGACAATGACCCTGAAAAAAAGAAAATTAAATTAGGAACCTTCAGTTGGATGATGCCTTCATTTTTGTTCCATATTGAGGAAGAAGGTCGTTTAGGTTGGATAGATGTACCGGAACATAACGGAAAAATTCATCCGCAAGGTATGAAATACTATTATACTTTTGATTCGGAATTAGATTCTTTAAAAAATGATTTTCAAGTCGTAAAGGATTATGGTGGTCGCGTTTTGATGAAGCGTAAGGAATGATTTACAATACTCGCTTTAAGAAGATCTTCGCTTGAAGTAAAGACTTCCTTTTTAAGATTTGAAAAAAATATTTTTAAAATATTTTCCTATATTTCTATTCTTGGTTTCATTCTGCTCTCGTCCTATTTTTAAAATTAAAACAAAATGCGCAGAGAAAAATTATTTTTTCTCTGCGCATTTTGTTTTTGAAAATATTTTTTCAAAAACATTTTCAAATTTTTTTTTCGAAAAATATTTTTTCAAAAACATTTTCAAATTTTTTTTTCGAAAAATGTTTTGAAAATGTAGAGACGCGACGAATCGCTGAATGTAAATTCAAATCTGCTCAAATAATTTCGATAAATCAATGACAAGTTCCGGAAAAGTGGGCGATGAAACAATATCATCACTTGAAAAAATGACGGGTGAAGAATACGTATACCCGGCTTGCAAATAATAAAGTACAACTGTTTCGTGATAAGGATCTACTATCCAATATTCTTTTACTTTATTTTCTTCGTACAGATTTTTTTTGATTTTCATCTCTTTAGATGAATTACCCGGTGACAGAATTTCAATAATCAAATCCGGGGCACCTAAACAACCTTTTTCATCTATTTTTTCTAAATCACATATAATGCACAAATCCGGCTGTATGACCGTATAGATTTCTTTATTGGCTTCACCTGATTTTTTTTTATCGAACAAACGCACATCATAAGGAGCGGCAAAAGCGCGACATTGGTTATTGCGAAAAATATTTCCGATAATTAAAGTAAGCTGCCACGAAATCGTTTGATGCTTTGTATTCGGCGCAGCCATCGGGAAAATTTTCCCTTTAATAATTTCAATAGCTTGTTCTATGTGCCAAGATAAATAATCTTTGTAAGAATATATTCCGTTGGTATCAAGTTGAGAGAGGCTCGTTATTTTTTCCATCGTAAATTTTTATTTAACAACAAAATTAGGCTGAATTTTATTTACTTCAATTTTTTTTGTTTAAACTAAAATGAAACGATGTGTTACATCTCCGTGAGTGGTAGGAAAATTATTAAGAGTAAAAACGCTTAGCATCGCACACTCTACACCCGCATTAACTCTAATATACTCTCAACTACGTCTTCTATATTCGGTTTAGAAAAATAATCTCCGTCGGATCCGTAAGGCGGGCGATGTTCGGCGGCAGTGATGGTTTTGGGTGGCGTATCGAGATATTGAAAACCTTTTTGTTTTTCTATAACTTCTTGCAACATAAAAGCTGTTGCGCCGCCCGGAACATCTTCATCAAGAAAAACTATTCGGTTGGTTTTTTTCAGGGATTGTACGATGCTGTGATGAATATCGAAAGGAAGGAGCGTTTGTACGTCTATCAGTTCGACACTGACACCGAGCGTTTTTAATATTGCGCACGCTTCAGATGCAATTTTTACGCATGAACCGTAAGTCACCAGCGTAACGTCGGTTCCGGTTTGTAAAATATCCGGTACGCCAAGCGGTATTGTGTATTCGCCGATATTGGACGGTAATTTTTCTTTTAGACGATAACTGTTTAAACTTTCAATTACAATTGCCGCATCATCGGATTGTAAAAGCGTGTTATACATACCGGCAGCTTGTACGAAATTGCGCGGTACACAAATGTACATTCCGCGCACGGCATTCATCAACATTGCCATCGGCGAACCGGAATGCCATATACCTTCTAAACGATGTCCGCGTGTGCGAATAATGGCGGGTGCGCATTGGATACCGTTTGTTCTGTAACGTAACGTCGATAAATCGTCTGCAAGCGGTGCTAAGCCGTAATAAATATAATCGAGGTATTGAATTTCCGCAATAGGTCGCCAGCCGCGCATGGAAAGCCCGATAGCTTGACCCATAATCGTCCACTCTCTGATGCCTGTATCAAAAACGCGTTCAATGCCGTATTTTTCCTGCAAACCTGCTAAACCTTGATTCACGTCGCCGATGAGTCCGACATCTTCACCGAAAGCCAAAAGGTGAGTATAATTTTCAAAAGCTTTATCAAAAAAAGCATTGATGATTTCGTAACCGTTTTTCAGCGGCGATTCATCGTTATATGCCGGCGCAACGTATTCTACTTTGAGTGCTGAATTTTGTGTTTCACTGTACAGATGTGTAGAATATCTTTTTTTGGATTGAACATTAAAATCTATTATCCAATCGCGCAAGTTCAATTTCGGATTTCGGATTTCGGAAAAACCAGATGCGGAATCCGAAGTCCGAAATCCGTAATCCGAAATAGCAAGCAGCAATTGTCGCGCATTTTTCAAAAGTTCGCTCGCGAAAGGTTCGCGGAGGTTTTCCAATTCTTTTTGGTGGGCTTTTACAATTTCCGCCGAATGAGGTTCTGCATCCGCAATATCTTGATATAACCGATTCAACTCCGGTTTAATGAGACGGATGCGGTTGAAATAATTTGCCCATGCTTTATTTTTAGCTTCGCTTGCGGTTGCTTTTGAGCGCGCTTCTATGTTTTCTAAATCTTTTGGCGTGGCCATATTTGATTCCAAAATCCAACGGCGCATCACGGCGTTACAATCGTGTTCGCGTTCCCATTGCAAACGCTCTTTGGATTTGTATCTTTCGTGTGAGCCGGAAGTAGAATGCCCTTGAGGTTGCGTAGCTTCTTTAATGTGAAAAATCGCAGGAATATGCGTTTTCCGAATTTTTTCAATTCCTTTTTCAAATAATGTACACAGTGAAGGATAGTCCCATGCTTTACATTCGTAAAGTTCTATACCTTTACCTTCTTCATCCAACCCAAAACCTTTTAAAATTTCCGAAATATTACCTTTCGTGGTTTGAATTTCACTCGGTACGCTGATACCGTAGCCGTTATCCCAGATAAAAATTGCCAACGGAATGCGCATAACGCCGGCAGCATTTACGGATTCCCAAAATACGCCTTCCGACGTGCTCGATTCGCCGATAGTGCAAAAACAAACTTCGTTGCCGAGATTGGAAAAACCTGCGGCATGAAAAGGATTATTGAGTTCTCTGTATTTTTTGGAAGCTAAAGCAAAGCCAATCGCCCGCGCCATTTGACCGGCGGTTGAAGAAGTATCGGAAGCTACATTGTACGTATTGAGTTGATTGCTCCAAACGCCCGTGTCAGCATTAACAATCGGTGTGGAAAAGTGCGCGTTCATTTGTCTGCCGCCACTGAACGGATCATTGTTACTGTCGGCGTACAGTTGCGCGAAAAAGCCTTCTGCCGTTGCCACGCCCGAAGCCAACATCCATGTTTGGTCGCGGTAGTAACCCGAACGCCAATCGCCTTTATTAAAAAATTTTGCCAAAGCCACTTGCGGTACTTCTAATCCGTCGCCGAAAATACCGAATTTTGCTTTTCCGGTCAACACTTCTTTTCTCCCGAGATAACTCATTTCTCTGCTCGTCACACACAGTTCGTAGTCTTTCAGGACAGTATCCCGAAAATCATTATTTTTTTGGGTTGATGCGGTTTTTGTTTCAGGCACATCAAGTGCAACTTTCAGAGACAGTGTATCTGGCATAGTAAGATTGTTGGACTTCCGAAAACGACAAACGACAAAAGTGTAAAGACGAAAAACAGAATTTGAGAATTAAAATTCGCAAGATTTTCACTATATCTTTGGTCTGATTCTAATACAGCACAAAATTAATTAAATTCTTTCAAAACTAAAAATTATTTAGAAAAGTATTGCGGTAATTAATTAAGCAACATCAATTGAGAATTTTATATGGAGAGTTGCCCGTTTTTTGCGTTTGAATTTGTTTTAAAAATGCAAACTACGTATCTTAAGATTAGATTACATTAAATTCAGGTCAAAAATTTATTTAAACTAAAACGGTAAATTCTTATTTTAGTTCAATATTTCAAACTTTTGGATTTAAATAATGAAAAGTTGTTGATTTTTTTGGCACTAAATTAATTTTAAAACAGCGGAGAGAATAAAAACAAATCGGTCAATTCAATAGCTCCGCCGTTTACGGCGGAGCTATTGAATTGACCGATTTGTTTTATAAACATATTTTACTAAACAACTAAAATTAAAGCCCGTAATTTATTTTTGCAACGCGCACTTCCACCCGACGGTTTTGTTCGCGTTCTTGCGGCGTAATATTGGCATTGATAGGTTTGGTAGCACCGAAGCCGATGGTTTCTATGCGTTTCGGATTTATTTTATTGCGGACAAGAAATTTTTTTACTTCGGCAGCGCGATCTTCGGAAAGTTTTTGCAATTCGTCGGGTTTGCCTTGATTGTCGGTATGTCCTTCGATACTGATACAGATTTCCGGAAATTGTTTGAGTACATCTGCCAACCTATCCAATTCGGGATATGAATCCGAGACGATAACCGGTTTTGATTGTACGAAATAAATCGGATTTAAAACTAAATTCACACCGACGGCGATAGAATCCAATTCCAAAACAATTTCGGGCGGCGTGCTGTATGACTGGTTGTTTTGATACTGCAATTTAATTTCGCGGCTGATATAACCCGGACGTTGAGCAGCCATTTTCACGCTTTTACCGCGCACGATTTTTACATTAAACTGCCCGTCATGTGTATCAATATAATTGTCGTAATATACCGACGCGCTGTCGCCGTACATCACGCGCGTGTCTATTGGTTTTCCGGTTTGGGCATTTACTACTTTACCCGAAACTGTTACATCGCCGGAGATTTCGGGTGCAATTTTGGTGCGGTAAATATCGCTCGTACCGGCACGACGCGACGAAAAATACAGATAACCCGTTACCGGATTAAAATACGGCTGACTTTCATCGCCGGCTGTATTGATCGGATAAACGAAAATGCGCGGCTTACTCCAATTCAACCAAGTATCATCAGTGCGGCTCACCCAATATAAATCCAGACCGCCAATTCCGTTCGGTCTGTTAGAAGCAAAATACAAATCTTTTCCATCTGCGGAAAGATGCGGCGTAACTTCACGGTAAGCCGTATTGACAACGCTACCCATATTTTTCGGTGCCGACCAATGATTGTCGCCAATTTGAAAGGAAATATACAAATCATTATCTCCGTAACTATCGCCGCGCGGTAGAGACATAATTAAAACCCTGCCGTCTGTACTCATCGTTAAACTGATGGCACTACTGATAACATCATAATCGTCAATTTGCATCGCTAAAGGATCACTCCACGAATTATCGTCGTTGTGACGCACAATACTGAACCCCCTGTTCATCCCGCCATCGCGCGAAAACTGATTAATAACTACAAATGCGTTCGCGTCGGGCGTGAGTGAGCAAATACTGTTCGGCAAAGCGGTATTTAAAGGTTTACCCGGATGCACAATTCTGTCGAAAGGTTTATTTAGGCTTTCCGCCACCCAAATATCTTGATTGAAATCGGAATGCACCGGATCATTGATGGCATAACCCGCAATTTCGGAATAAATCAGGCGCATATTGTAGATAATATCGCGGTAATGCATCCGTTCGGAGATATCTTCGCCGTCTTGCCAAAGCGTTTGATTAAAATCGTCGCTTCCGACGCGGGTGAAATAAAGCGTTTTACCGTCTAAACTGATGACTGGCGAAATTTCATCGTACCGATTAGTATTGATGTTAGATTCCAATTTTTCTATCCGGAAATCTTCGGTTTGTGCAACAAGGAATTGAGCAAGGCACAGTAAAAATACAATCAGGAACGCAAGTGTTTTTCTTTTCATATACTTCAATCTTTTTCGGAACAAATTTATTACAAAAATTTAGATATATTGTTAAACCCGAAAAAAAATTACGCGGGAAACGAATTTTTACAATTTCCATCAAATATTTTATTCCGGATTTTTCGGTTTAAACTGCTTATAATTGCTTTGCTTTTTGATGTCCAAAACCTTTGTCAACTTAAAAAATAAGTCTCAATTATTTTAAATTTTTATAAAAATACAATTTGTTTTAAAAAAAATTATAAATTTAAACCGAAAATATTTTTCTTTGCAAAAAATTTGGATGTTAGGCATTGCACAATATAATTTCTAAAGTCCAAAGTCCAAAGTCCAAAGTCCCAACAATCATGTCAAAAAGAAATTCCGCAGCTCCCGTCAACAGTAACAACACCGATATCAACGGCGATACAATAACGACGTTGGGTAATATGTACGAAAATTATTTTCTTGACTATGCTTCGTACGTCATTCTCGAACGCGCCATTCCCGAACTCGGCGACGGCATGAAACCCGTACAACGCCGCATTCTGCACGCGTTGAAAAATATGGACGACGGGCGTTACCATAAAGTTGCGAACGTCATCGGGCAAACGATGCAATATCACCCGCACGGCGACGCTGCAATTGGTGATGCGTTGGTAAATCTCGGACAAAAAGAATTATTGATTGATTGTCAAGGTAACTGGGGCGATACACGCACCGGCGACGGTGCAGCGGCGGCGCGTTATATCGAAGCGCGCCTTTCCAAATTCGCACTTGATGTTTTGTTTAATCCGCAAACAACCGATTGGCAATTGAGTTACGACGGCAGAAATAAAGAACCGGTGACGTTACCCTCGAAATTTCCTTTACTGTTAGCGCAAGGTGTGGACGGTATCGCCGTAGGGCTTTCGACAAAAATTTTACCCCACAACTTCAATGAACTCATCAAAGCAAGTATAGACATTCTGAAAGGAAAAACAACCAATATTGTACCGGATTTTTTAACGGGCGGTATGGTGGATGTGTCGAACTATAACGGCGGACGGCGCGGCAGTAAAGTTCGCGCACGAGCGCGGATCGAAATATCGAAAGATAAAAAATTGCTGCTCATAAAAGATATTCCTTACGGTATCACAACCGGCGATTTAATAGAAAGTATTTTGAAAGCCGGTGAAAAGGGTAAAATAAAAATAAAAAAAGTTACCGACAACACTGCCAAAGATGTTGAAATCGCCATTGAATTACAACCGGGCGTGTCTCCGGATGTTACCGTTGACGCTCTTTATGCTTTTTCGGATTGTGAAATGTCGCTCTCGCCCAATGCGTGTATTATCATAGGAGATAAACCGCATTTTATGGATGTCAATGAAATACTGCGACTGAATACAGAAAGTTCCAAAGAATTGTTGCGCCGCGAGTTGGAAATTCGACAAGGTGAACTCGAAGAAAAATGGCATTTTTCGAGTTTAGAAAAAATATTCATCAACAACCGTATTTATCATAAAATAGAAGAAGCCGAAAGTTGGGAAGAAGTGTTAAAGATTATCCCGACTGAACTAAAAAAATACGTCCAAGAACCTGATAATATTTCGGATTTCGGATATGGGATTTCGGAATCCGAATCATTAAAATCCGGAAACCGAAATCCGGAATCCGGAATCCGATTGTTGCGTCCTATCAGTATCGAAGATGTTACGCGCCTCACTGAAATTCGTATCAAACGCATTTCTAAATACAATACGTTTGAAGCAGACGAACTTTTGCAGCGTTTGCTCGATGAATTGGTGCAAGTAAAACATGATTTAGCATATCTGACAGATTATGCGATAAAGTTTTTTGAAGATATTTATAAAAAATACAGCAAAGGTAAAGAACGCAAAACAGAAATAAAAGTATTCGACACCATTCAAGCGACGGAAGTTGTAGCCGATAATGCCAAACTTTACGTCAATAAAAAAGATGGATTCATCGGTACCGGTTTGAAAAAAGATGAATTTATCGGCGATTGTTCGGATATTGATGATATTATAGTGTTCAGAAAAGACGGTAAGTTTCAAGTCGTGAAAGTTGCCGATAAAGTATTTGTCGGAAAAGATATTTTGCACGTAGCGGTTTGGAAAAAAAATGACGAGCGCACGACTTATAATTTCATGTATCTCGACGGTAAAACCGGCATTACTTACGCCAAACGTTTTAATGTCACGGCGATAACGCGCACCACTGATTACGATTTAACAACCGGAAACGATAACTCTAAAATGCTTTACTTTACCGCTAATTCCAACGGCGAATCGGAAGTCGTTGCTATTCAATTGACGCAAAACTGTACGGCTAAAATTAAAAATTTGGATTTCGACTTTGGAGACCTCGCCATTAAAGGCAGAACTTCGCAAGGAAATATCGTAACGAAATACCCGATTCGACAAATAAAACAGAAAGAAATCGGCCGCTCGACACTCGGCGCAAAAAAATGGTGGTTCGATGATATTGTCGGTAAACTCAACAACAATGAACGCGGACGACTTATCGGCGAATTTGATACGGGTGACAATATTTTAGTCGTTTACAAGGACGGCTCTTATGAAGTCAATGATTTGGATACGGCGAAACAATTCGATGCCAATTCATTTTTACATCTCGGTAAATTGGAAAAAAGTACCGTCATAACGGCAGTTCATTTCGACGGACACAAAGAATGGACGATGGTGAAACGTTTCAAAATAGAGACTACAAAAATTAATGAACGATTTTCCTATATTACTGACCATAAAAAATCCGCTTTACTTTTCGCTTCCGTTGATGATAATTCCGTTATAACTTACATGCTGAAAGAAGGCTCGAAAAAAGTTTTCGGTGGTGAAGTTGCGCTTGGTGAGTTTATAGATATTAAAGGTTGGAAAGCACTCGGCAATCGTTTGAGCGATCAGAAAATTTCTGATATTAAAGTGTCAGAAATAAAAGACATTACGAAGCCGGAAGTAAAAGAAAAACCTGTTGCCGAAGAACCTAAAGCTAAAAAGGACGGAAAAGTAAAACCGGGCGATACAATTGAATTTGATTTTAAATAAGCGGTATTTATTTTCATTGCTACTTCAAAGAGTCATCCGTAAAATGTCCGCGATGTTTTTCTTGGACAAATTTTTCAGCATTAAAGGACTTAGATTCACTTTTTGGGATGGATAAACTGAGCCAATCGTTTTCGATTTTCATTTTAGCGACGAAAACAATTTGTCCGACGTGATACGGATAATGTGCTAATTGACGATTAATAGCTTCTAAGACAGTATGTCCTTGATTTCGGATGTAGATAATTTTATCCAAATCATCCGGCTTTATACTTTTTAATGCCGCAAGCAAACAAGCCCAACCGCGCTCCCACATTTCTAAAATTTCAGCACGGGTTATCATCACGTTTTCAAATTCCGAATCGCGGTCTCGAAAATCTTTTTCACCGTCAGTGGTCATAAAATCAGTCCAACGCGACAGCATGTTACCTGATAAATGTTTTATAATCATTGCGATACTGTTGCTATCCTTATTCGATTGCCAGAACAAAGCCGCGTCAGGAATTTGTGTAATTGCTTTTTCGCCTAACATCTTATAATATTCAAATTGTTTGATGCTGCTTTCAAGATAGTTTGTGTTCAAATAATAGAAATTTTTTCGTTCATCAATTCTTTAGCGTTTTCTAAAGCAGACGCTGAAGGTGGATTTTGACTCAACATGGTGGCAATTGCTTTCACACGTTGATCGCGATCGAGTAATCGTACTTGCGTCAAGGTGCGATTTTCTTCTAATTTTTTATAAACAAAATAATGTTTATTTGCTTTCGCCGCCACTTGTGGTGAGTGCGTAATGACAACAATTTGATGATGCGCTGCGAGTTGTTGCAAAATATTTCCCATTTTCAAAGCAATATCACCGCTTACGCCGCTGTCAATTTCATCGAAAATCATTGTCGGTAACGGAATCGCGGCTGCTACTAAAGATTTAGCACATAAAGCCAAACGACTTAATTCACCGCCCGAAGCTACATCTTTTATCGGTTGCAAACGCGAACCTCTATTGGCGGCGAATAAAAATTGTACGTCATCGCTTCCGGTATTTGTAAGTGCAGGTGACGGTTTAAATGTAATACTCATTTGCGATTGCTCCATACCCAACAATCGCAAACGCTGCAATATTTTTTCCGAAAAATCCGGTGCAACGGATTGTCGGCGTTGAGACAAATTTTCTGCTTGCGCCATCAAAGCTGTTTCTTGTTCCGCAATTTCTTTTTTTAGTGCTTCAATATTTTCAGACATATCCGAAACCGCATCAAGTTGTGCTTGAAATTCGTTTTGAATCGTCAATAAATCCGAAACAGTATTTGCACCGTGTTTTTTTTGCAGTTTATATATCACATCTAATCGCGCTTGAAATGTTTGTATTTGCTCCGGATTATATTCCGTGTCTTCCGAAAGGCGTTCCAATTCGTTACCGATGTCGTCGAGTTCGAGCATCATACTTTCCAAACGTTGGTATTGTTGCGCAATTTCCGGATTGAATTTTTTAACTTGACTTACGCCTTGCGTTACGGCGCGTAATTGTCCGACAATCGCATTTTCATCGTCAATAATAGCGCGATATGCTGCGGTCAATTGTCGTTTTATATTTTCGCCGTTTTGCAGGCGCGTTAAATTATTTTCAAATTGTTCCTGCTCACCTTCAACGAGTGCCGCTTGTTCGAGTTCGTTGAGTTGAAATTTCCAAAATTCAATTTCTTTTCCCGACCGCGCACTTTTTCCTATCATATCCGACAATTGCCTTTTATTGGATTGATAACCGGAAAAAAGATTTTTATAATTTGCAAGCGGAATTTTATTTCCCGCCAAAGCATCAATCATTTGCAATTGAAAACTCGGATCGCTGATTTCCATCGTATCGAATTGTTGATGTAAATCCACTAATTTTCCGGTAAAGTTGCGCAGTTGATTCAAATTAACGGGCGTATCGTTTATGAACGAGCGCGTTTTACCGCTTGGTGTAAGTTCGCGGCGCACGACGGTATTCACGTCGTAATCTACTTCGTTTTCTTCAAAAAAATCTTTCAAGTCGTAGCTCGACACATCGAAATAACCTTCAATTACGCATTTTTCACCTTCGTTGTATAATACTTTCGTGTCCGCGCGATTTCCCAGAATCATACCGAGCGCACCCAACAAAATAGATTTACCCGCTCCCGTTTCGCCCGTAATGATGGTTAGACCATCATCAAACGCCATATCGAGATGATCAATGAGCGCGTAATTTTTTATTAAAAGTCTGTGAATCATGTTACAAATTTACGATTTTGGATTTGCGATTTACGATTTTTTTCCGAAAGCGTTAGAAATTTTGCACAAAAATAATTTATTTTGAGTTAAGAAAGTAAACGGATTTAAGTAATTTTAATATTTTTTGTTGATAAATAAAAAAACTGCTACAAATTGTTTTTTGCAGCAGTTTTTTTTAGGTGATAGTTTTTTAGTTGATAGTTTTTTAGTTGATAGTTTTTTAGTTGATAGTTTTTTAGTTGATAGTTTTTTAGTTGATAGTTTAATAATTTGTCTTAAACTAACAACTAAAAAACTAACAACTAACAACTGATAACTAAACAACTAAACTCCTTTTTTCCAATCCATTAATAACTGCGAATTTTGTGTGCGTAAAAAATGTATTTCTTGTTGCAAATGTTCAATCATTTTATCGTTGTGGTGAATTGAAAAATTGTTTCCTGATGTGCCGTTAGTACCGTTATGTACATTAAAAAAATGTTTTTCGTCGAAATCCAAAACAGCCCGCCAATCCATTTCCAAAACTTTAGCGATACTGTCCAACTTGGTTAAAGACATTTCCGTTTCGTCGCGCTCTAGTTTACTGTATCCGTTCTGACTCATATTTAACGCTGTTGCCATGTACTCTTGGGTATAGTTTTTGAGCTCGCGCAACTTTTTAATGTTGTTTCCGACTTTAATCATCAGCATAAGTTTTAAATTCACCTTTAAAAAGAATATATTACAACTTCGTAAATGCGTGAAATTGTTTTGAAGTATGGCATCTTTGCAAATGTAGAAATTTTACGGCTATGTTGTTTGCATAATCTTACATTTCTTTTGAATTGCGCTAAAAATATTTTTTTAACTCTATTGTTGCAGCGAAAATATCATTGTTTATTGCCTTTTTTGATTTTATAAACCACCAAGATTAATACTTAAATATCTCTGAAAAGTGAAAATATTTTTAATTTTCTAAACAAAAATAAATGAGAAGAAGGAGAGGTAGAACTGAAGGAGATAATCTGGGCTATTTATGGTTTTGGGCAACTATTGGTTTAATAGTTAAAATAGGTTCTCATGAGTTTGATGGAGTTTTCTTTATAGCAGCTGCTATCTTTATAATTGGAGTATTTGTTCTTTTTTCTAGTTATAATCAAAAAAATTAAAAATTAAATTAAAATTCAATTATCATGTTTAATTTTTTAAAGAGAGGAACTGAATACGTAAGACTTGCAAATACTTTCAATTTTCTAATTGAAGAATTGCAAAGGGTAACTATAAGGTCTAAAGAACAAAAAATTTATAGTCTTCAGTTATTAGGCTTCTTAACTAAAAAAGGTGTTTTTGATAGAATTGAAGAATATAAATGGTCATTAGCAACTCAAATACAAATAGATAAAATTGACAGACAAAATATGATACCGCTTTCTTTCGCAATTCAAAGGTTATACTTAAAACTTATGCAAGCCTTCGAAGAGGAGAATATTCAGTCTCAATTAGAGGATATTTTATCTGGGAAACATGAATCATATATTTCCAATGAATTATTTTTTTCAAAAAGTGACATTTCAAAATATATAGCGCTTTTTTCGGGTGACCTTAATTATATTTATTCACAAATCTATAAACTTATCAAATGATCTGGATACTTTTAATTGGTGTTGCGATATTCGTTTTCAAGGCTTTTATGTTCAGAGATAAGGTATTAACTCAACAGGTTGATGCACATGGAGGAATGCAGAATAAGTATTCTGAATTAATAAAAGGAATATTATCAGGAGACGAAAGAGCTCGCATAATTAGATCATCTAGAGATGAGATAGTAATTTATGTTCAAGGAAATTATGGAGTTTCTACTACCTTCAAAATTAAAGAAGCACCAGGAACCACCCATATTTTTTGGGAGTGTGATTGGGTACAAAATGGCAAACATAAAAATGAATTTAGATTTCCTGATACTCTTTCTCAAAATGTAATGCTTTCAGAAATTCAAATTTATATGCAAAATAAATTTTCTTTTTAAATTAAAAATATGAAAACCAAATTTGTAATAATCATTGCTTTTCTGTGCTTTTTCAATGTTATTAATGCGCAAACCTATACGACCGAATCTAAAAGTTGCGGTAGTTGTCGCAAGGAAGTATCGATTTACTCTCAAATCGGGGATTATTGTCCGTATTGTCATGTGAGATGGGGTTATGAAAATACAAGTAAAGAAACTTCTACAACTTCTTATAATACAGCTTACCCTAATTTACCTGACTTTCCAGTTTCTACGCCGAAAAGTTATGACACATTCCAATCTAAAATTGATTATCATGATCGTTACAATATTGAAATCAGAAAAAATATAGAATCCAAATTGAGCAGATTGGGCTATAACATATCAAGCATAGACGGGATATTTGATATCTCCGCAATTGAAGCTATAACTTCATACCAACATTCAAAATATTTAGAAGCAGATGGTTTAGCAGGTAAAACAACACTTTCATATCTTGGTTTTGTAATTGAATAAAGAAAAAATAATGGTAAAAAAAATTCTTGCGACCTTTTTATTTTCTTATTCAGCCTTAATTGCTTTTACACAAAGAGGTTATGATGATGATTCAGATGCTGATGATATTAAAAGTTGGGAAAGATATGCTCATGTTGGCTTAACTAAAGTTGAAATTGGGGCAATTGTAGTTGGGATTATTCTTATAATAGTTTCACAATCTATAAATAATAATCGATTAGGTAAAATTCTTATGTGGGTCGGGTTTTTCTTTTGCATACCTTTATTAATGGTAATTTTGGCTGTGGCATCAAAGGTAATCCAATATGCAATTATGTTGACAATAATACTTGGTGTACTATATTTCATTTTATCTCTTTTTGAGAAGAAAAATTAACTAATTGTTTTGCATCGCTGGAAAATAGCTCGAATTAAATCTAAAATAATTCGCACCAAGCACTTATTTACTTGGTGCGTTTTTTTTCTTGGTTACTAAAAAAATGCTTATTTTTGCCTTAAAATAATAAGTATGTCAGCTTCAATATCTGCACAAGATCAAATAGCAGGACTCATTGCCGAAATGATGCCTGAAAGAATTTTGCAATTCAAATTTTCTCCGGCAATTCAAGAACGGATTGGTGAATTGGTACAAAGAAAAAAAGACGGTAACATCAGTACAGGTGAACAAGATGAACTGTCGAAATACTTAAATTATGATTTACTGATTGGTTTGGCAAAAGCAAGAGCAGCAATGCACCTCAAAAAAACTTTATGAGGCAAAATATATCTGCATTGCTTCGCCGAAAAATTGTACTTCGTGCCAATCATGCTTGCGAATACTGTTTGGTACCTGAAAAATATTTAGCAACAATTTTCCACATAGATCATATAAGAAGTCTCAAACACGGTGGCAAAACCATTTTCGATAATTTAGCATTTGCTTGTCCGCATTGTAATCAGAACAAAGGAACGGATGTAGGTACTTTTATTGATGAAGAGAGCGAAAACTTAGTAAGGCTTTTCAATCCGCGCAAAGATATTTGGGTAGAACATTTTGAAATTCAATCTGGTGCCATTCTTTCAAAATCTAAAATTGGCGACGCTACAATAAAAATTTTAGAAATGAATGAAGTTGAGCGTATTATTTTACGCCAAGCATTAATGACTGCGGGTTATTATCCATAACATCACTTGTATTAAACACTAAAAAAACGCTTCAAGCATCTATATTCTTGATGCGTTTTTTTTATGTTCAATTTCTACATTTCACTAACTTTGCTGAAAACATTTTATTTTATAATTATTTAGTCAATAAATATTTCAACTCCATGCGATACCTTTTTCTTTTTATTTTTTTTGGTTGCTCACAGATTACAATCCAAGCTAAAACCAGCCCATATTTCGATGAGCATTTGCAAAGTGGGCTGAATAACTTTAAGCATTGGCAAGCCGTTTTAGATATTTGCAAACCGAATTACAAACAACTGCAAAAATTGAACGGCTGTATAAGCCGAGCAAGAACAGCTTTGAATAATAATACTTCAACACCATCAACAACGACGCATTATTCTTTTGAACCTGAAATGGTTTTTGTGAAGGGCGGTAGTTTTCAAATGGGTAGTAACGGTGGTGAGGAAGACGAAAAACCCGTACACAGTGTTACCTTGAGTGGTTATTATATCGGAAAATATGAAGTGACCCAAAAACAATGGCGCGATGTAATGGGTAGCGACCCTGCGAAATTAGCATTTCCGGGTTGCGACGATTGCCCTGTTGAACGCGTAAGTTGGGAAGATGTACAAACTTTTTTGCAAAATCTTAATTCAAAAACAGGAAAGAATTACCGTTTACCGACTGAAGCCGAGTGGGAATTTGCGGCACTCGGAGGCAATTCATCTAAAAATTACACTTACAGTGGCAGCAATAATGTTAACGATGTAGCATGGTACAAAGAAAATTCAGACAGTAAAACGCATCCCGTAGGAGGCAAACAAATTAATGAATTGAATATTTACGATATGACCGGAAATGTTTGGGAGTGGTGCAGTGATTGGTACGATGAAAAATATTATGAAAGTAGTCCTTCCCAAAATCCAAAAGGAGCTTCATCGGGCTCTTTGCGCGTTAATCGAGGCGGTAGTTGGCGCCTCACGACAGTCTACTGTCGCTTAACGAATCGCAACGGCAATGGACCGACGTTTCGCGAACAATTCTTAGGGTTTCGTGTGGCTCTTTCATCCCAGTGAAATGTTGCTTACTCTGTTTTATAAACGTTTTAATCCTGATGGATTCAGGTTTATCTATTTGATTTTCAATAATTTACTTCTAAGTTCACATTATTCTATAAACGTACGAATCCTAAGGATTACCGAATTTTTCTAAACCCATAAATCCTTACGGATTCACTGAACATAAAAGTTAAACCGATTCAATCATCCGAAATCCGGTTAAACAGATACTTTTCATCAGATGGAGTATCAAATTTTTTAAGAAACTGTATATATTCTTCTCTAAACGTTCTTTGTTTATGAAGTTCTTTTTGGTTTAAAATATAATTCACGACGGTATCAATCTGAGAATGTTCCTATGGAAATGCACCAAATCCTTCTTGCCAACTAAATTTGAATTTCGAAAAACGAGCCCAATTCCAATAAGTTTTAATTATATGCCATCTTATACTTTTATAGGAGATAGTTATTTTTGTTCTAACCGCGGTGGTCATGCAGTACGATATACTTTTTGATGAATATTCACTTTCAAAAAGTCCGTATTTTAAAAAAACGTTGGTCGAAGTCGATTTGACTTCGATTAACTATCTACCAGCCTCAAGACCGGTATTTAGGATAGGGTAGATTTCCTTAAAAAAAATCGCCCCAAGCATTTATTTTCCCGGTGCGTTTTTATGTATATACTTGTCATGTACAATAAAAATACCGGTTATTTACCCATAATAATTTTGAACTCAGCAATTTTAATAGCCGTAATAAACGGGTGTTTACCTTCTCTTAAAACATTGAAATGCCTGTCTTCTGAAACAACAAATCGTGCTTGTCCGGCTATGGCACGATCCGGAAATTTATTATAATCAAGGTCGGCAGTAATAAGATTCCAAGCATAGCAGCGCGTGATGTATTCAATATCAGGAATGTTATTAAGTGTTTGCATAAAAATATTAGCCGTTTCCGGCCCGTAAAATTCCTGAAGAATTTCCCCGTACTCTTCTAAAATATCAGTAATTACACACAAAAAAAATTCCTTGCATCGCGTCAAACTCAACCAAATTCAATGGTGCGGAGAACGGTCGGAAATAGAAGCAATCAGAACATTTGTACCTAAAAGATAACGTTCTATTAATTATTTTTCTTCTTGTAAGGTGTAAACTTATAATGCTCCCGAAAAATCGGACGAGTGTTTAAGGTGAAAAAGATTAATTTTGTTCATCATAAATCTTGTCAAAATGGAAGAGAAGCACGTCGTCAGTTTACATCAAATTTCAAAGTAAAAGTAGCTTTGGAGACTCTTAAAGAGCAAAAAACATTCTTATAAATTGCAGACCAGTATGAGCTGCATCAGTATCAAGTCAGCGATTGGAAAAAAGCGGATGCCGACCAGTCGCCCGAATTTTTCGAAACGGAAAGAAAGGGAAAAATAATTTTACAGCCTACTAAGAGCCCGACGTCGAGTTTATTACCGCGCCCGTGTACCGACAAATCGGACAGCAAAAAGCGGAGTTGGATTTTCTTAAAAAAAAATTGAAACACTTGGAGCATTGACGGCGGACAAAAATAAACTGATCGAACGCGGTCATCCCGACTTGATTATCAGCCGTCAATGCACAATTTCAGGCATCAACCGCTCAAGTTTTTATTATGACTCAGCAACGAAAAGCACCGAAAACTTGGCAATTATGGCGGCAATTGACCGGTTAAATACCGTGTTGTTTCTAATAAAAAATAGGCTGTATCTTTACAAAACACTATTACACCTTAGTTTTACACCGTTTTTGTCCGAAGAATAGGGAGCACCATAGTGGTTTGTTCCTGCGAATAAATTTTATTCTCAATAAAACCCAGTTTTTTTTTAAAAATATGGAAAATATCAAAACTTTACCTGTGCTTTGTACAAAAAACCCCTTTCAGCACAATACCGAAAGAGGCTCCTAACATATTTCAATCCGTAAATCTTATTTAGTTAGTTGGTTAGTTAGTTGGTTAAGATTACTCTACAAACTAACTAACCAACTAACTAACCGGCTAACTAAATAACTATTTTAAAACACTAATAGCTTTAATCACATCGCGTTTATCTTTTGCAGTAACGCGCAACAGGTATTGTCCGTTACCTAACAGACTTAAATCGAAATGTTGAGTCGTTCCGGCGTTGGCTTTATCAATTGAACGCGACAATATTTGTACGCCGATTTGATTGTATAAAGTCATGGTCACGTTACTTCCCGCAAATTCTTTCATATCCACCTCAATATAATCCACTGTCGGGTTCGGATATACATTTACGCCTGAAACTTTCGAGAAATTCACTTTTAAAAGTTCCGAAGTAGATTTTTGTCCGTCCAAGTTCGTGATTTCTACGCGGTAAGTATTATCTCCTTCCGCCGGGTATTTATCGAACACGGAATAAGATTGAAGCGAATTGTCGGATACTTTATTATTTAGAAGTTCCAATTTTTCAAACTCGCTCGTTACCGGATTTAATTTTTGAACCGTGAAATAATCTACTTCGTAACCCAAATTGTTAGAGAAATCAATGCGATTGCGCGCTGCTTCGGCAGATGCGCTTGCTTCAAAAACTTTTGCAGATTGTGCGTGCCAACATCCCCAACCGCAACCACTTGTTTTCGGTGCTTCAACTACTTCGATATTCCATTCTTGGTTGTCGGTATTGAAGTTGTTGTAAGCGACACAAGATGCACCGTTATCTTTGGAAGATCCGGAAATATCGGCTACTTTTCCGCAATAACGATTTTTATAAGTGTAGCTGCCGTCATTATTTTTTATGACATTCCAATCGCATTGACCCGAATAATTGTCATAATTGTTTTGACAGAGTTGCGCCCCATTCCAATTGTTATTACAAGCGAAATATTTTCCGCTTTGTACGTTTTGTATTTTGTAACAACCGTTACCGGCATCCGTAAAGTTCCATTTTTGATAATTCGAGCCGTTGTAATCATTTTGAACGCAGGGTGTCGGTGTGTAATAAGAACCGTTGTGCGTTTCTAAACATTTTCCGGAATGTTTGTTCGTTATTTTATAACATTTAGTCGGGTCAATATCCGGTGTCGGTTTGTTCACCGTAATCGTGAAAGAACAAGTGGCGGTATTGCCTTTCGCATCGGTGGCTCTGTAAGTGACTGTGCTGACACCGTAACCTATGCAAGAAGCACTTTTAGGACCGGCAATTTGCGTAACCGTCGGTATGCAGCATTCATCTGTTGCCGTTGCATCGGACCAAGTGAACGATGTCCAACACGTTAAATTATTGGTAGGCGTTTTAGTCATATTTACCGGACAAACGATGGACGGAGGTGTCACGTCATTCGCACAAGGATTGATGGCAGTTCCGCACGCAATTTCAACGATACACCAATTTGAAGCACTACAATTAATATCGTTCCAAGATCCGTTGGAATACATTTGCACACCGTTTTCTACGCCACCGTAATTATTCGGTTCGCCCGATGCCCAATTGAACCAAGAAGCCGTCGAATTATCAGTGCAATTCCATTCGTTACTCCACTGACTTTTACGGTGCATACCCAACCAACAATTACCGGTGCCGAGTTTGCTCGAAATAAAATCATTTTGACCTTTTGATTTAATCACCGGCAAACGTCCGCCGATTTTTAAACAAAGATCGGTGGCGACAGCATAAGTCGGGTCTCCGCTATTGATCCATTTATAATAATCACTGCCGTTATAAGTTCCTAAAAACATATAACCGGCAATTTTTAAATCCACACCGCAAACAGGTTTATTGATAGTAATTGTGAACGAACACGTCGCAAAATTACCGGCAGTATCTATTGCTTTGTACGTTACGGTACTCACGCCGTAACCGATACAAGAACCGCTTTTCGGTCCTTCAATTTGAGTTACAGTAGCACCGCAATTATCCGTTGCCGTAGCATCAGTCCAAGTAAATGTAGTCCAACAATTTGCCGCATTCGGTATACCTGTTTTCGACATACTTGCCGGACAAGTAATTACCGGTGCTTGTGTATCGCCGGTAACAGTTATTTTGAATGAACAATTTACTGTCTGACCGTTTAGAGTTGCCGTGTAAGTTACCGTTGTGGTTCCGATTGGGAATACATCGCCCGATTTAAAATTAGATATTTCTATCGGATTTCCACAATTTGATGTGGCTATCGGTGCAGTCCATGTTGCAGTGGCAGAAGTTTTTCCGCAAGCTGCTTGAACAGTATTATCTGCCGGTTTGCTCGAAGTGACAAAACTAATTGTACAAGGTACAGTGATTGTTACCGTTACAGTTGCCGTATTTGAAGAACCGTCTTGATTGGTAATACAATAAGTAAATTTATCCGTTCCTGAAAAACCTGCGTTCGGCGTATAAACGAATTGATTAGCGGCGTTTAATGTTACCGTTCCGTTTGCCGGTTGAGATTTAATCGTAACACTTTGTAAAGTGCCATTTACAGTATCATTCGTCAATTCCGAAACAGTTACCGATGTATTTTGCTGTGTTGTTGCGGTATCATCATTCGCTATCGGCAAAAGACCTGAGTTTATAATCACTTTTGAACCCGTTAAGTTGAGTGATCCGCAAACAGTTCCGCCACCTTGTGTGAGGAGTGCATTCACTTGTGCTGCGGTAGTAGTACCAAACTGAATTTTCGATAAATCAAGTGTATTCGGGTCAAAAATTAATACATGAACGCGATATGTTCCGGCAGAATTAACGGTGAAATAATTTGTCGGATTAGCACTGATAATTGATAAATTGTCGCCTTCGGTAAGTACATAAGTGGAAAAATAACCGGTAGGATATTTACTATCTGCTGTCGGTTGACCTTGAATGACAGCAGCTCCGTTTTGTAAAGTTACGGTAGTAGCCGTTAAAACTACCGTTCCGGCAACGGCACCGCATGTATTTCCGCTCGGATTACAAGTCGGAGTGGGTGTACCGCTCAAAAGAAATGCAAAATCGGCTTCGGAATATCCTTGCACGTAATTGTGCAAAACGATAGAAGTATCGGTGGGTTGGGACACGATTTTCCAAGAAAACCAAGATGTTCCACCGTTTGCGGTGTGATCTTCTTGACTATCGAAAATTTGATTAGCACCGATACCTACTTGAAAAGCGTGCATGAAAAGCGCGACAGATAATTGACTACCCGCTAAAGCGTCTTTACCGGTAAGCATTCCCGTAAAATTCGGATAATAATACCACGACGTTGTCGGTACTCCGGTATTATTGTAAGCACCGCCCGCAGGTGTAGTGTATGTACGTCCTGTAAGGTTTAGCACAACATCGAAACGACGTGCAGGTGTAGCATCGCCGAAAAGTTTCAACGTACCTGTTACCTTTGCTGTGCCGTCACCGTTTTCCTGAAATGTGGCACCGGCTTCAAACAACCAAGATGCGTCGGAAGGACCCGTCAATAAATTACTCATAACAGCACCGATGTCATCCCATTTGTTGGCGTTTGTGGATTTGGCGTTTGTGAGAGATCTTGTAGTGTCCGGACAAGTTTGTGCCGTTAATACATCACAAAATGTAAATATAGCCAAAAATAAAAATACCGTGGTTTTACACCACTTGAAGTTGAGTTTACTCATTTTGAAATAAATTTTCAGTTAAAAAATTAAATTAAGTTAAAAATAAAAAAAATCGATAGGAGGGAATGTCGAAGGGAGAATTACGAATAAAAACCAAGAATTGAAATAGCAGAATGACAGTCAGTTTTATGATTTTATGTTCTAAAGTCTTTAATTATTGTTCTTTCGGCTACAAAACTATGCTAAGCGATACAAATTTGCTGAAAAAAATCACGTTTTGGCTGTCACAAAATAATAAATACTGTTTAAAGTATACACTTTGATTTTGTATTTAAAAATATATCTACCCGAATGAAATTAGAAAAGGAAAAAATTGAGGTAAAGTAAAAAAAGAAATCAAAAAATCTTTGCGGCAACGCTATCCGTTCCGATTTTAAAATATTACTTTTGATAACAAATTCAAGACGTTGGATATTGGACGTTGGACAAATTAATGACAAAAAATAAAGATGAAAATCGAAAGCCGGAAAAAAAATAAAATTGGAGCGAATAATAAGTTAGAAGTTATTTCACACTTCACTCATCATTCCTCTGTTTTTCTTTTTTTTTACGCCTTCGTTTGTCGTTCGACTTTTAACTTTTGTCATTACTTAGTTCATCGTACAGCGTTCAACTTCCAACATCCGACTTTTTTTGTGCTTATTACCGGATTTGTGTTTCTCTTGAATCCGGATTCGGCAAGCGCGCAAAACGAATTTTTAAATACTCAATTACTGATAGCCGACCGACTATTGTTGCACGACAGCACAACATTTTGTTCGGATATTGCAGATAATGTACTGAAACAAGCCGAAGCTTTAAAAGATAAATATACTCAAGCACAAGCTGAGCTGCGTTTAGGTTATGTGGCGCTTGCGCAAAACAAAAATATTAAAGCAGCACAGTATTTCGAAAGCGCAGGGGGAATTTTTAAAGAATTAAAACTACCCGTATTTTATGCAAAAGCATTAGCCGAACGCGGCGTTTCGGAACTGAGATCGCAAAGGCGTTTGCTGGCATCTGATTTGTTTTACAGCTCTTTAAAAGTTTTTAATGAAGATTTGTCAACACAACAACAAAACGAAAATCCGGTACTAAAAGCACTTATTTGCGAACGTTTAGCGACGCTATTAAGCCGCCAAAGTTTTAGCAAAGCAGAAAATTTTGCATTTGAAGCGGTCGCAATTAACGAAAAATTAAAAGACGATTATCAACTCAACGTAGATTATACGACGTTGGGAAACATTTATCACAGAAAAAAAGATTGGGATAAAGCACAGGCTTACTATAAAAAATCTTATGACTTGTGCAAAAAAAATAATTTCAATGCCGGTCGTGCGTTAGTGAATCTCGGTAATGTAGACAATCAAAAAAATAAATATCCGGAAGCAATAGCCTTGTACAATGATGCCGTTAAAGAGTATGAAAAAAAATCCGGCAACGAAATACTTATTGCCCAAACTTATATAAATATAGCTTCGATTAACGACAGTCTGAAAAGATATGACATCGCGGTTGATTATTTACTTAAAAGTATTCGCACCTTGAATGATGCCGGTTCAACTAACGGTTTGAAAGATGCTTATGACGTTTTGATTGACGCTTATAAAAATACAGGACAAACAGAAAAAGCTTTGGAATCCGCGTTACTCTATGCCAATTTGCAACAATCGGAATTTCGTGAAACACAATCTTTATCAGATAATCAATCGGTGTATGAAAACAAAAAAATAGAAAAAGAAGCTGATGATAAAGTGAAAATTCAGCAAGAACAAATGATATCGTTGAAAAAACAGCAAGAACTGCAAATTTTCAATCAAAAATTATTAGCCGAAAAAGATAAAGGTGCCATAGATTTACTCCGTCAAGGACAAACACTACGCGATTTGGAATTGAAGCGCACAGAAGATACGTTGGCTTTAACCAATAATAAACTCGTTTTCAATGCCGCACAATTGAAGTTAGCGGAAACGGATAAACGCCTGAACGAACAAAAAGTAAAAACGCAAACTGCTTATACTTTTCTTTTGTTGGGTTTGTTGGGTGCAGGTTTGCTTTTGGGTCTTACTTTTTGGCAAATTCTGCGTAATCGAATGCGGCACGAACGCGAAAAAGCAGTAGCGGAACAATTGCGCTTGGAAGCCTCCATCTTACGCACGCAGAGAAAGCGAAATAAAACTTTTAAGGGCGCAAATGAATCCTCATTTTATTTTTAATGCCCTCAACAGCATCAATAATTTTCTTTTGCACAACGATACGCAGGCTGCATCGCATTATCTCACCCGATTTTCAAAATTAGTTCGGTTGGTATTGGATAATGCCCGCGCCGAAAAAATAACTTTGAAAAACGAACTCGATACACTCGAATTGTATATGCAGTTTGAAGCCCTGCGTTTTGCCGGTAAAATAAAGTATCAAATACAAATTGATCCGGCTGTCCCTACTGACGACATTCGCGTACCGCCCCTTTTGATTCAGCCGTATATAGAAAATTCGATATGGCACGGTTTGATGCATAAAGAAACCGGCGGTAACATCAAAATAAATGTTTCGCCGCTCGGAGAAGATATCATCTGTATTGATATCGAAGACAACGGAATCGGGAGAGGAGCTTCTTATAACTTAAAAAGTAAATCGGCAACAAAAAATAAATCGCACGGTATGCAAATCACCGCAGAGCGCGTTCAATTGCTCGACGAAATGTATAAAACTCAAACCCATATCAGTGTCAATGATTTATTCGATATTGCCGGCAGACCTTGCGGCACGAAAGTGCGTATCGAAATACCAATTTAAAAATCTACGATTTACGGTTTGCGATTTACGGTTTTTCAATTTTATAAAATCGTAAAGCAAATCAAATCAAATAAATCGCAAATCGTAAATCGTAAATTATAAATTGATGGAGAATTTCATGTTTCGTCTTAATATCTTGCTTATTATTTTTACGCTTTTAGCGTATTTGTGTCCTTTCGTGAGTCCTCAAGCGATTTCGTTTTTGATGTTTATGGGTTTGCTATATCCGTATTTTCTCATTTTCAATATTATTTTCATCTTAATATGGCGATTAAGCGGTTATAGACATTGGCGGTGGTCAAGTGTGTGTCTAATTGCAGGTATTTATTATCCCGCGCATTTGCTAAGCCTGCATTTTTTTACGCAAAAACCTTATGGCACTGTTTTGAAAGTAATGTCATATAATGTTAACGGCTTAGGCGTTACGAGTTTTAGAAATAAAGTAGAAGGTTTGACCCGCATGAGCGGGTTTTTGGAGACGCAAAACGCAGATATTTTATGTTTTCAAGAATTTAAGGACATCCGAAATATCAAAATAAATGAAGTATACGACTTTTTACCGGTATTGAAAAAATATCCTTTTTATTTTCTTACAAAAGACAATTGCACGGCAGTATTTTCAAAATATCCGATCACCGGTACAAAATCTTTTGCTTTAAACAGCAATTTCTTAAACGGTTGCGTCTCGGCGGATATAAAAATAAAAGACAAAACCGTTCGGTTCTATTCCATGCAATTGCAGTCGAATGAAATAAGCAGTATGGCAGATAATATCGCCGAAAAAGGCATAAAATCCGAAACCGGGTGGCTCAATATTCTCAAAATAATGAACCGTTTCCGCAAAGCCGGACGCAAACGCACAACCGAATCCGAAACTTTAGAAAACGATATCCAACAATCGCCGTATCCGGTTGTTGTGTGCGGCGATTTCAACGATATCCCTGTCTCGTACAGCTACCATACTTTATCCCGTAATTTGACGGATGCTTTTCAAGTAAGCGGAAACGGTTTGGGTATTACGTACGCCGGCAACATTCCCGGATTGAGAATTGATTATACCCTCACCGATAAAAAAATCAGGATTTTCAATTGCCACGTCGATAAAGTGCCGTTCTCCGATCATTATCCGGTTATCAGCGAAATGGGTTTGAATTATTAAACATTTACGGTTTTGAAAACATCAAGGCATTAAGGCAAATAAAAATAAACAAAGGGCTTGATTTTCTTAATTCCTTAATGTTTCCGAAACTATAGATCGTAAATCGAAAAATTGTTTTTTTATTCGGCGAAATTTATCTTCAATTATTTTTTCGATAAGTCCATTTTTGCTCAAAAATTATATTATGATGTCATTCCTTCCCACTTCAATAAAAAATTTTATCGTTCAGCCTTACGTGCTTACACCCGAACAAATAATTTTCTACGATACCAACCGATATATTAAACTGAAATAAGTTTTAAATGAAGAAACCAATTTGTTTTTTAATGAAGCCGTATCCAATCGAGCGGGTGCGAATACAACGCAACAAACCGGAAAAGTTATGACCATTATCTACATGGATAAAAATATGAAACTCAAAATCCTTGAAAACGATAACCAAATAAATGATCGGCACACTTGGATGCCGGGTGCAGAAATAGGGAAAAAAAATAAATACGCCCTTGAATCCGGTAATATTTTAGCCGCGATAATTGTCTGCGATTTCAAGTTTCGGTATTGTTTTTCGCCGGTTATGAACGATCGCTCCTTCTGAAATTTGGGCGGATGCGTAACATCAGTTATTGAATCTTGTAAGCCGTATCCAAAAATTCATAACGGGCATCGTTCAACGCTTTTTCGGTTCTCGAATTAACGTCAATAATCATCACAGGTGGTGTTTTATCTCCGGATTTTGCAGCATCCCAATTAGGCAATTTATCGCCATTCGGATTACCCGTTTTAATGAAGTTGGCAAAATAACTCGAAAAAGTATCTGAAACTTTGTAATCATCGTCGGTGAAAGCATATTCTTTTATCAGACGCAAATTACCCATGCAGTATTCAATTTCGCAAGCATGCGGCGCACCGATTGCCGGTGCCGGTTTAGATGCGTTCGGATCTTTTTTTATCGTTCCGCCGGCTAAACCCGATGCTGTTGTTTGATCAACTAATTCCGGACGCAATTTACTATACAGATAGCGAAAAACAGGTTGCGAAGAATTGTTGCGGTGCAAATCAAACCATTTCCATGTGCTGTATGCTATAAAACGGTCTGCAGCCAAAGCTGTTGCAGAACGCTCAATTGTTTTTTCGTCACCTGTCGGGTAAAGTTTTAGTACTTCTTCCAAATCCTTCGGATATTCTTTTTTCAATCTGCTCAAAAAATTATCCGGTGTGTATGCCTGTCCTTGCATAAAAGCCTGTCCGGGAACTTCAGCCGAGTTCCAACCCAAAAGTAAAGGCACTTGGGCTTGTTCTTTTGCATTGAAAATTTGTGGCAGTGTTTTAGGTAAAAAATAATTGTCCAGAACAATCGGAAAACCAAAACGTTTCGATTCGTCATAGATTTCATAAATATCTCTTGCAGGCAAAGCTCTTAATTCCTTTATACTCGAATAACCTGCTTTTTTAACGAATTCAGCTCCTGCTTTTTCAGCTTCAATTAAAGATGCCGGCGGCATAGTTGGCGCAATTCCGGCACCACTTTCACCAATAGCTGCCGCAATCATATTTTTTGACAAAGGTGAAACCATTTGATAGCTCACGGAAGCTGAACCCGCCGATTCGCCGGCAATTGTTATTTTTTTAGGATTGCCACCGAACGAACCAATATTTTTTTGTACCCATTTCAGAGCAGCAGCTTGATCCAATAAACCGTAATTCCCCGAAGCTTTATAGGGTGCTTCTGCACTCAATTCAGGATGCGCAAGAAAACCAAAAATGTTCAAGCGATAATTACAAGTAACGACGACTATTCCTTTTTTAGACATGCTTTCTCCGTCATAACGCGGTTCTGAACCATCACCTGCCACAAAACCACCACCGAAAAAATAAAGTAGTACGGGTAAATCTTTGGTTTTGCGCGAAGCCGGTGTCCATACATTTAAGTATAAACAATCTTCACTTACACCGTTTGAACGCGAATTCATATCACCCCAAATTAATTTTTGCATCGGACGTGAACCGAATTTTTTAGTTTCTTTTACACCTGACCAATTCATCATCGGTTGAGGTGCTTTCCAACGCAATTCGCCGACAGGCGGTAGTGCGAAAGGAATACCGAAATAAGTTTGGATACCCGTTTTAGTGTCGTAATTACCTTCTATTGTGCCGTTTTCAATAGTAGTTTGAATGGCAAAGGCATTGTTGTTTTGAGCAGATGCGCAAGTTGAACAAGATAGAAATACCAATAAGAAAAGTAAGTTCTTCATTTTTTAATTTTAATTTTATTTAAAGAATCGTTACAGACATAAACACTCAAAGATAATGAAAAATAAATTTATAAACTGCAAGATTAGGAGGTTTTAAGTACAAATTTAAACGTATCAAATCCGAGTGTTTCATAGAATTTTAATTAAAAAAATTTTAGCTTTATTGGTTTTTTTATATCTTTGTCTTGTATTTTCTAAAAAATATCTCTCACCTACCCTTAAATCGCATGAAAAAATTCTTTACAAAAAAAAGTGTCGTGCTTTGGCTTTTCTGTTTTTCTGTTTTTGGCTCATTGACGGCTCAAATCACCATTTCCGGAAAAATTACCGATGATAAAAACGAAACACTTCCGGGTGCATCGGTGGTAGTAACCGGCACAACTATCGGTACGGCGACGAATACAGATGGAAAGTATTCGCTGCAAGTACCTCAAAATGCACCGAGCCTGACTTTTTCTTTTGCGGGTTATGAAAGCGTGACGTTGCCGATGGGTGCATCTACTGTAATGGATGTGCAATTGAAAACGAGTCAACTCAATGAAGTTGTCGTAATAGGTTACGGTTCTATCCGCAAAAGAGATTTAACCGGTTCGGTCACTTCCATTGATTCAAAAGATTTTTTGAAAGGTCCGATTGTATCGCCCGAACAACTCTTGAGCGGTAAAGTGGCGGGTGTACAAATTACAACCGCTACCGGCGCGCCGGGTGCCGGCGGACGTATCCGCATTCGTGGTACGAGTTCCATCAACGGCGGCAGCGATCCGTTAATTGTCGTTGACGGTATTCCGTTGGATATTACCGGCGTGGGCGGATCATCGAATGCATTGAATTTAATTAATCCGAATGATATTGAAACCATGACGGTTTTGAAAGATGCTTCCGCCACAGCGATATACGGTTCGCGTGCTGCGAGCGGTGTGATTATTATAACAACGAAAAAAGGAACGGGTGTAGGCGGACTTCAATTCAGTTTCGGTTCTACGCTTTCGTTGGGTCAAAAAACAGCCACTATTCCGGTTTTAAACGGCGATGATTTTAGAGCCGCCGTAAAAACTTACGGAGATGCTGTGCAGGTTGGTTTGTTAGGAACAGGAAACACCAATTGGCAAAATCAAATTTACAGGAATTCTTTTAACCACGACGAAAATTTCAGCGTATTGGGCAATGTAAGCGGTGTACCTTTTCGGGCATCGGTCGGTTATACCAATCAACAAGGTTTACTATTGAACGACGGTTTCGGACGTTCAACGGGTTCGTTGAGTTTAACCCCGCGTTTTTTCGACAATCATTTGAAAGTGGAATTTAACGGTAAAGTATCGAATACGAAAAATCATTTTTCCGATCAAGGTGCAATATTTTCCGCCGTTTCTTTCGACCCGACGCAATCTGTATTAAGCGGCAACTCAAAATACGGCGGATATTATGAATGGTTAGATCAAGCCGGTAATCCGAATACATTGGCACCGAAAAATCCGATCGGATTACTCAATCAAAAAGAGGACAACAGTAATGTAAACCGTTTAATCGGAAATGTACAATTGGATTATAAATTACATTTCTTTCCGGATTTACACGCCGTAATGAATTTGGGTTTAGATCACGCCACCGGCAGTGGTACAGTAGCGATACCGGCAACAGCCGCCGGAAGTTTTTTTGTAAAAGGCTCGAACAACAATTACGATCAAACTTACGACACTAAATTGTTTACGTTTTATTTGAACTATGTAAAAGAAATGAAAGGATTGAAAAGTCGTGTGGACGTAACTGCGGGTTACGATTACCAAGATTATATTAATACGAGTACAAGTTTCAATAAAAACGGGAACGGTGATACTTCTTCCACTTATTATAAAGGCCAGTTTACAACCATAGGTTTTTACGGACGTTTGAATTATGCTTTCGATAATAAATACTTACTAACGGCAACCGTGCGCGATGATGGTTCTTCTAAACTGAATCCGGACGGGCGTTGGGTTATTTTCCCTTCCATTGCTTTGGCGTGGAAAATCGGTGAAGAAGATTTTATTAAAAACAGTAGTGTATTCTCGGATATGAAATTGCGCGCCGGCTACGGTACAGCGGGAAATCAAGCGGGAATAGATTTTTATTCCTATTTGCCGCGATATACTTTGAGTGATCCGACGGCGACTTATATTTTCGATACAACGCGGTATAGAACTTACCGACCTGAAGGTTATAATTCGAATTTAACTTGGGAAAAAACTTCGACTTACAATGTCGGATTAGATTTTACTTTGAGGAATGATCGTATTTCAGGTACTATTGAATATTATTTGAAACAGACGTCTAATTTACTCACAGTCATTCCGGTTTCAGCCGGTTCTAATTTAATCAATCAAATTATTTCCAACGTCGGCAATATGGAAAATCAAGGCGTTGAATTTAGTTTGAACACAAAACCTGTTATAACAAAAGATTTTACATGGGATTTGGGTTTCAATATCACCTACAACAAAAACAAAATTACAAAATTGACCGTTGTTGAAAACTCTAAATTTTTAGGTTTTCAATCCGGTGGTATTTACGGTGGAGTCGGCAATACTATTCAAATCAACAGCGTTGGTTATCCGGTTAATTCTTTTTTCACTTACCAACAACAGTACGACGAAAAAGGATTGCCGATTGAAGCCAAATACGCTGATATTAACGGCGACGGTAAAATAACGATTGACGATCGTGTGCGCTCTAAATCGCCGGATCCGACCGTTTTTTACGGCATTAATTCAACCATGACGTATCACGCTTTCAGTTTGAGTTTTTCGATGCACGGCAACGCTGGTAATTACGTTTATAATAATGTAAAATCGGAATTAGGTTCTTTGCGCGTTATTGCGAACGAATTGGGTTATTTGGCGAACGTACATCCGGATGCCACACGCACGGGTTTCAAAACCAATCAATATTTTTCGGATTATTACATCGAAGACGGGTCATTTATACGTATGGATAATCTGACGCTCGGCTATCAACTAAAACCGATTGATAAATTGAAATTGCGCTTTACGGCAATGGTGCAAAACGTTTTCGTGATTACGAAATACACCGGTCTTGATCCGGAAATTTCGGGCGGTATAGACAGTAATATTTATCCGCGTCCGCGTATTTTTTCGTTGGGTGTGAATGCGGCGTTTTAGTATCAGAAAAAAATTTGAATCAGAAAAAAATTTGAATCAGAAAAAAATTTTGAATCAGAAAAAAATTTGAATCAGAAAAAATTTTGAATCAGAAAAAAATTTTGAATCAGAAAAAAATTTTGAATCAGAAAAAAATTTTGAATCAGAAAAAATATAAAAAATAAATAATTTTCTAAAATTTTTAAAAAATAAATGACCATGTTACCGAATAATTTTAAAAACGGAATGCGTATTTTTTTTGCAACGGTGTGCATCACCGTTGTTACTTCTTGTACAAAAGATTTAAACCGTTTACCTTTTGTGGAAGTTACTTCCGCCACCGTATTCAACGATCCGGCAAGTTTTAAAGAAGCTTTGGCAAAATTATATGCCGGTTTAGCAGTGAGCGGACAACAAGGTCCGGCAGGTAAACCGGATATTGCCGGTATTGACGAAGGTTTTTCTCAATATTTGCGTCAATACTTTCAAACGGAAGAATTACCTACCGATGAAGCCGTAATCGGTTGGAGCGACGGAACACTGCCGGAACTTCACCGCATGACATGGACTTCGAGCAACGAATTTATAGGCGCGATGTACAGCCGAATTTATTATCAAATTGCTTTGGTGAATGAGTTTTTGCGCCAAACGACTGATGATAAACTAAAGCTCTACGGTGCAACGGACCCAAACATAAAAACGTATCGTGCAGAAGCGCGTTTTTTACGCGCTTTAAGTTATTGGCACGCCATTGACTTATTCGGCAATGTACCTTTTGCCACAGAAGCCAATCCGATCGGTGCGTTTTTACCGCCGCAAATTGCGCGTGCAGATTTATTTAATTACGTTGAGTCGGAACTGAAAGCGATTGATAGTGATTTGGCAGATCCGAAAAAAAATGAATACGGCAGAGCTGATAAAGCAGCAGCATGGATGCTGTTGGCAAAACTTTATCTGAATGCACAAGTTTATACCGGTACGGCGCGCTTTACGGATTGCGTGACTTATTGCAATAAAATTATTGCCGGCGGTTACGCGCTCACGTCTAATTATCAAAATTTATTTTTGACTGACAATAACACGTCGCCCGAGATAATTTTTCCGATTGTTTTCGATGGCGCGAATATTCGTACTTGGGGCGGTATGACATATCTCGTTCACGCACCTATTGGCGGCAGCATGAAAGCATCGGATTTCGGTGTTGACGGCGGTTGGGGTGGTTTGCGGACCACGAGTGCCTTTGTCGGTTTGTTTAAAGATTCAATTGACACTCGAAATATGTTTTACAAAACCGGTCAAAATTTGGAAATCAGTAATATCTCTTCATTTTCGGACGGTTACGCGATTGCAAAATTTAAAAATATCAGTTCAAAAGGTGTTGCCGGTAGCAGTTTATCATTTCCCGATACAGACTTTCCGATGTTTCGTTTAGCCGATGTATATTTAATGTATGCCGAAGCTGTTTTACGCGGCGGCACGGGCGGCGATAATGCTACCGCACTCGGATACTTCAATCAATTGCGACAACGTGCTTATAAAAATACGTCCGGCAATGTCGCGACTTTGAATTTAGATTTGATTTTAGCTGAACGCGGACGCGAATTGGTCTGGGAATGTCAGCGCAGAACCGATTTAATTCGTTTCGGAAAATTCACCGACGGCAGTTATTTATGGGCTTTTAAAGGAAACGTGCCTGCCGGAAAAGCGGTTGAAGATTATCGCGTCTTATATCCGATTCCCGCCGCCGATTTAATTGCCAATCCGACTTTGAAACAAAATACAGGGTATTAATGGTAGAAAATGCGATTCATCTCGTTTTGTATTTACGGCTAAATATAATTACCGACTAAACGTAAGACGCGATGAATCGCCGTCTCAACAACTAACTTAATTAAATGAGTGACTTTTTAAAGTTTCAGACGTTATAAGAGAGAAGTATGTAAAACGTGCTTCTAGCTTTGCTTTTATAAAGTAACGTAAACGTTGTATTTTTTTTAACAATTGTTTTATATAGGGTTGGGGAACTTTTTTGGCAATTAATTTGTATCTATTACTATACAATATACACAAAAAGAAAACTTTTTTGTCCTAGAACCGTATTTTACAATTATAGTCACAGATCTTAAAGGCACACAAAAGATGCGTCAATTAAAAATTACGAATAAAATTACCAGTCGTGAGAGTGTTGCACTTGACAAATATCTCAACGACATCGGCAAAATTTCAATGCTTTCCGCTGACGAAGAAGCGGAATTAGCCCGCCGCATTCGCGGCGGCGACGAAAAAGCACTCGAGCGCATGACGGAAGCAAATTTGCGTTTCGTGGTGTCGGTGGCAAAGCAATATCAAAATCAAGGTTTGACTTTGAGTGATCTTATCAACGAAGGCAACGTAGGTTTGATGAAAGCCGCACGCCGTTTCGATGAAACGAAAGGATTCAAATTCATTTCTTACGCTGTGTGGTGGATTCGTCAATCAATTTTACAATCTATCGTCGAACACAGCCGTATAGTGCGCTTGCCTCTGAATAAAGTCGGCTCATACAATAAAGTCAACCAAGCCTATATCAGTTTCGTTCAAGAGTTTGAACGCGAACCGAGTAATGAAGAATTGGGCGAAATATTGGAAATGACACCGAAAGAAATTTCGAATATGCTGCGCTCCAACACGCGACACGTATCTATGGACTCTCCGCTCGGCGGCGAAGACAGCGATGCGACGATGCTGGATGTTTACGTCAGTGCAGATGATATTTCACCCGACAGCGAATTGTTGGACGAATCGTTGCGCGAAGAAGTACAACAAGGTTTATCTATTCTGTCCGATCGCGAAAAAGATGTTATTTCCGCTTACTATGGTTTGAATGAATTTAAAGCCTTAACATTGGAAGAAATCGGTGAACTTTATGGTTTAACACGCGAGCGTGTTCGTCAAATAAAAGAACGTGCGATTCGCCGGTTGCGTAAATCGTACAATAGTCCGGATATGAAATCGTATTTGTAACGAAACAAGTTGTGATTTATAAATTAAAAAACGCGCATGGAAATTTGGTTTTCTTTGCGCTTTTTTTTTAAAGCAGAAGTCCCGGTGTTTAAAATAAGATTATCTAAATCAAATGAATTACTGAAAAATAAGAATTTTTACAGGTTTAACTTAAACAAAAATCATTTTTATTTTTTTATAAGAACGGACACTGATTAAAATTGAGAGCGTAAAATAATTTCCGGATTACGATTTAATAAAAATACTAAATGAAATTAAAAATTGGTTGCTTACTCGAATATCAATCGCATCAAGAAACGCCCCTTATTTTACTTTTACGTCCACAGAGCAGTTTATCGCAATCAATTTTAACTGAAATATTTACTGTTGAGCCTAAGGTGATAATAACGGAATACATAGATTTTTACGGTAATCATTGTCAACGACTCATAATTCCTGTCGGGAAATTTACCATAGATACAAATTCGGTGGTGGCTGTTAACGAATATTTGGATATTAATAGTTCCGCAAATTTTACGCTTATCCAAGATTTACCGGACGAGACGCTTATTTATCTACTACCAAGTCGTTTTTGCGAGTCTGATAAATTGAATACTAAAGCTTTTGAAATTACCGGTAATGTATCTGTCGGTTATCAAATGGTTGAATCCATTCGGTTGTGGGTGCACAAAAATATTAAGTATGAATACGATCGCAGTAATTCAACTACATCTGCTTTAGATACTTTGATTGCAAAAAACGGAGTTTGCAGAGATTTATCGCATTTGGCAATTGCACTTTGTAGAAATATAAATATTCCGGCGCGTTTTGTTGTAGGTTATTTGTATCAATTAAATCCGATGGATTTACACGCTTGGTTCGAAGCTTATTTGGACGGTAAATGGTACACATTTGATGCGACACAACCGGTTGTGACCGGCGGTAGAGTTGTTATAGGCTATGGTAGAGATGCTGCTGATGTTGCCACCGCCACTTATTTCGGCAATATTCAATTGGAAAATATGAACGTTTACGTTGAGAATGTATCATTTATTTAAATGATGAGTTCGCATTTATCCCAAAAGTCGAGTGTACCGAAACTGTTATCCTGTGTTCTTCCGCCCTGCCAAACGTTGAGTTAAAGGGTGCGTTTACTTTTTTTTTAAGAGATTCAAAATATTAATTTATTTGATACCAGTTCGTACCATCCGACTGTAACCATGTAGGAGTTTGTCCCTTAATTGAATTAGTAGATTGTCCGGTATTATTAATATATGTAGTAATATTCGGTTGAACATCTTGCTGAACAATTAATACATAAATACGCCTTGCACAGCTTGATGCAGCGGGAAGAGTAATAGAAGTAATAGTTTTTGTCGTAAAAATAACTGTATGATGAGTAGCATTTAACGTTAGTGTTGTACTGGCTGAAGATATTAAAATAGGGACTCCAAAAGAACCGTTTACTTCAAGCGTTGAATTTGGAGAAGCCGCACCGATGCCAACGTTACGCGTACTATTAGCCACTCGAAAACTCTCTGTATTTCCGGCTTTAACAACAAAATCTTGTGCGTCAGTCGTACCGATAAAATTTTTAGAAGAACTAGTACCACTATTACCGGTTGTACTCCAGCCTGAGGTTGCGGCTATTTGATTTATTGCCAAACGACGTAGAACACCTGAACTGGATGAAATGATTGAGTCCGATACAGAACCCGCTTTTAAACCAAGAATACGTATAGGATCTCCTGAACTGTTTGTTTGCGCATCAATATCTAATCTATATTGTGGTGTCGTTGTATTGATACCTACTTTAACAGCATTTGTACCTGTTCCACCTAAAACCAAGCTATTACTCGCTCCTACCACTGTATTATATCCTATGGCAGTGGCATTCGTTAACGAAGATGAACTTGCACTCGCAGCATAGCCAATGAGTGTATTGTTACTGCCGGATGTGTTGCTTAAACCGGCTTGATGACCGACAAAAGTATTTTGAGTACCCAAATTAATATTTCCCGCTTGATAGCCTAAAAACACATTGCTGTTGGTATTGTCTATACTGCCCGCATTCTGATTATTGACACGAAAATTGAGGGAAATATTATCGGTAGTACCCAAAAAATTTGTTAAAGCACTCGTACTACTATTGCCCAAAAGGCTCCATGCATTCGAATAAGTTGAAGTGCATGTACTTTGCCATCCACTCGTTGTCCCGCGATATAAATAAATACAAGAGTCAGTAGTGTTAAAAATCATCAACCCTGTCACCGGCGAACCAATGGCATTCATTTGAGTGGTATTCAATCTCGGCATCAAAAACCCTTTGGTAGTTGATTCCAACTCAAATACTGCCGAAGCCGTTTTTGATCCCGGAGTAGTACCAATTTTAGAATCAGTTTGAGAAAAAAGTGTGAGCGATAAAAAGCAAAATAAAAATACTAACTGTATTCGATTAAAAAAAAATGGACAAATGCTAAAAGACTCAAGAGGTTTAGTATCTCTGTCATTTATTTTTTGTCCATTTGCAACCGCCGATTTTTCGTAAAAAAATTTCATGTTGTGTTCTTTTAATTTTTTTTAAATTAATTAGAATGTTTGTTGGTTAGTCAATATTTAGTATCTGCGCACTAATGCATCAACTAACTAACAAACAAACTAATTAACTTTGTAATAATCATTCATTTACAATTACCCAGTTAATACCGTCACTCACAATTCGATATTTTTTTGCGAATGATATACTCGGTATTGTGGTAGTTTCGGTTAAAGTTAAAGCGGGTGAAAATGTCACCACATTTGTTGTTTCATCCGTTTTACCGACTATGTATATTCTACCCGTTAAGCCGGCAGCAGAAGGTAACGTAATCGTAAAAGCACCGGCGGTAGCGTTAGCCAATACAATATAATCAGAGGAACCTATGATTGTGCTGACCGTAACTTTTTTGTAGGATACGCCAAGTGACCCTGTTACTTGTAAAGTTGAAGTAGGTGAAGTGGCTGCGCCGATCCCGACATTACCACCTGTAACAATAAAATCATTTGTTGCCTGCGTAATTGTAGTCGAAGCAGTTAATGTGCCACCCAATGCAACATTTGTACCTGTTTTAGTTAAACCGTTATTTGCGGTAAAACTACTGCCGATAACATTAGCAATACTCAAACGATGGGCGGCACCGGTTGCGGGGTTTACCGAAACCAAAGAGTCTGTTGTAGCACCGCTTGCTAAACCGGTTATATTTAATGCAGTACCGTTAATGTTAGTTGTTGCTGTTGCACTACCGATATTGGTTATAGCCGCACCTGAACTTGTTCCAATGTTCATAGTACCTGTACCTGAATTATTAACATTTACAGTACCCAATTCAGTTGTTGTTGCATTCGCGCTACCGATATTAGTAGTTACAGTACCCGTAGTGTTTAAATTCACAATTGCTCCAGCAACAGTAGTTGTAGTACTTGTTGAATTACCTACAGTATTTGCTGCTGTACCTGTACTATTAATGGTGGTAGCACCTGTAATGGCAGTAGCACTTGTTGCGTTACCGATAGTTGTAGTACCCGTACCGGCAGTATTGATATTTGCAGTACCTGTAACAGCAGTTGTACTTGTAGCATTACCGATAGTTGTGGTACCTACACCTGCAATGTTAATATTTGCAGTACCTGTAACAGCAGTTGTACTTGTAGCATTACCGATAGTAGTTGCTGCTGTGCCGGCAGTATTGATGCCGGTAGCACCTGTAACTCCAGTAGCACTGGTAGCACTACCGATTGTAGTAGTACCTGTACCTGTTGTATTTAAGTTAACGCCTGCTGTACCCGTAATTGTCGCACCCGAACTTGCAGCCACGTTACCTGTTAAAGTAACTACACCTGTACCTGTTTGAGTGATGGCACCGGCTGCTGATACCGTTAAGCGGGTTGTACCATTCGTGATAACATTCACGTCTTGAGAAGATGTTGTTCCGATAGAACCGGCTGACGATAAACTATTACCACCCAATAACCAAGCAGTATTCGTGCTATTTAAAACGTCAGCTATTGAACGACGATTGATAACGCCTGTTGCCGAAGTAATCGTCATGATCGAATCCGTTACCGTTCCAAAACCACCCGTTAAACCTTGAATGCGCAAAATATTCGAGGTACCACTCAAGTCTAATTTGTAAGTCGGTGTTGTTATACCTATACCGACATTACCTGTTGATGATACACGCATTCTTTCCGTATTACCCGTACGTGTTACGAAATCTACAGCATCCGTTGTACCAATAAAGTTTGTCGTGGCAGAAGTACCTGTGTTACCCAATAAAGACCAACCGCCGGTGTAAGCTGCAGAGCAAGTACTTTGCCAGCCACCTACAGTACCTCGGTAGATATAAACGCACGAGTCAGTCGTGTTGAAAACAGTTAATCCTGTTGCCGGTGCACTGATAGCGTTTAATTGTACCGTTGTCATTCTCGGCATTAAGAAACCTTTGGTTATTGATTCCAGCTCCAATACTGCTGAAGCATTTTTTGCACCCGGATTATTACCTATTTTTCCGTCTGTTTGTGCTTGCATTTTCACAGAAAATAAAATTCCTAAAAACAGTATCGGCAAATAAAATAAATATTTAGAGCACATCAATGAACGATGCGTTATGTTAAATAAATTCATGAAAATTAATTTTAAATGGTAAATTTTAATGCTTAATGCCAAATGCTAAATTTTTAATACAAATTCAAAAAATTTGATGCTAAATGCTAAATGATAATGCCGAAATAGATTTTAAGTATACTTAATCTGAATTAATAAAGCATTTACCATTTATCATTTAGCATTAAAAATTTATCATTATTTAAAATCTTGCGATCAACCACCAATTTGTACCGTCGCTTTGTATATGTAAGCGAACGTTGTAGTTGACGCTGGAAATTGTAACTGCCGAACTCAATGAAATCGAACGAGAAAAAGATAAAACATTATTGGTTGCGTCGCCTTTAATGAGAATGTAATTACGACCTTTGCAAGTTGTAGGATCCGGTAACGTTAGAGCAAAAGTACCGGAGCTGCAATCACTTATCACCGTAAAATCAGACGCTGTCACATTATAAGCGGCGGATTGTGTCGTAATCGGTGTTGCTACCGAACCCGCTACTTGGAAAGTTGAATTTGGCGTTGCCGTTGCGATGCCCACACTTCCGGCGGCGGTTACGCGCATTTTTTCCGTGTTGTTGGTACGTGTTACAAAATCAATATTATCGGTTGTACCGATAAAATTGATAGCCGCTACAGTTGCCGAATTACCCAAAGTTTTCCACGCCGTGTTTTGATTTGACAAGAGATCATCTACAGTACGTTTTTTTACTACACCCGTATTGTTAATGGTCATAACACTGTCCGCAGAAGAACCGCTTTGCAAACCTTCTAAACGCAAAGGATCGGCGGTGGCTTTCACGTGCAATTTATTAGTGGGTGCGTTGGTACCAATACCTACCAAACCGGCACTAGTTACGCGCATTTGTTCGATATTGTTTGTAATAATCGGTAAATCGAAATTACTGATTGTACCTAAATTACGCACTTTATCTACGATGTTACCATCAATTTTCCACACCAACGAGTCAATATTGCTGCTTTTCAAGAAGTCACTTGTTTTGCGTTTGCGAATAGTACCGGTAGCGGCATCAACCGTCACGATACTATCACTGACAGCACCGCCTTGTAATCCCGTTACTTTCAACGGATCAATTGTACCGTTGCCTTGAATTGTTAAGGCATTGCCGTTGGTATTGATGTTTGTAGCAGCACCTAAAGTACCACCCAAACGCACATCTCTGCCGACTAAAGTTAAACCGTTACTTGCCGAAAGTGAATCTGCGGAACATAAACTGTACCAAGCTGTGGCACGATACACATAAGTACATTTTGCGTCAGTATCATACACCATCATACCGTTTGAAGGTGTCATAGAAGTACGCAGTAACGTTGTCATACGCGGCAATAGAAAGCCTTTGTTGGTGCTTTCAAGATCCAAAACAGCATTCGGGTCTATTGTACCCGGATTGTCGCCTATCTTAATCTGTGCGTAAGTTTGTTGCGCACCTAAAAAGATGGCAGAAATAATTAGAAAAACACGTAGTAATTTGATCAACATATTGATTCAGATTTAAATGGTTATAAAAAATTAAAATTCAAAATTCAAATTGAATGCGGAAAATCGCAAAGTAAATTTTATAAAAAGCGGTAAACAGAAAATCTATTTATAATTTTTTTTATTGACTCAATATTTGTAAATTATGTGGCAGGCTTTTCCAACGTCCAACCTCTTCTAAAAATATCGAGGATTTACCATCAATTTACCGGTGTATTTTGCGCGCGGAACGCGGTAAGCCACCACCACCTCAATCGCATTATTATTCAGCGTTTGCCGCAAAGTCGACAGATTTACATCGTAACTGAAACCGAAACTGAATTTATTCCAATCCATACGCAACAAAGCAACGAAAGCATCTAATGATTGTCCGGCATACAATTGATTGACGACGCGCAAAGCACCGCAGAATTGCAGCGATATATCATTGAAACCATCGTTTATTACGATGGTTTTTAAACCGGTTTGCGGCAAAAATTCCATGGACGGACCTTGTTTTTGAGCGATTACACCGGATACCCAACGTGTGCGCTGCGATATTTTTATTTCATTGTCCAAGAGCAGAGTGTATCGTTGATACAAATTTCCGAAAATAGCGTTTTTATCGTGCGATAAATCGGGTTTGTTGAGGTGTTGCGCTGCTAAAGCCAACGAAATAAAACTATTGTTTTTGAATGTCGTGTGCCAAGCCAAACCCAATCCGAAATCGGGTAAAGTACGATTATAGATACCTAAAGTAGAGCCGGGTAAATTCGGGTCGAAACCGCCATTGCCGTTGTACTGACTCAACCATCTTCGGTCCGTAATATCTATAATACGTTGCATCACGCCGACATCGAAACCTGCGCTTAGGATATGTTGCAAGCCGCCGTTGCCGGCTAATTGTTTGGAATAGGCGATATTCAATTGCCCTTGCGTATGCCGCAAAGCACCGGCTTGATCACTCCACAAAGCGACTCCGTAACCCCAAAAATCACGGGATTTAGTATTGGCACGGTATTCAAAGTTGGCTGAAGTCGTGCTAAAACTATTATCCCCTAATAACGGTGCCCATTGCGACCGATATTGAACACTCATCAATACACCATCCACTGCAAAACCCGTGAGTGACGGACTTGTGTGCATAGGTGCGTATTGATATTGAGAAAGATGTAAATCTTGTGAAATGACAAAAGATAAAGGGCAAAGGATAAAAAAAAGTACCGTTAAGACATTGGACTTCGGACATTGGACGTTGGAAAAATTCCACATCTCTTGTCCAATGTTCAACATCCAACGTCTTAATTCTACAATCCTTTGTCTTGATTTCATCGTTGTAAAGATGTTTTAGTTAAAAAATTTTTAATTTTCTTAATGCCTTTATGGTTTAAGATTTGCAAATCCAAAATCGTAAATCGAATTATCGTGTCAATAAAACATCTGACGCATAAGTTCTGCGTTCACCGTTTTTAAAAGTAGCTTCTACCGTCACGACGAAAGTACCGGTGTTCATTGGTTGTCCTCTGAAAGTGCCATCCCAACCGCCGGTTCCGTTCGGTTTGAAATCATTGGCTTCAAAAACTAATTCTCCCCATCGATCGAAAATGCGCATATAATTTACTGTTACGACCGATTCGTTGCCGAGTACCGTATAAAATTCGCGCTCGGGTTTGAAAGCATTCGGTACATATAATCCGTATTGTTCGTCCACGTATACATCTACGGAAGCGTCGGCTCGACAACCTTTTTTATCCACCGTAAATACCGATACTAAAGAGCGTTTTTTTACACTGATAACCGTCGTTGAACAACCGGCACACGAGACTGCATCGGGCGGTGTCCAAGAATAACTTATAGGGAGGTAATCGTCTATCGGTATCACGGAAACGGTGCGTTTATCTCCGGGATTTGCCAAATGTATGGTATCGTTACTGATTTCCAAGCGCGTTAAAGGTGGTTGATTGATGCGTATCGTTGTATCAACCAACGCACAACCGTAACCTTGATTCGCTATACGAATACGATAATCGCCGGCACTTAAATTATTCAAACTCGAAAAATAAGTCAGGTTGCTGTTTATAAATAATTTTACGCCGACGGTATCTGTAGCGTTCAAGATAATGTTACCATCTGTATTGCCGTAGCAAGTAATATCCGTTGATGTCGGTGCTATCGTTGATTTATGTTTTAAAGACAGCGTGATGATACTGTCGCAACCGAACGTATTTGTCAACCGAACTTTGTAAGTACCCGCATTTTTATAAAACACACCGCCGAGGCGCAAACTTTCGCCCGCGCACAAAGTCGTATCCATTTTACTTTCCGAAACCGGATTGACATTAACTATAGCCGTATCCATGACACTGCAACCGTTCGCGGCGAATGCGGTGAGGTAATATTTATTGGAAATGCTGACAGGTTTTTCGTTAACTGTTTTACAATTCTCACAAACAATACCTTTAGCAGTCTCCCATTTATAAACATCAAAACCGTTTGTCGCCGTAAGATTGACGTTCTGACCATCGCAAATATTTCGGACACCGGATATCGCCAAATTAGGGGCTTGTAAAAAGTGCACTTTTATTGTATCCGATTGTTTAATCCCGCAATAATCCGTAACTGTAACACGATAAATGCCTGTATTACTGACAGTAACCACCGAATCGGTAGATCCGTTGCTCCAATTATATTTAGAATAAGCATTTCCGGCATGTAGTTTAACGGGTTTGGAGCCGCACGCCGTAATATCGCTGCCTACATTAAGTGCCGGAGCCGTGCAACGTTGCGTCGTACGTTTTTTGCCTAAAGTAAATACTATGTACTTATTCGGTTCTATTAACCGCGATGTTATGCGCCCTTGTTTAACATCACCGACAATATTTTCGGCACCGACTTCCGACCATTTTTGCCCGTTCCAACCTGCCACTATCAAATCGTTTAAAGTATTTTCAGTTAGGGTATCCACATTACTCGCCCTGTTCCATGTCAGAGTGACACGTACGGAACCGGTATTGATAATGTGCCAATACTCTATGTTGGAAACTTTCAAAACCGCGAAATCTAAACTTTGGTTTGAAAAAGGCGCGCCGACAGGAAATCCGGATTGTCCCGGATTTTTATCGAAATAAGCTGCCGTTACGCTGTTATTGTTTGAACCGGAAGTTGAAATTGATGCACTTCGCCAAACAATTCCGTTGCCTATCGGAAAGTCAAATGAATCTTTACCTACTTTTGTACAATAACCGTTAACGTGTTTATTGCCTGCAACCTTTTCGTGCGTTGTATTTTTTGCAAACACGAGTGCGACGCTCGGGTTATTGCGCGGTGTCGTGATGATGCCCGCTTCGAAAATAACTTTATCGGTAACTATCATAGAAGTTTGCAACGAAATACCTTCAAAATTTTTGAAAAAAATATCATTGAACTCCGTTACTTGCGTACCGCTTATGGTTTGGCGATGCGGACCAACAAAAAGAACATTGCCGAGATTTTTCGTCATATCGCCGTTATTAATTAAATCTCCGTAAGATGCCATGTTGGAGGCTGTGTGCATTCTGATGGCTTTATTATTTTTCATGGCTTTTTGCGCAAACATCGGCAACGCTAAAATAATAAGCAAAAGAATGACTTCATATCTTTTAGAAGTCAGACCCGACATAGGAGTTGATTTTAAATACTAAATGCTAAAAAAATGGTGAATAACCAATCGGGGGGAGTAGTAATTAATTCAATGTGTAATGCTGTATGGTAAACGCGAAATAACCATTGGGGGGGAGTGGTTATTAATTCAATATATAATACTAAATGGAAACAAAATTTGCAATTCGGGGGGAACGGCAATTAAATTTATGAAGTGTGCTTTGATTAAATTGTTAGTGTTGTATACCAAATTTCGTACCGGTTTTATGCAAATTTGATAATCAGGGGTGTTTTTTTTATTTTTTTGCGCTTTTGTGCCTTCGAGGTTTATTTTTTCACCGCAAAGTAACAAAGGCGGGGAACGTCGTCCGTTTTCAAATAATTTACTGTTGACAAAAAAATCGAAATGTTTTCAAAAAAATCGCAACTCAAAAAAAATTTTTGAAAACAATTTTTATTTTTTTTTGAAAAAAAACGCGCCAAGAAAAATAAATTCCTCAGCGCGTTTTTTTACACTCAAGGCTTTATTTTTTGACGCTCTCGATATGCACATCCTCACCACTTTGAAATGAGAACTTCAATATCGGAAAATTATTTTAAATAAATTGGATCTCGAAGCAGCGAAAGAAAACGGAGCGACGTTTTAGTTGTGGTTTTGAAAAGATAAAAAGAGCAGCCCCCTACTCAACCCTCACTAGAATGTATGAAAAAACTTTTTTTATTGTGAAACTTACAGGAGGTTTGCCTGAAAGTAAACAAAAAGGGGCTGCCTTTATCTTTATCTGAATATTTTTTTTAAACAGTAATTACACTCAATAATTTGTCAAAGTTAGGATAATTTGTTACCAAAAACAAATTGCTTATAATACTATTGTGTTAAATTTTGATTTTCCTTTCTTTTTCCAACAAATAAAATCCGGTAAAGGCAATGCCGCACAGTATCAGTAGTACTATCCATAGATAATTAAAGCCGAAATGTCCGATTATTTGTGTGCCTAACATCGGCGAAAAAATACTGCACGACGAATAAGCCATATTGTACAATGCCATATACTGCCCTTGCCGCGATGCACCTGCGCGCGTTGTTGCCCAATTAGAACTGAAAGGCATCACGAAAATTTCTCCGAACGAAATTACGATGATATAAACAACGGCTGAAATAACCGCAAAATTTACGGGCAATATCAACGCCGCAAATGCAACTGCGTAACATACCAAACCGAACCGCACAAACCACAACGGATTTTTTTTGTTTTCAATACTGAATATCAAAGGCATTTCTACGAATGTGACGATAGCGCAATTGAACGCAATCACCAGACCGATATTAGCCTCACTCCAACCGTAAACCGTTTTAAAAAATATCGGTACTGTCCAGATAAATTGCATGAACACAACAGCACCCGTGAGCGTGAACAAAATAAAAACTAAATATTCTTTATCCTTATATGCGGATAGCGGCGCGACTTCGTTTTTTATTTTTAGGGGCTTGATATGTTTCGGCGATTCGTTTTTCAGGAAAAAAAATACTATCGCTGCCGCACCGAAACCCGACAAACTATCTACCAAAAATAACCAATGCCAACCAAAAGTTATAAGAATTCCGCCGACCAAAAAAGCCAAACCCACCGCTAAATTCACGCCGACGCGCAACAAAGAATAAGAGCGCGTGCGCACCGCCGCGCTGCTGTGAAACAAAACCGCCACCGAATTAGCCGGTCTGAAAGATTCGGATACCAATGCCAAAGCAAACATCGTTAAGCATACAGATTCAAAACTCCGAACGTTCATTGCCAACAAAAACATAACGCCGCTCCCGATAAGCGATGCCAATTGTACGCGATAATAACCGAATTTATCCGTCAGAATACCGCCGATATACACGCCTGAAATCGCTCCCGCACCGAAACACGCCGATGCGTAACCCGTGCGTTCTATAGAAAAATGTAAATATTGATTGAAGTAAATCGTCATAAAACCGACCACCATTGTTCCGATTCGGTTGAAAAAACTGACGAGTGCTAAAATCCAAATCGCACGAGGTAATCCCGAAAAAGAGGAACGGATGTGTTGCAGCATAATATCGGGTGTTTAACGAAATTAATTTTTGGAACTGCAAAGATAATTTTTTAGAAACAGAAATATGTTTAATTCGGTATTCAATAGTATTTGAAAACTTTAAGTCCATGTTTTTCAAATATTTTATGCTCTGAAACGACAATAATTTTAGATTTTTGGTGGTTAAGCACATAAAAAAACCCGCAAGATTATTGCGGGTTCACTGAAATGAATTTTTACAATTCTTTAACCAAAACTTACACACATTATTTTTAGATCAAAATTTGTGCCAAGTATTAAATTATAATACAATTGGTTAAAAAAAATAATTTGTCAAAAAATAAAAATAAAAATACACGATGGATATTACCAAAATACCTTTTTCGGCGTTGCCGATGTTAGCGAAAACGGACAGAGCGTATGCGGAAAACGATTCGCTTTTGCGACCGTTTTATAAATATGAAGTGATAGTCGATAATTTTTTGAAAGTTATAGCCGATAAAAAAAACGACCGTACAAACCGGAAAACTTTAACGGAAGTATTGAACACACAATATAAAAATTTAGACCGGTTCGATGCCGTCGATCGAAACATTTCATCGTTGATTTCCGAAAATACTTTTACCATCACTACTGCACATCAGCCGTCGTTGTTCTTGGGTCCTTTGTATTTTGTGTATAAAATTTTCTCGGTCATTCGTTTAACGGAACTTCTCACTGAAAAATTTCCGGACTATAAGTTTGTACCGGTTTTTGTTATCGGCGGCGAAGATCACGATTTTGAGGAAGTGAATAATATTACTGTTTTCGGAAAAAAATTGGAGTGGCAAAAACCCGGAAATACCGACGGTGCAGTTGGTATGATGCACACCGATTCTCTGAAACCGGTATTGGACGAGTTGAAAAAAATATTGGGAGACAGCGAACAAGCCCATGAAATTTTTAAAAAAATAGACAAAGCTTACACATCGCACGCGCTTTATCACGATGCAACGCAAGATTTACTGAATGCGCTTTTCGGAAAATACGGGTTAGTAGTGGTACAGATGAACGATAAAACTTTGAAACGTTTGTTCATTCCGGTCATGGAACGCGAAATAATCGAGCAACCTTCAAAAAAATCGGTACAGGATACACAGGAAAAACTCGAAGCACTCGGCTTCAAACCGCAGGCTTTCGCGCGCGATATTAATTTGTTTTATATGCGCGACAATTTGCGCGAGCGTATCGTCAAGTCGGAAGACGGAAATTTTACTTTAGAACTCAGAAAAAAAACTTCGGACGTTGAACAAAGCCCGATGCCGGTAAAAACTTGGGCAAATCAAGCAGAAATTCTTGAAGAGTTACACGCGCATCCCGAATTTTTCAGCCCGAATGTGGTGTTGCGTCCGTTGTATCAAGAAATTATTTTACCGAATTTGGCGTACATCGGCGGCGGCGGCGAGTTAGCTTATTGGTTGGAACGCAAAGAACAATTCGAGGATTTCGGCATAAATTTTCCGATGTTAATCCGCAGAAATTCTGTGCTGTGGCTGGATAAAACGAATCAGGATAAGTTAGAAAAACTGAAAGTCGGTTTAACGGATTTAACGGTGCATCCGGATACGCTTACAAAAAATTATATTACAAAAAACGCCGCGCAACCGCTTAATTTCGATGCGAAAAAAGTAGAATTCGGTTTTCTGTACGATAAAATTGCGGAATACACCAAAACCATTGATGCTTCGTTGGAGAAAACCGTATTGGCTGAAAAAGCAAAACAATTGCAAGGTATCGAAGCCATAGAAGCGCGGTTGGTAAAAGCCGAAAAACAAAGACACGAAACAGTGTTGACACAAATTCGCGCTTTGCAACAAAAATTATTTCCCAATCAGGGTTTGCAGGAGCGTACCGACAATTTTATCCCGATTTACCTGAAAAACGGCGATACTTTTTTTGATGTTTTAAAAGAAAATTTGAATCCTTTGGAGCCGGGTATGATAGTCGTACATGAAAGTTAAAGATATTTTGTTGAAAAAAAGTAGCTCCTCCGTTTACGACGGAGCTACTGAAATGACCAATCTATTTTTTACTTGTTACGTCTATCGTTTTCTCAATTCTTTTCGTCAGTTCAATAAACTCTTCCAAGGATAATTGTTCAGGTCTTTTTTCAAAAAAAGGTTCAGATAAAATCGCCTCGCCGTTCGGAAAAAATATTTTCAAAGTATTGCGCAGCATTTTTCGGCGTTGAGAGAAAGCTTGTTTCACGACGCGGCGAAATAATTTTTCATCGCAACCGATATCCGTATTTTCTTTTCTGATGAGCCGGATGACGGCAGATTGAACGTTGGGCGGTGGCGTAAAACAACTTTTGTCTACACCGAAAAGTAATACGCCATCATAAAATGCTTGCACTAAAACGCTGATAATACCGTAAACTTTATTGCCCGATTTTGAAACGACTCTCTCCGCGACTTCGCGTTGAAACATACCCACCATTTCCGGAACCAATTCATGGTTATCAATCATAGCGAATAATATTTGCGTAGAAATATTATAAGGAAAATTACCGATGAGACAAAAAGGTTGGTTATCGAAAATTTTAGTTAAATCGAGTTTTAAAAAATCTTTTGCGATGATATTATCCGGCTTGAAATTCATGAAATTTTTATGAATCGCCTCAATCATATCTTTATCCGCCTCTACCAATTTCAGTTCATAATTTTTATTGATTAAATGTTGCGTGAGTGCACCTCTACCCGGACCGACTTCGAGCACACGCGGATATTTTTCCGTCAAAGTTAAACTACCCGCAATTTTTTCTGCAATTTCCGGGCGGTTCAGAAAATGCTGCCCGAAAGATTTTTTTGCTTTCATAGATTTTTTGCTTTAACGTAGGACGAAAAAAAATGAAAATGTTACGAAAAATATTTTACACGAAAAAAATCATTTTTCCTGAAACCCATTATTTTAGCTCACTTACTATAATTTTAAGATTCAAATTTGAAGTGTAACTTTTAGGAAAAAAAATTCGGTCAAATATAAAAGATCGGTTTCTGAAACTCAACAGTTTTCAATCATTTACCCAAAACTATTTTCCATGAATCAAGTTTTTATATCCTGATTTTGTTTTGGGTATAAAACACCAACACAGCAACTGAAAGTACACGGATTTTAGTTATGATTTTTGCATTTTTTGCATTTTTTGCATTTTTTTCTTTTACCTTTAAAAAAATAAAAGCGCATGCATTGAACAGTACATTTAAATTATACTTTTAAAGCTATCGGGCAGGATGACAAGGAAAGTGAACGGCAGACGGAATTCTAATTCCCCACCAACACAAAGTCCCGATTCGCTAAATGCAAGCCTAAAGCATCACTCGTCCAATTAGAAACTATCAAAAAAAATTAATTTCTTGAACAAGCAAAAGGTGTGAAATATGTAATTCATTAGAATTATTATGTAATGATAACCGACAATGTGGATGGTAATTTTGCAACAGACTAAAACTGAAATGAAAAAATCATACATTACATCTATTTTTATTTTCGCTATAACATCTTTGGCTGTAACAGTTTGTAACAACGACCAGACAAAGCCTAATTTATTAATCAATAAAGAGAACATGAACGCTGAAAACAAAACTATTGAAAATATGCAATCTGCATATAAAGGAGAAATGACTGCAACTGCAAAATATAAAGCATTTGCAAAAAAAGCTGAGGAAGAAGGCTTTCATTCCATTGCTGTGCTCTATAATGCAGTTTCTGCTGCCGAAAATATACACGCCACAAACCATAAAGCAGTAATAGAAGATGCCGGTGCAACAGTTCCTTTCATCAATCCTGAATATAAAGTAAAAACAACAAAAGAGAACTTATCTGATGACATCAAAGGGGAGGCTTACGAAGCAACGACAATGTATCCTGAATTTCTAAAAACAGCCGAAACTGCAGGTAATCAAATTGCTTTTTTAAGTTTGACTTATGCAATGAAAACAGAAGCAAAACACAAAATATTTTTTCAACAAGCTTTGGAAAATCTTAACAATAATACTTTAAACAATTTACCCTCTACCTATTATGTTTGCCCTGCTTGCGGAAATACCTACTCAACTGCACCAAAACATTGCGATTTCTCATTAACAGAAAGAGATAAATTCATCAAATTTCAATGAAAAATATTTTGAACTAGGCGCATATTCACTTGCTCGGCTCACAACGAGTGTATCTAAATAAAAAAATAAAAAAATAATAAAGCTCGTTTCAGTCTTTCGATTCTTGCGGTTTGAAAATCGTAATGAGCATTTTTGTTTATGGGTATGGCATACTTAAACGGAGTTTATTGAAACGAAGTAGAATGCGTTCCTAAATAAGCAGCGATTACATTCGGGTCGTTTTGAATTGTTTTAGGTGCGCCTTCCGATATTTTTTTGCCGAAATCTAAAACCGTAATTTCATCTGAAACGGACATCACCATATCCATGTGGTGTTCGATGAGTAAAACGGTGATACCGTAATTTTTTATTTTTTTGATAAGCAGGTTCATTTTTTCTATTTCACCTGTCGTGAGTCCGGCTGCGGGTTCATCTAATAATAATAGTTTAGTATTGCCGGCTAAGGCACGCGCCATTTCTAAAAAACGCGCTTGTCCGTAACTTAAATTTTTTGCTTTTGTATAAGCCGCATCACCCAAACCGACAAATTCCAACCAAGCCAATGATTTTTCTTTTACGGCTTGTTCTTCTTTTTTTACAGCCGGTAAACCCAACAACACACTCATCAAATTCGATTTGAATGAATTGTGCATACCTACCATCACATTTTGTAAAGCCGTTAAATCGCCGAAAAGCTGTAAATTTTGAAATGTGCGGGATATACCTAATTTGGCACGTTGGTACGTTGATTTATCCGCGACATCACTTCCTAAAAAGTTGATTGAACCTTCGGCGGGTGCATAGATACCTGTGAGTAAATTGACAGTCGTACTTTTCCCGCTGCCGTTCGGACCAATTAAACCGTGTATTGATCCTGTTTTTATTTTTATGTTTAATTGATTTACTGCTGTTAATCCACCGAAGCGCATGGTGAGATTTTTTATTTCAAGAGATGAGAGATGAGAGAGGTGAGAGGATGAGATTTCTGAATGAGGCGTGATAAGTTCTGCACGTTTCTTCATCATTGCTTCCTTTTGTTCCGCGTCCATCGTTTCATGTTCATCGTTTTTGAAAAAGCGTTGGATGTATTTATCGAACAAACTGACTAAACCGCGCGGCAAAAAATATAAAACGAGTAGTAAAGCTACGCCGAAAATAATGAGACGGTATTCACTGAATTTATTGAATAAATCCGGCAATAAAACATAAACACTCACGCCCAATAAATTGCCGAAAAGACTTTGCACACCGCCGACAATCAATGCTATTAAAAACTCGACTGAAAAATTATAAGAAAAAGTATTCGGCGCAATATAATTATCAAGGTGTGTGAACAATCCGCCCGCCAATCCGGCGATACCGGCTGAAATAACAAATGCGCCGACTTTGTAGTATGATTTTGAAATACCGCACGTGGCAGCCGCGACATCGCTGTATTTAATAGCTTCAAATGCGCGTCCCCAATAACTTTTGGTTAAATTGTGCAACATATACATAACCACAACAAGCATCGGATAAATGACATACAAATAACTGTTGCCTTTGAACGTTACACCCGCAATTTGCAAGGGCTCTAAAGCGATACCTTTTGTTCCGTTCGTCAATTTTTCTTGTTCGTTAATAATGGTATAAATCAAAAGTCCGTAAGCAATTGTGACTACTGCTAAATACGGACCGTTCAATCGCAAAGCCGGAAATCCTAAAATAAATCCGGCTAAGGCAGATACACCGATACCGGCTAAAAGTGCAATCAAAAAAGGCAATTGCGGATAATGCGTCATCGAGCTATCGGAATTGAACGCAGGATTTGCTGTTAAAATTCCAACTGTGTAAGCACCTAAAGCAAAAAATCCGGCGTGACCAATGGATACATCGCCAATATAGCCGACAATTAAATCAAGCGACATCACCAATATGCCGTAGATAATGATACGACACAATATACCTTGGATATAATATTGGTTCGTCACTACCAATGGCAAAAACATGGGGAGCGCGACAAGCAGTGCGATTATTATTTTCTTTTTGTCCATATCCTTTAAAAATTTCCTAAGTAGGCACGTTTTACTTCGTCATTTTTCATCAGTTCCGTGCCCGTTCCGGTTGTCCTGATATTCCCTTGCTCCATTACATAAGCGCGGTTAGCCACTTCTAATGCACGGTATGCCAACTGTTCTACTAAAAAAATGGTGATATCGCCGCTTTGTTTCAATTTTTGAATCAGTTTAAAAACTTCGTCAATTATAACCGGTGCCAGACCCATGGAAGGTTCGTCCAATAAAAGTAATTTTGGTTTTGAAATCAATGCTCGACTCAAAGCTAACATTTGTTGCTCACCACCCGAGAGTGTTCCGGATTGTTGATTGATGCGTTCTTTTAATCTTGGGAATGTCGTGAATATTTCTTCCAAATCTGTTTCAACTTGTTTTTTTTCACCTTTGCGCAATCGAGTATAAGCACCAAGCAACAAATTATCGCGGACAGACATGGAAGGGAAAACTTTTCTGCCTTCCGGTACGTGTGCTATACCCAATTCAGCAACTTTATGCGCCGAAATGTTTTTGAGGGATTGTCCGTTGAAGAGAATATCACCGGATGTAGGTCGCAGCAATCCGGAAATGGTATTCATGGTCGTCGTTTTTCCGGCACCATTTGATCCAATTACGGCAACTAATTCTCCTTGTTCCACGTGCATTGAAACACCTTTGAGTGCGGTTACTTTTCCGTAATTGACTGTTAAATTTTTAATTTCTAAAACGGGCATTGATTTTAATGCTAAACTTTTTTATAAATTTTTTTACCAAAAATACCGGACGGCAAAAACAACAAAACGAGAATTAAAAAAATAAAACCCGGTGCGTCTTTATAACCCGTAGAAATATAACGTGCCGTAAAAGCCTCCGATAATCCAATGATGAGTCCGCCGACAAGCACACCGAGACCGGATTCCAATCCACCGATAATTGAAACCGCATAAGCCTTTACACCTAAAACTGTTCCCATCGTTGCACCAACCAGAGTGATGGGTGCGACTAAAACACCGGCAATACAAGCTATCACTGAACTCAGCAAAAAAGAAAAAAGAATCACGAAATTCTGATTGATACCCATTAAACTCGCTGTGTTGCGATCTTCGGAAACAGCCACAATCGCTTTCCCGAAAACGGTGTAGCGTTTGAACGCCTCAACAGCAACGACGATCAATATTGATACAATGATAATAAGAATTTCTTGCGGTAAAATGCCAACCGTTCCGAAACGAATCGGTGCATTACCGAGTGGAGAATCGAAACGAAAATCATCAGTGCTCCAAAAAACTTCAACGCAATTGCGTAAAATGATACCGAACGCGAGTGTGGCTAAAATCCAAGCGTAATTCGAACGCGATTTCAAACTCGGTGCAATTGAAGTTTGATACATGATATAACCTACCAAAACACCCACCAAAATAACGCCGCCCAACATCGCCAAAAAAGGAACGTGATGCGTCATGTAAAACATAAAGCCTACAACACCACCCAACATTAAAAAATTACCATTGGAAAAATTAAACATCCGCGAAGTAGCGAATGTAATATTGTAACCGAATGCCACCAGCGCGTAAACCATACCCTGCGCCATGCCGCTTATAAGGAGTTGTATCAGATCAGACATCGAATCTATTTTGGGATTTACTATTTACGATTTACAATTTTTTTGAGAAAAATCGTAAATCGTAAATAGTAAATCGAATTATTGTTTCGCAGGTATAGCATTAGGAGTTACAGCACCGTCCGTAACGCGCCCCATCATTACATTATCTTCGTGAATGGCTTCGTGATCCGTTTTGCTGAAAGGTTTTGCGTAACTACTTGTGACCCCGTTATAAGCACCTAAATTTTCGAGCGCTTCTTTAATTTTAGGTCCGTCGGTAGTTTTTGCAGCAGTGATAGCATTGGCAAGTAAATACATAGCATCGTAACCTTGCGCGGCTGCAACGGCAACGGCAATTGGTTTTTCATTATATTTTGCTTGATAATCGGTAACAAATTTTTTTGCTTTATCCGATGCAGCTCCTTTTTCTATAAAAGTTTGAGGCATGGTAGCCCCGTTTCCGTTTTTTCCGGCATTGTTGATGAAATTATTCATACCAAGTGTCCACCCGCCAATCATATCTACTTTCCACCCGATTTTTTCTAAACTGTTAGCAATGGCGGCTAATTCCGGTCCAATACCGTAAACCATAAGCACTGTCGCACCTTTAGCTTTTGCTTCTTGTAGTTGCGGTGTCATATCGGTATCTTTTAATTTAAATTTTCCGACAGAAACTGCCGTGATATTGCGTTTCGCAAGTGCCGCTTCTATTTTAGCGCGACCACCTTGTCCGTAATTGGTTTCATCGCAAAGCAAAGCTACTTTGGTATTTTTACGTACATCAACACCCTCGCGTACAATCATTTCCGATTGAACGTAATCGTTTGCAGCGATACGGAAAATATAATTATCCGGATTTTGTGCAAATAAATCATTCACTTTAGCACCTGCAGAAACCGGAATGATTTGCGGCACTTTTTTCTCGTTAGAATATTTCGTAGAAGCCTCTGCCACGCCTGTGTTCACGGGACCAAGAATAGCCACCACATTTTCTTTATTTAAAAGCTCTTGCACAACTTGTCCGCCTTTTTCATTTTTAGCTTCATCGTCGCGTTCGATGAGTTCAATCTTTTTCCCGAGCAAACCACCGGCTGCATTAATTTCATCGGCAGCCAAGCGGATACCGTTTTTCATACTAATACCCATGGGTGCAGAGCCACCCGAAAACGGACCGTAAACTCCTATCTTAATCGTTGCAGGCTCGTTTTTGCAACTGATAATAGATGTGAGTAAAATTAATGTGCAAAGTTTGAGTAAATTTGGATAAATCATTTTGTTTCAACATTTTTTATTGGTGAGTAAATTAAATCTCAAAAATAATAAAACTTATCGTAACTATTTAAGCTCTACCTGATTTTTTTTAACACTTTACGTCTTTTCTATATTTTTGGAATAGTTTTAGACAGTATGAAAACGCAACGATACCTTTGTTTTATGTCTTTTTTTATGAAGAAATTAATTATTAACGACAAAAGTTTTATATTTGCACGCCAATTTCGATTTTTCACCGATTTCGCAAAAATCAGTTCATAAAAAGGAATATACCACAACATATAAACGACTATAAATTTTTTTAAAACTCTCGAACGATGCAACAAAGTAAAGGATTAATTACGTTTTTTTTGGTGTTGCTACTCATAATTTGCGCAGGCCAGTTTTTATATTACTTCCCGACGAATAAAGTAGAAAAAGCAGCAGACAATTACGCCGAAAGAATGAGTGCCACCGCCGCACCCGAAAACCGTGCAACCGCAGTAAAAGAATTCAGAAGTTCTTACCTCGATTCCATGTCGAGCGAAAAGGTGTGGAGTATTCCGCTCATCGGCAGTTATACGTATCAGGAACTGAAAAGCAAACAATTGGCTTTAGGCTTGGATTTGAAAGGCGGTATGAGCGTGCTTTTACGCGTGGATTTAAAAGATTTTTTAAATTCGTTGAGCGGTAAAAGCGAAGACCCGAATTTCAAAAAAGCTTTAGAGAACGCTTCAGCACGGCAAAAAGAATCGCAATCGGATTTTATTCAGATTTTTGTCGAAGAATTTGAAAAAATTGCCGGCAAAGGTCAATTGGCGAATGTTTTTGCGCGCAATCCTTCTTTAAAAAATGTACTCAATCTGCAATCAACCGATGCGCAAGTGCAAACCCTTATTCGCCAAAAAGCAGATGAAACGGTAAATGAAACTTATAATCGTTTGAAAGAACGGATTGATAAACTCGGCGTAGTGCAACCCAATGTTTTTTTGGATAAAAACAGAGATATTATTCAAGTAGAATTGCCCGGAATCGAAAATCCGGAACGTGCGCGCCACTTTTTGGAAGCCTCCGCTAATTTAGAGTTTTGGGAAGTGTACCGCACATCCGACGAACCGGTTTTTAAAGGTATAGTTGATGCGGATAATATGCTGAAAGCGGCACAATTGGGTATATCTGAAGAATCTGTCAAGAAAGATACATCCAATCAAAAAAAATCGGGACCTATTTTATCGGCGTTTATTCCGAATCAACAACAAAACGGATCTGCAATAATCGGTTACACGGATAAGAACAAGAGAAAAACTCTGACGGATTATTTTTCAAGACCGGATGTGAAAGCGAAATTTCCGCGCGATTTGGAATTTCGTTGGTCAAAAGATGCCGTAAAAGATAAAGACGGAAAATCAACAGGTACTTACGAATTGTTCGCACTGAAACGCGCCGCCGGAAAAGACGGTGCTGCACTTTCGGGTGAGTCCGTAATTAATGCGCAAGCGCGTCCGAGTGAAAAAGGCGGCGGAAATTACGAAATTTCTATGACCATGAATCCGCAAGGTGCAGCTGCCTGGGCGCAATTGACAACAAAAGCAGCCAACGATAATAAACGTGAAGTAGCGATTGTTTTAGACAGTGAAGTGGTTTCGGCACCGAGCGTTATCAATCCGATTTTGGGTGGCAGTTCGTCTATCACCGGTCAATACGGTCCGCAAGAAGCAAAAGATATGGCGAGTATTTTGGAAGTCGGTAAATTACCGGCTCGCGCCGAAATTATTCAGGAAAGTACAGTTGGTCCTACTTTGGGTGCTCAAAATATTCGTTCTTCCATGTTATCGCTCGGTATTTCTTTCTTGGCGATTTTGGCATTCATGTGGATTTATTATTCGACAGGCGGTATTATATCCATCATCGCCTTGTTTACGAATTTATTTTTCATCATCGGTATGCTCACATCGAAAGGAACGGTGTTGACATTGCCCGGTATTGCGGGTATCGTACTGACGATGGGTATGGCGGTAGATGCGAACGTAATTATTTACGAACGTATTCGAGAGGAATTGAACGCGGGAAAAAATATGCAAACCGCCATCAGCGAAGGTTTCAAACACGCTTTCAGTGCTATCATTGACGGTAACGTTACGGCTTTAATTGCCGCGTTGGTGCTTTGGGCATTCGGTTTGGGTCCGATTAAGGGTTTCGGTATCGTCTTAGCGATAGGTATTATTTTTACTTTATTTACCGCTTTCGTTTTGACACGTTTGTTAGTAGATTTTTGGGTTCAAAAAGGTTGGACTTTAAAATTTTGGGCACCGTTTTCGGAAAATGCTTTTAAAAATATAAATGTGGACTGGATGAAATTGCGTCGTCCAGCATATTTATTTTCTGCTGCCATTATTATTGCCGGTTTTATAGCCATGTTAACGCGCGGTTTTGAATTGGGTGTGGATTTTAAAGGCGGTTATTCGTATACTGTGCGTTTCGATAAACCCGTGAACGCCGATAATTTGCGCAGCGCACTCACAAAATCTTTCGACAATCAATCTACAGTCGTAAAATCCGTAAGTACCGAAAATACTTACAATATTACGACATCTTATTTAGTAAAAGATAATTCAACAGGTGCGCAAACGCAAGTTGAACAAAAATTATTTGAAGGTATTAATGCTTCCGTTGACGGCGGCAATTTGAATATTGATAATTTCAAAAAGAGTGATGCACTCGGTACGCACATCATTTCATCAACGAAAGTGGGTCCTACGGTTGCCGATGATATAAAAAATTCATCTACTAAAGCAGCGATAATCGGTTTGTTGGGTATTGCGGCGTTTATTTTATTGCGTTTCCGTCGTTGGCAGTATTCTTTAGGTGCTATCGTGGCAACTATTCACGACGCGCTCATTACACTTTCTGTTTTCGCTTTGTTGCATGGTATTTTGCCTTTTTCTTTAGAGATTGACCAAGCATTGGTAGCAGCGATACTCACGATTTTGGGTTATTCCATCAACGATACCGTTATTGTTTATGACCGTATCAGAGAGTATATGCGCAACAATGTGTCTTCCGGAAAAACCATGTCGCAAGTGATTAACTTGGCTATTAACTCCGTATTCAGTCGTACCATTATCACCTCCGTCATTATTTTGATGGTGTTATTGATACTCTTTATATTCGGCGGAAGCGGGTTGCGTGGTTTCTCTTTTGCATTGCTCATAGGTATTGCTGCCGGAACGTATTCGTCGGTATTTATTGCTGCACCGATCATGTTGGATTTCTCGAAAAATCTTGACTTATCAGAATACAAACCGCAAATAACCGTCACCACCGCAGCTAATGCAACGCCTGTTGCGGTTACACCAGCGAAAAAAACGTTGAAAGCAAAGTAATCAAATACGAATTACGAAAAAAAAATGCACGGGAAATTGATTTTTCCGGTGCATTTTTTTTTCGTAATTCGTAATCGGTAATTCGTAATTGATTAGTATCCCGGTGTTGATTCGATATACACAAAAGATGAAACCAAAAACGATTCCGTCATGGGTAAAATTTCCAACTGCAAATCTTGATTAGTGATGAGAATGCTTGTCATTTTTTTTATTTTTTTTAATGAATGAAATAAATTTTTGTCTGATAATTAATTGATGAAACAAAATTACCCGCTTAAATATCTTAAACCTAATTTTTTTTAGAAAACCGTTACGATACACAAAAATTAAAATTTTAAAAAAAATATTTTTTGTGTTGAATAAAATTTTTATTTAAACGATTAAAATTATTTTTTTAAAATTAAAATTTAAAAACAAAATAAATAAATAAAAAGTTTTAAAAAATTAATTACGATGCCTGGCTGTAATTTATTTTTTTCGGGTCTAATTAATTTGTCTCAAGGGTAAATTTTTTTGCCGATTTAATTAAAAAAAAGTATTAGACTTCTTGCGAAAGTGATTTAAGCCGTTTTTTTAAGTTCAATTTCATAATTGTATAAACCCGCAATCAAGTTAAATCGCAATCCGAAACGTTTGTGACGATTTCTGTATTTACATGTTAAAATCTTGAACACTTTAAGTTTGGCGAAGACGTTTTCAACGGATATTCTTTTTTTCGAGAGTTCCGTATTTTCTTTTTTCTCGATTTTCGTGAGCTTATTCAGTTTGGAATTCTTCTTCGGCAACTGACTGTTTGCATGCAGTTTGTCTATGCCGAGATAACCGCTGTCCGCTTTTAAACGTATTGCCCGTTTTATTCTTAATCCGCTGTCTTTAAACAACTTAAAATCGTGGACTTTCCCTTTGGAAAATGCCGTACAGATTATTTTATTACTTTTTTTATCGATAATTATTTGAGTTTTTATATGATATTGCTTCTTTTTACCCGAATAATACCGGCGTTGTTTTTTTTCGGACGTTCTATTTTGCTTTCGGTGGCATCGACAACGATTTCTTCAATATCGTTATCCCGGTCAAGTAATGTCTTCTTTCCGGGCAAAGAGAACTTCCCGCTTTTTATGAGTATATTTTCAAGTTTGCGGACGGTACGGTAAGCATTCGACTCGCTCAGAGCGTAACTTTGTCCGATGTGAAAAAATGTCCGGTACTCGCGGTAATACTCGAGAAGCATTAAAATCCGGTCACTCAGCGTTAATTTGGGTGTCCGGCCAACCTTTATCCGTGTTTCTTTTTGTGACTTTTCACAAACCGATACCATTTCATTAAAAGTATCATGGGTGACACCGGTTAAACGTTTATGGTCTTTTTTACTCAATTCGCTTATTTGGCTGTATTTATCCATGCGCAAAGGTAATATTATTATAAATCTACTTTCGCAAGAAGTCTATTACCGGTTTGAATTTTGAAAAGCGATTCCACCTTTTTCATAAAATCGTGCGCATTTACGGCTGAGTATATTAAATTTGCGGACTTAAAAGCGTAAATCCAATTAATTCAATAGTAAAAAAATGTCTACAAAATTTCGTTCGGGCGTATTATTCGGTCAAGAAGTAAAAGATTTATTAGATTATGCCAACGCGCACGATTTCGCAATACCTGCCGTAAACGTCGTCAGCAGCAGTACAATAAACGCCGTTATGGAAACGGCAAAGGCGGTTAATTCACCCGTCATTATTCAATTTTCGCACGGTGGTTCGGCATTCAATGCCGGTTTGGGCTTGGATAACAAAAACCATCAAGCGTCTATACTCGGCGCAATTGCGGGTTCTTTACACGTACAAATGTTGGCAAAAGCCTACGGTGTGTCCGTAATTTTGCATACCGACCATTGCGCAAAAAAACTTTTGCCTTGGGTGGACGGTTTGTTGGGCGCAAGTGAAGATTATTTCGTGCGTACGGGTCAACCGTTATTTTCGTCGCACATGCTCGACCTTTCCGAAGAACCTTTGCACGATAATATTGAAATTTGTGCCGCTTATTTGAAACGCATGAGCAAAATAGGTATCACACTGGAAATAGAAATCGGCGTGACGGGCGGTGAAGAAGACGGCGTTGATAACAGCAACGTAGACAATTCAAAACTCTATACGCAACCCGAAGACGTAGCTTATATTTACGAACACTTACAGCCGATTTCGCCGAATTATACGGTGGCTGCCGCTTTCGGTAATGTACACGGTGTTTATAAACCGGGCAACGTGCATTTACAGCCCGTTATTCTGAAAAATTCGCAGGATTACGTTAAAAAGAAATTCAACTTGGATAGTAATGTACCGATTAATTTTGTTTTTCACGGCGGTAGCGGCTCGTCGCGCGCCGAAATCAGAGAAGCGATAGAATACGGAGCCGTAAAAATGAATATCGATACCGATATGCAGTGGGCGTATTGGGAAGGTGTGCACGACTATTATGAAGCAAAAAAAGGTTATCTGCAAGGTCAAATCGGAAATCCGGATGGTGCAGATAAGCCGAACAAAAGCGTTTATGATCCGCGTAAATGGTTGCGCGCCGCCGAAAAAACTTTTGTGGACAGGTTGAAACTCGCATTTGAAGATCTGAATTGTATAAACAGAAATGTTTAATGGTAAAAGGTAAATTTTCAATGGTAAATGGTAAATGGTAAACGGTAGATTTTTAATATAGCAATTTATTGTTTACCACTTACCATTAAAAATTTACCATTTACCATTGGAAATTTGCCATTTACCATTGAAAATTTACCATTTACCATTGAAAATTTACGATTTACCATTGGAAATTTATCATTAATCACAATGCTCGCAAAACGCATCATACCTTGTTTGGATATTCGCGACGGGCGTACCGTCAAAGGTATTAACTTTGAAAACATACGCGATGCCGGCGATGCCGTTGAACTCGGTATTTTGTACAACAAGCAAGGTGCCGATGAATTGGTTTTTTTGGATATTACTGCCACCCACGAGGGCAGAAAAACTTTTGCCGCACTCGTAACGCGGATTGCACAAAATTTAAACATTCCGTTTACCGTAGGTGGCGGTATCGGTTCTATCGCGGATGTGTCTCATTTATTAAGTGCTGGTGCCGATAAAGTTTCCATTAATTCGGCAGCCGTGCGCAAACCGGAATTGATAAATACTCTTGCTAAAGAATTCGGCAGTCAGTGTATCGTTTTGGCAATAGATGCCAAAGAAACCGAAAAAGGTTGGCGCGTTTTCCTGAACGGCGGACGCATAGAAACGGAACGGGATTTATTCGAGTGGTCTAAAGAAGTAGCGGATAGGGGAGCGGGCGAAATTTTGTTCACTTCTATGGATCACGACGGCTCTAAAAAAGGCTTTGCTTGTGCTGCTTTAGAAAAAATTTCTTCGAATATTACCATTCCCGTTATTGCTTCGGGCGGTGCCGGCACGATGCAACATTTTCAAGAAGTGTTTGAATCCGGAAAAGCAGATGCCGCTTTAGCTGCAAGCATTTTTCATTTTAAAGAAATCGGTATTCCGGACTTGAAACATTATTTGAAAGAAAAAAATATTCCTGTTCGTGTTTGATTCAGATTTATAAAAAATGATTACTTGCTATTTAAAATACATTATTGACCCGTACCAGCTACCTGTTTTTGAAGAGTACGGTAAACGTTGGATTAAATTAGTCAATCGTTTCGGAGGAAATCATCATGGTTATTTTATGCCGCATGAAGGTGCGAATAATGTGGCGTATGCCTTATTCAGTTTTTCGAGTTTGGCAGAATATGAAATTTACAGGAAGAAAATTTTAGAAGATAAAGAATGCCAAGAAGCTTTCAAACTCGCCGAAGAATCAAAATGTATTTTGAGCTATGAAAGAACTTTTTTAAAACCAGTATTTGACTGATTGATGATTTTATATAAATTAGCGGGCTAATTGAAAGCAAGATCGTCAATCCAAAATCCAAAATCTAAAATCTAAAATCTAATGTCTTTTTCACTTAATAACAAAAAAGAACTCAACCGTATTCTACCGCCTGTATCTGCCGAAGAAAATTTTTCGTTCGGTATTATCGTCTCCGATTGGAACTCTGCGATCACGCACGTTTTATTGGAAGGCTGCACCGATACACTTTCGGCAAGCGGTATTCTCGCAGAAAATATTCAAACCATTCACGTTCCCGGCGCATTCGAATTGCCTATTGGTGCGCGCCTTTTAGCGCAGCGTTTCCCGAATTACGATGCGTTTATTTGTTTAGGTTGTGTGATAAAAGGCGATACGCGGCATGACGAATATATTAATACTTCCGTTGCCATCGCTTTACAAAATATGTCGGTTTCGAGCGGTAAACCATTTATTTTTGGTATACTCACCACCGAAAACGAACAACAAGCTATTGATCGTGCCGGCGGAAAACTCGGAAATAAAGGAATTGAATGTGCAGAAACGGCATTGAAAATGGCTGCTTTGAAAAAAGAACTGCACGATAGCGGTAAAAAGAAAATCGGTTTTTGAGGACCTTCACTGAAATAAATCAATAAACGTAAAATTGCGAAGTAAATAAGTAAAAGCTTAAATTAAGACGGATTTCACAAAAAACTTTATCAACATTTAGGTCTGTTCAATTATTTATTTTATTTTTTAGAAAAAATAAATTTGTTTTTTTGTTCGAATAATAAAAAATACCAATAAAAAATCAATGAACCTCACCTCCAAACTCGCAGCCTTCACACTCTCACTCACTATTTTCTATTCCTGCTCAAAAAAAGAAGTGAGTTTAGTAGATAATGCAACTGTTGTCACTCAAGATACAACGGTAACTATTAAACAGGCAGTTGACCCGAATGTGGCGGCATCTGTCGGATTTTTTTTAGATAAATGGCAAGGAAAAACTTTTTCTATATTGGCGTTTACCGATGAAGCGGTACCTTCGGCAGCAGCAACTAATACTGTTACAATTGATGCTTCGGATATTATTGCCAAAATTCCTTTACAAATTTTCGGACATAATTCAAATATTTGGATGGGCACTTTTGTTGATCAAGCGAGTTTTATGACTGATATCACGAATTTAAAACCCAATATCATTCGTTGGCCCTCCGGCAGCGGCAGTGACGGTTATTTTTGGAATTTAAAACCCGGTGATGTTCCCGAAGGTGCACCGACACAATACATGGACAAAGACGGAAAAACTTTTGCTGCATGGTACGGTTACGGTTTATCTACCGAAAATTGGCGGGCTTCTCTAAATAATTATTACGCGATGCTGCAACAATCGAACAATAAAGGCATCATCACTGCGAATTATGGTTTTGCGCGTTACGGCACGAGTTTAAATCCGGTTGTAACTGCCGCACATTTAGCAGCCGATTGGGTGCGTTTCGATAATGGCAGAACAGAGTACTGGGAAATCGGAAACGAAAATTACGCGGATTGGGAAGTCGGTTACAGAATTGATACCACAAAAAATAAAGACGGTCAACCGGAATTTTTAACCGGAAAATTGTATGCGCAACATTTCAAAGTTTTCGCCGACTCGATGCGCAAAGCTGCATCGGAAGTGGGCAATAAAATAAAAATTGGCGCGGTGATGCAAGAGTCACAAACGCAATCGTGGCAAACCGCAACAACCCGCAATTGGAATGCGACGATGATACCTGAAATTCAAAATAAAGCGGATTTTTATATCGTTCACAATTATATAACTCCATACGGAGAAAATTCAACGGCAGCTGTTATTTTAAGCACCGCAGCTTCTGTTCCGAATACTATGATGAATTTTTGTACAAGCGAATTGACTAATTACGGCGGTGAAATAAAACCTTTTGCTTTTACGGAATGGAATATGTGGGCGAAAGATGCGAAACAACAAGTTTCGAATATAAGCGGACTGTTCGCAATAACTGTTCAAGCCGAAGCCATAAAAAATAAATACGGTTTGACGGCACGTTGGGATTTATTAAACGGTTGGAACAACGGCGACGATCACGGGCTTTTCAGCGACGGCGGCAGTCCGGACGACCCGCGTTGGAATCCGCGTCCGTCATTTTACTATATGTACTATTTCCAAAAATGTATCGGCGACAGAATGGTTTCAACTAATGTTCAAGGTACAACAAACGTTCGAGCGTACGCTTCAACATACAGTTCCGGGCAAATGAATGTGACTTTGATAAATACGACTTCAACACCGCAAATATTTGAAATAAAAACAAAAAACTTCTTTTACGGCAATCGTTTTTATTGGTACAATCTTGAAGGCTCAACGGATAACGGTGAGTTTTCGAGAAAAGTAATCGTCAACGGGGCTTATCCGAACGGTGTTGCGGGTGGACCTGCCAATTATGCGACACTGAAAGCGCGTTCGGCATTAACAACTTCGGGCATTAAACTGACTGTACCGGCATTAGGCAGCGTTTGCGTTTTGATAGATAAAAAGTAAGGTTTGATTTTAATTTGATAAATGAAAAAAATGTTTTAATTTTGTTTTGAAAATTTCACTTAATTTTTTCTGAAATGATGAATGCAGCACTTGCTTTACCTGAAATAAAATCTAAACTACCCAAAATATACTCGTTACAAGAATACTTGAAGCGGGAAGAAAAAACTATTGAGAAACATGAATTTTGTAAAGGACAAATTCTAACTATGCCTAACGCTAAATTTAATCATCAACTTATAATCGGCAATGCCGTTTACGCTTTGAAACATACTTTATTGCAATCGCCAAAAAGATATTTAGTTATTCCGGACGGTTTAAAAGTTTATATCGAGCCGGAAAACATTATGGTGTATCCCGATGCTTTAGTGATTTATGAAGAACCGGTTTATTTTCAAAATAACGAATCGGTGGTCGTCAATCCGATTTTGATTATTGAAGTTTTATCTAAAAGTACACGGCTTTACGACAATAAAACAAAATTCGAATTATATACTTTGCTGCCTTCTTTCAAAGAATATGTTTTAATTGATACTATCAAGCCGAAGGTAGAAACCCGTTTCAGAGAGGAAGAAGATTTGTGGCGCATCAATACCGTTACCGGTTTAGATGCCAATATTAATTTAAAATCCATCGGCATTTCAGTTCGGTCTGCTGATTTATACGATAAAATTAAGTGGCTTTAAATATTTACCATCCATCACACCAAGTTAAAAAATGAAATTTTACTTACTTTTTCTCTCATCTTTCTTTTTTATTTCAAGTTGCAAAGAAGTCAAAGAAGAAAAAATTGTTTTAAAACAAAATAATACTTTACCTGAAAATATTTTTAACGAAGTGCAAACTGCCGGCGTTAAAATGATTCCGATTGAAACTCCGGTCGGTAAATTCAAAGTTTGGACAAAAAAGTTCGGTGATAATCCGCGCATAAAAATTTTATTGTTGCACGGCGGACCTGCCATGGGACATGAGTACCTGGAAAGTTTCGAGAGTTTTTTTCCGAGGGTTGGGTTTGAAATGTACGAATACGATCAATTGGGTTGCGTGAACAGCGACCAACCCAATAATGACGATTTATGGACAATGCCTCGTTTTGTTGAAGAAGTAGAACAGGTGCGAAAAGCATTAGGTATGAATAAAGATAATTTTTATTTGCTCGGCAATTCTTGGGGCGGCATGCTGGCTATGGAATACGCTTTGAAATATCAAGATAATTTGAAGGGGCTCATCATTTCCGGTATGATGCCGAGCATTCCGGATTATGAAAAATACAACAGTGTTTTGCGGGCTAAAATGCGCAAATCTCTCGTTGATTCTTTAGATGCGTTTGAGAAAAAAAATGATTTGAATAATCCTGTTTATACAAATTTAGTAAAAGAAGAATTCTATAAACAGCATATCTGCCGATTAAAGGAATGGCCCGACGGTGTTGAACGTTCATTTAAGCACGTCAACGAGCATATTTATGTTTTGATGCAAGGTCCGAGTGAATTTAAAGTTGGCGGCAGATTGTTGAATTGGGATTTTAAACCTGAGTTGCCGAAAATAAAAGTACCCACTCTTGCTATCGGTGCGCAATACGATACCATGGATCCAAAAGCAATGGAAGAAATCAGCAAAAAAGTTCAGCACGGGCGTTATTTATATTGTCCGAACGGAAGTCATCTCAGTTTTTGGGATGATCAAAAAAATTATTTTCCGGGAGTGATTCAGTTTATAAATGATGTGGATAGTGGAAAATTTTGATATTTTGATTGAGCTTTCGGATAGTTAGAGTTGATTTTATTGTTTATTTTCTTGAATTTTTGACACGGTAAAGTTCAATTAGATTTTTTTAACATTACCTGCAACTGTTTATGTTCAATTGAACCTACCGAAAAAACAAAATACGCCGCCTGCGGTGGCGAGGAACCGGAAGGAGCGGTATGATTTTTTTGAAAAAGAGTTGGTAAAGCCAATTCTTTTTCAAAAAAATCATACCGCTGTAAAATCCTACTGTCAGGGCGAATTTTTGCGAAGTAAAACAGCCCGAAAAAAATAAATTTTGAAAGCTTGCTCGAAGTACCTAAATAGTTAACATTATTTCATCAATTCGTGAAACATCACTGGTTTCTTTACAGAGTTATTTTTTCCGTAAAAACTACACCTGCTCGATTTATTCGAGTATTTTATCCATTCTATCATGTTTTTTATGCCCGCGCAAATTTCGGTCAAAAATTAATTATAGTTTTCTTTCAACTTTCAGATCTGTTTTTCTTATTCGATATTTATGAAATCTCTACAAACCTCATAAAGAAATCTACTCGGACTTTAACGAACGAAGAAATTCTAACAGGTAAATCCATTTTTAAAAATAAAATAGATTGGAATATAGTGATGTACGATAAAAATGCTTGGTCGGCAAAACCACGTATTTGTTTGGCTTATGTTTCGTTCAATACAATCAACAGTCGGCAAAATTTATCTGATGATATTTTGATTCACGAACTCACACACGTTTGGCAATATCAAAATTTCGGAGCCGGATATATTGTCAATGCGTTGGCAGCGCAAAAATCTTTGGAACGTTATAACTATGCCTATTACTCCGATTGGTTCGATACGATGGAATTTTTGCACTTTAATGCAGAACAGCAAGCCGATTTAGTACAAGATTATTTTCTTCTGAAACAGGGAAAATCGGCGCAATGGTTAGCGCAAGAAGAAAAAAATCAGGATAAATTGTCATCTTTTTTATCGCATTTCGGAGTTTAATAAATCGTTTATAACATTAAATTTTAATTCTCGTATTATGAAAAAAAACTTTAATAAAATATAGTTTTGGCGGTATTGCACAATGTTTTAAATGGGTGTAACTTTGTACTCACAAAATAATAATAAATACGAATTAAACTTCGTTTAAAATATACATCGAAAAACGATTCTTTTCCTTTTCGACAAAGATCTCTAATTTTAAATGGTTATGAGTAGTGCTGTCTTAACTCAGGATAATTTTATCCTGAGTTAATGACGGTTTTTTTATTTTAAGGACTTTCCCGTTTAAACGGGAAAAATTCATCCGCCTGCTAAATCCAAAAAACGAAATACTTTTCTTCCGAAATCGGCGTTTTAAAAGTGTGATTTCTTCAATATTTTACAGTTTCTTTCAGCAGTTATCTGACACCTATGAATATATTTCGTGTTTTAAAATCCGCCTTAATGAGCATCAAAATCTTTCAATTTATCCTTGTCTTGAATACTTTACTACTTTTCGCGTCTTGCGAAAACCGCGAAGTGGTAGAAAAACGCAATGAAAACGGATTACTTATCGAGCGTTACACAGTCAATAAATCTACGAAACTCAAAGAAGGTTTACACGAAATTTTTTCCGCCAATTCTAATGCATTAGTACAGACATCGAATTATAAAGCCGGTGTACTTGACGGCGAGCAAACAGTTTATTACGAAACAGGACAAATCCAAGAACGGCGGCACTTAGATGAAACAGGTTCACTGTCCGGCGATTTTTTATCGTATTTTGAAAACGGTAAAATGAAATCGGAAGGGCATTATGCACACGGCGCTATGAACGGCAAATGGAAATTTTTTTACGCTAACGGCAACGTCCAACAAATTTTATACTATAGGGATAATGTTGAAAATGGTCCGTTCGTTGAATTTCACGAAACCGGTAAAATGGCGGCGGAAGGTACTTACGAAAACGATTTGGAACATGGTTTATTGAAAATCTACGATAAAGACGGTACGCTGACCGAACAACGCGACTGCGACAACGGTGTGTGCCGCACGATTTGGCGCAGCGATATATCGAAAGATGGTTCTAAAAAATTGTGAGTACAAATTTGAAGTATGAAGTATAAAGCATGAATAGACAAAATTTTGTACTTCACACTTTATACTTCCTGCTTTATACTTTCCATTTTATACTTCGTACGTCTAATTTTCCTTATTTTTGCGCATGAAAAAAATTTACTTCTTATTTTTTTTATTTGTTTCTACATTCTGCGAAGCGCAAATCGGCGGTATAACTGCTTTTTCTTTTCTGGCGCTCTCACCCTCGGCGCGATTGACGGCACTCGGTAATAGTGCGATTGCGGTGCGCGATAATAACTTAGCGTTTGCATTTTACAATCCCGCATTGCTTACCGATACAATCAATAATAATTTCGCATTTAATTATGATTTTTTGTTGGGCGGTATTTCTACCGGTTACGCGGGCTATGCGCACCATGTCGCGTCTATCAACACAAATTTTCAAGCCGGAGTGCAGTTTATAAATTACGGTACGTTTAAAGGTGCTGACGAATTCGGTAACATACAACCGGATTTTACGGCGCGCGAAACGGTTTTTGTTTTGGGTGCAAGCCGTGCCGTGAGTGAAAGATTATCGGTCGGCATCAACTTAAAGTATGTTACTTCGCAATTAGAAACTTATACCGCACAAGGTTTCGGTGCCGATTTGAGCGGCGCGTATTATAATCCTGAAAAACAATTCGGTTTTACGGTTTTATTGCGCAATGTCGGTGCGGTGACAAAAAATTATACCGGCAATGCACAAGGTGCTATGCCCACCGATTTTCAAATCGGTATATCAAAAAAATTAGCGCGTGCGCCTTTTCGTGTCAGTATCGCTGCCGTTCAACTCAATCATTGGAATTTAAAATACAATAATACTTTTGATACCGATACCAATTTACTTGGCGATCAAACCGCGACGACCAATAAATTCACAGACGAGTTGGATAATATTTTCAGGCATTTGCGTTTCGGCGGCGAAATATCTTTTGGCAAAAACGACGTTTTTCAATTGCGCGTCGGTTACAATCACCAAGCAAAAAAAGAATTGTCCGTCAACGGTATTCGCAGTTTATCCGGTATTTCTTATGGTTTCGGTGTGCGTTTCGGCAAATTCCGATTCGATTACGGCATCGCGCAGGAACATCTCGCCGGCAGTTTTCAGCATCTCGGATTAAGTTTAGGACATTAAAAGTGTGACGTTAGGCTTTGTATTTTGGACTTTGAAAGTTGTTAATTTTTTCGATCAAAAATCTAATTTCTAAAATCCAAAGTCCAATATTTTATAAAAAAATCATAATTCATAACTCGTAATTCATAAATCATAATTACCTAATGACTGTTTTAGACCTGATTAAAAATCGAAGAAGTATACGTCCGGCACAATACGACCAAACAAAACCTATTTCCGACGAAGTAATTTCAACCATTCTGGAAGCTGCTAATCATGCACCGACACACCGCATGACGCAACCTTGGCGTTTCAAAGTCGTGCGCGGCGCGGCAAAAACACGTTTAGCCGAATTTTTTACCGAAGATTTTAAAACCAATAATCCGCTTGATCAACAATCGGATTTAAAAATAAAAAAGGCATCGGAAAATGTTGAAAAATCAGCGTGCGTTATTCTTATCGTCATGCAGCTCCACGCGGATTTATTGCCGGAGTGGGAAGAAGTGGCTTCAACTGCGATTGCGGTACAAAATATGTGGCTCACGTGTTCCGCGTTGGGTGTCGGTGCGTATTGGAGTTCGCCGGGAATTATAAAAAGGTTATCGGGTTTCGCACCGATTGCGGAAAACGAAAAATATTTGGGCGTTTTTTATATGGGCTATTCCGATATCGTTTTACCGGAACCGGCGCGAACGCCGATGGAAACAAAAGTAGAGTGGATTTGATTTTAAGATAGACTGAAAATAAAAATTACTCACCGAAAAAAGCATTTTTTCGGTGAGTAATTTTTATTTTCAGCTTGCTTGATAAGCCTTCATAAACAAATAAAACTATACTAACAAAAAAAATAAAATTTAATATGTAAAATTGTTTAAAAATTTTAATCTTTTGACGTTATTTATACAAAAACTAAATTACTAAATTTATTTGGATTTTAAAACTAACAATAAACTAAAATGTTTTTATTTGTGTCGTTAAGGCTATATTGTAATTTAACATTTTATTTCACCAACTTTTCTTATTTAATGGAACAACATCAAGTAATGACGATCGCCGCGAATAATTACGTAGCGTTCACGTTTTTTGTAGGCACAATGGCTATGATGGCAGCCTCCGTGTTTTTCTTTTTCGAGTTAAACAGCACGGCTCCGCAGTGGCGGACATCTGTTTTGGTTTCAGGTTTAATAACTTTTATTGCTGCAGTGCACTACTACTACATGAGAAGTTATAATTTAGAAACAGGGCAATCACCCACGTTTTTCAGATACGTGGATTGGATTTTGACGGTGCCTTTAATGTGCGTTGAGTTTTATCTTATTACCAAAAAAGCAGGCGCAAAAGTCGGTTTACTCTGGACCCTCATTGCTTTATCCGTTGTTATGCTCGTAACGGGTTACATCGGTGAAGCGATTTATCCGACTGAAACACAAAGTTGGGTTTGGGGTGCTATCAGCGGTGCTGCTTATTTCTACATTGCCTACTTAATCTGGTTCGGCGACGTAGCAAAATTGGCGCAAGCAAGTACACCGGCAGTAGCTGCAGCTAATAGAACATTAGGTTGGTTCGTATTAGTGGGCTGGGCAATTTATCCGTTAGGCTACATCTTAGGTACTAAAGGCGGTTTGTTCGGTATGCAAATTGTTGCTGACCAAGCTGCTGCGTCTCATGCCATGGATATTGTTTACAATATCGGTGACGCAGTAAACAAAATCGGATTCGGCTTAGTGGTTTATGTGTTGAGCAGAAAAGACACTCAAGTAGCTTACGTCTAATCAGATTTCTACAAACTCTCCGTCATTAATCGTCGTTAAGCCGCTTACGTGAATTTATTTTTATCGAAATAAATTCCGCAAGCGGCTTTGCACGGTTTACACCTTCACCTATTATTTCCCGACAAGAAAATAATGATTCGTCCTGTACTACTCACCGCCGGATTTATTTGGTTATTTCTGCAACACAATTTGCAAGGCTTGACATCACAGGTATATTTTGTCATTTTTTTTGTAGGTATCATTTTGTTGGGTATTCCGCACGGTGCAGCAGACTTATTGGTTGCCGAACAAAATTCGGATGATCGTCGAACCGTTTTTTCAAAATCCCGATTTTTGTTCAATTATATTTCCAGATTGGTATTGTTCAGTATCGTTTTTTGGTTTTTTCCCGTTACTGCTAATATTTTATTTATCCTATTTGCTGCCTATCATTTCGGTGAAACAGATTTAAGTCAATTCAAAACCAACACACTGCCCGGAAAATTATTTATTACTTCTTACGGGTTGGTAATTCTTTCCGTTATTTTGCTGCATCATTTTTCGGAAATAGAACCCATGTTTTTGCAATTCGAGTCTGGTGTAAAAAATCAAAATTTCATCAATTGGATTGGTTTGCATTCTGCGGAATTAATAATATCTGCCGGTATATTATTTGCATTGAGCAGTTCTGTCTATTTTTTCTTTGACCGTCATACAAATAAAACCATAACAGCGCGAGTTTTAATTCAGTTTGCTTTTATTTTATTTATTCTGTATCAGATGCCGATGCTGTCCGGTTTTACTTTTTACTTTGTAGTATGGCATTCATTACTGTCTTTAAACAACATCGTTTCTTATCTGAGAAAAAATAATACATATTCTTACGCCACCATCGTAAAGCAAATACTTTTTTACAGTGCTTTAGCTTTGAGCGGCATTGCTTTATTCGGTTCAACGGGTTTTATATTTCTCAATAATAATTCTGTTGCCGGATATTTGTTTTTAGGTTTGGCGGTACTGACCGCACCGCACATGCAGGTGATGCACGATATGTATATCAGTATGCGGGCAAACAAAAATTTTATCCGGTGATTTGCGTATGCAAACCGGGTTTTTATGAGGTTATAATCCGGCTCGCGCCGAAATTTCCAACATTCTGTCTATCGAAGCTCTGCCTTCCTTTATAATCCAATCCGGTAAAATAACTTCCGGCAATTCGTATTTCATACACAAATACAATTTTTCCATCGTATTGAGTTTCATGTACGGACAGTCGTTGCAGGCGCATGAGTTGGTGGGTGGTGCCGGATAATAAATTTTATCGGGTGCTTTTAGTAACATTTGGTGCAAAATACCGGATTCCGTAGCCACAATAAATTCTTTTGCCGCATTTTTTTGAACGAAATTAAGTAATCCGCTCGTAGAACCGATATAATGTGCTTTGTCGAGAATGTGCGCTTCGCATTCCGGATGTGCAATCAGCAACGCCGCCGGATGCCGGTGCATGAGACGGGTAATTTTTTCATTGGAAAAAATTTCGTGTACCATACATGCCCCGTTCCATAAAACCATATCGCGACCGGTTTTTTTTATCAGATAAGCACCCAGATTTTTATCCGGTGCAAAAATGATTCCTTTATCCTTCGGAATGCTTTCAATAATTTGTATGGCGTTAGATGAGGTGCAACAAATATCCGTTAAAGTTTTTAGTTCCGCCGTGCAATTGATATAACTCACGACTACATGATCCGGATATTTTTCTTTAAATTTTCTGAACAGCGGCGCGGGAGCGGAATCCGCCAAGGAACAACCGGCTTTCAGGTCGGGCAAAAGCACTTTTTTTTGCGGTGACAACATTTTTGCCGTTTCCGCCATAAAATGTACGCCGGCAAAAACAATTATATCCGCGTCGGTTTTTGCGGCTTGTTGAGAAAGTTGCAAACTATCGCCAATAAAATCCGCGACGTCTTGTATCTCGCTTTGTTGGTAATAATGCGCTAAGATGACGGCATTTTTTTCTTTTTTCAGGTTTCTGATTTCCTCAACCAAATCCAAACGCGGGTCGACCTGTATATCGAGCCAACCGTTGCGGGTGATATTTTTTTTTGCAATATCGAGTTCTTCGGTGAATACTTGTGTTGCGGACATAAAATTATGTTTTGTGTAATTTTGTTGGCTCATAGAAGATTTTTGTAGAGGTACAAAAAGTACGCTCTTAACGGAGCTAAAAAATATCCCGATTTATTTTCTACCGACACGAAACTCTTAGCGGAGTTTTATAAAAGCATAGAAATAAATTTCACCTCCACGAAAACTTTCGATGAACCTTTTATCTAATATAAAACAATAAAAATCTTATAATGGTTCCAATAAACCGTTTCCGAATTACTCGACATACAAAACCAAACCTTTCAAATAACTACCTTCCGGATGAAAAATATTAACCGGATGATCTGCTCCTTGCGTGAGTTGTTGTAATACGCGCACATTGCGTTTCGCTTCAATAGCAGCCGCAACAATGGTATCGTAAAAAAGTTGACGATCCACGACTTGCGAACACGAAAACGTAAACAAAATACCGCCCGATACGACGCGCCGCAATGCCATTTCGTTCAAACGTTTGTAACCCTGAACGGCGTTATGGCGTTTGGAAACACTTTTCGCAAACGCCGGCGGGTCCACTATCACGACATCGTACATGGTTTCGTGTTCTTTCAAAAACGGTATCACATCGGAGGTAATGAGCGATGAACGTTCTGCGTTTTGTGCATCGTGCATTAAATTAATATTTTGTCGCGTTAAATCCATTGCCTTCGGCGAAATATCTACGGAACAAACCTCTGAAGCACCGGCTTCCAGTGCGTACACCGAAAAACCGCCCGAATAACAAAAAGCATTTAATACTTTTTTACCCGCAACATATTTTTCCAATGCTGCGCGATTGTCGCGCTGGTCAAGAAAAAAACCGGTTTTTTGTCCTGTTATCCAATCTATTGCAAATTGATTGCCGTTCTCCGAACAGATATGCGGGGTTGAGGGTAATAAATTTTCACTTGAAAACCTGTAGCCGTTCGTTATTATATTTTCTGCCACATAAACGGCGGGTAAAGTTTCATGGCTTTTATCATAAACGGCGATGAGTCGGTGTTGATAAATATGTTTTAAACCGGTTACTATAAAATCCATCATCCGGTGCATCCCGACGGCATGACATTGCACAACCGCAACGCCGTTATAAAAATCTATGACGAGTCCGGGCAAACCGTCGCCTTCAGCGTGTACCAAGCGATAACAATTCGTATCAGAATTATCCATCAGACCGATGGCGCAGCGTGTTTGAAAAGCGCTTGTCAATTTTTCATCCCAGAAACTTTGGTTGATGTTCGTTTCCGCAAAACTTAAAATACGCACGGCAATAGACGCATCACTGTAAAAACCGGTGGCAACAATTTTTTGCTGTTCATTCACGATGCTTACAATATCGCCTTCGCGCACATCTTTATCCATTACCGCTATGGCACCGGAAAAAATCCATGGATGGAATCGGCGCAATGCTTCGCTTTTTCCTTTTTTCAGTATTATTTGTTTCATAAATTACCTTTTTCCGAAAAGTAAACTTCCGATGCGCACGATAGTAGCGCCTTCTTCAACAGCAATTTTATAATCGTCGGACATGCCCATCGAAATATCTTTGAAATCCGGTGATATCGGAAAAAAACTATTTTTAAGTGTATCGAAAATAAGTTTAAGCGATTGAAATTCTCGACGTACTTGTTCTTTATTGTCCGTAAATGTTGCCATACCCATTACGCCGCACCATTTTATGTTTTTAAAACTTTCGGGTGCGTTGCTGACGAGCATTTCTTGCGCTTCCGGCAACGTAAATCCGAATTTGGTTGTTTCGTCGGAAATATGGAATTGCAGTAAGCAGTTGATAGTGCGATTATTTTTTTCGGCTTGTTTATTTATTTCTTGTGCCAACCGGAGAGAATCCACTCCTTGAATGGTGTGTACAAACGGCGCAATATATTTCACCTTGTTACTTTGCAAATGCCCGGTAAAATTCCACTGAATATCCGTGGGGAGTTGCGCGTGCTTTTCGGTGAGTTCTTGAACGTAATTTTCACCGAAAATACGTTGCCCTTTGTCGTACAAATCCATGACAGCTGATACGGGCTTTGTTTTAGATACCGCTACCAATTGCGTTCCGGTGTGAAATAATTCGTTGATGAGTGTGTCGTACATTTTTTTTTGCAAAAGTAAACGCAATATCCGTAAAAGTGATGAATTGAATATCGCGTATTTTAATTTGATACAAATTTAATCTACAATAACTGATGTACAAAAAAAGAGCAGCGCATCTGTTGTATGCGCTGCTCTTTTTAGTTTTTAAAACCGTATAACTCAATTAGTACGACCACAAATCGTGTTCGTAATTGAATATTTCCGATTTTATTTTTTCGCCTTCCAACAAAATATCGTTGCCTTGCATATAGTCTTGTAAGCGGCGGTTGTAAACGTTGGACTCTTTGTAAATATAGCTCGCAAAACGGCGCGTTTCCATCACATCTTCCCAAGACATCGGATTAGCGTCGTTGCCACCGATAAAAGCATTTTGGCGCGCTAAATATTCTCTGCAATCCGGATAACGCACCCAAAACATAACCCGTTCGTACAAGAAATTACCGGCTTCGTCATAAGCATTAATCATTGGCGCAATACCGAGAATGCGTACTTTTAAAACCGAGTATTGTTTATCGAAAAACCAATCTTCTTTAATCCGATAACGTTTAACATCTGAAGGGTTGACGTGCGATGGTGCTATTTTATATTTTTTCTCGAAAGTGTTAGGGTCTATAATTTCTACTGTATCTATCCGCGCACCGATATTCGCCACCTCTTGCGGTGTAAATTTATTTGTAAATTTATCATTATCGGTTTTATAGGCTTTAATACCGAAAGCCGAATCTTGAATACCGCGCATCAAAATCTCAAAAAAACTCTGTCCTATTTCCTGATTTGCGAAAGGCAAATTCAGTTTTTCGCGCACATCAATGACGCGCCAAATACGTTTACTCCACAAAATATCTGCCTCTCTTATACTTTCATAAGGCAAAACTTGTTTGTCCAAAATAGTTTTTCTTTCAACGATACCGTCTAACGGTGCGTCTTTATCCGGTAGTATGTCGGCGTTTGATTTTTCCGCTTCTTCTACCTTAATTTTAGGTGTCGAAGCATTGGAGTTCGATTGTGTACCGGTATTTGTAGGTGTGGTATTGTTCGGAAAACTATTTGTATTTGTACTTGGAGGGGTTGTACTTGTAGGCTGTGTAGTTGTAGTCGGTCGAGTTGTTGTTGTATTCGGTTGCGGTTTCTTTTTGCTGTTGCCCGTAAAATCCGGAACTGCATCGCCCGGATCGGTGCTTTCCGGGGTTTGTGCGAAGGCAATGTTTGCCAACAAACAAAATGTAAAGATAAATAACCGGTTGAAAGCAGATTTCATGTTGCTGAAAATTATTGTTAATTAGAAAAAGACAAAAAAAGAATCAGAATTTATGATTTAGTTCAAATTAAAAACGCACTTATTCCCATTTTAGTATGAATAAATGCGTTTTTAATTGTGAAGATTTATAGGTTGGTTGGTTGGTTTTTTAAAACTAATCCATTCATCAACCTATAAAAATATTATCGTATCAAATATGTAAGCGTACCGACCGGACGACCGATCACATCTCCCGGACACCTTGCTTTAATCTCCAAGAAGTTGTACACATCGCCGGCTTTAGCGCGCGCGACGAAACGCCTTGCATCACTGTTAAATTCTGCGGAGTTACATACAGCTTGTTGTGCATCTTCATTGCGCGGGCGATATACTAAAATAAAACTTTGAATATTACACTTCGCATCGAAATCGAAATTTTCAAGTTTGGCGAGCATAGCTGTTGAAGCAGCAAAAACACCACTGTTTAAAGCACCACCGCCGGCGCCTGGTTTATCAAATGCTTCAGTATTTATTTTCGGAACCGGGCTCGGAATGCCTTTTACGCGAAATTCTTTTACTAAACTGAAACCGTTTTCGCCGGTTAAAGTCAGTATTGCTTTTGTACCCGGATTATTTGCTGTAATTACGTAATGATTATTATCTTTTTGTTCTGCTGTACATCCGCCACAAGAAAGTTTTAAACTGTTTGACGATACACCGGCAGCAGAAACTTCAACAGGATTCGGTACACCGACATATATGACGTTCATCTTTTCTGCCGAAATTGTTCCCGAACGTTCACCGACTTCATAATCAATAGATCCTTTCGCTTCTTCGCTCAAACCCGTAAACGGATTGGTTAACCGCGCAGTTGCATTTACGGTTTGTTTTCCGAGCGATGAAGTGCCGGATGTATAATGACCTTGACCGTCTTTCATCTGTATATTTTGTCCGTTTACACTGATAGAAGCATTTAAAGCACCGTTTGAGTTTGAGTTGTAAGCTGCTAAAGCAACATCTGCTTCAAATTGATCGCCTTTAATCAAATAAGATTTTTTCGGCGAGATGATAACTTTAAATTTATCTACCTTAAAGTCCACGATACTCATTTTATTGAAATAATAATTCATCAACGCCGTTTCCGAAGTTTTTGCATCATTAATATATTTCGAGAGTGTCGTAAGAACGGCAGCCACCGGCATTTGTTTAAATTTATATTCGGGCCAGCTGGCGGCTTTGGAGTCTTTTGAAATCGAATCAACCATTAGAGGCACCTGCGATTCCATTGATTTTCTGTCGGCTTCCGGTACTGAATTAATAAAAGCGGCGCGTGTATCCATGATTTTTTTCATGATTTCGTCGCCTTTTTTATTATTGATGAACAAGTTAGTGGTAACGTCTTTGTCTTTGTAACGCACCGGTCTGTCGCCGTATTTCGGGTCAACACCGCCCGCGTCTTTCATCAACTGATCGTAATAACCTTTTATATACGTTTCAAAATCTTTTGAAATAGTTTGTGCTTTGTTGGCACCATCTGCATAAGGCGCATATTTCGCATTGTCTTTGGCTTGCGTCATGATGGCACCGCGCAATTTATCGTTACTGTCACCGACAATACCGTTACTCGTTTTCAAACCTCGATTTAAAGCGTAAAAAGCATTAATAATTTCAGCCGATACGTTCAAGGCGAGCATCGCGGTCAGTACTAAGTACATTAAGTTAATCATCAACTGCCGCGGTTCCTTAGGTATAGACATTTTTTATCTTTTTTATAAATTTTAGAATAGGATTTTAGGTTTTAAATTTAAGATTTTGGATTTTGGATTGAAATTTTCTAGTCAATATAAAATCTAAAATCCAAAATCTAAAATCCAACTAACGGTTTTGGTTGTTCATCGCTGACAACATGCCGCCGTAAACGGAATTCAGTGAATTTAAATTTTTGTTTAAAGCCGCCATTTGTTCTTTGTAGGCTTTTGTATCTTCCACGGCGTCGCTCATATTGCTCATTGCTTCCGTCATTTTAGAATAAAAATTATTCATTGAACGGATTTGGTCTTGCGTTCCGGTAAAATCTACTTCTTGCAAAGATTTCAATGAACCTAAACTGCGTGACATACCTTGCAATTCGGTGAGCATGCCGCTTAATTTATTTTCTACTACTTCGCCGTTTAATCCCGGTAATTGCGGTTGATTTGAAGCAGGCGCACCCGCCAAATTAACGGGACCTAAATTTGAATTATAATCACCTAAACCCGGAATAATTTTATCCCAATAATAATCGGGTTCAGGACCTAGAACACCAATTATCAAGAATAAAAACGCTTCGGTAGTTAAACCGAGGATCAACATTTCGGAAGCATAGGGCCAGCTTTCGATTTTGAAAAGCGCACCCATTAATACAACCGCAGCACCCAAACCGATAACTAAATTTTTAAGATACTTAAATCCCCTTGATTTGACGAAACTCATGTGCAATAGCTTTTATAGTTTTTGAAAAATTAAAATTAAAATTATATTTTGTACAAAACGTATGAATATGTCTTTATAAAAAAATTAATCTGCCGGTATTTAATTAAAATACGACACGGATTAATTTTCTCATAAATTTTGTATGCTTTTTTGTTGTGAAAGTCGAAGGAATAGAAAAATTTTTTTTAACGGATTTATTAGCCCGAATTGAATTTGAAAATTCGAACTGAAAATTTTTATTTCAAAAAATATTTTTTTCAATTCGTATTTTCAAATTTATTTTTAAATTGTTTTCAAATTTATTTTTATATTTTTTTTCAAAAAAAAACGGAAATAAATATTTTTTCAAAAAAAACTTGACGCAAATTTATGAAAAAATTTGCGCCAAGTTTTTAATTATCTTCATATTTTTTTAAAAATCGTTGATTGAACGTCCCAAGAAAGTAAGTGCACAACGGAAACCGACATAACATTTAGTTGTATCTTGATACTCGTAACTGCGTGTACCGGTTTGCAAATAGTAAGCAATATCTTTCCAAGAACCGCCGCGGATTACTTTACGTTTTTTGGCAGGCGGATCAGTATCTTTTGCGTCGTAGCGATAATCCGGATTCAAATCATGTAAGCCGGCAGTATTATCAATATATGCTGTGATGGTCCATTCCGATACGTTACCTGCCATGTTATACAAACCGTAATCGTTCGGGAAATAAGCATCTGCTTTTACGGTATACTGTCCTCCGTCTTCGGGGTAATTTCCCCGACCCGGTTTAAAGTTAGCAAGCAAACAACCTTTAGCATTGCGTGTATAATAACCACCCCAAGGATAAGGTGCTAAATCGTGACCGCCGCGTGCTGCATATTCCCATTCATATTCTGTCGGCAAGCGAAACTCTTCGGTATTCGGTTCTTTTGCACCTTTATAAGTGTTCCAGAATTTTGTACGCCACCAGCAAAATGCGCGCGCCATTTGCCAATTTACACCTACAACCGGATAATCATCGAAAGCAGGGTGCCAGAAATAATTACGCGTCATCGGCTCATTGTATGAGTAAGAGAAATCGCGTATCCAGCACAGCGTATCAGGATAGACTTTTATGCCTTTGTGATTTATTATGAAATCTTTTCTTTTAGATGTTTTGTTGGCATTCTGCCAATCACCGTTGGTATGAGCGGCACGTTGCCAATCGTATTCTTGATAATCTATAGTAAACTTATCTACGTTGAAATCTTTTTTACCTTCAAATTTATCTTTACCATCGTAGAATAAACCGTTCAAGGTTTCATCCGACCAATCAATATCTTGTTTCCAATCAATAATGCCTTTGCTGCCATCATCAGTTTCTTGATAATGATCGAGTAAAACATGAGCCAAAGAGTCGCGCACCCAATCAATAAACTGACGGTATTCATTGTTTGTGATTTCCGTGTCGTCCATAAAAAACCCACCTATGGACATGGATTTCGGTTTGTTGATTTGCGTATTCGACACATCTTGATCGCTCGGTCCGGCGTGAAAGGTACCTGACGGAATGTAAACCATTCCATACGGATTAATGCCTTTCCATTTCGGACGACCTTTTGAGCCTACTAATTGTCCGTCTTGTTTTTTACCGCATGATGCGATTAACAGCCCGAAAGCCATTGCGACAAAAATAAATTTCGATATTTGCTTCATTGCTTTAAGAACTCGATTTTCTTCCAAGATTAAGAGTGATTTAGGACTTCACCGCTGAAAGTGCGCCCCAAGATAGCGTTATTAAAAAAAGAATTAATAAAAGTCGTGTAAATTTTGATTTACCAAACTCATCTGAATTAATCAAAAGTGTAAAATAAACGTTAAACGGGCGAAATAAGTATATATTTGACGGAATTTTTTTCTTTTTTTTTGCATTGACGAATTTAAAACCGAACTTAAAATCGTGGATTGTAAATAATCGGCGGTAATTTTCCTTTTCCTATAGGCTTACCCAAATTATATTGTAAAACCACTTCGTGCGAACCTTGTGAAGCTGCATTCAAACCTGAAAGTGTATAATCGTAAGCATAAGCCACTTTTATTTGCCCGCTTAATTTTATTCCCAACATTCCTATCAATGCATCTTGCGCATTTTTTGTATATCCTCTAAACGATGCGCCCAAAAAAATATTATCGAGATAATTAAATAACACCGAAAAATCTGCTTGCGTTTGTACGGCATCTGTTTTTATAAGTATGGACGGACGAATGACGATATCTTTGAAAGAAAAAGCATCGCCTCCGGCGGTGAACACGTAATACCGTTTCAAAGACACGTTTATATTCGTTTGTCCTACCAATTTAAGCGGTGTTTCCGACAAATTATGCGCAGCCACGCCGATTTCAAATTTATCGCTTTTATAAAAAATACCCGCTGCCACCGTCGGTGCTATACCGTTGATGCTCGCGCCAGACAATAGATTATCTTTATGGTCAATAAGCCCTTGCGTATAATCTCCGTCAGGTGTGCGCAACTGCGAACCGTCAATTACGCCTTGAATCACGCCGGCTGAAATACCGACCGATAATTGTCCGTTTCCGAGTTTGGAAACTTTATTGAAACTCAATTTTCCGGAAAAACCCGAACGCGCGCCGATATTTTCATTTTCAAAGGCAAATCCCACGCCGGAACTGATGATGTTCAAAGGTAATGTAGCATTCAGGTATTGCGTCGTCGGATTTCCGGCGATACCTACCCACTGCGTTCTGTATCCGGCATTGATGAGCAGCGACGGCGAAAACCCCGCTGCCGCCGGATTTGACCCGTAATTGTTCAGCATATACAAACTGTATTGTGCCGGCTGTTGCGCTATTGCTTTTACTGAAAGCAATAGCGCAATTCCGAGTGTAAACAATTTAAGATAAAAATATCGTTGCGTTGTATTCATAGAGGATAATTTTTTAAGTGTAAAGTATGATTTCAGAAGTATGAAGGATTTTCTTATCATACTTCATCCTACATACTTCCAGCGATTAATTTCCACGCTTCGTGTACGGATTCAACCGGTATCTGACAGGCGAAATTTTGACAGATGAAGATGAGTGCTTCGTCCGATTTATTTTCCGTATTAACCGGTAAATTATGGCTCAATATCGGATATTTTTCGTCGCGATGCTTGTTTGCCATTATTACGCTGTTCGGAATGAAATATTTATTAAGTTGTTGCGATTTATCGAAAGCATTTTTTCCGATGATACCGATTTCTGTCGGCGAGTGCATCAGTGCTTGCCAAACACTTGCCCAACGCGCCAGAGAGGTCGGATATTTTTTTACGGCATCGGAAACACTTTGTACCATTTGTTCGGCTTGTTTTTTATAATCTTCGTTGCCGAGCAATGCAGAGAGTCGTAAAAAATTGCGCGCCATCGTGCTGTTGCCTGAAGGCGTAGCATTATCGAAAATATCTTTTTTGCGCAAAATCAAATCTTTTTGATTCCGTTCCGTAAAGAAAAACAAATTATCCGTTTTATCCAAAAAATTTTCTAAAACATATTCCGAAAGTTGTTGCGCCATGTAAATATACCCGGTTTTAAAACTAACGGCATAGACATCTAGTAATGCTTCTATTAAATACGCATAATCTTCGAGAAAAGCATCATATTGTTTTACATTTTTTGAGACGGTTCGATAGTAACCGCCGCCGCTATCTTTTTTAAATTCGGTGAGAACAAAATTCAAAACTTTTTCCGCAATGCGGGCATAAATATTATTGTCCAATGCTTCAGCCGCTTTCGCGTAACCGGATATCATGAGCGCGTTCCAAGAGAGCAACATTTTGGTATCAGTAATCGGGCGTTCGCGTTTGTTGCGTTCGCCGAAAAGTTTATCGAGACTATCTTTTCTGATCAGTTCGAGTTCGTCGAGTGTTTTTCCGAATTGTTGCGCAATGGGTGTTGTGTTTTCGTTGCGCCACAAAATATTAGTGTGTTCCCAATTGCCGGTGCCGGTGACGTGATAAAGCGCGCAAAATATGTCGGCGTTTTTACCTAATATTTTTTTCAATTCTTTTTTATCCCAAACATAAAACGCACCTTCTTTGCCTTCCGAATCAGCATCAATGCCGGCATAAAAACCGTAAGCTGCATCATTTTCGTTAAACGAGGATAATTCGCGCAACACAAAATCTAATGTATCGGTGATGGTTTGTTTTAATAGCGCAGTTGGTTTAATTTTATAAACTGATGCTAAAGTTTGAATCCAAAGTGCATTGTCGTACAACATTTTTTCAAAATGAGGGATAAGCCAATCGTTATCGGTCGTATAGCGCGATAAACCGCCGCCGACTTGATCGTAAATACCGCCGTGCATCATACGGTCGAGCGTAAATACAACATGGTTGAGCGCGCCGGTATTTTTGGAGTAAAAATAATAATCCAAAAGAAATTGTAGGGTGTGCGTTTGCGGAAATTTAGGGGCTGCGCCGAAACCGCCGGATTCAATATCACTCCTATCGCCGATTTCCGCGAAAATAATATCTATAGGATTTACGATTTCAGGTTTTCGATTAACGATTGCTTCATCGGAAGTTTTTAAATCCGACATCGGACGAATCAAAGCCTTATCGCCTTTTTCTATCATTGCCGTTAATTTGGCAGCTTGTTCTTCTACGACTTCGCGTTTGTGTGTGAACGCATCGGACAAATTTTTCATCGCTTGCAACCACGACGGGCGATTGTGCATAGGCGTTGGCGGAAAATAGGTGCCGGCAAAAAAAGGTTTGCCTTCCGGCGTAAGAAAACAATTGAGCGGCCAACCACCGGATTGATTGATGATTTGGCAGGCTTCCATATATATCATATCCACGTCTGGTCGTTCTTCTCTGTCTACTTTGATGCACACAAAATGCGCATTCATAAACGCTGCAACTTCTTCGTTCTCGAAACTTTCGCGCTCCATCACGTGACACCAATGACAAGTCGCGTAACCGATACTGACAAGAATGGGTTTGTTTTCTGTCCGTGCGCGCTCAAACGCTTCGGGTTTCCAAGCGTACCAATCTACGGGATTGCGCGCGTGTTGTAAAAGATAAGGCGAAGTCTCGTGTTGTAAACGGTTCATTGTATAAACGGTAAACAGTAAACGGTAAACGGTAAATGTTTCCTCTTTAGGTTTACCATCTACCGTTTACCATTTACCGTTAAATTATAAGTGCAGTTTTGCTTTGCGATCCAACATAAAATCTTTTGAATCTACGTGATCGGGATCGGGTACGCAACAATCAACGGGACAAACGGCGGCGCATTGCGGTTCTTCGTGAAAACCGACGCACTCCGTACATTTATCGGGCACAATAAAATAATAATCGTTTGACACCGGATCGTTTTTTTGATGTGCATCTACGACTTTACCGCCCATTAAATCATAATTTCCCTTTACGGTATTGCCGTCGCCTATTGCCCACTGAATACCGCCTTCGTAAATCGCCGTATTCGGACATTCCGGTTCGCAGGCACCGCAATTGATGCAATCATCTGTTATCATTATTGCCATAGCACAAAAAAATTTTTTCCTTTTAAATACACTTTGAAATACGTGTCGTGATTATCATTGTGATAATTTACGCAAAGATAAACGATTTACGATTTACGATTTACGATTTACGATTTTTATTTGGAATTTTCAAATGAAGGAAACGCAGTCAACGCACAAAAAAATCAATATTGCCATTGACGGTTTTTCCGCTTGCGGCAAAAGTACATTAGCAAAAGCATTGGCGCGCACTTTGCATTTCGCTTATGTGGATTCCGGTGCGATGTACCGTGCTGTTACGCTTTTCTTTTTAGATAACGGTATATCTACGGAAAATTTAGCTCAAATGAAAAAAGCTTTAACCGATATAGAAATTCATTTTACGCGCATTAAAGCAGATAACAGAATTTTTCTGAATAATGTTGACGTAAGCGAAGAAATCAGGAAAATGCGTATCAATGAAAACGTAAGTCATGTAGCAGCCGTGCCGGAAGTACGCCGACAAATGGTGGCGTTGCAACAAAAAACCGGAAAAAGAAAAGGTGTAGTCATGGACGGACGCGACATCGGCACGGTCGTATTTCCGGAGGCAGAGTTAAAAATTTTTTTAACCGCCGATGTAGATATCCGCACGCAACGCCGTTACGATGAACTGACAGCGAAAGGCGAAAAAGTAGACAAACAAGCGATAAAAAAAAATTTGGAAGAGCGCGATTACATAGATTCGCATCGGCAAGACAGTCCGCTCAGAAAAGCAGACACTGCTATCGAACTTGATAATTCGTATCTTACACCGGAGGAGCAATTGGCGTGGGTTTTTGCTTTAATATAAAATGCTAAATCTTTTAATAGAGAATGTTTAATGCTAAATACTAAATATTTACATGAAAATATTTCTTGCTTTAAAAAATAGGGTGAAAAAATCCTTCGGAGGGTTTTAAACCCTCCGAAGGTTGGGAAATTAAAAAACGGCAGTTGTCTTATAATTTATTTTTTAAAGCAAGAAATATTTAGCATTAAAAATCAATTGCCTGTTCCGGACGGTTTAGACGTTTTATCTTTTGCGCGTTTGGCGCGTTGCATCGGATTTTCGCTACCGCCTTCACCGTATCTGCCAACTTGATTGCGTTTGAATACTTCAAAGCGCGACGGCTGCGGTTTATTCGGAAAATAATTATTGGAAACGTCTATGTCGCAGGTTTCCAAATACGGATCGAGTATGACTTCTTTCAAATCTTTTGTAGATCTAAAAACTTTACTGACTTTCTTCTCGCCGTGTCGCCAAATTTCTGCCGGAATATTATAGTCTTCTTTCGTTCCGTCGGTGTAATTCAATTGAACTATAATTGGTGACAATAATTCACCTTTCATTTCAAAAGTTACTTCCGTGTACTTCATATTCGGGTCAATAAGTTTTCGGTCTTCCGGACTTAAAGTTGTTAAATACTTTTCGTATTCGTCTTTGTCCAAAGCATTAACTTCGTAATTCGGTGCGGAATAAAAATCTTTTAAAGACGGGTCTTTTTCGTCGGCGGTTTGTGTTATATCTTTTTTGTTGCGAATGCTGCCAATCGGTTTTTGGGCTACGGCTACGGCATCTTTTTTCGCCATCATTTCCGTTTCCGGATTTTTAGTATTCACTTTAAACGTTTTTACATTTGCAATCGCAATATCCACATAATCTGTTGAGTAAAACCAACCGCGCCAAAACCAATCCAAATCCACTGCCGAGGCATCTTCCATTGTTCTGAAAAAATCTGCCGGCATCGGTTGTTTAAACATCCAGCGTTGGGAATAAGTCTTGAACGAATAATCAAACAATTCGCGTCCCATAACTGTTTCGCGCAAAATATTGAGTGCCGTTGCCGGTTTACCGTAAGCGTTATTGCCGAATTGGCGAATGGATTCGGAATTAGTCATTATCGGTTCTAAACGTGATTTGTCGCCTTTCATATAATCCACCAAATTTGCTGCCGGTCCGCGATAACTCGGATAATCGCGTTCCCATTGTTGTTCGGACAGGTATTGCAAAAAAGAATTTAAACCTTCATCCATCCAAGTCCATTGACGTTCATCGGAATTTACAATCATCGGGAAATAATTATGACCGACTTCATGGATAATTACCGAAATCAAACCGTATTTGGCGCGCGCACTGTAAGTACCGTCTTTTTCCGGACGACCACCGTTGAAGCACATCATCGGATATTCCATACCTATATCTGCCGTATGCACCGATATCGCCACCGGGTAAGGATAAGGAAAAGTATGATGAGAATAAGTTTTGAGCGTATGCGCCACCGCTTTAGTCGAGTATTTTTCCCACAACGGATTGCCTTCTTTCGGATAATAAGACATTGCTAAAGGCATCGTACCGTTTTCCTGTTTTACTGCCATAGCATCCCAAATGAATTTACGCGAACTGCAAAAAGCTACATCGCGCACATTTTCGGCTTTGAACACCCAAGTTTTTTTTGCGGTTGATTTTCCGGCTTCCGCAGTGCGTGCTTCGGTTTCAGTAATAATCATAACCGGCGCGTCGGTAGTTTGTTTGGCGCGATTGAAGCGTTCGATTTGTGCGGGCGTTAAAACTTGTGCCGCATTTTGTAATACACCCGTTGCACCTACAACGTGATCAGCCGGTACAGTTAAACGCACGTCGTAGTTGCCGAAAGTAAGCGTGAACTCACCGGCACCTAAAAATTGTTTGTGCTGCCAACCGGTCACGTCGTTGTAGACGCACATACGCGGGTAATGCTGCGCGATGCAATACAAATAATTTTTATCGTCCGGAAAATATTCCCAACCCGAACGTCCGCCGATTTTTAAACGGTCAACAATATTGAACATCCATTTCACTTTGAACGAAATTTTTTCGCCTTTGCGCAACGCTTTCGGTAAATCCACGCGCATCATCGTTTCTACAATCGTGTACGGCAAAGCATTATTAGCAGCATCGCGCACATATTCGACTTTGAAACCGTAATCGGTTAGCGCTCCCATTTCCGCTAATTGATTAACCGACATTTTCTCGCTCATGGATTGCGAATGCGTTTTGGCGGCGATACCGTCTTTTTCAAAATTATTTTGGTCGAGTTGCAACCATAAATAAGTTAAAGGATCGGGCGAATTGTTGGTATAGGTAATAGTTTCTTCACCGGCGATTTGTTGCTTATCGTCGTTGAGTTCCAAATCCATAGAATAATCCGCTTGTTGCTGAAAATAACCGTGACCGGGCGCGCCGGCACCGTTGCGATACTCGTTGGGTGTCGGCAAAACTTCTTCTAACTGCCGAAATTTGTCTTGAAAATCTTTGCCGGTATTATTGTCTTGCGCCGAAGATTTGTGCGAAAAGCACAGCAGCAAAACCGTAAGCATAAATAATAATTTTGTACGCATAATTGTGGTATTGATAGATGATAAAAGTTAGCCGGTTAGTATATTAATCGGATAGTCGGTTAGTACACGTTTTGACTAATCGGCTAAGCCGGAAACTCTACAAAGTTACGCGGTGTTTCATAAAGCCGTATATGCAAATCATATTTTTTTTCTATGTGCGGGCGTAATTTTTCCCAAATCGTGATGGCGATATTTTCTGCCGACGGAATCAGACTTTCAAACTCCGGACAATCAAGATTTAAGTTTTTATGGTCGAAAGCATTCTCAACGTGTGTTTTTATAAGTTTTGCCAAATAACCTAAATCGTACACATAGCCGGTATCCGAATCTACTTCGCCCGTGATGCGTACTTCCAATTCGTAATTATGTCCGTGATAATTCGGACTGTTACATAAACCAAAAATTTCTTTGTTCTTTTCATTCGACCAAGCCGGATTGTTCAATCGGTGGGCAGCATTAAAATGTGCTTTTCTGAAAACGGAAACTTTGTGCATAGTTATTATTTTTATTTTAATTTTTGTTCGATCTCATAAATATTTATTTGGTGCGGATAATTTCCATAAATAACGTCATCTTCACTCATTCTAAAACCGTGACAGAAAGTTTGTTTAGCAATGAGTAATATTTGTTTTTCAGTGCTCCGTTATTATTCAATTCATACAACAAAACTAAACAGTAGTTAGCATCCGAGAACTAAGGAAAATTTTCTAAATAATCCATCAAATATTTTTTTGCTTTAATATAGTTTTTCATTTCATAGTTCAGAACGCCGATGTAGAACAACATATTGAAATGAATAATTTTACTCGAATCGTTGCCTATCCGCATCGCAACATCTCTCAAAATGTAACTTAGATTGTGCGTAGTCCTTTAATCCCAAATAACACAAACCCAAATGAAACGGATACGTGTGGTCCACCTTGTAACTGTACTGCGCGATTTTTAAAGGATTATCAAATTCAACGATCGCGCCTTCATAATCTTTTTTGAAAATACATTTCAAACGGTAGAAGAAAATTTTATCGAAATAAATCGGGTCGTATTGTTCGTCAGGTTGCAATACGCGCAACCAACCTTCGCGTTTATCTTCGCAATCAATCCCGAATCCAAAAGTGATGTAACCGTTTCCGATGTAAGCAGCAGTATCCGGGCTTAAAAAATCTTTAACTTCCGATAATAGAGTCGTCGAATTTTTCGGATGTTTTGCGCGCAAGCGATGAAAGACATGATAGCCGTTTTCACAATTTTATTGACCGTAAAAACAGTATAAATATATTCGCCTTGCGGGAGAATAAAATAGCCTCGTGCAGATACTTATGAAAAATAAAAAAAAGAAAATAAAAATATCTTTCATAAATATTTTTAGATGATGGCTTTTAGCTTTCAGCTGATGCTTGTTGTTGCCAACGGCTAAAAGCAGTCAATTAAAAGCTAATTACTTTTAAACGGTGCCGCCAATTGAAATTCCGGAATAGCGACGTTGAACATCTCATTGTCTATTAATTTGATGAAAAGATAACTACCCGACATTTTACCTAAATCGGAAGACAATTGCGACCATGAAACATACTGATGCAATTCGCCGGGTTTTAAAATCGGCTGTACACCGATAACGCCTTCACCTTCCACTTCTTTGAGGGTTCCGTTCGAATCAATTATTTTCCAATGCCGGCGCAAGAGTTGAGCCGTAAATTCGCCGGTGTTTTCGAGTGTCACGCGATAAGCGAAAATATATTTATTCTCTTCCGGACGGCTGTAATCGTACTGATAAAAAGTTTCCACGCTCACTTTTATGCCGTTCGTAACTTGTGTGACCGTCATGGTTAAATTTTATTTTTTGAAACAAAAAGCACCTTGTAAAGTTTCGTTCCATATTCAATGCAAAGTAAATAATTTTTTCCGAAACAAGAAAAAAAAATCCCGCGCACCGGAATTTCGGTAAACGGGAAATAAAAATTTTCATAATAAACAATAAAAAGTATTTATTTTCCCTCAAAAATGGCATTTCAATTTGAGTAAAACAGATGAAACAAGTTTTCAGAAAGTAAAAAAGGAGTTAACAAATTTGACCAACAATATTCATAGAAATCGAATGCTTTGTAATAAATCCCCATGAAATTGTTGTAAAAGGTTTTTATGGTTAATATATCAACCAAAGTTTTCGATAGATCTTTAATATTTTTTACAAAGTTCGGAAGTGTGCATACACCGCGCAATTACCACGTTTTGAAAAAAACATTACCATGCCGGAATTTTTAAGCAAAATTTTATTTTACCCTACCTGCCGACTAAGCTTTAAATAATTATTTCTTTTCACTGGTCGAAGCCGAAATATGCTGACGTAATTTTTTTTAATTTTTTTTTAATTTTGTTTATGTTTTTAAGTTTTCGAATTACACTTCGGTAAAGAAAAATTCATGAATTTTTGAGTTCAATGGTAATACTTTTCTTAAAACATGGTAATAGGAATTGAGATTCCGGCACATTTACCTTTGTGCGTAATAGACCCAATCATAACCGCACATAATTTTAACTCTATTTTTTTATTTCCTAAAAATTCTTATTTTATGAGAACAAGTATTTATTTTTCCGTTTTACTATTTTCGGCACTGACAATTTTCGGTTGTACGAAAGACCAATCAAGTTCTACACCCGACAAAACACTTGCTCCGTTGGATTTAACGAAAGCCAAACAAGATGTACAAAAAATCTTGAACGAAATTCAAGCCGTACACGGAACCAGCACAACTGTTCAAACGCGGGTTTCAGGACAATTTATTGTAGTACCTGCCGGTTCTGTTGATGCCATTACTCAAGCTATGAAAGATGCCGGCACCGGCGGTGTGGTGTATTTACGTGCGGGTTTGCATACCGAAAGTACAAGACTATTGATTAGTTCAAGCACTATTTTAATCGGTGAAGACGGTGCCATTCTGAAAGTGAAATCTGCGCCAAGTGTTTTTGATTCTCACTTTGTTATACCGCTTAATCCGGCGATTCATGTCTTGAACGCTCCCAATACCGCCATCGGCAATATTTCGATACAACCGATTGACCAAGACGGCAGTACGGGCATTCTGTTTGAAAATTCTGCCATGAGTGCATCCATGCGCAACAATTTTAATAATTTTCAATATTCAATTATTGTCGAAAAATCCGATAATCCGACCATTATTGGCAATAAAATAGTTGCATCAACTTTGCGTACGCGAGGCGGCGTTCCTTTTGAAACCGGTATATTGGTTATGAACGGTAGTAGTGCATGGGTCGCACAGAACGAAGCATCCGGTAATTTTGTGGGTATATTTTTATGCGATAAATACGGCACAGCTACACAAAACTATGTGCACGATAATACCGAAGGGATTGTACTTTGCAGAATCTTAGAAAATATGTTTACATTGCCGAGCGGACAATTGACGGGCGGGCTTATTACTTCATCATATTGGAAAGTAAACGGCAACAGAGTCGAAAATAATTCGGTTACCGGTTTTACAATCATTAACAGTTCTAATGGTAGTATCTTAACAAACAATCCTACTACCGGTAATCCGGTTGATTACGAACTAAAAGGCAATACCTTAATACTCAGTACTCCGGTAAAAGCGAGTTATAATAACACTATCAATGCTTTTTCAAACCAAAAAATCCACGACTGTGGTATTGGTGATATAATAACCGGTGGTATTTTGGATACTACCACACCTTGTAATTAGGCGGATTAAAATTTAGGTAGTTTAACAAAAATCCCGCACATCGAAATTTCGGCGTGCGGGATTTTTCTTAGCAAGTATGGTAATACTTTTCTCGTTTCACGGTAATATGTTTAGAATATTTGAAGCCTTAACTTTGCAATTGGCAAGATTTTATTAATTTGCACTGTTTTATACACTCAGTTAACTTACTAAGCAACCAATGAAAAAATTTTTATTTACACTCCTTATTTTGCTCTTTGGTAATTCGGTTATATTGCCGGCTCAAATTATTAAAACAGAAAGGTTCACAAAAGGAGAGGGACTATCAGAAGAGGTAGTGCTTGAACCATTTCAAGACAGTTACGGACTGATTTGGATATGTACGACAGAAGGATTGGATGTTTATGATGGACACAGTATGAAAGTATATAAAAACATACCGGGGGACCCAAACAGCCTCATAGAGAATACGTTGTATAAAGTCGATGAAGATAAAGCCGGCAATATCTGGATGGCTACTCGGGGTGGTGTTTCAAAATTTGTGCGTGCAGAAAACAGATTTATTAATTACATAAATGCCGATACAATTAAATATAAAAACGCACCTCACGACCAGGTTTTTACTTTACTTGTTGACGATGAAAATAACGTATGGGTACCTGATACAAAAGAAGGAAGTGTTAAAAGATTTAATCAAAAAGCAGATAAATGGGAGATCGTACCCAGTAAGTGGCCTGACTCTATTCCCTTAGGCCACAGAAGATTATCGGTTTTGGCGAATGCTATTGCTAAAGACATGGATGGTAAAATATGGATTGGCAGTTCATGGAGTTTCGGATTAGCTTATTATGATGCGCAAGAAAAAGTGTTTAAGCAAGCCGAAATAAAATCGAAAGCTAAAATGCCCGATATTACTAAACCGGAAAATATAATTACGTATCTATACTTTGACCAAAACAAAGTATTATGGTTTACTACTCGAGGAGGTGTTTATAAATATAATCCGAAAAACAAAGAACTAACAATCATTGAAGAATATACCGTTAACAATAACCAAAGGTATTCATTTGACAACGGTATATTTCAAGATGTAAAAAAAAATGTTTGGGTCACTAATAATTTTCGCGGGATTTTAAAGTTTCAAGGAGTTTCAGATACTTTCAAGAGAATACAAATAGAAGGATGGAAGCACACAGAAAATTCTACGTCTAATCTTATTATCGGTCATAGCATTACAGACAAATCAGGCATAATATGGTTGAGTACGCACGCCGGATTACTGAAATATAATGAAAACAACGTGCCGTTTAATTTATACAACCACAATGCAAACGATAAAAATTCTCTCAACAACAACCAAATCAACTGTTTAGCCGAATCTAAAAAATTTCCAGGGAAAATTTATGTCGGTACTGAAAGCGGCGGCATAAATCTGTTTGATGCCGCAACAAAAACTTTTGAAAATATACCTTATGCTTACGACAAGCTAGTAAAAAACCCTGCCGTGCGTTCCATTTTGGAAGATGACGACGGTTCCTTGTGGCTTGGCACGAGATACAACGGGCTTCTGAAAATGAACTCAAAACATGAAATTATTGAAAATTATATTCCCTCTAAAATACCCGACGACGGTGGTGGTAATCCACACCTTGATGCTATCAACGTAATAAAAAAAGACAGTAAAGGGAATATTTGGTTTGGTTCCGAAATATTACGCGTACTTGATCCGAAAACTAAGTCCATTATAAAAGTCAGTGAACCATATTTTGCTCTTTATCCAACACCCTTGATGACTCAGATATATCAAAAAATAGTAAACAATGAATTTATTTCCGAAATTAAAGAAGTGGGAGACAATCAAAACCTCACTAAAAAATTTTCAATAACAAAGCCGGGAGATTATATAATTGTTTCGGCAGGAGAAAGAAATAATACCAATAAGCAAACTTTTGAAAAACAGATGTGGGATTATGGTTGGATTGAAGACGAGAACGGTAAAACAATTTGGACAATGAACGATAATAAAAACAAATACCATATTGGCGGGTATTGGGGTAATGTAATGATAGCAGATATCGTAAAACTTAAAGCCGGTCAATACGCCCTTCGATATATTTCAAATGCAGGGCATTCTTATCATTATTGGTTTATTCAGCCACCCACCTACAAGGAATTATGGGGTATAAGAATATTCCCGGTGAAGAACGAACAAGAAAAGCAAATTATCACTAAGGCTTTAAGTGAAACAAGTCAACCGATTTTATTGAAAGGAGGCGTGATAAAAGAGGACAAAGGAAGCATAATAAAAGCCATAGAATTTTGGGGTAACAATATTGTTTGGATCGGTAATGATTCGGGGTTGAATAAATTCAATATTGAAACCCATGAAGCTAAAAACTATGCGCATCAGCCCGGCAATAGCAATTCTCTCAGCGATAATGCTATTCAGCATATTTATCAAGATACGGGCAAAGGTATGCTTTGGATTGCTACTCCCGCCGGGTTGAATAAATTTGACCCGAAAACCGAAAAATTTACGGTTTATACCGAAAAAGACGGATTACCTTCCGATTATATTTCCGGGATCGTGACGGGAAATAAGAACGAGTTGATGATTTCAACATCTAAAGGTATTTCGAGAATGTCAATAAATGAAGCAACGGGTAGAGCCACATTTATCAATTACGGTTTAGCTTACGGATTGGGCGGTATAAGTTTCACGGCCGCCGCCGCACTAAAAACTTCAGACGGGAAATATTATTTTGGCGGCAATCACGGGCTAAACGAATTGGCAGCGTTATATACGAACCCAACACCACCCATGATGCTGTTTACCGATTTGAAAATATCAAATGTCTCGGTGTTGACTATGGGCGAAAAATCGCCGTTGAAAACATCCTTGTTGGAAGCCAAAGAAATAATACTTTCGAATACACAAAACGATCTTGTTTTTGAATTCGAAGCTTTGCACTACGCCAACCCTGCCAAAAATAAATACGCGCACAAACTTGAAGGTTACGATAAAGATTGGGTGTATGATGACAATAAATTTGCCGCTTACCCGAACTTGAATCACGGTAATTATGTGTTCATGATAAAAGCTGCGAACAGCGACGGCGTTTGGAATGAAAAGGGCAAATCCTTAATAATAAAAATTCTGCCGCCTTGGTGGCAAACTTGGTGGTTCCGTTTTATGTTATTAGGCATATTCAGCTCAACATTAGGTTTATCGGTTAAAATTTATACAAATCGCAAATTGCGTCAACAACAGAACATCATCAATCGCGAACGCGCCCTAACTCAAGAGCGCAACAGGATAGCCGGTGAAATGCACGACGAAATCGGTGCAGGACTTTCGACAATCCGATTAATCAGCAATCGAGCAAAACTGCGCATAACGGATGATGTAGCGCGCAATCAAATAGAAAAAGTAGCTGACAATGCTTCCAATTTGGTTGAAAGAATGGCGGTTATTATTTGGGCTATGAACAGCAATAATGATAATGCGGAAGGCTTGATATCATTTTTTCAGCGATATGCAACAGAATTTATAGGCATCCACGAACTTGATTTTCGTTTCAATATCGCCCCCGAAGTTTATAATATCGAGCGCATTATAACGGGCGAACGACGCCGGCAAGTTTTTTTGGTTTTTAAAGAAACCCTGAATAATATCGTAAAACACGCTCAGGGAAATCTGGTACAGATAAATTTTAACGTTGAAAATAACAATTTGAAAATAACAATATCAGACAACGGTAAAGGTTTTGATAAAAACCAAAAAATTGTCGGATTAGGTGGCAACGGTATCGTCAATATGCGGAGCCGCATGAAACAAGCGCAAGGTTCGTACGAAATTAAATCGGAGGTTGGGAAAGGAACAACTACAACCTTAGCTCTGGAACTAAAGAATGGTATTTTAACTAACAAAAGTTAGATATTTTTTTGAAAAAAAATATCTAACTTTATATTTGTAACAGATATTATGCAGAGTTTCGCTTACCGTATTATGAAGGTTGTATCGGTAAACCAATGCAGTTTCCAGTTATATTAAACGGAATCTTTGTTAATATCAGTGTTTTACAGTAAAACCCTGTCTACCGTGGAAGTAATCAGAGTAGCCATCGTCGAAGACGATAATGAATTCAGAAATTTTTGGGTTGATGTTCTAAACTCAACTGATGGATTTACTTGTATTGCCGGCTTCGATAATTCACTTGATGCCATAAAAAATCTGCCGGATTTACTCGCAGATATTGTTCTTATGGATATTTATATGCCGCCCAACGCATCGGGTATTGAAGTTATTAGAAAGATACGCACGAAATGTCCGAATACGCAATTTATGATTTTTTCGGCGTGGTCGAGCGATAGTGATATTTTCGATTCACTCAAAGTCGGTGCTAAAAGTTACGTACTAAAAAATACTACCGAGGAAAAAGTATTGGAGGCTATACGTGAACTAAAAGCAGGTGGCTCGCCCATGTCTTCCACAATTGCACGCCGCGTTATAGAATCATTTGAAAGTCAACCGAATCCCAGTTTAGTTAAATTATCGCCCACCGAAACACAAATTCTCAAATTTCTTTCCGAAGGCAAGTTTTATAAAGAAATAGCACCGTTAATGCATTTGAATTTGGACAATTTAAAACAAAAAATTCATGTCATCTATTCAAAACTCGAAGTTTCCAACCGTACCGAGGCTATTAATTTGTACAGAGAGAAATGAGTTTATTTTAAGTAGCAATAGGTAAGTAAAAAATTGCAGTAAGAAATTATTTTCTCATCGCAATTTTTTTGGGAAATTTTATTTCGAGCGATTTTTTCAGACTACTTATCCCTGAAAAAGATTTCTAACTAAAGTTAGATACCCGAATATTGAAGTTTCCTTTGATTGTTTATAATTTTGTATTATCAAGAAAAGTAAATATGACAATAAACTTTTTAACCCCAAAACCATTTTTTTAAAAATAAATTTTTAAAATTAAAAGCGAACATTTTTCATGTATTTTTTTTAACCTCGTTTATTTTTACTCAACTATTTATTACGCAATTTGACCAATCTTTTAATAACTATTTTTTTGACCGGTCGAAGACGAAATATGCTAACGAATTTTTTTTAATTTTTTTTTTAATTCCAGTTACATTTTTTAGTTTTCTACATGTACTAAAGAAAAGAAAAATCAAATGCAGAACAAATTTAAAACAAAACTAAATGAATTATTTACATATCGCCAAAGCAGTAATCGGCTTTTATTTCTTTATGAAACGGCATACCCGTAATCACGGTGAACCGGTAACGCTCACGCAAGCAGAATGCGACAAAATTTACGACAATGTAAGAACAGAACGTTTTACGTCGTGCAAATTCGCTTTGTCTATGGACATCCGAACTTTGAAGTTTCCATTTGTGCATAACATAGAAAAATTTCTGCCATACAAAAATAATTTTACAATTGATGCTTATTTCCGAGCCATTCATCCGGACTATATCATAGATTATATTCGGTGGGCAGAATCAATTTACAGTTGTATACTCTCTGATTTGCGATCCATAGCCGAACCGTTAAAACACAATTACCGCATCACGATACCGATGAAACTGCTCGACGGTAAATATCATTGGCTTTTGATGAATTGTGTGTCGCTGCAACTCGATAAAGACCAAAACATCATTACCCACCTCAATACTTACAACGTCGTTCGTCCATTTCAAGAAGGCGAAAACACACCGTTAGTCGGCAATTTGAGCGGACCAAACTTGGAAGAAGTGAAATGGAATCGGGTACTCATGGATATGTATTGCCATCGCCAACCTTTTGTACTCACGCCCGAGCAAAATAAAATAGTTGAGTTATTGATAAAAAATACAACACTATCGAACGCGGAAATTGCCGAACAACTCAATAAAAAAAAGAATACCATAGACGCTCAGAACAAACAGATTCTGGAGCGCGCTCGTGCCTCTTTTATCAACGAGCATTTTGATAACATAAAAGAAGTGATAGGTTTCCTGAAAACCATGCAGTTTTATAACGACAGTTTTTTTGCGACTTATCCGGCATGGTAAGCTGCCGAAAACTGTCAGCCAAAAAAATGTAACCGATATGAACTACTTACAACTTGCCAAATCCGTAATCGGGTTTTATTTTTTTATGAAACGACAAACTTCAAATTACGGAGAGCCTGTTGATTTGAATGAAGAAGAATGTGAGAAAGTATTTGAAAGTTTGAAGTTGAACAGTTTTTCAAAGTATAAATTTTATTTTGTGCTTGACATCAGAACTATGAAGCACACTTACATGCTCAATGTTGAAAAATTTCTAACTCTTAAAAACAATAATTTTTCTGTTGATGCTACTTTCCGAGCCATACATCCGGATTACTTGGTAGAAAATTTGCAATGGGCAGAAACAACTTTTCGTTACGTGACGACCGAATTAAAATTCAGTGAAGGTTTCAAGCCGCTACAACAGTATTACCGCATTCAGGTACCGATGAAATTACTCGACAACAATTATCATTGGCTGATGATGGAATGTTCACCATTGCAATTAGATAAAAACAACAATGTGATAACTGTTTTAATTTCTTACACCGTGTTGCGCCCATTTGTAAAAGGAGAAAAAACGTTGGTGATGGGTACACTTTACGATGAGAATTTTGAAAACAAACCGGGATTGAATTACGCTTTCTGGAAAACCTATTTTGTGCGCAAACCATTGGTGTTGACACCCGAACAAAATAAAATTATTGATTTGCTTATTGAAGACGCAACGCGTACCAATGCGGATATTGCCGACATATTAAAAAAGAAAAAAAACACGATAGACGTTCAAAACAAACAAATTCTTGAACGCGCCAGAATATCCTTTCAAAACGAAACTTTCCATAACGTACGAGATGTAGTAGAATTTATGAAATCCATGAATTTTTGAGCCCAATGGTTATACTTTTCTCAAAACATGGTAAAAGGAATTAAGATTTGCACATACCTAACTTTACACTTCGGAGACCAGTTATAACCGCTCATAATTTTAACTCTATTTTTTTAAACCGTGTAATTTTAGTTGAAAATCTATTATATTAATATTAAAATTTGCTGACAACGCATAAAGACACAATCATTTCTTTCTTAAATTCAGAAGCTGTATTTTATGTTCTGAGTATCGAAGAAGAACTTCTTGAGTCTGAAACCCGAGAGTATTAAAATATTATTACTTCAACCTGTCTGAGTTCGACTTGGACTGTTCCGACGGGTTGGCGCATTAACGGTTATAAAGTTCGTCGTTGGCGGCACTTAAATATATTCGAACATCCGTGTTATCTTGAATTTCGACTTTCTGTATTTCATCGGTCAGTTTATAAGGTGTAAGTCGTCCGCTTTTATAATCGCTCCGACGTTATACTTTTTAGGCTTCGTATTTGCGCCCGCACTGTGGCGTTCAAGTTTTCGGCAGACGGTCGATTTACTTATACCTATTAACGCGGTAATTTCTTTTTGACTCTTGTTGTCATTAACATACGCTTGAAGTATGTATCTTTAATCAAGGATCAATTGCTTACAGGTTCTCGTCTTTTAACTTTTAGTCGAGCGGAAAGGTAACTGTAAGTTCTGATCTTTCTTTTTTACTGAAAATTGCACTTCAAATTTAAATCTGAGGCTCCAAGCTGTACTATTTTAGGCTTTCAGACTATATGCAATTTTAAAACAAAATAATTATCACTATTTTCTGTCCTTTAGTATTAACACGACTTATTGAATTTTAAAAAATCTCCGAACGTATCAGTTTTGATATGCCTGAAAAAAAGTACCGCACATCAAGATATTGATGTGCGGTACTTTTTTTTAACACTGCGAATAACTGATATTTCATTCGTCATTAGCAATTGAATTCAGTGCATCGCAATATTGGGTTTAATCGAAAGTTGTTTTTTCTGCGCGGTATAGTAAACCGTCAAATACGTGACTTCTTCACCGGCGTTCATTTCAAAAAAATAAGCACCCGTTGGGAATTGCGATAAACTGAAACGCTTATTCACCTCGTTTACATTACTATTAACATCTTTCATCAACAAAACGCCTTCGTTGTCGTAAATGCGAATATCCATATCGGTTTTGAACGGTGAAAAACAAAATACACAGATTTCGTTCCCTTTTTGTATAATTTGCGGTAAAAAAATGTCTTTTCGCTCGCTTTCATTTAATTGTACACCGGTTTTAGTGAGCTCAAAAGGTTGTATGGTTTTCATTAATTTCCGGCTTACAGTTATGTGATACGTGCCGAATTGCAATTCATTTAAAATCATTTTTTTCGTGAACACTTCTTTGTTTTGAACAATTTCGGAATACAATATATTGCCATTGTCATCGCACAATCTGAGTTCCATGCTGTCTTTGATAGAACCTGTAATGCGAACGGTTACCGCTTTTTCATTTTCTTTTGTAACAAAATTGACGGTAGATACTGCCGTCAGTTCGAACATAACAGCCGGTAGGGGATAAGTTCCGGCGGAAACTTGGAAATTGCTAGCCGAAATCGCTAAAATAAGAAATATGAACTTTTCCATTTGATGTGCGTAAAGTCGCCACTTTGGGTTAATGATGTAATTAAATTCGAAGAAAGAAGAACATAGTTTGAAGTAATTATCAAAAAAAATTACAAACAAATTCAGTTATCCATTTCTCCTTACAAATACAAAATTACCGGTAAGTGCCGTGGCAAACTATTACCATCATTGTAAAAAAATATTGCCATTCAAAAAATCCCTTAGGAATGAAATTTTGATAAGGTATTAATTAGCCCCAATTAGTACCTTATCAAAATTTAATTCCTTAATGCCCACTAACCACAAATTTTTCAACCGTACTTTGTGTGCCTGTACCTATTCTGATAAAATAAATACCGCTACCGAAACCGGAAATATTGACGGGTAATAAAATGTCTTGACCGGATACCAAAATATTTTTTTGCCAAAGCTCTTGTCCGGTTATTGAATAAATGCGTACATCTACGGGTTCAAATTGGGGCGTTCGGATTTGTATGTTTAGTAAATCCTGCGCGGGGTTCGGATATACTTTTACCGAAAAATCGGTTTTAATATCTTCAGTCGGTGTAAAAATTGTCGGGTCTACGAGCGTGCCGCGTTCTGCTACCATAGCGGAAGATAAATCGTTTTGTGCCGAGCGTACAGTCGCACGGCTGTTGTAATTATAAACATCCATTACAGTCACATCGTCAATAAACCAACCTAATGCTTTTACCAAAGAGTCGTTTCCGAAGCGGAAACGCAATTTTATATTTTGGTTTAAATACGGGCTCAAATCAATGCAGGTCGGGTTGAACGATTTATTATTGCCCCAGAAAGCCTGTAAATCGCCGATAAAAAAAGTTTTTGTAGAAATTTTACCTCGATTCGGGTTTTTAAAAAATAAATTTCTGTTTATCGTATCCCAAGAAACGCCGTTATTTATCGATATTTGAACGAAGCCGCCGTCTATGCCCGGTTCCGTGTCATAGTAATGATAAAAACGCAAAACCGGTTGTTTCCCCGTCACTTTTACGGATTTGATCATAAAAGTGGACACGTCACTCACGCCGGATGTGGTGGCATACACCACGCTCATAGAATTTTTTCCGCTAAACGAATAGGCATTACTCAAACCAAAAATATTGCCTTTACCTTTCAAGTCATCGTAATTCCAATTATTATCGCTGTGTTCGAAATCATCGAAAAACTGCGCCGTAGATTTTTTTGAAATGTCACTCACTACTTTATATGTGAGTACCGCTGTGTCCAAAGCATTCATGTTACCTATATTCCAAGTCGCCACACCACCTGCTACAACAATCGTTCTGGTCGGCGAGCCGGACAAAATCGTTGTGCCTGCGGGTAACGAATCCGTGACAACCACGCCCGTTACGGGTGTTCCTTTATGGTTTATAACTGTGACGGTATAAGTGATATTATCGCCAGGTTTTATGGAAGCAGTTGCTGTTTTAATTATTTTCAGCGTTTTTATACAATACGGATTTTGATCAAATCCTTGAGTATTATCATTATAAACCAAAGGGTTGCCTTGGTCAGCATTGTAACCCATTCCGCGCCGCGCAAAAGTTTCCCAAATTAAACATTGATTATCGCCGTTAAAATCCGCACGGTCGGCAGCTAATACCGCATCGCGCGCATCCAGAAATCCGGGATTGCAGGGCTGCATTTTTAGGGCATCAAACACCAAGCGCACCATTTTCCCGTTACCGCTCGTAATATTTTTCAAATCGGCATTCCAACCGTAAATATCTACGAATCGCCAGTATAAATCCCAAAGCACGGATGTCCAGACTTCTCCGACATCATGTACTTCCGTGTCCGCGATAATATCGTCATAAGTGTGTTTGTCAATACTCATATCGTTAGTGTACGGATAAATCCGGATGCCTACACCATTATTTGGTTCACGAGTCACATAAGTACCCACACCGCGCAAAGTATTACCTCTATCAGCCGGTGTTGTCGTAATTACCAAACCCATAAAATCGCTCCAACCCTCGCCGTTAGCTTCTTCACCCGATTGTAAACAATTGGCATTCAATCGTCCGCCCGTCAAACGCCCCGATATGCCGTGTGTATATTCATGTGATACAATACCGTTATCAAAGTCGCCGTCTAAACGATTGGGTCCTATGCCATCCGAATATAATGATGCGAATAAACCGTTCCCTCCTGCAGCAGATCTTAACCGGTTACCATCCAATTTTTTTATTAAAACAGAAGGAATTTTTACTGATGCACCGACTGAAGCTTGGCCTAACGAAAAAGTATTTTCTTCAAGATTATCAATAACAATCACACCTATTGCCCCTTTTTGTTGAGCATTAAACACTTTGGCATCAAAGTAACAAGTGCCTCTGTCTATTAATACAATTTTTCCGGTATAGTCTAAAGCCGGTAAATTACATCCTAATGTGGGACTGCCGGAACCATCGTTCATAAGTACAATCTGACCGGAAATATGCGTCGTCGTAATCGGACTACCGAAAGAAGCCGTACCGCAAGTAAAATCACCTGCTAAATTGCCGGGTGCAGTTACATGAAGCAAATTCGCATTTTGCAAAGACCATACGTACATATTCATTGTTCCGCTTTCGCCATCCGGCGGTCTGGTAAAATTGGCGTTGTTCAAACTCGGACTCGCCAATTTTGCGCCATCTTGTGCGTGTGCTTTTATCCAATCGTTGGCACCCGGTGCGCCGGTGTAGTTTTTAGTTTGAAAATTGCCGGACGCTTCCGTAAAACCGTAATAATAACTTATATCGTGCATCATGTTATTCACATAAAATAAATTCACGACGGCTGCATTTCTGTTGGTGTCAGGTTCTAAATTATTATCGAAAGGAAAATCGAAAGTTAAACTCTGGTTAGATGGTTCATCAAGACTGGAAACACTGGTAGCCTTCCAATCCAAATAAGCGTGTACATTATTACCGCGCGTGATAGTATATTCAGGTCCTGGGATGCCGTCCGTATCGTGCCAACCGAAAGGAGATGCTTTTGGATCGGCAGGATTCGTGATGAGTTGACGTGAGCCGTGCGAAGGACTTTCAACAGGTAACGGAAAAACACGGTAAGATGCATTATCACCAAGAATTGATAATCGGTTGTTCGGTTGTTCGGTTGTTCGGTTCGTAATATCCAAACGTTGATTTTCTTCAATTTTTTTATCGGAAAGTGTTGCAGCCGTTTTTTCAATATTTTTCGGCTCATCGCATAACAACTGATTATCCGGACTGCCAACTAACCGGTTAAACGAACAGTGCGTAGTCCAACTGTTTTTATCTAAAATATCGCCGTTAAGTGCATCTACACGCAAACTCCAATGGTCACTTTCATCGGGTACGTAGATGTTTAAATCCCAAGCTAAACGAGCAGTTTTATCGTCGGTGCGTTGATAGCGCAATTTAATATGAATATCGGAAAGGACAAAATCGCCTTTGTCACAAGTATAAGTATTCTCTTCTTCGCCTTTAACGATATGCAAAGTAGTCGGGTAACTGACTTTTAAATTCTCGCAAGCCTTTCTCACAGCTTGTTCGGGTGTAAGCACAGGTTGCGTTGCATTTACGGCGGTTGATAGATGTGGCATCGAACGATTACCTGCAAACACCACTTCGCCGTTCGGTAAAACACTCACATTCACTATCGCGTTATGCAACTCTATACCGGCGTTTTGTTGAATGAAAAATACGTGTGTAACGCCGTTGAAATCGTCGGAATAACTGTCCTGAACTTTAAAATTATGTGTATCATCATCAGATAGTTTCCAATTTTTTTGTTGCAGTGTTATATACGTTTGCGCAATTTGAATTGCTTTGGGGTTGGGTTCAATTGTTTTTTGTCCGAAAATAATATTTGATGAAAAAAATGCAAAAACCAAAGAAAGTATAAATAATTTTTTCATGCTGTGATAATTAAAAAAGTAAGAAATGCGAAATTAAAAATTGCATGGAAGTATGTGCGAAGATAAAAAAAATCGGAAAAACTTTTAAGAATAATACTTTTTTCTTTTAAAAAAATAAAAAATAGGGAGAGCACGATCAAAAAATTGTAATTCATACTTATTCGCTAATAATAAACGAAGTATTCTGGAAATTAGTTTTAAAATAAAATTTCAAAATATTTTTGTATAAAATAATTGAAAGTTTTTTAAAACGCAGAAAGTCAAAACAAAAATAAAAAGCCGTACAAAAAAATCATTGTACGGCTTTTTAAAATGCTACCTGACTACTTAATTACCAGAAATACGCATAGATTGCCACTAAAGCGGCTGCTATTATGGAGGCGCCGATTGCAAAACCCTGAGATACTTTAAACATATTTCGGTCAATGTGTAAACGGTTGGACATATCTTGCTCGGATTTATCCAACAAACTGATGATGGCCATAATCGCTATAAGAATGATAAAAGTATAACCCATTGATACCAAAAACGGCACTTCCGGAAAAAATTTATCAAAACCGTAAGAAATCGGAATGGTGATAATCGCACCGATGAGTGCTGCCAAACCGGTTGTTCTGCGCCAAAAAAATCCCATTATGAAAATGGCGAAAATACCCGGCGATACAAATCCTGTGTATTTTTGAATGAATTGAAATGCCGAGTCTAAATTTCTCAACATCGGTGCTACGATACAGCCGATTATCATGGCAACGATAATCGTTATTTTTCCGATGCGTACCAAATTGCTTTCCGTTGAAGCCGGATTGATTTTTTTATATAAATCCAGCGTGAAAATAGTTGCAATCGAATTGGCTTTTCCGGCAAGTGAAGCTACAATAGCGGCGGTAAGTGCCGCAAATGATAAACCTTTTAAGCCGACCGGTAATAAGTTAATAAGAACCGGGTAAGCATGATCGGGTTTGATGATGTTCGCAGTACCTTCCGTCATTTCCGTATGAAAATCGCCGTTTTTGTACAAAACATACGCCGCGATACCGGGTAAAACAACAATTATAGGCATTAATAATTTCAGAAAAGCGGCAAACAGTAAACCCGAACGCGCCGTGTGCAGATCGGCACCGAGTGCACGCTGCGTGATGTATTGGTTGCATCCCCAATAATTAAAATTCGCTATCCACATACCGCCGAACAAAACAGTCAATCCCGGCAAACTCATATAAGCATCTTTTGTGCCGCCTATACCGTCCGGAATCATCATTTGCTGTTTATTGAGTATCATGTGAAAGTGATCGGGTGCATCTTTTCCCAACATTTGAAAACCTGCTAATACACCGGTCAAATGAAATTTTTGAGCGACCAAATCAAGTGCCAAATAGGTTGTTGCCAAGCCACCCAAAATAAGTACTGCCACCTGAATAACGTCCGTATAGCCTATCACTTTCATGCCGCCTAAAGTAATAAACACGGCAAAAATTGCAAAACCATAAATGCAGGTGTAATAATTCACTCCTGAAATTGTAGATACCGCCAATGCACCGAGATGTAAAATCGCAGTTAAGTTGACAAAAACGTATAAGAACAACCAAAAAATCGCCATAATCGTAGCAACAGTACCGTTGTACCGTTGACTCAGAAATTGCGGCATCGTGAAGATGCGGTTGCGCAAATAAATCGGTAAAAAGAAAATAGCGACCAAAATAAGCGTTGCCGCCGCCATCCATTCATAACTCGCAATAGCCAAACCCATCGAAAATCCGTTGCCGGACATACCGATAAATTGTTCAGCAGAAATGTTGGAGGCGATGAGAGAAGAACCGATTGCCCACCATGTAAGCGAACCTTCCGCTAAAAAATAATCGCCGGAGTTCTCGGAAGCCGCTTTTTTGCTCCTGTAAATCCAGATGCCGTAAGCAGAGACGATAATAAAATAAGTAAAAAAAACGAGCAAGTCTAAAGTCTGTAAAGGTGTTCCGTTCATTACAATATTAATTGGTTGATTGATGAAAAAGATAAGTAGATCTTAACTTGGAAATTGAATTATTTGAAAAATGATTGTTAATAACACTTAAAAAATAATTCGGTATATTTATTAAATCAGTAGCTCCGCCGTTTACGGCGGAGTAATGGAAATAATAGTTATTTTGAGGGCTTTAGTCCTTCAAACTTATTTTTTAAAGGACTAAATCCCTAAAGAAACCGACATTTAATTTTTCTCCGCCGTAAACGGCGGAGCTACTGAAATGATCAAGTTGTTTTTTACAAATTACTTAATCGTTAATTTAAATTGAATTTATTTTCAAAAGTTCTAAACTCAACATCCGAAATCCATTCCGCTACAAATATCTTATTTCCTTTCCGAAATACAAATTATAATAAAAATAAAATTCGGTAATGTTTTAAAAAGGTTGGAGGTAATAATCCGATAGATAAAATTATTTTGTTGCCAAAGCAAAATTTCACCAAATAATTTTGATTTTTTTTCCTTTTTGCAATGAAATTTTTTTTTGCTTATTACCGTAAATCAATGTCGTTGAACCGCCGGTTTTTGAAGAGATATTCATTTGGGTTAAAATTTTGTTATGCCATTCCATATCTATTTCAAAACCGCCACGCGCGCATATTCCTTTTATACTTCCGACATTCCAAGCATCCGGTAAAGCAGGTAATAATCTTATTTCGTTTTCGCCGGATTGTAATAACATTTCAACAACTGCTGCCGCTCCGCCGAAATTACCGTCAATCTGAAACGGCGGGTGCGCGTCGAATAAATTCGGGTACGTGCCGCCACCACGCGCATAACTCGTTTTTACCCCGTCAGGATCCACATACTTTAACAATTCGCGGTACATTTTATAAGCGTGATTACCGTCCCACAGTCGCGCCCACAAATTAATCCGCCAACCTTTTGACCAACCGGTTGTTTCATCGCCTTTTATTTCCAAAGTTTTTTTGCACGCATCGGCTAATGCCGGCGTTAAATTCGGCGTAATTTGATGTCCCGGGAAAAGTCCGAACAAATGTGATTGATGCCGGTGTTGCGGTTCCGCGTCTTCCCAATCATAATACCATTCCTGTAAATTTCCTTTTTTACCGATTTGGTACGGATGTAATTGCGCGAGTGCTTTTACCATTTTGTTTTTAAAATCCGCATCCGTATTCAAAACAGTCGCGGCTTGCACACTTTGCATCAATAATTCGCGTATCATGGCTAAGTCTGCGGTGCCGCCGTAAAGTGTAGCACCTTTAAAACCGGTGTCGGTGATGAATACATTTTCCGGCGAAGTGGAGGGCGAAGTAATAAGTTGTCCGTTTTTATCGGCTATTAACCAATCTAAACAAAATTGCGAAGCACCGCGCATTAAAGGATAACCTTCATTTTTTAAAAAAGTGGTGTCATGCGTAAAATTAAAATGCTCCCAAAGGTGTGTACTTAACCACGCACCACCCATATTCCAATTCGACCACATCGTTCCGCCTTGACCGAAATTGCCGACGGGATAGCTCATTGCCCAAATATCCGAATTGTGCGCGGCGGTCCAACCACTCGCGCCATAAAAATTTTTTGCAGTGGTCGCGCCGGTCTTTGATAAATTTTTTATAAAACTTAAAAACGGCGTGTGCATTTCAGATAGATTCGTGTTTTCGGCTAACCAATAATTTTCTTCCGCATTGATGTTCAGCGTGTAATTACTGCTCCATGGCGGACGCAAATACGGATTCCATAATCCTTGCAAATTAGCGGGAACACCTTTGGTGCGCGAACTGCTGATGAGTAAATAGCGTCCGTAGTTAAAATAAAGTGTTTCCAAGTTTTTATCTTCCGAACCTGTAGCGTAGCGTTTCAGCCGTTCATCGGTTGGCAAATGCGGTGCGGTGCTTGTTCCTAAATCAAGATTCAATTTAACGCGGTCGTAAAACGACTTATAATCTTTTATGTGATTGCCTATCAAATCTGCATTTTCAGTGCGATTAAAAACTTTTGTCAGTAGGGTAGTAGCGGTTGCTTCATCGTTTAAACCTTCCGTCGCCGGGTTTTTATCAAATCCGTTAAAACTTGTGGCAATGGAAACATAAATTTCGGCGTTTGTACCGTTTTTTAAACTCAAAGTACTATCAGTATTTGTAATAATGCCGTCCGACGATTTAATTTTAAAAAGGGTAGTGAAATGCGTTCCTTTTTTTTCGTCGAAAACAATTGCACCGGTATGATTACCTAAATAACTCGGGTCAGCGTGGACAGGTGCGTAACCTTTGATTTTAAAAATATTTCCGGCGGTAGAAATGGTATACTTCAGTAAGCTGCTGAATTTTAAATCAAAATTTAAAGCACCTTTTTTACTGCTGTTTAATAAAATCATAAATACATTATCCGGATGCGAAACAAAATAGGTGCGCGTGTACTTCACGCTATTAATGGTGTATCGGGTTTCCGAAACTGCTTTACTGATGTCTAACTCTCGATAATATTTTTCAGCGTTACCCGCGTGTTGCATCTCTATAAACATTGTACCGAGCGGTGCATAAGATTCCGAATATTTGCCTTGAAGTTTTTTATTAAGTGAGTCGGCGGCTTTATAATCTTCATTTTGAAGAGCTGTTCGGATGGCAGGCAGGTTTTTATAAGCGTTTGGATTTATGTTTGCATTCACCGGTTCGCCTGTCCACAGTGTAATATCATTCAAATAAATTTTATCGGACGATACGCCGCCGAAAACCGATGCGCCGATTCGTCCGTTACCCAATACTAAACTTTCTTCAAAGTACTCCGCCGGTTTATTGTATTCTAAGATGTGATCAGATTGTGCCGAAATGTTTTTTCCTAAAAACGACGCTAAAAACAGGCATATAAAAAAGGAACGGTTCATTTTATTTTGGTTGATTGGATGTAAAATTCAGCAATTGTAACAGAGACGAAAAATACATAAAATTTTTGAAAAATTGTAAGGAGTGCGATATGTTTTACAAAAAAAGAATTTCGACGATAATTTTTTACTAAAATTAAGACAAACAACTTTTTTTTAAACATTATATAAACGAATGATAGGTTTAAAAATAAATCGAAAATTGTTTTTGCGGGGTATTAATATTTTTATTTCAGTATCAAATAAAAAAATTACATTATAATTTTTTTATTTAATGAATTATTTTACTTTTGTGACGTACGAAAATAAAACATATCAAGAGTAGATAAACACGAGCATACTATTCACATTTTTTTTCTTGACTAAAACAAATTAAATGTAAATGATCATGAATCGCTCCGAAACTATTATCAAATCAAAGACCACTAATTCTACTAAACATCACCCTATGCCGTCGGATACGACTGCTAAAAATGAAAACAAACTTGGTATTTTCGTGATTTTTATGCTGCTTTGCGCTTTGGTATATGCCGCACAATTACATTGGTAAAATCTTTTAAAGGATTTTATTTAAAGTCGAAAATATCAAATTTAATAAAGAAAAAAGCCGCCTGATTAATTTTCGGCGGCTTTTTCTACTTTATTTCGCAGTGTATCATTTTTTCGTTTTCCAAGTAACCTTCTAATATATCGCCTTCCGTGATTTTTCCGACACCGGCCGGCGTGCCGGTATAAATAATATCGCCTTGTTGTAACGTAAAATATTCGGAAATAAAACTGACGAGCGTATCGAAAGTAAAAATCATTTCGTTCGAGTTGCCGGTTTGTACCGTTTCGCCGTTTTTGGTTAAATGGAACCGGATATTTTTTTCGTCGAACGCGCTCATCGGTTTGAAGCTGCCGAGAACCGCCGAGCTGTCGAAACCTTTTGCTAATTCCCAAGGTTGTCCTTTTGCTTTGAGTGCATCCTGCACATCACGCGCAGTGAAATCTATTCCGACCGTTATACAGTCGTAATAGCGCGCCGCAAATTCCGGTGCTATATGTTTTCCGTTTTTACAGATACGCAAAACGATTTCCAATTCGTAATGAATGTTTTTTGAAAACGCGGGATGATAAAACGGTTTGTTTTCGAGCAATAGAGCCGTTGGCGGTTTCATGAAAACAAGCGGTTGTATCGGAACTGCATTTTGCAATTCTTTAGCGTGTTCAAGATAGTTTCTGCCGATACAAAATATTTTCATTGTTTTGATTTACGATTTACCATCTACGATTTACGATTTACGATTTACGATTTTTGAAATCGTGCGGTGAAAAAAATCGTAAATCGTAAATCGTAAATCTAAAATTATTTACTCCATTCCGCAATTGATTTTTCGTTCATACGCACATAATCCGGATTTTTTTCTGTTTTTGCCATTTCCAAAGATTTTTTGGCAGTTACCAACGCACCCGCTTTGTCGCCTAATTTCGCTTGAAGCAAAGATTTTGTGCGCAAAAGCCAATATTTATCACCGCCCATCGCCAAAGATTTATTCATGTAATCAAGGCCTTGTTTAGCGTCTTTGCCGTTATCCAGATAATAATTTGACATCGCGGCATAATCACCTGCAGTCGGACCGTCCAATTTTTGTTTCATTTGAGCCATCACTTTTGAATCAACATCGTTCGTTAAAGGAATGCTGACCATTGTGTTTTCCCATAAAATTTGCAAATCGCAGGTGTTATTGGTCATATTATTTGCCAATATCGTAAACGATTCGATTGAAAACGGTAAACCGGTTGACGGTACTTTCACACTCAAAATATTGTCTTCGGGTTTGTAATTGAATATACTCACGTCCGGATTTTTATTCAAAATAATTTCCCACTCGCTTTGTCCGGGTTTAGTGAGCAAAACATAAGTACCTTTTGCTAAACCTTTACCACCGAAAGTAATAGAGTCGGTAGTCGTAAATTTGGTAGCTTGGTTAGCACCCGTACGCCACAATTCGCCGAAAGGAATTAAACCGCCGAAAATCGTCCGACCTTTTACGCCCGGGCGACTGTATTCCATTTTAATTTCGGTTAAACCGAATTTTTGTGTAAAAGAAGCATTCGGGCTTGGTTGAGGTGTCGTGATTTGCGCACTCGTGAAAGTAACGGCGCAAAACAGTATGAATATTGAAAGTGCAAAAGAAAACTTTTTCATGTCAGAGTATTTTAATGAAATTTAGTAATTGCAAGAATTGCGCGGTAAAAATAGAAAATAATTTGAAATTTGACCTTCTTTTATAATAAATTTTAATTCAATAAAAAAGCCTTTCACATTTTGCGAAAGGCTTTTTTGAAACCGGCTGAAATTTTAACCTTCAAAACTCATGTTCAGAGTAATCGGAGTTGCGCGCAAAGCATTGCTCACAGGGCAATGTTCTTTGGCACCCTTAGCCAATTCATAAAATTTTTCGGAAGCCATACCCGTTACTTTTCCTTTTAAATCCAAAGTAATATTGGTAATGGCAAAACCCGCGCCCACCTGCTCAACAGTAACGGTGGCTTCGGTGTGCAATTCGTCGGCAGTAAAACCGGCTCCTGCAATCATAAAACTCAATTGCATATCAAAACAAGCAGCATGAGCTGCAGCAATAAGTTCTTCAGGGTTTGTTCCCAACTTGCCGTCTTCGTTCTGAAAACGTGTTTTGGCACTGAAAGGCGTGTTATCAAAAAATTTGTTATTAGACGATAAAGTACCCTTGCCTTCTAATCCGTTTCCTTGCCAGATGGCGGTTGCTTTTCTTTTCATGAATTTTTATTTATGTTTTAAATTGTTTAGAAAACGGTATCCGCTTTCGAGGCGCAAAAATATGACTTATGCAGAAACCTACACGTACTTTTACGGTAAATTTTTGTAAATATTAGGTAAGTAGTTGAGTAATAACAAACGAGGTTGAAAGCATAAAAAAAAATCCGCGAAAATCCGCCAAATCCGCATCATCCACGTTCTGATTACGTTTAAATATAAGGTGGATGACGTGGGTTTAGTGGATTTTCACGAATTTTTTTAACTACGTTTATTTTCATTCGTCTAATTAGTGCCCCTCCGATATTTGAAAGTTTTTAAAAAAAAATAAAAAAAATAAAAAAAATAAAAAAAATAAAAAAAATAAAAAAAATAAAAAAAATAAAAAAAATAAAAAAAATAAAAATTTTACATTACGAAAAATAATTTTCTAAATATATTTGCGGGTCAAAATAATTTTAAAATGAAAACCTAAATCCGAAATGAAAAACATTTTACCGTTTGCTTGTCTATTTATTTTTATTTGTACTTCCACTTCTAATGCACAACGTTTACGCAGCGAAAACTTTAATATCAACACGATTCGCATTCCGTTGAAACCGCTTCCCGAAAATTTTAAAACGTATCAAACTATTATTTATAATCGCGGATTAGATGGTGCTGATTACAGTATTAACCCGAATGAAGTGAACCGCGCTTTTCAATTCGATGGTTTTAATCCGGTGCAACAGAATAGCGATTTAGTAGTTTTGGTTTATTTGTATGATGTGTCTGTGCACAGAGCCGTTTTAAAACAACGTGAAAAAGATAAAGCTAAAGGTCTCAACGTTTATTGGTACGAACAACAATATTCGTTTCCGATTGAAGTATCCTTGACCGATAAAACCGGTAACCTTATTTACAAACGCACACTGAACGATCAATACACGTATAAAACATCTGCTTTCGTATCGGTTGCTTTAGCGGATAGTGCGAGTGCAGCGGATAGAAAATCTAAAATTCCGACTTTCGTAAACGGAAAATGGAGTGAAAATTTGAATGCTTTATCCAATGAAGTACGTGATTTATACGATTATCAACGCGTGTCAAGAGAAGTAATTTATTATCGTCCGAGAAAATCCAGCGAAACGGATACACAAAATGCCGAATATTTTAATTCTATAGAAAGAGCAAAACGCGCTTTTGCTTTTGCGGATAACGGTTATATGAACGAGACGGTTCAAAAAGGTGTGCAAAGTTCGATTGATTTCTGGGATACGCAAAAAGATAAAATCACCGGCACTTCAAAAGATGACAGGCGATTGTATTATGCTTGTGCTTTTAATGCAGCAAATTCGTATTTTCAATTGAATAATTTCGATAAAGCACTATCTTATATGCCGCTGATGACTAAAGTGGATATTGATAACGGTGAAGCAGACGATTTTGCAAAGGCTGTAAATGCCGCTAAATTACGTACTTACAAAAGTAATGACTGGGCGCAAAAATTAAAAACCGGACAAGTTTCGCCCTATTTAAACGGTTTTGTTTCAAAACAAACTACGCAATCGTTGCCGGCAAATATCAATCCTTCGCCGCAAGGTTTTATAATTTTGAGAACGAAAGATAATGACGGTACCGGCAGAAAAATGGAAGGTATGTTTGATAATTTTCTCGGCAATTTAGAAAAAATGCGCGTGAAATTAATTGATAACGCCGGCAAAGAAAATTTGTTTTTTCTTTCCGATATTCAAGAAATGCAAGCGGGTGAAAGTTATTATAAACCGATGCGCTATCCAACGAATATTTTATCGAATAAAACCGATTTAGTACAGGTTTTATTTGAATCCTCACGTATCGGTTTATATCGTTCGTTTGAAACGGTAAAAGGATTAGACGGGACTTTGTTATTACGTCAGGGTGCTTTATTGATAAAAAAAGCGCGTGAAGAAAAATGTGCCAATTTAGAAATCGGCAGTTTCGCTTCCGATTTCAATGCGCGTTTGTCGGAGTATTTAGACGATTGTCCGATGGTGAGCCTGAAAGCTAAAAATGGTCAGTACAGTTTAGAAAGTATTCTCAATGCAGTGAATGAATATGATAATTGCAGATAAATTTGAGTTTTATCTGCTCGCGCAGGAGTGTGTCCTGCAAGATTAAACAAGACTCGTTTAATGCGCGGGATATGCCTTGGCAGAGCGGCGAAACACACCACAATTGCTCAACAAAACAATCGCACCCGGAAAATCAATTCTCGGTGCGATTGTTTTTAAATCTGAAATCGTAAATTCAAAACTGAAATCATAAATCCATCTCAGTCTTTATCCTCTCTTTTACTCTTCGGCAACGTCATACTTTTTGGAAACGGCGCATCACCTTTTGCGGCATACCATAAAATTTTATTCAGTAAATCATCATCTCCGCCGTCAACGTGTTCAAATTGTGGCGATTGCGAGAGTTCGGCGTATTTTTTTTCTATACCGGATCTCATCGAAGTTATCGATTTATTCATTTCATTTAAAGGAATGATATTCGGAACAGATTTGAATTCGCCTGTATCAGCTTTATCTGTAAAACAATCGAACATAGGAGTGGCGGTCGCATCCATAATATTCATCGGCGGAATTCCGAGAATGTTTTCAATCGTGCGCACCATACTGAGTTGGTTGTAATTGGTTTTAATTAATTGACCTGTTTTTTTACTGAACGGACTAATTACTATTCCGGTAGTACGATATGCAGAAATATGATCCCAACCGGATTGCGTATCATCTTCGGTTACAAATACAGCTGTACTCGACCAAAATTTACTTTTAGTTAAGGCTTCAATCATTCTACCCAATGCTAAATCGTTGTCGGCAATCATAGCACGCGGCGTCGGATAATTCGGATTCGTGCCAATCGTGTGATCATTCGGTAAAGCCATCACAATGAGTTGCGGTAATGCATCACCGGATTGTTGTTCGTATTCTTTTAATTCTTTTATGAAATTATCGGCGCGCATTTGGTCCGTAAACTCAAAACCTTCACCCGGAAAACCGGGAGCGAGTATCGGACGAACGCGCGAAATGGTGCTGGTATTTGTGAACGCCGGAATTTTTCCGGATTTATACAAGTCATAATTTTCCGACCAAGTTTGTTTTTTTACGGTTTCGGGTGTACATGCTTCACCGTAAATGCGCACGGTTTTTCCGTGATCAAGTGCTTGATTCCAAATAAAACCGTTTTTGTTATATACCAATGCGTCGGTTTGCACGTGCGGATAACTCCTGAACCAAGCGCGCACATTACGTTCAACATAATCCGATGTCATGGCGGCATCAGTCCATTGATGTCCTTCGGCAGAAGATTTTCCGCAAGTGTGATAATTATCCATCAAACCAAATTCTTTTGCTAATTTATGCGCATTCGGGGTTACACTGTCGCCGAAAATACACAAATTCGGTGCGCCGTTGCCGAGTTTTATGTCGCCGAAAACTTGGTCGTAAGTTTTATTTTCTTTTATAATATAAAGGATGTGTTTAATCGGCGAAGGTTCACCGATGCGTTCAGGCACCGGTTTTGGTGCAACGCCGATGCGCGGTAACAATTGCGCTAATTTTGTTCGGAACAAAAAATTAGTTTCTTCAACTTTTGAAGTGAGTTTCGGTAAATCTTCAGATTTCGGAGTCGGAATAACGGAAACAGTCGCCCCTTGATGATGACTGAAAAAACCTTGATTATCTTTTATGCGCGCACCTTCGCCTTCTAAATTGGCGACGTATATTTTATCTTTTGAAAGCGCGATGCCGCTCGGATAAGTTTCGGTAGGGATGAAGCCGATTAATTTGGACGTTGGACGTTGGACTTTGGACGTTGGATTTTGATTGTTTGTTTTTACAACGTCCAAAGTCCAATTTCCAACGTCTATTACTGCAAGCGCATTATCCATACCGTTAGCAACGTACAAAGTTTTTCCGTCGGCACTGATCGCTAATGCGTTAGGTGAATCGCCGATAAACGGATTTTGTTCTTTGTCGAGATGAACGCTGATTGAATTGATGGTTACATCGTTTTGGGTATCAATCATAAAAACGTCATCACTGTTGCCGTTTGCCACAAAAATTTGTTCTTGATTCGGACTTGCAATAATCGCATTCGGATGTAAACCGACATTTATTTCTTTGAGTGAGTTACCTGAATTAACATCAAAAACTGAAACCGTACCGGATGATGTACCGCCGGTTTTAGGATTGATATAAACATTGGCATAAGGAATACCCGCCGTTTCACTTCCGTCTTTCAAATTTGGAACACTACCTGCCCAATTCGTAACATACACTTTATTTTTTGCAATGACCAAACCAAAGGGTGCCATACCGGTAGGAACAGACCATATCATTTTTTTATCTTTCAATCGGTATTTTGTGAGCCGATTGTTTCCGTGCAATACCACATATAAATACACTTCCCCGTTTTCGTTTTGCACAGCAATATCGTTGGGCAAAGCGTTTGGCGCAGGTTTTATCGGGTCAATCAAAATTTTTTGAGCGACACTTGCAGTTGCACCGCTCCAAATCACATCAAATACGATACCTTTTTTATTGACTCTATCTTCCGCGCTCCAAAAAATATGCGTTTTGCCTTCCACGTCGAACGCTTTAATGCCCGAATAGACGCTCATCAAATTTTTTTCGCCGCCGGTTTTCGCGTATTCGTATCTGAAAATAATTTTATTATCGGCGGTATTTATAAAAGTTGCGCCGTATCTATCCTCCACCGCTAAAGTTTTTCTGTCGGGCGTTAAAACGCAATCCATGCTGTGATCTTCTAAACTCGGGTCGCCGTAACGAATCACGGTGCCAATCGGTTCTATAAAACGATTGAAGGGCAAAATCATATCGCCGCGTTTAGCGAGAATAGTGCTATCGTTATAAACTGTTTCGTAAAGTTTCGAGAGAGATTGTGCAGTTTTGCAACCGGAAAGTAAACCGAAAAGGGCAAGTACGATAAATATCGAACCGTTTAAAATATTTTTTAGCATAATTTGTGGTAATTTATTTAAAATAAACTCATGCAAAGAACGTAAAGATATTTTAAAGGATAAATTTTTTGAGGATAAATAATTGTTAAGGAAAGAAATCCCGGATATGTTCTAATTTTATGTGTCGTTTTTTTTTATGAGATTAATATCACGCTTTAATTTTACTTCAAAACAAAAATTTATCGCGCAACATAGCCAATTTTTCCGGTGTTAATTCTATTTCTTTTTCCAAAGATATTCATAATGCCTATTGTGCAGTTAAGTGTGCTGATGTTCGCCGAGCTATAAATTTTTTTTCATTTTACGTCTTACAGTCTTTTTCATTTTTTCATTACATTAATAAGGTAGGGTCTTCAGGATAAATATTTTCGGACGCGACAATATTAGGTTGGCGTATTCGTCACGTCTGATATACATTTACATTTAAAAAAAACATGAAAATTAGTTTCAAATATCTTGTATTCTCATTCGCAGCTTTTTTAGCCGCATCTTGTTCTTCGACAAAACCGGCTGCTACGGCATCGGCAACGCCCGGCAGGGCGAAATCGCTTTTATGGGAAGTGAGCGGTAAAGGCGTGAATACGTCTTATGTGTACGGTACGATTCACTTGATTCCGAAAGATGATTTTTTATTGACCGATGCTACCAAAAAAGCATTCGCCAACACAAAAAGATTGACTTTAGAAATAAATATGCAAGACATGAATAATCCCGCCGCTTTGATGGGTGTCATGAATAAAGCGATGATGCCCAACAATAAAACATTGAGCGACGTGTTGAGTGCGGAAGATTATAAAATCGTGAAAGCGCGTTTCGACGCACTCGGTTTACCGATGGCGTACCTCGAACATATAAAACCCATGTTTCTTTCTATGATGATGGGAACGGATGGCGAAAAATTATCCATGAACGGCGGTGCCGATAAATCATCGAAAATTACGTCTTACGAATTGGAGTTTATGCAAATGGCGGAAAAAGATAAAAAAGAGATGAGCGGCTTGGAAACCATAGATTTTCAGATGAGTATGTTCGATTCTATCCCGTTGGAAGCACAAGCGAAAATGTTGGTAAAATCCGCAAAGAATACGGATAAAAAAGAAACAACTGAAATGCAGGATTTGGTGAAAATTTATATGCAGCAGGATATTGACGGTATGAGCAAATCGCTGCAAAACGGCGCGGACAAGGACATGGCGCAATACGAAAATATGTTGATAGTAGACAGGAACTCAAAATGGATTCCGTTGATGGAAGGGCAGATGAAATCGAAACCGACTTTATTTGCTGTCGGTGCCGGTCATTTGGGCGGAGATAAGGGCGTGATAAATTTACTGCAAAAAGCGGGTTATTCCGTTAAACCGTTGAAATAACAAACGGTACAATAAAAAATTTCCGAAAACACATAATTTATCATAGTGTTATTGTAAAACTTTGTTAAAACTGAAAATAAATTTCGTTTTATTTATAATTTTATGCAGATTTACGGGAGTTTCAGGATTTATCGTTTTTCTCTATTTTTATCATCAAACATTCTTTATAAAAGATGCGTTCCAACCAAATCTTCTTCGCTTTGTTACTCTGCGTAATAATCGCGGGCAACGCTGTTTGCCAATCTTCAAAATCTTCTTTCGGTACGGCTTCAGAATCGTCGCAAATAAGTATGAGTAATAAAGCACCTTTCGGCACTGAAACGGTGATTATAAAACAACCTGAAACTTTTCCGCAGTCGTGGTTCGGCGAATATCAAGGAACGCTCAATATTTATAAATCGGACGGCTTGGCGCAAAGTGTTCCGATGAAAATGATAATGGGAAAAACCGATATGGCGGGCGTGTACCGGTGGAATATCGTTTACGGAGACGATGCCGAAAAAGGTTTGAGACCTTATTTGTTGCGCACCATTGATGCGAAAAAAGGCGTTTATCAATGCGACGAACTCAATTCGATAAAAATGGAATCGTATTTTGTGGGCAATAAACTTTTTTGTCATTATGCTGTTGAAGGCAATGATATGACGACAATAGAAGAAAAGCAAGGTGATACGTTTACGTTTGAAATTATTTTCGGAAAAGATAAATCCGTCAGCGAAACCGGAGGCGCGAAAGAAAAAATAAACGGTGAAAACATTCCGCCCGTAAAAACTTTTCCGGTCGTCATTTACCAAAAAGCCGTCTTAAAGAAAGTCAAATGATGAATTATGCACGACATTCAGCCTTTTCATAAATGGCGCGATCAATATGCAGGTGAAGAAGATGCGTTATCGCCCTTTCACGGGCGCAATTATAACGAAGAAAAAGTCATTTATAATTATGTCATTCACCCTTACTGGGACGATTTAGGTTCGGAGACGCTGTATATGAAAATTTTATTTGCGGATTACGAGACCGGACAAGCAATTATAGAATTTATAGGTGAATGGAATGATGCGTTACAAAACGACGTGATGTTGCTGAAAAGAAATGCAATAGAAACGATGTTGGACGAGGGAATAACGCGTTTTGTACTGATTTGCGAAAATGTTTTGAACTTTCACGCTTCCGATGATTGTTATTACGAAGAATGGGCGGAAGAATGTCGCGACGGTTTCAACGGCGGATGGATTGCTTTTATCAATACGTTCGATCACGTAGCGCAGGAAATGGAAGAAGCGGGTATAGATAATTATTGTTATTTCGGGCAAGATTTCAACGGCTTTACTTGGCGCATTTATTCGCCGAAATATATTTTCGAGTGGGTTGAAGCGCGCATAAAAGCCGGCACGAAAAGAATTTAACACTAAGCTATTAGAGGAGTAAAGGACAAGGGACAAACGATGTTGTACGTCGTTTGTCCTTTGTTTTTTAAATAAGCTGTATGAGTTCAACTTTTTTCTTTCACTTTTTGTCCGAAATTTTTACAACGTTTGCGCAAATCGTCGCGTAAATCGGTTTTGTGATTTAAGTCTTCGTCTGCTTCATCCGTATCGTCAAAAAATTCTTCATTATCGGTATCATTTTTTTTTAGCATCGCTGAAAGTCCGAGACCGATGCTCAAACTACCCGTGAGTAAACGCCCGAGCACCATTAATCCGACGGCTTGCAAAAAATTTACAGGAGCAGCATTTACCAAACCCGGTAGTAACCAATTCCACAAAAACATGATAGTTGTTCCTGCGATTAAAAATCGAAGAACAATAAAAAATAAAATTTTCGCCAGCTTATCGAGTGCGGAATTATCTATTTTCATCTGCTACTTCTCATTAATATCGGAATACAGTAATTGTAATTTTTCGCGCAAAAAAAGTATCGCATAACGTTTGCGTGACAACAAAGTATTAATGGATACGCCTGTTTTCTCGGCAATTTCTTTGAAACTCAAGTCGTCAATTTCGTGCCAAACAAATACATCGCGTTGGTCTGCGGGTAGTTCGCTCAAAGCCGCCATGAGTGCCTCGGTGATAGTATTGCGCATCATTTCTGTATCTGCACTGTGAGCATCGGTCGGCGGAAGTATATCGTCGAGCAAATACATTCGGTCTTCATCTTTCGCATTACCGGTTCTGAAAACATCTTCCAACAAAGCCGGTTTCATTTTTCTATATCTGTCCGTGATTTTGTTGCGCGCCACGGTAAACAACCAAGAAGCAATTTGTTCAACAGGTTTCATAAGGCGCGACATTTCCGTCAGTTCATAAAATACGTCTTGCATAATGTCTTCCGCTTCGTCTTGGCGCGGAATACGTTTGCGGATAAAAGCCAATAAACGATCTTTTTCACGACCGACGGTTGCTTGAAGATCTACGTTCTGAGCATCTGCTAAGACCGCATCAATTGCAATAGCTTTAGGTTTCATCAGTAAGTTTTTTTCAAAAGGCGGTGATACACCCTTTAATATTATGTAAGTCGGACGAGAAGAGAAAATATTTTTACGATTTACGATTTACACTGCAAAACTTTCACCACAACCGCAAGTGCGCGCCGCGTTCGGATTATTGAAGGCGAAACCTTTGCCGTTTAATCCGCCCGAAAATTCGAGTGTCGTATTGAACAAGTAGAGAAAACTTTTCAAATCGGTGACAACTTTTATGCCGTTGTGTTCAAAAACTTGGTCGTTGGGTCGGCTTTCGTTATCGAAATCCATTTTATAAGATAAACCCGAACATCCACCACTCACTACGCTCACGCGAATGAAGTGATTCGGCGAAACGCTGCCACCTTTTTTTAAATCTAAAATTTTCTCTTTAGCGGAATCAGCTACAAAAATCATGATTTTTAAATGGTAAATGGTAAATGGTAAATTTTAAATCAGTTTTGGATTTAAAATTTACCATTTACTATTTCAATGAACAAGTTCGCCTTTAACAACGCCAACTTTTTTTTGATAGTCTTTGATGGCTGCTTTGATAGCATCTTCAGCTAACACGGAGCAGTGAATTTTTACCGGTGGCAAAGCTAACTCCTCTACGATATCCATATTATCTATCGTAAGTGCTTGGTCAATAGTTTTTCCTTTCAACCATTCGGTTGCCAAAGAAGACGATGCAATAGCCGAGCCGCAGCCGAAAGTTTTAAATTTCGCGTCCGTGATTGTATTTGTAGCTTCATCTACTTCAATTTGCAGACGCATAACGTCTCCGCATTCGGGCGCGCCGACTAATCCGGTTCCGACATTTCTTTTTGCTTTATCCAACGTACCCACGTTTTTAGGGTGGTTGAAATGATCAATTACTTTCTGTGAATATGCCATTTTAAATTAATTTTTTTATTGTTACACAAAGAAGATGGTAAAAGTGTACATACAAAATGCTTGAACTTTTCGTTTTCGCTTTTTATTTGCTTGTCAAAATCTCAACTTGTTCGATAGCAGGAGCCTGACTGAATAAGTCGGCGGCGTGTGCCATTAAAGCTTCTGCTACTTTGCCTGATAAATGTGCTTTGCGCCCTGTTTCATCATTAAACGTATCAAAAATACCGTATTTGCCGGCTGACAGTTTCAATGCAAACCATTTTTGAGTTTCCGGTTCTTGTTGAACGAGTGCCAATCCGCCTTTCAAAAAATTTTCTACTTCGGCTTCTTTGCCGGATTTCGCATGCAGTGTCACTAATAATGCTAACTTTTCCATATCGAGTATTTTTATTTTAAAATTATTAATTGATCGTTAAGTAATCAAGAATATTATTAATTGCTATACACTAAAAGACTTTTATATAACGGACTGTTTATTGAATACTTTTAAATTAAGTCATCTAAAATTATAACCCAAAAAATATAAAACTCAAAACCGCCCACCCTTATTAGTGTTCCGACCATTGCACTTGTGTTAAATCAATGCCTTCTTTATACATTTCCCAAATCGGCGACAATTCTCTCATATGGTTTACACCTTTGCGAATGGCTTGAATGGTGTAATCAATATCTTCTTCGGAAGTGAAACGACCGAGCGAAAAACGCAACGATGAATGTGCCAAATCATCACCTAAACCCATCGCTACCAACACATAAGAAGGTTCGAGTGATGCGGAAGTACAAGCAGAACCGGAAGAAAGCGCAATATTCTGATTAAAAGTCATCATTAATCCTTCGCCTTCAACGTGTTTGAACGACATATTGGTAATATGCGGCAAACGCGACTCCCGCGTACCGTTTACGGTAACTTCTTCCATCGTGAACAATTCTGCTTCTAATTTGTCGCGCAATTTGGATAGGCGTTCAGTATCTAGTGCCATTTGTTCAATACAAATTTCGGCTGCTTTACCGAAACCGACTATACCCGTTACGTTCAATGTGCCGGAGCGCATACCGCGTTCATGTCCGCCACCGTCAATTTGCGCTACTACTTTTACGCGCGGTTTTACGCGGTTGACGAACAACGCTCCGATGCCTTTGGGTCCGTACATTTTATGAGCCGTGAACGCCGCTAAGTGAATACCGGTTTTTTTTACGTCTAACGGCACTTTACCGACGGCTTGCGTGATATCGGACATAAACAAGACGCCGTATTTTTCGCAAATGCGACCGATTTCTTCGACGGGCTGAATTACGCCCGTTTCGTTGTTGGCGTACATGATAGAAACTAAAATCGTATTCGGCTTAATTGCCGCTTCCAATGCTGCGATATCAATCAAGCCGTTGTATTGTACATCGAGATAAGTAACTTCACCGCCCATTTTTTCAATGTGCTTGCACGTATCAATCACAGCTTTGTGTTCTGTTTTTGACGTTATGATATGGTTACCTTTTTTGGCGTACATTTCAAATGCGCCTTTCAATGCCAAGTTTATGGATTCGGTAGCGCCCGAAGTGAAAATAATTTCTTTTTCTTCAGCGCCGATGAGTTTTGCTACTTGTTCGCGGGCATAATCCACAGCTTCTTCTGCCTCCCAACCGAAAGGGTGATTACGGCTTGCCGAGTTGCCGAAATGCTCCGTAAAATAAGGAAGCATCGCTTGCACTACGCGCGGGTCTGCCGGTGTGGTAGCACTATTATCGAGATATACTAATCGTTTTTTCATCTGAGATATTCTTTATTTAGATTAATTCTTACGTACTGCAAAATAACACTACAAATTTCAAATAGTTCAGTTTTTTTTCATAATTTCTATTTATTTACAATTATTTGCAATTATTTTTTTAGCAAGTAGGTTCTGAATATCAAAGAGCAACTTGCTCGAAGTAAGGAGACTTTAAAATACGAATCTTCCGGGTGATAAAAATTTTGCGGCTTTGCGGCTTTACGGTTATTTTTTTACCGAAAAGTCCCAAAACTTTTTATCTTAAATAAATGACATTGGGCTTAACACTTTCCTAAATCAATAAAATCAATTATCTTTGACCAAATTTTTTGAATGAAAAACCCTGTTTATACCTCATTTCTGGAAGCAAAAACGAAGAAACAAAAACGCCTCGCCGTTTTGATAGACCCCGACAAAATGAGGTTAGCCAACATGAACCGCGTTATTGATAATGCCATACGTGCCAATGTAGATTATTTTTTTGTCGGCGGCAGTCTGATATTAGATGATATGATGGATTATTGTTTAGACGCTCTCAAATCGCAAAACTCGATTCCTACGATACTTTTTCCGAGCAGTCCGCAACAAATCAATAAAAAAGCGGATGGTATTTTATTTTTATCGCTCATATCGGGTCGCAATCCTGATTTACTTATCGGACAGCACGTTTTGGCGGCACCGATTTTGAAACACACTCAACTCGAAATTATTTCAACCGGCTATATGCTCATCGACGGCGGTGTAGCAACAACGGCATCGTACATCAGCAGCACTATTCCGATTCCGGCGCACAAAGACGAAATCGCGTATTGCACGGCACTTGCCGGTGAAATGTTGGGTTTGAAAACGATTTATATGGACGGCGGGAGCGGTGCACGCCAACCGATTTCGGAAAGTATGATTAAAATTGTAAGTCAAGCTATTTCAATTCCGCTCATCATCGGCGGCGGAATGCGCACACCTGAACGCGCCGGACTCAATGCGCGCGCCGGTGCCGATATTATCGTCGTCGGCAACGCTTTTGAAAAAGAACCGGAATTGATTGCTGAAATGACGGAAGCAGTGCATTCGGCAGGGAAGTATATTTCGATTTGAATTTACTAAACCTCAATTTGTTCACGAGTCAAACCCGTAAATTGCATAATTTTTTCAACCGATTCGCCCCCTTTTTTCATCATACGGGCAAAATAAATCGTTTATTCTTTTTTGCCTATTTACAAACCTTCTTCAAGTCCTTCTTCATATTTATTTAAAAGAACGTCACGTTTTCCGGCTCGCCTAATTTCGGTTGAAAAGATTTTTCCGTTTCAATTTTCTCCGGATCCACTTCAATACCGATAATATCTTCAACGAAAACTTTAAAAACGATTTGGTCCGTAAAAGCTTTCTTAAAAAAGCTTCGTTGTCTAATCTTGCTGTCATTTTTATTTTTTATGAGAACCAAATTCAATAAAAATTTTTATGAAATTAGAGAAAAATATTGCTTTAAGGAAAAAATATTTTTGAAATAAAATCGAAAAAATAAAATCGTTTTTTTAAAATTACTTTTTTTGTCTTCTTCGTTTTTTTAAAACTATTTTTACATTTTATTTCTTCAATTGAAATTTGTACGGGCTATTTAAAATCCGAAATCCGAAATCCGAAATCCGAAATCCGAAATACATGAGTACGCAAAAATGGGGACCTTATCTTTCCGACAGACAGTGGGGAACGGTGCGCGAAGATTACAGTCCCGGCGGCGATGCGTGGCGATATACGACGCACGATTTAGCGCGTTCGCAAGCGTGGCGTTGGGGTGAAGAAGGTATCGGCGGCATCAGCGACGATAAACAGTTTTTGTGTTTAGCACCGGCGTTTTGGAACGGTAAAGATGAAATCATTAAAGAACGATTATTCGGCTTGACAAACAGTGAAGGCAATCACGGCGAAGATGTAAAAGAACTTTATTATTATTTGGATAATGTGCCGGATCACTCTTATATGCGGATGTTGTACAAATATCCGCAGTGCAAATTTCCGTACGCGACTTTATTGGAAGAAAATGCACGCCGTACAAGGCAAGACAGAGAATACGAAATTTTAGATACAGGCATCTTCAACGACGGGGATTATTTCGATGTTTTTATAGAGTATGCGAAAGCCGGTGATGAAGACATTTTGATGCGTATTACGGCATACAATCGCTCGAAAAATGCCGCACGATTTGTTTGCATGCCCACAATTTGGTTCCGCAATACTTGGGCTTACGGGTTGAATTACGGCGATAAACCGAATTTGTCGCTCACCGAAAACTACTTAACGCTGCACCATATAGCACTTGGAAATTATTTTTTTTATGCTGATGGGGGAGTGGAGTGGCTTTTTTCGGAAAACGAAACCAATCATCCGCGTTTATACGGTACACCGCCGCATATTAATTCACATAAAGACGGTATCAACGATTTTATAATTTCCGGAAATACCCGTCATCTCAATTATCAGAGTAACGGCACAAAAGCGGCTGCGTATTACGATTCAGTCATTGCCGCCGGAGAAAATAGAGTGTATCAATTGCGGCTTTCAAAAAATAAAAACGATCAGCCTTTCGCCGATTTCAGTAACGTTTTCCAAACGAAAAAAACCGATGCTGATAATTTCTACAAAAGACTTCAACTTGCAATAGCAGATGAAGAACTCCGACTCATTCAAAGACAAGCCTTCGCGGGTATGCTTTGGTGTAAACAATTCTTCAACTACGACGTATCGCGTTGGTTGAAAGGCGACCCCAATCAAATAGTGCCGCCTTCCGAACGTTGGAGCGGCAGAAACAGCGACTGGCAACATTTCAATGCCGATGATATTTTATCCATGCCCGATAAATGGGAATACCCTTGGTTCGCAGCTTGGGATCTGGCATTTCATACGATTGTATTGGCGAAAATTGATCCCGCTTTTGCCAAAAATCAACTCATGTTACTCGTCAGTGATACCTATCAACATCCGAACGGACAATTACCGGCGTATGAATGGAATTTCAGCGACGTAAATCCACCGGTACATGCTTTTGCGGCTTGGAAAATCTACGACGGTGAACGCGACGACGATAATCCGGGCGATTTGGTTTTTCTGGAACAAATTTTTCAGAGGTTAATGGCAAATTATAATTGGTGGATTAACCAAAAAGATAAAGACGGTAACGATATTTTCAGTGGCGGATTTTTGGGTTTGGATAATATCGGCGTTTTTAACCGCAGCGATATGTTGCCGGACGGACAAAAATTAGAACAAGCGGATGCTACTTCTTGGGTTGCAATGTTGTCTTTGAATATGATGCGCATAGCGATTGAACTCAGTAAATATAATGCGGGTTATCAAGACTTCGCGGTGCGTCTTTTTGAAAAATTTATGTATATCGCGAAAGCCGCAACCGAAATTGGTACCGGATTATGGGACGAAACCGACGGATTCTTTTACGATTGTTTGCACAACGGTGACGGCAAAATAAAGGCATTGAAAGTACGCACGATGGTAGGTTTGGTGCCCCTTTTTGCCGTTGAAGTTTTAGATAATGCCGAAATTGAAAAATTGCCTGAAATAAAACAACGCATTGATCAATTTTTGACCGATAATCCGGATTTGGCGCGATTGGTTTCTTTTTGGCATACACTATCCGATGATAAACGTTTGTTGTCGTTGTTGCGCGGACACAGAACAAAAAGTCTGTTGCGCTACGCGCTCGATACAAATGAATTTCTTTCACCGCACGGTATACGTTCTGTCTCGAAATTTTATGAAGACAATCCGTATTCGATTGACGTGAACGGACAAACTCTTTCTTTAAAATACGTACCCGGCGAAAGTGATTCGGGTATGTTCGGTGGCAACTCTAATTGGCGCGGGCCGGTTTGGATGCCAATGAATTACCTTATTATTGACGCGCTCAAAAGATTTCACGATTATTACGGCGACGATTTCAAGGTAGAATATCCGACAAATTCAGGACGATTCTGCACGCTTTGGGAAATTGCGCACCAACTTTCTGAAAGGTTGATTTCGCTTTTCAAAAAAGATGAGTACGGTATGCGACCGATTCATGCCCTTAATCCGATTTATGCGACGGACGAAAACTTCAAAGATTTAATTTTGTTTTACGAATATTTTGACGGCGATAACGGTCGCGGGGTCGGCGCCTCGCATCAAACTGGTTGGACGGGCTTGGTGGCGGGATTAATTTAAAAGATTTATTCCAAAACAAGCGGGCGTAATCCTGCAAATTTTAGCGTAGCGTATCGTCATACATGTATTTCACTTCGCGGTGCTTGCCTTCACCCAACATAGCGTGCAAATCGGATCAGCCGGTTTTCTCGAAAGTGGCTGATTTCAAATCGAGCAGCGCGTTTTGTCGCGGATTCATATCCACACACAATTTATTTCAACCGTTTTATCGAGCGCGTAGTCTAATGCGTTACAACCTGCCGAAATTATCATCACCATTTTACTGTCCGGTTACAGTTTTAATAAATTGCGGTCGCAACGCGGATTTTCCCAACAAGTATTATAAATTAAGTTGTTGATGTTAATGTTTTTAAAAAGCTAATTTGATATTGTTGCCATTTTTCGGATTTCGGATTTCGATTTAAAAAAATAAATTTCTTTTTTGAATTCCCTTTTTGAATTTCTTTTTTGAATTTTTAACCAATAAGTAATTATGGAATTAAGCCATTTTTTTAAACGTCCGTTAAACTGCGATCTGCTCAATCGGGCTTTAATGAGATTATGGCGTAAAGCGGCTTTTAAGGCTTTTTCATAATTACCGCCGTACTCGCGGCAAGCAGTGACAAAGACAAATAAAATTTCCGAACCACTCATTTTGGGCAATTCTTTGGCGGCAGAAGTTTTTGTTTCCTGATATCCGCTCTCTTTTAAGAAAGTATCTGTAAAAAAGTAGATAAAGACGTCAACATATAAATCAACATCGCAGTCCGATAAAGAATCTTTTTGTGACATGAGCTGTAATGTTGGATTTTTTGACTACTGATAATCAAATTCACATTACAGGCTTGTCATTTTTGCTCTTATTAGTACCGCACAACTTAGATTATGTAACTCATTTTATTGTTTTTAATATGCCCGCTCGCAACAAGATAATCTTTAAAAAACATAATCAGTACGGTGGGTTAATTCCGGAAAAGAAGATAGAAAAAACTTTAGCAGACGAGTGATACGTTTTTTCTGTCAATCCATTAAAATCATCGGTATATGTGGTATACCGTCTTCGTCGTATGCGTCACCGGATTGCTGAAAGCCGAACGCTTCGTAAAAACGTTTTAAATGCGCTTGCGCGCCGATTTTTATTTTATCGTCAGGACAAAATTTTTTCAATCTTTTAATACTTTCTTTCATCAGCAGTTGTGCCGCGCCGGTACCGCGCACGGATTTGTCTGCCACTACCCGACCGATAGAAGCATAATCGGCGTAACTTATTCCCACCGGCAACAAGCGCGTATAAACCGCAAGTTGCCCCGATTCATTTCTTCCGAACAAATGCCAACCGTGTAAATCTTTTCCGTCCGCATCCACATACGCACAGTTTTGTTCTACCACAAATATCTCTTGACGCAGGCGCATCGCTTCATACAATTCGGTTTTGTTTAAACGGTTGTAATGTTTACAAATAAATTTTATCATAAATTATGCATAATAAACAAAAACAGAAAATCCTTAAATTCTAAATCCGAAAGTTAAAATTACTTAAAATAATTCGGTCAAAGTTAAACTTTCGTCAAAGTGACGTAAAAAAATTGCTTCGTGAATAAAAAACAGTCTATATTTACATAATTAGAACAATACATTTTGATCCACGTTTTTCCTGAATTTTTTAAAACATAATAATAATGAAAAGGATATCTGTTTTTAATTTTTTTGCAGTCATATCTGCCTTATTTATTTTTTCTTCATGCTATTCATCTTATCCTGTGGTGGAACACAGAACACCGCCGCCTCCGCCTCGTGAAATTTATTCCGAACCGCAACCGGCTAACTCTAATCAAGAATATTATTCTCAACCGCAACCCGCTTACGGTTATCAGGAATTTTATTCCGAACTCAGCCCTTACGGTGATTGGGTAAATTATAACGGTAATTATGCTTGGGTACCACGCGTTGAATCCGGTTTTCAACCGTATGACACCAACGGACATTGGGTAAATACACAATACGGTTGGACGTGGGCATCGGATTATCGCTGGGGTTGGGCTGCATTCCATTACGGACGTTGGGCTTATGAACCGGTTTACGGTTGGATGTGGAATCCCGGAAATACTTGGGGTCCGGCGTGGGTATCGTGGAGACAAAGTTCTAATTATTACGGTTGGGCACCGTTGGGTCCGAGTGTTTCTATAAATTTCGGTGGTTGCCCTGCCGATCATTATGTTTTTGTTCAGAACGGTTACATGGATAATCCGCATTTTCACGATTATGTCGTGGACAGAAGTCGCAACACGACGATTATTAACAACACGACCGTTATTAACAATACGACGATCATAAATAATAATACAACGATTGTTACCGGACCATCGGTTCAAAATGTAGAACAAGTAAGCGGCAGAAGAATTTCGTCTGTTAATTTGACCGAATCTTCACGTGCCGGTACAACAACAGTTCAAAATGGACAAGTGAATATGTATCGTCCGAACATACAAGCACTACAAAGAAGTGCAACGGCACCGAAACCGACAAACGTCGTAAATGTAACGCAATTGCGTCCCGTACCGACTGCAAGCCGTTTAACACCTACCGTTAATGCAAACGTGAATGTTGTAAATAAGACTAATCTTAACAACATTAATCAAAACAATTCCGGTAACGCACCCATTCAACGCCAAAGCACGAACTTAAATAACGCACCGCAATCACCTACTTTGAATACGGATAACGGAAATCGTGTAAACAGATATACGCCTCCGGTTCAAAATGCGAATAATACGAATGCGCCGATAAATTTGCAACGTCCGACTTTACCCAATAACAATACCGGTCGTCAATTCAACGAACAAAACGGTACACAGAACAGTTTTCCGGCAAACAACCCGAATATGCTTCGTCCGCAACAACGCGCAGTAATACCTTCGCAAACTGCAACGCCTTTACCTACGGCACCGCAAACGCCGCAACAATCCATGGAAGCGCGTCAAAACTGGCAACGTCAACAATTTTCACGTCAGCAACCGAATAATGCGCCACAAATGCAACAGCGACAAATTCAAAGACCACAACCGCAACAATTAAAACCTGTTCCACCGCCGGTACCGCATCAAGAGCTAAACAGAAAAAATGAGTTTAAAAAAGATTAGTTTCAGTGAATAAAATAAAACGGGTTTGTGAGACTTAGTCTTCACAAACCCGTTTTGTTTACAAACCCGTTTTTTATCCGATAATCAATATCGTCGGAAAATGATTTATCCTATTTCGATATTGAAGCTTTATTTTTTCCCAAGCGGAAAGATTTATCGCAATTAAATCAAAATTTTTGATGGCAGCAATTGTAGTTTCTTCTAAATTTTCAGAAGGAATAACGGCGACTTTATTTTTTTGACGAAACGTGTTCAATAAATCCGAAATGGAAACAGGACTTTCATCTTCGATGATGAGTACATTTTTTATGGTATCGAAACCCCTATCAATCATTACGCCCATCGGACATTTAACTCCTCCGAAAAATTCGTGAACTTTTCCGCCCGTTTCATCATCCGAAAATAATGGGCGCGAACTGCCCACGAGCATTAAACTGAAATTTCCTGTGTTTGCAAATCGAATAATTTCTGAACTCAAATTATTCGTTGCCTTATAATACGTGTTGAGTAAAATACCGCGCGCACTTGCTTCCGCTAAAATCGGTGCGAAGCCTTCTTTTTCAAATATATTTGCTTCGGTAATTGAAATATCTGCGCTCGGCGTTAAATGCAAAGCATAGATATTGGATTTCGGATTTCGGATGTCAGATTGCTCCATTTCGGATTTCGGATGCACCAGACATAATTCATCTGCCAATTGCAAAAGTCGTTCACCGGCTTTCGGTTGCCCAAAAGAAATTAGGATTTCGGATTTCGGATTTCGGAAGTTTAATGAAGTCTTCGCTTTAAGCAAAGACTTCATTTCCGAAATTGGAAATTCGTAATTCTTCTTTAAATAATTTAAAAAATCAAGTGCCGGACCGGTCATGAAAGTGGTGATTAAAGCCATCAAAACGAACATGGAAAATAAAGTCGGAGAAAGAATACCCAAATCAAAACCGATATTCAGCACCACCAATTCCATAAGTCCGCGTGTATTCATCAGCGTGCCTATGGTGAAAGCATCAAACCAAGATTTTCCGGTTAATCGAGCAGTTAAGGCAGTGCCTAAAAATTTTCCGATAACGGCAACGGTTATAATAATTCCGCAAGTTTGCCATAAAGCAACGTCATTCAATAAACCGATTTGCGTGCGCAGTCCGGTAATAACAAAAAATAAGGGCAACAGAAGTACCTGCGATATATCTTCGATTTTATTCGTCAAGACATGACGAAATTCGGGTTTTGAGGGCATTACTACGCCGGCAATAAATGCGCCGAACAAAGCGTGAATACCTATTAATTCCGTTGAGTAACATGACACCAATAAAATAATAAAAATGAAAGCGACAATCGGTTTGCTCAGTGTTTCGAGTGCGAAAAAACGATTGGCTAAGCGGTCTAATAGCGGGCGTACCAAAAAAATCATTAAACCCATATAAACCGCCGAAAAAACAATCGTAAACAACGAACCACCCACCGAACTTGCTTTGACGATAGCTATAACAACCGCTAAAATACACCACGCCGAAATATCATCAATAGCGGCACAAGAAATAACGAGCGTGCCGATAGCAGTGCGCGTCAATCCGCGCTCTTGAATAATGCGTGCTAACACGGGAAATGCCGTAATACTCATCGCGTTGCCGATAAATAATCCGAAGGCTAAAAAATGAACATTAGGCGGCGCGTAAGTATTAAATAAAAAATAAGCCAAACAAACACCCAAAAAATAAGAAAAGACGATGCCCGAATGGCTGATAACCAAAGCATCTTTTGCCGTTTTTTTCAGAGCATCAATATCCAATTCCATACCTATCACAAACATGAAAAGTATGAGACCGATTTGACTTAAAAATTGTAAATTAGCGATGGATGCCGGTGGAAATACAAAACTCGAAAAAGAAGGAAATAACCAACCCAATAACGACGGACCCAATAATACGCCCGCAACGATCTCGCCGATAACAGTCGGCTGACCGATTTTTATCATCAGCCAACCCAATAACCGCGCTGCTACAATGATAATTAGAATTTGCAACAATAATACGCTGAGCGGGTGATGCACATTTTGCGCAAAATCTTGGAGCAATGAATCTGCCGGATGTTGGATTTGTTCACCTGAAACAGGCGGATGCGCAGATATATTTGGAGTTTCAAGTTGTTTACCTTTTTCCAAAATACGGGACACACCTATTCCGAAAATGGTAACCGTTAAAAAATAGGCAATGGTATTTCTGCGCATTCAGGTATTTTCTAAAGCATAAATTATCAGCCGAACGTTACTTTAAATCCGTAATCGGATAAAAACGAAATAAAATGATGCCCGACTTTCAATGATATTTGTTTTTCATTTTTATTCATACTGTAAAGTTAAGAACAGAAATTAATTCCGCGCTAATTTTTTTTATTTTCAAAAAACATTTTCAAAAAACATTTTCAAAAAACATTTTCAAAAAACATTTTCAAAAAACATTTTCAAAAAACATTTTCAAAAAACATTTTCAAAAAACATTTTCAAAAAACATTTT
>JBBRQS010000009.1:0-161598 GCA_038226035.1 Chitinophagales bacterium | reverse complement strand
AATCAACAATGCGTTTTATGCGGTCAATGAACGTGCGAAACAACAACTTTCGCGAACTGAACTTTCAGAAATTTTGTATATACCTTTGGTAAAGGTATCAACGAAAAAAATCGGCGAAACAATCGAAATAAGAGTAAAAGACAACGGCAACGGTATTCCCGACAAAATAAAAGACAAAATATTTCAACCGTTTTTCACCACAAAACCGACAGGCGAAGGTACCGGCTTAGGTTTATCGTTGGCTTATGATATAGTTACGAAAGGACATGGCGGTGAATTAAAAGTGGAAACAAAAACAGGAGAATTTACGGAATTTATAATAATTTTACCTTAATTTTGCAAAAAAAAACAGATGAAAATTTTAGTTGTTGACGACGAACAAGACATCACGGAATTATTCAAACAAAGTTTCCGTAAAGAAATCCGCGAAGGCATTTACGAGTTTTCTTTTAAATATTCCGGTGAAACGGCATTAGCATTTTTACACGATCATGAACACGAAGCCATACTTATTCTCTCGGATATAAATATGCCCGGCATGAGCGGACTGGAACTTTTACGGCGTATTCGCTTGAACAACCCTGTACCGCCACCCGTTATAATGATGATTACGGCTTACGGCGATAAAGAAAATCATGCTGATGCCATTCGTTTGGGTGCCAACGGTTTATTGAATAAACCCTTAGATTTCAAAATGCTAAAAGAAAAACTTACCCATCTGTTATGAAAGTCAAAATCATGATAGTGGACGACGAAAGTGATTTCGAGCAACTCGTCCGCCAAAAATTTCGCAAGCAAATACGCGAGCAGGAATACGAATTTATTTTCGCACACGACGGTAAAGATGCATTAGAAAAACTTGATGTGCATCCGGATATAGAAATTATTTTCAGTGACATCAATATGCCCGTCATGGATGGATTGACGCTGCTGACAAAACTGAATGAAAAAAATCCATTGCTCAAAGCAGTCATCGTTTCAGCTTACGGCGATATGGAAAATATACGTATAGCCATGAATCGCGGTGCTTTTGATTTTATATGCAAACCTATTCAGTTCGAGGATCTGGAACTGACGTTACTGAAGACGTTGAAATACGTCGTGCAAATTCGGGAAACTATTCGCGCCATAAAAGAAAATAATATCCTGAAAATGTACGTAGATCACAGCGTCCTGAGTTTTATGACCCGCTCGGAATACGAATCTACGCTGCTCGCCAATGAAACCATCGAAGCGACCGTTGTTTTTATGGATATTTGCGGCTTTACGGCAATATCGGAAAAAGAATCTGCCGATTTTGTCGTCTCCCTGATAAACAAATATTTCGATATCATGGTAAAAGAAATAATCTCGCATGGCGGTTATGTCGATAAATTTTTGGGCGATGCCGTCATGGCAGTTTTCAGAGGTACGTATCATTTGGATAGAGCGATAGAAGCCTCGTTGGCAGTCAACAAAGCGATTGCTGCCCAAAAAGAAGAGACCACCGAAAAAGGCACTTTTTTACCCAAAGTTTCTATCGGTATTAACGCCGGAGAAATGATTTCCGGTAATATCGGTTCCTCCACGCTCAAACGTTTGGATTATACCGTCATAGGTGATGCGGTAAATTTAGCGCAACGCATCCAATCCGCCGCCGCCGCCGGACAAATTCTCATTACAGAATCCTCTTTCGTAAAAGTTCAATCTGCCTTCAATTGCAACAAAGTCGGCGAAATAAAAATAAAAAATAAAACCCATCCGATTACGGTTTACGAAGTGTTGGAATAAAATCGTAAAATCTTTCAAGTATTTCTTTCACTCTTTCGCGGTATTTTAACTGTAAATCATTTACTTTCGGTATAAAAATATCTAAATAATTAGGAATAATATTTGGTTTAACTTATTTTTGATACTTAAAATACGCATTCAGTAAGTAAAAAATTTACACTTTACCAAAACAAACAGTCCTCCCAATTTAGTTTTTTTTCTTTTATTTTATGCAAACAAACACTCTTTTCATTTTCAGGCTATTCTTATGCTTGTTTGTGACGACGCATGTACATACACAAACACTCGCTCCCAAAAATCAAAAACTATTCGGCGGCAGTGGCGGCGAGCGCATTTACGCGATAAAACCGACCACAGATAACGGTTTGATATTTGCCGGCGTTACCAATTCTTGGCTCGGCGACGGCGATGTAGACGATTTATTCCGCCGACAAAACGGGCGCTTTCCGCAAGTGGACGGTAACAGCGATGTATGGGTCGTAAAACTCGCGTCCGATTATAAAACCATCCAATGGCAGCGCGTCATAGGCGGCAGCCAATACGACAATGCGCAAAGTGTTTTGCAAACTTCGGACGGAAATTATATGATAGCCGGATATTCTTATTCGCCCAATGACGGCGATGTCAACGGTCATCACGCTTGCGATGCTGTTTCACCGACTTGCAGAGACGGTTGGGTCGTTAAATTACGCGGTACGGATGGTGCCATAATGTGGTCAAAATGTTACGGCGGCAGCGGCGATGATAATTTTTACGGCATACAACCGGCCAACGACGGCGGTTATCTGTTAGCAGGATACACGGCTTCTTTAGACGGTGACGTGACTGGTTTTCACGACGGCACCAACAATAACAACGATGGTTTCGGTGATGCTTGGCTCGTAAAGATAGATACAAGCGGAAAAATTCTGTGGCAAAAAACAGTCGGTGGCACACTGAAAGATGTTTTTTCATCTTTGACAAAAACACAGGACGGCGGTTTTATCGCTGCCGGTTATACCAATTCTTCTGATTACGATTTATTGAACATAAAAACGTCGTACAACCGCGAAGCGTGGATTGTGAAACTGGATACCTCCGGTAGAAATATCGTTTGGCAAAACATTGCAAGTTATCCAAACAATGCCAACATAGATTCCCGTTCGTACTGTGTGAAGCAAACAAAAAAAGGTGAGTACGTTTTGGGTGGTACAACAGCACAAATTCCGTACAAACAAGACGGCATGGGAAATATTGATATGGATGTGTTTATCGCCAAATTCAGCACGACGGGTGTTTTGAAATGGAAAAAATCTTACGGCGGTACCGACGACGATTGGGGTACGAATATCATTTCTTTAGATGCCGACGATGGCGTAATCGTATCCGGATATACTTTTTCCGGCGACGGTGATGTAACCAATTATCGCGGATTGCGCGATGGATGGGTCGTGCGGTGCGACAGTTTGGGCAATAAAATAGCTACTGCCACTATTGGTGGTGGTGATTTCGATTGTATTTACACTTCAACGATAGATAATTTCGGAAAAATAATACTCGCCGGTGCTACTAAATCGCATGACAGTTTTGTGCCGGGAAATTTTCACGGCGATACAGATGCATGGGTTTTTGAATTGGACATTAACGGTATTTGCAACAATGTGGGCGCACCGTGCAACGACAATAACCCGCAAACCGTCAATGATGCCGTTCAATCCGATTGTATTTGTCGCGGAACGCTGACTGCGCTGACGGTAGCAAATTGTCCGCAACCGATCATCGTCAATGCCGTACCGAATACCACTTATGCACTCGTTACTTGGATTAACCCGACAGCGACGACTACTTGCTCCAACGGTTTAGTAAAAATTGCACAAACTGCCGGTCTTGCAAACGGCGCGGCGTTTCAGGTAGGTACTCAAAACGTGACTTACAACATAACGGACAGTTGCACTAACGCGAAAATCTGTAATTTTATCGTAACGGTAAATCCGACAACAAGTATTTATAATTGTCCTGTTTTACAAAAAAACTTCGGTGATGCTTGCAACGATAACAATCCGAATACGATCAATGATGTCATTCAAACTGATTGCACTTGCAAAGGCACGCCCGCGATCTTGAACGTAATTAATTGTCCAACTTCTATTACAGTAACGGCTGTTTCCGGAAGTACAAGTGCCGTTATTTTTTGGGCAACTCCGACTGCCTCCACTACTTGCACGAACGGTTTAACGAAAATTACTCAAACGCTCGGCAACGGAAGCGGTACAGCTTTTCCGGTCGGTATTTCTATGATTACTTATGCGGTTAAAGACAGCTGCGCTAATACGCAATCGTGTTCCTTTACAATTACCGTAAAAGCAGCCAACACTTTTGATTGTCCGGTATTGCAAAAAAATATTGGCGATGCTTGCGATGATGGCAACCCGAACACGATTAACGATAAAATCCAAGCAGATTGTTCGTGTAAAGGCACACCGAAACAAAGCGGTGCATTGACATTAACTTGTCCGCCGAATATTACTGTCAGTGCCGCCGCCAATGCCGCCGCCGCTACTGCTACTTGGAACGATCCGACTGCCGTTACAACTTGCACCGTCACCGGAACAAGCGGAACCGCTATCTGCATCGCCGGTAACTTTGCAGGATTTACGAGTCTGGGAAAATTCGGTAGCAGTAATTATTATCTTTCAACAGCAAGTAATCAATGGGATAATGCGAAAACTATTTGCCAAATAAACGGCGGACATTTAGTCACCATCAGTACACAGGCGGAAAATGATTTTGTGTCGAGTAAAATAGGTGTGAGCAATGCCGTATTTATCGGTCTATCAGATAAAAACGGTACGGGTACATATACTTGGGCGGACGGAACCACGAACACTTACAGTAATTGGGACGGCGGTATACCCAACAATAACGGCGCAAGTTTAGGTAATTACGCAGCTATGTTGGGTTGGAGTGCAGGCAGATGGAGCAATCAAAATAAATACGTAGCAAAACAATATGTGATGGAGATAGAATGCGGTGCCAGTAACATATCACTTACGCAAACCGCCGGCGGTGCAAAAGGTGCAGCGTTTCCGCTCGGCACACAAACGATTACGTACCAAGCAGCCGATAGTTGCGCCAATTTACAAACATGTTCATTTACAGTTACGGTGATTCCGGTGAGTACTGTCGGTGCCGATATTGCCGTTAGGTTCCAAAATGTGCAGACATCTTTTGTCCGATATTCTACTTTTCATTATATCCTTGAAGCAAAAAATACGGGCGGTCAACCGATGACTAATGTAGTCATTCAATTCAAATATCCGGCAGGTACAGTTAACGGCGGTACGGCTGTGCCATCGGTCGGAACTTTTCAAACTTATTGTGCTGGAGGAGTGCAGTGTTTCCAATGGACCATTCCGAGTTTAGCTGTCAACAGTATAGCCACGCTCGACGCACCGGTTTTTGTACTGAATATAACAACACCTATCGTTGCAACTGCGCAATTATTGAGTGTGACACCAGCAGATACAAATCCATTGAACGATGTTGCCACGCTTACATTGTCGCCGCCATTAAATTTGACGGCAGCTAATGCGGTACAAAATATTCCGATAGTAATAGAAAAACTTTATCCGAATCCGGTTACTGAAGAGTTGGATATAAAATTAAACAGTCTGGTGGATAAAGATTTGACTTTCCGTTTCTTCAACAGTCTCGGTACCGCAACGGCTTCGGAAAAACGCCGTATAGAAAAAGGAGAAAATATTTTGAGGTTCGATGTCAGTAATTGGCAAAACGGTGTATATTATTTGCTGCCGGACATTCAGGAAGGGATTAACATACCCGTGAAATTTATTAAGTTGGAGTAACTTATTATACCAACTGGTTGCATTTTAAAATTATAATTCAGCAAAAATTTATATTTTTACGGTATGAATTCGCGCAACACAAAACTTATTACCGTTTTTTTATTTGCGGCATTGCTTTTTAATTTTCCGCTTATCGGTATTTTTTTGAAAAATTCGCACATGTGGTTTGTTCCCGTATCTTGGATATATATATTCGCCGTATGGCTCGTCCTCATATTTTGGGTACGGCAAACTGCCGATGTTGGTTTTAATAAGCAAGAATTAGTGGATAAAAGGCGTAAAACAGCAAAAACTAAACTATAAAAACTGCTGCCATTTGCTTCGCTGCTTCCAATGTTGCGGTTGTACCTATGTCGCACCAAGCATCGCCGACGTGATTGTACCCCATTATTTTATGCGTGCCGCAAATGCGTAAATACCAATCAATAATAGTGAAAGATTCTTCGGGAGGAAAAGCAGAAAAAATTTTCGGATTAACGATATGAAAGCAACTGAAAGAATACAATTTGAGGGTTTTCAAATTTTGGATTTCGGGCTTCGAGTTTTGAGGAACGGTTTGCGAAGATATGATATCAATAATTGCTTTTTTTTCTTTCACATTCATCCAACCGCACATCCGCATCTCAGAGTCGTGTAACATATAACGAGAAGTATCGCGGTTTTGTACCGCGTAAGTTACCACCGCTTTAGTTTTTAAATGCGCGGCAAGCATTTCATTCAAATCAATCGTACACAAAATATCGGCGTTACAAATGAAAAATGGTTTTCCGTCATCAAAAAACCAAGCTGCTTTTTTCAATCCGCCACCGGTTTCTAAAGGTTTTTCAATTTCGCGTGAGATTTCTATCCGAATACCGAAATTATTTTTTTCATTTAAAAATTGCTCGATTTTCTCCGAAAAATGATGCGTATTGACAATAATTTCTGTTACACCGAACAGTTTTATCAATCGCTGAATATTAATTTCCAAAAGTGTTACACCGTTAATTTCAACCAACGCTTTAGGTATTTCCAAAGTCAAAGGGCGTAATCGTGTGCCGAGTCCGGCGGCGAAAATCATGGCTTTCATATTTCGGTCGGTTAGTCAATTAGTCCGTTAGTCGGTTGGTTTGTTAGTGGAGTATATTTTTACTAACCTACCAACCGACTAACTGACTAACCGACTTAAAGCTATTATTGTTTTCCAATTCCGAGTGGTAGCTTTTACTTTCAGTTTCGATTCAAAAAAATTGTTCGAGAGTTTTGTATTGCCGTAACCATTCTCGGAAATATGCAGAAAAATACATTTTTCGGAAATAATAAAACGGTCAGGCATATAAAGAGCAGTATTAATTTTATTAGTATAATCCGAATGCGGCTCTTCCGATAAAAAACTGACATAAAACCTGTCCGTATTCGCGATATTCTCTTTTAAAAACGGATTATTATTCAATACCGCAATTATTTCTGCTTGCGTCAAAACTAAAACTGGTACTTCAAAATGATATTGCGTTGAAATTTTTTCTTCAATTTTCAGTGCTATCTCTTTTGTGTCAATTTCTTTTGAAGAAAAAATAACGTTACCGCTTTGTATATAAGTTTGTACTTTTTCAAATCCTAAACTTTCGTACAATGTTTTCAAATCCGACATCAAAATTTTTTTTTGACCCGAAACATTTATACCTCGCAAAAGAGAAATAAAAGTCATAAGAGTTATAAATTATGAATTACGGGTTATTAAAAATTGCGATAAAATTCATAGCTCGCAACTCATAATTCTTAATTAATGCAAAAAATGTCTAATCCCCGTCATTACCATAGAAACGCCGTGTTCGTTGCAATAATTTATTGAATCTTGATCTTTTACGGAGCCGCCCGGTTGAATAACGGCAACAATACCAACATTATGCGCGATTTCTACGCAATCCGGAAAAGGAAAAAATGCTTCCGATGCCATAACAGCACCGTGCAAATCGAAACCGAAATGCTTGGCTTTTGCAATCGCTTGCTGCAACGCATCTACGCGAGACGTTTGTCCGCAACCCATCGTGATGAGTTGGCGGTTTTTCACGATAGCAATACCGTTCGATTTGAGATGTTTGACACAAATATTGGCGTACAATAAATCGACTATTTGGTGTTCGGTCGGGCGTTTATTGGTTACGAATTTCAAATCTTTTTTTGTTTCCGTGCGTAAGTCGGCATCTTGTTGCACCACACCGTTCAAAAGTGTTTTAAAAGATTGAGTTTGTTGAACGAAATTTTTTACGCGCACAACTATGCGTTGTTTTTTGGCACACAAAATCGCGAGCGCATCGGTATCGTAATCGGGTGCTAATAATACTTCGTAAAAAAGTTTACTGATTTCTTGTGCCGTAGCAGCGTCCACTTTTTTGTTACATACCAAAATACCGCCGAACGCCGAAATAGGATCGGCAGCCAAAGCCGCTTTCCATGCTTCGAGCAAAGTTTTTTTGGTAGCCACACCGCAGGCATTGGTGTGTTTCAATATTGCGAAAGTCGGTAAATCATCTTTAAACTCAAGCATCAAACGCATTGCTGCATCAACATCTACGAGGTTATTAAAACTAAGCGTTTTGCCGTTCAGAATATCGAAAATACTGTTTAAGTTGCCGAAAAATGCTGCTGATTGATGCGGATTTTCACCGTAACGCAAAGTATCGGCGTGTTGCAACGATTTTTTGAAAATGCTTTCCGTACCGGCATTTTCGGTATTGGCGGCAAACCAATTGAATATCGCACTATCATAATGGCTCGAAATATTAAATGCTTTTAAAGCCAATTGTTTTCTATCAGCTAATTCCGTAAAACCGTTTTTTTCAATCAATAAATCTAAAAATGCTCCGTATTCGTTTCGGTTCGGCACTACAACGACATCCGTAAAATTTTTTGCAGCCGCGCGAATAAGCGAAATACCGCCGATGTCAATTTTTTCGATAATATCTTCTTCATTTTGCGTCGCCGCAACCGTTTCTTCAAACGGATATAAATCAACTATCACCAAATCAATTTCCGGAATGGCGTATTGTTCCAATTGTGCCGCATGATTTTCTTCGCGCCGCGCCAATATGCCGCCGAAAATTTTCGGGTGCAGTGTCTTCACGCGCCCGTCCAATATACTCGGATAAGTCGTGAGTGTTTCTACCGCTTCTACCGGTACACCCAAACTTTCGATAAACGACTGCGTACCGCCGGTTGAATAAATTTTCACTTTCAAGCGGTTAAGTTCTTCAACAATCGGTGCTAAACCGTCTTTATAATAAACGGAAATCAGTGCGGATTTAATTTTTTTCTTAAACATTTATTTGATTTCGGATTTTAGATTTCGGATTTCGGATTTTATAACCGAATTAAATTCGAGATGCAAAGATAAACCGATGAAAACAAAATGCGTATTTCTTTGACCTTAATTACTAAGTTTGAGACATTCAACCGCTATAAATTTTTGGTTTTTTACCGGAGAAACAGTTTTAAAATTTATTTTTTGACAATAAAACGACTTTTTTTTCATTATTAACAAAATAATTCATAGAATAACCTAATAATCATACGCATCACTTGTGAAAGTTAAATAAAGAGATTACCTTTGTTATAGTGTTTGTTAAAGTTGTTATCGAAGGTATTCTGATTCTTGCTCTTAATTTTAATTTTTATCAGCCCGTTCTAGTATTTCTTCTTTTTTCTTCTTTTATGCCTTCACAAGTTTTAGTTCAATTTTTATTTTTTATTCAATTTTTTTTTAGATGAACATTTTTGTCGCAAAACTCAATTTCAGCACCGAAGATGACGGGCTGCGTGAAGTTTTTGAAAAATTCGGTACTGTTGACAGTGCCAGTGTAATTAAAGACCGTGAAACCGGTCGTTCAAAAGGTTTCGGTTTCGTTGAAATGGCAAATGCTGCTGAAGCGAAAAATGCTATCTCTGCTCTTGACGGAACAGAATTAGACGGCAGAACAATCGTTGTTAAAGAAGCTGAAGATCGTGAAAATCGCGCACCGCGCGGTGATGGCGGCGGAAGCGGCGGATTCAGAAAATTCGGCGGTAACAACAATCGCGGAGGCGGTGGTGGTGGATACGGCGGCGGCGGCGGATACGGCGGCGATCGTCAAAGAAGTGATGATAATAACAATTGGGGCGGACGTTAATTCAAATTGGCATTCTCACTCAATAAAAAAGCCTTTCGATATATTTTATCGAGAGGCTTTTTTTATTTGCGATTTACGATTTTAAATTTTAAATGTTTTTTCTGAGTCTGAGATAAAATCCAATATGTGAAATCTTTTAATTATTCAGTTCGGAGATTTAAAAGAGCTGTTAGACTCGACCAATTGTGTAACCCGGAAATTTATTTCAGGTTAGAGTAGATGGAAATTATTGCGGGTTCCGTCGGAACGGCACATTTTAATCATAAATATGCGTCGTTCCGACGGAACCCAAACCGTTTTTTTTAATTTTCAACGAATAAAATTCGTTGCTGCTGTAAATAGAGCTTAACTGCTCTTCTTAGATTCAAAATCTCCGAACACACGTTAATTATTTTTTTTAACCAAAAGCGGTTCGCTTATTTTATTCTGCAAGCGGCTGTTTTTTATGCCGTAAGAAAAATAAAGTATCAAACCGATAGCTAACCAGACAAACAAACGCATCCAGTTTTGCCAGTGTAAACCGAAAATCATGTAACCGCAAATCGCTACACCCAGAATCGGAATGAGCGGCACAAACGGTACACGAAAAGGTCTTTCCAAATCCGGTTCGCGTTTGCGCATGATGATAACGCTGATACAGACCAAAATAAATGCGAAAAGCGTACCGACGCTCACCATATCACCGACGATTTCACCCGGAACAAATGCCGCAAACAAACCCACAAATCCTAAAAACAGTAAATTGGAACGGTAAGGCGTTTGGAATTTCGAATGAAGAACACTGAAAACCGGCGGTACTAAACCGTCTTTAGACATCGTATAGAAAACGCGCGACTGACCCAACAACATCACCATCATAACAGATGAAAAACCGAATAAAATAGCAATCGTAATGAGTTTAGCTAACCAACCAAATCCCGTCATATGGTGTTCGATGGCGTTAGCCACCGGTGCTTCACCCGACGCGCCTTGAAACTCGGAGTAATGCGCGATACCCGTAAGTACGTGCGCAAACAAAATATACAAAAACGTACAAATAATCAATGAACCGATAATGCCGATAGGCATATCGCGTTTCGGATTTTTCGCTTCCTGCGCCGTCGTAGAAACGGCGTCGAAACCGATAAACGCAAAAAATATCGTTCCCGCCGCACTCACAATACCGAACCAACCGCCTTCTATCGGTTTAAAAAATTTAACCACACCGTTCACGGTCGCATGGTCGGTGCCGGGCGACGGTATATAAGGTGTGTGGTTGGCAGCATCTATAAATTGCCAGCCGAAAGCAATGACCAACAAAACAATCATTACTTTTATCACAACGATAACACCGTTTATAGTTGCCGATTGTTGAATTCCGCGAATTAAAACCCAAGTTAAAACAGCTAAAATAAATATTGCCGGCAAATTAATAATACCTTGATGTAAAGTCACATTCGTTAACGGATCTACGACCGACTGAAACGGCGAGTGACACCATTCGTAAGGTATTGCCCACGCCGGACCGATAAAATATTCTATAAACTTATTAAAATACTCTGACCACGCAATAGATACGGTTGCCGCACCGAGCGCGTACTCCAAAACCAAATCCCAACCGATAATCCAAGCCAAAAATTCCCCCATCGTCGCATAGGAATAAGTATAAGCACTACCCGCAATCGGAATCATTGAAGCAAACTCCGCATAGCACAAACCGGCAAACGCACAACCCAAAGCACCTATAATAAAAGCAATTGTCACGGAAGGACCCGCAGAGTTTGCGGCGGCGGCGGCTGTCCGGACGAACAACCCGGCACCGATGATGGCACCGATTCCGATTAAGATTAAATTCGTTGCACCGAGCGTACGTTTCAAACCGCCGGATTCGGAATCAAGCAGTAATTCATTGATAGGTTTTTTCAGCCACAAATTTGCCATACGGTTATAATATTGTTTCGATGAATAAAATGTTTGAAATTAATTTCCCAAAAGTAATTTAATTTTCTTCTTCAAAAAAAATTTTCGCGGAATAAATTTAAAATAAAAAAGATTGCACAAGAAAAACTATTTTTCTTGTGCAATCTTTTTTATTTTTTTAAAAACTTTCCGATTAAAAAAAATTTTTTCGTTAACGTATCCAACCCAACATCTCTACAAAATAAGTAAGCACAAAAGGTAACGCTACCCAACACCAAGCCGGCGCGAAAATAATAAGTCCTATAAAGCCGAGAACGGCAATCGCAAACGAAATACCGTTTTTGCGATTGAAATTTGTCATTTTTTCCATTGTCAAAATTTTTACGCAAAGTTAATCCGTAAATATGTTTGTCGTCCTACTTTTCAAGATTATTTTTGATTTTTTTATTATAGTCGGTGAGTCAAAACGTTTTGACTAACCGACTAAACTGACTATTATTTTGAAAATAATTTTTATGGGAACGCCTGAATTTGCCGTTCCGACTTTGGATATTTTGATTAAAAACGGTTATAACGTCGTTGGCACTGTGACCGCAACGGATAAACCCGGCGGACGCGGCGGAAAACAAGTAATACAATCGGCAGTAAAAAAATATGCCGTCGAGCATAATTTGCCGGTGCTGCAACCCGAAAAATTAAAAAATCCGGAATTCATAAACGCTTTGCGCGCTTTTGATGCCGATTTGTTCATTGTGGTCGCTTTCCGGATGCTGCCCGAAATTGTCTGGACGATGCCGCGTTTAGGTACTATGAATTTGCACGGATCATTGTTGCCGAAATATCGCGGCGCGGCACCTATTAATTGGGCAATCATAAACGGCGAAAAAGAAACCGGCGTAACTACTTTTTTTTTGAAACATGAAATTGATACCGGCGATATTTTCAAATCTGCCTTACTGCCTATCGGTGATGCTGAAAATGCCGGTTCCATTCACGACCGGATGATGCTGCTCGGTGCAGAAACGGTTTTGCAATCGGTGCAAGCTATAGTTTCCGGCAAATTATCCTCTCAGCCGCAAGCGGATACAGAAGCTACCCACGCGCCGAAAATTTTTCATGAAACATGCGCGTTAGATGCGCATAAAACGACGCAATCATTATACGATTTCGTGCGCGGACTTTCACCCTATCCGACAGCTTGGATTTTATTAAACGGTACCGAATTAAAAATTTTTGCCGGTGAAAAAGAAATAGTTTCACCCGAACATCCGGTCGGCACAATTGTAACGGACAATAAATCTTTTTTGAAAATTACTACCCTCGACGGTTATCTGAAATTCACTGATGTTCAACTTGCCGGCAGAAAACGGATGGATATAAAGGCATTTTTAGCAGGCTATAAACATTGACAATTAAAAATTGTTGAAGTAATATGCAGGCAACATAAAAAAAATAGTAATTTAGCGGCTGAAGAAGTTGGTCGGTAGGTCGGTTAGTCGGTTAGTTGGTTAGTTCACGTAAATACTAACCGACCAACCGACCAACCGACTAACCGACTAACCGACTAAATACAAACTAAATGAGTTGGTTCAAAAGACTGAAAGAAGGCATTCAAACCGCAACGGCAAATAAAAAAGAAGCACCCGAAGGGGTTTGGTTTCAATGCCCGCGTTGTAATGAAACGAATACGCGCAAAGATTACAACGATAATTTTTATAAATGCCCGAAATGTGATTATCACGGACGCATCGGTTCTTCGGATTATTTCAAATTATTGTTTGACGACAACAACTATACGCAATTGTTCGAACAAATCGTTTCGAAAGATACTTTAAAGTTCGTGGATACAAAACCGTATCCGGGAAGATTAATAGACGCCGCAAAAAAAACGGGCTTAACCGATGCTATTGCAGTCGGTTTCGGTAAAATAAATACGCGCCCTATAGTTGTGGCATGTATGGATTTTACCTTTATTGGCGGTTCTATGGGCTCCGTAGTCGGCGAGCGGATTTCGCGCGGTATTGATTATGCTATAAAACAAGACGCGCCGTTCATGATAATTTCCAAATCCGGCGGTGCGCGGATGATGGAAGCCGCTTTTTCGTTGATGCAAATGGCAAAAACTTCCGCTAAACTGACGCTGCTTGCCGAAAAAAAAATTCCGTATTTCTCGCTCATGACAGATCCGACTACGGGCGGTGTGACGGCAAGTTACGCAATGCTCGGCGATATTAATATGGCGGAACCCGGCGCGCTCATCGGTTTTGCCGGTCCGCGCGTGATTCGCGAAACGATTAAACGCGACCTGCCGGAAGGTTTTCAATCATCGGAATTTTTGTTGGATAAAGGTTTTTTGGATATTATCGTCAACCGCCGCGATTTGCGCGAAACGCTTGATCATTTTTTGCAAATTTTTGAAAAAAAATCGGTGTAACTGACCAATTATCTTCACAGGTCATACACTCAGGCCTATCCTAATTACAAGGTATAAATAAACATTGGGTAGACATATAGATCTGCCCCCACAAAAATAATATTATCACTACCATCACATTTTTTCAATTCACGGGTATCGGCAATCGTTTCTTTGCTTTCAAAGAAATGGGGCTGCGGTCGTTCGTGAAAAAACAAATTACCGGTCGCACGTTTGCCAAAATGTTAGGTACGGGCGGCGGCAACGGTTTCGATACCAAACCGGATTTCGGTACGTACAGTTGGTTAGCGTGTTGGCATTCGCGTGATGAGGCAGATAACTTTTTCGAGAAAAATTCTTTTTTTGCCGATTATAAAAAACACGCTTCTGCCTGCATCACTTTTTATTTGCAACCGACACTCGTACATGGCGTTTGGGGCGGGAAAAATCCATTCACGGTTTCGGGAATTTATGATTCTACTAAACCAATCGCCGTACTCACGCGCGCCACGATAAAGAAAAAGCATATTCTTAATTTTTGGAAATACGTACCTGATGCGAGTGCTTCGATAGAAAATTATCCCGAAAAACTATTCAGCGTCGGTGTCGGCGAATTGCCTTGGGTGCAACAAGCAACGGTCAGTATTTGGAAAACCGGCGCGGCGATGACGGATTTCGCGTACAAAAATCCGCATCATGCTATAGTCGTAAAAAAAACGCGCGAATTAGGTTGGTACAGCGAAGAACTTTTTGCACGATTTAATATCGTTGATGTTGTTGGGTCGGATAATTTTAGAGATTTTGATGTAGTAAATTTAAGAAAAACCATATTATAAATAAAAATCCGCGAGAATCCGCTAAATCCGCGTTATCCGCGTTCCTTTTGTGCTTAATTGGAACGCGGATAACGCGGATTTAGCGGATTCTCGCGGATTTTTTGATTGTTATTTTTCGTGGAAATCCAAAACACCATTAATTTTAAAGAATTTGGCGCGGGCGAACCGGTAATTATTATTCACGGTTTGTTCGGTATGCTCGACAATTGGCAGAACATCGCTCGCCGATTGGCAGAGAATTTCTTGGTTTATACCATAGATTTACCGAATCACGGTGCGTCGCCGCGCATTGAAGGCGTGTTCAATTATGAGATTATGTCTCAAAAGGTTTTGGATTTTATGGAAGCACAAGGAATGCACCAAGCACATTTTATCGGGCATTCGATGGGTGGAAAAGTGGCGATGCAATTGGCTTTAAACAATCCGGATGCGGTAAATAAATTAGCGGTAATTGATGTTGCACCCAAAATTATGTCCGGCGGACACGAAGAAGTTTTTTACGCGCTGATGCAAATCAATTTAGCAACCGTGCGCGAGCGTAAAGAAGTGGAAAATTATTTGATGGAAAAACTTGAAAAAGATGTACCGACAGTGCAATTTCTAATGAAAAATTTATCGCGCAACACTACAGGTGAAGGTTTTCATTGGAAAATGAATGTGCAAACATTGTACGACAATTACGATAATATTTGTTCCGCGGTCACCGGAACGCCGTTTAAAAAACCGACTTTGTTTGTGCGCGGCAGCAAATCGGATTATATTTTAGATACAGATTGGAGTTTAATAAAAACACTTTTTCCGCTCGCCCGATTAGAAACAATAGAAAATGCCGGACATTGGGTACATGCAGATAAACCGAATGAATTGTTTGAGGTGTTGAAGGGTTTTTTTTAACTTTCTCACTAATAATTTTAAAGTTTGGAAGTTTGAAAAATATTTATTCTTCTAACATATCTGCTAAAAAATAAAGCAAATTCCCCACTTTATAATAGCCTTCCACAAATCCTTGTTCTTCGCATTCGTCGGGTATATAAAGTTTTTCACTTGCTAAATCAATATCAATAGCTACGTACCTTAAAACGTCAATTAACGCTTTTATTTTTGCGCTTTTTCTTGTTATAAGTGAATTATTATCTTCCTTAGAAATTAGTGTGAATTCGGTAAGTTCCATAATAGTAGTTTATCTTTGTTTTTGTACAAAGGTAAACAAAATATTTTAAACACACAATAAGTGTTTTATTTTTATGGAAAATATTTTAACTAAATTTGGTAACAGGATTAAAGAACTAAGAAAAGAAAAAAAATTAACTCAAGATGAATTCGCAAAAATATCTGGATTACATAAAAATTATATCGGTATGATTGAGAGAGGTGAACGAAATCCTTCTTTGATAAATATTGAAGTACTTTCAATTGCTTTAAAGGTTAGCATTTCAGAGTTGATGAAGTTTTGAATATATTTTTAGTCACCTTTTTTTTCAGGCATCGGAAGTCCTAATTTTTCCAAAGGGATAAATTCAAAATAAAAACTACAATCTACGGAAATAATGTAATCTAAAACATCTCTATATTCTGGTTTTTTAAACCAATCGCTTAACAAATACATATATTGTACTTCAATGTTCAGCATTGATAGCAATTTTTGATATTGTTTCTTTTTAAAATCGCAAGTTTGAAGTTTTTCATCTACTGATCCAGCAACTTGTTGAAATTTACATTCAATAACAAACAATGTATTTTTTATAATAACGAAAATGCTATCATCGGGCAATAGCTTTTTTGAAATTATATTCTTCCAACCCACTTTTTGTTGTTCAAGAAATTTATAAAAACCATGTTTTTTAAAAATTCTTGCGATTTCTAAGTTTTCAAAAAATACGATTCCATCTTTTACTTCATAACCAATTTGTGCATTTAAAAAAGTGGTCAAATCTGTAGTTCCTTCAAATATTAAACCTGTACCCGTATTTGCACCACCCACTCCTTTGTATTTCATACTTTTAAAATAATTTTAGTTGATTTTTTAATGCTTGGTATCTTTTTATCGTTAAATCGATATATTCTTGATTTAAGTCACATCCAATATATTTTCTTTGACCAATAATCGTAGCCGCGATTCCTGTTGTTCCTCCGCCATTAAATGGATCGAAAATAATATCGTTTGGTTTTGTTGAAGCCAAGATTATCCTTTTTAAAAGTGAAAGTGGTTTCTGTGTAGGATGCTTACCGAATAATTTTTCACTTGGTGGCGGTGTAGGAATACTCCAAACAGAACGCATTTGAAGTTCAGGCTTTTTAATAGTATCTTCAGGAAAATTGCCGTTTTTCATTGCATCATAATCAAAATGGTGTTTTGCATTTTTATCTTTCCTCGCCCATAAAACAGTTTCATGTGAAGCGGTAAAATAGCGACAACTTAAATTCGGTGAGGCGTTGGGTTTAAACCAAGCAATATCATTCAGTAAATGGTAACCCAATTTTTGCAATAAAAAACCGCATTGATATATCGAATGATAAGTACCGCTTACCCAAATAGTTCCTTCGGGTTTCAATACTCGTTTACATTCTTTAAGCCAAGTTTCATGAAATTCTAAATCTTCATCGAAACCTTTGCTTTTATCCCATTTACCTTTATTCACACTTACCATGCGACCGTTCTGACAACTGAATCCATCGTTAGAGAGCATATAAGGCGGATCGGCAAAAATCATATCCACATAATTATCTGGAAAGCGACTCATCACTTCCAAACTATCATCATTATAAAGCGCAAAGTCATCAGACTTAAAAACTGGTTTTATACTTCTTTGAATACCATTCTTAGAAATATAGCTTACCAAATCTTCTAAAACTAAATTTAAGACACCGTTTTCTTCCATTATGAATGCTGTTAAATTTTCAAACTCAAATCTACAAAAAAAATCAAACTTTAAACTTTTATAAATTCTTATGTTCCATATTTTCTCAAAAAAATTCCTCCCCCGCCGCGGCTTTGCGCTTCAAAATCGGCGGTACTTTAAATCTACGACCGTGAATGTGTTCAAAATATTTGCAGCGTTCGACGAAACGTTCTAAACCGTAATTGTTTACGTATTGTATCACGCCGCCGTAAATTGCCGGAAAACCCCAACCGTAAATACTGCCGATATTCGCTTCCGGTACGGATTGCACGACTTTCTCCTGCATACACCACAAGGCTTCCAATGTCTGAACAAATAGAAAGCGTTCCGCGATCTCTTCGGATTTCGGGTTTCTGATTTCGGATTTCGGTTCTTCTTGGATATCCGAAACCCTAATTCCGAAATCCGAAATATGTAACAGCGAGCGAGTTCCGTCTTTTTCGTAATTATAAAAACCGGCGCGCACGTCCAATCCGTGTCTGCCTTTTTCAATCATTTTATCCAAAAGTTCTGCCGCCGGATGTCGAACGTATTTCGGTCCGTACAATTCCGCCGCTTGCCTTTCGTATTCTTGCACTAAATCGAGCGACCAATCGTCAGCCCAAGCCAACGGACCGGACGGCATTCCGGTTTGCAAGCCTATATTTTCTATGAGCGCAGCCGGAAACCCTTCGCTCAACAGAGCGATACCTTCCAAAATATACGTATTGCGCACGCGACCGGCATAAAAACCCCAACTGTCTTTAACGATAATCGGAATTTTTTTTATCAGCTTTATGAAATCGAAAGCACGTGCAATCGTTTCATCACTCGTACTTTCACCTTTAATAATTTCAACAAGCGGTTCGTCGTCTACCGGGCGGAAAAAACGCAAACCGCAAAATTGATCCGGATGTGCGGCGGATTTGCCGAGTTTAGTTATCGGAATGGAAATCGTGTTGGAAGCGATGAGGCAATATTCGCCCAAATAATTTTCCGCATCCTTTAATACTTTGGATTTAAGTTGTTGATTTTCAAAAACGGCTTCTATAATGATATCGCAATCGTGCAGTTCTTCCATTCTTTCGGTCGCCGTGATGCGCGCCAAAATTACGGTTGCTTCTTCGGGTGAAAGTTGCTGTTTGCCAACCAATATTTTAATTTTATCTTCCGAATAGCTTTTTCCTTTTTCTGCTACCGACCTTGAAATATCTTTTAATACAACTTTCAAACCCACTTGTGCACACGTGTAAGCGATGCCGGAACCCATTAAACCCGCACCTATAACGCCGATTTTGGTCGGACGAAATTTACCGAAACCTTTCGGACGATTGTCGCCGCGTCGAATCGCGCGTAAATCGTACCAAAAAGCCTTGGTCATATTTTTTGCTTCGGGCGTTAAACATACTTGCGTAAAATAGCGACTTTGTATGCGGCAAGCGGTATCGAAATCCACCGCACTCGCTTCGGCTAATGTGCTGATGACGGCGCGATATGCCGGAAAAATATGGCGGGTGCGTTTAAATTGCTCGGCAATTAAAAGACGGATAACGGACAACGGACGTTGAATACCGACTATCGGATGTTTTACAATTTCAGTCGTGCGCAGGTATTCCTGATAGGTTTGCGTTGAAGCGGTGGGCAATTGTTTCGCCGTGAGGATATGCAATAATAAATCCGGCGCAAATTGTTGTCCGGTGTCGGCAACGGTATCCCAAGGACGGTGTTCTTCGCGGTGTTCTGAAAGCCATGCGCGGGCTTTGTTCATCATATCTTTTTGGTCGGTCGCTAATTCATCTATAATTCCGGCAGATAGTGCTTCGCGCGGCGTATAATATTGACCGTCGCAGACGATATGATAAGCGCGTTCGATACCCAATAACCACAACAAACGCACTATTTCGCCGCCGCGCGGAATGAGACCGAGAGAAGTTTCGGTTAAACCTAATTTTATTTCCGAGTTGTCTATCGCTATTCGGTAATGGCATGCTAACGCTAAACCGAAACCGGAACCTAATGTTTTTCCGTTCATCGCCGCTACTACCGGTACGCCCGGACTTTCCAAATCTCGGAAAAATTGGGTCAGCATTTGCGAAGATTTAAAAATCGTTTCGGGATCGGTGGCGTTGAAAAAATATTCCAAACCTCCGCCGACCATAAAATCGTTTTTTGCGGAAGTGATAATCACGCCTTTCAAGCCGCCGTTATTTTTTTCCGCTTTCAAATGCTTCAATACCGGAATAAACGAATTACCAATATCTTCGGTTAAAACATTTTGATCCATACCCGTCATATCAAGTATGAGCGTGACAATATTATTTATATCTTTTTCGTAACGAATCATTGAATTTCGGATTTCGGATTTTCACATGAAATTGGAATTCATGTTACATTAGTTTTTGCAAAATTACCGATTTGTGTTTATAAAAGAGATATTTTTATACCCAACTAATACTAAAGATGAAAAATTATTTAAATTAAAGCGTCTAAATGCGATTTAGCAGATTCACTGTTTTCTGGCGCATATCTCAGTTCAAGTTTAAATACAAATGAGTTAATGGCTTTGATAACGAATAATGAAGCGGGTTACTGTTTTACCACCCAATATACTCAGGTGGCTTTATTCCTTTAAGCCTTAAATAAACTAAACATTGTGCGCGGTGGTGAGTCAGGTGATCATTCATCAAATTAATAATTTGACGTTTCGACTTTTTCCCCGCAAAAAAATCAACTTTTTCTTCTAAGTTTTCGGGTTTTAAAGATAGAAGCGAAGCGTGTGCATAATCAAATGCTATTTTCAAATTTTCAATAATTTCTTTTTTAGTTACATTTTTATATTCAATTTTTTTAAAGGCGGGTTTTTCCTTATTTAAATACGAACTGCTTAACCAAATCATATTTTCTCCCAAATGTGCCATTTGATTGGCAAAGCTCATTTCATCCGGTACGGGCGAAAAAGTATAATCGCTTTCAGGCATCAAAGAAGCTACTTCTAATGTGTATTTTTGAGCATTTTCCCATTTTTGAATCATCTCTGATAAATAAGTTTGCTCCTGCGCTTCCATTTTAAAAAAAGATAAAAACAAAATGAAGAAGACTATTTTTTTCATTACGTCTAATTTTTAGTTTGCAGTTAAGATAATTGTCAGTTAGTAAATTTTTTAAAGGAAAATTTGCAACTCAATTTAAAAATTAATCATTCTAAACCCTTACCCTCAAGGATTTGCGGTATATATTTTTCAACTCTTGACATTCTTGTTTTGGAGAGTTTGGGTTCGGAAAAATAAAGATTGTATCCTTTTTGCCGTCCCGGTGTTAAAGCCTCAAAAGCAGTTTTCAACGCAGGATTCTCATCTGATTTATTTTGAAATTCTTCCGGAAATTGGAGTTCGGTATTCTTTATATAATCCACTTTCAAACCGGCTTTTTCTATTTCTATAGCTTCATAAATGTAAGCTTTAATAACGGGTTCCAAGTCTGAAATTTCTTGATCGTTGATAAACCGAATTTGACGCACAGCTTGAACATTCTTTGTTTATTGAATCAGTATACCATTCGTATCGTTTAAAAAAAGCACCTTTGAAAAATAAAACCGCGCAGTATTCTTTAAATACGTGTATCAAAACGATGTTATTTTTCTGAAACAAGTAACACGGAACACCCCATTTCAATTCTTCAGTAAGACCGCAGTCCAAAACAATTTTTCTCGATTGCTCCAACTTTTTATACCACTTTTTTTCTTTTGTAAAATAAAAATCTACTTTCGGATTCATTTTGTTTATTTATTGGTTAACTGATAAAAGTGAAAAGTGAAAGTGACTTTAAATAAAAAAAAGACAAAGGACAAGGTAAACCCTATATCTTTTGTCCTTTTTTTATCCGAAATCTAATGCCCGATATTAAATTTCTTTTTCGTAGATGCGGTATTTTCTGTACGGACGCGCTTCTATATCTTGCATAGCGCGATTCATCATGGTGTTGTGTTCCAAAATCCAAGAACATTCGGCGCGTTCTATCCCTTTTTCTAAACCGATTTTTATAACTTTAGCGTAAAAAACGGCATCAATACCCAAACGGCGATATTCTTTGAGAACACCCAAAGCCATAACACGCAAGGTTTTTATTTTTTTCAGTCCGAACAGAATTTTCAACGCGCCGGTCGGAAACAAACGACCGCGATGCACGTTTTTCACGATTTCATTGATGTTCGGCATCGAAAGCGTAAGACCTATCATTTTACCGTCTTTTTCGGCGAACAATACGAAATCTTTATCCACGATGGTTTTAAAATCTTTGGCGATTTGTCGAATTTCCGCTTCAGTCATAGGCACGAAGCCGGTATTTTCCGACCAAATTTGATTGTAAATACCTAAACAACCTTGAACTTCTTTATCGTAGTTTTTCATGTCCAAGTGTCGGATAATATAACCGCGCGCTGCCAATCTTTTCTCGATTTTATCTGCTACTTCCAAAAACGGTAACCATTTTTCTGCTTGATGTTTGAAAACATCGTAACAGATGAGGTCTGTATATTTGCTGCAACCGTATTTTTGTAAAAAATCATTATAATATTCTTTGTTGTACCCGTTCATGATGAATGAAGGTTCATCGAAATTTTGTATCAAGCAGCCGACGACTTCATTCGTAGAAAAACTCGAAGGTCCCAACATTTTATTTAAGCCTTCATTTTTCAACCAATCTTTTGCTGTATTCAATAAAGTTTCCGCTACAGCATAATCGTTGACGACATCAAAAAAGCCGAAAAATCCTTCTTGATTACCGGTAAACTGAATATGATTGTTGTTGCGGATAGCGGCGATGCGCCCGACAATTTTATTGCCTTCCTTTGCCAAAAAATAAGCAGCGTGTGAATGTAAAAAAAACGGTGATTTTTTCGGATTTAACAATGCTTCTTGCTCGATGAATATCATCGGAACATAGTTCGGGTCGTCGGCGTACAAATCGTGCGGAAAATCTATGAATTGCTTCAGTTGCTTACTTGAAGTTGCATCTATTTTTTCGATTTGTATAGCCTGAGCCGTAGCGTTAGTTGACATTGGTGAGTGTAATTAAAATTAAAAATTATGAATTATGAATTAATTTCAGTTCGGATTTTAAATTGATGAATCTTAAACGCAAAGTTCGCAAAGTCTTTCATAAATTTTAGTAAATCCGGAAATTAATTCATAATTCCTAACTCCTAATTTTGAATAATAGACGCCAATTCTTTATCGGATTCTAAAATACCTAATTTTTTAGCGTGTTCGTACATGATATTCGCGGAGCGTTCTATCTGCTCGAAAGTGTGTGTTGCCATAAGCGAATAACGGATAAGCGACTCTTCACTCGGCACGGCGGGTGATACGACCGGATTGATAAACATACCCGAACGGAAACATTCCGTAGAAAATTGGAACGTTTTATTATTGTCGCGAACGTACACCGGGATAATCGGCGATTCGGTGTGTCCGATTTCAAAACCCATTTCTCTGAATAAGTGCATGGCATAATGCGTATTCGCCCACAAACGATCAATCAATTCCGGTTCTTCTTTTAATATTTCTATCGCCGCTAAAACTGCCGCTGCCGCCGCCGGTGTCATACTCGCCGAAAAAATAAGTGAGCGCGACGTGTGTTTCAAGTACTCGATGACATCGTGAGAAGCGGCGATAAAACCACCTAACGAAGCAAAAGATTTACTGAATGTACCGATTTGCATATCTATTTTGTCGTGAATACCGAAATGCGAAGCCGTTCCTATGCCTAACTCGCCGAGTACACCGATACTGTGTGCATCGTCAACGACTACCACCGCATTGTTTTTTCCGGCGATGCGCACGATTGCAGGCAATTTGGCAATATCGCCTTCCATACTGAAAATACCGTCAACGACTATGTATTTTAAAGATTCTTTCGGCATTCGCTCAATCATTTGTTCGAGGTCGTGCATATCGTTATGTCGAAATTTTACGACTCTACCCCACGATAAGCGCGTGGCATCAATAATAGAAGCGTGAACGCGGTCATCTATCAAAATATGATCATGGCGGGTAACAAGGGGTGCCAAAGCACCCAAGTTCGCTTGAAAACCGGTGCTGTAAAGTATAACGGCTTCTCGTTTCAAATAATCGGCAAGCGTTTCTTCTAATTCGATGTGAATATTGAGCGTGCCGTTCAAAAAACGCGAACCCGCACAACCCGTTCCGTATCGTTGAGTCGCTTTGATGGCGGCTTCTTTTATTTTCGGATGATTGGTTAATCCTAAATAAGAATTAGAACCGAACATCAATACTTTTCTGCCGTCAATCAATACTTCAGTATCTTGTTCGCTTTCTATCACGCGGAAATAAGGATATAAACCTAATTTTCGTAAGTCTTCGGGTGCCGTATATTTTTTCATACGGTCGATTAATTCTTTATTCATATCTGCAGGAGTTTCTTTAAAAAATATAATTTGGTAATGTAGGTTTTATAAATACACCGTAAGATAGATTTTATTTACGGAAAATAAAAAATAAATCATTGTTTTCGCATCTCCTTACGATCAAATGCGGTTTTGAATACATAATCCCAAAGCGGATTGCTCACACCGTAACCTTTTTCGGGTTCCATGAAATGATGGCGCATGTGTTGCTGTTTTACTTTTTCCCAGACCGGATTGCGCCAGTTTAAGTGGTGTATAGAATAGTGCATCATATCGTAAATAAGGTAGCCGAAAACAAATCCGGCGAAAAACGGGTACGTCAACGATACACCTAACGTTACTTTGAAAACGTAAAAAAACAAAAATGCCAATGGAATACTGATGGTCGGCGGCATCACAAGCCGCAAACGGTCGTTCGGAAAATCGTGATGCACACCGTGAAAAACAAAATGTATACGCAGTCCGAATTTTCCGGGCGGTATCCAATGAAAAACAAAACGATGCAAAATGTATTCCGTAAACGTCCAGATAAAAAGTCCTAAAAAAAAGCGTATTAAAACAATCGTGCTGAATCCGGCTTCATAAAAACACCAAACAATAACAGGCACATAAATCACGAGTGGTGTCAAAAAATGTACTTTCGACAACAACTCCATCCAGCTTGCCTTGAACATGCGCGAAGATTCTTGCGCACTTGATACAAACAAACGCTTCGATGATTTTGTTATTTCCATAATGCAAAAATAGGTTTTTTTTTACATGATAAAATAAATAAAGTCGGTACAATCGCAAAAAGTGCGTTAAATTGTTATTTTTTTCTAACTTTCTGAATTTTAAATCTTTTTTTTCTTGATTTAGACTTATTTTAATTTACAACAGGTACTTTTTACGCTCAATAAATTAATCAACCGATTAAAAAAATATTCTCACTTCCTCGAAATTCTTAAATTCGGTTTAAAATTCTAATTATTTTCCTCAACGTACACTTTCATAAAGACTTTCAGAAATAAACTTGGTCACAACGCCCCTGTCTTTTGTAGAAAGCATAATTACGTGGGGATTTTTATTTTAGTCAAAACCGATACGCAAAAAGTCTTAGATTATAGCCGCAGAAAAATAATAAATTGTACAACGTTTTAAAGTATTTTTTTGTTCCGAAAAGGTTTTAATTTGCAAAAGCGGTAGTATCCTGTTCCAAAAATTGAATCCCGAACTTTATAAACTGTCTGCACCGTTTTGCGTAATTTTACGGACGAATATATTTACGAGAGTCAAACACTTTTTATGCGCTTCAGAATGAGATTTTTTGTTTTTATTTTTTCGGTATGTGCTTTTTCGGCGCAAGGGCAAAAAAATAGAAATGCCTTAATGCCTTTGAGGATACTTCAACCCGCACCGATAAAACCGGAAAATCGTTTCGAAAATTATGCGGATATTGTCTATAAAATGATGAATATAGTTTCCGGAACAGGTTCCGAACAAGTATTATTAAATGTAAAAAATGAATTTAATACGGTTGAAATTGTAGCACCGCGTATTTATGCGCACGATTGCAAAGACGGGACGACAAAACCATGCTTTTTTGTTTATACACAAAAAGAGCAAGCCTACGCGCAAAACACTTTGGCATCGGTATTGGAAAACGAAACAGCTTTGACGCTCAAATCTTACGGCATCGGTTCAGTTACACTTTCGGCGCGCGGTACTGCGAGTTCGCAAAACACGGTGACATGGAACGGTATTAATTTGCAAAACGCTCTGTCGGGTGTCGTTGACCTCAGCACAATTTCAATGAACACGGTGCAAAAAGCAACCGTTTCTTACGGCGGCAGCAGTGCCGCAAACGGTTCGGGTGCTATCGGCAGCGTGATTGCTTTGGAAAATAATTTGCCGATTATCGAAGGTTTATCCGGTAAAGTAAATTTCGGTATTGGCTCTTACAGCGACCGCCGCGAAAGCGGTCAACTCAATTATGTGTCGCCCGCATTCGCGGCAGGTATCTCGGCGATGTATAAATCGGCGGATAATAATTTTTTGTTTCGCAACACCGCACAAATCGGTCAACCTTTACAAAATTTGAGTAATGCTCAGGAAAATACGTGGCAAGTGTTGCAACAAACGCGCACAACCATTTCCCCTCAACAAACTTTGAATACCTATTTGTGGTACACACATGCCGACAGACAATTGCCGCCGACAATGCTTGAGAGCAATACGCACCAATTTCAACGCGACGAAAACTTGCGCGCACTTGCGGATTGGTCCGATAAAATAAAAAATAATACGCTCAACATACGCGCCGCTTACACCGACGAGTTTTTGACTTACTACAGTGATGTTGTCTCAGACTCTAAAAATCGTTCGACAACTTCCTTGGTAGAAATAACGGACAAGATTCGGATTTCGGATTTCGGATTTCTGAAGCCAATTGACTCTGAGAAAAGTAATGTAACACCCGATGTAAACCTCGAAACCCGAAATCCGAAATCCGAAATGAGAATTGGTTTAAACGCTTCAAACACCGTTGTCCGAAGCAATAATTTTCCGGATGGTATTCAGCGCGCCCGCGCATCTGCTTTTGCGGCTTATACTTGGCAACCCGAACGTTTTAATTTTACAACACAACTTCGGGAAGAACTGACCGACGGAAAATTTACACCGCTTATTTACTCTTTAGACCTAAAGTATAAAATTATAAAAACCGGTAAAGTCGGATTGCGTTTGCTCGGTGCGTATTCGCACAATTACAATGTGCCGCCTCTTAACGAATTGTATTTCGCTCATTACGGCAACCCGAATTTATTACCGGAGGAAAGTACCAACTACGAATCGGGATTGGAATTTGAAAAATCGACGAATAATTTCAATTTTATTGTTCGGTCAACAGCATATTATATTTATATGCGCAACCGGATACAAGCCGTACCGCAAGCCGACGGACAATTTCATCCGGTAAATATTCCGGTAGTGAATTCGAAAGGAGTGGAGTCTTTTGCTTCGGTACAGTATTTTCGATCGCATTTTTCGGCTTCAATTGAACTGTCGCACACTTACACACACGCCGTTGATAACAATAATTTTTTGCTCATTTATATCCCGCAGCACGTCGCAAATACTGCGTTTTATGTGCGCAAAAACGGTTGGTTTTTTAGATACACGCAAATTTATTCAGGTCAGCGTTACGTGACTACCGACAATACTTATTTTACGAAGGCTTATTCGATTGCCAATGCCGTATTGGGAACCGAAAAAAAATTGAAAAGATATACCGTGAACGCACAAATTCACATAAAAAATGTTTTCGATAGCGACTATCAAGTCATTTCTTATTATCCGATGCCGAAACGCACGTTTCTGTTGCAATTGGGTTTCGGTTTTTGAACCGATAATTTTTTTAGAAAACGTTTTTAGGAATATCTTTGTAAAAAAATACTTTACTAATGCAATTCGTTGACATAAAAAATGATATTGCTTTTCGCAAAATCTTCAGTGACTAAAAGAAAAAGGTTATTCTTATTTCTTTTATCAACGCCGTAATACAATTGGAAGCATCGGCGTGCATCGTGGATATTATTATTGCCAATAAATATACTTGGACAAAAGACGAACTTAATGCCTACGATTACGTCGGTATGAGAGAACAAGACGGACGCGGTAAACTCACAAAAGCCGAACAACGCGGTGAAAAAACAGGCGAAAAAAAATGCAGATAAAAACTGCCAAAAATTTAATCGAATTGAATTTTGATAATGAATTTATCATAAAAGTAACCGGCTTATCGCATCCGGAAATTGAGGTACTGCGCGCGGAAATTGCGAAAAAAAATTAATATCCTGTTTTTTATTGTCCCGCGAAACACAAAGACACAAAGTATTGTTCAATGTTCATCTTTGTATTTTTGCGAAACGTTATATTAAATGCAAAAAACTTTTCTCACCGCCGAATGGCGCAAATTAGCGATGGCAAATTACGCGATAGATAAATCTTTACTGATAAAATATCTACCGTACAAAACCGAACTTGATTTTTTCGGCGATACCTGTTACGCCAGTCTCATCGGATTTATGTTTCTCGATACGCGCATGAAAAGTATCGGCGTACCGTTGCATAAAAATTTTCCGGAAGTGAATTTGCGCTTTTATGTCCGTTATAAAGATGGTAATTTATGGAAACGCGGCGCGGTATTTATCAGCGAAATCGTGCCGTTGCCGGCATTGGCGTTTGTGGCGAACACGATTTACGGCGAACATTACGAAACGATGCGCATGAAATATGAGTGGCAAATCACGGACGAAAGTATTTCGGCAGAGTACAAATGGAAAAAACGCGAATGGCATTCGTTCAAAGTTACTGCTGAAAATAAGTTAACGGATATTCCGACGGGCAGTGAACAAGAATTTATAACCGAGCATTATTGGGGTTATACGCAACGCGGCGCGACAAAAACTTCAGAGTACGGCGTAGAACATCCGCGTTGGCAAATTTATCCGACAAAAAGCTATGACATACAAGTGGATTTCAAAAAAATGTATGGTGAGGCGTTTGCTTTTTTGAAAGATGAAACACCAACTTCCGTTTTTTTGGTGGAAGGATCTAAAATTTTAATTCGCACCGGCAGCGTCATTTGAAAATCGAGCATCACTTTTGGAATTTATTCGTACTAAGGGGATTTGTAAAAAATATTTTAAAACGATAAAAACTTTTAAATAAAAATTAATCAAAAGCGCGCAAAGAAAAATCAATTTCTCTGCGCGCTTTCTTTACCTTAGCTTCAAAATTAATTTTTCAACCATTTAATAGTGCGCGTGGCATTGCCGTCTATGCGCAAAGCGACGAAGTACAAACCGGTCGGTAAATTTTCTAATTGCTCGAATGTGTGCGCGTAGTCACCGGCTTGCAAAATACCCGCATTCCATTGACTTACGACACTGCCGTTGATATTGGCAATATCTATGCGCACCGGTGCTTGTTGTTCAAGTTTGAAGACCACCGTCGGATTTTCGCTGCTCGGATTCGGACTCACCGAAACTTGCGCTGCCGTTGCGCTGCCGGTGAAACCTGAATTATCGCCGCGCAAACAATTGGTACCGGATTTTTTGAAATTTACTTCCGCCCAATCGCCGAAATTAGCACCCGTAGATTCGCACTCAACGCGCACGCGCACCACGTAATTGGTACAAGCAGATAAATTTTTGAAAATATAATACGGTAAAGTCGTATTTATCTCCGCAGACCAAGTCGCATCCGTTGCTTTACGATATTGAATTTGGTAATTGATAAATGGTCGAGGCGAAAAAGAAGCCCAATATACGACCACCGTATCCACTGTAAATTTAACACCGATTTCCTGAATTTTCGGACACACTGCCGAACCGATACCTACTGCACAACCCGTGGTCTCAAATTTCGCCGGCGCGCTCCAAGCCGTTGTATCGATGCCGCAAATACGACGCACTTGCCATACGTATACTTGACAGCGTTTCAAACCGACTAGAAAATAATTCGGGTGCGTTGTTTTTACGGTAGTCCAGACTACATTCGCATCAGTAGCTACGCGGTATTGTATACTGTAATTTCCGGAATCCACACCTGCCCATATAAAATTAACTGTTGTATCGTGTGCAATATCGGCATCCAATCCTGCCGGAATTTTACAAGTAGAAACCACACACCCGCTCGTAACGAAATGCACTGTATGAGTCGGATAAGAAATACCACTCGCACATACCGCCGACACGCGTGCCAAATACAATCTGCAACGGATTAAATTGTTCAAAGTAAAACTCGTTGCGGTCGTTGAATCGCGTTTCCACACCGCAGAACTATCCGTTTTGTATTCGATGTAATATTTTGTTGCGCCTACGCTCGTCCATTTTATAACTGCGTGTGTAGAATCGGCTGATACCACCGCAATTTGTGCCGGTGTACCGCAGTTCGCCGCGCAACCACCTGTCGTAAACTCAAATTCGAGTGCATCGCTCAAAACACCCGTCAGACATTTAGTTTGCAAAGTTGCAGTGAATTTTTTGCAATGCGGCAAACCCGTAAGTGTATAACTGAAACCTGTCACCGGAGTAATTTTGTTGTAAGTACTGTCCGATGAAACAACCGTCAGTACTAAATTATTTTCACCGATTTCCGTCGCCCAACCGAAATACGCCGTCGTATCTTCGACAGCTCCTTTAAAAGTAATCGGACGGTGACAAGTATTGACCGGACAACCGGAAGTTTTTACGGTCACGACCGGACTCGGCGCAGCTAAACCGTTCGGACAAACGGCAATCACGCGCACGAAATAAGTCAAACAATTTTGTAAATTTTTAAGTTCGAAATAAGTTTGAGTGGTTGAATCCCGCCTCCATACGCCGGATAAACTGTCTGATGCTAAACGATATTCTACGAAGTATTTTGTAGCATTGCTGCTCAACCATTTTATAACTATCGCATTATTGTCCAAGGTACCTGCTCCGATTTGCTGAACTGCGCCGCAAACTAAAGGCGGGCAACCGGTAGTTTCAAAATTTACTAACTCAGCGTAATCACTTACACTACTGTTTGAACATTTTGTTTGGATATGAGCTATATAATGCTTGCAACGCGGTAAACCGGATAAAGTATAAGTTGAACCGCCGACAGTCATCACTTTTTTATATGCCGTATCTGTCGCTGCAATGATGATATTAACGCTATCTCCTACCGGCACTTGCCAAGACATAATAGCAGAACCATCTGTTCCTGTTACTTTGAATGCGGTGGGTTTCGGACAAACCGGCGGTGGCGGTGTACAACCGGTTGTTTCAAGAAAAACAGCGGAACTCTCGCTCAATTGATTGGTACATTGCACTTGCAGATACGCGGAAATTTTTTTGCAACGTGGCAAATTGATAATTATAGAATTGTCAGTTGTATTAATAATTTTTTTGAAAGAACCGTCATCCGAAGAAATAGTTAAAACGGCTTTATTACTCACGGTGGAAGTTAAAGTCCATTTAAAAGTGGCGATTGTATCGTTGCTTGAAATGACACCCGTAAATGTTGCCGGTTTCGGACAATCTGCCGGACAAGGCAGCAATGTATAATTATCGCTTGTACGCCAATCGCTAAAAGGAGAACATAATTTACGTATGCGCACTTGATAGCGAACGCAAGTCGGTAAATTTGTGATTTCGATATAAGGAAAGTTCGGATTTAAACCGATTTTACCGTAACGAATCCAAGTGGAGTCCAAACCCGAACGGTATTCCAATTCGTAATTCGCTGTATAATCGTCAACCGTAGGACTTACTACTAATATTTTTCCGTCCGCACTTGCAGCAGAAGTAATTTTTGCGGGAGGATCACACGCCAACGGATTTTCAATTTCAGTCGGCGCAGCCGATAAAAAAGAAATGAAAAAGCTTAAGAAAATAAAAACGGAGAATAATTTTAATTTCATCTTGAAGAAGGTTTTTTTGAAATGTTTTTAAAAAAACTTTTCGCGAAAATTATTTTGAAAAAATAAAAATAATTTTATATTTTTTTTCAAAAAACTTTTTCGCGAAGTTAATTGCTTTTGTTTTTTCAAGACCGGTTTAAAAATGTTTTCGCTGCTTTGCCGTGCGGATTTAACTGAATTATAATTTATTTAAAAATCGGTTTACAAATTTCGTAAACTGATTTTAAATGCCTTCAAACTAAAATATCTAACCAGTGCGGTATATTTTCACTGTTGCAACTTTTCCGAAATGTATTTGTCTCTAATTTAAAAGTGTAAAAAAAATTATTTGAGTGCAGTTAAAAAAAATCGCATTTAATTATTAATTTTGTTTCTCTATCCGGAAATTCAGTTAATGTACAAATCTACCGATTTCCGAATACCAATAACATTGCTTGATTAAACAATTTTAAAATGAAAAATTTTGCTGTTAAAGCACTCCTGTTAGTATTATCCGGTTTTATTTTTCAAAATCTCACCTCACAAACACTGCCCGAAGGCGTAAAAAAAGTGACTTCCGTAGAAGGTATCACGGAATACAGCTTGCCCAACGGTTTGAAAGTATTGTTATTTCCCGACGCATCTAAGCCGACGATTACCGTAAACATTACGTATTTGGTCGGCTCGCGCTCGGAAGGTTACGGCGAAACCGGTATGGCGCATTTGCTCGAACACATGGTTTTTAAAGGAACGAATACGCGGCCGGATGTATCCAAAGAATTGAACGATCACGGCGGACGTTTTAACGGCACGACTTGGACAGACAGAACGAATTATTTTGAAACTTTCACGGCTACCGATGAGAACTTAACTTGGGCTTTAGAAATGGAAGCGGACCGCATGGTGAACTCGCGCATCGCTAAAAAAGATTTGGAATCGGAGATGACCGTCGTGCGCAATGAATTTGAAATGGGAGAAAACAGTCCGTCCAGGGTTTTGAATGAACGCTTAATGTCCACAGCTTATCTCTGGCATAATTACGGCAAATCAACAATCGGTAATCGCGCCGATATAGAAAACGTACCGATTGAAAATCTGCAAGCCTTTTACCGCAAATACTATCAGCCGGATAATTCGGTGTTATTGGTTGCCGGAAAAATTGACGAAGCAAAAACGTTGGCACTCATCGCAAAAAATTTCGGTAAAATACCTAAACCCGGTCGCGAATTACCGGTGAGTTATACGACAGAACCGACACAAGACGGCGAACGTTCCGTGACTCTGAAAAGAGTCGGTGATATCCAGTTGGTATATTGTGCGTATCATATTCCCGCCGGTTCGCATCCGGATTTTGCGACCGTAAAAATTATTACCGATATTTTAAGTGAAGATCCGGCGGGCAGATTGTATAAAGCATTAGTAGAAACCAAAAAAGCGGCAAGCGATGGTGGTTATGTTTTTCAATTTAAAGAACCCGGATTGGCTTTTTTCGGCGCCGAAGTTCGCAAAGAACAATCTTTGGATGTCGCTAAAACCGCGCTCATCAATACGCTTGATTCGATGTCACTCTCTATGCCGGGTAAAGAAGAAGTTGAACGCTACAAAACTAAAGAATTGAAAGAGTTAGAAGAATTGTATCGAAACAGTGAGCGCGTCGGTGTAACGATGAGCAATTATATTTCTATGGGTGATTGGCGTTTGTTTTATTTGTACCGCGACGCAATCAAAAAAGTTACGCCAGAAGATGTCTTGCGCGTATCGAAAACCTATTTGAAACCATCGAACAGAACAATCGGATTTTTTATTCCGGAAGCAAAACCGGACAGATCAGAAATACCCGGCGTTCCTGAAATTTCAGCTTTGGTAAAAGATTATAAAGGCGAAGCACCGATTGCTGAAGGAGAAGCATTTGATCCGTCAGCGAAAAATATTGAAAGCCGTACACATAAAGGAAAAGAAGGCACCGGTATTGAATATGCATTTTTACCGAAAACAACGCGCGGCAAAACAGTAACCGCTACCATGACTTTGCACTTTGCAGATGAAAAAAACCTGTTCAATAAAAAAATGATTTCGGATATGACGGTTGCCATGCTGCAAAAAGGCACGAAAACCAAAACCGAACAACAACTCAAAGATGCTTTAAATAATTTAAAAGCAACTGTCCGTATTTTCGGCAACGGCGGAACAGTAACAGCTTCCGTTGAATCGGTGAAAGAAAATTTACCGGCAGCTTTGCAAATCGTTAACGAAATGCTAACACAATCCGCTTTTCCTGAAAAAGAATTTGAACAATTGCGCCAAGAACAACTCTCTCAGTTAGAGCAGCAAAAAAGTGAACCGCAAGCTATTGCCGGAAACGAATTGAATCGTATTTTGAATCCTTATCCGAAAGGAGATATTCGCGCCAATTTGAGTACAGATGAAAAAATTGATGCCGTGAAAACGATGCAACTAACGGATATCAGGAAATTTTATAAAGATTTTTACGGTGCTTCCAATGCAACGGTTGCCGTAGTCGGCGACTTCGATGAGGCGGCTGTTAAACAAACTATTACAAACGGTTTGGGTACATGGAAATCTCCCGCACCTTTTAAACGTGTTGAAGGAAAATTTACGGATGTACCGAAATCGAATAAAACGATTAAAACGCCCGACAAAGCGAATGCCATGTTCATGGCAGGCATGAACTTGAAAATGAACGATAACGATCCGGACTTCGCTGCATTATATATGGGTAACGAAATCTTGGGTGGCGGTGCTTTAAGTTCGCGTTTGGCGGACAGGATTCGTAAAAAAGATGGTTTGAGTTACGGTGTCGGTTCTTTTTTTAATGCCTCGTCTTTGGATAATGATGCATCCGTATTTTTCTACGCCATATATGCACCCGAAAATTTAGCAAAATTAGAAACGGCATTTAAAGAAGAAGTGACTAAAATCACGACTGATGGCGTAACGGAAAAAGAATTAACGGAAGCCAAAAAAGCATACCTGCAAAGCCGAATGATTAACAGGTCGCAAGACCGTTCGCTCTCCGGTAAACTCAATAATAATTTGTTTTACAAACGCGATATGTCTTGGGATATAAATTTTGAAGATAAAATCAATAAACTCACGGTTGCCGATGTAAACGCCGCACTGAAAAAATACGTGGATTACAATAAAATCAGCATCGTTAAAGCCGGAGATTTTGATAAAAAAGCAAAACCATAAGCGAAAATCCGTGTAAAATCCGTATAATCTGTATAATCTGTGTTCCATTGCTCGCGTAAATTAATGGAACACGGATTATACGGATGAGACGGGTTTTTCACGAATTTAATAAAATAATCAGGCTTCAAGTTCTTTAATCAAGTCTTGTAAATCCAATCGTTTTGTAAACATTTCCATAGTACCATCTGCGGCAGTGGGCCAAAGTTCTTTTGGTTTATCCCAATACAATTCAACGCCGTTACCGTCCGGGTCGTTCAAATATAAGGCTTCCGAAACGCCGTGGTCGCTTACACCGGTGAGCGGGTAATTTGCCTTTATGAGTCTGTTTAAAATAAAAGCCAAATCTTTTCGCGTCGGATAAACGATGGCGGTATGATACAACCCGACACCTTCTTCTTTTGCCGCCGGCATATCTTTACTGTGCCAAGTATTCAAACCGATATGATGGTGATAACCGCCGGCGGAAATAAATGCGGCTTGCGTTCCATACCGCATGGTGACTTCAAAACCCAACAAATCGCGATAAAATTTGAGCGAACGTTCAATATCGGCAACTTTCAAATGCACGTGTCCGATGCGCGTTTGTGCCGGAACGATATAAGGTGTTTCCATGATTTTTATGTTTTTGTTTTAAGAAATGTAAAATTAGAGAATTTTATGTTTCTGTTTGTATATTTTTGTTGGAAGTAATTGTACACCGAAGTAATCTAAAATCAAAAAAAATGAAAACCTATTCGATTTGCGTGTTCGATTATAAAGCGTTTAACTATTTCATTCTCAAGTGGTTGCTCCGGATTGTTCTTGTATTTGTAGGTGTCCAAACAACCTTTGCACAACAAAGTCAAGTGGATTCAATCATTTCTTTACTCGAAAAAAGCAAAACTCAAATGGGTTTGGATACAGAAAGATTCGTAAACGCAGCAGAACTTATTACCACTATACAATTGACTGATGAACAAGTTAATCGCTTAGAAACAGCGGGCAATAAATTTAATAAGGGAACTGATGAAGATATCAGCTACTTTGTAAAATACAATATTCTTCAAAGTTTAGGCAAATCGGATTTAAATAAAGCCATAGAATACGGCAAGTTAAATTACGAAAAATTAGACAAAAGCACAACGCCTCATGCTTCGCTTCTTAAAATAGAATTTTTAAGAGAGTTGCGACATCCCTTTAGAAATTCGACTCGATTCACGGAAGGTTTTCAATATTTTTCGGAAAAATTAAACGATTTAAAGTTTAAGAATGATTCCCTCGGATTATCCGTTTGTTATTCTAATATAGGCAGTATCTACGCAATAAGAGGTTTATTCGATGAAGCTATTTACAATGGGAAAAAATCTACCAGCTATATAGTTACCGTAGATTCAGGTAAAAAATTCTTTTCTTTTAAGAGTCGAACGGGAAAAACTGCATGGATAGATAGGTATTTCAATACCGGTAATATCTATCTTCAAAAAGGCGATTACGCTCAATCTTTAATTCATTCCGAAATAGCTTATAACTATTTCAGAAAAAATCTGCCCAACCAATTTAATTATTATTTTCCCGCCGGTTTAATAGCAAAAGTTAAAATATTAACGAACAAATTAGACAGCGTTCCCTATTTTTTAAAAATAGCTATGGATGGGGCAGAAAAGAAGGAAGATTTTGAAACCTTAGCACAGATTTTACAAATTCAGGCATTGTACAAAATCAAAACCGGTGACTTAAATGCCGCCGATTCCGCGCTCGATCAAAGTTGGCAGTTAATAAACGAACATAAACTCCCTGTAACCACAAGGGCATTGGATCTTGACCCTGATTATTATCGAGCATTGGTGCGTATTCAACAAAACAGATACAATGATGCCATAGATTTACTTATAAAAGACATGAGCCGGATGAAAAACGTGCGCTATGAGGTTTTACGGGATTATAAACTTTTGGCAGAAGTTTATGAGAAAGCAGGCAATAATTACAAAGCAAAACAGACTTATAAAGATTTCATCGCTTTACAGGATAGTATTCATGCAGATGAAAACCAATTTCGAACTTTAAGTTTTGAAACAGAGCAGCAGATAAATGAAAAAGAACTTTCTATTACAAAATTGCAAAATGAAAGTAAGGTATCAACGCTCGTCAGAAACTTTACGCTCGGCATTGTCGCTTTGCTTTCAATTTTAGCCGGAGTTATGTATTACCGTTACAAAACTAAACAAAAAGATAATGCCATTTTAGAAAAAACGCTCACCGAATTAAAATCTACCCAAAACCAACTCGTACAAAAAGAAAAACTCGCAAGTCTCGGTGAACTCACCGCCGGCATCGCGCACGAAATTCAAAACCCTTTGAACTTCGTCAATAATTTTTCGGAATTGAGTATGGATTTAGTGAGAGATGTCAACGAAGAAATTGAGAAAGACACGATTGATAAAGATTACGTCAAAGACTTGATGAGCGATTTAACTTCCAATCAACAAAAAATAAACCATCACGGTAAACGCGCGTCGAGTATCGTAAAGGGAATGCTCGAACATTCCCGCGCAAGCACGGGTAAACGCGAAATGACGGACATCAATAGATTAGCCGATGAATATTTGCGTTTGAGTTATCACGGATTGAGAGCCAAAGACAAAACATTCAATTCGGATTACAAAACGGATTTTGATGAAAGTTTACCGAAAATAAATGTCGTGCCGCAAGATATCGGGCGCGTCATTTTGAATCTAATCAACAATGCGTTTTATGCGGTGAATGAAAAAAATAAAACCGTATCCGATAAAAATTACGTTCCGTTAGTAACTGTTTCAACAAAACGCATCGGCGATACCATCGAAATAAAAGTAAAAGATAACGGTAACGGTATTCCCGATAAAATCAAAGAAAAAATATTTCAACCGTTTTTCACCACCAAACCGACGGGCGAAGGCACCGGTTTGGGTTTATCGTTGGCGTATGATATAATTACGAAAGGACACGGCGGCGAATTGAAAGTAGAAAGTGTGGAAGGTATTGGTTCGGAGTTTATTTTAAAATTAAACTTGAACTTTTAACGCCCGTAAATTCCATAAACTTTCATCATTTTTATTTTTTTTTGAAAATAAGAAAAGCCGTCGTACATTTGTCTTATCGCGATTAAAATAAAAGTCAGTACACATTAAACGCAGACAACAGTATGGAAGATACAATCACCATTATTCCGACGGTAAAGGCAACCGGCAAGAAATACGACAAAAAAACTTATCTCGCTTGGTACGAAACGATGTACCGCATACGCACTTTTGAAGAGCGCACATTAGAAAATTACGGCACCAACGTGCGCGGTTTTTGTCACGTCTATATCGGGCAAGAAGCGATTGCTGCCGGCATAAAATCGGCAATGCGCCAACAAGATCCTTTAGTTACCGCTTATCGTCAGCACGGTATCGGATTGATGAAAGGTATCAGCGCGCGCGCGTGCATGGCGGAATTGTTCGGCAGAACAACCGGTATCGTGAAAGGTAAAGGCGGTTCGATGCACTTTTTCTCAAAAGATTTGGCTTATTTCGGCGGCAACGGAATTGTCGGTGCGCAAATCGGTATCGGTGCGGGTATTGCTTTCGCTGAAAAATATAAAGGTACCGACAATGTTTGTATCACGATGTTCGGCGACGGTGCATCGCGTCAAGGTATTTTGTACGAAGTGGGCAATATGGCGATGACTTGGAAACTACCCGTTATTTTCGTTTGCGAAAACAACGGATACGCCATGGGAACTTCCGTAGCGCGTACATCGAATATAACGGATATCGGTTTGGTCGCGCGCGCATTCGATATGCCGCATGAAGAAGTGGACGGTATGCACCCCGAAACCGTTCACGAAGCCTTTGAACGCGCTGCGGCACACGTGCGCGCCGGCAACGGTCCGTATTTTTTGGATATAAAAACGTATCGTTACAAAGGTCATTCGGTGAGCGATCCGGAAAAATATCGCAAAGACGAAAAAGGCAGAGCCGAAGTAGAACATTATAAAACGCTTGATCCGATAAAAACGACTTTTTTAAAAATCATTGCTGAAAATATAGCTACCGAAACCGAACTCAACGCATTGCAAGACGCTGTTGAAAAAGAAATGCAAGATGCCGTTGATTTTGCCACTGCTTCGCCGAATTCGGAAGCATCGGCATTGTATGAAGATAATTATGCAGAACCGAATTATCCGTATATGAAAGATTAACTCGATTTACGATTTTGGATTTACGATTTACGATTTTTTTTGTCTGAAGCAGAATTTTCAGAATTAATCAGAATTAACCCAATTCTGATTAATTCTGAAAATTCTGCTTCAGACAAATATAGCGAGCGGCAAAAATCGTAATTTTTAAATCCAAAACCCAAAATCGTAAAATCCAAAATCCAAAATCTAAAAGCGAGTATGATAAAACTTTCCGAGTACGCTACCGGCGCACCAAAAAACGCGAACAAAGACAATATAAAAAAAATTACGAAAGACCTTGTTGCCGAAATCGGTGAACTGCAAAACCTGATTTATGCCGAGCGTAAACATTCGCTCATTATTATTTTTCAGGGGATGGACGGGTCCGGTAAAGACGGTATTACGAAGTCGCTTTTCGATAACTGTACACCGACAGGAGTGCGCGCATATTCATTCAAGATACCTTCCGATTTGGAAATGGCGCACGATTTTTTGTGGCGCGCACACGCACAAGTCCCCGAACGCGGCGATATAGTCATTTTCAATCGCTCGCACTACGAAGATATTCTCATTCAGTTCGTACACGGTTGGATAGACACCAAAAAACGTGATATGCGCATGAGTGCCATCAATGCTTTCGAACAGGTATTGCTTAAAGACAATGATACGCAAATCATAAAATTCTTTTTACACATTTCGCCGGAAAAGCAAGTCGAAAAATTACAAGAACGCATTGACGACCCGAAAAAACGCTGGAAACACAACGACGGCGATTGGGAAGAACGCAAACTTTGGAACCAATACATGGAAGCCTACGAATACGCCATAAATAATTCGATTATTCCTTGGCAAATTATTCCCGTCGACCATCAATGGTATCGCGATTACATAGCGGCGAAAATCGTTTGCGATACACTGAAAAATATGAATATGGCATATCCGCCTCTCAACAGCAAATTATTTACCGCGCCGAAATGATTTTGAAACCTGAAATTACAAAAAAAATTGCGATTTTTTTTTCAGCAATAAAAAAATAAAAATAAAAAATGCGCAAAGAGAAATATTTTTCTTTGCGCATTTTTTATTTTTATTTTTTTATTTTCAGTAAATCGAAAATCGAAATCCGAAATCCGAAATCGTTTTACCGCAGCAACATTACGATTCCTTTTTGCTCGATTAACTTGCCGTTGTCCTGCGCGATACGCAAAATATAATTGTACGCATCTTGCGGTAATAAAGCAGCACCACGTTTTCCGTTCCAACCATCGCCGGGTGTAGTGGTTTCAAAAATTTTTCCGCCCCAACGGTCGTACACCGCAAACTGGTACGATTGAATATTATCTTTGAAAACCAAAAGCGGTTTAAATTCCGGATTCAAACCGTCGGGCGTAAAAGCATTGGGCATCCAAAATCCGATAATTTGTTGCAAACAAACCGTGTTGGAGTACGAAACGGCATCTTCGGTTGTGCCGTCCGGCAAAGGAAAAGTAAAGTTGGCACCGATACGATAACACACAGCCGCTTCATCGGAAGCAACAATATCGGTAGTGGTTAAAGTGCCGACATCGAGCGGTAAACCTATCGGTGTGGCGGCTCCGTTTATCAGTCGGATAATTTGATAACCGGTAACGGTACCGGCGGTATAAACAAAAGGTGTCCAAACCAATAAATTTTTTCTACCGCTTGCGGCTGCACCTTGCAAATTTACGGTACGCACGGGATTGGAAATGGCGACGGCACCGCAAGCATCTTTGGTTTTTAATCGGTAATAAAATACGCCGGTTCCGGCATCTACCGTTGAGTCGCGGTATGTACTTTGGTCATCAAGCGGTGTAGCGGGTTTATAACTCCCGACGACGGCGTAATTTGAATCCGAAGTACCGCGCAAAATATAAACGGAATCAATTCGCGCATCTAAATTCCATGACCAGAATAATTCGGGTTTATTTTGTGCGTTGACGGTAACGTTTTTTAAAAATAAAGTATTGACCGACTGAATCACGTTCGCCAACACGGTCGTATCGTTCGAGCGTGCGGAAATACCGGTTTGAGTTTGAACGGCTTTAACGTAAAAATTATAGCGATTTCCGTTTTTCAAACCTTTAAAAATATACGCCGTATCGGTTGCACCGACCGATGCCGTCAAGAAAGCACTGCGTCCGTTGACGCTCACCCAAATTTCATGTTTGGCAATTGCCGGCGACCAATTTTGGTACAAATTCCAATTCAGTTTTATGATTTGCGCGCATTTATCTTGTGTTGCCTTCATAAAAACGGTGCGGTGATTCACATCGTATAAACTCGTATTGCCGCAAGCATCGCGTGCCAGCACTTGATATTCTTCCGACCCGCGATTCGGCGCGGCTTTTGTGTCCGTAAAATGTACTGTATCACGCGAAGGTATGTTGGCGTAAGGAATTAATCCGGATGGCGTTTTTTTGTATATGGTATAACCCGTCACTTGTGTCGTGGCATTTTTGCGCCAGCGCACATCTACTGTATTGCTGTCAATCACATTAACGGTTAAAATCGGATTCAGATTCGGCGGCGCATCGGAGAGCGTATCGGAATTTATTTGAGTTTGTGCACCGCAAGCTGCAATAGTTTTCATAAAAAAATACCACACACTGCCGTCAGGGTTATTAAAAAAATAGTGTGTTTGCGCCGTGTTATTGATGGTCGTGATGAGTTGATATGGTCCGCTTTTGTTGATCGCTCCCCAAATTTCATAACCCGATACCGTTCCGCACGATACAACCGGTGCCGACCACAACAAAGTATCGCGTTTAATGCACGTAAATTTCGGTGCCGATATTTGTGCTTTCAAAAGCACGGGCAATAAAAAAAACAAGAAAAGAGGAAAACAGTAAAACTTTTTAAGGATCATGGTTGCATTATAACGAACGACACAACCGGTGTATAACGCCGGAACATGAGATTTTATTTTTGGAGTCAGTCAGGCATATATATCGCTTACCTAAAAAAATATTTCAGGCGTTTTTTCCTAACCCAATTTAAACGCACTAAAACGAACTCTTTTGCCGGTAATAAAGTCCGCCTTCGCCGGTATGATTGAAACTGTAATCGAGTTGAATGACGATGTTGTGATACAATACAATATCCACACCCACGCCGTAACCGTACATTAAACGATTATTGAACGTATTTGGCGAAAGCGCATCGGGCAAATGTGCGTAACCGGCATCGGCATTGGCAGTGAGGTAACAACGCAACGGTACATCCCAGAAACCTTTCCAAGTTTTATTTCTGATGCCGGGTACTTTATCGAGTTTGAAATCGGTGCGGATAAATTCGTAGCGTAAACTGTTTTTGACATAAGCAAAGTCTAAACCCTCGACGGCATAATGATCGTAACCGTGCAAAATATCGTTGCCGTAACCGATTGCGTGATTGAAATTGTAAGGTTGGTTGTTGCGTAACAAATCCGTTTTAATTTTAAAAACCTGCGCCGTAGACCACCTGTCGGTAATCGGAAAATACTGCGAATAGCGAAACGAAGCCTGCAAATTATGCACATCATCGGTTTTAAGAAGACCGTATAAACCGAGCGATGCCACCAGATTATGTCCGCGTGTCGGATACGGAGCTAAATCGCGCGTATCGTGTTGAAACGCGTACGACAACCATAAAAAATTTTGTTCGGTTTTACCGTTACCGAAAAAATTCGGATTATTAGCTTCGCTCACCACAATCGGATTTATGAAATTTGCGGAATATCCGGCACTCATATAATGCGTAGCAAACAAAGCCGGGCGATAAATAAAAGTAAAATCGAAACCCGTAGAACGCGATAAACTGCCAATCGTATCGGTTAAAGTCGGTACGATATTATTTTGAGTGATGTAACCGATTTCATGATTTTTAGCATAAAAAACATCCGTCGCAAATCCCCAGTGTTGCTTTTTATCGAAAAAAGGCAAAGTATATGCTAATGCTATTTTTTGAGTATAACCGCCTTGCAGCGTCAGCGTTAACGGATCGCGTTGTCCGGTTGTATTGAAATGATTCATGCGCAAACCGTAGTTTACGCGGTCGAGTTTGCCGTGATAATCGTGCAGCCACACATACGGATTACGATCACCGTAACTGAGTATCAGACCGGGATAAATATACCACTTCTCGATTAAAAAAATTTCAAGTTTTATGTGTCGGGCATCATCGCCGCGTATTATCGAAAACGTAACGACGGAAAATAAATTCGTATTGACCAAACGTTTTCGATTTACAGTGACAAGCGTCGGTATTCGTTCTTCTGAAACCGTATCGCCTTCCGAAAAAGTCAGTTCGCGGGTAATGATTTTTCGGCGCGTGTGTTCATGCCCTTTAATAATAATGCTGTCAATGATGAGGATTTCGGATTTCGGATTATCCCGCGTTTCATGCCCGATACTTTCACGTCCTTGCGCTTTGGCATGATGTAAAATGAAACCCAATAAAAAAAACGGCAAGTATCTGTTCATTAAAATCGGGATTTGAGACATCGGATATAGAAATCTCATTTTTTCAACCAGCCAAAAGCTATTAGACAACAACACAAAACCATCAACCCAAAACCATCAACCCAAAACCATTAACCATCAACCATCAACCATCAACCATCAACTATCAACTATCAACTATCAACTAACCAAACTTTCTAATTGCGTATTCACATACAAATGCCCGTCTAAAACGGCGCGCGAAATAACGATGCGTTGCACTTCGGATGTCCCTTCATAAATTTGCGTAATTTTTGCGTCACGCATCAAACGTTCTACATGATATTCTCTGACGTAACCGTAACCGCCGTGAATTTGTACGGCTTCGACGGTGTGTTTCATCGCGGTTTCGGAAGCAAAAAGTTTTGCCATAGCGGAAGCAGTATCGAAATTCAAATGTTGATCTTTCATCCATGCCGCACGGTACACCAAAAGTTTTGCTGCTTCAATATCAGTTGCCATGTCCGCCAACTTAAATGCAATCGCTTGATGTTGTGCAATCGGTTTTCCGAATGCTGTGCGCACTTTTGCATATTCGGTCGCTAACTCAAACGCGCCGCCGGCAATGCCGAGGGCTTGTGCGGCAATACCGATGCGTCCGCCGGACAAAGTTTTCATTGCAAATTTGAATCCGAAACCTTCTTCTCCGATGCGGTTTTCTTTCGGCACTTTCACGTCGTTGTACATTATGGTGTGCGTATCGCTGGCGCGAATACCGAGTTTATCTTCTTTGGCACCAATTTCTACGCCCGGCGAACCGGTTTCAACGATTAAACAATTGATGCCCCGGTGTCCGAGTTCTTTGTGTGTTTGCGCCATTACTAAATGTATTTTCGATGTACCGCCGTTGGTAATCCAATTTTTAGTACCGTTGAGCAAATAATAATCACCCATATCTATCGCCGTTGTGCGCTGACTCGTTGCATCACTTCCGGCTTCCGGCTCGCTCAAACAAAAAGAACCTATCCACGCACCGCTCGCTAATTTCGGTAGGTATTTTTGTTTTTGAGCTTCCGTACCGTATTCCTGAATGCCGTAACACACCAAAGAATTATTGACGGACATGATGACCGAACACGATGCATCTACTTTTGATATTTCTTCCATCGCAATAGCGTAACTGAGCGTATCCATACCGCCACCACCGTACTCCGGCGATACCATCATTCCCATAAACCCGAGTTCGCCCAATTTTTTTATTTGTTCGTAGGGATATTTCATATCGCGGTCGCGCTCTATCACGCCGGGTTTTAATTCTTTTTGCGCCAATTCGCGCGCCGCTTCGCGCACGGCTAAATGTTGTTCGTTGAGTTCAAAAGTCATTTTATGGATTTTATGGATTTTATGGATTTTATGGATTTTAGATTTTTGCCGCTTGCGATATTTGTCTGAAGCAGAATTTCCGGAATTTTAGAATGAATTAGAATCAAACCAATTCTGATTCATTCTAAAATTCCGGAAATTCTGCTTCAGACGAAAAAATTGCAAATCACAAATCGTAAATCCGTTCATATTTTTATCTTATTCACACCTTTCAAGAAAGGAACAAAACGAAACGTATCGGTTTGTATTTCTTCAAAACTGTCAACATCATGTCGAATAATTTTATACATTTTTTGTTTTGCCGCATCACCGATAGGCACTACCATAATACCGCCGATGGTCAATTGTTTTTTCAGTTCTTCAGGAACAGACTGCGCCACGCCGGCGGTGACGATAATCCGGTCATAGGGTTCAAAGTCCGGTAAACCTGTGCTGCCATCGCCGAAAAAACATTTAACGACACCCAACCCCAATTCTTTTAAAAGTACTTTCGATTTATTAAACAAAATTTCTTGACGCTCTACGGTATAAACACGCGCACCCAAAATACTCAGCAACGCAGCCTGATAACCGGAACCTGTACCGATTTCAAGGATTTTTTGCTTCTTCCGCACATCCAACAAACTCGTCATAAACGCTACCGTGTACGGTTGCGAAATAGTTTGTTCGTTATCTATAGGAAAGGCTTTATCCGAATACGCCAATTCTTCAAATGCCGATTCCAAAAAAAAATGACGCGGCAGAAGATTTATGGCATTTAAAACATTTTCATCTTTGATGCCTTTCAAGCGCAACTCATCAATCAATTGTCTGCGCAATCCTTTATGTCGGTAGGTGTCTTCCACAAAATTACTGAATTATTTTTTTGCAAATATAATCGAAAGGATTTAGGATTTAAGAAATAAGACGCAGGATTTTTTTTGAATTTTGATTTTGCTTACTAAACGGGCTGTTATTGAAAATAATTTATGATATTTGTTGCCCGTTTCCGGTTAAAAATAAATACCCGTAAAAATTAGAGTTATGAGTTTCGACTTAAAAATTATTCCGACTATTCTTTTAGAGGATTATTTGATTCAGGTACCGTCCGGTTTGCAAACCGCTTTCGATGCGTTGCACGATGCAGAAATTTCTACGAATACTTTTAGTTTTTATACATCGGTGGCATCTGTTTTTTCAAGTAAAATAGAAGGCGAAGAAATAGATTTAGATAGTTACATCAAATACAAAAGGTTCGGTATAGAATTTTTACCCGATTATACAAAAAAAATTGATGACTTGTACAATGCTTATACTTTTTCAAAAAAGAATGTTTTGAACAAAGAAAATATAGTAAAATCGCACCGACTATTGAGCAGGCATATACTTGTCAAATACAAACAGGGTAAATTACGGACGCAAAACGTGTACGTCACGGACAACGAAGGGCGCATAGAATATGTTGCCGCAACACCTTTTGAATTACAAGACGAGATGGAAAAGTTTTATACCGATATTGCCGTACTCATTCAAACACCGCTAACCATTCAAGAAGTTTTCTATTTTGCGGCTATGATTCATCTGTTGTTCGTGAAAATTCATCCTTGGAACGACGGTAACGGACGGACGGGCAGACTTTTAGAAAAATGGTTTTTGGCTCAACGTCTCAGCGAAAAAGCGTGGTTTATTCAGAGCGAAAAAAATTATTACGTTCATCACCAAATTTACTATAATAATATCCGCCGATTGGGTTTAGAATACGCCGGCTTAGATTACTCTAAAGCAATGCCTTTTTTGTTAATGTTACCGAACTCACTTTAAAAAATTTTAATTGGGGTTTCATTAAACTATTGAATCAAAGAATCGTATTTTTACAATATCAAAATTAATTTTATTTTAAATGAGTGTTGATCACAAGAGAGTATTAGAACGGCAACTTTGGAATATCGCCGATACGTTGCGCGGAAAAATGAATGCCGACGAATTTAGAGATTATATACTCGGTTTTATCTTTTATAAATATCTGAGCGAAAAAATGATCCTTTTCGCTAATGATATTTTAAAACAAGATAAAATCCTTTTCACGGACATTCATCCTAAATTAAAAGATTACGCCGATTTTTTAGATGCTATACGGGAAGCAGCACTCGAAAGATTAGGATATTTTCTTAAACCCGAAGAATTATTTTCGGAAGTGGCGAAACGCGGTGCGGGAAACAGTGCGGAAGAAGACGTATTTGATGCCTCCAAAACGCATTTTATTCTCGAAGATTTACAAAAAATTCTCGTCAATATCCAATTGAGTACCATGGGTACCGAAAGCGAAGAAGATTTTGATAATCTTTTCGAAGACATGGACTTAAACTCCACCAAACTCGGAAAAACTCCGGAAGAAAGAAATAGAATTATTGTCAAAGTTTTGACGCATTTGGATAAAATTGATTTCGGACTTAACGACACGGAATTGGATTTACTCGGCGATGCTTACGAATATCTTATCGGGCAGTTTGCGAGCGGTGCCGGGAAAAAAGCCGGTGAATTTTATACACCCCAAGAAGTAAGTAAAGTTTTAGCTAAAATTGTAACGACCGGCAAAAGTAAATTACGTTCGGTTTATGATCCGACTTGCGGCAGCGGTTCGTTGTTGCTGCGCGTAGCCAAAGAAGTTGAAGATGTAAATAATTTTTACGGTCAAGAAATGAATCGCACCACTTATAATTTGGCGCGTATGAATATGATTTTGCACGGCGTACATTTCCGTAAGTTCGATATCAAACAAGAAGACACACTCGAACGTCCGCAGCATATTGATATGCAATTTGAAGCTATTGTTGCCAATCCGCCGTTTTCCGCAGAGTGGAGTGCCAATCCGTTATTTACGAGCGACGACAGATTCAGTCAATACGGCAGACTCGCGCCAAGCAGTAAAGCGGATTTTGCTTTTGTACAACACATGATTCATCATTTAGCCGACAACGGCATAATGGCTGTTGTGTTGCCGCACGGTGCTTTGTTTCGCGGCGGTGCCGAACAACATATCCGTCGGTATCTCATAGAAAACAAAAATTATTTAGATGCTGTTATCGGTTTGCCGGCAAATATTTTTTATGGTACGAGTATTCCGACGTGCATTCTGGTGTTTAAAAAATGCCGCGAAAATCCCGACGATATTTTATTTATGGATGCAAGCCGTGATTTCGATAAAATAAAAACGCAAAACAGTTTAAGTACCGCGCATATTGATAAAATAATTGACACATACAGAAACAGGGCGGAAATCGAAAAATACAGCAAACGCGCAACACTTCAACTCATTGCCGAAAACGATTACAATCTCAATATTCCGCGTTACGTGGATACATTTGAAGCAGAAGCCGGTATTGATATTAACGCCGTTGCACAAAATATAAAAATATTGGATGCGCAAATAGCGAATACCGATAAAATAATAGCGGCGTTTTGTGCGGAGTTAGCGATTGAAACACCATTTTAAAAGTTTTAAAAGAATTTAATAAAACTATTCCGTTGTCCGATTTTTTCGGACAACGGAAAGATATAATTTCAAATAATTAGGAAATGAACCTACTATCAGATATTCAAATTATAGTCAGACAAGCGCGGCATAAAATTTATCAAAGTATAAATTTAGCAATGGTGCAAGCCTATTGGTTGATAGGCAGAAGTATCGTTGAAGATGAGCAGCAAGGAGAAAACAAAGCTGCTTACGGAGAAGCTGTATTGAAAAAGTTATCTATTCAATTGCAAAATGAGTTCGGCAAAGGATTTTCTGAAAGAAATTTAGAACAAATGCGCCTTTTTTATTTAGGTTATCCAATTTCGCAGACACTGTCTGCGAAATTGGATAACCTAAATTTTTTTACCAACGATAATCAACTTTCTGTATCTCATGTACCTGATTTTAAATTGAGTTGGTCTCACTATCTGATGCTTTTATCGATAAAAGATACCGGTGAAAGACGATTCTATGAATTAGAAGCTGTTGAAAATAATTGGAGTTTACGCGAACTGAAGCGACAATATAATACCGGATTATATATGCGCTTGGCTTTAAGTTCTGACAAAGAAGGCGTTAAGAAATTAGCACAGAAAGGTCAAATTATTGAAAAACCTGCTGATGCCGTAAAAGATCCGTATATTCTAGAATTTTTGGAATTGAAAGAACATTACCGCTATTCGGAAACAGATTTAGAAAACGCTTTGATAGATAAATTGGAAGCATTTTTACTCGAATTGGGAAAAGGTTTTACGTTTGTTGCCAGACAAAAACGTATAACTTTTGAGGAAAAACATTTTCGGATTGATTTGGTTTTTTATAATCGTCTGCTCAAATGCTTTGTAGTTATTGATCTTAAAATAGGAGAGCTGACACACCAAGATATCGGACAAATACAAATGTATGTCAACTATTACGACCGTTTCGTCAAACTTGATGATGAAAACAAAACAATAGGAATTATTCTCTGCCAAAAGAAAAGCGATTTACTCGTTGAAATTACTTTACCCGAAAACAATGAACATATTTTTGCCAGCCAATATCAAACTATTTTGCCGAGTAAAGAAGAACTAAGAAAGCTTTTAAACACAAAAAACTAATGGAAAAACATAAAAACATACCCGCCCTCCGTTTTAAAGAGTTTAATGAAGCATGGGAAATGAAAAAGTTGGGAGAGGTGGCAAAATTTTCAAAAGGAAAAGGATTATCTAAATCAGATATTTCGAATAACGGAGCGTTAGAATGCATCAGATACGGAGAATTATATACGCACTATGGTGAGACTATAAGTAATGTAAAATCAAAAACTAATATTGATATTAAAGACTTAGTATTGAGTGAAGCTAATGATGTTATTATTCCGGCATCGGGTGAAACTAAAATTGATATTGCAACAGCATCTTGTGTTTTAAAATCAGGCATAGCCCTTGGTGGAGATTTAAATATCATTAAAACTGAAAACAATGGTGTATTTCTTTCTTATTATTTGAACAGCAAAAAGAAATTAGATATTGCCAATCTTGCACAAGGCATTTCGGTTGTTCATTTATATGCGAGTCAATTATCATTATTAATATTGAATCTCCCTTTTCTTCCCGAACAAAAGAAAATCGCCGACTTCTTAACTGCTGTTGATGAAAAAATACAGGCACTCAAAGAAAAGAAAACCCTTTTAGAGCAGTACAAAAAAGGCGTATTGCAAAAAATTTTTTCGCAACAACTCCGCTTTAAAAAGGAGAATGGTGAAGATTTTCCGGATTGGGAATTGAAGAAGTTGAGAGAGGTAGCAGAAATAAATCCCGCAAATAAAACTTTGCAAGATATGTTCGTTTATATAGATTTAGAAAGTGTTGAAGCAGGAGAGTTAAAGAAAGAAAATACAATTTCTAAATTAGATGCACCAAGTAGAGCGCAAAGAGTTTTATTAAAAAATGATGTTTTGTTTCAAATGGTTAGACCATACCAAATGAACAATTTTCATTTTAATAGAATTGGTAATTATGTTGCTTCAACAGGTTATGCGCAAATAAGAACTAAACAAAATTCTTTTTATTTATTTCAGTATTTGCATTTTCAAAAATTTGTAGATAAAGTGATTGAAAGATGTACGGGAACAAGTTATCCTGCAATAAATTCAACTGATTTAGCAAACATCGAACTTTCAATTCCTTCTCTCCCCGAACAAACCAAAATCGCCAACTTTCTAACGGCACTCGACGAAAAAATAAATATATGCGGCACGCAAATAGAAAAAACGGAACAATGGAAAAAGGGGTTGTTGCAAAAAATGTTTGTTTGAAAAATGAAATCATAAAAAGAAAAGGAAAAAGTTTTAAAATTTAATTGTAAAAAGAAATCGATAAATAAACCTGTAAGTTGATTTAATGAATATAGTTCGTATATTTGCACACGATAAAAACAGATTATTATCCATTCAATTTGAGGACAGTGATACTGATGAGTTTACAAAAGCTTTTAAACAGTGGCAAGATGTAGAATATTTAGAACAATTCTTTGAAACAAATAAGCACGATTTAGGTGCCGGATTTTATAACAATATTGGTGTTAAAGATGCTGTTTTAAATACGATAAAAGAAAGTCGTGAATTTGAAGAGTACATAAGAAAAATTGCCAAGAAAGGTGCAGATGAAAAAGAACCTAATTTAAACAGACTTGTTTTTAGAACATTGAACAATTACGAAACGGTTTTGAAACATCAAAAAAGCAAAGCGTATGGTTTAAAATCTAAGAGCTGGTTAAGAATATATGCTATCCGCATAAGTGCAGATATTTTTGTGGTTTCAGGTAGTGTTATAAAACTTACCGGAAAAATGAAAGAACGCGACCACACTAAAAAAGAATTAGAAAAATTAAAAAAGACTGCTCAATTTCTCAAAAGCATCGGCTTTGAAGACGCTGACGATTATGGTTTTATCGAAATAAATACACTGTAATTAAAGTTTAATTGCGGTGCAGCGACAAATTAATCGTAAACGGTGAGTTATTTTGATCATCTGAGTTTTTAAAAACGTTAAATACATACGAAACAGAATATTGTTATACAATTAGAATATGAAAACCGAACAAGAGATTTTAAATAAATTGGACTCAATAATAGCTAAAGAGCCTAGTCAATGGTTGGCAGAAGCTGATTATAGATTTGAAAACCAAGCGTGGTTAATAAAATCTCAGGCTGTTGCTTTAAATATTTTAAGAATTATTAGAGCAAAAGGGATTAGTCAAAAAGATTTGGCAGAAATGCTAAATGTTTCTCCACAGCAAGTGAATAAATGGGTAAAAGGTAGTGAAAACTTCACTTTCGAAACGATTTCAAAAATTGAAAATGCTTTAAAGATTCAATTAATTACTGTTTATGAACAGCCGGAAACGGAAGTGCATAAAAACATACTTTCTTACTCAGCAGAAAACTCTTTTGAATATATTAAGCCGTCATTAAATGTAGATAAAATGATAAAAAAAGATGGCGAGTTTTCACAACAAGAATAAATGTCTGCACAATCCGAAGCCATATTAGAAACACAATTGATCGCCCAACTTCAAAAATTGGGTTATGGTTTGGTTATTTTAAAAAACGAAACCGATTTAATCGCCAATCTCAAAACGCAATTAGAAAAACACAACAATAAAACGTTTTCAAAAACCGAATTTGAACGCATACTCAATGTACTCGCTAAAGGCAATGTGTTTGAAAAAGCCAAGACGTTGCGCGAAACGCAAACGATATTAGCCGACGACGGTAAAACACCGATTTATTTCGAGTTGCTCAACACAAAGTTTTGGTGTCAAAACCAATTCCAAGTCACGCAACAAGTGACAATGGAAGGGAAATATAAAAACCGTTACGACGTAACGCTGCTCATCAACGGTTTGCCGTTAGTACAAATAGAACTTAAACGCAGAGGCTTGGAACTTAAAGAAGCGTTTAACCAAATCAATCGGTATCATAGTCATTCTTTCGGTACGGGTGTCGCCATGTTTCAGTACGTACAAATTTTCGTCATCAGCAATGGCGTGAATACGAAATATTACGCCAACAACAAAAATCAATCGTTCAAACAAACTTTTTATTGGACGGATGTAGAAAACAAACGCCTTACCAATATCCTCAACGGATTCACGGATATTTTTTTAGAGCCGTGCCATATTTCAAAAATGATCTGCCAATATATCGTCCTCAACCAAGCAGAAAAAATACTTATGGTTTTGCGTCCGTATCAGTTTTATGCCGTCGAGGCTTTAATTGATCGCGTAAAAAATTCTGTTAAAAACGGTTATATCTGGCATACAACAGGTTCGGGCAAAACTTTAACATCGTTCAAAGCGAGTCAGATATTAATGCACTTACCGCAAGTTCATAAAGTCGTTTTTGTCGTTGACAGAAAAGATTTGGATTATAAAACCTCTTTAGAATTCAACAGTTACAGCGCAGGCTGTGTTGACGGCACGGACAATACAAAAGCATTGGTACAACAATTTTCGGATGGCACAAAATTAATAGTCACCACGATTCAAAAATTAAATACTGCCATCAATAAACTGTATTACGAAAAATCCATGTCGAAATTGAAAGACAAACGGATCATTTTTATTTTTGACGAATGTCACCGCAGTCAATTCGGCGAAACACACAACCGCATAAAAAACTATTTTACAAACATTCAGATGTTCGGTTTTACGGGTACGCCTATTCTTGAAGAAAATGCCGCAAAAAATGAATTAGGCAAGCGCACCACCAAAGATTTATTCGATAATTGTTTGCATAAATACATTATTACGGATGCCATCAGAGACGAAAATGTTTTAAAATTTTCCGTTGAATACGTCGGCAGATATAAACACATTGATGGTAAAGCCACCGACATAGATATAGAGGTGGAAGATATTGATACGCAAGAATTAATGGAAGATCCAAGGCGTTTGGAGAAAATCGCGGATTACATTATCGCACATCACCACCGCAAAACGCACAGCAAAGAATTTACTGCCATGTTTTGCACTAATAGCGTGCAAACGTTGATAAAGTATTATGAAATTTTTAAGAAGAAAAAATTGGAAGGCAAGCATCATTTAAACATCGCCACCATATTCAGTTACACCGACAACGAAAGTAACGCGGATGCGAACGGATTCAATCCTGAAGAAAGTTTAATAGCTGCCGAGTCGCAGCCAACTTATATCCTACCACCACAGCACAGTCGCGAAAAATTAGACACTTTTATCGATGATTACAATAAAATGTTCGACACAAAGTTTTCAACTAAAGATCCTAAAAGTTTTGATAATTACAATAAAGATATTTCCAAGAAAATAAAAGAACGTAAAATAGATATTTTGTTGGTGGTAAACATGTTCCTGACAGGTTTCGATAGTAAAACTTTGAACACACTATATGTTGATAAAAATTTAAAATATCACGGACTCATACAAGCATACAGTCGCACGAACAGAATACTCAACGAGCAAAAATCTCAAGGTAATATTGTAGTCTTCAGAAACTTGAAGGAAAGAACTGACGAAGCCATCACACTCTTCAGTAATAAAGATGCCATTGATGTCATCATTATGAAGCCGTATGAAAACTATGCGGTAAAGTTCAATGAGGCTTTTGAAAAACTGATAATTATCGCACCTACTGTGGATAGCGTTAATGATTTAAAAACCGAAGACGATGAATTAGAATTTGTGAAAGCCTTCAGGGAATTATTGCGTGTAAAAAATATTCTTTCCGCTTTTTCGGATTTCAAGTGGGAAGATTTAACGATGAGCGAACAACTGTTTGAAGATTATAAAAGTAAATACTTAGACCTCTATGACAAAGTAAAAAGCGATAGACAAAAAGAAAAAGTTTCTATTTTGGAAGATGTTGATTTTGAATTGGAGTTGATACATCGCGATGAAATTAATGTGGCGTATATTATTCAGTTACTTATCCGGTTAAAATCAAAATCAAAAGGCGATACAAGCAAAGTAGAGCAAGAAATTTTCAATCTTTTGAATACTGAAACCACCTTACGCAGCAAACGCGAATTAATTGAAAAATTTATCCAAGAAAATCTGCCAGTAATTCCGAACGCTGCCGACATAATACCGGCATTTGATACGTTTTGGGAGACCGAACAACAAAAAGCCTTCACGCTGTTAGTAAAAGAAGAAAACCTATCGCTTACAAAAACAGAAAAACTAATAGAAAATTATCTGTTTTCCGAAAGAGAACCGCTAAGCGATGAAATATTGTCACTGATTGAGGGCGAGCAACCGAAAGTACGCGAACGAAAACCTTTAGTATTCAGAATTTCAAAACGTATCACCGATTTTGTAGAGATTTTTCTTCATGGTAAGCGTGCGTAATAAGGCTCAAGTATTCCCCAAAAAAAATATTTTCCAAAATTTCACTCATTATCAATGGCTTATCGTTTTTATTTAAAAATATTTTTGCACAAAGGTTGTTTTTTAAATGCGGAGTTACTACTTTTGCACCGCCTTAGAAAAATGCTTTATAACTGAATCGTTTTTCCGAATTTTTAAGGCAATTGTCGGTCATTAAGAAAAAATTTTAAGATAAATTAAAGATGCTCAAGCTCACTCAACAAACCACGCATATACGTGCCGAAGATGCGCCGGGAATGCGTAAATGGTATATAGTAGATGCCGAAGGCGAAACGGTCGGTCGTCTGGGTTCTAAAATCGCAACAGTTTTGCGCGGAAAACACAAACCGTCTTATACGCCACACGTAGATACGGGCGATTTCATTATCGTCACGAATGCCGATAAAGTCCGTTTCACCGGAAAAAAAATGGCGCAAAAACAATATTTAAGCTATTCATTATATCCCGGCGGACAAAAATCCGTGTTGGCTGCCGATTTAATGGTTAAAAAACCCATTATGATTATGGAAGAAGCCGTAAAAGGAATGCTTCCGAAAACGAAATTGGGTCGCGCCATGTTCAAGAAAATGTTTGTTTATTCCGGTCCGGAACACCCGCACGCTGCACAAAAACCGGAAAAATTGATTTAGAATTAATAATTAATAATTAAAAAAATGGAACGTTGGGATTGAAGTTTTGCGGTGTGAAAATATCCGAAACCCGAAATCCGAAATCCGAAATCATAAAAATGGAACAAATAACTGCCGTAGGTAGAAGAAAAGCCGCAGTAGCGCGCATTTTTCTGCGCAAAGGAGAGGGCAAGATTACCGTTAACGGAAAAGATTATCGCGAATACTTTCCGCAAAAACACATCACCGAAACCGTAACAGACGCGACACGCACAGTGGAAGTTGCTACTGCTTACGATGTTATCGTGAATGTAAACGGCGGCGGCTTTAAAGGTCAAGCTGAAGCTATTCGCATGGGTATTTCGCGCGCACTGGTGAAACTGAACGAAGAATTCAGAAAACCATTGAAAGTGAAAAAATTCTTAACACGCGATCCGCGCGGTGTCGAACGTAAAAAATACGGACGACCTAAAGCGCGTAAACGTTTCCAATTCTCGAAACGTTAATTTGGACTTTTGGCTATCAGCTTTTGGCTATTCGCTTTTAGCAGATATTCAACTTCTAAAAAAAATTTAAAATTAAAGCCACAAGCTAAAAGCCAATAGCTATCAGCTAAAAGTCAACCGCTTATAAAAATAATAAATAATGGAGAAGCCATCATATCAAAATTTTCTCGATGCGGGTGTGCATTTCGGTCACTTGAAACGCAAGTGGAATCCGAAAATGCAACCGTACATCTTCACCGAACATAAAGGCGTTCACATCATTGATCTGAACAGAACGTCCGAAGGTTTGGAACGTGCCGCCAATGCCATGAAAGTTTTGGCGAGCCGCGGCGGAAAAATCATGTTCGTTGCTACTAAAAAACAAGCGCGCGATATTGTTCAAGCCGCAGCACTCAGCGTCGGTATGCCTTTCGTGACCGAACGTTGGTTAGGTGGCATGATGACGAATTTCGCTACTGTGCGGAAATCCATCAAAAAAATGCAAGGTATTGATTCGTTATTAAATGATGAATCTGCAACGGGTGTAACCAAAAAAGAACGTTTGATGATGGGTCGTGAACGCGACCGTATCGAAAAAGTATTGGGTGGTGTGGCAAATTTATCGCGCCCGCCAGCTGCTGTTTTTTTAGTGGACATCGGACACGAACACATTGCTTTGCAGGAATCAAAACGCTTGGGTTTAAAAACTTTTGCGATGGTGGATACGAATTGCGACCCGAATACAGTTGATTTCGCCATTCCTTCAAACGATGACGCTTCAAAATCAATTGCTATCATCACGAATTATTTAACCGAAGCCATTCGCCAAGGTTTGGAAGAGCGCAACAAAGCGAAAGAAGTGGTGAAAGAAGGAGGTAATTAGGAATTAAGAATTAAGAATTAATAATCTCAAAATAGTTTGCTACGCGGACAATTTTCATTGTTGATTCTTAATTTTAAATTATCAATTAAATAATCCTTACCCTTCATTATTAATTCTAAATTATTAATTCTTAATTATAAAAATGGCTGTATCACTCGACGATATAAAAAAATTGCGTGAAATGACCGGAGCAGGAATGTCCGATTGCAAAAAAGCACTGGAAAGTTCAAACAGCGATATTGAAGGCGCAATAGATTTTTTGCGCAAATCCGGACAAAAATTATCCGTAAAACGCGCCGATCGCGAAGCTAAAGAAGGTGTGTGTATTGCACTCACTTCCGCTAACCGCAACAACGGCATCGTTATAAAATTAGGTTGCGAAACTGATTTCGTTGCTAAAAACGATAAATTTATTGCTTTGGCACTAAGTTTTGCGGAAATCGCCATGAAAAAAATACCGGCGACAAAAGAAGATTTATTAGCCGAAATGACTACTGACGGCATCACTATCGGTGAAAAAGTACAAGAGCAAACCGGCATTATCGGCGAAAAAATTGAATTGGCGGCTTACGATTTTATAAAAACAAAAGCCGGCGAGGGTCAGGTAATACCTTACATACACATGGGCAATCGTGCGGCAGTAATCGTGGCACTCAATCAAGAAGGTCCGGATAAAGTAGATGCCGGCAAAAACGCCGCTATGCAAGTCGCTGCAATGAAACCTGTATCGGTTGATAAAAACGGTGTGTCGGAAGAAGTCATTGCGCGCGAAATCGAAATCGGTAAAGAACAAGCGCGTGCGGAAGGTAAACCCGAAACAATGGTTGAAAAAATTGCGCAAGGCAAACTCAATCGTTTCTATAAAGATTCAACTTTACTCAATCAAGATTACGTGAAAGACGGCTCCATGTCAGTCGCTGCTTATTTAAACAGCGTCAGTAAAGGACTTACCGTTACTGAATTTAAACACGTTCAATTGGGTTAAACCATATTTTCTATTAAAAAAGCGGACTTCAAAAAAGTTCGCTTTTTTAATACCCACGCTTAAAATTTACGATTTACGAATTGCGAATTACGATTTTTAAATAATTGTAATCGTAATTCGTAAATCCAAAATCGTAAATCCTTATGTTAAAGTACAAACGCATTTTATTGAAACTGAGCGGTGAAGCTTTAATGGGCGACCAACAATACGGTATCACTGCCGATATGCTGCACCATTACGCACTTCAAGTGAAAGAAGTCGTCGAATTGGGTGCGCAAGTGGCTATCGTTATCGGCGGCGGGAATATTTACAGAGGTATTCAAGCAGAAAAATCCGGTATTGAGCGCGTTCAAGGTGATTATATGGGTATGTTAGCCACCGTGATAAACGGCGTGGCTTTGCAGAGTGCGATAGAAAGCGTCGGTATTTATACGCGCTTGATTTCGGCTATCGAAATGAAAGAAGTAGCGGAACCTTATATTCGCCGCCGTGCGATTCGGCATTTGGAAAAAGGGCGCGTAATTATTTTTGCCGGCGGAACGGGTAGCCCGTTTTTTACAACCGATTCTGCGGCAGCTTTGCGCGCCAACGAAATCGGCGCGAACGTAATTCTTAAAGGTACAAAAGTAGACGGCGTTTATACAGCTGACCCGAAAAAAGATCCGACCGCAGTTAAATACGATCACATTTCTTTCAGAGATGTGATACTGAAAGGTTTGAATGTTATGGACATGACCGCTTTTACATTGTGTCAAGAAAATAATTTGCCGATTATCGTGTTCGACATCAACGATAATACCAACTTAAAAAAAATTGTTTTAGGCGAAAAAGTAGGTACGTTAGTGAATTGATTTTCTAATATTATCCGATTTAATCTAATAAACAAAAAGCCTTGAACGAAAAATTTTTCTGTTCAAGGCTTTTTAATTTTATTAATGCACGGGTATTTTTATTCAAAATCCGATAGAATTGGAAGTAACCCGATGAAATACGCGAAATAACATACGAATTAATAATTACCTTTGCTGAAATAATAAAAATGGCTCAAGGGACATATCATAAAATCATTAACGGAGACAGTCGCCAGATGAGTGAACTGAAAGACGAAACAATTCATTTAGTCGTCACATCGCCACCTTATTGGCAATTAAAAGATTATGGCACCGAGAATCAAATCGGCTTTCACGATGACTATGAAACTTATATCAATCACCTCAATTTAACTTGGCAAGAGTGTTATCGTGTGTTGCACAAAGGTTGTCGTTTATGTATCAATATCGGCGATCAATTCGCTCGTTCTGTCTATTACGGACGTTATAAAATTATTCCGATTCATAGCGAAATCATTAAATTTTGTGAAATAATTGGTTTTGATTTTATGGGATCCATTATATGGCAAAAGGCAACGACGATGAATACAACCGGCGGTGCAAGTATTATGGGTAGTTTTCCTTATCCGCGAAACGGCATCGTAAAATTGGATTTTGAATATATTTTGTTGTTTAAAAAACAAGGTATCGCTCCGAAACCGTCAAAAGAACAAAAAGAAACCTCGGTAATGACCACCGAAGAATGGAATACTTATTTTAACGGGCATTGGTATATTAGCGGCGCGCGCCAAGACAACCATTTAGCGATGTTTCCTGAAGAATTACCGAAAAGGTTGATTAAAATGTTTTCTTTCGCCAGCGAAAATGTATTAGACCCATTTCTGGGAAGCGGTACAACTACCGGCGTAGCAAAAAATCTCGGACGCAATTCGTGCGGTTACGAAATAAATCCGGAATTTATTCCGGTCATAAAACAAAAATTGGGTGTTGATGATAATACACCGTTTAATGATGCTCGATTTGATTTTGTAAAACAAACACCGATGCCTTCCAATTTTCAGGATAAAATAAAAGAATTGCCTTACATCTTTAGCGATACGCACAAATTGGATAAAAAAATTGACGTTAAAAAACTGCAATTCGGTTCTAAAATAGACGCTAATGGCATGGAAAAACGCGATGAATATTTTACCGTAAAAGAAATTATTAGTCCCGAATTAGTCAGATTAAATAACGGTCTGACTGTAAGACTCATCGGCATTAAACAAGACCACAGTAAAAACGGCAGTGCCAACGCATTTTTACTCGCGAAGACAAAAGGTAAAAAAGTGTTTCTGAAATACGACAACATCAAACACGATAAGGATAATAATTTAATGGCTTATCTGTATCTCGAAAATAAAACATTTTTGAATGCGCATTTGATTAAGCAGGGTTTAGTTTTGGTGGATGAAAGTTTTGATTTTAAATATAAAAATAAATTCATAAAATTAGCAAATTAAATTTGAATCTAAGAATGCAAAAATACCCTATACCTATAAAGTTTCTACATATTCAAATTTAAATTTAGAAACTTTGGAAGAGATTTGTTTTATTGTTGGCATTGACGAAAATAATTATAGTACTAAAAAAGGGATTATTGACGAAAAATTATTAACAAACAGAAATCACATTGCACATGGTGAATTGATAAAGATAGATCCTCCCGAAAGTATAGAAATTTACAATTTAGTTTTCCCTATTATTGAATCTTTCAAAGTGGATATTCTTAATCGTGCCGCACAATTAAAACATAATAAACTTGCGTAATGATATATGAAAAAACACTCAAAAGAATTTGGCAAAAAAGAAAAAGTGTTGAATTACGCTTGCCAAACTTATCAACTTTCCAGACCCAACAAAGTAGGTGCTGTAATGTCATTAATCAGAGAGTGTCAACCTAAAACTATTGAAGAATGGGAGAGTTGGTATTTTAAAAATGCTTTTACGGACGGTAAAAACGCATTTAAAGTTACTAAAGATAGTATGCTCGAACTTGGAACGCGCTTGCACGAAAAAATTACGACAGTTGTTATTCCGGAATGGCAAGAGGCTTTTCAAAATTTAACTTTGCAAGATTGTATCGAGTACGTTCATAACTTAACCATCAATCGCACGTTCGACGGATATATTCGAGAAAAATCGGTTGTCAATGACGGATTAGCCAAACTGTTTCCCGATATAAAATTTGAAGAAAGTCCGTCAGAACTTGACCACGCCGGCGATATTGATTACTTGGGTTATGTTGGCGAAAAAGCATTTGGAATACAAATCAAACCGGTAACAGCACAATCGAATTTCGGTAATTATTCGGTTTCGGAAAGAATGAAACACAGTTTTCAAGATTTTGAAAATGATTTCGGCGGAAAAGTATTCGTCGTTTTCAGCCTGAGCGGTGAAATAGCCAATAAAAATGTAGTACAAGAAATTGAAAAAGAAATTCAAAGATTAAACCTACTACGAAAACTAAATTGAAAAACGAAAAATATTTTTGAATAAGAAAAAACAAAAAGCCTTGAACGAAATAATTTTCTGTTTAAGGCTTTTTAATTTTTTATTTTTTTAAAAACAGGTAATTAATTTTCTTGAAATACACCCAACTTCTTTTACATTCGATTGTTACATTTTTTGGAATAAAATCCGTTAAAACCGTACCTTTGTGTATTATTTTGTTACCGGATTAATCGAGCTAAAACAAAATCGCCTTTCAACAAAAATTCATATATGCACGATATTAGAGCAATTGCCAAAAAACGCATCCTCGTTATTGACGGGGCTATGGGGTCGCTGATTCAAGAATATAAATTAGATGAAAAAGATTTCAGAGGCGACCGCTTCAAAAATTTTCACCGTGACGTGCAAGGCAATAATGATTTATTGTCCATTACGCGACCCGATGTGATTGAAGCGATTCATAAAGCCTATCTAGATGCGGGTGCCGATATTATCGAAACCAATACCTTCAGTTCTACGAGCATTGCGCAAGCCGATTACGAATTGGAAAGTTTGGCTTACGAATTAAATCTCGCTTCGGCAGCCGTTGCACGCCGCGCGGCAGATAAAGCAACTGCAGAAAATCCGAAAAAACCGCGCTTCGTTGCGGGTGCTATAGGACCGACAAATAAAACGTTGTCGCTGTCGCCGGACGTAAATAATCCCGGTTTTCGCGCCGTGACGTTCGATGAAGTGGTTGAAGCCTACTATGAACAAATTTCAGGACTAGTGGACGGTGGTGTGGACTTACTTTTAGCGGAAACTATTTTTGATACGCTGAACGCGAAAGCGGCAATTTATGCCATAGAAAAATATTTTGATGATAATTCGGATAAACCGCGCTTGCCGATTATGATTTCCGGAACGATTACCGATGCTTCCGGCAGAACTTTGAGCGGACAAACCGTTGAAGCGTTTTATATTTCCATCAATCACTGCTCCAATTTATTAAGTGTCGGTTTGAATTGTGCGTTGGGTGCAGAAGAAATGCGTCCGCACGTAGAAGCACTTTCTAATATTGCAACGTGTTTGGTGTCGGCGTATCCGAATGCGGGCTTGCCGAACGAGTTCGGTGAATACGATCAAACGCCGGAAGAAATGCAAAAATATGTTCGCGATTTTGCCACGTCGGGTTTCGTGAATATTATCGGCGGTTGTTGCGGTACAACTCCGGCACATATAAAATTGATGTCGGATGCCGTACAAGGTGTAAAACCGCGCAAGGTAGCAAAAGATAAAAATTTATCGATGCTGTCCGGTTTAGAACCGTTGATAGTACGTCCGGGTGCGCGGTTTATAAATATCGGCGAGCGTACGAACGTAACGGGCAGTAAAGAATTTTCCCGATTGATAAAATCCGGCGACTATTCCGCCGCTTTGCGCGTGGCGGCACAACAAGTGGAAAGCGGTGCTCAGATTATAGATGTGAATATGGACGAAGGTTTGCTTGATTCGGAAGCGGCAATGGTCACGTTTTTAAATTTAATGATGTCCGAACCGGATATTGCGAAATTGCCTATCATGATTGACTCTTCAAAATTTTCCGTTATCGAAGCCGGTTTGAAATGCGTTCAAGGTAAGTGCATCGTCAATTCTATTTCGATGAAAGAAGGCGAAGAAAAATTCATTAAAGAAGCAAAAATTTTGCGTCGTTACGGTGCAGCAGCAGTCGTTATGGCGTTCGATGAATTGGGTCAAGCCGATACGACAAAAAGAAAAATAGACATTTGCGAACGCGCTTATCATATTTTGATACACCAAGTCGGTTTCAAACCCTACGATATTATTTTTGATCCGAATATTTTTGCAGTCGCCACCGGTATCGAAGAACATAACGAGTACGCGATAAACTTTATTGATGCGACGCGCGAAATTAAAAAACGGTGTCCGGGCGCAAAAATTTCGGGCGGTGTGTCCAATATTTCTTTCAGTTTCAGAGGTAACAATAAAGTACGCGAAGCAATGCACACCGCATTTTTATATCATGCCGTAAAAGCAGGAATGGATATGGGCATCGTAAACGCCGGTATGATTGAGGTGTATGCCGACGTAGATAAAAAATTATTGAAACTGATTGAAGATGTTTTGTTCAATAAAAATTCAAAAGCTACGGATGAACTAACAGAATATGCCGAGCAATTTAAAGGCGGTGGTGGTAAAGCCGCACAAAAAGATGTCGCTTGGCGCGAATTACCGCTCGAAGAGCGCATCTCTTATGCGCTTGTAAAAGGTTTAGATGAGTTTACGGATGTGGATATGGAACAAGCGCGCTTGAAATATCCGAGACCGCTTGAAATTATAGAAGGACCTTTGATGGCGGGTATGAACGTGGTCGGCGATCTGTTCGGTTCCGGAAAAATGTTTTTACCGCAAGTCGTAAAATCCGCACGTGTGATGAAAAAATCGGTCGCACATTTGTTGCCTTATATTGAAGCGGAAAAAAGAGCCGGCTCCGCAAAAGGCAAAATTTTGATGGCAACCGTGAAAGGCGATGTGCATGATATCGGAAAAAATATCGTCGGCGTAGTGTTGGGTTGCAACAATTACGATATCATTGACATAGGTGTAATGGTTTCGGCGGAACGTATTTTACAAGAAGCGCGCAAACAAAACGTGGATATTATCGGTCTTTCGGGTCTCATCACGCCTTCACTCGATGAAATGGTGCACGTGGCAAAAGAAATGGAACGACAAGGTTTCAAAATTCCGTTGCTTATCGGCGGTGCAACCACATCGAAAACGCACACGGCTGTAAAAATAGAACAGCAATATTCAGGCGCAGTAGTGCACGTACTCGACGCAAGTCGTGCCGTATCGGTAGCGAGTTCGCTTTTGTCGGAAGATAAAAAAGCGAGTAAACTATATGTTGATAATATCAAGAAAGATTACGCTCAAGTCCGCGAATTGCGCGGCAACCGTAAATCATCGAAACGTTATCTTTCTATCAAACAGTCGCGGGCAAATAAAGTTAAACTCGACTGGTCTACTTATCAACCGACAAAACCGTCTTATCTCGGCGTAAAATTATTCGATAATTATCCGCTCAAAGAAGCGGCGAAATATATTGATTGGACACCGTTTTTCCAAAGTTGGCAATTGGCAGGAAAATATCCGGCTATCTTGACCGACGAAATCGTCGGCATAGAAGCGACAAAACTTTTCAACGACGCGCAAGCGATGCTTAAACGCATCATAGCCGAAAAATGGTTGACTGCTCGCGCCGTCATCGGTTTTTGGGAAGCGAACAGCGTGAATGATGATGATATCGAAATAGTTAGTAGTTCGGAGTTAGGAGATAGCAGTAATTCACACTACACTCCTAACTCCTCACCCCTAACTGTCTTACACAATCTGCGTCAACAAAACGAAAAAGCACCCGGACAACCGAATTTTTGTTTGAGTGATTATATTGCACCAAAAACAAGCGGTGTAAAAGATTATCTTGGTGGTTTTGCAGTGACAGCAGGTGACGGTATAGAAAAATACGTAGCGGAATACGAAAAAAATAACGACGACTACAACGCAATTCTCCTAAAAGCATTAGCCGATCGTTTCGCGGAAGCGATGGCGGAATGTATGCACGAAAAAGTGCGAAAAGAATTGTGGGGTTATGCCAAAGACGAAAAATTTTCCGTTGACGAACTTACCGACGAAGAATATCAAGGTATTCGTCCGGCACCGGGTTATCCGGCTTGTCCGGATCATACCGAAAAGAAAATTTTGTTTGAATTATTAAACGCCACAGCACTTGCCGATATTAAATTGACCGAAAATTATGCGATGTATCCGGCTTCGTCTGTGAGCGGATTTTATTTTGCGCATCCGGAAAGTAAATATTTTGGTCTTGGTCAAATTTCAAAAGATCAAGTAGAAGATTATGCGGAGCGCAAAAATTTTGGTATCGAAGAAACAGAACGTTGGTTAGCACCGGTGTTGAATTATGATGTGTAGGTTTTTAGTTGCTGGTTGTTTTGTTGTTAGTTATTGGTTAAAAAAAACGCTCGAAGATGATTTTCTTTGAGCGTTTTTTTTTAATTTTTTAAACCTCCTATTTTTTTGTAAATTTGTGTTTATGCACATCTTGATATTCGTTCACCGAAAGAAACAGTAAATTATGAAGACGACAATTTAAAAAGAAAAAACTTTCGATACTGTTAAGGTTTTTAAAAAAATCAAAGAAAAATTGCCAAAGAAACATAAAAATTTGAAAGCTTTTACCTACCTTATTGCTTTGAAAATATATTTAAGAGAGTGTGGGAACATTGCTGAACTTTTGCAACTTATCTTGTACATTTATTTTTCAATCAGCAGCGGTTTTGGGGAGACGTTTTTCAAATCCCATGCCTGCATAAAACCCTGTTCGTTGTACGTTAGCATAATCCACCATTCCATTGACAACAAGTAACATTTGACATTTACATAAATTTTTATTCCCTATCCACTATTTTATATATTCCGAGATGAAAAAAATAATATTTGCGCTAATAATTCTACTGACTACAGGAATTATGTTTGCTCAAACTCGAGTAACAAAAAATGAAGCTTCTGCTATCGTTAATTCACAAAAAAAACAAAACGAAGAAGCTTTTGTTTTTCGACTTTTTCCAACACAAAATATGTGGACTTTCATCAAATTAAATACACGAAACGGACAACTATGGCAGGTTCAATGGTCGACAGAAACTGACAAGCGTTTTGTACAAAATTTAAGTTTAACTCCACTTGTTGACACAGATAAGGAAGTGAATGGAAAGTTTACACTTTATCCAACTCAAAATATTTTTACTTTTATTTTATTTGACCAACTTGACGGAAGAATGTGGCAAGTTCAATGGTCAACAGTGGCTAACAATAGATTTATTACTCTAATTGAATAATAATGAAAACCCGCTCGTTCAAGTCTCATCAAAAATCGATATCCCTAGTAAAAGTTTTCAAACTTTTATCTACTATATTTCAAATTCCCGCTCTCACCAAGTGTGTATCGCTTAAAAAAAAGTTTTCTGGCGAAAGTTTATAAACTTACGCTCACTATCCGGCTCGTCTCTGACGAGCGCACAGGCGAGTTTAATTTGCCCGCACTAAAAAAAAATGAGTTTAGAGAAATTGTTTTTCTTTGACACGTTTTATTATGAGTCAAATCTAAGAGATAATTTATTTCCCGCTTTCTTTTTTTATTTTTTCGGCATCTTCTTTCATAATAAAGTCGAATACTTCCGAAAGTTGGTCGGTAGCGACGCTTTTTGAGCGAATGATTTTATTTTCGTCGAGAATAAATAATTGCGGCGTAGTGACAACATTGTACAGCGTTTTGTAACGCGAAATCATATAAGGATCAATGGTATTAATAAAATCACCGAAGCCGTGTTCTTTAGCATATTTCCAACATTCCGGCATTTTGTCGTTACCCGAATAAGTACAAATCGTGACGACTTTAATATCCCAATTATTTTCTTTAACTTTTTTGAAAAACTCTACCAAAAACGGTGATTGTTTTTGGCAATGCGAACAATCGGGTGCATAAAAAAACAAAATTGTATATTTTGCTTTGATGGAGTGTAAAGTTATCGGTGTACTATCCACTTGAAAAGTGCGGATATTAGGTGCAATTTTTCCGATGAGTATCGGAAACAAACGATTGGCGTTTTCAACGAGTTTATCTTTATTATCTTTAGCAATAAAATCATCGCAATAACCACTTTCTACGTATTTTTTTGTCAAATATACATGAACGGCATCAAACCCGACAACATTGGATTTGATATATTTATTCAAATACTCAATAAAATAAAATTGAAACGCCGACTTATTCGGTTTCAGGAGATCGAAAACGCGCTCCAAAGATTCTATAATCGAGTCCGGATGTTGCGGTGTCATTTTTTCGATATAATTATTAATACGCGGATACATGACTGGTGTGCGCAAAATTGCCGGGTTCGTCATGTCGTAATTATCGAAATAATGTTTTTTATAAAAATAATACTCCGCCAACGCTTTTTTATCTTTATCCAAGCTCTCGAATTTCGGCATATCCACTTCCGTAGCGGCGCGCATGAGCAATACTGTCACCGATTTTGGATATTTTTTCGTTAAATCTTGTTGATGCGCTTTTACTTCTTCATCCAAAACCGCCAATTTTTTCACCATATTCAAAGAATCCGTTTTCCGAAATTTATTTATTTCTTCGGCTTGTTTTCTTTTTTCGGATAAGTAATTCATGTAATCCGTGAAAATCTGATTGTCTTTGCTGTTTTGGGTTTTGGCATTCGTGTAATAATCTTTAGCATCGGTTTCGAGCGAAAAAACTTGTTCATCTTCGTCAATCACTATTTGAAAAAACGAGTTGTCCGGACGCATTACAATGATGTAAATACCGGGATCTAATTTTTTTTCGCCTTTGAAAGTATATATGCCCGTTTTTTTATCCAATAAAGCCGTATCTTTTATGTAAGACTGCGCACCGAGTTGATAGCCGAGTAAAAGCGTATCGTTGTCGTAGCTCGTGAGTTTTATTTTTATATCATAACCCGTTTCGTTGCCGGCAGCTTGAGCTGCAACGTGCATCAACAGCAAAGACAGAATAATAAAAGTAATTTGAGATAATTTTTTTTTCATTTTTAAATACCGTTTTTTTTATTTTTTTTATTTTAAGTTTGTGTTGAGATTCCGGTGGAGTAGCAGATTTAATAATTTGTTTTTTCGAGTAACCACTCATCGCGCACTTTAAACAATCAAGACGGATTTATTAACGAAAAATAACGAAAAAATATACAATTTTGAGTGAAAATTTTTTAATAAAAATTAGTATATACGAACATTCGTGCGTGTAAGTATGATATGTATTGGAGTAATAAGAAAAAAATTTCAATAAAACAGCAAATATAATTTTAAAAATTTAAAATGAAAATCCATTTTGATGCAGAAAAACTTTTGTCTATTTCCGCAGTCTTTGTTGGAGCTTGTGCATTGACTGTTTCGATTATTCAAACACGTATTTCTCGCGAACAACAAGAAATGTCAGTTTGGCCTTGTTTACAATAAGATATTTGGACGGGTTTAAGAACTGAGAATAATGATACGATAGGGGCATTTTCTATTCATGTAAATAATAGCGGTGTAGGACCTGCAATAATTGAAAATATTGATCTCAATTACGACGGCAAAACTTATAAAGGCACGGCAATAAGACCTCTTTTTACAAAAATTTATAGCGATTATGGTTTTGGTAAATTAGATGATATAAACCAAACTCCCTTAGTCGGTGCGGTTATAAGTCCTACTAAAGAATTGATATTTATTAAACTTAACGACAAGTTACAAGCAGCACGTATGGTATCTATATTCAAAAAAATGTCAGCCGAAAAACATTTTGAAATCATTATTCATTATAAAGACGTTTACGGCAAAAAATTTATAGCAGGTACAACCGCTCGACCCGATGATAGTTTTTGAAATTGTTTTTGAAATTGTAAATCCAAATTCGTAATTCGCAATTGATTAATGTAATTCCAAAATATTTCCCATGTCGTAACACGTTCGACAGCGCGGTTCGTACTCGTTTTTTTCGCCTATCATGATTTGCGTATCGCCGGAAATTTTTCGGTAACTGTGTGTAGCTAAGTTGCCGCAATGTACACAAATAGCATGAACCTTAGTGATGTACTCCGCCACTGCCAATAAATGCGGCATGGGACCGAAAGGAACACCTTTATAGTCCATATCCAAACCGGCGATAATAATGCGCACGCCTTTGAGCGCTAAAGTTTGTGTCACTTGCACAAGCTGAGCGTCAAAAAATTGCGCTTCATCGATACCGATTACATCGTATCGGTCGGCAAATTCTAAAAGTTGCGCAGCGTTTTTAATCGGCACGGCATCCATCGCGGACGCATCGTGCGACATCACTTTTTCTTTATCGTACCGCGCATCCATTTCAGGTTTGACGACCAACACACGCTGATTGGCAATTTTCGCGCGTTTCAACCGCCGAATTAATTCTTCGGTTTTTCCGGAAAACATAGATCCGCAAACGACTTCTATCCATCCGTTGCGTTGTCCTCTAAAATGCGGTTCTAAAAACATTTTACGATTTTGAATGTACGATTTAAGATTTTTTTCATGCCGATAATATGTGACAATTAAAGCCGAAAAAAATTCGCTCAAATATACACTCTGTTAAGATATTCAACCGCTATAAAGAATTTCGGATTTCATATTTCCGTAAAAATAAAAAAAAGTAGTATCAAAACAAATTATTGACACCGCTTTTACCCAAATAATATTCATAACTAAATCAAACTTTTTATATCGGTTAACTTTTAGTTGTCAACTAACGGCTATCAGTTGTTAGCGAAAAGCTAACGACTATTCTATTTTCAAGTATTTTTGCGTTGCCAATACTCTGTCATTGGTATTTATGGGAATAATATACAGACTGGTGGGTAACGTGATTACGTCATCGTATTTTGGTACATAGTAAGCCGCATCTTGTATACCGAGATGTCTGCTGTTCACTATTTGACTTTGCCAATTGAAAATATCAATGGATGATTCCGCTTCGCGTTTCGGTGCGTAACCTATTTCCATGTGATAGGTTGCCAAGTTCGGTGCTATGGAAAAATCTTGGAGAATAATATTTTCGATTATTAAAGCGGAAATATTATTTACGAGCGCGCCGCAACCGGTGGTCGTGAAAGTACTCGAAGCCGGCAATCAAAGGGCTGATTGCCGGCGCAAAATTTGTGCACTTACCACTGTACCGATTGGCAGCAAGCACTTTGCGCACACGCACTTCGTGTTTCGTATTTAGTACAGGGTGTAAAAAAAATTACTATCTCTGCACGACACCGTTGTTTGAGCCGTTGCCGACCACGTTGTATCACTCACCGCATGTTTTTGTATTTGATAAACAGGCGGAACGAAATCAACAGACTACATCACGGAAACCGTACCGTTGGATGATAACGATATGCCGATAAAAGGTGCCGTACAATAAATGCCGCCGGAATCAAGTTCATTAACGGGCGGCGCGGAAAAAGGCGCGACGGAAATATGCAAACATAAAAAGCATATCGGCGGTGAGTGATAAAATTTTAGTCTTCGTTAAAAAGTTAAATGGTTATGAGCGTGCCGTAATTGATAAAGTTATTTACTTTTATGCTCCGATAAAAAGCCGGACACAGAAAAGCATAAAAATATTCATGACATAAAAATAAGGTTTGGTACAAATTCTATCTTTCTCAAAAACTTCTTTTTGTGACATGGAATGTTCAATTATGAATTACAAATCGTACTTTTAACTCGTAATTGATCTCTTGTTTGATTTTGTAAAAGACTTCGCTTTTAATTTTTTGATTACCTTTGTTATTGAATCCGTAATTCGTAATTCATTTTGAATCATTTGACTTTTTTGGGAACAGGCACATCGCAAGGCGTACCGATAATTGGTTGCACTTGTCGCGTTTGCACTTCCGGTGATGCGAAAGACAAACGGTTGCGCACGGCAGCACAACTGCACCTTAACGGAAAAAATATAATCATTGATGCCGGACCCGATTTCCGGATGCAAATGTTGCGACAAAATATTAATGATGTAGAAGCCATATTTATTACGCACGACCACAGCGATCATATTGCCGGATTAGAAGACGTGCGTCCGTACAATTTCAGGCAAAAAAAACCAATGCCGTTGTTCACGACTTTCAAGACAGAACGCGCTTTACGCAAACGCTATGCTTATGCTTTCGAAAAAAATCCGTATCCCGGCTCACCGTCGTTTGATTTTGTGCGCATTAATAAAAATAAAAAATTCATGCTCAACGGTATTACTTTTCAACCTATAGAAGTAATTCACGGCAGAAATTCGTTGGTCATGGGTTTCCGTTTCGGAGATGTAACTTACATTACCGATTGCAAATACATTGAGCCGACAGAATTTAAAAAATTAACAGGCACACGTATTCTGATACTCAATGCGCTGCACCGGAATACGCATCATTCTCATATGAACTTGGAAGAAGCCATTGCCATGAGTCACCGCGTACAACCCCGACAAACTTTTTTCACGCACATAAGTCATGGTATGGGTTTACACGAAGAAGTAAATGCTGCATTACCTAAGAATATGTCATTGGCTTACGACGGTTTACGGGTGGATATTTAAGTCGAAAACGCAACTTAAAACCAAATAACATTTAAAAAAGGCGTATCTTTGCACTTGCGAATAAAACATCGCTTATTTTTTTTTATGACTTTTGACAAATTGAATATTATTGAGCCTATCCTTCGGGCTTTAATACAAGAAGGATACACCACACCCACACCGATACAAGCGCAAGCCATTCCGTTACTTTTAGAGGGAAAAGATCTTTTCGGTTGCGCTCAAACGGGAACCGGCAAAACGGCGGCTTTCGCCATTCCGATTTTGCAGATTTTAAGTGAAGATGTAAAACTTGAAAAAGGCAGAAAAACCATTAAATGCCTCATACTGACTCCCACACGCGAATTAGCAATTCAAATCGGCGAAAATTTTGAGGCTTACGGTAAATTTCTGAACTTGAAACACACGGTTATTTTCGGCGGTGTACCGCAAAAACCGCAAACTGACGCATTGCGTCACGGTGTAGACATTGTAGTGGCAACCCCCGGACGATTACTCGATTTAATGAACCAAAACTTCGTGAGTTTACAGCACATAAAAATGTTTGTACTCGACGAAGCCGACCGTATGTTGGATATGGGTTTTGTACACGACGTAAAACGTTTGATAACTAAATTGCCGCAGAAACGCCAGTCTTTATTTTTCTCGGCATCCATGCCGCCTGAAATTTTGAAATTAGCAGACAGCATTTTAGTTCATCCCGTAAAAGTAGAAGTAACACCCGCTTCAACGACGGCTGAAACGGTTGAGCAATCCATATTTTTTGTGGAAAAAGACGACAAAAAAAACTTGCTCAAATTTTTATTGAATGATAAGAAAATTGTTTCGGCACTTGTATTCACGCGCACTAAACACGGTGCAGACAGGGTTGTGAAAGATTTGTCGCGAATGAATGTTCAAGCGGAAGCTATTCACGGCAATAAATCGCAAAACGCGCGTCAACGCGCTTTGAGTAATTTTAAAACGGGTGAAACGCGCGTGTTGGTGGCTACTGATATTGCGGCACGCGGTATTGATATCGACAATCTGTCGCACGTCATCAATTACGAATTACCTAATATTCCCGAAACCTATGTACACCGAATCGGGCGTACCGGACGCGCGGGATTGAGCGGAATCGCCTTTTCGTTTTGTGATGCCGACGAATTAGAATTTTTGCGCGATATTCAGAGATTAATCAGCACTAAAATTCCTGTAGAAACTGCACATCCGTATCCGATGAACCCGGCAACCGCCGACCCGAGATTGATGCCAAAAGCAGCAGATAACCGCCACCGTAATTTTATTGACGAACGCACTTCATTCGGCAATAAAGGCGGCAGTCGCAGATTCACCAGATAATTCGAGTTCGACTTAAAACAAAAAGCGATTTTGCGGTATACTGCCGCAAAATCGCTTTTTTGTTTAGGAGCGAACCGTTATTTAAACAAAGCATCAACAAATGCTTTTTTATTGAAAATTTGTAATTTATCTATTGATTCGCCGACACCGATATATTTTATCGGCACTTTGAGTTGATCGCTGATGCCGATAACCACGCCGCCTTTCGCCGTTCCGTCGAGTTTGGTGAGTGCCAAACAAGTTACGTCCGTTACTTGTGTGAATTGTTTAGCTTGTTCAATCGCGTTTTGTCCCGTCGAAGCGTCCAATACCAACATCACGTCGTGTGGTGCGCCATCTTTTGCTTTAGAAATCGAGCGTTTTATTTTTCCGAGTTCGTTCATTAAATTCACTTTGTTGTGCAAACGCCCGGCAGTGTCTATAATGGCAACATCGCAATTATATTTTTGCGCGTATTGCACAGTCTCGAATGCCACGGCAGCCGGATCGGCATTCATGCCTTTCGAATAAAATTCGCAACCGACGCGTTCCGACCAGATTTTCAATTGATCTACCGCCGCCGCACGAAAAGTATCCGCCGCACCGATAACGACGCGGTAATCGTTTTTCGTCAATTGATGGGCGAGTTTGCCGATAGTCGTCGTTTTGCCGACACCGTTGACACCGACTACCAATAAAACAAACGGACGACCGGTGATATGCAAGGGCAGAAAAAAATCTTCGGTTTCTTCGGTGTTGTTCTCGGCTAAAAGTTGTACGATTTCATCTTTCAAAATAAAATTGAGTTCGTCGGTGTTCACGTACTTATCGCGCTTAACGCGCGCTTGAATGCGGTTAATGATTTTTACGGTAGTGGACAAGCCGACATCCGACGAAATGAGAATACTTTCCAACTCGTCCAAAACTTCTTCGTCAACAGAAGTTTTGCCCGCAACGGCGCGCGTCAGTTTGCCGAAAAGACCTTCTTTGGTTTTTTCCAAACTTTGATCCAGATCTTTTTCTTTGTCTTTATTGAAAAATTTGTTGAAAAAACTCATTACGATTTACTATTTGGGATTTACGATTTACGACTTACGATTTCTGAAAAAAAAATCGTAAATCGTAAATCGCAAATCGTAAATAAATAAAGGCTTCCTCCGGTTATCGGAAAAAGCCTTTGTATTTCTGCAATAAAAAGATTTACAAAATCAGTGCGCAGCATACCATTCGGCTACTTTATCTTTATGAATGATGGCTTCGCGAAACGCATAAGCACCGGAAATCGGATTTTTTACGCTTTTTACCACACGCACATGATCTTTACCTGAACCGACGTTGCCGATACGTTTAGAAATCTTCGAGTTTTTTGATACTTTCTTTGCCATCTTAAAAATTATTTAATTTCGCGGTGAGTAGTATATTTTTTCATGACCGCATTAAATTTTTTCAACTCAATCCGTTCAGGTGTGTTCTTTCTGTTTTTTTGCGTCACGTAACGCGACGTTCCCGGCAAGCCCGATGTTTTGTGTTCAGTACATTCCAAAATTACTTGAATGCGGTTGCCTTTACTTTTCTTTGCCATCTTATTTTTTAATTAATAATTAATAACTAACAATTAAAATTTTAAGAATTATTTTTTTTCGATGCTTGAATCATAATAATTAATTTTTTCTTAAATTAAAATCAGAATTCAAAAACTTACAAAATTGTATTAATTCTTAATTATTAATTCTCAATTCAAATAATTTACAGTTCATCAAAACCGATATCACTGCCTTTTTTCTGCAATTTTTTCACGTATTCATACAGACCGAGTTTCGATACGGTGCGCAATGCTTTTGCAGTGGCTTTTATCTCTACGAAGTCGTTCAATTCAGGTACGAAAACTTTCTTTTTCTGTAAATTCGGATAAAAACGACGTTTCGTTTTCATGTTCGAGTGTGATACTTTGTTGCCGGTTAAAGGGCGCACACCGGTGAGTTCGCAAATATTAGACATGATGAACGGAATTAAAAACTGACTTCAAAAACTATTTTTAACTTGAAATTTTAAAATTAGGTTCAAAATTTTTCAACTTTGAACCTTTTCCGGAAACTTTGTGATCTCGTAAGGATTCGAACCTTAAACCTTCTGATTCGTAGTCAGATGCTCTATCCAGTTGAGCTACGAAACCATGTTACCCTTCGATTGCGGGTGCAAAAGTAAATATTTTTTTTAAAAGAACAAATAAATTATGCTTTTTTTAGAAAAATAATTTTGTTCATTCCTTTTTAACTATTCAAAATCAGTTTGTGAAAAACGTCCGCAAAACGTTTATGATTTTCGCAGACCACAAGAAGGCGAAAAAAAAATCACTGCGCATTTTCGCAAGTCAATTTTTTTTCTCAATATTGCACCGACAAAAGTTGAATTCTTATTTGATTACAGATTCCGTAAACGCAGATTAATCCGAAAAATATGGCACGAGAAAACAAAGTCATCCTTATCAAAAACGGGGAGAACGAAAAACCGCTTTCCAAATTGCAAAAGCAATTTAATGCTTACATCATCAAAATAGAAAAACTTAAAGTCGATATAGAAAAAGTTAAAGCGGCTATGGATTATATCCGGAAAGAAACAGCGCGCACTTTATTGCCGCTCGAAAAACAATTGCTTGAAACTAAAATGCAGTGGCTCGCCAATATGGATTGGGCTTACGAAAATTTGAAGTTCGGTAAACTCGATAAAGTAACCATTTCCGAAATCATAAGCGAACATTCGGAAGACGCACTTTTGAATACCGACTCCGAAGAAGCAAAACAGACGCTGACAAACTTGCACGACAAACACAGCGATATCAATATTAAAGAAAAAAAAGAAGAGGAAAAGCAAGATGTAATAGAGGGTTTAAAAATATTTATGAAGAGGAACGGAATTGATATCGGCGACGAAAAAATTGATCCCGACAATCCGGAAAGTTTTATCCACAGGATGGAAAAACTGATAGAGGAAAAATTAAAAAAAGAATCTGAGAATAATACAAATCGCGTAAAATCGAAAAAAGAAACGGAACGCGAAGAAAAAAAACGTATCGAAGAAAAAGACATCAGTAAATCCGTGCGCAATATTTATACTAGTTTGGTAAAAGCATTTCATCCGGACCTCGAGCAGGACGAAAAAGAACGCGACCGAAAAACCGAAATCATGAAGTTGATAACGGCGGCAAAAGAGCAAAATGATTTGGTAGCACTGCTGCGCCTGCAACTCGAATACGAACAAATTGATCAATCGAAAATCAATCAATTTGCCGACGCGCAAGTCAAGCATTTCAATAAAATATTGAAAGAGCAAGTAGATGCTTTGCAAGACGAATTTTTATCAGGCGTAGGCACGGGACAACCCGGACATCCGTACAAACGCTTCGGTAATTTGGATTTACAGGTTGTAGATTATAAAATCAATAAAGCCAAAAAGGAGCTGAAAGATTTAATTGAAATGTTCAGAAAAGATGCCGCCCACGTAAAAGATATTTATTTCCTGAAACAAGTATTGAAAAGCCATCGAAAAGCAGAAAAAGCAGAGGCGGATAATTTTTTCAAAGACTTGGATTTTGTTGATATGTCTGATTTTGATTTCTAACTTTATTTAAAGCAACCGAACGCGCACGCTTTCGGCGTGTGCTTTTAAAAGTTCGGCTTCTGCCATAGTGATGACGGTGTCGGCAATGTTTTTTAATCCTTCGATGGAGATTGTCTGAAAAGTAATTTTTTTGACGAAACTATCCAAAGACACACCACTGTATGCGCGCGCAAAACCGTTTGTCGGCAATGTATGGTTGGTTCCGGAAGCATAATCACCGACGGATTCAGGCGAATAATGTCCGATGAAAACGGAACCCGCATTGATTACTTTTTCTGCCAAAGCATCCGCATTATTTGTCTGAATGATGAGGTGCTCGGGTGCGTAATAGTTGGAAACCAGCATCGCTTCGGCATCGTTTTTTACAATCACGGCGGTGCTGTTGTCCAATGCACTTTGCGCGAAAACGCCGCGCGGCAATTTTTTCAGTTGTATTTCTATTTCAGCTAAAACATTTTTTACGATACTTTCCGAATACGCAACCAAAACCACTTGACTATCCACTCCATGTTCTGCTTGCGCTAACAAATCGGCGGCAACAAATGACGGCGTTGCGGTTGCGTCGGCAATCACCAATACTTCGCTGGGTCCGGCAGGCATATCAATGGCAGTGCCGGTTGTTTGTATCAATTGTTTTGCGACGTTGACATACGCGTTGCCGGGTCCGAAAATTTTATCCACCTTCGGTACGCTTTGCGTACCGTAAGCCATCGCGCCGATAGCTTGTACGCCGCCTACACTGAAAATATTTTTTATACCGCATTTTTGTGCTGCATACAACACTGCCGGATGCACCAAACCATCGGCTTGCGGCGGTGTACAAAGTACAACGTTTTTACAACCCGCTATCATTGCCGGCACACCGAGCATGAGTACCGTAGAAAAAAGCGGAGCGGTGCCGCCGGGAATATACAAACCGACGTTTTCGATGCCGACGCTTTTGCGCCAACATTTTATACCGGATTGTGTTTCTATGATTTTTTTCTTCGCGGTTTTTTGTGCGACGTGAAACTTGAAAATATTATCGAATGCTTTATCTATCGCGTGTTTTAAATCCGAATCAATCAGAAATGCGCGTTGTTTTTCCGCGTCACCGACTTTAAAATTTTCGGTTTTAATTTTATCGAATTGAAGCGTGTATTTACGCACAGCCGTATCGCCGTTGAGACGCACATCATCGAGGATATTTTGCACCGTCGGGCGCAAAGCCGTCAAATCCAATGCCGGACGAACGAGCGATTGCCAAGTCGCAGCAGGTTTTTTTTTGTTGAAAGATATAATTTTCATTTCAAAGATTTAGGATTTAGGATTCAAGATAAAGTAGGTAAGAGGTAGTTTTTCTTAAATCCTAAATCCTAAATCCTAAATCTTTCCTAAAGAATTAATTTCTCGATCGGTACCACCAAAATGCCTTGCGCACCGGCAGCTTTTAAATCGTCTATCACTTCCCAAAATTTATTTTCGTTCAGTACCGAATGCAATGCCGACCAACCTTTTGTAGCTAACGGCACTACGGTCGGGCTTTTCATACCGGGTAATATCGCAATTATTTTTTCTATCGAATCATTCGGTACATTCATCACGATGTACTTATTTTTTTGCGCCGACATCACGGCATTCAGACGAAACACGATTTTGTCGAGTAGTGTTCGGCGTTCGGCAGTTATATTTTTGTGCGCTACCAACACCGCTTCCGACCGCATCACCGTTTCCACCTCTACTAAACCGTTGCTGAAAAGCGTACTGCCGGAGCTGACGATATCGAAAATACCGTCTGCCAAACCAATCGTCGGCGCAATTTCTACGGAACCACTGATAAGATGAACGTCTGCGCGGATATTTTTTTCGGCAAGATAATTATTCAAAATATTCGGATAAGAAGTCGCGATTTTTTTTCCTTCAAAAAATTCAGGTCCCGTATATTTTATGTTTTTGGGTACGGCGAGGCACAATCGGCATTTACCGAAGTCAAGTCGCATGACGGTATCAATTTTTACGCCGCTTTCTATCACTACGTTTTCGCCCAAAATACCCAAATCGGCGGTTCCGTCAGCGACATATTCCGGAATATCATCGTCGCGGAGATACAAAACATCGATCGGAAAATTAGATGCCGAAGCCATCAGCGCGGATTTTCCGATGCGGATATCAAAACCGCATTCGTTCAACAAAGCCGAAGATTTTTCGCTTAAACGACCGGATTTTTGTATTGCTATGCGCAGTTTATTTTTCATTTTTAAATTTTTTAAAGTCACGCAGAATTGGTCTGCGAAAAAGTATTCTATTTGTAAGTGTTCAAAATTTTGAACTTCAAGTTTATTTTGCCCAATAAGAGCGGGGTTCAAAATTTCGAACCTTTACCAAACGTTTATGTTTTTCGCAAACCAATTTGAACGAGTATAAAGTCGGATGTCGTAAATCGTAAATAAAAAACGAGACTTATCGAACAAATCGGTAAGTCTCGTTTTTTATTTTTTGTTTTTGTTGCCCGTTTCTATTTCGAGCATAAAACAAACGCACGACCACACCTATCTGTTGAAAAACAACAAAATTAAATGATGAGGATGCGGCACTTTTACATTAGACATAAATTTCAGAACCGTAAATAAAAAAATATGTGGGAAGAGAGGGAATCGAACCCACGACACAAGGATTTTCAGTCCTTTGCTCTACCGACTGAGCTACCTTCCCGGATTTTTCAACAAAAAATTCGCCGCATTGCCGGTAATTTGTTAAAGCGGTGCAAAGATATAATTATTTTTCAAAAAATGCACCCTTGACTTCAAATTTTCATGGATATTTTTTTAATTTGGTTTAAAACTGTTTTTTAAAGGTTTGACTACATCGGAATCAAGTTTATTTATTTATTTTTACCGAAATTGAAACAAAAGGCGGCTGAATTACCTTTACTACGTATCAACGTTTTCTAAGCAAATGCAAATTATAAATTAAAGCTACAAATTATTCTATCTATGGAATGGCAAGAAGGAAAAGATAAATTTTTAGAAACTTGGGGAAAATTAGGCAGTGAATGGGGTATCAGCAGAACAATGGCGCAAATACATGCCTTGTTGCTTGTATCGCCGCGTCCGTTGAGTGCCGAAGATATTCAGAAAGAACTCATGATTTCTGTCGGCAGCGTGAACATGAATATTCGCGAACTTATAGACTGGGGTTTGGCGTTTAAAGAAATAAAAAAAGGCGATAGAAAAGAATATTTCAGAGGCGAAAAAGATATGTGGAAAGTGGTGCGTCAGATTATTGTGAACAGAAAAAGAAAAGAATTGGACCCGGTCATAAAAATTTTAGATGAAATAAGCGGTATCGAAGAACACTGCGCCGATTCGGAAGCATTGGTAAAAGCCGTTCGCGATTTGAAATCTCTTTCCACAAAAGCAGATGCGACGCTCGAAATGTTGGTAAAAGCGGATTCCAACTGGTTTGTCAGTAAATTTATGAATATGATGTAATTCCGGATGTCAAATGTAGATTTTTCACAACACTAATAAATTGCAACCGCGTATATCTGCATTATCCAAACGACCTGAAACTTCAAACGTTCCGTCGGCGTAAAGTTTTCCTAAATCGTCGGTAGCGATGAAGGAGCACGTATCTATATTCGCTAAGTCAATTATATTGATGACACCAGCTTTCACAGTAATTAGTGTTCGGTCGCCGTTAGATTGTGATGAACCGGTACTGAATACTGAAAAAGGATCCGTTATTTCGCGCACAAAAACGCGCATCGAAGGAATAGGCGCGAATACACCGTTACGCGTCGAGTAACCTTGCGACAATAATTCCGTCATGCCGTACTCGGAATGAATTCGCGGTACGCCGAAATTCTTTTTCAGAATACCGTGCAATTCTTCTCTGATCATTTCTTTTCGCCTTCCTTTCATGCCGCCCGTTTCCATGATAATCAATTCCGGAAAATCTATCCTGAATTGTTCCGTAAAATCCAATAAAGCAAACGTCACGCCGATTAAAAGTGTCGGAATTTTTTTTTCGTTATTATTTTTTAATATTCCGTACAGTTTTTCGTGGTCATACAGAAAAAATCCGCTTTGCATGTAGCGCGAGCGACGAATAAAATCATCGGTCATCGCTACCAACGACGAACCGGCGCGTTCCAAATAAGCCGGTAATAAACCCAACACGCAATAATTTTTTATCGCACCGTAAAAATTTTCAAACCCTGCGCACGCGATTTTGTTATAGAAAGTGATGTCGCGTACATAATGACTGCTCGTAATCGCACCGGTGGTGCCGGAACTCGTGAAAACGGTTTCTTCCGACCACTCGCCTGTTTTAACGGTAAAGTTTTTGAAAAAACTAATGGGTAAAAACGGAATTTCTTGTAATTCTTTAACCGTTGTCGGATTTTTTTTTATTAAAGTACAATAGGTTCTGTAAATTTCGTTATTTTTGTATTGATAGCGAAACACCTCCAAAGCGAGGGATTCAAATTCAGCGTCGTCGGCTTTTAAAGCCTCAATGCGTTCGATAAAGTGTTCTCTCGGAATAGTCAAAGCAGAAAATAAAAGTTATAGAATTATGAAATTAAGTATCCTCATCGCCGGTATAATTATTTTTTTAAGCGTTGTAACGTGTACGAGTCCGCCGGACTATCCGATTATACCGCATATAGATTTCGTGAGTCAGAGCAAATCTATAGTACGTTCCGGACAAATTGCCGAAGACTCTATTTACATCACACTTTCGTTTACGGACGGCGACGGCAAATTGGGCAACAACGCCAACGATCCGAACAGTTTGAATATTTTTACCGTTAATAATTTGTACAACCAACCGGCGGATAGTTTCCGCTTGCCGTTCATACCCGAACAAGGTACAAAGAACGGTATTTCCGGACAAATCCGCTTGCGTTTAATGACGGGTTGTTGCAAAGGTGTGATTCCGTGCGATCCGTACATCAAACAAAAATACGATACCCTTTCTTACAATATTTCAATTAAAAATCGCGCCGGGCAATTGAGTAACGTCGTCACCACTCCCCCGATTTTGTTGCAATGCTCTCAATAATTTGTACATTGTGCGGATTTTAACCCGTCTCGGAATAAAATAAAATATACGGGCTAACCTTTGAGAAATTACACTTGTTTCTTTTCAAAAAATTAAATGTAAAAATAATTTATAAATCGGCACGCCTTTGGCGCAAATATGTTTTTGAATATCTTTTTTTGTAATTATTTAGCAGCTGCCACTTCCTTTAGGGCAATGCTAAACAGTTATTTTTTTTTATAAATAAACAAGTTTTTTTACTGCAAAATTAAATTGAATGATAAAAGAAGCCACCTACATCGGCAGTTATGTGCGCGAAGAAAAATGTCCGGAACCGATATTACCGGAATATATTTTCATCGGTCGATCGAATGTCGGCAAATCGTCGCTGATAAATATGCTGACCGATAAAGCCGGCTTGGCTAAAGTATCGAACACGCCCGGTAAAACGCAAACTATAAATTATTATCTGATTGATAAAGCGTGGTACCTCGTTGATTTACCGGGATTGGGTTACGCTAAAATTTCGCGCGACAAACGCGAAGATTGGCGCAAAATGATTTATCATTTCCTGAAAATGCGTCCTGTATTGCAATATGTTTTCGTTTTATTGGATGCCATGATTGCGCCGCAAAAAATTGATATGGAGTTTATGAATTGGCTCGGCGAAAATAATATTCCGTTCGTTGTCGCCTATACCAAAACCGATCGCGTCGGCTCCACGAAATTGCCTGAAAATATTAAAACTATACAAACGGAAATTCTGAAAACTTGGGAAGTCTTGCCGCCTGAATTTATTACTTCCGCCGAAAAAAAAATCGGTAGAGATGAAATTTTAGATTTTATTAAAGTCAATAATAGAAATTTCAAAGAAGAAATTGAAATCTAAAAAGTTTTCAAAAAAGTTTTCAAAAAAAAATCTTACAGAAAAATAATTTTCTGTAAGATTTTTTTTTATTTTCTTCCGAATTTTTTCTGAAAAAATTTCTATCACTTAATTTTTTGCTACTTTTTTTAATTGTTGAATTACTTCTTGACGGAACTCTACTTCGGCGCGGAATAATTTTTGAATTTTGCGCACGTTAAGTACTTTTCTTAGTCGCTGATAGTAATCCTTTTTCAATTCTATTTCTTTTTGGTCTTTGTCGAAACCGGATAATATAAATTTCTCAACTTGATCATCCGTCGCATCTTCACTAACTCGAGTGAGTTGGTACGCCTTACGGAGTTGTTTTAAAATTTCGTTATGGTGATTGTACAAGGGCCAAAATTGTTGTGCTTCTTCCGGCGTTAAATTCATGCGTTCAGTTATAAAAGCAATGCGCTGTGCTTGCAATTGATTGGCACCACCGACAGCGTTGTTTTGTGCCGACGTAATAAAGACCGCAAAAATTAATCCGAAAAAAATAATTATTTTAAAAGTTTTCATACTGCTAATTATTAACTATTTTGTTTTTTGAGTGAAGTATTTGTATACTTTACAAATCTTCGTCCGGTGCGTCATAATTGTCGCGCAGGTAGTTTTTCATATCGGTATCTGCTTTGTGGTCTTGCAAATTCAGGGTGTGCAAGTTCAAATCTTCTGCCGTAATTATACCTTTTTCAACGAGTATGTTTTCGTCGTAATCTTCTATGTTTTCGGAAACAAAAGCATTCAAAACATCTTTACGTACACCCGATAAACCGAGCGAATGTATCGGTGTTTTGTTTGTTGATACCGTGTGAAAAGCCCACCAACTTCCCGTTAATAATAAAAAAGTGGCGGCTACAGCACTGAGCGGTCGAAAGTTGGCGGGTAAGAATTTTATACTTTTATTAAAATAACTTTGCGAATTCGGTGTGCGAATGTAAGAAAGTTTATCTCCGGTATATTTTTCTTTCGCTTGCTCTATCACTTTATCCGCTAATTGTTCAAAATAATTATCCGGTACTTTTAAGTGTCTTGCTTTGAGTTTTTCACGCATATCCGCCATAAAGGGTGAAATATCGTTCAACTCTTTGATAAATTCCGTTTTCATGTTACTGATTGTTTATCTTTACTTTTTTATTGAGACGAAAATAATGTATAAAGTTTACAAATCTGTCTCAGTATTTTTAAAAAAAAACTCAATTTTTTTTACCGCATGATGATATGACGCTTTTAATGCACCGACCGAAGTACCCAACAAGCCCGACATTTCTTCGTAGGGCATTTCGTCGTAGTAGCGCAAATTAAAAACAGCGCGTTGCTTATCGGGCAGTGTATTTAGCGCCTGCTCGAATTTTTCTTGCAGGGCATCGCCGTCAAAATAATTGTCTGCTTTTATCTGGTTCGAGACGTAGAACACATTCGGATCATCTAATGTTTTCGTATCGCGCCGGTTTCGGCTGTTCATAAACGTTATAGCCTCATTCGTTGCGATGCGGTACAGCCAAGTATACAGTTTCGATTTCCCTTCAAACCGTTCTATATTCTTGAAGATTTTAATGAACGTGTTCTGAATAACATCGTGAGCATCATCATGGTCGTCGACCATTCTGCGAATGTGCCTATACAAAGGCTCTTGATATTTTTGCATCAAAAGCCGAAAACCCGTTTCGTAGGTTGTCGGTACATTCATTAATCCGAGAATTTCATCGTCGGTAATTTCTTTCAAATTCCTATTTGTAAGGTATGACAACTATTTGAGTTTAAAGTTTAATTTTGTGCCGAAAAAAGTGTGAGTCGTGCCTGTAATAGGGTTCAAAGAAAAAAATCTTCCGGCAAAAGTATCCTTCTAAGTAATGTAAAAAAATAAGTTGTCCATTTCAGTAGCACCGCAGTAAGCGGCAGAGCTGCCGTTTAAAGAAAATCAGACCAAGTTATTTTTTAATTGTTACTAATATTTTCCGGATATTTATTGCTTCTATCGGTCAGAATTCTCCTTTAAAAGCAATTCACTTCATTTTTACCGGCATGAAAAATCGTAAACCGTAAATCAAAAATCAAAAACCGTAAAAACCATGCTACCAACATTTTGGCAACGCGCACACAGTTATATCCGCGACGCAGATATTGAAACGACACAAAGTAATTACAACGATTTGCTGCGCGTTGTACTTCGGCGCGGACGCTATCAGCTTCAAACGCGCCATGCGATATACAGTTACGGGGATTTGTACGATAATTTCAGGAAAACGTTTGAAAAAATACGCATCACAAATTGTCCGGTAAAAAACGTTTTGATTCTCGGTGTCGGTTTAGGCAGCATTCCGTTTATGCTCGAAAAAAGATTCGGTAAAATATATGCTTACACCGGTGTTGAAATAGATGGTACGGTACTGCAATTGGCGCAGAAATATGTGCTTAACGATTTGAAATCGCCGATGATGTTTCATTTAACGGATGCCGAAATTTTTGTTTCCGTGTGTCGGGAAAAATTCGATTTAATTTGTATGGATGTATTTATAGATGATAAAGTACCCTCGGGTTGCGAAACGCCGGCGTTTTTGCAACAACTTAAAAAACTTTTAACACCTAAAACCGGAATTTTATTATTTAATAAATTAGCGGCAACACCGAGCGACAGAAGTAAATCCGGGTTTTTTTTTGATACGCATTTCAAAAAAATATTTCCCGATGCCGATTTTTTAGAAATAGATGGCAATTATATTTTAATCAATCGCGGTGATTTACTCCACCGTTGAAAAATTTATCTTAGGAACGAAACCATAATTAGGTACTAAATTCGGGCTAATTATTTTTTTGTTCGAGACACTTTATTTTTAGGAAAATATCGGGAATATTTGTTTAAAAATAAAGTTTTTCAGGCGGGAAAAGAATAGTATCGATTTATTACCTTATTATAGTTTCGTTCCTTACTTTCGCACACTCAAACGGTTATAAAAAAAAGGATAAAATGAATTTGAAAATCAATATTTATTTGCGTTTCGCACTTATCGTCTTATTCATCGCAGGCGGATTTATTTTAAGTTTTGTCAAAGGTTTCGGCTTTTGGTATGCTTTTCCGCTCCTACTCATCGGTTTGGTTTTATTGGTGGGTTATGTTTTATTAGGCACAACACAATCGGCGGCTTTGATGATGCAATCCGGTGCCGCTACCGATGCCGTACGCGACAGATTGAAGATGACTTTTTTTCCGCAGTGGTTGTATACGCCTTTGCGGGCACAGTATTATTTGCTGTTCGGTACGCTCGCAGGACAAGATAAAAATTACGAACAAGCGGAAACGTATTTCACGACCGCACAAAAAATCGGCCTTTCTTCCGACGACGAGAAAGCGATGGTGTTGATGTCTTTGGCGAATTTCAGGCTCATGAAAAAAAATTGGGCTGCTGCCGAAAATTATTTGCGCCAAGTAAAAGTACTCAACGTCACGATGCCGCAACTCAAAGAACAAATCGTCGAGTTCGATAAAGCCATGAAACAACGCGGACAAGCCGAAGCGATGATGCGACCCGGTATGCAAGGTTTTCGTCCGAGCAGCAAACGAACAAGACCGAAAAGCAGGTGAGTTTAATGCTAAATGCTAAATACTAAATGCTAAATGCTAAATGCTAAATTTTTTTGATTAATACTATTCGTTGTAATTAGTAGTAAAAGTAAACACATCTTTATTTCTCCATCTCCTCCGTCGTCAAAGTCGGCGTGTCGTTTTTCGGCGGTGCCATTACTTTTTGTTGCGAACGCGCCACTTGTATACGGGCTTTAAAATTTTCGGGGGTCACTACGTTTTCGCCTGTGCGTTTTTCGTAAGCTTGCAACGCATCGCCGGCAGCGATTCCTCCTTCTATCGCCACTTCTTTGTTTTTGATAAAACCTTGCGCATCTTTTTTTACTGCTCCACGACGCACAGTTTCTTCGCCGAGCATCGTGAAGATAAGTTCGAGATTTGTCATATGATCACGCAGATTTTCGCGTTTTAAGTCTTTGAGGTTTTTATGTTCCGTCGGCGTTAAACCGAAAGTGGCTTTGCTGATTTCCGCTGTCAATATCGCATACTCTTGTCCTGCTTTCACGCCACGATTACCCCACTCGTCAGTCAGTTCGCCGCGAATGGCGATGGATTGCATCCGTTTTTCAATCCAAGCATCGTCGTAGCCTAAGTCTTTATAATTTTGTCGCGCGCGCTCAGCGGCAAGTTCCGGATTTTCTATTTCCAAAATTCGTTCGTAACCGACTTTTGCCAACCACAATTTGAATGGTTCCGCTTTCGGCGACGGCACGGATTGCACGATGCGAAACAAACCTTCGGTGTTCGCGGCAAGAGTTTTTCTTTCATTGCCGTCTTTATTTTCCATTAGTACCTGGGGACAATTTGTCCCCACGAAGGTTTTAAGTCCTTCGTCTCTTTTGCGCATTTTTTTAAAATAATCGGTAGCATTCACGGTTTCCGCCAAAACTTCTATGACATCCAAAACCGAAAACCACCATTCTTCATTGTGCCAAACGCGACGAATTTCTTTTTCCTGAAAAATCACTAATTTATCCGAGTGTTCCATTGTTTTTATATTTTTTTTATTGATACAATTCGTTGTAATTAATCGCAAAAGTAAACAAATTTTTTTATTCGGCAAAATAAATTAGATACTTGGTAAGTCGGTATTACGTCAAGGTGCAGATACTTCCAAAAGAAAAATCGCCGGTATTTTATGCAAATCCGGTATTTTTTTTTGTTTCCAAACGGCAATGGTGTGAGTCTGAATAAATTCCGTATCGGTCGTTAAGTCGGCGGCGATGCAAAAGAGGGTTGACGAGGACAGTGTAGCAAGTGCCGCTTCAATAACTTGTTTGTTGCGATAAGGCGTTTCTATAAAAATTTGAGTTTGATGCAGCCGGCGCGCCGTATCTTCCATTTTTTTTAAATCGCGACCGATTTCTTCGCGTTTGGCACTTAAATAACCTTGAAACGCGAACGATTGTCCGTTCATACCCGAAGCCATCAATGCCAACATAATCGAACTCGGACCCACCAACGGCATCACTTCAAAATTATTTGCATAAGCCCACGTTACGATTTCACTGCCCGGATCCGCCACACACGGACAACCCGCCTCACTCATAATACCGATATTTTTTCCGGATTCTAAAATCGCTTTTACAACCATAAAATCAACAGTCGGAGAAACTTCCTGCATCTCCATTATATTCAGTTCGGCAATGGCGCGCGGCGGTTGCGTTGATTTTATCACGTGTCGCGCCGTTTTCGCGCGCTCCGCAATAAACGTATCCAACTGATGAATATGCGCAACCACGTATTGCGGCAACGTTTCAGTATTTAAATCGCCGAGCGGTGTGGGTATGAGTATAAATTTTCCGGACATGGTGGTTTGAGATTTGAGAGATGAGTTATGAGATTTGAGACGCGTAATAAAAATTTTCAAATCTGATAAAGGACATTAAATCGTGTTAATTAAACGGGACATAAAATCGTGTTAAACGAGAAAGTAATTAATTTTGATTTTGGATTTATATTTTTGAAGAAAATTTCTTATTTTTGTAACAAATTCTGAACGAAATGAATATAGCAGTTCCAAAAAAAATAAAGGTAATAACATTTGAATCGCTCTTAATGTTAATTGAGCAATTATCGGATGAACAAAAACAAGTCGTTTTTGAAAAATTACGGCGTAATGAATTAAAAAAAATTCAAGCCGGTTTTCAAAAATTAGCGCAGTCAATTCCTTCTCCCGAAATGACAGATGAAGAAATTAATGCCGAAATAAAAGCCTATCGCATGGATAATTGATTTTCGAAGCCGACTATGCAGAAAACAAAACTTATTATTGATACTAACATTTGGGTCAGTTATTTTATGGGGAAAAATATCCATGTTCATCTCGATAAAATTATTGCTGATCAGCGTTTTGATTTTTTTATAAGCCAAAACGCAATAGACGAATTACAACAGGTTTTAAACTGCTCTAAATTTCAAAAATATATCACGCCGGCTCAAATCGAATCTTTGATGGTGCTTTTACTTCAAAGATGTATCTTGGTAAATATCACCACTTTTGTTAATATTTCACGCGATCCGAAAGATGATTTTTTATTGGCACTCTCAACAACCTGCCAAGCCGACTATCTTCTAACCGGAGATGAAGATCTATTGGTTTTGCAAAAGATTGAAACGACAACAATTATTAAAATGGCAGATTTTAATAATTGTTTCTATCCTTAAATAGGTCGCTCGTCTGAAACGCAGCATTACATCTCTACATTTTTATTCCACCCGCACCTGCCCGTTCATCAAAATCGGTAACAACCCATCGCGCAGGTGCGGTTGCGTGACTTTTACGATGTGTCGCGCCGTTTTCGCGCGCTCCGCAATAAACGTATCCAACTGGTGAATATGCGCAACCACGTATTGCGGCAACGTGTCCGTATTCAAATCGCCGAGCGGTGTAGGTATGAGAATAAATTTTCCGGACATAGCGGTTTGAGATTTGAGAGATGAGTAAAAATAGGTTTTGCTGTAAATATAATTATTAGTATTTGCAATTTAGGGGTTTTATGCAAATAGGGGGATTTGCGGTTACGTTTTTTCTCTTTCTATTTCATCGCTGTAGAAGACGTAAGTTTTTGATCGGCATAGGGAAATTTGAAAAAATTTTCGCCCACTTATATTTCTTCCGCCGATACAACAACAGCATAATCAACACCCAACGCCTCGAAATGCTTTTTACCGCAGTCTACTTTTTGTTTCTCAGAGCCTCTAAATGTATCAAATTTTTTATTGCCTTTGGTTTCCCGCACCAAATAAATATGTGAATCGTCTTCTTTAACTATTGCCCAATCCGGATTATATTTACCAACCGGTGTATCTACAAAAAACCAAGAAGGTAATTTTACAAATAGTTTGATGTCGTTTCTATTATCTAGGGCTTGCGCAAATTTCATTTCTACATCACTGTCGTAAAGTATGCTATAGTATACCGACTTAGCAACCGCTATACTATCGCCGAAATAATCTTTTAAATCTTTTTCAAAAAGATGCATACTCCATTCGGTTTCCCCGGCGGTAAGTTTTTCGTATTGAATGCCGTTTATCGTTAGTTTTTTCAATTCACTTTTAATGGCGGCAGATATACCGTCCATGAATTTTTGCGGATGGATGATAAATTCTTTTAAGCGATTGCTACCGGTTATTATTTTAACCAAAGTGCTGCGCGTCAGTTCCGTTTCTTTTTGCAAATAGGCTAAAATATCGGGTATTGTACCGGCATATTGCACATCGGTGGTGTTTCTTTTTATTTCATATCCAGCGATGCCTTCGTTTGCCATACTCATCAAATTTTCTGAAACGTCAATTTTCGATGCTTCAATCTTATCCATTTGTTTTACGGCGCGGATAGCGTTTCTGATGAGTTCTTCAGTCGAATAATCCACTTGATAAGTAGTGCGGAATTTTATTTTATTCCAAAGATTTTCAAATTCGGGATTATTAAATATTTCTCTGTTTATTTTTAATTTTTTAGCGGCAACATCTGGCTTTATATGTCGATCCAATTGGAAAGATTGCATTACGGAAATAATTCCAGAATCATGTTCGGAAAATTGTTCGGATAAACCCAAATCAAATCCTTCTTTTGCAGGATTAAACGTCGGCAATATTTTTCCGTTGGTATCTATGAATCCGCGTGTTTGCAGTTCTTGCCAAATCAGTTCACTTTGCGCTCTGCCGATTGGCTTTTCCGTTTCGCCATTCGCATCTATCAATTTAGTAAAAGCGATTTTATTGACTCTGCCGAATATTACGCCGCAATCTTCTTCATATTCTTTTTGCAATCCGGCAGCAAAGTCGGTATACGTTTCGCGCGCAATAACGGTGAGTTTATTAATGTTATCGTCTTTTACGCGCTCGCCGCTTCCGTTTACCGGTAACCGCATGCCTCTGCCCAATGTTTGCCGCCGTTCATTCATGCCGGCGATTTCCCTCAATACGCATATTTGAAACACATTCGGATTGTCCCAACCCTCGCGCAGTGCCGAATGCGAAAATATAAATTTTAAAGGTTCACTTTTCGACAGCAACTCCTCTTTTTTACTCATGATTTTGGCATAAGTGTCGTCATCGGCTAGAGTACCGCCATTGGTATCTTTGAAAGTGCCTTTTTTATCTTGAGAAAAATAACCGTCGTGCAGTTTTTCTACCGGAAAAATATCTAAAACTTTGTATTGCGGCTTTTGAATTAATTCCCGATAGTGTTGTTCGAAAAGTTCAGCGTATTTTCCGTATTTCGGTTTACCTTCCGCATCATAAATGCGGTAATTGGCGACTCTGTCCACGAAAAACAAACTCAATACTTTTATATCATGGTTTTTGAGTTGCAGTTCTTTTTCAAGATGTTTTTCAATGGTTTTTCTTATTTGTGCACTCATCAAATCTTCGGTAATGCCCCCGCGTTCTTCACCCAAATATAATCTGTCCGAATTGAAATCAATAAATTCGTTGCCGGGTTCACAACTGATGTCCGTGACTTGAAAATTGTCTTGATACACGTATCGCTCTTCCGAGAGTGTGTACAAGTCATCGCTTTGTTTTACCCATATTTCTTTTTCTTTTACTTCGCCTCTGCCTTGTACTTGGATTTTAATTTTTGCACGGATACCTTTTTTATTGTCGGTTTCTAACAATTTAATATACGCCGCGTTTTGTGTATTTTCTCCGGTAACGGAGGCTACAATAATTTGTTTCACCAAACGCAATTCGTAAGCCTTGATCGGATCTAATTTATAAATGAGGTTATACGGATTTTTGTGCGTCGCCGAAAAACGAAAGATGCAAACCGGATTCAAAGATTTTATCGCGTCACGTGCTTTTTCGGTATTGTCAACGCTTTGCGGTTCGTCAATGAGTACAAACGGGCGAACGGCGTTGATGAATTCTCGCGGGCTGTATCCGTTGAGTTGATTGCGTTCCAGATTAAAAATATTGGTGTCTTTATTGAAAGCATCAATATTGATAATCATTATTTGCAGTATATTGCTTGTGGCGAATTGGCGGATGGCACCGGGTTTTTTACTGTCATAAACAAAATGCTCGAAAGCGATATTGTTGTACAATGCCTTAAAATGGTCGGAGGTAATTTTTATATTGCTGAGTGCACCTTCGCGAATTGCCACACCCGGCACGACGATAATAAATTTTTTGAAACCGTATTTTTCGCTCAACTCAAAAATGGTGCGTAGATAAACATAGGTTTTGCCGGTGCCTGTTTCCATCTCTACTGAAAAGTTCATACCGTTTTTCTCAAATTCGGCAACCGTCGTTATATCCAAATCGTTTCTTTCCTGAACGGCTTGTAAGTTTTTAAGAATAGTTTCGGCATCTATAACCAACTTGTTTCCGATACCTGACTCGGATTGAAACAGACTGCCTTGTCCTGCCGATATATCGGAAACAATTTCCGCCGCATAATCGCCTTCTTTCAAAGGTTGTCCTTCAAACAAATCAATAAAACTACTGACGGCTTGTATTTGATAAACTTGCGTACTGTCGAATTTAAGTTTCATTGTTTCGCTCTGTATTTTTGATTTGGATGGTTAGTTATGTCCGGATATAGTTTCTCTAAAACTCCTGTATCTACTAATTCAGGAAATATTTTATTTTTTAAATAATCCGTATTCCGACCAATTCTATTTCCTATTTCCTCTAAAGAAAGGTATTCCGATTGGCAACATTCAATTATAGATGCTTTCAATTCCTTGATCGAAAGTTTTTTAGAGTATAGTACGGAGGTGTCAACCTTTGGTGCGGAGGTGTCAACCTTTGGTGCGGAGGTGTCAACCTTTGGTACGGAGGTGTCAACCTTTGGTGCGGAGGTGTCAACCTTTGGTGCGGAAGTGTCAACCTTTGGTGCGGAAGTGTCAACCTTTGGTGCGGAGGTGTCAACCTTTGGTGCGGAAGTGTCAACCTTTGGTGCGGAGGTGTCAACCTTTGGTTTTTCTAAATCATATTTATTTACTAAAAAATCAATATTTAGATGGTAGGTCGTCCATCTGCTTTTGTTTTCTGATATTAAAAAACCGGTTTTACAGAGGTCTTGAAGAATTTTTGTGATGTCAGTTCTGTGCCTGTCAATCATATATTGAAGGCGACTGTTTGTAATTTCGCCCTCGATATTACAAGCAGCTAAAATTGTCAATTCATGTTTATCTAAACGGTCAATGCTGTTGCCAAAAAGATTTTTGAGTTGGTGCAATGTTTCTTCGGGCAAAATACTAAACATTGGCAATTCAAGAATTAATCTGTCAGGTTGAGATTCAATGGTTAAATAAGGAGACCGCCAATGTGCGTAACTCCAACCGGACATTATTTTATTAACACCGCTACCTGCTTTTTCTGCACCGCCAATCATTAAGAACATTTTTTGGATACTAGTATTCCTACACTCACTTATGCCTCCTTGATAATATTGTGTAAGTGTTACAAGCAATGTTCCCGGATTGATAAATTTAAAAATGTCGGTTTTTTGTTCAATAATAATATTTCCGGGAGCAGTATAGTCCGTATGAATTAACGCATTTGCAAATGCTTCGCGAAGAGCAGTATGAGCAGGCGTTTCTTCATGTCTTAACCCTTTTTTAAGTTGAAAAGGTTTAGGTAAACTGGAAGACAGTTTGGGCCAAACCAAACGATAGAACTGAAATAAATTTGCTTCCCAATTCCCGTCGGGATAAATTCTATCTGTCCACCTTATATCAGGGTCTTTGGTTAAAATTTCTCGATAATCGGGAAAAAAATTAGGGCAACATTCTTCGTCTGTAATAGCACTTGATTTTCCAAACATGAGTATGCCCGCAAATGTCGGACCTTCTTTCTGTGATTTGCGATCAATACGATAAGCACCTAATTGAGTCAGTAATTCTTTATCTTCCAATGTTAACCATGCGTGATCGGGACGTGTAGCAGCAAAGAGTTGACGGTATTGACGTACACTTTGCATGTCAAAATCTTTCATACTATAACTTTCCAAAATCCTGATATCCGGACGAATTGATAAATCGGCATCTGCCAACATTCTTCTAACTTCTTCTTTAGTGCATTTATAGTCGCCCTCATAATTGCGTTTGTACGTATTGTCGAATGGGTTATGCGTTAAGTAAACAGGGCGTTGATTTCTGGTTGCTGAAGGTATTCTGAATACTAAAACACTTTTTTGGTCATGCGATGCAACTTTTACATCAGCATCAGTTAATAGATTAATAGAGCTGTTATTTGGGTTATTGATATTGTTCCAAAAGTCTTTTTTATATTTATCAATTTTATCCAAAGACAAACCTTCTATAACAAAATTGCCCTTTCGTTCTTTTATACCTAATACGATAATACCCCCGTTAGAATTAGCAAAAGCAGAATAGGTTTTCCAGAAGTCGTTGGGAAAACCTCCTTCGGCTGATTTATATTCAATTTCATCAGATTCACATTCAGGAAAGGCATCCGATACTATTTTATAGGTCGGTTGATTGACAAAATCAAAAAGTGAAAGTTGTTTTGGTTCCATGTTTTATATCGTTCTGAATATAACGCCTTTACTGTGCATTATTTGCACGGCATTGGTTTTTAAAGCGTCGGCATTTTCGCCCGAGAAGGCTTCGTCGAGACAAATGACGCGCGCCGCGCCGGATTCCGCCATAGCTTTGATACTCGCGTGCGTGAGTGCTTTTTCTAAACATATTAACAGTGCACCGTTTTCAATGCCGTACACCGTTTTGTCCGCGAAAGTTAATTTTTCTATCGGCGTTGTGAGCACGAAACCGGATTTTAATAACAATTCATACAAAATCGCTTCTTGTGCGGCTGCTTTTTCAATGTGATTGATGTGCAGGTCGAGTGCCAATTGTATCGCTTCCGGTTGTTTTTCTACGTCGGCGTTCCAGAGTTTGAAATTTGAGGCTTGCAGTTTAAAAACTTTAAAACCCAAATCCAATATACTTTCTTCTTTTTCCGCACCGAACAACGTGGTACCGGCTTTAGCTTTTTTATCCGCTTGTTCTTTTTTTATTTTCGCGCCGGCGCGGCGAATGCGCTCTTTACTGATGTCGGCGATATTTTTAAATCCGGCTTTACCGGCTTCACTTTTTTCGTCAATCGGTTCGGGTATTTGTACACAAATATATTTTCGGATGCCGCCGTCTTCTGCATTTAATTGCATAACGGCGTGGGCGATTGAACCTGAACCTGCAAAAAAGTCTAAAATGATTGAATCCGTGTATGAGCCTATTTTTATAATTTTTTTTAATAGGGTGGATGGTTTAGGATAAGTAAAAACTTCTTTTCCTAATAACTCGTCAACTTCTCTCGTTCCAATTTCTCCTGTACCTACTTCTTGATGTTTCCATAAATTTACTGGCACTAAACCTTCTGGTAGTTCAGAAAGAAACCGTTTAATACGAGGTTGTTTTTGTTTTCCGTCTTTTCCCCAATACAATCTATTTTCAGAAGAAAGGGTATTAAATTTTTCAAGATTATATTTCCATGAATTTACCGGATGTTCAAATACTTCATTTGTGTTAGGATTTAATATAGTATAAGAAAGATTAGGTCTTTCTTCTTTCGTCCTTTGACTTACAAATGATACGCTTGTCCAAACACCTCTTTGATCATTGTCTGGATTAGAATATATTTCATTATTTGATTCTTCTCTTGGTTCGCGTAGAAAAATTAGTGCGGAAGATTTTTTATAGAGTAAAATATAATCAGTAATGGAAGAAAAAAATTTTACATCATTACTTCTTCCGTATCTTTTTTCCCAAATGATTTGTGCTATAAAATTCTCCTCGCCAAAAATTTCATTACACAAAGAGCGAAGATTATTTACTTCATGATCATCAATCGAAATAAAAATTACGCCGTCGTCTTTTAATAAATTTTTGGCGAGGAAAAGGCGCGGATACATCATGTTCAACCATTTGGAATGAAATCTGCCGTCGGTATCGGTGTTGGTTGCAAATTTTTTCCCGTCGCTGTCCGTTTGTCCCGTATATTGCAAATACGTTTCAAGGCTTTCGGCATAATTGTCGGGATAAATAAATTCGTGACCGGTGTTGTACGGCGGATCAATATAAATCATTTTCACTTTGCCGAGATACGATTTTTGCAGCAGTTTCAACACTTCCAAATTATCACCTTCAATGAAAAGATTTTGCGTGGTATCGAAATCCACGCTTTCATCCCGCGCCGGTACGAGTGCGGCAATACTCGGTTGTTGAATGGTTTTGAAACAATCGGCTTTTCCGGGCCAATTCATACCGTAGCGTTCTTTGCCGACATCAATAGTTTCGCCGAGCGTGAGTTTGAGTTTTGGCCAATCGAGCCTCAAACCTTCGGTGAATACTTCCGGGAAAATCTGTTTGAGTTTCAGTAATTGTGCCTCAGTTATATTCATTGAGGTGAGTTCTTGTTGCGTTGTTCCGGAACCGGAAGCAAGTTTCAGATTATTGTCCATTTTATTAAAAACAAAAGTTCGTCGGTGATATTCGTTTTGAGGCGTTGTTCAACTTGCTCAATCAATTTATCTTTATCGGTATTAATTTTTTTGGCAGCCGTGTCGTACGCTTTCCACGCCGTATCGCGGTCAATTTCTAATTTTTTTACTTGTTTTTCGAGTTTAAGGCGGTCGGGAAAATTGGCGGCAGCACGAATTTGTTTTTTCAGTTCTTTAATTTCCAGTTCAGCTTCATTTAAAGCTACCTTCAAAGAATTTCTACTGTCTTCACCCCACAAATCTAATTTATCTATTTCTTTATCAAAGTACTGCGCGTTCCGTCCATCAATATTTTTAAGTAAACTCGCGCGTTGCAAGCGCAAAGCGTCCGATAAGGCAGCGGCATGGTTGTCCGATATGTTTTGTGCGACAGCATTAACGGTAGCCGGCAGCGAAAAAAATCTTTCGCATTGGCTTTGTTCCAAAATTTCGCCTGCATCCGTAATACCGCAAAGTTGCACAAATTCTTCGAGTTCAAAAGAAGTAACGCCGAGTAAATTCACGCGCAAAAAACCGGACGTACCGACGAGCGTTTCAATGGCTGAAATATTTTTAACGGAGTCGGTATAATTAAAAATCAGTTCGAAAGGTTTGAGCGGCGTATTTTTGCAATCCGAGATAATTTTTTGCGCCAACGGATGCCCGATACGATAGACATTCGCATCTTCAATATTTTTACCGATCCGGTACGGTCCCGAATGAATAAAGGTATCCGGAAAAGGATTATGCGATAAACTGAAAGCGTGTTCATGGTCGGAAAAAACGGCACAATCTTTTAAGGCGAACTGCGTAATCTGCCACAACCACGATTCATATTTTGAAAGGTAGGCTTTACTTTCCAACAAATTGATACGCAGTTTTTCGTTTACTTCTTCATCAAAGTTTTCGAGCAATTGGCGGCGGGTTTGTTGTAAGGCATCCGAAATACTGCCGCCTAATTCTTCTTGTAGGGCATTGAAGGCTGTAGAAATTTGTTCGGTTGTCCGACATTCTTGATAAATAGAAGCTATCCGTTTTTCAAAATCCACGCCGTTTTCAATACTACCCAAAACTTCGTCACTGGCACCGAATACACCGTTGAACAGTTGAAATTTATCTCGCAAGAGTTCGTAAACGCGCTCGTCGGCGGCATTCGCTTTATTCAAAAAATTGATAACTACAACGTCATACTTTTGTCCGTAACGATGGCATCTTCCAATGCGTTGTTCAATGCGTTGCGGGTTCCACGGCATATCGTAATTGATGACCATTGAACAAAATTGCAAGTTTATACCTTCTGCGGCGGCTTCGGTAGCAATCATGATGGTGGCTTCTTCTCTGAAATAATCTACCAAAGCTGCACGCATATCCGCACTTTTCGAACCGGTAATTTTGTCAGTATTTTTATGTTTAAAAGCCCACGCCGCGTAAATTTCTTTTGACTTAGCATCCAAGTTAGAACCGTTAAACAAAACTACTTTTCCGGCATATCCCCGCGTTTCCAAAATATTGCGCAGATAAATTTGAGTACGCGTGCTTTCCGTAAAAATAATAGCTTTACGCGGTGCATTCAACCTGTTCATTTCTTGAAATCCGCGTTCGAGTGCCGTGAAGAGTTTTTCCCCTTTAGTATTTTTTACGATAGAAATAGCGAGCGCGTGAAAAGTATTTAAAGCCTCGATTTCTTTTTTAATTTTTTCTAAATCATCCGTGTCGTAAACCTTTTCTTCTTTACCGGTTTCGTCGTCTTCCTCCCATTCGTCTTTTAGATTTTCGTAGGCTTCAAAATTTTCTGCTACGAGGTCTTCCAAGTTCTCTGAAATGTTATTGTCAATAATTGTTCTGAGTTTCTTCATCAATGCTTCCAGAGTGCCGGCAATAGCAAAAGAAGAGGAAGCGAGCAATTTCCGCAAAGTCAGTGTCATTAACTTTCTTTGACTTGCCGGCAACGCATATAAACTATCGGTTTGTAAATAATCACTTACCAAATCGTATAATCGTTGTTCGTCATCACTGGGGTAAAATTCTTCTACCAACGCGACGCGATTGGTATAGCGGATATATTGTAACACCTGTCTTCTCAAAGTCCGGATACAAATTGGTTTCAATCTTTCTTTCAACCCGATAAACGCCTCGGTATCAGCCGTACTCGTTACGCGGGAATACTGCGTCTTAAAACTTTTCAAATCACCAAACGAATATTCGTCAATAATACTGACCAACCCATACAACTCTAAAAGCGTATTTTGCAATGGCGTAGCAGTGAGTAAAATTTTCGGGGCATCATTCAGTGCGTTTTTAATGGATTTCGCGATTTTATTTCCGGTTTTGTAAACATTTCTCAACCGGTGGGCTTCATCAATCACAGCTAAATCCCAATCAATACGCTTGATGTAAGCCTCTTTGGTTCGTGCAAATTGATAAGAGCAAATAATAATTTCGGTATTGTCAAAAGGATTCAAGTTACCTTTTTGAATTATTTCAGTAAAAGATTTTGCTTCTAAAATAATTGAAGGCAAGAAAAATTTATCTTGTAATTCTTGGGACCATTGTTTGCGCAAATTTGCCGGTGTAATAATAATAATTTTCCGTTTCCGTTCAGCCCATTTTTGCGAAATAACTAAAGCAGCTTCAATAGTTTTACCTAATCCTACTTCATCTGCCAGAATAGCACCTTTTGATAACGGTGAACGAAAAGCAAACAGAGCGGCTTCTACTTGATGCGGATTTAAGTCAACCTGCGCATCAACCAAAGTAGCTGCTAATTTTTGCACGCTGTCTGACGCACTTCGTTTAATAAGTTCGTGAGCAAAATATTTGGCGTGGTAGGGCGTAATACTCATTTTTTAGATGATATTTTTCATCGAGGATTAAACGGATTTCGTATCTTGAACAGTTTATTATTTTTTCGCTTAATGTAAAAGCCAAAATTTTTAAATTGAAAGAACAAACATACAACAAATTTAATAATTCTGCATTTGAGGCAATTTATTTCATAATTTCATGTTTGAAAAGTTCCCCCTAAAGTTAATTAAGAAAATCCTTAATTAACTTTAGTATGCCTAAATTTAATTAAGGAAATTAAAAGAATAATTTATTTCCCAATACAGAAACGTCGAAAAAAACTAAATCCAAACCACCTTCACCGGATATTTTTCCCAAAAATAATCTGCTATTCTGCAATTAAAGCGACGATGAGTTGAACCAAGAGTTCTTTTTCAAGCGGGTTACTTTGAGCTGTCAAAAGCGTGAGCGCGGTGAGTCCGTTATCGTTTATTTTTATTTCGCCGCTTTTTTTGAAACGGTGGCGGTTTTTTTCTAAAAACCAGACAAACAAAAATGCACCGATGCGTTTGTTCCCATCGTTGAACGAATGATTCTTGATAACGAAATATAAGAGGTGCGCGGCTTGCTCTTCGATACTCGGATAAAGATATACGCCGCCGAAAGTTTGTATGACCGCACGCAACGAGCTTTTAAAACTTTCATCTTTTTCTTTACCGAACAGTTCTGTGGCTTCTTTTTTTTCTATCAATTGCTTTTTCAGTTCGGCAATAGCGGTTTTCGCAGAGTCGTATTCAATTTCATAAGTGACGTTTTCATTCAAGTTGCGCGGGTTGACGTTATGACTGTCGTATTGATTCAACAACACAAAACTTTTCGTGTATCCGCTCAAAATTTCCAATAAGCCTTTTGCTTCCGATATTTGTAAATTTTCGGCACTACCGGTTTGTTCCAATATCTGCACAATCCTACCCAATTCTTCTAATCTTTTTTGATTGATGGCATAGCCTTGTACCAGAAAATCCTTCAATCGCTGCGTTGCCCACTGACGAAATTGCGTACCGCGTTTGGATTTTACGCGATAGCCGACAGAAATAATTACGTCGAGGTTGTAATAAGCAATGGGTTTATCGGAATTTGCAATGTGCATTTTTTGCACATTGCTTTTTTCGTCCAATTCTCCTTCCGAAAACACATTATTAATGTGTTTAGTAATAACCGTTCTGTCTCTTTGAAACAATTCAGCGATTTGCAATTGCGTCAACCAAACAGTTTGAGCATCAAATTTTACTTCGATTTGTGTTTGGTTGTCCGATGTTTGATAAATGAGGATGTTGTTCATTTTCTAAAGTGTGTGATTTACGGAAATAGTCGCGTTTAGCGCGTTTGTTAAACAGCAACAAAAATAATTAAAACTACAGTTGTCCGCGCATGAATATACACATTTTTGTTTCATTTATTTATTTACCGATACAAAACGTTGAGAAAATTAAACCCAAAACATCGTCATTGGATATTTCTCCGGTAATGGCGGCGAGGTGGTGCAACGTGTGGCGGATATCGAGTGCGATGAGGTCGGAAGTTTTGCTGCGAATTTAGCTGTTGTTATGGTTTCTGAATTTTTGTTGCGCAATTTCTATTGCTTTATGTAATTTTTCTTGTAACAGTTTCTGAGAAGGCAAAGCAGTTAAATAATCAGCTACGCGAATATTGCTTTTGTCTAACTGCATAAGTTCGATGTGTTCATCGTTTTTACCGGCGCAAAGGATTAAACCGATGGGCGTATTTTCACCATCAATCTGTTCGTACTTTTCAAGATAGCGTAAATACAATTCCATTTGCCCTTTATAACCTGCTTGAAATTCGCCGATTTTTAAATCCAATGCCACTAAACATTTTAAACGGCGATGGTAAAAAAGCAAGTCAATATAATAATCGCGGTTATCAATGATAATGCGTTTTTGTCATGCCATGAATGCGAAATCACTTCCTATTTCGATGATAAAGCGTTGCAATTCAACAATAATCGACGTTTCTAAATCTTTTTCGGAGTAAGTATCCGTTAAACCTAAAAAATCAAGAAAATAAGGGTCTCGAAAAACCAAGTCGGGGCTTAATTTTTTTTCGTTTTTAAGTAATTCCAAGTCGTTGACTATTGTTTGTTCAGGTTTTTTACTGATAGCGGTACGCTCAAAAAGCATAGATTGAACACGTTCTCTGAAGATGCGGACGCTCCAATTTTCATAAACACACATTTGAATATAAAATTCACGTTTTAAAGGTTCATGAATGGGTATGAGTTCTTTTATGTGAGACCAACTCAATTGTTGTATCAGTATTTTAACATCCTTCTGTTCGGGAAAAATTTCGGCAAACTGCATCATCCTTCGCAGGTTTTTTTCGGAAAATAATGTTCCATATTCAGGTTCCAATTGTCGCCACAGTGTAGCGACATTTGTTTGCCATAATCAGCCCTTTTTCCTTTAGGCAACGCCTCATTTATTTTTGTACCAATATGCCAATAAAGTAAACTCATTGTTGCATTCACTGATACTGCAATCTGCTGTTTACTTTGTTCAATCAGTGTTCTTACCTCAGTGACAATGTGTTGCATGTCATGTAGTACTTTGCTCATAGCATTATTTTTAATTCTAAAATTTTTATTACCTAAAGTCTGAAGCAGGTTAAGTGCAAATATAATTTTTCTTATTTTCACTTAAAGCATTTTCTGCAAATAAGGAAAATTGTATTTGCACTTCTGTAAATCTATTTACCGATACAAAACGTCGAGAAAATTAAACCCAAAACATCGTCATTGGATATTTCTCCGGTAATGGCGGCGAGGTGGTGCAACGTGTGGCGGATATCGAGTGCGATGAGGTCGGAAGTTTTGCCGTACATCAAACCGTCAAGTGCGGCTGTCAGGTTTTTATCGGCTTGCTGCAAAGCATGGGCGTGACGTGCGTTGGTGACGATTACTTCGTTGTTATTTAAAAGCGCGTCGCCGACAGTTTTTTCGTAAAGGGCATTTTTTAGTCGGAGTACATCCGTTTCGTTTTTTGCCGAGATGAAAATAACCGGCTCATACTTCACTAAAGTTTTTCGCGCCGATTTTTCGTAAGCCTGTAATTGCTCTGAAGAAAATTTATCGATTTGATTTAAAACAACAATAATTTTTATATCAGTTTGGTGGAATTCTAAATTTTTTAAATCATTGAGAATATCTTTCGGAGAAAGTTCCGACACATCTGCAATATATAATACAACGGCAGCATCTCGAATTTTATCAAGTGTGCGTTGAACACCTATGGTTTCAATAATGTCTGTCGCTTCACGAATGCCGGCAGTATCAATGAGTCGAAAAGCAACGCCGTTGATATTGAGTATTTCTTCAATGGTATCACGGGTAGTGCCGGGTATTTCGGAAACAATCGCGCGTTCTTCGTTCAAGAATGTGTTGAGGAGTGTAGATTTTCCGGCGTTCGGTCGTCCGGCAATAACGGTGGTGATACCGTTTTTTATCACGTTACCGAGTGCGAAAGATTGGAGTAATTCTTTTACTACTTTTTGAATAGTGAGGAGCAAATTTTTTAAATCATCGCGGTCGGCAAAAGTCACGTCTTCTTCTCCGAAATCAAGTTCGAGTTCAATCATCGCCGAAAAATGCAGGAGTTGGTCGCGCAGTTTTTTTATTTGTTGCGTGAACCCGCCGCGCATTTGCCGCATAGCGACATCGTGATTGGCAGCGTTGGAAGAAGCAATCAGATCCGCGACGGCTTCAGCTTGCGACAAATCCATTTGTCCGTTCAAGAAAGCACGGCGCGTAAATTCGCCGCGTTCCGCCATGCGCGCACCGTTTTGTAATGCCATGCCCAAAATTTCTTGTAAGATATACGCCGAGCCATGACAACTTATTTCTACGACGTTTTCTTTGGTATACGAATGTGGTGCCACAAAAACCGTACACAAAACTTGGTCTATAATGCGTCCGTCGGCATTTTGAATTGTACCGAAATGAACGGTGTGCGATTTTTGAGCAGCGAGTTTTTTTCCGTGAAAAAATTTATCGGCTACTACAAATGCTTCCGGACCGGACAAGCGAATGACACCGATAGCACCAATGCCGGCAGGTGTTGCGAGTGCAACAATAGTATCTATTTTCAAAATTTTAGAATATTGAATGCAGGATACAGGATGTAGGACAGGAGATATTGAACGCTTTGTTTTCTGAAATCCGACATCCGTTATCCGACATCCGTAATCAATTATATTTACGATTTTAAAACCGGATTCACTCCGAGTTGTTTTTTTATACCGTAAATGTAGCTAAGTAATTGTATAAATTAAAAAGTCATTAAAAATCCGCTCAGATTTTTAATGACTTTTTAATTTGTTTAGCTGCTTATACGGTTTAAAATAAATCGGTAAATTTAAAAAAACAAGTAAGTATTCAGCAGATGTTACGTTCTGCAAGGGCGTGGTATATAAGACAGAAAAAAAATTTAACACTTCAGCCCTTTTAGGTGCCGGTGATTGCTTTGAAAGGACTGACAGCCCTAAAATCTTTCAATTTTATCCCTTCACGCACTAACGGACGTGTCATCTGCTGAATTATTTTAAAAAACCAAATTCAAACCGAGTCTGCCACTTGTACTTTTTGTATCGTAGGGTTTAAACACTGCTAAAATATTGTCGGTGAGTCCGTAAAGTTGTACGGGACCAAAAGTTAAGGTAAGATGAGTACCCAAATTATCGAAAGTACCGTAACGTGCGCCGTAACTTAATCCGAAATTCAAAATTTTTCCTAAATGCGTGGAAGCATCGAATGCGATACCGGAAGTCGAATTATTACCGCCTTCACTGTAAAACAAAGCACCTAAACGCAAGTACGTACTCACGTCGTAAGTTCCGCTCAAATATATTCTGAGCGGTAAGTTTTGCGTATAAGTGGCGGAAGCCGTTTCGGTATAGCCGACATATTTTTTCAGCGTATCCAAATAACCGGTTTTGGCGGGATTGAAAAGCGTGGTGGGATTGTTGCCGTTATAAATAAAATTGCCTTTCGAACTGTATGATTTGCCCCCGCTTTTCCAATTGATAGAGCCGCCGATATCCAAAAGGCTTGCCGAAAGTTTTATTTTTCCGACTTTAAACGTCCCGCCCAGATCAAATGAAACGCCACTGTTCGATGAAAAAGGGCTTAATACATAACTACCCAAATTTTTTATTTTCGTTTCCGAAAAAGTGAGTAAACTGTAATCGGTCACGAGATTGATTTGCTGAGCGGCGACATCGAAAGTGCCGTCCACTTTACTACTTTGCGTAAAAACACCGGTTACGCCGGACAATAACTTGATGCGCGCACCCACATTTATATTATCGTTGATCGCGTAAGCAACACCCAAACCCAATTCATTGCGCACGTTGCCGTTTTCCGTAGAGCCGAAAGAGACGGTTTTACCCGCAAATTGCGCGACACCGCGCACTATGGCACGTGCCAAATCGCCGCTGATATCGAATTTATTTTCGCCGACAATGGCATGATGAATACTTATCCGGATTTTAGAACTTACCGGAAACGATACGCCTAAGGTTTGTATATTAGTTTGCGCACTTAGTTTATTGCTCTTCAAGAGTTTTGCTAACACCAACGTATCCACGAGTTGACGACGACCGGATTCCGGATCCACATGAATAAAATCGTTGAGCGAATAGTCGCTGTTACCCGTAACGAAAACGCTCGGCAACAAAATATGAATTTTTTTTTCGGGTAAAAGCGCGGGATTGGTCAAGTTGGATTGCCAAAGTTCCGGCACGAAACCAAGTACTTGTTCTTGCTGCGCTTTGAGTGCGGTAATACAAAAAAAGCCTACGAGGTATAACGTTGAAAATAGTTTAAAAGAAGGTTTCATTGAGTTTAAAAAATTTAGGATTTATGATATAGGATATAAGGTTTAGGATTTAGGGTTTAGAATGTAAGATTTAAGATTAGCGAACCAATAAGGTCGTAAATCCTAAAACTTACATCCTAAATCCAAAATCCAAAAAAAAATTACTTCACTTCCGCACTGCCACTTAACGCGGCTTTAATGGTTACCGATGACAAAACCGGTTTTACGGTGGATACCGTAAGCGAGTAAGTAACGGTGGCTTGAGCCGGATCGCTTGCTTGAAGTGCAAGTACTCTTCTAGTGAGATCGGATACCGGTACGTCAATCGTAATACTTTTTTGTCCGGCATATTTGGCGCCGAAATCTTGATCCAATAAATTCAAGTCCGGCGCCGGGTAGCTTGAATTAATATTGCTGAAATGCGCATCACATTTGGCATGACCGATGACGCTGAAATCTGCATCGCCGTCTGTAATCGTGAGCGTTAATTTCGTGACGTTCGCCGATAGTATATCTTTGAAATAACGTTTCGTACCCAAATTACTCGTTAAAGCCTGAATGGTACTGTCTATTTGAAAAACGGTATAACTGCCTGTGTGCGTTTGCGTACCGGGTATCGGCGCGCTCGTAAACGTAAAAGCTACGGTCGGGAACAATTTATTTGCCGGATCGAAATTCACTACAACACTGTCAACGGCTTTATCGCATAAGCCGAATGAAAAAAGAAAAAAAGCTAATGCTGTGAGGGAAAAAAAAGAAAAACGAGTTTTCATTGTAAATAAATTTAAGCGGCTTGAAAAATAATGGTTTGAAAATTTACTTGTGTAACGCAGAGTTTCGTTTAGTATGCCGAGAAACCGTATGTGCACGCGCATTCCGAACGTTCTCTACATATTAAATTTAGTTAGCAGTACGTAACTTCAGTAAATAACTTATCGGTGCAAAGTTATAGATTAGTTTAAACATAAAAAAATATATTATTTACAAATATTACAGTTGCGATTTTCGGCTGTTAAATTTTTCTTTCATCGGGTTTAGTTATATTTTTACGGGAGCAAACAATTTTGAAATGATTTACAGCGACCGCCTTTTGACGATTTTTATTTTATGCGCTTTGTCCGGCTGCGGCAAAAAACAGATTGCCGACTACTATTTTCCGCTCGCACAACTCCGCGCCGCACCCGAAGTATATGTTTACCGTTATACAAGCCGGGATACAACTTTCAATCTATATTGGGTTTATGCAACGCAAACCGTCGGCGATTCAGTCACGTTTACCGGCGTATGTTACTCGCCGTCTTTTGAAATACTTTTGGTGACGACCGAAGTTAAAGTGCGCAACGGTATGTTGCTCAAAGATTTAAAATATTTCGGTACAGACAGTCTCGGAAAAGCCGTGACCAAAAACGCCGTCATAGAAAACGGTGCCGTTTTTCCGTTTGAGATAACTGATTCGGGCGGTGTGTTCGTGAGTAATTACACCGTTTTCGATCCGAAAGACAATACGCATACGACCGCCGTAACGCGCAACAGGCGTTTCATGGGCGACACTACTATTAATTTTGCGGGGCAAAAAACACCGGCTATTTTGTTTAATTTGAAAGAGGAACAATCGGAACACGACAACAAACGAGGGGGTTGGACGCATATTTTTTCCGTAGAGGAAATCTATGCAAAAAATATCGGCTTATTTGAAACCAAAAGATACGTCAGCGGTGACGAAACATTTACCGGCGTACTTGAAAAAATAATTACGCCTGCGGTATTCGGGCAAATGATGAAACGTTAAGGAACGAAACTGTAATAAGGTGCTAAAAATCTTTATGCGATCATTTCAAGTAACCGTAAAGTGTCGTGCAAACTTTTCATTAAATACACATTAGGCGGCGGTTGTAAATCAATGGATACTACTTGAAATCCGGAAATGAGCACTTTACTATGCTCGAAAATTTCGGCTAATTGGTGCACATAGGTTTGAACCGGCATTTTCTGCGGCGATTCGTTCAGGAAAGTAAAAACATAGTCGGGTTTGTGAATACGAAACGCGTCTCTGAGGTCGTTGAAAACAACATCTTGCCCGAGATAAATGACGTGATGTTTTCGTATTTTTATGAGGTAATATAAAAAAAGCAAACTCAGTTCCTGTTGTTCGGTGGGCGGTAAAAAAATCATGAATTTTTTTACGCCGTTGCCGGTCGTCATCGGTTCGTTTTCGAGGGCGCAAATTACTTTTTGTCGAAGCAGCTGACCGATGAAATTTTCTTGCACCGGCGCAACGGACCCCGTAAAACGCATTAAGTTCAGGCGTTCTAAAAACGGAAAAATAATTTGCATCATCACCGCCTCGAAACCGTGTTTCAAAATGTCTGCTGCTAATATTTTACTGAATTTAGGTTCATCTAATTGCATCATCGCAATCATTAAACCGTCTAATTGTGTATCCAGTCCATTATCTAATTCCGAAATTTGCGATACTTTTCCCGAAATTTCATCTTCCGACATTTCGGCTATTTTCGATATTTTTACGCCGTTTTTATTCAGCAATGTAATGTTCAGAAGTTTTTTCAGGTTATCGTCATCGTAATAACGGATATTCGTTTTCGTCCGATTCGGCACAATTAATCCATAACGCTGCTCCCAAATACGAATGGTGTGCGCCTTAATACCCGAAAGTTTTTCCAAATCCGTTATCGAATAAATAGCCATCTTAAAAACGTAAACGGGTAAACAGTAAACCGCAAAAAAATATTGAAATATTGTCGAAATTTTTCTTCCGCAAAGTGAAGCATTTTTTACTTAAATCCGCGGCGAAGCAAAAAATTTTTCCTGAAATAAGTAATTATTTCGCAAAACTTTTTAAAAAAATAGTTATTTTGTAACAAATAAGCGCAAAAAAAGTTTTAATGATGAGGCAAAGTTTGAATTAATAAAAGATTTACCAATGAATAAACAAAAAAATTATATTTTTGCTTGAGTTTGTGTTGGACGCAAGAAAATTTCGAAAAACACATACATTAAACAATAGAAAAAAAGTCGTAAATCCGAAATCCGAAATCATAAATACCCATAACATTTTAAAAAATAAAAGCACAATGTATCAATATTTTACAAAAACCGTTTTAAAAACTTTACTCCTCCCGTTGTTTATTTTTCTTTTTAATTGTACGCTTTTCGCGCAAGACAGTTGCACATACCGCCTGCGTTTGTACGAACGGTACGGCGACAGTTGGTACGGCTCAACGGTAAATATAAAAATCGGAAACAACGCCGAACAATCATTCACGCACGACGGTGCATTGAACACACCTTCGGATAGCATTCGTTTGTACAATTTACGTGTGCGCATCGGCGACTCAATTTTCGTGCGCTACGACGGGCAAGGCGATTATCAAATCGAGCAGAAATATGCCATGTACACCAATGCGGGAGAAATCATTTTTGCGGATGGTTTGGGTCCGGCAACCGGCGTAGTTTTCAAATCGAAAATAGTATGCGCATCGTGCGGCATTCCGTTAAACGTGCAAATATTGAAAGTACGCAGTTACAACGCCACGATTGTCTGGCAACCGGCGATCGTGGGTACGAAAACGAATTACCGCATCGAATGGGATACGGCAGGCTTTACGCCCGGAACAGGCAGAAATAAAACCATTACACCGGATACGTTTCAAATTATTCAGAATTTAAAAGAAATGACAAAGTACGATGTTTACTTGCGTACTTTTTGCGGTGCCGCAGACTCGAGTAATATATTCGGACCCTTGAATTTCAAAACCGATACGGCAAATAATGTCGGCGTTATAAAAATATTAGCACCCATCAACCGTTGCGACCTCACGACCGATACGGTGAAAGTATTGATAAAAAATTTCGGCGGCGCGCCGCAAGCACTTATTCCATTTAAATTCAGTGTGAACGGTCAAGCGGTGAGCATTAACTATCCGACGGAAGGTTTATACACCGGTGATGTGGCGAAAGACAGTATTGTCACCGCGACATTTAAAACTACTTTTAATTTTTCTCAACCCGGCGAATATATCGTAGCGGCGTGGACGGAATTGGACAGCGATAGAAATAAATCGAACGACACATTCCGAATGACGGTGACGCGACCGAGAAATATCAGTATTTACCCATATTCACAAGATTTCGAGCAAACAAAAGATACTTGGTCAGTATTCGATACGATCGGTAAAAGTTCTTGGGAGTGGGCGCAACCGCAATACAATTATATTAAGAATGCGGCGTCCGGAAAAAAATGTTGGACTACCGGTGCAAAATTCAGTTATAACGACAGCGATACAAGCTACATACTTTCGCCGTGCTACGATTTTTCGATGATGACTGCCGATCCGCGTATTTCTTTCGCGCTTAATTTTTATTCCGAAACGCATTACGACGGCGCGTGGCTCGAAGGCAGTACCGACGGCGGAAAAACTTGGGCAAAAATCGGTAACCGCACGAACGGTATTAATTGGTACAACGACTCCATCAGCCGCACACGATTTGAAATGTGGTCGGGGATTACACGCTTGGGTTGGCGCACCGCACAAAATACTTTAACGGGTATGGCAGGTAAATCTTCGTGCCGTTTGCGTTTCGGTTTCCGTTCTGATGCCTCTTCTTCGCCTTCCACTTCATCTTATGACGGCGTTGCGATTGATAATATTTTAATTTCCGCACCGTCAACAATTGATTTAGCTGCCGATAGTGTCGGCTTGGATTACATGAATACCTGCCGCGTATCGCTTAAAGTAACTAATTTAGGCAGTGCAACGCAATCGAAATTCAGCGTCGGTTACAAATTGGGTAACAATACGGCGGTGACGGAAAGCATTGATACCGGTTTATCGGTCGCTGCAGGACAATCGGTGGTTTATAAATTTAAAACGCCGATTCCTAACTCAAAAACGGATAATCTGCCGTTATTGGTTTGGGTAAATGCTGCCGGAGATAACTTTTCCGTAAATGATACCCTTCCTTACCGCATCAATGTACCGAAAACCGTGAGTGCCAATACGGTTTATAATTTCGATAACTTAAACGTACCGGCACAATGGACTTCTCGCCGTGCCGGTGTACGCATCGGAGGTCACGGTAATCCGGCATCCAACGGATTTTTATACGCCGATATTTATTCCGATACGGTTATCAGTACTTCCGGAAAAGATACTACTTACTATCCGGGTGCCAATTTATTTAACATCACTACCGGAAAATTCGGACCAGTTAGAGCAGATGATTCTTTATTCTACGACTACCGTTTCGTGAACGATGCAGCACCCTATAACAGTTATACGCTTTTAGCAACCGACAAACTTATCGTGGATGTCGCATTGGCTTGTGATACGGTTTATACAACCATTGATTCTGTTGTAAAAGCTAATCACACCGTTTCGGCATTATATGCCACGCACAAAGTAGCGTTAGGTCGTTTTGCAGGTCAAGTCATAAAAATAAGATTTACCGTCACGAGTGGGATTAAAACTTATGCGGGTTATTTTTTCGATTTAGATAATATTACCTACAAAAATATTTGTCCCGCCGATTTTGCCATAACGCCTTCCGTAAAAAACAGTGACGCGAATAAAACAACCGGATCTGTAAAAATTACGCCGACACGCGGAACACCGCCGTACACTTTTGCTTGGAGCAACGGTGCCGCTACAGATTCCTTATCAAGTTTAGCAATCGGAACGTACAGCGTTACGGTAACAGATAAAAACGGTTGTACCGATGTACAAACTTACACCGTCAGCAGTACAACGGCAGTTACGGATATTACTTCTCCTTTCGGGCATATCACGGTAGCACCGAATCCGACTTCCGGTATCGCCACTTTAAAAGTTGAATTAAATAATACTTTAGATTTGCGCGTACAGGTAATAAATATCATGGGTCAAGTCATTTTTCAGGAAAACCGCGGCCATACGTCCAACGAAATTTTTGATATGGATTTGAGCGATAAAGCCACCGGTTTATATTTTATCCGTTTGGAAGCGGACCAACACGTACAGGTATTGCGTATCGTGAAACAATAAGTTGATTTCGGATTTAGGAACAAAGAAAAACATGAGGCATCACAATTTTTTGCGGCGCAGTAAATCCGTTAGGATTTAAACGTTTATAGAACGGAAAACGAAAAAAATTACCGAATCCGTTAGGATTCGCACAAAATATTTCATTAAGATAGGGTGCGAATCCTAACGGATTCGGTAAAATATCTATTTTGTTGCCTATAAACGTATGAATCCTACGGATTCGCTAAATTTGAAAAATTCGGGATCACTCATGTTTACCTTTTTGACTATCTATCGAATTAATTTTTAACAAACTTTACCGTTGCTAAATTTATTTTTTCGCTAATGGTTTGCAAATAGAAAAGACCGGAAGGCAAACCAGAAATATCAAAACCGAATTGATTGATGCCTTTTTCCAATTGTCTTTGTTCCGATTTTATTTGCGAACCCTGCATATTATAAAATACAAATTGCACGGACGTTGCCACCTCGCTGTGTGTTTCCAAATTGATTACATCGCTTGCCGGATTCGGAGAAATTTTTAGCTGTCGGCTATTTGCTAATAGCTGTTGGTTTTCCAAAGAAAAATTCATTTGCGGTGCTACCGTAATACTTCCTGTATCATTCGTGCCGTTTGCATCTGCCGGTGTGGATGCCGTTAATGTGGCTTGTGCGGTTATCGGCGTGCCGGGATCCAAAACAAAAACGGGAATTATTAATGTCGCAGATTGATTGATACCCAAAACCGAAATACTCCACGTTTGGCAATGACTGCCGCCGGCACAATAATCATTATAAATACCCGCGCTGGCTTTTGTATCGCCCGGATTGGCGGTGCCGTTCGGTGGTGTAAATTTTATTTTGATGTCGCGCATTTCCGCACTGCCGACATTTTTTGCAGTGAGCGTGTAATTCAGAAAAGTATATTTACTGTATGTTGCCGGTGCCGACGCGATTGAAACGGCGATGTCCGGTTTGGCAACGGGTGCCGGTGTATTATCCGAAGGAGTAATTATTACGGTGGCTGTATCGTTTGTCGCGTTGCCGTCGGTCGGAGTTGAAGATACCAAATTTACTTTTCCGGTAATGTTCGCGCCGTTCGGGTCAAGCACAAAAACCGGAACGGTGAGCGTTGCGGAATCGCCGGCGTTTAAATTCGGTATCGTCCATGTGCGACAGTGTAAATTGCCGGGACAAAATTCTTTGTAATCTCCCGCACTCGCCGTCGGTGTTCCGCCGTAAACGGTATTTGCAACAGGTGCAAGTTGTATTTTTATATCTGTGGCAGTTGTCGTACCGGTATTTTTTGCGGTAATCGTAAACGATGACGGCGTGTATTTTTTGTAAGTTGGTGGTGCGGTAATACTTACCGCTATATCTGTTTTCGCACTGTCAAGGCTGCCGTCGGGATTGAGTTTTAACAGCCATGCTTGATTGTTTTTACTGCCGGTGATATATATACTTCCATCATTTGAAACTAACATATCTTTTATAGTCGGTGCAGTTGATGTAAATGTAGAGTAAATGAAGCGGTTAGAAATAGTGTCTAAATTTCCGTTCGGCAAAAACTTTAATATTTGCAAATAAGCTGGTCCATTTATATTAGATATTTCAGATACGTACAAATTGCTTTTTGAATCAAAGGCAAACGAACCACTTGCACTATACAAAATTTTATTTAAAATTTTACCTGATAAATTATCTATAAGCACAGTAATGTTGCTGTAAAAATTATTATAGATACAATCTTGAAAATCAAATGCAATATACTTACCATCATTACTAAGTTTAAACTTTAAATCGAAAAAATTCCTAAAATCCTGAAGTTGAGTACTCCAAACAAAATTGTCATTACTTATTTTAAATAATTTTACGAAAGAAGATGTAAAGCCGTAAGCAAAATACAGGTCATTTGTATTGTTTGGTGCAAATAAAATCGGATTCGCAAATATACTGATTAGGGAATTAAGTGAAATTGTATCAAGTATTTTTGAAAAATACAAATTCCCAAATTTGTCAAAGTGATCATAACCAATACTGTAAAAATTTAAATTTCCATCTGTTTTAAATAATTTTTGAAATGTATGATAATAGCCGCCATTTTTGTCAATATTTAAACTATCCTTACATGATAATGAGGTATATAAAGTATTGTTTGACTGTAAGAGATTTCCATTTTTATCCAAAAAAAGATTAAATATCGTGTTAGACGAAAATGATGTTGTTTTTAAAAGAATAGTATCACTTTTTTGATTAATTGTATAACCATCTTCACCTGCATAAAATTTTTCAAAAGTTTGCGCATTAATAAAAAGGGGAGAAATTATTGCGATGAATAAATAAGTAAAAACGCGTATTGATTTGTTCATTTTGTTTTTAAAATTATTTAAATTCCAACAAAATTAACGATTATAAAAATAACACCTAAATAAATTATGGGCATTTATTGTAAAATACCGTAAAAAGATAAGGCGGAATAGGTCATTCCGCTTTATCTTTTTACGGTATTTTTGTATGAAATCGGTTTTATTGATTTAATTTGCAGCGTAATATAATTTCAGCAACTCAACGGATTTTACAAATTCAACTCAATTATGCTAAGAATTGACCCTAACACGACGGCTTCTGTAGATTTATATCAATACTTGGTCGGAGCTGTTGCGCCGCGCCCGATTGCTTTTGTCAGTACAATGGACGAAGACGGAAAAAGTAATTTGGCACCGTTCAGTTTTTTTAATGCTATCAGCCCTTCTCCTCTTACAATTGCTTTTTCGATAGCACGCCGTGTGCGTTTTAATACCGATAAAGATACTTTTTATAATTTAGAAGCCACAAAACAATGTGTTGTAAACATGGTATCGCATGAAATTGTCGGACAAATGGCGGTGACGGCACTGAATTTTCCGAGAGGGACAAGCGAATTTGAAAAAGCGGGTTTAACACCGCTTGCTTCCGAACTTGTAAAACCGTTCCGCGTCGCGGAATCGCCGGTGCAAATGGAATGTGTGGTGCAACAGATTATTCCGATAAGCGCCGACGACGGTACTGTTACGTCGCAACACGTTATCTGCCGCGTGGTGTTGATGCATATCAACGAGAACGTTATTAATCCCGAAAATCATCGTATTGATCCCTATAAAATAGATTTGGTAGGCAGACTCGGACGTTTTTGGTATTCGCGCGCTTCCGGGGATTCACTTTTTGAAATAGACAGACCCGAACGCGCTGTTGCAGTGGGTTATGATGGTTTACCGCTAAATATCCGTCACAGTACCGTTTTGACGGGCAATGAAATCGCTCATTTCGCCGCGCTCGAAAACGCACCCACACTTGAACAAATTTCTGAAATAAAACACGACAAACGCTTGCAAAAAGCTTTAGCCGGCGAAAATAAACGCCGTAACTTACATTTACTCGTCAGCGAAGCCCTCAAATCCGGTGATAAAACATTTGCCGAGCGCGCGGCGTGGTGGGAAATTTAATTGCTTTTTTTAAAATATCTTACCAATAAGTTTCTAAGGTTAACGTTAGATAAAAATATCTTTTAATAAAATACCCTCTTTTTTTAATCTAACAAAAAAATACCAATCATGGCAAAAACTCGAAAACATCCGGTTGCAGCATTCAACACGTCCGGCATGACACCATTACCCGACAGTTTAAGACAAGCACCGGCAGGCGTTGAAAACAAACCCGTCAGCAAAAATGCAATCATCGAACTCACGTTGCTCGTGCGCGGAAAAAATCCGATGACCGGCGCTTTATCCGACAACTCGGAACCCCTATCGCGCGATGCTTACAATGCGCAATTCGGAGCCGACGAAAACGATATTCATGCAGTCGTTACTTTTGTAGCAGAGCATGGTTTGTCGGTAACACACACCAATATCGGCAAACGCACAGTACAAATAAAAGGCAGAGCCGGAACGATTTGCGCAGCATTCGGGGTGCAACTCAACCAATACACAGCCGCCGACGGCACAAAATTTCGCGGCAGAACCGGTTACGTGTACATCCCCGACAATTTAAAAGACATCATTACCGGCGTTTTCGGTTTCGATGATCGCGTGAGTGCCGAAACGCATTTTCAAATTTATAAAGAACCCACACCCGATACGAATACCCGCGACGTGAGCAGCACTTTCGAAGCGCATAAAAAAAAACCGCCCGTCCCTAAAAGTTTTTTGCCGACCGAAATAGCGGCACTCTATAATTTTCCGACCAATGCTACCGGTGCGGGTCAATGTATCGGCATCATTGAACTCGACGGCGGACATACACAGAAAGATTTAGATACTTTTTTTAAATTAGTAAACCTGAAAACCCCGACCGTTATTTCGGTAGGCGTTGACGGCGCGATGAATAATCCGCTCAACGACCCGAACAGTGCCGACGGCGAAGTTTTATTGGATATTGAAGTCGCCGGTTCAGTAGCACCGAATGCAAAAATAGTAATGTATTACGCACCCAACACCGATCAGGGTTTTTTAAACGCCATTTTAGCGGCGATACATGACAACGTAAATAAACCGTCCGTAATCAGTATAAGTTGGGGAAATCCGGAAGTAAATTGGACGGCGCAATCTTTGAAAGCGTTTAACGATGCTTTTCAGTCTGCCTCTTTATTGGGTATAACGGTGTGTGCTGCGTCCGGAGATCAAGGCAGCAGCGACGGATTTACGACCGACAATAATGTTCATGTGGATTTTCCCTCATCGAGTCCGTTTGTTTTGGCTTGCGGCGGTACTAAATTAACAGGTGCAAATCACGTAGTCTCTTCGGAAGTTGTTTGGAATGAAAGCGCAACCTCTGCAGGCGGCGGCGGTATAAGCGATAATTTTCCTCTACCCGATTATCAAAAAAACGCGAAAGTACCGATGTCCATCTCCGGTAAAAGTTTTGTCGGACGCGGCGTACCCGATGTTGGCGGCAATGCAGATCCGGCTACCGGCTACCGCGTTGTGATTGACGGCGGTACCTATACAATTGGTGGCACAAGTGCCGTTGCACCGCTCATGGCGGGTTTGATAGCATTGATGAATGAGTTGAAGAAAAAACCGGTCGGTTTTATTCATCCGCTTATTTATGCGCATCCTGAAATTTTCAGAGATATTACGGTCGGCAACAACATCACCACGGTATCGAAAAAAGGTTTTACGGCGCAAGCGGGTTGGGATGCGTGTACCGGTATGGGTGTACCTGACGGAAAAAAATGGTCAAAAGTTTTAGCAGGTGTTTAATACGATACTGCCGTACAAAAAATAGGAATAACCACGATTAGAGGCGAAGCCGGACTTAAGAGGAGTCACTTGATTTTTTAATTTTTTTACGGCTTTGCTTTAAAAAATTAAAAAATCAAGTGGCTATGGAAAAAATGTTTTTCAAGTACGTCTTTCGAGAGAAGCGAGAAACAGTGAGTAAATATTAATATTCGCACTTTACACACGACGGTAAAGTATAAAGTACGAATAAAAAATCGGTGACGCGAAGAGTTTTCTTTGCGCCGCCGATTTAATTTTTGGGTGGATTTTCATTTTTCACAATTAATCGTCAATTTTCAATTCAGTCATTTGGTTTATTAATGTTTTCAATTTGGTTTTAAGAAGTTTTTTTTTATGTTCAGACACTAAAATTTGCCGTTGAGGATAGTTTGCATTTAAGTATCAAAAAAACTAAATATTAATGTTGTTGAAGATCGGACTGCTTAAAGTTAATAACTGTCGTTTGTGAAACAAATTTACCGTACTTATTTCAATCATGCAAAAAAAAAGGGCGAATGGCAGGAAAAGCTACCTAAACAGTTTGTTATGATGGTTAAACGAAAAAATAAAAAAATAAAAATCATACAATTGTTATGAGGAATCATTTAAAACCTGTACTACGAAATTCTAATTGCGCTCTGCACATCGTACATTTGCGGTAAATAATATCATTTAAAAAATATGCAGGATTTTTCTTGGTTGTCGCGCACAGCTTTGTTGGTCGGTGACGACCGGTTGAAAGTAATTTCCGAAAAACACGTTCTGGTAGTGGGTTTGGGTGGTGTCGGTTCTTATGCCGCCGAATTTATTGTCCGCGCCGGTATCGGTACGCTCACCATCGTTGACGGCGATATTGTAGACCCTACAAACAGAAATCGTCAATTGCCGGCTTTAACAAGTACACACGGATTATCGAAAGCAGATTTAATGGCTCGGCGTTTGCGCGATATCAATCCGGAAATAATACTTCATGTGTGCAAAGATTTTCTCACTCCCGACAAAGCCGAAGAAATTTGCCGCGCCGCGCCCTATGATTACGTCGTGGATTGTATTGACAGTTTGACACCGAAATTATATTTAATCACGACGGCAATATCGGAAGGTTTGAACATCGTCAGTTCGATGGGTGCCGGCGGAAAAATGGATCCAATGCGCATAAAAATTTCGGACCTTTCGGATACTTATAACGATCATTTCGCGCTGCAAATTCGCAAACGCCTCAAAAGTAAAGGTATCCGAAACAATTTAATTTGCGTCTTCAGCGACGAGCCGTCTCCGAAATCCGCTTTAATAATGACGGACGGCACTAATTTTAAAAAATCCGCTTACGGCACTATTTCTTATTTACCGGCAGCGTTCGGCGGTGTATGCGCATCGGTTGTGATACGGCATTTATTGGGAGAACAAATCGTGTTGTACAAAAACTTAGCGTTGAATGCCGTACAGAAAAGAGAGGCGAAAAAAGCGAAAAAAAAGGAACCGGAAAGATTAGGGGTATGATCGGCAGATATAAAAAGTCTAAAAAATAACCTCCGTAGCACCGAAACCGTAACGCGCATGGTATTCATTTTTGTATTGCGACACGTTCGGGTTGCGGCGCAAACGTGCGGCGATGAGTTCTTTTAGCCGACCCGTTCCTAAACCATGAATTACAAAAACGCGAGGCACACCGACGTGTATCGCTTTTTCCAAATAATTTTCGAAGGCGGCAACTTGTATGCGCACGATTTCGGCATTGCTCAACGTACGCGGATCGTTGTGCAGCATTTCTATATGTAAATCTATTTCTTTTTCGAAACTCGCGTAAGCATTTACGTTTACCGGCTCGAATGCCGGATTTAATTTTTTTTGTGCTGCTTCGCGTTTGGTTTTTTCGGTGAGTAAGTGTGCTGTATATTTTTCCAAATCGCTTTGTGCGGGTGGTTGTGCAGATAGTTTTTCAAAAACGTTGAATATAATTACGGAGGTTTCTAAGGCTTCCGAAAAAACGGGCGTTTTAAAAAAATTTTTGGCTTTCAGTTTCAGCGTTTTATTCAACTCCTCAATGGTACCGTCCGTGTACGTCAAAAATATTTGAACATCAATTTCCGGCGCGTCATTCAGGGCGTTAACCGGTAAACTGAAAACTTCTTGTAAACAAGCCACCGATAAAATACCATCGTATTTGGCGGAAATTTTTCCGTTCAGAATTAAATCCGTACCGAAAGATATTTCGTTCAGCGTATCGTTTTGCAAAAAAACGGTATAATGACTCAATCCGCCCGCCGTTTCTATCGGCTCGAAAAGTAAATGAACGCCGGTGTGGCGCAAAATAAAACTGTTCGAGCGCGCCGTATTTTGTTTTGGCAAGGTCGGTGCCGTTTTTGTAACCGGTGCCGTCGGGTCATACCGTTCGACGTCTTCTTCAAAAACCGGAATTTCCGCGTCGTCATCATCAAGTCGCACCATCACCAAACCGTCGCCGAGTTTGTCCGTAATAACACCGGTGTTGCGCGTATTCAGAAATAAAACGCGCGTACCGATACCTAAAAGACGAATATTATATGCCATAATTTTTTTATTGAAACCGCTCATCAGTGCAACTAACCGATTATTGAACAACCGAAATATAAAAAAGTGTACGAAGATAACTCAAAATCATTAAAATAAACAAAAAGTGCGTGCCTTCGGCGGCAATAAAAGCTATTATTTCCCGCTTTCCATCTTTATTTTTTTTACCTTTAAGCCCAATGCAACGTATTTTTCTGAATTATAAAAGTTCGCGCGTCAGTTGCCTCTCGTTTGGCACAGGTGATAAATTACTTTTTGCCTTTCACGGTTTCGGCGACAGGGCTGCCATGTTTTTGTCCGTTGCGGCTTCGTTGGGTCGGCAATATAAAATTTACGCGGTGGATTTACCTTTTCACGGACATACGGTTTGGCGCGAAGCCTCTTTTGATGCCGAAGTTTTTAATTTTATCGTTAATGAAATGTCCGCGCGCGAAAAAAAATATAAGTACGATTTGTTGGGTTACAGTTTCGGTGCAAAAATAGTTGAACGATTATTTCTTAAACAACCCGAGCGCGTCGGGCGTTTATTTTTGTTGGCACCGGACGGTTTTTACCACAAACACGGACTCGAAATTACGATGATTCCGAAACCGGTTCGGTATCTGTCCAAATGGTTGTTGCAACGCCCGAATTGGTTGACTCGGCTCACGACTTTTTTGTACAAACGCCGGTTGATTGACCGATTTATATTTGATTTCACTTTGCGCCATCTCAACCGCATAGATCGCCATTCGCGTTTATTTACGTATTGGCTTTCGATGGACGATTTTATAACACGCCCGAAAGATTTTGTCGCCGAAATTAAACTTCATGCCACGCAAACCGTTATATTGTGTGGCATCCATGATGATATTATTTCTTTGGAAAAAATAGAAAAAACGTTCAAAAATATTCGATCCGTGTCTGTTTTCGAGTTGGATGCCGCGCACAAACTCATAACACCGGATTTGAACGATTTTTTATCGAAAATTTTGTCGAAAAAATCGTTCGGTATTGACGAAATTAAAAAAAGCAGTCTCTAAACAAAAAAAATATGAAAACCGCAATACACCACGGCGCAATCCAAAAATCCGCGAAAGAAGATCGCTATCAGCACCACGATTATTATTTGATAGACGATTTGCTCACCGACGAACACAAACTCATCCGCGAATCGGTGCGGACTTGGGTAAAAAAAGAAATCAGCCCGATAATTGAAGAATATGCACAACGCGCCGAATGTCCGACGCATTTGTTCAGAGGTTTGGGCGAAATCGGTGCGTTCGGTCCGACCATTCCGCAAGAATACGGTGGCGCGGGTCTCGACGAAATCGCTTACGGAATTATTATGCAAGAGTTGGAACGTTGCGACTCCGGTATCCGCTCGATGGCTTCGGTGCAAGGGTCGCTCGTGATGTATCCGATTTATAAATTCGGCAGCGAAGAACAAAAACATTATTATTTACCGAAACTCGCTTCCGGCGAATTTATAGGCTGTTTCGGTTTAACCGAACCCGATCACGGTTCCGATCCGGGCGGAATGACCACGCACGTAAAAGAAGACGGCGACAGCTATATTCTCAACGGTGCAAAAATGTGGATCACCAACTCACCCATTTCCGATATCGCCGTCGTGTGGGCGAAACGCGAAGACGGAAAAATTATCGGTCTCATCGTCGAGCGCGGCATGAAAGGATTCACGACACCCGAAATTCACGGCAAATGGTCGTTGCGCGCTTCCGTTACCGGCGAATTGGTTTTTCACAACGTGCGTGTACCCAAAAAAAATGTTTTGCCCGGCGTTACAGGTTTGCGCGGTCCACTCACGTGCCTGTCCAAAGCGCGTTACGGTATTGCTTGGGGTGCGATTGGTGCGGCACTTGATTGTTACGATTCGGCACTGCGTTATTCTATGGAGCGCGAACAATTCGGTAAACCTATCGCACAGTTTCAACTCACACAAAAAAAATTGGCGGAAATGATTACCGAAATCACGAAAGCACAATTGCTGGCGTGGCGTTTGGGTACATTGGCGCAACAAGATAAAGCTACGCCCGCACAAATATCGATGGCTAAGCGCAACAATGTAGATATGGCATTGCACATAGCGCGTGAAGCGCGCCAAATTCACGGCGGTATGGGCATTACCGGCGAATATCCGATTATGCGCCACATCATGAATTTAGAGTCGGTAATAACGTATGAAGGTACGCACGATATTCATTTGCTCATCACCGGTAACGATATTACCGGATTGAATGCGTTTTCGTAATTGATAGTGGTTAGTTTTATTAAATCCTAACGGATTTAATAAAACTAACCACTATCAACAATAAAATAATTCCTCCAAAACACGATAAATTTATCGTTTTGTGCGTTATTGTTTTCGGTAAATAAATGTTAACTGAATTACACGATGTTGAACAAACGTTTTAATAGTTTTTTTTTCGCTGTTGTCTTGTTTTCGTATATGGCGGCAGCACAAAAACCGGAGGTTATCAAATTGGATAATCCTTCTTTCGAGGATTATCCGGGCATGGCGCATCCGCCGCAAGGCTGGTTCGATTGCGGTTTTCCGGGCGAATCGGCAACCGATGTGCAACCCGGATTTTTTGACGTAACCAAAGCCGCACAAAACGGCAAAACTTATGTCGGCTTAGTGACACGCGATGTAAACACTTGGGAGGCGATTGGTCAGAAATTAAAATCGCCGATACTGAAAGGCACGAATTACCGATTCAGTATTTATGCTTGCCGCTCGGAATTGTATATGAGTCAAAGTCAATTGACGGGGCGCAACGTGAACTACATAACACCGACCGTGTTGCGCATTTGGGGTGGCTCCGGTCAGTGCAGCAAAGACGAATTGTTGGGAGAAACTACCGAAATTACAAATGCCACGTGGCAAAAATTTGATTTTACTTTTAAATCAAAATTGGAACACGACTACATCAGCATCGAAATTTTTTATAAAACGCCGACTTTATTTCCGTACAACGGCAACGTGATGATTGATAACGCCTCAGATATTGTACCCGAAAAAAAACCGGAACCGCCCGTTGTTATCAACAAACCGAAACCGAAACCCATCATAAAACCGCCCGTAATATCGAATACAAATCCGATAGCAGACACCCGCAAACCGAAAGCGGTAGATACACCCAGACCGAAATTGCCTGACCCGGTAATAACGTACACACCTGAACCGAAAATAAAAATTGCGGAAGGAAAAATATTGAAAATAGAAAACTTACAATTCACGGCACAATCGGCGATGATTGATGCGCAATCTTATCCGTCGCTCGACGAGATGTACGGTTTTTTATCTGCTAATCCGAATTTAATTGTAGAAATCGGCGGACATACGAATTTGGTGATTGATGAAGATATGGGCAAAAAACTTTCTACCGATCGTGCACAAGCCGTTGCCGATTATTTTATAAAAAAAGGCATTGACGGCTCCCGATTAAAAATAAGAGGTTACGGAAAAAGTCAACCCATCGTGAACGCGATTTCTCCGGAAGCAAACCGAAAAAATCAGCGCGTAGAAATTAAAATTTTAAGTACGAACGGTTGAAAAAATTTTTTGAAAAAATAATTCGCAAAAAAACTTTTGAAAAACTTTTGAAAAACTTTTGAAAAACTTTTGAAAAACTTTTGAAAAACTTTTGAAAAACTTTTGAAAAACTTTTGAAAAACTTTTGAAAAACTTTTGAAAAACTTTTGAAAAACTTTTGAAAAATAAAACGGAATATTTTTATTTTCGGTTAATCCAATATTTAAGTCCAAGTATTTTGTTTGCTCAAATCTATTTTTAAAATTTCATCCCAGACGGTTGTAAAACGCGGAGAAATAAATTCCGATTTCATCTTCCAATCTTTTTTTTCGCTTTGTAAAGCCGTACAGAATTGTACGGCGGACTTTCCTAATTTTCTGTTAATCTCATCTACGGTTTTCATTAAATTTTCCCGCCGCAGCGCATCTGCGGTATCGGCAAATAAATTGGTTTGCAAAGCGATATTGTCGCGCAAATCGGTTGCCGTAATACCGGCCTTTTTAAAAGAGAATCCTTTTTTGTATAAATCCGCTGCCATTTGTGTAGCTGCCGCGATGATACAACCCGTGTCTGCGGTAGGCAACGGTAACTCCATACTTTGAGAGAGGTAGTGTTGTTGTTCAATATCGGTTTTTTCTTTGAAACGATTGTGTATCAAAAATACACTGATAACATTGGCGCGCAAATTAAACGAACGCAATTTTTCGCCTAATCGGGTAGCATGATGGGCGACAGCTGTTTCTATTTGCGCCAAATCGGTGACATCTTTCTGAAAAGAACGCGATACGACAATATTTTGTCTTGATGTTTCAGGAGGCTCTATATTGTAGCAGGGAAAACCTTTTAATTCTTTAAGAGTACGCAAGCCGACGACGCTCATTTCTTTGCGAATCCAATTTTCGGGTGCATTACAAAATTGCCCTACCGTCGTGATACCGGCAGCCTGTAATCTTTTCTCGTGCGCTCTGCCTATACCCCATACATCACCAATCGGGATTTTATCCAATATATTTTGGTTGCCGGTGTAATCGCCCAGAGAACATACATGGTTATATTGCGGGTTTTTTTTAGCGATCCGGTTAGCTAATTTCGCTAAAGTTTTGGTAGGCGCGATCCCTATTGAAACAGGAATACCGGTTTGCTGTTTTACGGTTTGTCTGATTGTACGGCACAATTCCAGATTATATCGCTGGTCACTTTGATAGAAATTAAGTTTTAAAAAAGCTTCGTCTATAGAATATATTTCAATATCCGCACAAAAGGATTGCAACACATTCATCACGCGCGCCGACATATCGCCGTAAAGTGGGTAATTGGATGAAAAATATTTTATATCGTGTTGCCGAATTAAATCCCGAATTTTAAATAAAGGTACACCCATCGGAATACCCAATGCTTTGGATTCATTCGAGCGCGCCACTACGCAACCGTCGTTATTGGACAACACCACAATCGGTTTCCCCTCTAAATGCGGTTGAAAAACACGCTCGCAGGAAGCATAGAAGTTGTTGCAGTCCGCGAGCGCAAACATTTTTTCGGTATCAAGCATTTTAACTAATAAGAATGGTACTGATTCGGAGTGTATGCGTCACAAAATTAAAAAAAGCCGTTTGAAATTTCTAAATGATTTATGAAATGCGCTATCGTAAAAGGCTGAATGAGAATATTTGCATCTGCAATAAGTTCCTCAAAGATACATCCGGGTTTTTTTATTTCACGAAAAAAAAACATTTAGTTTTAAAATTTTCGTAAAAAATAATTTCCCGAGCCGTTTACTTAGAACTTTTTTTATACGCCGGCAAATCAAAACAAATTGTTGTTGTGTGTGTATCGTTTTGGACTGTAATCGGCGATTTATGTAAGTTTAATATTTTTTTTACGATGGCTAAACCCAAGCCCGTGCCGGTATCGGTGTTGCCGATTTTGAAATACCGGTCGAATAATTTTCTTAAATCATCTTCCGAAATAGAATCACTTGAGTTAACGATGGCGAAACGGACTTTATCGCCGAATGGATGCACGGATGCGGTTATCCAACCTTTTCCGGTCGGGTCGTTATCGGCGGGGCGGTTGTGTTTTATGGCGTTGTCGAATAGGTTTTGCAGTACGCGATCCAATAATTTTATATCGCCCAATGCCCAAGGCGCTTTTTTATCAATATCTACTGTACAAAATATATTTTTTTGACTGCAAACGGGTTCATATTTCTGAACAACGTCGTGCAGTAAATCCGAAACGGGAAAAGGTTCGACGTGCAATTTTACTTGGTTCGATTCCAATTTCGACAGTTCGAACAAATCTTCTATCATTTTCCGCAAACGCTCACCTTCTTTTTGCGCGATCGAAAAATATCGTTTTTGTTCTTCGGGCGTTAACGTTTTTTGTTTCAGTTGCAAAGTTTCTACGTAACCCAACAGATTGGTAAGCGGCGTGCGCAAATCGTGCGAGATATTCGCCATCATTTCTTTGCGCAACGCATCGAGTGAAGATAATTTTAGGTAGCTTGTTTCCAATTCTTTGCTCATTTCCAGATTTCGGGTGAGTGCGGTTTGCAATTCGTTTTTCAATCGATCTTCTTTAAACACCAATCGCCGTATCAACCACAGCAGCAATAAAATTATAGGTACTACTATGCACAAAGATATCAACAAGTGTATCAATGCTTCTTTGCGCGCTTTCATGATAAAATTATCGAAATGTTCATCTACTTTCACGATCGCTACCGGTCGTCCTTTCATATCGCGCACGGGCGAAAAAGCGGAAAGCCACGTGCCGTACATATCCGTATACACGGGTAAAATGCCGCCTTCGGTATAATTATCTAATAATTTTTTCGGAAACGATGGGTAAGTATGATAATAATTAGGCGTATCGGCGGAGGTAATAACGAATTTGAAAAGATTTTGCGTCGAATCGTACACCATCGTATAAATCGGAGTGTTCAACATACTGCCTTCCGCGTTCATGCGCAGCGTGTGGTGTATTTTATAGTAATCGGTGTCTTGCTGATTGTAAAAAACGGCGTTTTCGGTAAGATATTTTTGTTGAATTTTTTTGTGTAAATCGCCATCAATTTGCAACGCAACGGTTTGCGCAATACCTTCCAAGCGCAACAAAGCTGATTGTTCCGTTTTTTTAAGATCGGTTAAATAATTTTCGAGAATGAAATAGGCACAAATACCCGTGAACCCGAAAATGACTAACCATAAAATACGTGCTGCCGAGCTCCTCATAAGTGTAAAACTGCACCCAAATTTAATGGTTTTTTTTGAATTTCTTTTTTTGATTTTTGTTTTCGCGATTTTACGCAGCTTCAAAACATGAATTGACTTTGTTTTTACGAATATTTATTGCCGGCGGCGCAAAAATCTTTTTCTCAACGCGTATTTCGAGCGAAAACGGGAACATAATTATTTACTTTAATGCTCTTTAACCGGAAAAATAAATATGATTATTTCACTGGAACATGAACCGGAAGGCGAAGTCGTTGAGATTCGGGTTTTTATCACGATCATATTAAGCCATCCTAATAGTAAATACTTCATATTCATATTTCAGACCTAATTTTTCGACAAATGACTTTTCAGATATAATTATTAATAATTTTCTAATTTCAAGAACTTGTTGAACTTTACTTTTACGCGTTCTATCTTTTTCGGACATTTTATGTGCCATACCCGTATTTAAAAAATATGGATTTCAGCTTTACCTTTTACGCTTTCGGGTTTCTTCGGAAAATCCAAAGTTAAATCGCCGAAAGAACCGATGTTTTGAATTTCGAGTTGAGAAATGCGAAAAGGTTTCATAAAATATATTTTATCAGCAAAAATAATACTTAATTCGTGGAAAAACCAAATTCGTTTTCAGTAAGAAAAAAATTCTGTCAAGAATGCATGCTGTTCAAAAAATCCAACCGCCCCGAATTCTGTTTAAAATCAATCTAAATAACTAAATACGTCAGACTTAAATCAACCGGAACTTTGCGGAAAACGTTTTCATGTTTAATTTTGTATCGAAAACAAAGTGAAAATTAATTTTGTTCTTATATCTAAAACTGCATTGCACATGAAGTGGTTGACACATTATTTGACATCTTCCATCGGTCGAAAATTAACGATGAGCCTCACGGGCTTGTTCTTGATACTTTTTCTAATCGTGCATTTGCTCGGCAATTTGCAACTTTTGAAAAATGACAGCGGCGAAGCTTTTAATAAATATGCTTATTTTTTGACACATTTTATTCCCGTTACTATTATCTCTTACGGTTTGTACGCTTTTATTTTACTTCATGCCGCGCAAGGTTTGCTGTTGTGGCGCGATAACAGAAAAGCAAAAGGACAAACGTATGCCGTGCAAGCAAAAATACCGGGTGTATCGTGGTCTGCAAAACAAATGGCGTTGTTAGGTACGCTTATTTTGGCTTTCATATTTATACACATGGGCGATTTTTGGTGGAAAATGCACCATGAAATGCTTTCGTTGAAAGTGTATCCGAATTACAATGAAGGTGTAGGTGTCAATAATTTGTACGAAAGAGTATCCGCCGCTTTTCAAAATCCTTTGATTGTTGGCATTTATATCGTCGGACAAATTGCATTGGCGTTTCACCTTTGGCATGGTTTTCAGTCCGCGTTTCAAACTTTAGGGGTTAATCATCCGAAATACACACCGCTGATTAAAGGACTCGGTAAAGGTTATTCGATATTAGTTCCCGGACTTTTTGCACTCATTCCGATTTGGTTTATTATTAATCATTAGTTTAGTCGGCGAGTCGGCTAACTCAATTAATCCAAATTATGCTTCACAACATAAACGTTCACGGTATCGCGTTGCAAGAAGACGACGCCCCTTTGAACTCGAAAATTCCGGCAGGTACGTTAGCGGAACGTTGGACAAAATACAAAGATTCCGTGCCGCTCGTTTCGCCCGCCAATAAAATGCGGATTGATGTTATCGTTGTCGGTACCGGTTTAGCCGGCGCGTCTGCCGCCGCTTCACTCGCAGAATTGGGATATAACGTGAAAGCATTTACGTTTCACGATTCACCGCGTCGTGCGCACTCTATTGCCGCACAAGGCGGTATTAACGCCGCTAAAAATTACCGCAACGACGGCGATTCGGTTTACAGATTGTTTTACGATACGATTAAAGGCGGTGATTATCGCTCGCGCGAATCGAACGTATATCGTTTGGCGGAAGTTTCGGCGCATATTATTGATCAATGCGTGGCTCAAGGCGTACCGTTTGCACGCGAATATTCGGGTTTACTCGACAACCGTTCTTTCGGCGGTGTGCAAGTATCGCGTACATTTTATGCGCGCGGACAAACCGGACAACAATTGCTCATCGGTGCATACCAATCTTTGAGTCGCCAAATTCATTCGGGCGGTTGCGTCATGCACAACCGGCACGAAATGATGGATTTGGTTATCGTTGACGGTAAAGCACGCGGCATTATTGCGCGCAATCTTGTAACCGGAAAATTGGAAAAATTTGCGGCGCACGCTGTTGTTTTAGCGACCGGCGGATACGGCAACGTGTTTTATCTATCCACGAATGCCATGAATTGTAACGTAAGTGCAGCTTGGCGCGCACACCGCAGAGGCGCATATTTTGCCAATCCGTGTTTCACGCAAATTCACCCGACGTGCATTCCGGTGTCCGGCGATTATCAATCGAAATTGACTTTGATGTCGGAATCCTTGCGCAACGACGGACGAATATGGGTGCCGAAAAGAATCGAAGATGTCGGAAAACATCCGAACGATATAAAAGAAGACGATCGTGATTATTATTTGGAGCGCATTTATCCGGCCTTCGGTAATTTGGTACCGCGCGACGTAGCATCTCGGGCAGCAAAAAATGTTTGCGATGAAAAACACGGTGTCGGCAAATCGGGTTTGGGGGTGTATCTTGATTTTTCAACTGTCATTGAGCGCATCGGCGAAGATAAAGTGCGCGAACGTTACGGCAATTTGTTCGATATGTACGAAAAAATCACGAACGAAAATCCGTACAAACAACCAATGCGTATTTATCCGGCAGTACATTACACCATGGGTGGTTTGTGGGTAGATTATGAACTGATGACCACCGTTCCGGGTTTGTTCGCTGCCGGCGAATGTAATTTTTCCGATCACGGTGCCAATCGTTTAGGTGCGTCTGCACTGATGCAGGGTCTGGGCGACGGATATTTTGTTTTGCCTTATACTATCGGTAATTTTTTATCGAAAGATATTCGCACGGGAAAAATTACGACTGACCATGCTGCATTCAATATTGCCGAAAAAGATTCGCAAGCACGTATAGATAAATTGTTTGCAATAAAAGGCAATCAATCCGCAGAAAGTTTTCACCGCCGTCTCGGTCATATTATGTGGGATTATTGCGGCATGGCGCGAGACGCACAAGGACTTCTATCAGCGATTGACATGATTCGCGCACTTCGAGCAGAATTTTACGCCGACGTTTTTGTACCCGGAACACAGTACGAATACAATCCGGAATTGGATAAAGCAATGCGTATTGCCGATTTCTTGGAACAAGGTGAATTGATGTGCGTTGATGCTTTGAACAGAGACGAATCGTGCGGCGGACATTTCCGTACCGAATATCAAGATGAACACGGAGAAGCAGAACGTCGCGACGATGAATTTGCTTACGTCGCAGCATGGGAATTTTCAGGTGAACCGTCTGCTCCGATACTCAATAAAGAACAATTGGTGTTTGAAGTCGTGCACTTATCAACACGGAGTTATGCTTAATTAATGGTAATTATTCAATGGTAAATGGAAAATGGTAAATATCTTTATCTAAAAATTTACCGTTTACCATTTACCATTGAATAATTACCATTTACCATTTACCATTTACCATTTTTATAAATGAGATTAAAATTAAAAATTTGGCGGCAGAGCGGAAAATCCGATAAAGGTCGCTTCGCGGAATATAATTTAGATAATATAGACGAACACATGTCGTTCTTGGAAATGCTCGACGTGTTGAACGAAAGTCTCGTGCATAAAAAAGAAGAACCCGTCGCGTTTGAAAGCGATTGCCGCGAAGGTATTTGCGGAACTTGCAGTTTGGTCATCAACGGTCGTGCGCACGGACCTTGGAAAGCGACCACAACTTGCCAATTGCACATGAGAGAATACCGCGACGGCGACACTATAGTGATAGAACCTTTCCGTGCGCGTTCATTTCCTGTTATAAAAGATTTGGTTGTGAATCGGTCGGCATTTGATAGAATTATTCAAGCCGGCGGATATATTTCCGTTGCTACCGGACAAGCACAAGACGGTAACGACACACTTATCGGTAAAGATACGGCAGCCAAAGCATTTGAAGCAGCAACATGTATCGGTTGCGGTGCTTGCGTAGCTGCTTGTCCGAACGGTTCAGCGATGTTGTTTACTTCTGCAAAAGTATCGCATTTGGCTTTGTTGCCGCAAGGCAGACCGGAAGCAGCGCGTCGCGTGGAAGGCATGATACGCCAACATGATTTGGAAGGTTTCGGTCGCTGCTCGAATATCGGTGCTTGCGAAGCCGAATGCCCTAAAGAAATCAGTTTGAGCAATATTGCACGCACCAATCGCGAGTATAATTCTGCCGTTTTCGGTTCAGCGTTGGAAGCGTAGGTTCGGAATTACGAATTATGATTTTGGATTTACGAATTTTGTAAAAATATCAAAATTAGAAAGCCGCACGAGAATTTTTCTTGTGCGGCTTTTGATTTTTAAATAAAGTTTTTATTTGAATTTTAAATCAGTAAGGTATGATTCAAGTTCCTTAATAGTTTTAAAATTACAGAACGGTTCGATTGTCAGAAATGACCGAATCATAAATTTTGAAATCTGAAGAACAAGATTCAAATCTTCAGTATAAATGGTTTTTACTCCTCCATGTGCAATTGCAGATCTTTTTTGATAGATGTCTTTAAAATATTTAGGAATGGTTTTCCTGTGATCGGGATTGTCGTAAAGAATAAATGCTAACCAATCACTAATTTGGCTTACTATTGAAGGGCTTATTATTGATCCTGAATTATACTGTAACATTCCTTCTATTGCAAATACAAATTGTACGAAAGCCTTAGAGTTATCTAAATCACAAACAGCCTTTCCTATCCATTCAATTGAACTCAAAATCCGATTTTCAATTTCAGATTTATCAGTTTTTGTTATTAAACTCCAAATTTTATCATTGCCGTTAGATGTATTCTTAAAGTACTCATCATTAATATTTACGGGAATATTTATCTGACCGCGTACTTGAGATTCCATTGAATCTTTAGAGCAAATAACAACTTTGTTGCGATACCTCGCACCAGATGTGAAAACTGCTACGCTTTTCATATGTCTTAAGTCAGCAATCATATAATTAAAAACATTTTCAAAAGTTTCACAAAGCCTATTTGAAACTTCAATTGCTTTATCATTATCCTTTGCTTTTACCTTAATTCCAAGCAAATAATCCGATTTTCTGGATGTAAAATAAATATCTTTATTTACTAAATAAGGATATTTTTTAAGTAAGTGTGTGAGTTTATGATAATTATAAACTGTAAAATCCCCAAAGCAGAGATAATCTGAATCCATTTTAACTCCAAATAATTCATATAAGATATCACTCCCAATAATTTCTTTTTTTAAAAAAATCTCATAAATATCTTCAATGTCTTTTGATGTACAACTCTGATTATCATATTTAAGTTCGATAAGTAATTTTAAAAACGCATTTTCAAAATTTTTTTCAGAGCAAGTATCTGATATTTCTTTATGTTTTTTGTAAAGTATACCAAATATTGCTTGGAATTTTCCACACGCTTCAATACCAAGAAATGTAATTTTATATCCGTTTAAATGATGTTCCATAAAAGGCACTCGTTCATCAAATAAAAAAATGTCTGCTGTGTGTGCCAAATAGACAAGTTCATTAATCAAATCAATCTCTTTTTTATACCTCATACTTTTCATTTTTATCTTTAAAAGTTCGCTCCCGCATTCTTCTTTCAACAATTTTATCGTATTTTATATCATTTCATTCCAGTAATTCATTTTTTAAATTTCTTAACACAACAAAATTATTCAAATCTTCCTGAAAATTAAGCGAAAAGCAGAAAAATATGTCAAAATAAAAAACAAATAAATAAGTATCATTGCTGAAATTTAAAAGATGTTGCACGATACAATTGGCAATTAAAAATTAAAAGCCGCACGAGACATTTTCTTGTGCGGCTTTTAATTTTTATATTTGTGGATAAGTATAATGAGAAAAATTTTGAAATTTGAAATTTTTAGAACGAAATTTGTTTAAAATTGCGCTGAAATTAAATAATTGCATTGCTATATGATACAAGACGAAAAGCTCATAGCTGATTCTAATGAAAAAAAAACGAAAAACATTGCTAACTATGAGACAAGTCATAAGACTGCTGTTATCACCCATTATCTGCACAATCATTCAAACGGCGTTTCACAATACTATAAACTTGATGCTTTAAAGTTTATTGAAGAAATTGCTTTCGATAAATCGAACACTAAAACCGGTAAAAGCCCTTCGATAGATGTGTTTCAACAATTGCTTTTTGAAGTTGAAAACGTTCCTTTTCCTACGCCCGAAAATTATCAATTCAAATTTATAGATTTATTTGCCGGTATCGGCGGATTCAGATTAGCGATGCAAAGTTTAGGCGGTAAATGTGTTTTTACCAGCGAATGGGATGCAGCAGCACAAAAAACTTATCGCGCTAATTTTGGAGAAGTACCTTTCGGAGATATTACTAAAGCAAGTATCAAAAATTATATTCCCGACAACTTCGATGTGCTGTGTGCCGGATTTCCGTGTCAAGCATTTTCAATTGCCGGAAAACGCGGCGGATTTGAAGATACACGCGGCACTTTATTTTTTGATGTGGCAGAAATTATAAAAACAAAAAAACCGAAAGCTGTTTTCTTGGAAAATGTAAAAGGTTTAAGAAACCATAATGGCGGAAAAACTTTAGCAACCATTTTAAATGTTTTAAGAGAAGATTTAGGTTATTTTGTTCCGGAACCACAAATCATGAACGCTAAAAATTTCGGCGTTCCGCAGAATAGAGAACGCATTTATATCGTCGCTTTCAGAAAAGATTTGGGTATTACTTCCTTTAAATATCCCGAACCGACAGGCAAAGAGGTTTGTTTTGCCGATGTAAAAGAAAAAAAAATTGTGCCTACCAAATACTATATTTCTACGCAGTATTTGCAAACACTTCATAATCATAAAACACGTCACGCTAACAAAGGCAATGGTTTTGGTTTTGAAATTATTCCGGACAACGGCATTGCCAATGCAATTGTAGTGGGAGGTATGGGCAGAGAAAGAAATTTGGTGATTGACAACCGTATAGAAGATTTTACACCCACCACACATATTAAAGGCATAGTAAATCGTGAAGGCATTCGTAAAATGACACCACGCGAATGGGCACGTTTGCAAGGTTTTCCCGATAATTTTATTATTCCTGTCGCCGACGCTTCCGCATATAAACAATTCGGTAATTCAGTGGCAGTGCCAGCAATAAAAGCGACGGCGGAAAAAATATTAGAACTTTTAATTATTGAAAATCATGTTGATAGGAAATAAAGGTGAATGGAGTGAAATTTACGCTTTTTTAAAATTGTTGGCAGATAAAAAAATATATTCAGGTGATGCGGACCTGAATAAAAATGAATACCTCTATTACCCAATTGAAAAAATTATTCGAAATGAAAATGGTGTGAAATATGAATATGCAGTTGTCGGTGATACAATAGTTATTTCATACGGAACTGAACAAAAAAAGATTTTAACCAGTGAATTTGAGAAATTTGCCCATCTTTTGTTAGAGCATATTTCCAATTCTGGTACAACTTTTTCTGTTCAGGAGGTGGAAAGTTTTTTGGATTATATTAATTGCCGAACGTTAAAAGCTAAATCCAATTCGAAAAGTGATATTTTTATAGTAATTTACGATAAACGCACCAATACAACGCATGAATTGGGTTTTAGTATAAAATCAGAGTTAGGTGCCGGATCAACTTTGCTGAATGCCTCACAACCAACGAATTTTACTTATAAAATAAATAATTTCAGTCCACAGCAATCACAGTTAGATTCAATAAATCGCATTGACACAAAAAGTAAAATAAAGGATAAAATAGAAGCTATAAAAAATATTGATGGCTTCCTTGAATTTTTTTCTATTGAAAACCTTGTATTTAAAAATAATTTGGTTTTAATCGATAGCTTGCTGCCAAATATTTTATCAGAAATAATTATAGTTTTTTTCACTTCGAAATTAAAAACGTTATCAGAGTTAACATCAAATATTAATAAAAAAAATCCTCTTAATTACGATCAAGATTCTTCTCACAAATTTTATGAATATAAAATCAAAAAATTTTTAACAGATGTTGCTTTAGGCATGACGCCGTCAAAAGTATGGACAGGGGTTTACGATGCTACCGGCGGTTATTTAATTGTGAAAGAAACAGGAGAAGTACTTTGCTATCATATCTATAATCAAAATCAATTTGAAGATTATTTATTCAACAACACCAAACTTGAAACCGCCAGCAGCACCCGACACGAATTCGGAAAAATTTATGAAGAAGCCGGGCAATACTTTTTTAAATTAAATTTACAGATACGGTTTATATAGTTAAGTGAATTTAAAAAGGTTTAAGAAATCCGTGAAAATCCGCGTCATCCGCGTCATCCGCGTTCCAATTACTCGCAAATGGAACGCGGATGACGCGGATGCGACGGATTTACACGGATTTTTTAAAATATTATAAACGCGTTTAATTGTATTAAACTACTTACGCAGTCCATTACACCAACCATTCTTTTTTCATCGGACGCATCAAAAGCGCATTGGCTTCTTCGTCGTGTTTGAATTTTTCTTTATTCGGTTGCCATTCCAACGGGCGATTTAATCGGTAAGCTAAGTTACCGAGATTACAAACTGACGCAGTACGGTGTCCTATTTCGACATCGCAAATCGGTTTTTGTCGCGTTTTAATCGCTTTTAAAAAATCTGCATAATGATTGTCGCTGAAATAAACGTGTTTTTCGTTGACACCTATGACGTGGTCTTTTAAGTTTTCGGGCGTAGTGGTTAATTTGCCGCGCGTTACGTACACTTCACCTTTTGTACCGATAAATTTACAAAACTGCGGACCGCTTTGCGGTGCATGAAGCATTTCTACGCCATTTTTGTATTTGTAAATCAATCCGGGAGTACCATTTTTGCTCGTCGGAATAATTTCACGCGGACCCGAATTATCCATATCCAACCCCCATTGTGCGATATCGAACATGTGCGCGCCCCAATCTGTCATACCTCCACCACCGAATTCATCGTAGCCGCGCCAATTGGGCCACATTTTACTTTCTTTTTTTAAATCGGGTGCGAGGTCGGAATTGTACGGACGTTCAATCGTGTTCGGACCGAGCCACATATTCCAATCCAAATCGGCAGGCAAAGTTTCGGTTGGCAAATCCCATTTTTTCGGTGCGCCGCCCACATTAACTACCACTTGTTTCACATCGCCGATATAACCGTTGCGCACCAATTCTACGGCTTGACGAAATTCTTTCCAAGACCTTTGCATACTGCCGGTTTGAAAAACGCGGTTGTATTTGCGCGTTGCATCCACCATAGCACGACCTTCATGGACGGTAAGTGCCAAAGGTTTTTCGCAGTACACATCTTTTCCGGCTGCTAAAGCGCGAACTGCAATAGCAGCGTGCCAATGATCAGGTGTTGCAATCACAACGGCATCAATATCTTTTCGGGCAATCAGTTCACGGAAATCCGCATGAGCTTCTGTTGATTTGTATTGCGTTTGATTTTTTTTATCGGCATAAAATTTATCCGTGCGCTCGATAAATCGCGTCATTTTCGATTTGAACGGATCACACGCCGCGACAATTTGAACTTTACCGGTTTCTAAAAACGAAAATTGCAAAGTGCTGCTTTGTTTGCCGCAACCAATGTAACCGAAGTTCACCATATCACTCGGAGCAGTAAAACCGCGACCCAAAACATAGCGCGGTACAATGAAAATACCCGAAACTATGGCGGCTTTATTTATAAATTCTCTGCGTTTCATATTTGTAGATTGGTTGGTTGATGAAAAATAATTTATTTATCCTGAATAAAAATTGGTTGCCATTAAGTGAAGTAAAACAAATCTCAAAACCCGGATTTTAAAAATTTCTGAATCCTATTAAATATAAGAAGTTACACGAACAATGATTAATCCGTCTGCATCTAACCGTTCAAAAGGATAAAATATTTTTTTCATTTTGCGGTACTCACTTTTTTCAATAATCCTATATGCCGGTTAGCTGGAATAACTCCAGTATAAACTAAAGTAAATTTTTCAAAACCGGCACGAAGTTCCGCACTTTCCATGCTTGCTACACGTTTGTCGGAGTGATGTGTCAAAATTACTCCTTCCTTTAGGCGCATACCTTCAAACACGGGATTGGCTAAAACAACCCATTCATCGGGATGTTTTTTTATTATGTCTGTCCAATTTAATATTTTAGCTTGCATAGTTTTCACGTGAAAAATTTCTTTCTACAAAAATAAGCCTTTTCCTGAAATTTTTTATAAATCGTGTATATTTGTAAAAAATTAAAAATTATGTTAGCTGAATATAATTCCGTTTATGACGAATTGGCTGTTTTTTTAGCAAGCCTATCGCCAACCAAAGTTTTAGCGTACAAATCTTCGCCAAAAGCGCAAGCGCGTGTAAGCACTTTACTTGAAAAAAATAAAAATATTGGATTGGATGCTATTGAGTCCGCAGAAATGGAACGGTATATGACGGTTGAAAATATTGTGCGTTTGGCTAAAGCTAAAGCGGCTCAAAAAATTATTTGATAAACACATCAAAAGAAATCAAAGAAAGAGTGGAAATGATATTGGATAGATTTTATCCGTAAAAAGTAAATATTTTAGTTGAATTTTATCATCAAGTTGCTCGTTTCAACAGAACTACAAAATAAATAATTTCTAAATTTTTTTTTAATGGTTATATTTACTTCACCTTTGTACCAACTAAGGATGTTCTTAGTATAAAAAAATTCTTTTTGAAAAAAGTACAAGAAAATTAGGGTTACCTGTTATTAAAAGATTAAAATTATTATAGATTATTTCAAGCATAAAATATATTACCGAGTTCGTTTCAATTATTAAATCTATTTCAGAGTTTTTTTTATTTGTAAAAGATTTTTTTGAGATTATCTCAAACTTTTAAGATCGCATTTAATGTAAAACGGCAGCCTGTCCTTAAAGATAAGCTGCCGTTCTTTTTAAATTATCGCTTGTTCACACCATCACCCCTTCACCCTCCAAAACCTTTTCCAAAATCCCTTTTACTTCCGAGCGACAAGAACCGCAGCCTGTTCCGGCTCCCGTAGTATTGCACAATTCCGTAAAATCCGTAAAGCCGCGTTTGATTTCGTTTTCGAGATTGCCTTGTCCGACACTGTTACAAGAACATATTAATTTACCGATAACGGGTGCTGCTTTCTTGCCGGAACGCAACAAGTCTAATCTTTTTTCGGACAGTTCGATGCCGTTTTTAATCAGATTTTTAAATTCAAGAAATTCGGATTTATCACCCATCAAAATTGCACCGACGAGACGGTCGTTGTGGATGATACATTTTTTGTAATAGCGTTTAGCTTTGTCTATGAAAATTATTTCTTCGTATTCCGGATCGTCGGGCGGGGTTTCTACGCGACCGATAGAACAGAGATTCAATCCTTCCATTTTCAAAATATTCATCGAAAGCGAACCTTTATAGGGTTCCAAAATATCGCCGGCAATAAATCGCGCGGCGACTGCTGCTTGTTCTTCGGCGCCGAGCGTTATACCCCACATTTGTCCGCGCCATTCTGCAATTTCGCCGAGCGCGAAAATATTCGGGTCACTTGTTTGCATATAATCGTTCACTTTCACGCCGCGATTACAATCTAATCCTGACGCGCGTGCTAATTCGCTGTTCGGCACGGTGCCGATGGCGAAAATAACAGCATCACAATCTATACGGCGACCACTGCGCAAAAGAATAGATTCAATTTTTCCGGTTCCGGTGAATGAATCTACTTGATCGTTGTAAAAAACTTCTATACCGCGTGAAATAATTTCTTGGTGCAACAATCCGGAAGCCAATACATCTAATTGCCTATCCATGAAACGCGAGATGCGTTGAACAATCGTGACTTTCACATCTAAATCGCGCAAAGCCGCTGCCATTTCGAGACCGAGTAAACCGCCGCCGACGATGACAACTGATTTTAACGATGAACGATGAACGATGAACGATGAACTTTTTTCTTTAGGCTCATCGTCCTGCGTTGTGCGTTCTGTGTTAATTTGATCCAATAACCTATCCGCATCCATCTTCGTGCGCATATTCAAAATGCCTTTCAAGTGCGTGGGTACATCTTTGGGCATGAACGCGCGACTGCCCGTGCCGAGAATTAAAACATCGTAAGTGTGTTTTTTGTCGTTATCGTCTGTAATAGTTTTAGCAATTCGCTCTATACTTTTTATGCCGATGCCTTTGTAAAGAGTCACGTTGCGTTCAAACAAATCTGCTTCGTTAGTTTTTTGAAGTTGTTGCCAAGTTTGCGCACCGTTGACGTAATCCGGTAACATCACACGATTATAAAAAGGATAAATTTCTTTGCTGAAAACGTGAATGTCATCGTCAACGTTTAATTTTCTATAAGTTTCAATGAACCCGTAGCCCGCAGCACCGGCGCCGATAATCACGATTTTCTTTTTCGGTTGCACAATTACGCCCACTTCAACCGCCGCAAATTTCAAATCCGGTTCTTTGGATCGCGGGTCTATTAAATTGTTCGTCACGTTATTTGCGCGTGCCGCATCGTTGCCGTTTATTTTTCCCCAGTGCATCGGCAGAAACACAACGCCTTCTCGAATATCCGCCGAAATTTTTGCGCGAGCGCGTGTTGTTCCGCGCGTGTTTTTTATTTCTACGGGCTGTCCGTCTCGAATATTTCTTTTCAGTGCATCGTTCGGATGAATTTCCAAAAATGATTCGGATGTGTGTTGGTTGAGTTTGTTCACTTTTCCGGTTCTGCTCATGGTATGCCATTGATCGCGGACGCGTCCGGTAGTGAGTATGAGCGGAAATTCAAGCGAAATTTTTTCGCTCAAATTGTTATCGTCGCAACCATGAAGTTGGGCTTTGCCGTTAGGCGTGTAAAATTTTTTATCGGAAAACAATCGTGTACCGCCCCATTGTATACTGCCGCGTTCTTTTAAAATATCGTAATTGATTGCCGATAAATCTACGTTAGTATTTTTTGTGAGGGCGGCATGTTCAGCGAAAATTAAACCTTGATTTAAAATATTTACTTGATTAACTTGATTTTCTTGCGATGTTTTTTGTAAATCCGATAAGGGCTGTTCGCTTCCTTCAGATTGCCGGTCACTGACCACTGACCACCGACCACTGAAAAATTTTCCGAATCCCATTTTATGAGCAAAGCGTGTGAGAATTTCTACGTCGGCAAGTGCTTCGCCGGGCGGTTCGGAAATTTTGTGGAGATAACTGACGCGGCGTTCGGAGTTCGTCATTGTCCCTTCTTTTTCCGTCCAAGTGGCAGCCGGTAAAATAACATCGGCGTATTGCAAAGTTTCAGGACGATTCGACATATCCTGTACGACAACAAATTTGGCATTCTTCAACGCCGCTTCCGCAACGCGAACATCGGGCATACTTACTAACGGATTGGTGCCGATAATCCAAATCGCTTTCATGCGTCCGTCGGCTAAGGCTTCAAACATTTCGGTCGCATGAAAACCCGGTGTAGGCGATATTTTTTTTGGGGTATCCCAATATTTTTCTACTTCTTCTCTATCTTTTGCATCCGATAAATTTCTGTGCGCGGGTAAAAGATTTGATAAACCACCGACTTCGCGTCCACCCATCGCATTGGGTTGACCGGTGAGCGAAAATGGTCCTGCACCCTGTTTTCCGATTTGTCCGGTGATAAGATTGAGATTAATCAAACTCAAATTTTTATACACACCGACAACTGATTGATTTAAACCCATTGTCCACATCGTTAAAAAGGCTTTTGAATTGCCTATCCACGACGCGGCTTTAAAAATATCTTCGGCGGCAACACCGCAAATGATAGCAGCTTCTTCTATGGAACGTTCAAAAACTTTTGCTTTTAATTTTTCATAGCCGTCGGTATGGTTGCGAACAAAATCTGCATCTATCCACGCATTTTCAATTAAAATGCGTGCAATGGCGTTATTGAGTGTAATATCTGTTCCGGGAATTATTTGCAAATGTAAATCCGCGCCACGCGCCGAATCCGTTTTTCGCGGGTCAACGACTATGATTTTTATTTTCGGATTATTATTTTTGTGCGTTTCTACGCGCCGCCAAATTATCGGATGACACCATGCCGGGTTAGCGCCTTCTACCAAAATACAATCGGAGAATTCAATATCATCGTAAGTACACGGTACACTATCCTCACCCAAAGCTAATTTATACGCCACCACCGCACTGGACATACACAAACGCGAATTGGTATCCATATTATTAGAGCCGATAAAACCTTTCATTAATTTATTCGCCACATAATATTCCTCCGTCAGCATTTGTCCCGAACCGTAAATACCCACCGATTCAGGTCCGAATTTTTCTATAAAAGTTTGAAAAATTTTTGCCGTACGTTCCAAAGCTACATCCCAAGTTACACGTTCGCGTGGCATATTTTTATTCCAACGCATTTCCGGATAAAGCAGCCTGTCGGTTTTATCCCAAGCAGTGTAATGTAAATTCATACCTTTTGAACACAGCGCACCTTTATTGCTCGGATGATCGGGATCTCCTTCAACTGTAATTTTTCCGTTATCATGGTCGGTGACAATCATACCGCAACCGACACCGCAATAACAGCAAATGGTTTTAAAAGTATTTTTGCTTTGGAATTTCATAGAAAAAAATAAGAGAAATTGTCTGAAACAGGGTTACACTTTCGCTAAAACAGGTTCTAAAATCCCGCTCGGAACTATTTCTGATTTTGTTTCGCGACTGAATTTGGTCACTGCTACCATTAATCCGACGGCAATTGCTGCGCAGCCTATATAAAAAAATGCTGTACCGTAACCGAGATTCGGATTTTTGAATAAAAAACCCATCAACATACCGCCCAAATTCCCACCGGCACCGACAATACCTGCCACCATACCGACATTTTTTTGATTGATAAACGGTGTAATCGAATAAGTAGCACCGTTTGCCATTTTTAAAAACAAGGCGAAAGTAAGCATACAAGTAATCGCTAACCATAAACTATTCGAGCCGGAAAAACACAATAATCCGGTGCCTTCCAAACAAAGTAACAATGCCAATAAATAGCCTTTACCCATTAAACCTGATTTTTTTCCGACTTTATCCGACACAATTCCACCTAAAGCGCGCGCAAAAATGTTCATGAAACCAAACATACCGGCAAGGAACCCTGCCATTTTTAAATCCAACTTAAAATTATCCACGAAATACAGCGAAGCGATATTATCGAACGTAATTTCCATACCGAAACACACCGCATAAGCCATCGCCAACGCCCATACGCGCCAATCGGATACGACTTCTTTCCAACTTGTTTTGTCTGTAACAGTCTCTTCACGTTTAATATCTTCAAAATTACCGGCAGGTGTATCTTTCGTAAATCGGTAATACAAAAATGCGCAAACCAAAAGCAATGTACCCGGCACAATCATCGCCAAACGCCATGCATCGTGTTTGCTGTAACCCATCGCCACGATACAGCCGAAAATCAAAGGCATCACCATGTTCGTAATACCGCCGCCGAGGTTCCCCCAACCGCCTGCAACAGCATTCGCGGTGCCTTTAATATTCGGCGCGAACATCATTGAAGTATGATATTGCGTAATCACGAACGATGCACCGATAATGCCGATTGCGAATCTAAAAAGCAAAAACGTTTCATAGTTATGCGACAAACCTACCAAAAAAACCGGAACAGAACAAATCAACAAAAGTGCAGTATAAGTTTTACGCGGTCCCCATGTATCGCACAAACGACCTATGATGAGGCGCGCAAAAATAGTAGCAGACACGGCAGCAATCACCGTATTACCGACTTGTGCTTTTGTTAAGCCTAAATCTGCGCGAATAGCCGGCATGAGCGGTGCAAGACCGAACCAACCGAAAAAGCAAGCAAAAAAAGTGAGCCAAGTCGTATGAAATGTGCGCATCTGCACACCGGAAAGCGAAAAGATATTGAGTTTGTCGAGCGGTTGAGTAAAGTTTTGCGATAAAACTCCAGATACAGGCGACGTTTGTTTGTCGTTGTTAAGTTTTTCCATTTGCTTTGCAATTGAATTGTGAAAGAATAGCAATATTTTTTTTACACCGAGCCTCGTAGCGACCCCACTCGCTTTCGAGGCTTTTTTTTGAGCCTATAGCTTTTGGCTTGCAGTTTGGAAAATTTAAGCTAACGGCTGAAATCCAACAGTTAAAAACTAAAAACTATTAACTAATAATGATCAATTTTGTTTGCAAAAGTCCCCACTCGAAACAAAATTACCGGTAGAATTGAGGTAAATACTTCACAAAGTTAAATGCACTTTTTGTACTTTCAAAATTACACAATCGTACTTCGGGCTTTTCGGAATGAAAAACGGGGTTTTAAACGACGTCTTTACTTTGGCTTTACGCTATATTATTTTTATTTTTTATTTTTTTATCAGATAAAATTACGTAAAAATTTATTTTAAAAAACAAAACAGAAAATGAAGTAACACATCACGGTTTAGTAATTTTTATTTTTAAACTAACCCCCGACCGACGTACTTTTGTGATAACAAAAATTGCAAAAGTCCCAACTTTAGTCATCGGTTGGTTGGTTGTCGGTTGATAGAAATTTTTCGACTAGTAACCATCCAACCAGTGACCTGCAACTAAGCTACCGATCGAATTGTGAAAATAATTTTCTTTCATAATTCAATTTTTTTAAAAATGATAAAACCGAAAATTGTCGTCGTCGGTAACGGCATGGTAGGTTACAAGTTTTGCGAAAAAATTATCGCCAAAGCCGGCATCAACGCTTTCAACGTGACTGTGTTCGGCGAAGAAGCTCGTCCGGCTTATGATCGAGTACATTTATCGTCGTACTTTGACGGAAAAACTGTTGATGATTTAACACTCGCGCCCGCGAGTTGGTATGCCGAAAATAAAATCCGGCTGATACTGGGCGATCCGATAGTAGATATTGATTTGGAAAATAAATCCGTTCAGTCGCATCACCACATCACCGTTTCTTATGATTATTTAATTTTAGCGACCGGTTCTGCTGCTTTTGTACCAGCGATTGAAGGTATTGATAAACGCGGCGTTTTCGTTTACCGAACTATCGAAGATTTGGATTTGATGCAAGGTTACGCCAAAAAAGCACGACGCGGTGCGGTTATCGGCGGTGGTTTATTGGGTTTAGAAGCGGCAAAAGCGTTGATGGATTTAGGCGTACAAGAAACGCACGTCATAGAGTTTGCTTCGCGTTTGATGCCGCGTCAAGTAGATATCGGTGGTTCGCAAGTTTTGCAAGCTAAATTACAAGATTTAGGATTGAAAATTCATTTGCAAAAAAATACCGAAAAAATTCTCGGTAACGGAAAAATAACGGGTTTGCGTTTCGCTGACGAAACAGTGATGGATATGGATATGCTCGTGATTTCGGCGGGTATAAAACCGCGCGATGAATTAGCGCGCTTAGCAGGTTTGGAAGTCGGTGTGCGCGGCGGTATTGTCGTGAACGAAAAATTGGAAACTTCGGCACCGCATATTTTTGCTATCGGCGAATGCGCGCTGGCGCACTGTATGATTTACGGTTTGGTAGCACCTGGTTACGAAATGGCGGATGTAGTCGCAACGAATTTAACGGGCGGCAATAAAACCTTCAAACCTTACGATATGTCCACTAAACTGAAATTGATCGGTGTGGATGTGGCAAGTTTCGGCGATCCGTTTGCGGGCAATCCGTACATCGCAGGTGCCGATAAAAACGGCAGTCGAAGTTTGGTTTTCAGGGATGAAGCAAAAGGCATTTATAAGCGCGTAAACATTTCCGCCGACGGCAAACATTTACTCGGTGGCGTATTGGTTGGCGATGCCTCGCAGTTCGGTATGCTGCAACAAACGGTGACGAATAAAATTGTTTTGCCGCTCAATCCCGAAGATTTAATTCTCGGCAGTCGCGGCGGTACGAGCGATTCGGGTAGCAATGTCATGGATTTGCCCGAAGAAGCACTCATCTGTTCGTGCGAAGCCGTAACGAAAAATATGATTTGTTCGCAAGTCACTGACAATGATTGTTTCACGCTCGATGCGATAAAAAAACGTACAAAAGCCGGCACAGGTTGCGGCGGTTGTGTACCGATGATAAAAGATTTAATCAACGGCTCCATGAAAAAAATGGGGCGCGTTGTGAAAACAAATTTGTGTGAACATTTTGATCACTCGCGTCAAGAATTATTAAATCTGACGAAAATAAAAAATCTCAGAACTTATAACGAAGTAATACATGAACTCGGAAAAGGTGCGGGTTGCGAAGTTTGTAAACCGGCAGTAGCAAGTATATTGGCAAGTTTGTGGAACGAGTTGATTCAGAAACAACCGACAATTCAAGATACTAACGATCGTTTTTTGGCGAATATTCAGAAAGGCGGGACTTATTCGGTTGTGCCGCGTATTGCGGGTGGAGAAATAACGCCGGAAAAACTTATCGTGATCGGACAAGTGGCGCAAAAATACGGACTCTATACAAAAATTACGGGCGGACAACGCATTGATATGTTCGGCGCGCACGTGAACGATTTGCCGAATATTTGGAAAGAACTCATTGATGCGGGTTTTGAATCCGGTCATGCTTACGGAAAATCTTTGCGCACCGTGAAAAGTTGTGTCGGTTCTACTTGGTGTCGTTACGGTTTGCACGATTCGGTGTCTTTCGCAATCGAAATTGAAAACCGTTACAAAGGTCTACGCTCTCCGCATAAATTAAAATCCGGTGTTTCCGGTTGCATCCGCGAATGCGCCGAGGCGAACTCAAAAGATTTCGGCATCATTGCCACCGAAAAAGGTTGGAATTTAATTGTTTGCGGCAACGGCGGTACAAAACCCGAACACGCCAAACTTTTAGCCACCGATATTGACAGCGCAACATGCATCAAATATATCGACCGCTTCTTGATGTTTTACATAAAAACAGCCGAACCGCTTACGCGCACATCTGTTTGGTTATCGAAAATGGAAGGTGGAATTGATTATCTGCGCGAAGTCGTCGTGCACGATACCCTCGGTATGGCAGCCGAATGGGAAACTGAAATGCAATCTATCGTCAATACTTTTCATTGCGAATGGAAGAACGCGATTGAAACGCCTGAAATAAAAAAACGTTTCTCGCACTTCGTCAACACCGATGAAAAAGATCCGTCGGTAAAATTTGAAGAAATGCGCGAACAGAAAAAAGCAACGTGGTAGTTTATTTAATGGTAAATGGTAAACGGTAAATGGTAAATTTTTTCGATAAAGATATTTACCATTTACCGTTTACCATTTACCATTAGAAGATTTATCATTAAAAATTTACCATTAAAATATATTATGACAGCCACACAAACTGCATGGCAGCGCGCTTGCCGCGTCGAAGATGTCCCCGAAGACGGCGGCGTGTGCGCGCTTATAGAAGGCGAGCAAATTGCGATTTTTAATTTTAAGACACTCGGCAAATGGTATGCAACGCAAAACGAGTGTCCGCACAAACAACAAATGGCAATCTCACGCGGCATGATCGGCACTCAGTACGACGAGCCGAAAGTGGCGTGTCCGTTTCATAAAAAAACATTTTCATTGGTATCCGGCTTGTGTTTATCCGGCGATGAATTGGCTATAAAAACTTATGAAGTGAAAGTAGAAGAAGGAAATGTTTTTGTTTTAATGCGTTAGGGAATATATAAAAAACCGGTTAGTTTTCAATTACAAAACGGCGTTCAACGTAATAAAATTTTCCTTTTTTCTGCACGGTAGCTGTAACAGTGAGCGAGTCGCCGGTTCTGAGTTTTTTAATCGAGGTATGTATATCTTCGGTTATACTACCGTTGCTTTTGGCTTCCGTAATTTGTCCGCGCCGTTCGCGTTCGAAAAGCAAACCGTTGATATCGAGTAAATTACCGGATTCGTCGCGTACAACGAGCGGTGTTCCGTAAAGTTGCAAAAGTGTTTCTTTCGACGTTTTTTGTCCGTTCAGTTGTCCCCACGTCAATTGAAACCCGTTTGAGTCGGCGGAATCATCTGCTTGGCGGAATTTAATGGGTAAAACCATATCGTAATCCGTTGGCATATTATTTTGTTGAGCCGGAACCCAAGCCGACATATTGCGCACGACGGCGATTGCAGCAGAGTCGCAAGCCGGCGACAAGGCTTTTTCGAGCCTGATTTTTATTACGTCACCGGTTTTTTCTACTGTAAAGCCGATGTATACCGTTCCGGAAACATCTAAATTGGCGGGTATTTGCAAATTAGCGCGCATATATTGCGCCAAGGCTTGCATTGAATAATTGGATTTTTCGATCGCAGTAGCGGAATCATTTTCACACGATTTGAAATAAGGCGGATGTTGTCCCGTTTGAGCAAAAACCACCGATACAAAACAAAAAAATAAAAAAGTAAAAATCGGTTTTCTCATAAAAATTTTAATGGCTTTAAATCAAATTCTAAGAAGCTAAATAAAAAAAAGATTTATCGAAGATTATTGTGCAAGTACAAATAAGGCACTCCTGACGAAGCTAAAAAACCTGTATTTATTTTCTACCGGCAGGAAACTCTTATCGGAGTTTTATAAAAGCATAGAAATAAACTTCACCTCAACAAAAATATTCGATGAACAAAAATTACTTCATAATTCATCCTTGTCACGCTTTTAATTTCGACCGGCTCAATCGTATAGTTTTTACGGGCAAACCCGCAGCGGTTATCAAACGGACAATATAAATGCCCTCAGGCAAATCAGAGACCGTAAATTTCGCACCTTCCGTTGCTTTATATGAGCGCACTTCTCTGCCGATGATATTGTAGATAACTACTTTATCTATACCGTCACCTTCAATCATAAAATAGTCTGAAGTCGGATTCGGATAAATTTTGAAATTTAAGTTTTCTTCTTTTACTTTTTGTTTTGATTCGAAATTCAGTTTCACTACTTGCGTATTTTTGTTGGTGCCTGTTTCGTGCAACTTCAACTCCAATTGTGCTTGTCCGACTTGTTTGTTCGGGCGCAACACAACTTCCAAAGTACCGGTGCCGCCGGGCGATAAATCAATATTTTTCGGCGCTTTTCCGTCATTACTTGACCAACAATTATTCGCATCGCACACAAAACTTATCCAGCCGTTTGTCCAAGCCATAATACTGCGCTCCCAAACATAAGAACGGCGCACCGCCGACATATTTTTGAAGGTGATTTTCGTGCGCACTTCAAAAGTATCCGCTGAAAAAGATGCGATGCTTGCCATCGGTGTAACGCTCAATCGCCGTTGTGCCGCTACCGAAAACAAAGTCCCTGTTATGAAAAATAAAACGGAAATAACTATTAAAAGTTTCCTTTGAATAAAGTACGGATTCATCATCATAAAAAAATAATTTTCATTAGATTACAGGGTTCAATTAGCGCACGCTTCTATCGCTTTGGTAAGATCAGTCATAATTCAAAAATTTCATTTTCAAAAAAATATTTTCACTTACAGATGCTGTAAAATTGCGTAATCAGTTTGTGCAAATTGATTAAATCTCCTTCTTTAATTTCGTACCGCGTGGATTTTTCGCCGTACTCCAAAATATTTTTAATTTGAAAATCCGGCACATTGGATTGAACGGATAATTGAGCGGTAAAATTGTTTTCGGACAAGTTTTGCGGCAACCGGTAACGTTTAGCCACATCGTTTTTGAATTGTATCACAATATACTGACCGATATGTGCGTAATTGCGCTGGTAATGATGCAGTCCGGCAATGGATTTTATAAAATCGAGCGCGGTATTCGATTTGTCGGGCATCAAAGGAATAATCCGTTGTCGACGTTTAGAAAAATACAGTAAATACAGCGCAATCAAACCCAAAAATATAAACCACGCCCAACGCAAAGCCGGTTGCGCCAGAATATAACGCAACGGACTTTCCTTAGAAAATTGTTGATTGTCATAATTTCTACTACGCACTTCCTCGCGCGCCACGCGACTTTTTTTATCCCAATAAATATCGCCGGCGGGTAAATGCGAAAACACTTTGCCGGCATAATCGGCGTGTAAACTGTCCGTTAAACAATAATTACTGAACAGCACCGGATTGGTATGAATATAAAAATTGCCTTTACCATACGGAATTTTTATAAAATTAACGTTCACTTCCGTGCTTAAAACATTATTGGCGTAGCCCGAAATTTTACCCAAAGTAATATGTGGCGGTAATATGCGTTGGCAAGTATCCGGTTGATTGTCCGGAATAAGAAATACAGACCACTCGTTATAAAATCTTTTCGCGCTCTCTCTAATAACGTAACGTGTTTCAATAGCATCTAAAGACCTGCTATTCATTAAACGTGTAACAATAGTGTCTCCTCCGTACACTTTTCTCATATAAATTTTATAATTATCATCTTCGTTGCTGCACGTATCCGTTCTTAAACGTGCGAAAAGATAATTCGTTATTTCATTAGCAGCTATGAACGCATTATTACCTTCATGCACAAATAAATTCAACCTATTTATATCGACTGAATCTGCCCAAAAACCATCGCCGACGAAAACATAATTTGCAATGTTTTTCAAAGTATCCGGATTCGGTAATACGGCAGCAATGGATTCGCTCTGTTCGATGAATTTTTTTCCGGGAAAATAGTTTTTCAATAAACCCGTTATCACGAAACTGCCGTAAGGTTCTTTACTCGTTTCGGAATAGGTTTCGCGCCAATCTCTGCGTTTTTTTGTCATCGAAGTAATGAGAAAAAAAGTCGCCGCTACCAACAAAACAATAAAAATAATACCCGTTATTTTTTGCTTCAACATATTTTTACGTAATTTTCGTTGCGCGCCGAAGCGTCCGGCGATTAATCTTGCACAAAAATAAGCGATGAAAAGAATAATTTTTTGAAAATTCTTTGGCGCTCATTGTTAAAACCGCTAATTTGGCACCGAAGTTTGAAATTCATATGTGAATCAAGAAATTTTTTTAAAAAACAAAGCTATGTTCGGAAGCAAAAAAACTGAAGACAAAACAGTGTTGAGTAACGGAAGGCTGAACGGTAATCTGATATCGGAAAGTAATGCTTTAAACAGTTTAGTAAAAGGCACTTTCGTCGAAGGGCATATTGCCGCAGAGAGCGATATTCGCGTAGACGGTACGATAAAAGGCACATTGGTATGCCAAGCCAAAGTCATTATCGGTCCGTCGGGTTTTATCGAAGGCGAAATTAAATGTCGAAATGCGGTCATCGAAGGAAGATTTTACGGTAAATTACGCGTAGAAGATATGCTGAGCGTAAAAGAAACCGCCGAAATAGTCGGCGACGTACAAACCGACAAACTTTCCGTGCAATCGGGTGCCGTATTCAATGTCACCTGCACCATGAAACCGACGGCATTGGACAAAAATATTATTCACATATTACCGGAAAAAACGGAATCCAAAAACGGTGTCATTAAAAAATAAATCTTCGAACGCAAATGCAGGCGCTTCTTTGCGCAACGCCGACGTAGCGATGCGTTTGGCAGTTATTATAGGTTTGGGTGCCGTCATCGGCAGGTATTTAGATAATAAATTGCACACCGTACAGCCTGTGTACACTATAGTTTTTTGCTTAGTGGCGATTGGTGGCGCGTTGTTTTGGATTATAAAAGATTTGTCAAAAAAAACTGAAAATTAATTCTTGTCAGTAAAATTATAGTACTAAAATAGTTGCCGTCGTTTAGTATTCCAACCTTCACAGGGTTCAAACCCCGCGAAGGTTTAATCGATAGAAATAATTTCAAAAAAAAATTCACGGAAAAATTCAAAAAAAAATTCAAAAAAAAATTCACGGAAAATAAAATAAAATTTTTCAGAGAGAAATTATTTTTTCAAAATAATTTGCGCGCCCGTCCGATGCCTTGGGTGAACGAAAAAAATGCTTATAAAATTTGGTTATCCGAAATTATTTTGCAGCAGACAACTGTCGCGCAAGGCACACCTTATTATCTTAAATTCATTGAAAAATATCCTACCGTACAAGATTTAGCCGCCGCCGCCAACGACGAAGTGATGAAAATGTGGGAAGGTTTGGGTTATTATTCTCGAGCGCGCAATCTGCACCACACGGCACAATTTATTGCCGAGCAACGTGGCGGAATGTTTCCGGATACTTACGACGATATATTGCAACTCAAAGGTGTCGGCACATATACGGCTGCGGCAATCGCTTCTTTTGCTTATGATTTACCTTTTGCGGTCTTGGACGGCAATGTTTTTCGAGTATTGGCACGTTTTTTCGGAATTGATATACCGACCGACTCCGGCGAAGGAAAAAAAATTTTTACGGTTCTGGCTCAATCGGTTTTGGATAAAACGCAACCGGCTGCCTACAATCAAGCTATCATGAATTTCGGTGCCACAGTTTGTAAACCAAGCACGGCGGATTGTAAAAATTGTACTTTATCTCCGCAATGCTCGGCGTTTCAAACAAAGCGTGTCGGCGAATTACCGGTAAAAAATAAAAAAACTGCAAAAAAAGATTTGTTTTTTCAATACATTATCGTTCATGCCGGCGATTGTACATTTATCCGAAAACGCACGGCTCGAGATATTTGGCGCGATTTGTACGAGTTTCCGCTCATCGAAACCGCTCATCCTTTTCTTGACGCGGATAAAACGGTAAGTTTTTTTCTTGAAAACACGTTAAAAGAATATTTGAATGCCGACTTTTTTTTTCTGAAAAAATCGAAAATCTATAAACAGGTTTTAACGCACAGAAATGTTTTTGCCGCTTTTTGGGAAATAAACTTAAATTCGGATTTTACGTTTCCTGAAAAAGATTTTCTGAAAATACCTTACACACAATTACCCGATTACGCTTTTCCGAAAGTCATAGATAATTTTTTTAAAGATAAAACTTTAACTTTGTTTTGAAAAATCGCTTTGCCGGCTTTAAAATAAATTTATTCGGCGGACGCTGTGACATTCTCGTACATTTTTTGTCTTTTATTTATCGGACACAATTTTATCTTAGGAAGATAATTTTAATAAGATATTAATTTTGAGATTTCATTTCTTACATAGTTTATCATTTACACAACTATATGCTGATAGATATCATTAAACAAAAATCTAAAGAAAAATTAGCGGATATTATTTCCATTCGCCGCTACTTGCACCAAAACCCCGAATTGAGTTTCCATGAAGTACAAACCGGAAAATTCGTAGCACGTAAACTTGCCGATTACGGTATAAAATACGTGCATGGTGTGGCGCAAAACGGCGTGGTCGGAATTATTGAAGGTCGGAATCCGTCGAAAAAAGTTATTGCCTTACGCGCTGATATGGATGCGTTGCCGATACAGGAAGCCAACCAAGTGTCTTACAAATCGAAAAATGCCGGCGTAATGCACGCTTGCGGACACGATGCGCATACGGCAAGTTTACTCGGTGTGGCGCAAATTCTGAATGAAATGCGCGACAGCTTTGAAGGAACCGTAAAACTTATTTTTCAACCGGCAGAAGAAAAAACGCCCGGCGGTGCGAGTATTATGATTGCCGAAGGCGTACTCGAAAATCCGGCACCCGTACATATTTTCGGTCAACACGTACACCCGCCGTTGCCGGCAGGAAAAGTCGGATTGAAAAGCGGTATATACATGGCTTCGAGCGATGAAATTTATATGACCGTGCGCGGAAAAGGCGGACACGGCGCAATGCCGCAAGAATGTATTGATACGGTTTTAATTACGGCGCATATTATCGTCGCACTGCAACAAATCGTGAGTCGGCGCGCCGATCCAGCATTGCCGACCGTTTTAACTTTGGGTAAAATAAATTCGACGGGCGGTGCCACTAATGTTATTCCGGATGAAGTAAAAATCGAAGGTACTTTCCGTACGCTCGATGAAAAATGGCGTACACGGGCGCATCAATTGATGAAAAAAATGGCGGAAACTATCGCCGAATCTATGGGCGGTGCATGCGAATTTGTGATTCAACACGGTTATCCGGTATTGAATAACGATCCCGTGTTAACAAATTATACAAAAGAAGGCTTAATAGAATACTGCGGCGCGGAAAATGTAGTAAATTTGCCATTGCGAATGACATCGGAAGATTTTGCTTTTTATTCGCAAAAAATTCCGGCGTGTTTTTACCGACTCGGCACCGGCAATAAAAATCGCGGTATCACAAGCGGTTTGCATACCGACACTTTCGACATTGACGAATCAAGTTTGGAACTCAGCATCGGTTTGATGGCGTGGTTAGCGATAAGGGAGCTGAATGAAGTTGTACATTCGTAACACAAACCGGCATTGCCTTCAAAACAGTAATATTCACACTTTTAACTCTACGGATTTTTTATGCGTGTTGTTATTATTGATGATGAAATTCACTGCATTGAATCGTTGGCAATATTGTTGAAAAAATATTGTCCGGAAGTTTTTATTGTCGCCACCACAACTAAAGCGACGGAGGGCATTGCTTTAGTGAGCGCGCATCAACCGGAAATTGTTTTTTTAGACGTTGAGATGCCCATACTGAACGGCTTTCAAGTTTTGGAAGCATTGACTTCTCAAAATTTCAAAGTTGTTTTCACGACCGCTTACGATGTGTATGCCGTTAAAGCAATAAGATATTCGGCGTTGGATTATTTGCTCAAACCCATTGACCCCGAAGATTTAATGCGCGCGGTAAAAAAAGCAAACGAACAAGAAAAACACGATTCGCAACAATTAGATATTTTAAGAGCTAAACACGAAAAAAAATATGACTCCTTGAACGATATGGTCGCATTGCCGCACAAAAACGGCATCAGTTTTGCGGCAGTCGGCGACATTATTTATTGTGAAGTCGTGTCGAATTACGTACAAGTTCTGCTGAAAAACGGTACAAAAGCCCTCATAATGCGCACCCTCGCCGAAGTAGAAGAAATTTTGGAAGGGCAACCGTTTTACCGCATCCACCGACAGTTTTTAATTAATCTCACACACGTTAAGTTATTGACAAAGACTGAAACCAGCACGGTTATTATGTCCAATGACGTTGAAATTGCGATAGCGCGCAACAAACGCGACGAGTTTCAATTAATGTTTAAAAGATTGTGAAGTTTAAAATCATAATTTTTTTTAATTCCGGCTTACCTTTACCCGACGAAATTATATTTGAAATGATAAATTCACTTGATAAATTAGATTTAAAGACTGAAAACAAAATGCCCAAAGTTGCTTTAATTACCGGTATAACCGGACAAGACGGTGCTTATTTATCGGAACTACTCCTGAAAAAAGGCTACGAAGTACACGGTATCAAACGCCGCGCCTCCCTTTTCAATACCGATAGGATTGATCACTTGTACGAAGATCCGCACGTGAATCACCGCAATTTTATATTGCATTACGGCGATTTGAGCGATGCGACCAATTTAATCCGCATCATACAAGAGGTGCAGCCCGATGAAATTTATAATCTCGGCGCGATGTCGCACGTACGTGTTTCTTTCGATACGCCCGAATATGTTGCGGACACCGACGGTATAGGCACATTGCGTTTGCTGGAAGCGATACGCATTTTGGGTTTGATAAAAAAAACGCGCATTTATCAGGCTTCTACATCCGAACTGTACGGCAAAGTGCAGGAAATTCCGCAAAAAGAAACCACGCCGTTTTATCCGCGCTCGCCCTATGCGGTCGCTAAAATGTATGCCTACTGGATAACCGTCAATTACCGCGAGGCTTACGGCATTTTTGCTTGCAACGGTATTCTTTTCAATCATGAGTCGCCGCTCAGAGGCGAAACTTTCGTGACGCGGAAAATCACGCGCGGCGTTGCCAAAATCGCACTCGGATTGCAGGATAAATTGTGGATGGGAAATATAGATTCTAAACGCGATTGGGGTCATGCGAAAGATTATGTAGAAGCCATGTGGTTGATATTGCAACAAGAAAAACCTGAAGACTATGTTATCGCTACCGGCACCACAACGCTCGTACGCGAATTTATTCGGATGGCATTTTCGGAAGTCGGCATCGAAATAAAATTCAGAGGTCATGGTGTAGATGAAAAAGGTTACGTCGTGCATTGCAGTCACCCGGATTATCAATTGGAAACCGGTACCGAAATACTTGCCATAGATCCGCGTTATTTCCGACCGACGGAAGTAGATTTACTCATCGGCGATCCGACAAAAGCCAACACACAACTCGGTTGGAAACCTAAATACGATTTGAAAATGTTGGTCAAAGAAATGGTTGAATCGGATATGGAACTTTTTTCTAAAGAAAAATTTTTGAAAGCATCGGGTTTCTATACTAAAAATCAATACGAATAAGATATGGATTTTCAAAAAATTATGAGATAAAATACAAATGCGCCGATTAAAATGAATTTAATCGGCGCATTTGTATTTTTTGTTCTTTTATTTTTATTTTAATTTATTTCTAACCGTATTTTTCGCCCACAAACGGTGTGCTAACTCGCCGGCACATAAAATAAAAAGTCCGGTGGCAAACAGTATATTGCGCATCAAAGTAAAAGACGGAGCGACGGATTCGTAAAAAGACTTTACGATAAGCACTTCCACACAAATAATAAGGGCGGAAATCAGAAAAAATAAAACAGCACAAGCGCGCGTCATGCGGATAAGTCGCGGTTTCCACATACGGTAAGTGCGACCGAGAAAACGCGCAGTCAGTGTATCCTGCGGATTCATTTTCAGAAGTTCGGAAAGTATGTGCGCGGTTTTTTCGTACTCACCCAAATTAAAATGAGAGGCTGCTTTTTTGAACAGCGCGGACCGAAAAACTTCCATACCGTTCAGATGCGTTACATTTTCGCGAATAGAAATTTCTATCACTACATCGGACATAAGAATATGTTTGCGATATTCACCGATCTCAAACAAGGCGTTGTTGTACACAAAAACAGTGTCGAAATATTCATCGAAATCTAATTGAAGAATATTTTTTTCGTACTTTTCAAAAAATCGAACTACCCGACGGTATTCCGTCGGCTCTATAGCCCGAAAATTGCGATACAATTGCGAATAATAGGTTTTAGATTCCGGTAACATGAAAGTTTTTATGCAGTTGGGCTGTAAAGATAATCCGTACTTCAGAAATATCAACAAAATAAATGCTACTAAAGTTCTTTCTATCCGTTCTAAAAAAAGTATTCTGCATGATATAAAATTACGGGCGATTAATTGTATGTTTGTGAGACCGCAAAGAAATATATTTGCCTTGCGCCAAATTGAAATACTTAATTTTTAACAGTATGAATGTAATTATAGTTGACGACGAAACTTTGGCACTCGATGTACTTGAAACTTACATCGGTAATATGCCCGAACTGAATTTAGTGGCGCGCTGCAATAATGCCTTTGAAGCAAACGCCGTACTGAAAACGACCAACGTGGATCTTATGCTGCTTGATATTCAGATGCCGCAACTGACGGGTATTGATTTTCTGAAAACGCTTTCCAAACCGCCTATGGTTATTTTTACCACTGCTTATTCCGATTATGCCGTCGAAGGATTTGAACTCAACGCACTCGATTATTTGTTGAAACCGATCGCAATGGACAGGTTTATGAAATCCATGAACAAAGCTTTGGAAGCACATCGGCGCGAAAAACAAGAAGTACAAACGGCAGCAAAAAAAGCGGCAACACCGGAGAATGTCGAAGAAGTAGATTATATTTTCGTAAAAGCCGACAAGAAACTCATTCGCGTTAGGTTTTCGGAAATCGTGTATGTCGAAGGGTTGAAAGATTATGTGATAATGAAAACCGATGCCGACAAAATAGTCACCCTGCAAACCATGAAAAGTCTGGAAGATAAATTGCCGATGCAAAAATTCGTGCGCATTCACCGCTCGTTTATCGTGGCAATGGATAAAATTCGCGCCATCGTCGGCAATTCCGTTGAAATTATGGAAAAAGGTTTGCCGAAATTACTGCCTATCGGCAAAAATCATAAAGATGAATTGTTAGAAATGATTGAGAAATATAAAATTTAATGTAGAGACGGCGATTTATCGCGTCTCCCGCTCGTGATTTGCGGGTTGCATGTGGGTTGATAGCGGGTTAAGAGCGGGAGACGCGATAAATCGCCGTATCTGCACAAAAAAATCGTAAATCCAAAATCGAAGTAATGCTTGACAATATTGACATCACCAAAATTCTTTTTTTTGATATTGAAACCGTTCCCGGAGAAAAATACCACGGCGACCTAATAGAAGTTTGGAGCGATTTGTGGAAACACAAAGCGCAAAATATTTTAAAAAAATCGAAGGAAGAAATGACCAATGAAGATGCGGCAAACATCTACGACCGCGCCGGAATTTATGCCGAGTTCGGAAAAATTATTTGTATCAGCGTCGGATTTATCGTGCATGACAAAGATTCCGGAACCTATAAAGCGCGCTTGAAAAGTTTTGCCGATGATGATGAAAAAAAATTATTAGAAGATTTTTCCGAACTAATGAACTCGAAGTACAGCAAGTTCGACGAAAAAACTCAAAAATTTGAAAAGTATTTATGCGGACACAATATCAAAGAGTTCGATGTGCCATACATCTCTCGACGTTTACTCATTAATCAACTGCCGTTGCCGCGCATGTTTGATATTGCCGGAAAAAAACCGTGGGAAATACTGCATCTAATTGATACAATGGAACTTTGGAAATTCGGCGATTACAAAGCTGCCACCTCTATCAAACTTTTGGCGGCGGCATTCGGATTCCCTTCACCGAAAGATGATATTGACGGCTCCGATGTGCATCGTGTTTATTATCAGGAAAATGATTTACCGCGCATCACAAAATATTGCGAAAAAGACGTTCTCGCCGTCATGCGGTTGTTGATGAAATATAAATTGATGAAGGAAGAATTAGAGGTTTAATTTTGGACGTTGGGCTTTGGATTTTGGGCTTTGGAAAAATATTATTGTTCAGAATTCAAATACAAAATCAAAATGCTACTTCCGAAATCCGAAATCCAAAATCCAAAATGTCTAATCTCTCTCCCAACCAACTCGCTTGGAAAAAACTGCAACGCAATACGCCGGCGGTGATAGGCCTTTGTATTATTGCGTTATCGGTACTCGTAGCTGTGCTCGGTTATACGATTACGCCGGACTCAACGCCGGACGTGAATGAGCAAAATCCGACGATCGCGCTCAAACCGCCGGGGTTCAGTATCGGTATGTTGCAAGTACTCAAAAAAAGAGATATTCCGCCCACAAATTTTTTTACTAAACTTATATACGGCGCACCTGCCGCGTTTGAAAACATACCGTTTAATACGATATATCCTTCGGGCAATCAAGTAGTAATTGAAAAATATGCCGGAGAAAATCCCGTAACGCACGAGCGTTTAAAAGGTAAAACGCAAACACTCTTGCTATCGGAAGTAGTAAGCGCAGGTAATCTTTTAAACAATTTTGATGTTAACCCCACACAAAAAAAAATAAGCGAACACGTAATGAACAAAACTTTTTGGCTCGGTACAGATAATTTCGGCAGAGATAATCTCAGCCGATTGATACTCGGCGTGCGCGTTTCGCTTTTTGTCGGCTTAATTGCCGTCATTATTTCACTGACGCTCGGCGTTTTTTTGGGCGCGCTTGCCGGATATTCCGGCGGACGCACCGATAGTTTAATCATGCTTTTGATTAATACCGTGTGGTCTATTCCGACTATACTTTTGGTTTTTGCCATCGTTTTGGCGTTGGGTCGCGGAGTGGGCGTTATTTTTTTAGCCGTCGGATTAACGATGTGGGTAGATGTGGCGCGTTTGGTACGCGGACAAGTATTATCGCTGAAACAAATTTCTTTCATTGAAGCGGCAAAAAGTATGGGTTACGGTACATCGCGGATTATCGGACGACATATTTTACCGAATATTTTGGGTCCGGTAATGGTATTGGCGGCATCGAATTTCGCTACGGCGATATTAATAGAATCCGGTTTGAGTCTCATCGGTTTCGGTATTCAACCGCCTACACCGAGTTGGGGTACTATGTTGAACGAAAATTACGGTTACGCCATCGGCGGAAAAGTTTTTTTGGCTTTGATTCCGGCTTGTGCGATTGTGGTGTTAGTTTTAGCTTTTAATTTGGTCGGTAACGGCTTTCGAGATGCTTTAGATGTTAAAATTAAAGATTAATGCAAAAAAAGATAAACGTTGTTGTATTTTTAACGCCGGAAGTAATTTATGAGCATGTACAGACCACTTACCACCATTAAATACGTAACCGATATTGAGCTTGACAAAAAAAGATTACGAGCGCGAAATTTCTCTCAAACAATTACAAATTAATCGTTTGTTAGAAATCACGACCGCCGTCAACCATGATGTTGACGAAGCGACGCTGTTGGATATGTACAAAAAATTTTTAGGTTGGGAAATGGGGGTAAGCCGTATGGCATTTTTTTTGCCTAAAGGAGAAGATTGGGAATGCGTAACACATACCGGATTGAATAAAACGCATCTCTGTTCGATACCTAAGCACTTGCCCGCAAAATTTAACCGCATCGGATTTGAGCAACAAAAACTTAAAGACGATACAGAAATTTTCTGGAATTTGTTCGAGTACGTTATACCGATTGTGCATAAAAACACAGCCATCGGCTATACTTTCCTGAACGAATACGGAAGCGACGATTTCGGAAAAATTCAATTGATCCTTTCTATCAGCAATATCATTGCAGTCTCGATAGAAAACAAACGCCACTTCAAACGGCAAATGGATGAAGTGCGCTTTGAACACGAAATGCAATTGGCAAGCGAAATGCAACATTCGTTAGTACCGCAACTTTTGCCTCAGAACGATTTTTTTGAACTCTCGTCTATCTATAAACCGCACTTCGGTGTAGGCGGAGATTACTACGATTGCCTGAAAATATCCGATGCGCGTTATATTTTTTGCGTTGCCGATGTGGCCGGAAAAGGTTTGGCGGCGGCGTTGCTGATGTCGAATATAGAAGCGAGTTTGCACGCCATTATTCAAAATGCCGGAACGCTCGAAGAATATGTTCAACGTTTGAACACGGCTGTTTGGCGTGTGACAAAAGGCGAACGTTTTGTGACTTTGTTTATCGTTGATTTAGATACGCAAACACAAACCATGCAATATGTGAATGCCGGACACATTCCGCCCGCATTTTATACCGACGACAAATTATACTGGTTGGATAAAGGTTGTCCGATACTCGGCTACCATCAAGAATTACCGAAAATAGAGTTCGACACGATAGTCTTATCCGATGACGCTTATTTGCTGATATTTACGGACGGTATTACCGATATAAAAAATGCGCAAGGCAAATATTTTGATGAATCTATGCTCGGCGATTTGGTTTGCAAAAATAACCACTTAGGCGCCGAACAGTTCAATAAAATGTTGATGCGGCAAGCCGAAGATTTTAAAGGTTCTATGGATTTTCCGGACGATATTACCGTACTGACGTGCCGGTTTAAAGTGCCGGTTATTAAAGAAAACAATTTGTTACCGGTATAAAATTAATTGCCTTTTTACTTTCGTTATTATCTGCAATGTCCAAGTGCGGTATAAATAATAACGAAAACAATTATGGTACCCAAACACCCTCCTCCTAATTTACTTGCACCGTACCCGGCGATAATAGTTTTGAAAAAATCATTCATGTTTTTTTAATTTTTTTTTTTACTTTTAGTCACAAAGTTATGAGAAGTGAAAATATTTTACTTGCATAATTTTTGAGAAAAGTTACATCTTTTACACATTAAGGAGGCAATTTATTCCCTCCGTTTGAGTATGGCCCGTAAAAATTTATATTCAGTTGCTAATATCAGAAACATTCGGCAATGGAGCGGGTTCGATATACTGACCTTGAGATTTTAAACAATATTGGTTTTTACCCAACTCAATTTTTATATCTCAAATTAAATTTAAATATGCCTTTTATCGGGTAAAATAATGCTGCCGGATGTCGGAGTTATTGTAACTTTGCGGAAAACTATCCGCATTTGAACAGTAAAACAATAGAACAATATCATTTTCATTTATTACACGACACTAAATTTTTCCTTTTCCGAAATTTAATATTTTTATTGGCATAATTTTAACCGATATTTGTTTAAGTATCCGGTATTAAGAATGAAGTATGAATTACTTTTAGTTGATTCTTGATACCGGTTACTTCAATAAATAAAAATTTCATACTTTATGCTTAGAATTTAACAAAGTTTGTCAATCACATAGTTTTTTTTTAATGAAAAAATATTTTATAGTGGCTTTGTTCTCGGCAATTTTATTTGCCGGGTGCGATTACGAAACGGAGCGTTTGAAAGAATATGCCGTTCAGGGTATAGATTTATCGCATCATCAAGAAAAAGTAGATTGGAATATTATAGCACAACAACAAATACAATTTGCTTTTGTTAAAGCGAGTGAAGGTCGGCGTACACAAGATTCGCTCTATTGCCTTAATTGGCAGGAAATGAAACGGGTCGGTATCGTGCGCGGCGCGTATCATTTTTTTCACGCTTCAACAGACCCGACAGAACAAGCGCAAAATTTTATCCGCGCCGCCGATTTACAATACGGTGATTTACCGCCTGTCTTGGACATCGAAGAAGATGAAGATTTGCCGCGCGAAATGGTCGTGCAAAATATGAAAACTTGGATTGCGTTAATAGAATTGGAGTATAGCGTGCATCCGATTATTTATACGCACTACAAATTTTATAATAAATTTATTGCCGGCGAATTTGATAAATATCCGATTTGGATTGCTAAATACGGCGGCGAAGCACCGCGCTTAGGTACCAATCAATGGTTGTTTTGGCAATACGGCAATCGCGGACATATTCCCGGCATCAACGGTAATGTTGATTTTAATGTTTTCAGAAGCAGTTTGCCGGAATTGCAAAAATTGTGTTTGTCCGGTTCCATGTTGAGCGGTTTGGAAAACCAAACAGCTTCACGAACGTTGTTAAAGTAAAACACAATTCGAAACGATTTTAAGGGTTTTCACGAATATTAATTATTACGTAATCTAAATTTTCGTTGTTTTACCGGCTTTTCCGGCGATTGGGCTTTTGAGTAGGATACCTAAAACAACAATAATTTAATCTGTAAATTGATTAATAGCCAAGGAGCAACTTTATAAACTCATTTCAAATCGTGTGTCGAAAAAAAATCACTACTTACTAATTATCATTATTTTTATTATGCTTTTCTTACAAAAAAAATATTCGATATTCTTTATTTTAATGTTTACGTTTTTCGGTTTTGTAACCGCGCAAACCAAAACGGAAAGTATACACACCACCGGTATCCAATTTTTTCATGGCAGTTTCACAGAAGCTAAAGCAAAAGCCGTGAAAGAAAATAAAATAATTTTCATGGATGCTTATGCCGAATGGTGCGGACCGTGTAAACGCATGGCAGCTACCGTTTTTACGGACGAATCGGTCGGACAGTTTTTTAACGACAATTTCATCAACCTGAAAATGGATATGGAAAAAGGGGAAGGTCCGAAACTCTCCGATAAATTTGAGATTACGGCTTATCCGTCTTTGCTTTTTATCAACGAAAAAGGCGAACAAATTCATAAAGCGGTTGGTGCATTGGATGCCGAACAGTTTAAATCTACGGCTAAACTTGCACTCGGTAAAGTAGATAATTCAAAGAGTTTTGAAAAAACGTATGACGAAGGCAATCGCGATCCGGAACTCGTACTCAATTACGTGCGCGCACTCAATCGCGCCGGCAAACCGAGTCTGAAAATAACAAACGAATATTTATTGAAAGCGGATATGACACAACCCGCAACATTGAGAATTATTTTTGAAGGCACGACGCAATCGGACTCCAAAATTTTTGATTTGCTAGTTAAAAATAAACAAGCCATCGCATTGCTTTATTCTCCGGAACAAGTCAATAAAAAAATTGAAAATGCTATCGGAAAAACTTTGGAAACCGCCGTGCAATTCAAAAATGCGCCGTTACACGAAGAGGCTAAAGCTAAAATGAAAACGTATTTTCCCGAAAAAGCCGATGAGTTTGCAATGGATGCCGATATGAAATTTTATAAAGCCGCCGGCGATGCCAAAAACTTCTGTAAAACTTGCGATACTTATGCCAAAAAAGAAGCTAAAAACGATGCGCGCAAACTCTTCAATACCGGCAAACAAATGATAGACGCTTTCCCTTACGAAAAAACCGTACTCGCCGATGCCGAAAAATACTTGAAACTCGCAGCCGTAAACGGCGGATTGAGCGAATATTATTACTGGTATGCAATGACGCTTTTGCGCAACGCCAAAAAAGATGACGCACTCAAAGCTGCTGAAATGGCATTGAAAATCGCGAAAGAAACACAACCCAATTATATCGGCGCAAGCGAAGAATTGGTGCGAAAAATAAAAGAAAGCTGAGAATCAATAAAGAATTATGATTTTGGATTTTAAATAATAAATTTCTTTTTTGAATTTCTTTTTTGAATTTCTTTTTTGAATTTCTTTTTTGAATTTCTTTTTTGAATTTCTTTTTTGAATTTCTTTTTTGAATTTCTTTTTTGAATTTCTTTT